>NZ_CANLZV010000001.1 GCF_947495665.1 uncultured Sunxiuqinia sp.
AACTGCCGGTAGGCTTTTTTCCTGTTTTCATTCTGCAGGTAACACAGTCCGATGTACCACTGGGCCTGCTCAATAAATAGGTTGTCCCGGTCTTTTATTACGCTGTGATAGGACGTGAGTGCCTGGTCTGTTCTTTTGGTTTCCTGGTAGGCCATCCCGGAGTAAAAGTTACTAACGGGGTTGTTGGGGTCTATTTCCAGTACTTCGCTGAACAGGTTAATTGCTTCCTGGTATTTGCTTTCGTTGAACTGATGCAGTGCCTTGGTAAGCTTGGTGTCTATCAGCGCATCACCCGACCGGAAAATACCGCTTGTTTCATAGGGGCTGTAAAACTGGCTGTAAAGTTCGGCGTTGCTCGATGGGCTGTTTTTGCTAACCAGCCCGGCAATGCTGAAAATCAGGATTAGTGACGCTGCTACGGTCGCTACGGCTATTCGTGAAGTGCTGAATCGGGCGGCGAACGAACGTTTTTGCTTCTCTTGGCGGTTAATTTCCTTGCTGATGGTTCCTAGCTTGGCTCGCAGGTCCATGATTTCGTTTTCCTGAATGGCTGCGTCAATGTCATTGATCAGCCTGATTTCAGCTTCCAGATCGGGGTTTTCTGCAAGCTCGGCTTCAAATGCGGCCAGTTTCTCATCGGTCAGTTCCAGGTTGATGTACTGATCGATTTCCTCCATTTTCTGAGTGGTCGAGACCTCAGTTTGTTGGATGGACTGAAGACTTGCCCGCAGATCCATGATGTCGGTTTCGGCTGTCGCCTGGTCAATTTCTTTATACAGTTCGATGTCCTTTTCCAGGTCGCTGCAGAGCAGGAGTTCCTGTTCGAAGTCAATGAGTTGCATCTCGTCGAGCTCATTGTTGTTGTATTGCTCAATTTCCTGGGGTGTGCGCTGATGCGCCGGGATGTTGGCCGCAATTTGCTTCAGGTTTGCTCTTAAATCCTGGATGTCTTTTTCCTGTAAAGCCGCCTGAACGTCTTCAAAAATGGCTTCATCAGCTGGACTTAATGTAAATTCCTGGTCTGGGGCGGAATGTTGTTCCTGTTGTTCTTTGTAAAAGTGATGGATATTTTCTTTGGCTGCAATGTTGTGCTGGGCCAGGTGAATTTTGGGCAGGCTCTGGCTCAGATGCATAAAATCGTTAAGGTTGACCGGTTGACTGAATTCTTTGAAAGATGATAGTTCTTCGGAAAGCTCAAAGCTGAAGGCTTGTTCTTCCGGGTTGGAGCGTGCCTGTTTGTCTGCCTTTTGCTCCTGGTTGATAATGTTTTTCAGGTTCTCACGCAGGTTCATGATGTCTGTTTCCTGCACGGCCTGTTGGATTTCTTCCTGTATCCTGACTTCTTCGGCCAGCTCTGTATTGTAGGCCAGTTCAGCATTGAATTCGCTAAGCGCGTCGCCGGTCAACTCCCCGCTAAGGTACTTCTCAATTTGTTCGAATTTATTATTGCGTATCATCTTTCCCAAAATTAGTTATTCTAATATCCTTCTCTTTTTGTAAGAACTGCATCCGGATTTTTGTTCAGTGTTAGCTTTTAGCTATTTCCGGAATTGGTCTAATAATTACTCGTTCTTTGAAATCCGTTGATCTCAATTCACACATGGTCCGTAAAATTGGTTGCTGAGCAAAATTGTAAGATTGGATTATCGAGACGATCATTTGAACAGGAGTGTCCTGCCGTTGAGACGTGCCGAAATCTTGCAATTCAATGTTCTTGTAGAATTACGTTGGAATCAGAAGCCACCAGCATTTCGTGGGAAATTACCGGATCGTGTATTTTATCATTTTCACTTCTTTATTCCGGAATTGCCCAAAAGGTAACCCTTGTTTTGAGTTTTTTTCGCTTGGATGCCTTTGTGGATTTGCTTTTCAGCTCATTGCATGTGAAGAAAAACTGACCTTAATCTGTAATTGAAGGTTAGCCAAAGCAATTAAGCATTGTCTTCCAGTATCTTTTTGTACTCAATATCCTGTTTGATGCTTTTCACCAAATACTCTTTACACTTGTACTTCCTTTTCTTGGCGTATTTCTCGCTTTGGTAGCCCATGACCTGTGCAATTTGTTTTAATGGTACTTTATCAAAAAAGAGCTGGAGTATTTTTTGACAGTCTTTGCCGAGATTTTTGAAATGCTTTTGATACAGCTTGTATTTTTCATTCATTTCAGCTGTTTCTTCAAAGCCACTGTCGTAAATGTCTTCGTTGAATTCGTGGTTGTCTTGAATCTTTTCACGCTCGTTTTTACGTTTTTCAAGTTGTTTTAACCACAAAAAACGGCAAACAGAGTAGATATAGGTTTCGAATGAGCAATCAAGGACGAGATCGTTGGCTTTCAATTTTCGATAGATGATAATAATCGCTTCCTGGAAGATGTCATTGGAATCTTCATCATCCCCGCTATTCTTTTTTATAAAGAAATTAATCTTATAAAAGAAATTCTTATAGATGTACTGGAGAATTAAATTGTCGTTCCTAAGAATTCCGTGAAGAAGTTCTTCATTCGTATAATTAATCATTTTCTCTATTTAATTCTTTATAATGTCTTTCCAGCTCGTTTTCTCATTCTCTCGGGTTTTCTGAAGGTGTATTATAGCATAGTTAATGTGTTCTGAAAACTTCCGATTTCGTGTTAAATATGCTTATAAAATGTTGAAAATGCAAATAGGTACATGGGCGTTCTCTGCTTCATATATTGGCGTTTGGCTAATTGTTTTAGTTGAGACTAAGAATAAAAGTACAAAATTAGTTGACTCAAAATGCTGAGGGTTTAAAATAATTTGTGTGGTCTTGAAGGGCCTTGGTTGAATTGAACGAATGTGATAATATGGCGGATTTGTCGTTTTATTTTTAATGAGGATAATTCGGGATAGCCTTGTTGGATGAGGTCGATTTTGTGTCGTCGAGAAACTCCGGAGATTTAATTGCAGAAAGTGACTTTGAATTGGAGGAGTGGAAATTTCAAAAGGGGATAAAAACAAAAAGGTAGACCCTCTGGCCTACCTTTTCTCACTAAACTAACTAACCTAACTAAACCTAAACTTATGAAAAAAAACGTACTACAAAGATATGCTTTAAAACATTAACTCGAGTTAAAAATCTGTTAATTGATGTTAAAAAATTGTTTTATCTTACAAAATTCCGATTATTGAGCCACAAAGGTGTAAGAAATGGTGCCTTTTTGTTGGGCGGGAGCCGACTTATCTGTGTTAAAAACAGTTCGTTCTGCAGCTTGCTTGGCGTAAACCTCCAGCATGGGGTCTTTGAGGTTTGCATTTTTCCTTACTTCGGCTTGAATGACTTTGCCTCGTGGATTAACAACAATATCAACCACGACAAGTCCTCCTCCCTGTGCCAGATAAACCGGAATTGGCAGACGCAGGTGGTAACGGTTCTCAAGAAAATAGTGAATGTTGCTTTCGCCGGAGTAAATGGTATTTTTAATGGAGTCCGGGTCCATACCTTCAGTTGTTTCTTCAGGCATCGCAAATTCTTCCAGTTGCTTGACTTCCTTGGCAAGTTGTTTATTTACATCGGCTACGAGTTTCTGTGCCTCTGCAATTTCTTTCTGGTACTCTTCATCAAAAAACGGATCTTTCATTGGCGCATCATTCACGGCTTGGTTGCTTCTGGAGGACGCTTGCGTCTGCTCAGTTTCATTAGCAGGCGTGTTTTCATCTTCTTTTTCTTCCGCCAACTCTTCAACTACTGGCTCTTCCAGTTCTTCCATGTCGGTAAAATCAAGAATGATGGGTTCTTCCTTCACTTCGCCTTTTAAGTTTACCTCGGCTAGTAAAAAGCTGCTTACCAGTAAAATGTGGAAGCATAATGTTCCAATTATACCGTAAATGTTTTCTTTGTATAGTTTCTTAATCTTTGACATGCAAGGGCAAAGTTAATAACAAAAGAGCCTTGTCGTGCCTTCCGGTATTGAATTTTGATGCATGTTTTTTATCTAAATATATTTCGGGGTTTACTGATGTGTCATTTTTTAATGTATTTTAATGGAAGATAAAAGACTGGGGATTTATTACTGCTCTGTTGAGCATTAAAGATAATTCGAACCCAATTTTATCGTTTGGTAATAACTAGGAACATGATTCTAAAAAAAGGTTTTTGTGAATTGGCAGCTTAAATGGATATTATTTGGTGGGCTCTGGTTGTTTGTGGCTGGGGGATATGCACAGGAGCAAAAGCAGGATTCTGTTTTGAAAGCAAGCACTTCGGAGCAGTTTTATGACAGTTTGAAGCATAAAGCCTATCGTCATCGGTTTACCCGGCTGATGTATGATAATTTAATTACCGATGGGAAGACGAAAGATCAACAACAAATAGAACAAGAACTTTTACGTATGGGGGCTTTGGAGGGAAAAACCATCGCCTCTGTGAAAATTAAGCAGTTGGATATTATTGGCCCATCTTTCTCGGATACAGCAAGGGTGAGTCACAGCTGGCTAGGACAAACAGCCAATAAACTGCATACGCAGACCAATGAGCGGATTATTCGGAAAAACATTCTGGTACATCCGGGCGATACGCTGAATGTGGATTATTTGTTGGACAACGAACGGATTATCCGGAGGTTGCCCTTTATTAAAGATGTTCGAATTTTGGTTGACCAGGATTCTTTAATTCAGGATCACGTTCATGTGACAGTGTTGACCAAAGATGTCTTCTCATTTGGTGTGGGCGGCTATTTGGACGGACTGCGCGCTGCCAGTCTTGAAATGTATAATCAGAATATTTGGGGAATCGGTCATCAGTTGTCAGCTAAGGTCGTCGGTCATGTGGAGGAGCAACCATATATTGGTTTCGAGGGATTTTATACTATTAATAATATCGGCGGTAATTTTATGAATATCTCGCTAGGGTATGCAGATACATACCGCCGGAAAGGATTGTCCTTCGTTTTTGATAAAGAGTTTCTGCGATCGACAACCAAGTGGGGAGGCGGTTTTACGGCTGCGCGCTGGAATCGGGCTGACCGGCTGATTGATGACGGCCCGATTATCGTGAACTTTGATGAGCTGGATTATCGGTATTACGATGTGTGGGCCGGTTATGCTTTTCAGTTATTTGAAGGCGAGTTAAATAGAAATAAGCAGCTTGTTTTTTCCGGGCGGGCGCGTTTTTACGATTTTTTTAAACGTCCGGAGCCTGACCCGATGAATAATCAATATTTTGCCGATTCAAAATTCTACCTGGCAAGCCTGAGCTTGTCCAAGAGGCGCTATTTTCGCGACCACTTAATTTACAGCTATGGAATTACGGAGGATATTCCCAAAGGATACCTGCATGAGTGGGTGTTGGGCTTCGATGACAATGAGTTCAACAATCGTTGGTATTCGCATTTGTATTTTTCTTCGGGAAATTTCATCAAATACAAGCCATCCTATTTGCATGCCTCAGCCGGAATTGGTGGCTTTTTTCGATCGCACAGGTTTGAGCAGGGCCAGATTGAAGTTGACGGAAGCTATATTTCCAGGCTTTATGCCTTCGGGAATAAAGGGTTCCGGCAGTTTATCAAGCTGAATTACCTTTTAGGTATTCGGCGTTTTGAGCTTGAAGAGTTGTCATTAAGAGGTGAAGACGGGATTCGGGGCTTTGGAAGCCGATTACCTCTTGGAAAGCAACGTTTGCTTCTCTGCTTTGAGTCTGTGGTTTTTCCGCCCAGGCACGTGCTTGACTTTAATTTTGCGTTCTTCAGTTTTGTTGATCTCGGAATTATCGGATCAAACAAGCACTTAATTTTTACCCAGGATTATTATGCCGGTGTTGGGGCTGGTGTGCGCATTCGAAATGAAAACCTTGTTTTTCAGACGTTGCAGCTGCGTTTGTCCTGGTTTCCTAATCACCCGGCAGATATTGGAACGTTTGGCTTTGAACTTAATGAACGGACCAAGAGCCAGTTTTATAATTTTCAACCCCGAAAACCAGACATGCTTCGCTTTGAATAGTTTTTTAGAATGTTTGGAAGGGATGATTTAGCTTATTCGAAACTGGTCTTTCAAAAGTGGTCGATCCATGAAGGCTATGACACGATAGTCTTCATGGATCGATTGTATTATAAGTAGTCGAAAAAATACTGGCTTATTTTATTCATCAGGTGAAGGCGGTCTTTGCCGTATACATTATGCTCATGTATCGGGTAGGGGAAGAAGTCAACTGGTTTGTTTTGTTTCACACATTCACGTAAAAACTTCATGCTGTGCTGCATCACCACCGTTTCGTCTTGTGCACCATGAATCAGCAATAATTTGCCTTGCAGGTTTTCAACATGGTTCACCATATTGGTTTCCTGGTAACCTTCCGGATTTTCCTGGGGAGTGTCCATGTAGCGTTCGCCATACATAACTTCGTACATGCTCCAGTCGACAACCGGACCACCGGATACACCAACCTTAAATGTTTCGGGATGGCGCAGCATCAGGTTTAAGGTCATAAAACCGCCGTAACTCCATCCATGTACTCCGATTCGGTCGGCATCAACATAGGGAAGGTTCATTAGGTAGTTGGCTCCTTCCATCTGGTCTTCGGTTTCTGTCAGCCCCAACTTGCGGTGGATAACATTTTCAAAGGCTTCACCACGATTGGCAGATCCCCGGCTATCCACCGTAAACAGAATGTAGCCATTGGATGCCATATAATATTGCCACCAGCTTACGGCATTGTGCCAGGTGTTGTTTACCAATTGGGCGTGTGGGCCACCGTAGACATAAATTATGGCAGGATATTTTTTAGACGAGTCGAAGTTGGGGGGCAAAATCATTCGGCAGTACAAGTCTGTTGAGTCATCGGCTGCTTTGATGGTGAAAATTTCATTTTTACCAAAGGCGTAGTCCGCAGCCAGATCTTCGGCCGTATGAATGTTGCTCACAAATCGTCCATTGGTGGCAAGCAGGTCTGCCTTCCCCGGAACTGCATTCGCGCTCCAGTTGTCAATGAGGTAGTTTTTATCGGGAGAAAAGCTGCCGCGGTGTGTTCCTGCTGCTTCATCCAAGCGGGTCATGACTCCATTGGAAATTTTCACGCGGTATAAATGACGCTCCGTCGGATTTTCCTTGGTGGCTTGAATATAAACAAACTGGTTGTCGGCGCCATAAAAATCAGTTACCTCCCAGTTGCCATGAGTAATCTGCTTGATTTGTTTCCCAGTGGTGTCGTACAGGTAAAGGTGAAACCAGCCGTCTTTGCGTGACCAGTAGTAAAACTGCTCCGGATTTTTTTCAGAAAAGACAATCGGGTGCTGAGGTTCAACGTAGGTAGTACTTGTTTCTTCAAATAATGTTTTAAGCTTTTCGCCACTTGCCACCGCGTATTGGTTTAGCTGCATGTGGTTTTGTTCGCGGTTGAGCTCGGCCAGGTAAATGAATTCATCCTGCGGCCCCCAGCTGATGTTGGTCAGGTAGTGGTCATCAGGTTGTCCGGTGTTCAAAAAATGAGTTTTTCCGGTTGTCATATCATAGATGCCCACGGTTACCTGGTGGCTGGTCATGCCGGCCATGGGGTATTTTACAGGCTTGTGTTCGGCTTGGCGGGCCATGTAATCAACCAGCGGATAATCCTTTACCATGCTTTCGTCTTTTCGGTAAAAAGCAATTTTGGTTCCGGTGGACGAAAAGAAAATACCTTTACTAATGCCAAACTCCCGACGATGAACGTAATGTCCATTCAGAACTCCTTCGGCCGTGTCAAACGTAATTTGTTTCTCGCCTTGAGCATTTTTTATATACAGGTTTTGCCCTTTTGTATAGGCCAGGCTGAGGCTGGCGTCGCAAAAATCAATGTTTTGAGCCGTTTCGGGAAGCGACAGTTTCTGATCAATTCTCTTGTCAGCGAGATTGAAAAGAATCATCTGGCGCGACTTCCAGAAGCGAATGGTATTGGAGTTCACAAACGAAAAAGAAGGAAAGCTGGAGAAAGACCATTCTTCCTGATTGGATTCTGCTTTTGTCAGGTCGCTCAGTGTAAGTAACACTTCTTTTTGGTTTTTGGGCACCGAATACTGAAACAGCGTGTCGTTTTCAACCAGGACATAGTGTTTGCTGTCCTGCCATTGCAGCGACCTCGGAGATTCGGGGCGTAAGTAACTTGATCGGCCAATTACGGCATCTTCCAGGGTTAATGACTTTTTCTGAGCAAAACTCAGTGTTGAAATCAGAAAAAATAAAAGGGTGTATTGTACTATTTTCATTATTGATTGGATTTTAGTCGTTGAAATGGCAAAACTATGGCTTTTTTGTTTTGTTGATCATGAGTTCGCTCAGGCTTAATTTTGTTACACGGATCCTGAAAAATTAGCTCAAAAGGTTCATGATCTCTTTTTGAGTAATGGCCTGGAATGGGTTATTGGAATTGATAAACTTCTCGGCCAAAGACGATTTTCGTTCTTTTAAAAGTTGTATTTTTTCTTCGATGGAGCCTTCGGTGATGAAGCGGTAAACGAAGACTTTTTTGTCTTGCCCAATGCGGTGAGCCCGGTTGATGGCCTGGTTTTCGGCGGCCGGGTTCCACCACGGATCAATGATGAAAACATAGTCGGCCGAGGTGAGGTTTAATCCAACTCCGCCTGCTTTTAGCGAAATCAGAAAAATCCGGTTTTCGGGATCTTCCTGAAAGCTTTTAATGACTTCCTCCCGCTTGCTGGTTTGGCCGGTTAGCAAGGAGTATTTCCATTTTTGAGCTTCAATTTTTTCTTTTAAAAGATCCAAATGTTTCACGAAAGAAGAGAAAATTAGCACCTTGTGTTTTTCAGCCATCAGGTTGGATAAGCTGCGGAAAATCTCATCGAATTTACCCGATTCAGCTTGCTCGTCATCATTCAGCATGGATGGATGATTGGCTAATTGCCGGAGTTTGGTGAGTCCCTGAAGAATAACAATGGCCGACTTTTGGATGCCTTCCTGTTCAATGTTCTGCAAAATGTTGTTGCGGATAATTGACTTTTCCTTGTCGTAAAAACGTTGTTGTTCTTTCGACATCCCGCAGTAACGTATTTGCTCGGTCAGGGGCGGAAGATCGCGGGCCACATCCTCTTTTTTGCGTCGCAAAACAAAGGGGCGAATAAGGGTTTGAAGTTTGGCCTGTTTGTCCGGATCGTTTTTCTTCTCGATGGGCGTAATGAATTCACGTTTGAAATAAGCCTGATTGCCCAGCAACCCCTTGTTCAGAAAGTTGATTTGCGACCATAAATCTGAAAGCGAATTTTCAATGGGAGTTCCGGTAAGCACCAGCCGGTGTTTGGCTTTTAGCTTCGTGATGGTTTGGTAGGTTTTCGAACCTGAGTTTTTAATGTTCTGACTTTCGTCCAGAATCAGGTAGAAAAACTCATGTTCTTTTAGTAGCTCGTGATCGTTGCGAACCGTTCCGTAAGTGGTCAGTATAATATCGTAGTACGAAATCAGACCTTTCAGGTTGAGTGTTTTTTTGCGTTGAATACCTACATGTTTATATACCTTTAAAGAAGGTGTAAACTTTTTAATCTCATTTTCCCAGTTGTGAACCAGCGAAGTGGGCATCACAATCAGGGAGGCGGCCTGCGTTTCTTCTTTAGGGGGCTGTTCGTTGTTGAAAATAGCCAATTGCTTGTCCGATTCTGTTTGTTCTGGAACAATGATTTGTCGCTTCATGCGCTTAAGCTTGAGTAACAAAGTCAGCGTCTGAAGCGTCTTTCCCAGACCCATGTCGTCGGCCAGGCATCCGCCAAACTGGTGCTCGTACAGGCGGTACATCCACGAAAAGCCTTCTTCCTGGTAGGTGCGAAGTTTGGCCTGAATGTTGGCCGGAACCGCCACCGGCTCGGAAGCTGACTCGCTGATTTTGTCCAGGCGTTGAAAAAAGCCTTTATCAATCCCTTTCACCCTTTTCTTGAGCAACTGGTAGTGGTGCTTTTGCAGCTGCATGGCGTGCCCTTCCTGTTTCACAAATGGAAGCAGGTCTTCATATTCGGCGAACCATTCCTTGGGTAAGATTGCGACCTCGCCATTGGGAAGTTCAAACTCGCGAATGCCGTTCAAGATATTTCGCTTCAGCTTAATGAAGGGAATTTCGTAGTCGCCAAAACGAACCTTGGCATAAATATCAAACCAATCTTCTTTGGTTTTTATTTCGACTTGCAGATCCTGGCTTTCGGTTGAGTAGCGCTTCTCGTATTGGTTTTGTTGTAATTCGAATCCAGCCTCCAGGAGCGTCTCTTTGTGTTTGTTCAGCCACTTGAGGAGTTCGAACAGGCGGTCGGTGCCATCAAGCAGGTCAGCCCCTTTGGGAAAATAAATGCCATCCTTTTCCTGAAGCCCCAACTCCTGAAGCAGATGTAGCAACTGACCTTCCCACTGATGATCACGCATGTATTTTTTGAAGGTGTAGTTATCCTGTTCTTTTTCGAGGGTGACAGACACCGATGATTTGCTGTTGGCCAGGTATTCCGTGTCGCCGTAGTTGAATTTGGGCAGAAACACCGCTTCCAATTGAAGGTTGGGCTCCAGCGATAACAGGGCTTTTTTGTTGCCGGAACACTCCTCGATGGTAAAACCCGAAGCGCGTACCGGGTAGGTTTTAATCATGTTCAGCACAAAGGTTTGGAAGTATTTTTCTTCTACGGCTTTGGGGATGAAGACAATGTCCTTTTCCATGAAAGGAACCAGCTTTTTGGCACTTATGTGTTGAAAAAGGTAAAGTTGGTTTTGCAAAACAAAGCTGCAGGGCTGGCTGGTTACGATGGTCAGGTTTTTATGAAGAATGTTCAGTGGCTTGTTGTTGTGCTTTATTTCAAGCGAATAGCGGGTACCTTCGGCTGTCCGCTCAAAACAAAAGGTCGCCCTCGAATACTGTTCGGGCACCTTGATCTGATCTTCTTCATACAAATTGGCATATTTAGCTTGTTTGAAAAACAGCCGTGTATTTTGTTCCATTAACAAAAGTGAAATTTGCCGCATGTATCGGTCAATATAAGGGCTGATGTGTTCCTGAAAAAGCCCCTGATCCATCTGTTGAAAAAACTTAGAGGATTCTTTCTTCTTCGAGAATTTTTTAACCAGATTCTCATCACTGTACCGGTCGGTTAGCCGCACCAGTTCCTGCTCCTGGCTGCTCAGTGTCAGGTCATTCAGGTCATGCGGTTTTACCAATTTGATGATGCTGTAGAAGGAGACTTTTTTTTCGATTAAAAAAGCCTGGTATAAGTAGCCAAATGTCCGGTGTTCGGTGAGTCCAATGATTAATTCTTGTGCCATCTAATAAAAGCGGATTAAAAAGAAACAGCCTGTTTTTGAAAAAAACGAACCTCAAATATACATGAATTTTGGGCAGCCCTTTTGCTTTATGGGCAGATTTTGCAATAAGATTAATTTAAACGCCCAATCCGTTTGTTAGTCATTGTAAGAATGAATATAAATTAGCATGAAATGGCCAGGGTGCCCCCTGATTTTACGAAGACATTACTATTTTTGACCTGCCAAATTAGGCTTAAAAATAAAAATAGTGATTTAACGATGTATCAAATAGTTGAAAAAGAGTCGTTTTCGGAAAAGGTTGTGAAATTGGTTGTTCATGCTCCGCGGATTGCCCGTGCACGAAAGCCGGGACACTTTATCATTTTGCGGATTGATGAGCAAGGAGAACGAATTCCGCTGACGATTGCTCAGGCAGATAAGAATGCAGGCACGATTACCCTGGTAGTTCAAAAAGTAGGCGTAAGTTCTACCCGTTTGTGTGAAATGAATCCGGGAGACAGCATCCTGGACTTGGTGGGGCCGCTGGGAAAAGCAACACACATTCACCAGGCCGGAACCATTCTGGCTTGTGGCGGTGGGGTTGGTATTGCGCCTTTGCTGCCGATTGTGGAAGGGTTTAAAAAAGCAGGTAACCGTGTTGTAACCGTATTGGCAGCCCGCTCCAAAGATTTGATAATTCTGGAAGATGAAATTCGTCAATGGTCCGATGAGGTAATTATTATGACCGATGATGGATCATACGGAAATAAAGGGTTGGTAACGACTGGTGCCGAAGAAGTCATTAATCGCGAGCAGATTGATGAGTGTGTGGCCATTGGACCAGCTGTGATGATGAAATTCACTGCCTTACTCACCAAAAAATATAATATTCCAACACAAGCCAGTCTGAATGCGGTGATGGTGGATGGAACAGGTATGTGTGGCGCCTGCCGAGCCAATGTCGGAGGTGAAACCAAATTTACCTGCATTGACGGACCTGAGTTTGACGCCCACAAAATTGATTTTGATGAGCTGATTCAGCGCCTGGGCGGCTATATGGCCGAAGAAAAAGAAGCCTGGGAGCAGGCCAATGGATGATTGCACGACCATCCAGTTGCTGGGTGAGTCTTTGTTGGAATTGCATTAAACGGAAATTGAAATGAAAGAATACTTAAAAATAGAACGCGATACAGAATGGCGTGTAGAGCTCCGTTCACAACTTAAAAATAAAGAACGGACCATGCGCGAGCGGGTAGTGATGCCCGGGCTTGATCCGTTGGAACGAATTAAATACCAGGATCGTGAAGTGAACCTCGGGCTGGACGAAGCCAGTGCCCGTGCTGAGGCCTCACGCTGTATGGACTGTGTAAACCCAACCTGTATTGAAGGTTGCCCGGTTAGCATTAACATTCCAAAGTTTATTAAGAACATTGAGCGTGGCGAAGTGCTTGAAGCAGCTAAAACGCTTAAGGAAACTTCGGCCCTTCCGGCGGTGTGCGGACGTGTTTGTCCACAGGAAAAACAATGTGAAGCCCAGTGTTTTTACACGCTTAAACTGAAAAAAGAACCGGTAGCCATTGGTTATCTTGAGCGTTTTGCGGCTGATTATGAGCAAAACAGTGGTGCGGTTTCTGTGCCTGAAACGGCAGCTAAAAACAACATCAAAGTGGCTGCGATTGGCTCTGGACCAGCTTCCCTGTCTTTTGCCGGCGACATGGCCAAATTGGGATATGATGTAACTGTTTTTGAAGCGCTGCACGAAATTGGTGGCGTATTGAAGTACGGTATCCCCGAATTCCGTTTGCCCAACCGCGTGGTGGATGTGGAACTGGAAAGCCTTGAAAACATGGGTGTGAAATTTGAACGGAATTTCATCGTTGGACGTACGGCTTCTTTTGATGATTTGAAAGAAGAAGGTTATCAGGCGTTTTTCGTGGCCAGTGGAGCAGGCTTGCCTCGCTTTATGAATATCCCGGGAGAAAACTACAATGGAATTTTGTCTTCCAACGAATACCTGACGCGTGTGAATTTGATGCATGCAGCCGAAAAAGAATTTGACACGCCAGTCCTTCGCGGTAAGAATATTGCTGTAGTAGGAGGTGGAAATACGGCCATGGACTCGGTGCGTACTGCCAAGCGTTTAGGTGCCGAGCGAGCCATGATCATTTATCGTCGTTCGCGGGAAGAAATGCCGGCCCGGGTTGAAGAAGTTTTGCATGCCGAAGAAGAAGGTATTGAGTTTTTGAACCTGACCAATCCGGTTGAATATTTTGCCGATGAAAACGGACGGGTAAACCGCATGCGTGTTCAGAAAATGGAGCTGGGTGAGCCCGATGCCTCAGGACGTCGTCGTCCGGTGGTGGTTGAAGGATCAGAATATGACATCCCGGTGGATGTGGTTGTGGTTGCTATTGGCGTTTCGCCGAACCCGCTGGTGCCATCTGAGTTGCCTGAACTGAAGGTGAGCCGTTGGGGAACCATTGAGGTTGACCCGGAAACCATGCAAAGCTCTATTCCGGAACTGTTTGCCGGTGGCGATATTGTACGTGGAGGTGCCACAGTGATTCTGGCCATGGGCGACGGACGTAAAGCGGCTGCCGGTATGAATAACTACCTTCAGGGAAAATTGAAGGAGCAGGCAACAGAAGCTTCCGGCAATTAACTGGAGCAGGTAAATAATAAGGTCGGTTTTTGCTTGCTAAAAGTCAGAAACCCCAAATATGAATCAAGAAAAAACAAGCATATGGCCAATTTAACAAGCCAATTCTTCGGATTAGAATTAAAAAGCCCGGTGATTGCTGCCAGCAGCAGCATGACTGGAGATCTGGAACAAATCAAAAAACTGGCTCAAGCCGGTGTGGGAGCGATTGTCCTTAAATCGTTGTTTGAAGAGGAGATTGATGCCCAGCTTCAGGAGGAGTTGTCCAAGCGCAAAGCTTTGGAACCCGATCCGGAGTACATGGATTATTTTGATTATATCATCAGAGATGAAAATCTGAAAGATTATACTAGCCTGATTCGTCAAGCCAAGCAGGCGGTTGATGTGCCCATTGTGGCTAGCGTAAACTGTGTTAGCGCGGTTGATTGGGTTGTTTTTAGCAAGAAGCTGGAAGAGGCCGGAGCGGATGCCCTGGAGCTGAACCTGTTTGCCTTGCCTTCGGATGTGGCGAAGACCAATGAAACCAGTGAGCAGTTTTATTTCAAAACAATTGCTGAAGTATTGAAAACAGTGTCTATTCCGGTGTCGATTAAAATCAGCCATTATTTCTCCAACCTGGCCGGAATGATTCAGCGATTGTCTGAAACAGGCGTCAGCGGAATCAGCTTATTCAATCGTTTTTATTCGCCTGACATTGATATTAACCAGGAAGAAGTGGTTGGTGCCGATGTCCTCAGCAACCCGAGCGATTACTTAATGCCTTTGCGCTGGACCGGAATTATGGCCTCCAAAACGGCTTGTCCTTTGGCGGCAACAACCGGTGTTCATTCGGCCGAAACAGCCATCAAGTTTTTGCTGGCAGGTGCGAATGCTGTTCAGATTGCTTCGGTATTGTATACCAACGGAGCGGCTGTGGTGACGGAAATGAACCAGCAAATTGCGGCCTGGATGGATGAAAAAGGCTATTCTTCAGTTGCCGATTTTAAAGGGAAACTGGCCGTTGGCGAAGCCGATGCCACCCTGTATGAGCGTGCTCAGTTTATGAAATATTTTAGTCAGAAGAGTTTCTAGCAAGGCGGTGCGAACGTACAATTAAATGCTTTTTAACACGTTCTTGGGGTGAAGATCAATCGAGAAATCTTATTTTTGTGAAATTGCAAAAATGGGTCATTAAGTTTGACCATGCTAAATCGAATTTACAACAATGAAGAATCGCATTATAATTACCCTTCTAGTATTTTTCCTAGGATTTCAGCTTTACGCACAAGAACGACGAATTCAGGAAGATGGTCAAACCTTCCTGATTCATGTGGTTGAAAAGGGAGAAACGATCTTTTCGCTTAGCAAAGCTTATTCGGTGGATCGCAAGGATTTGCTCAATGCGAATCCGAGTTTGATTTTTGGCCTGAAAACCGGTCAGGAATTGCGCATACCGGTGGCTGAAAGCACCGAAACGGTTGCCCCAAAAACGGAAGAGCAGCCCCAGTTGGACGAGCTGCCTTCGTTTCATTCTTACCGGGTGAAGCGGAAAGATGCCTTGCACTTTATTGCCAAAAGCTTCAACCTGGAGGTGGCCGACATTGTGAAGTACAATCCGCAGTTGGAAGAAAAGGGCTTGAAAAGAGGACAAACCTTGCTTATTCCGGATGCGAATGATTTGAAACGAATTCGCGAAAACCGGGAAGCAAGACGTGCCAGAGCGGAGCAGGAAGTTACCGCACCAGTAACCAAGCATCGGGTGGTGGGTGATGAGACACTTTATTCGATTGCCAAAAAATACAACTGTTCGATTGCTGATCTGATTAAGGCTAACCCGAAGGTGAAGGAAAGCCTGCGTATTGGCATGGAGCTCACCATTCCGGAAAAAGCGTTCGAAGCGGTGACCGATGTTCCGGCGGGCGAGGAATTCTTTATTCATTTGGTGGAATCGGGAGAAACCTTTTGGGGGCTGGAGCGTGAATACCATGTGACCCGCGATGTGCTGGAAAAATACAACCCGGCATTGGAGCATGGTTTGCAGGCTGGCTTACGCATTAAGATTCCGGTCACCGAAGAGGTGCCCGATATTCAGGTGGCACCGGTTAACGAGGAGGCCTTCACCAAGCACGTGGTTGCCCGTGGCGAAACGCTTTACAGCATATCCAATCAATACCAGGTCAAGATTACTTCCATTAAAAAGAGCAATCCGGTGTTGGGCTACCGCGGCTTAATGGCCGGCGAAACCATTTTGATTCCGAATGAAGTGGAAGCGGCGCCTCAGCCAATGGTTGCCGAGGAGGCGCTTGAGGAGGAGGAGCCGGAAGAAATGCCGCGGGAAGAAGTTCCGGCAAGGCTACAGCCTTTGGACTACTCAGTGCAGGTTGTTGCTCAGGAGCGTCCTTTAGCTTGTGAGGCGAGCGACCAGGCACGGTTTAAAAAATACGATGTGGCTTTGCTTTTGCCCCTGTACCTGGAGGCCAATGATACGGTAAACCGGGTACGCATGACCAAAGAGCAAATGCTGCAGGATGCCGATTTTATGAGTCAGTTTGCCAGCCCGGAAGAGCTGCCGGCGGATACGTTTAAAATCCGCAATGAAAAGATTATTTATCCCCGTTCAGAAAACTTCGTTCATTTTTACGAAGGCGTTTTGCTGGCGGTTGATAGCTTGCAGCGGGCCGGGATGAATGTGCAGTTGCACGTGTTTGACACCAATCAGAAACAGGCGGTGGTGGATTCGCTGATTCGCCTGGACGTGTTTCAGGAAGTGGATCTAATCATTGGGCCGGTTTTCCCGGAGTTGCAGGGACCGGTTGCTGATTTTGCCCTTCAAAACCAAATCCCCATGGTGTCGCCGCTGTCATCGGCAGGCGATTTTGAAACCCGCAACCCGTGGTATTTCAAAATTAACCCCACCAAGGATTACCTGGTGCGGGAAACGGCGGATTATATCGGAGAAGAATATTTCAACAAGAACCTGATCGTGCTGGAAATGGGGGAGTATAAGCATTTGCCCGAAGCCACGCTGGTTGACCTGTGCCGGGAGAAATTTTTTGCGTCGGCTTTTTTAGAGGGCGACCGCGATGTACGTTTTCAGGAATACAATTTCAGTCGGGAAGGCTATTGGGGCTTGCGCCGTATTTTGAGCAAAACGCGTGAGAATGTCTTTATCATTCCATCGGCCACAGAGGCGCAGGTGAGTGTGGCGGTGTCCAACATCAATTCGCTGGCCGAAGATTATCCGGTGACCCTGGTTGGCTTGTCCAACTTTCAGCGTTACAACAGTATTCAACCCGAATATTTTCACCATACCAACCTGCATTTGCTGAGCCCGTATTATATCAACTACCAGGCTCCGCTGACGAACCGGTTTGTTGAAAGTTTCCGGCGTAATTTTGCAGCCGAACCCAACCAGTTCAGCTTCCAGGGCTACGATGTGGCTTATTATTTTATGTCGGCCTTGTTTCAGTATGGCGAAAACTTTACCGATTGCCTGCCTTATCATCATGTGGCCTTGAACCAGGCGGAATTCTATTTTGACCGGGTGAGTCGCTATGGCGGTTTTATGAACCGGGGCTTGTACATTCTGAATTACAAACACAATTACGAAATTGCGGTGGATGGGCTGGAAGGTATTCCAAGCTTGTTGCTGACCGAAGAATAAGTGCTTCTTTTTTTTAGCACGGGCAGGGCCTTGTTTCAACACAAAAGAAACAAGGCCCTGTTTTTTTGGCAATGTCCCTGCGGTGTGGGGCCGAAAAAAAACCTGCAGAAGGTAAAATCCTGCAGGTAAAACAAAAAGAAAATCAACTAAACTCAATAATTCTCCTAAACAGATTGTCTCTTCCCAAACATCAATTTATTTAAACCTCTTTCATTTTTTCTTTGGCATCCTTACGGCCACTGCGGGTAGCCAGTAGGGTTTTGTATGCTTTTATAACCACATTGAGTTCTTTTACCAGGTTTTGGGCTTCGGGCGTGGCCACATTCAAAATGATGGCGGCATTCAAGGTATCCACCAGTTCCTGGTAAATCGGATCAACGGTTAGGCGGATGCCCCGCACATCGCCCTCCTTACGACCGGCAAGCTCACTCACCCGTTCCTGGGTAATGGCCTGAAACTGGTCATTTTCATTTTTTAATGCCGTCACCCATGCCTGAATGCCCAGGCGGTTCAGGTGTTCCTCGTTGACCGGTAACAGCAAATCGCTCACCAGGTTGGTAAGGGCCGAAGTTTCTTCTTTATAGGCCATTTGCCGAACGTTGCCATACAAATCGATCACCCGCATCAGCACCTTGGCACTTTCCGATTCTTCGGCAACCGGGCTTAGCAGGGTCGATTCCACTCGTCCACGCAGCGCACTCCAAATCTGGTCGCGCCGGACATCGCTCTCGCCAAGCGTTTCGGTTTTCAGACTGCCTTGCTCCACCCGCAAAGCCTCATCTTCTAGGGTCAGGGCCTCTTTAAACCGGGGATACACGTTATTCAGAGGGAGTAATTCGGTAGGAACAACGGTGACCAGCTGATCCACTTCGGTCATAAATTGAAAGTGCTCATTGTTGCGCAGATTATGTGGGGTGAAGGGAATAATTTTAGTCATTGTCGGAGAGTTTTAAATTAACTACTTGCAATTCTTATGCAAATTAGAGGATTGAAAAACGAAAGTCAATACCAAAACTATGTTCATCAACATATTTTTCGAGGAGGCTGATGATTTTGCAGCTGGTCCCCGAAAAATAAAATGAAGACTGAAGCTCATGGCAAAGGCTCCCGGTACCCCATGCGAGCAGACATGGCCTGTGGAAGGAATCCGCAGTTACGGAAAGCTTCCCCATGGCGTGGGCAACCAATCCGCAGTTACGGAAACCTTGCCCATGGCATGGGCGGACAATCCGCAAAGCCGGAAATCGTGCCCATGGCATGGGCGGAGAATCCGTAAAACTGGAGCAGCTGCGCAGGGTATGGGCCTGATTTTTCGGGAAGCGGGAGGGCGTATTCAGGGCGATGAAGGTCAAATCCACACGGTTGGAGAGTGAGGGGATGGCTTAGATCATGCATTCCGGCGGTGTTGAGGTATGTTTTTAGGGATTGGAGGTAATTCGCTGGAAAACAATTGCGTTGAGCGTTTGTTTTTTTAGCATCATAAAAATAGTTGGATTGATCTTTCAGATTGATTTAAAGTGTAATTTTACTTCCGGAATAAATGGGTAATCCACTTGTTCGTTTATTTCAATATGAACCTTTTAAAAGGAAAAATTATGGCAAAATCACACGATGCTAAGAAAAGCGAGAAGAAAGAACCTCTCAAAACAGCTAAAGAAAAGAAAGCCGAGAAGAGAGAAAAGAAAGCAAAGCGCTAAGTCGTTTTGATGTAAATAACATTAAACCCGGAGCCAGCCTTTAAAAAAGGTTGGCTCATTTTTTTTATAAAAAAAAGGGAAGCACCCAGCTTCCCCTTCAACATGAATACATGTTGTACACTAAAAACCAAACTCGTCAAATGTTTTTTTGATCCGCTCAATGGCTTCCGTCATCTGCGCTTCATTAATAATTAACGGCGGTGTAAAGCGGATGATGTGCTCGTGGGTGGGCTTGGCCAAAATCCCGTTTTCTTTCATGGCCAGGCACACATCCCAGGCGGTTTTGCCTTTGAGGGGCTTAATGGCAATGGCATTTAATAAGCCTTTTCCGCGCACGGTTTCAATCATTTCAGAAGGAATAGCACGCATGGACTCGCGAAAAATCTCGCCCATTTGGGTGGCATTCTCCGCCAGCTTTTCTTCCTGAATAACATCCAAAGCCGCCATGGCTACCTTGCCTGCAATGGGGTTGCCGCCGTAGGTCGACCCATGTTCGCCGGGTTTAATGGTCAGCATAATTTCATCATCGGCCAGCACACACGACACCGGAAACATGCCTCCGGAAATGGCTTTGCCCAGAATTAAAATGTCGGGGCGCACATTTTCGTGGTCGCAGGCCAGCATTTTGCCGGTGCGGGCCAGGCCGGTTTGCACCTCGTCGGCCACAAAAAGAACCTGGTACTTTTTACACAGCTCGGAGGCATTCTTCAGGAAACCATCCTGAGGAACATAAACCCCGGCTTCGGCCTGAATGGGTTCCACTAAAAAGCCGGCCACATTGGGATCTTGCAAAGCTTGCTCCAGGGCCTGCAGGTCGTTGTAGGGGATGTTAACAAAGCCCGGAGTGTAAGGACCGTAGTCGTTGTAGGCATCCGGGTCGGATGACATGGAAACGATGGTGATGGTGCGTCCGTGGAAATTGCCGTTGCAAACCACAATTTTGGCTTCATTACGCGGAATGCCCTTGACCTTGTAAGCCCATTTGCGCACCAGTTTCAGCGCGGTTTCGTCGGCTTCGGCTCCGGAGTTCATCGGTAGCATTTTGTCGTAACCAAGCAGCTTGCACATGTATTCTTCCCATTCGCCCAACACATTGTTGTAGAAAGCACGCGAGGTGAGGGCGAGGGTTTCGGCTTGCTGGCACAGGGCTGCTACAATTTTAGGATGGCAGTGTCCCTGGTTAACGGCCGAGTAGGCAGCCAGAAAGTCCATGTATCGGTTGCCTTCCACATCCCATACGTAAATGCCTTCGCCACGCTCCAGAACAGCCGGTAGCGGATGGTAGTTGTGTGCTCCAAATCGTGCTTCACGATCGATGAAAAATTGTGCTGATTGAGTTTTCATAACGACTAAGAGTTAATGCATTTATTTTTTAACAGATTTACGGATTATCCTTTGAACCACAAAGCGTTTTAACCTGTTAGAGAAAACCTGTCGGTATGACAAAACTATTTCCGAATTACATATTTTTTACTTTTGCCTGCTTGTTGCTATGATTTCAAAGATTCTATTCGGTTTTGTTTTATATTTGCATTCGATTCAGTGTAACCTGCTGTCCGTCATGAATAAAAAAGTAATTCCTTTTCTGCTTTTTATTGTTTTTTCGCTCCCTGTTTTTAGCCAGTATGCACCTATCGATTCATTGAAAGCTGCTCTTGCTGATAAAAAGGCGAACCGGCTTGAGCTGCTTTTAGAAATTGGCGATCAGTACCTGGATTCGATCCGCTACCATGATTTTGTGGTTTCGTGTTTGCAGGAGGCTTTCGATGAGGCCGTAAGCCAGCAAAACGACTCGGTACAGGTGGTTGCCTGTAACTGGCTGGGACTTGCTTGTTTCAATGTGGGCAACTTTGAGCAGGCCACCAATCATTTTTACCAGGGGCTGAAGTTATTGGAACAGGTTCCCAATGAGGTGTTGCAGGCAAAAGTGCTGAATAATCTGGGGATGATTTTTAATGAGCTGGAAGATTACGAGCGTTCGCTGGAGTTTTACCAGGAGTCGTTCCGGATAGACAGTTTGGCTAACAATTCCGTCGGGTTACTGAGCTCATACATCAACCTGGGGATTAGCTATCAGAACCTGAAGCAGTTTGACCGTGCGCGCGATAATTATGAGATGGCCTATCAGCTGGCCAGGAACCAGCAAGACCGTTTGGCGATGATTCATGTGTTGAATAATCAGGGAACGCTGGAATACGATTTGGAAAACTACCCCAAGAGTTTGGCCTATTATCAAAAGGCTTTGGATTTGTATCATGAAGCCAGAGATAAGGAAGGAATTGCTTTTGTTAAAAGCAATATGGGACTGGTTTATATTGAACTGAAGGATTTTGAAAAGGCCAAAGCCGCGCTTGATGAATCGTTGACAATTGCCCGCAAATTGGACCTTTACAGTTTAAGTGCCGAAATTTTGGGTTATTTGTCAAATTATTACGAAAAAACTGGCGACTACAAGCAGGCTTTTGAGTATTATCACCAGTACAACCAGGTGTACGACAGCCTGCTTATTGAGAAGCAAAATAAAATGATTCAGAAGCTGGCAGGGCAATACCAGTTTGAAAAGAAGCAACGCGAAATTCTGGAGTTGAAACAGCTTACTCATGAACAGGAGGTGTTGTTGAACGATACCCGGAACCGGGAGGGCTATCTGTATGTGATTATATTTCTGGTGGTCATTTTTTTGGCTGTTTTATTTTTACTCCTGAAGAAGGAAAGACAGCTGGCCCGCGAGTTGCAGGAAAAAACCAAGGAGCTTAAAAAACTGAATGTTTCCAAAGACCGTTTTTTCTCCATCATTGCCCATGACTTGAAAAATCCGTTCAATGCCTTGGTGAGTTACACCAACCTGCTGCGTTTCAACTTCGAGTCGTTTAGCAAGGAGGATTTAAGTCAGATCATCAACGACATGAATGATGCGTCGGAACAAGGCTTTGCTCTGCTGGAAAACCTTTTGTACTGGACGCGTTCGCAAACAAACCGGATAAAGGTGTATAAAACCTTCTTCAAGCTGAAGCTGATTGTGGATGATGTGGTAAGTCTGGCCAACCCAAACCTGGCTGCCAAATCGCAAACGGTTAACGTTGAGATTGAGAATGACCTGCAGGTTTTTGCCGATAAGGATATGATTGCTACCGTACTTCGTAACCTGGTTTTCAACTCCATCAAGTTTTCCTATCCCAACACCGAAATCCGGATCGAAGGCCGGAAAGTGGGCAACAGCATTCAGGTTTCGGTAATTGATCAGGGTGTAGGTATTGATGCCGATAAACAGCAGAAGTTTTTCAACTACGAAGAAAATACCACCACAGTCGGAACTGCCGGAGAAACCGGTAGTGGCTTGGGGCTAATCATCTGTCGTGAGTTTATTGAAAAAAACAATGGGCTTATCTGGGTGGAGAGCGAAGCCGGAAAGGGGGCAACTTTCCGGTTTACCATTCCCTATGTTGAACCCCAAAAGTAGGGCAAAACAATTTATCTTGATTTTTATGTTATTTCCACAACCTGGCAATCAGTGTTTCGGCGGCCAGAAAAAGCAGTGTTAACACTAAAAAGTACTGCCACAATTCAATGCCTTTGTTCGTTTCCTGGATTGCTGTATCAAAACTCGATTCCTTTTCGTCAATCACCTGCATGAAATTCAGATTGCTTGTCTGCAGCTTATTGGTTAGTTCTTCTGCAGGGATTGTGGGGGATAAGGATTCTTGCCGGTTGTAATTAAAAGCCAGTGTTTGCGTGTTTTCAGGGCTAAGCGTTAATTGGTAAAAGCCTGCTTGCCGGATGATGTTGTGCAGGTCGATTCGAACTTGATTGGCGTAGTTGTTTAAAACTGAAAGCTGAACGGGCTTATCCTCATGGAATGGGCTGATGGCTATTTTATTGGCAATCGGTGCAGACCCATTTTGCGGGATGGTTAAAACCATGTTGTTGCTGATTTCATGCTGAATTTCCTGCGGGGTGAAACTGTTGAGCGCCATATTATAAAGCAAAGGAACAAAAAGAGCTTGTTGGGCAAAGTCTGTTACGGTTTCGTCCAGCGGAAAACTAAAGTTCAGCAAACTTCCTAAGCCCACCGGGAAACCGGATAAAGCAGCTTGCTTATTGTTGAACCCGATGACTTGGGTTTGTTGGCTTTGGCTCGACCGGGAAAACCGGTAGCTGTAATTGACCTTAGGGAGATCGAGGTTCGATTCTTCATGAAGAAACACCTGCTGCAACAGGGGATGGTTGTAGTTTAGTGCTTCCATGCGCAGGGCTGCCGAATCCGCTTGCTCAATCAGGTCGGTTTTTAGCTGACGGTACAAGGCATTGTAAGAATTGATGTTAGCATTGATCCCCGGAAAAATGGACAGAGAGCCGCCCCGTTTGACAAATTGATCCAATGCATTGATCAAGCCGGAGCTCATCTCCTTAAGGTTAAGCAGGAAAATGCATTGGTATTCGGGAAATTGACTGAGCTGGATTTGTTTGGAACCCGTTTGTTCAAAGTCAATGTTTTCATCATTAAGAAACAGGGCTTTCAACTTGTTTATAGCCGGGTCTTCTTGTTGGTAAATCGCCAGTACCTTATTCTTAGCCCGAACGTCATAGCTGAAAAAGAACTGGTTGTCATACACCACTGGGTAATCGTCCAGCTCCACCAGCCCACGATGCGTGCCAGCCCGGTTGTTTTTATAGCGAAGTTCAAGATTTTGACTGGTTTCCGGTTCAATGCTTAGGTTGCTGATTGCTTTTATGGTGTCGTTAATTTTTAAACGAACCGGCAAGTTCTGGTAGCTTTGCCCGGATTGGTTCTGAATACGAACCCAAAGCGCCTCTTCCCGGTTTTTCTGACGTCCGGGAGTTTCAAACCAGCAACTGTCGATAAGCAGGTTGTTGGTGCTTGTGGTGCTGGGAAGTGGAATAAGGATGGTGCTACGATTGGTATCGTTCTCCATTTCCGATAAATCGCTTGCGTATTCCTGAAAGTCGGAGATTAGATAAATGACTTCTTCTGCCTTTAGCTTTTGTTTGTCCAGGTTGTTGATCAACAGTTTTTGAGCTTTTGACAGGGGAAGCGACTCGGGGCTTTCGCTGATGGCTCCCAGTTGACTGATCAGTTGGGCTTGGGTAAGCAATTGCTGCTGACTTGGTTCATTTTGGTTGGTCAGCAGCAGAAAACTGGTTCCGGGCCAATAGCTGTTTGCAATGCTCAAGGCTTTGGATTTGGCCTGCTCCAGCAGCATGCCGCTGGCCGTTTCCCGTTTCATGCTGAATGAGTTGTCCACATAAATGGCTATCAACTGGCGGGCTTTATGGCGTTCCTGCTGGTTGACGGGGAAATAGGGCTGTGCAAATACAAAAACCAAGGCAATAACCGCCATTACCCGGCATATTAAAATGAGCAATTGTTTCAGGTTGTTTTTTTTCCTGGTTTCTTCCTTGATGGTTTTCAGAAAATTAACCTGACTGAAGTAAACGGTTTTGTAGCGTTTGAAATGAAGAAAGTGGATAAGTATGGGAATACTTATAAAAAGCAATGCCGGTAAAAATTCAGGATAGATAAACCTCATTTCATACTACTTAGGATTGAAGATCAAAAATAGTGGAATTGTTTAATCCCGAAAATTATTTCAGACTTCTGTTTTCCACCTTTTAAATCTTATTTTTGTGTTTATTGTTTTTGCGCGATGTTTAAACAAAAGACCCCTAGCCTTGTTAGATGTATTAATTTTGCTAGTTATTTCAAGAGCTAGTCATTCGATGATTCTCTCGCTTTTCAAAGCGATTGTTTGAGCATTTTATATTTAAATTAGTTGGTCCATGAACTATTATACGATAAAGGATTTGGAAACGCTTTCCGGTATTAAGGCACATACCATCCGGATTTGGGAAAAGCGTTATGGCTTGCTCGACCCCCAACGATCCACAACAAATATCCGGTATTACAGCGATAATGAATTGAGAAAGTTGTTGAATGTGTCGATGCTGGTCAAGCACGGATACAAGATTTCCAAAGTTTCCGTATTTGAAGAAGAACAGATTCAGGAAGAGGTGCTGAAACTGAATGAAAAATCCCTGTCTTCGAAGGGAGTGATTGATCAGCTAATTGTGCATATGGTGAACTTTGATCATCAGAAATTTGAAGAAGTGTTGGAGCAGGAAATTGCAGCGCTTGGCTTCGAGGACACTTTTATGACCATTGTTTTTCCCTTGTTTGAAAAGATTGGCATTTATTGGCAAATCGGCTCAATTTTTCCGGCACAGGAACACTTTGTTTCCAACATCACCCGACATTTATTGGTTCGCGCTTGCTCTAAATACACCAATTACGACGCCACAGCTTCCGTTTTATTTTATTTGCGCGAAGGTGAAATGCATGAACTGAGCCTCCTGTTTTACCAGTACTTAGCACTTAAAGCCGGGTACAGAACGGTTTATTTGGGGCAGAATGTGCCACTTGACGATTTACTTAAACTGGAAGGGCTGCAGAAGATTGACCGTGTGTTTACAGCTTTGATCAATGGCATGGAATCGGAAGAACTGGAAGCTTATGTGCAGCGAATGAGTCAGGTTTTTAAACGCAAGAAAGTATTTCTTACCGGTGCCCAGGTGGCACAAATCAAAGGCAAACTGCCATCAAACTTCAAGGTGATATCTGACTTACGGGCCTTTAAAAAATACTTTGGCTCATTTGGAAACAACGATTGAGTGATACCACTGGTTTAAAATAGTCATTTGTAAAAGTCCGGTTAAAAATGGATTCGGACTTTTGGAGTGGTTGCCCCAGGTTGTTCTCCCGTGTTTCGAGCTGATTTGTACTTCGTTTTTCTTGATAAAAAGTCCCGGATTTTGTAACTTAAAGACAGTCGCTTCTTGCTTTTAAGTGCTCATAAATGCGGTGGTTTTTATGCTGTTTTGGTTTTTGTAAATCCGGGCGAATTGCCATCAAAAGAAAAGGGAGGTTGTCATGTCAATCGTTCATCAGTTGGATCAAATCGCGATCAATGTTAAATCACATCGATTATTAAACCGGTTACTGAAAGAGAATCCGATACTCGAAGAGCTTATGCGAAATTCGCGCAATGAAACGGAAGCATTGATTGGAGTTCGTAATTGGGTCATGGAAGAACTGCGGCAAAAACCGAAAGCGTTTCAATTTTACCGTCAGGGCGGGGAGGCTGTTTCTGCTGATCAGCTGGATTGGCCGGATTTGGCAGCAATTCGAATTCTGGACTATATCGATTATGCCGGGCACGAATATGAGGACCTGAACTTGCATGGAGAAGTGGCTGTGAGTAATCCGATAAAAATGATCTGGCTGGCAGTGAATTTTGGCACGGGTGGGGCCAAACCTTTCTTCTTTGAAGATATGCTGGAACTTTTTCGTCAGTACCGGGGAGAACGCCAACGACAAATTCCATCCCGAAAGCAGGTTGAAGCATGGATGGAACGGTTTCCTTCGGGGCTGGACCCCCGGATTGTGAAGCTACGGGAAGAAAACCGGGATCGCATAATTAGGGTCATTATAAAACAAGTGGAAAAGGGGCTGGTAAAAAGTGATCAGTTCAAATTTCAGGCGGGCCTGTCTGATGAGCAGAAATACTTGCAGGTGCTGGACTGGTGGAGCGATCCTCGTTTTCATTTGAAGTTTGCCGTTCGCACCCCTGAGTTGCTCAACGAAATGCTTGGCTATTCGCTTGACCCGGATACCATGAAAGTACTTTATGATGCTTATCAGGCGGGTATTCCCTTCTTTGTCAATCCTTATTACCTGTCCTTGCTTCATGTTCGTGTGCCGTATTTTGCAATTGGTGCTGACTTGGCAATTCGCGACTACATTGTTTATTCCAGACAGCTTGTTGACGAGTTTGGGAACATTTCGGCCTGGGAAAAAGAAGATGTTGTTCGACCGGGAAAACCCAATGCTGCAGGCTGGCTGCTACCCTCTTACCACAATGTGCATCGACGCTACCCGGAAGTAGCTATTTTAATTCCGGATACGGCCGGCCGGACGTGTGGTGGTTTATGTGCTTCGTGCCAGCGGATGTTCGATTTTCAGAATGGGAACCTCTATTTTGATCAGGAGAAGTTGAGGCCCGGCGAAAAATGGGATGAAAAGCTAGAGCGATTAATGGCCTATTTTGAAAACGATTCGCAGTTGCGCGATATTCTGATTACGGGAGGTGATGCGCTGATGAGCTCAGATCAGGCGCTGGAGCAGCTTTTTGATTCGGTGTATGCCATGGCCAAGCGGAAGCGGGAAGCCAACCGAAAACGGAAGGACGGGGAGAAGTACGCCGAAATTGTGCGGGTGCGGCTGGGCACTCGTTTACCAATCTACTTACCTCAGCGAATTACTTCAAAACTTGTTGCTATTCTGGCCGAGTTTAAGCGTAAGGCATCTGCAGTTGGCGTGCAGCAATTTGTTATTCAGTCGCATTTTGAATCACCTATGGAAGTTACTCCGGAGGCCAATGAAAGTGTTCTGAAGCTCTTGTCTGCCGGCTGGACCATTACCAATCAGCTGGTATTTACAACGGCTGCATCCCGTCGAGGACATGCCTCCAAATTACGACAGGTATTAAACGCTATTGGTGTGCTTTCTTATTACACTTTTACCGTGAAAGGCTACATGGAAAACAACCATAGTTTTGCGGTGAATGCACGTTCTGTTCAGGAGCAAAAAGAAGAAAAGGTTATTGGTCAGATTCCGGAGAAATATTACGATACGATTCGGAATTTACCTATAGATGCCGAAAATATGGTGGATAAAATCAGCCAATTGCAGGAGCAGGCCAACCTTCCTTTTTTAGCGACAGACCGGAATGTACTCAACCTTCCGGGAGTGGGCAAGAGTATGACTTTCCGGGTGATTGGAATAACCCGCTATGGGCGTCGAATTCTGCAATTTGAACACGATTCAACGCGAAAGCATAGTCCCATAATTCATAAAATGGGGAAGGTGATTATTATCGAGTCCAAATCAATCAAAGAATACCTTGACCAGCTGGAGGGGATGGGCGAAATGGTGAGCGAATACGAAGGCTTGTACGGGTATTCCATTGGCGAAACTGAAATGCGCATGCCAATTTATGAATACCCGGCTTATGATTTTAGGCCTACCGAAGAAATGACCAACCTGGAGCTGGTATGATGATTAAGTTTTTTAGTGGGTGGCGATGGCGTAAGCTACAGCCAGTTTAAACCGATAGAGCGAATAGCTGGCACCGCTTACAGCATCCAGTTCTTGCAGGTTTTGTTGTTCCATCAAGGCATTCTCATAAATGGGATAAGCAATGGCTGGTGTTGTGCCCGAGGTGCTCATCTTTTCACCATACTGCTCATCGGCTTCCTTGGCATGTCCATCTGCATGAATTTCATCGTAATCAAGCTGGCCGAGTTTCCCGTTTTTTACTTCAAACCGAATTACGTGCCGATAGCCAAAATCATCAGCCGGTGTTTCTCCGTGGTAGGTGCCATCCGGTAAATTTAGCTTTGAAGCCGGCAGACCGGTTGCCTGCATTGTTTTGAGGTATTCTGTTTCCAACTGGGCAACGGGCGAGTGCTCGATGAAAGCATGCAACTGTTCTAGTTGTTTGATTACCTGATGCTGTTTGCTGTCCTGTGCGGTGGTGCTGGCCATGAGTGAAAGTACGACGAGAATGAAAAGGCTCTTTTTCATGAGAATAGGTATTGGTTTTTCAGAAAGACAAGCGAAGGCCACTTTTACCCTTAATCCGGAGATTGCATCTGGGCTTCTTATCCTTTCCTGCGGTTTGAAATGATGGCTGAAGTTGTAAGTTGTTTCGTTTTTGTGTGCGCAAACATTATCTTTATGAAAGTAGAATGAACTTTAGAATAAATCATTGGTTGGACGAAATATGACGGAGTATAAAAACATAAGAATCAAGGATATTGCTCAAATGGCCGGGGTTTCGGTGGCAACAGTCGATCGGGTGTTGCATAAAAGAGGTAAAATTTCGGAAAAAGCCTTTCAGAAAGTGATGGAAGCCTTGGAGAAAACCGGCTATAAACCCAATTTAATGGCCAGTACCCTTGGTGCAAAAAAGAAATATAAAATTGCCGCTTTGGTTCCCAACCCGCTACAGGATGATTACTGGAACCAGTCGGCTTCCGGAATTTTGAATGCTATTTCGGAATGGGAGCAATACAATGTACAGATTGAAACATTTTACTTTAACCTGTACGACCGGACTTCCTTTATTGCCATGTCAAGAAAGGTGCTGAGCCAGCGGCCTGACGGAGTTCTGCTGGCACCAATCTTTCATCAGGAGGCCAACGAGTTTTTTGACGAACTGAAAGCCAGTTCAATTCCCTATGTGCTTTTCAATACCAATATTCCCAATGCCACTCCGATCAGTTTTATTGGACAGGATTTGTATCAGAGCGGTCGGGTAGGGGCCGAAATGTTGCATACAAAATTGTCTGAGCCTGGCAACATTGCTGTTCTTCATGTTTATGAAGCCATCCAGAATGGGGTTCATTTAAGTGAGAAAGAAAAAGGATTTCGGGATTTTTTCAGGGATAACCGGCTGGATGATTTTACGATCCTGAGCTATGAGTTTGAAAACACCCATGAGTCTGAGTTTAGTCGCGAACTGATGACCATCATCACCCGTGACAAGCTAAAAGGAATTTTTGTGTCCACTTCGAAAGGAGCTTATTTAACGGCCTCAGTTATTGATCAGGCCGGAATTAAAGACATCGCCTTGGTTGGCTACGATTTGTTGAAAAACAATATTCACTATGTGTATGATCGGGTGATTAATTATTTGATCAACCAGAACCCCCGGAAACAGGCTTTTTTAGGAATCAGTTACTTAGTTAACTATTTGTTGTTTCGAAAAGTACCTCCGGCTAATGTCTTATTTCCCCTTGAAGTGATTTCTCGGGAGAATATAAAATCGTACCTGAACTCAGGCTTGAATTAAGAATCTATTCGGCTCTGGAAATCGTATTTTGATGAGAACATTACTTGTGCATTAAACGTTATGTGTGCGTACACACTTTGAGTGATGATGATGGAGCAGTCGGTGGAAATAACCGGGCCTTTAGGCGCCAAAGTACCGCTTCACGTAATTACAGATGATTACTTAAATAATGAATCCAATGAATAAAACATTTAACTACATCGAGAAGACAGTTGAAAAACTGCCTGTTCAAGTCGTTGACAATCCACAAGAAGGCGCGCTTCTTATCGCCAAAAGGATTGCGGAGCTGATTAAAAAGAAACAAGCAAGCGGCCAAAAGGCTGTGCTTGGTTTGGCAACAGGTTCATCTCCGGTTCAGATTTACCGGGAGTTGGTTCGTATGCACAAGGAAGAAGGTTTAAGCTTCAAAAACGTAATCACGTTTAACCTGGATGAATACTACCCGATGGATCCGAAAAGTGAAAAAAGCTACGTTCGCTTTATGCACCAGCACTTGTTCAACCATATCGATATTCAACCGGAAAATATTCACATCCCTGATGGAAGCTTACCGCTTGATCGGGTTGGCGAATTTTGTGCGGACTACGAAGCTCAGATTGTGGCTTCAGGCGGTATCGATATTCAGTTGCTCGGAATTGGTCGTTCAGGCCACATTGGATTCAATGAACCGGGCTCAACAGCCAATTCAACCACACGCCTGGTAAAACTGGACAGTGTGACCATTGCTGATGCGGTTAAGGATTTTGGAAACGAGGAGGCGGTGCCACACCGTGCCATTACAATGGGAGTGGATACGATTTTGGGCGCTCGCGAAATTATTTTAGCCGGTTGGGGAAAACTGAAGTCCCCGGTTTTGAAAGCGATGATTGAAGGGCCTGTTACAAGCAGTTTGCCTGCTTCGTTTTTACAATTGCACTCTAAGGTTTCGGTTTACCTCGATGAGCCGGCTACGGCTGAGTTTACCCGTACAAAAGCACCGTGGTTGGTTGGTGTTTGCGAGTGGACGCCCAAAATGGTAAAACGAGCTGTAATCTGGCTAAGTCAGAAAACTGAAAAGCCGATTTTGAAACTTACCGATGATGATTATAAAAAAGAAGGACTTCGTGACCTGTTGGCTCAGTATGGCGGAGCTTATGATTTGAATATTAAAATATTTGGAGAAATACGGGATACCATTACCGGCTGGCCGGGAGGTAAACCGGGAGCAACAGAAAAAACGCGTCCGGAACGCCCGGAGCCTGCCGTGAAACGATCCCTGATTTTTAGTCCACACCCGGATGATGATGTGATTTCAATGGGTGGAACGTTGCTGCGCTTGGTTGATCAGAAACACGATGTGCATGTGGCCTATCAAACTTCCGGAAACATTGCGGTATTTGATGATGATGCCATTCGCTTTTCACAATTCACCATTGATTTGCTGGAAAGCCAGGAAGTGAAAAATGAAAAGCTTATCGAGGCACACAAAGGCCTGATTGAATTTTTGAAAAACAAAAAGCCGGGTGAAATCGATATTCCTTTTGTGAAGCAGGTGAAAGGCTTGATTCGAAAAGGAGAAGCCGAAGCTGGCTGCCGGTTCTGCGGGGTAAAAGATACCAATGTTCACTTCCTGAACTTGCCGTTTTATGAAACCGGACAAGTGGAGAAAGGCCCCATTGGCGAAGCCGATGTGAAGTTGGTAGTTGACCTGCTGCGTGAGGTGAAACCGCACCAGATATTTGCTGCCGGAGACCTTCAGGATCCGCATGGCACGCACGAAGTGTGTTTGCAAATTATCTTTAAAGCCATTCGTCAAATTCGTGCTGAAGGTGATGCCTGGCTGGATGATTGCTACCTGTGGTTGTATCGTGGTGCCTGGCAGGAATGGGCTGTGGAAGATATTGAAATGGCCGTTCCCATCAGTCCTTCAGAATTGCTAAGAAAGCGAAAAGCAATTTTTAAACACCAATCGCAAAAAGACTTTCCGGTGTTTCCGGGCGAGGATAAGCGCGAATTCTGGCAACGGGCTGAAGATCGGAACCAAGAAACGGCTAAAGTTTATGACCAGTTGGGCTTAGCGGAGTACGAGGCTATCGAAGCTTTTGTGCGTTATCCGTTTGATGATGAGGAGTCTTTTCTGAAGTAAATTCAAGTTAACTCGCTTGTATAAAACAGGCCGGGCATGCACCTGATTACAGTAGGCGCATTCCCGGCCTGTTGCATGTACACTCCTCAATTCACTTAAAGAGTTTCGAGGGGTGTAAGTTAGCGCCTTCATTTCTTTTTTATATTTTTGAGTCGCTTTAAAAAAATAGAATGACCATGCTGAATCGTTTTCAAACACTCCTGTATAGTTTACTCCTTTTATTCGTTTTTCCGGCTTTTTCACAGCAAGTTCCGCCTTCTCCGTCCAACCAAACACGCCTGGTTGTGGTGGTTAATGTGGAGCAGATGCGTACCGATTATATCAGTCGGTATTGGAGTCATTTTCAGCAGGGAGGATTTCGCCGGTTGATGTTGGATGGAGCGGTTTGTTCAAATGCTGCCATGGAATTGCACATTCAGAAAAACACAACCGGAGTGCCTACACTTTTTACCGGAGTTTATCCCGATCGGCATGGAATTGTAAATGATTCCTGGTATGACCGTTTGCGCCAAAAGGAAATCGATGCCTTGGAAGATGATTATTATATCACCGTTGGAAGTGACTCCCGCGAAGGGCAGTTGTCGGCAGCAAACTTGCTTAGCCCAACAATTGGCGATGTGCTGAAAGTCAGCACCAACAAAGCGTCCAAGGTTTTTTCGGTAGCTCTTAATTCGAACAGCGCGGTGTTTTCGGCCGGGCATGCGGCAGATGGTGCTTATTGGATGGATGAACTGACCGGAAACATGATTAGCAGTTCGTACTATGTTGATCAGTTTCCGGATTGGGTGCGTCAGTTCAACGATAAAAAATTTGCTGATTTCTACATTGAGCGTGACTGGAGCCTGCTTTTGCCTTCAAGCAGCTATACCGAAAGTTTGGCGGACGATTACTTGTTGGAGCCGGGCTACTATGGAAAATGGAATACGTTTCCGTACAATATGAGTAAGCTGAAAAAACAGGCAGGGAGTTATAAGATTCTTAAAACAACCCCTTTTGGAAATATGATGGTTAAGGATTTTGCGCTTGCACTGATTGAATCCGAGCAACTGGGGATGGATAGCACGCCCGATCTGCTGGCTGTCAATTTTTCCTCCATGGATTACGAACAAGGTGCTTTTAGCCCCAGTTCGGTGGAAATGCAGGATTTGTATCTTCGACTTGATCGCAACATTGAACACCTGTTGAATTTTCTGGATCAAAAAGTTGGTCGGGATAAATATGTGATGGTGCTTACTTCGGCCTGTGCCTCCAGCTATCCGGTAAACTATCTGAAAGAAGAATTTAATATGCCTGTTGGTTTTGTAGCACCGGAAAGCATGGTTGCCTTGTTGAAGTCCTTTCTCAACATTAGCTATGGGCAAGGCGATTGGGTGGAATTTGTGAGTGATCAGCAAATCTACCTGAACCGTGATTTGATAGAGAAAAGGGATTTGAATTTGGCCGATATGCAGGCAAAAGCGGCTTCCTTCATTAATCAATTTGAAGGGGTAAAATTGGCTTTGCCCGCGGTGGGTTTTGAGCAGGGCGATTATGTGAAAAGCCAATTGGCCCGCATTTCCAGCTCATTTAACTTCAAGCGCTCGGGCGATGTGCTTTTTGCTCTTGAAGAAGGCTGGCAGCCGGAGTTTAAATACAAACGCACAATCTACAACGACAACAGTCGTATTCCAATGATCTGGTTTGGACAGGGAATTAAGCGTGGCTCAACCCTGCGGCGAGTTGATGCGGTGGACTTGGTGCCCACGCTTCTGCATTTGTTGGGCTACGAAATTCCATCGCACTGCATCGGCCAGATTGTGAATGAGGTGGTTGATTAGTACTTCGTTAAGCTTTGGCTTTAGTAGCGCGTTGAATAATAAAAACCAAGGGTTAGCGTAATCGTTTGGCGTTTCAGGTCGTACCAAATGTAATGGTTCGGGTCGAAGTTTTCTCCCAGTTCGAAATCCCATAGCCATTCCTTGTTATGAAACCCCTGAAACCCTGCTTTAACAACCCAAAAATTGTTTCGTTGAATGCGATGGCGGTAGCCAATTCCAGCTTCGTAAAGAAGTCCTTTGTCCTGGTTTTTGTGATTAAACCGAAGCCCATACCCAACTTCAGCATAAACCAGCGGTGTATTGGCACCTTTACTTAAGTAGCCTTGCCCATTCACCAACAGGGGGAAGGTTAACATGCCCGGAGATTCATAATTGAGAACACCCGCCGTAAGCCCGGAAGAGAAATGGAAGCCCGAAAACCAATTGGTCGATACTTTAAGTCCGTAGGAAGAGGGCGAGAAATTAGCGACATCATACCTATGGGTTGAACGGAGGCTTGTACCATGCCCATAAAAGCCTTCAACACCATAAAAAAATCCTTGGTTGCGAATAAGTCTGCTTTGTGCCTTTGCTGTTGTTGTAGAAACAGCCATTAGCGTAATAACTGTCAGCGTTTGTAAAAGGGTTTTCATTGCAGTGAAACTGAAAAAAGTTAATGAAATGGAAAGATATGTAAAATTATTTAAGACTAAGAGAAATTTACAGAAGTGTGATTGTTTTTGTAAGTTTGTGACTTTCGATTTTTGATAAGGAATAGAAATGGCAAAGAAATTTAAACCGCTTAATTCAGTTTTAATTAAACCTTCAGGACCCGATTGCAATTTGAATTGTTCGTATTGCTTTTACCTGGAAAAGTCTGAATTATTTGCTCAGAATAAAACGCACCGCATGAGTCCGCAGGTGCAGGAAGAAACTATCCGGCAGGTGATGCAGCAGTCGGGTGAGAATGTTTCACTGGCATGGCAGGGAGGAGAACCCACCTTGATGGGACTGGAATTTTATGAACGGGCAATTGAACTGGAGAAAAAATACGGACACGGCCAGATGGTGGGTAATGGTTTGCAAACCAATGGGCTTTTACTGAACCGGGATTGGGCTAAATTTCTGAAAAAATACGATTGGCTGGTTGGATTATCTTTGGATGGGCCTCAGTTCATTCATGATCATTACCGGTTTGATGTGGCAGGAAAAGGTACTCATCAACGGGTGGAAGATCGTGCTAAAATGTTGCTTGACGAAGGCGTTTCGGTTAATGCGATGTGCTGTGTAACCAGTCATTCGGTGAAGTATCCGGAAGAATTGTACAACTATTATAAGGAGATGGGACTGACCTTTATGCAGTTTATTCCTGTAGTTGAAACCGATAAAAATGACCCGACCAAGGCGGCTGACTTTTCCGTATCGGCTGAGGCTTATGGGCATTTTCTGAATAAATTGTTTGACCTGTGGCTGGCTGACTTTAAAGATGGTCAACCCACCACCTCGATCCGTCACTTTGAGTCGGTTTTTTACACCTATGTTGGTCTGGAGGCTCCGGAATGTACGATGATGAAAGAATGCGGCCCCTATGTGGTTGTTGAACACAACGGCAACGTATATAGCTGTGACTTTTTTGTAGAGCCCAAATGGAAACTGGGAAATGTGATGCATGACCGGATTATAAACATGCTGAACTCGAAAAAGCAAACGGTTTTTGGAATGGCCAAGACTCAGCTTCCGCGGGAGTGCAAGCAGTGCAGCTGGCTTACCAAATGCTATGGTGGTTGTACTAAGGATCGGATAAAAGATCCGCGCGATCAACGCAAACCACGCTTTTGTACGGCCTATAAGTTGTTTTTTAATCATGCTGATCCAACCTTGTCGGACATGGCTGTGCAGTGGCAGCAAAATCAGCATGATATGCAACAAAGCCAGCAAAGTGGGGGTGTTTACAATGCTTTTGATGATTTTATGAAGTAAGCTAAACGCTTGATGGCGGACTTCAAACTGGCAAGAGGCGTTTACGCTTGAACCTGTTTCGACGAATGCTGTTATTCATCCTGTATGATTCAACAAAAAGAAATACGATTACCGGAATTCAGGAGAGGATTTCATCTGATTACTGATTTGATAAGCCGGGAACTGCCGGATTTGCCCGAGAAAGGTTTGCTTCATATTTTGATTAAACACACCTCAGCGGGTTTAACCATCAATGAAAATGCTGATCCTTCGGTACGGACGGACTTCGAATCCTTCATCAACAAGCTGGTTCCCGAAAACCATCCTGTTTATACGCATACCTACGAAGGAGCTGATGATATGCCGGCCCATCTGAAATCATCGATTTTAGGTGCAGAAATAACTGTTCCAATCACTCATGGACGGCTCAATATGGGAACCTGGCAAGGCATTTACCTGGGAGAATACCGCGATTATGGTGGCTCCCGAAAACTGGTACTGACCATCTATAGTTAAAACCTTTGAAGCAAAAAGAAGCTGATCATTCCAAATGGTCAGCTTCTTTTTTGTATTGAAAGTGTCTTTCTTTAGATCTCAACTTTGAGGATGGTATCCACCTCATTTCGTTTGTCTGCTGGTAATTGCAGAAGAACCCCATTGGCTGTTTTCTTGAATTTTACTTTGGTGTCGTCATCAAAGAAGCGGATGGATTTAATCTTTTGATCAAAGGAGGGTAGTTCCAGCGTTTCTTCTTCCAAATTCAGAATATGAACATAGACGGTGTTACCTTTTTGGGTTGTTGCGCCCCATTTGCTCGGACTGATTGGTCCTTTGCGTGTTCCATAAATTGACTCCCCGTATTGCTCCATCCATTGGCCCATAATCATCAGGGTATCGATGTTTTCGGGTTGAATTTCGCCGTTGGGCATAGGGCCGGTGTTCAGCAGAAAGTTAGCGCCATAACCCGCAGCTTTTATCATGGTTTGAATAAGCTGCTTGCTTGATTTGTAGTTGGTGTCGGTAAGGTTGAATCCCCAACAGCCATTCATGGTTTCGCACATTTCAAGGGGAAGTTCGGAGATTGTTCCAGTTTGATTGAATCCCATGGTGTTTTCTCCCGGAAGGTCGCGCTCAAACATCTGGAAGTCTTCGCCCGGATAAGGTGCTTTATGATGATTGCTGCCAATCAGGGTTCCGGGCTGAAGTTGGTGAATCAAACTGTAGGTTTCCTCCAGATACCAATTGGCATCGGGTTTATCCCACATCCCGTCAAACCAAATTCCACCGACTTCGCCATAGTTGGTTAACAGTTCGGTTAACTGAGCGTTCATGTAGTCCAGATAGTCCTTCCAATTTCCCTCATCGGCTCTTCCGGTATAATCACCTCCGGTGCGGCCGCGTGGGTAATAATCCGGATGACGCCAGTCGAGTTGGGAATAGTAAAAGAATAATTTTACTCCTTGTTTGTCGCATTCTTCCTTTAAGGCTTTCAGGATATCCTTGCCATAAGGCGTTTGATCAACAATGTTGTAATCGCTCACTTTCGAGTCGTACATGGCAAAACCATCATGATGCTTGCTGGTTATGGTAATGTATTTCATACCTGCTTTCTTTACCATCGATACCCATTTGGCCGGGTCAAACTTGGTGGGATTAAAAAAGGAAGGCAGCTTTTCATACTGAGCAATTGGGATCTGCTTTTGGTTCATTATCCATTCAGCTACTCCCGAATCTCCACCACCGGCCATGATGGAGTATACTCCCCAGTGAATGAAAAGGCCAAATTTGGCATCCAGAAACCATTCTCGGTTTTCCAGGTTTTCGTTGGTGGGCGTATAGCCTTTTTGTGCGTAAGTCATGGTCGACAAAAATACCAGTAACAATAGGTAACTAAGTTTTTTCATTGTTTGTTAGTTTAGATTTGCTGTGCTGTATTGTGCTGTTAAATTTAATGGAAAGTTTTGAAATACAAAGAATCTCATCATTTTCTTTTGTTTAGCAGAATAGCTTGTACAGCGATAGTGAAGTTTCTCCTGAATCCTTTAGCCCGGTGAATGTTGGCCTTTCATAGGTTCTTGAGGCTTTTATCTTTTTTCGATTCATCGAACGGATGTTGAAGGAATCAATTGACTTGAATTGGAGTTCTCGGACCAAGGTATTTTTTCATTTTCCTGAATATACTGATGGATTTCCCGATGTAAATCCTGGTAGTATTTGGAGCTCTCTGAAAGCGGAATCATTTCATGCGGATCAGTAGTTAAATTATACAACCTGAATTTTTCAGAAGGATGATTTTGCATGAGTTTATAAGCTCCACGTCGAGCGGCATAAATTGCTTTACCGTTGAAATCGTCTCCTTTTCGATAAAGCCAGAACAACGTCCGGTTTCCAGGCAAAGGTTCGTCGTTGAAAATGCAGCTTGTTAAGTCTTTTCCATCAAAGTTTTGGTCTGACGGAGTTTCGCAAAGCTGGCTCAAGCTCGGGAAAAGGTCCATGGTTAGGGCCACCTGATGACTTAGACTTCCTTTTTTAATTTGGCTTTTCCAAAACAGGCAGGTGGGCACCCGAATGCCGCCTTCGTACAAGTCTTGGTGTCCTCCGCGTAAAGTCCTGTTTGAGGCGCCATGCGCTGTGCTTCCTCCAGTATGCGCGCTAAATACGATGATCGTATTTTTTAGCTGATTTGTTTCGTTTAATTTCGTGATCACTTTTCCGATACCGTCATCAATCTGTTCGATTAGGGCAATGTAGTTTGCTCTTTCTGAACTTAATCCATGCTGTCTTTTCCGGACTTGATTTAAATAGTCTTCGACGGGCTGAAGCAAGGTGCCGGGAGCGTTAAACGACAGGTATAACAGGAAGGGATTGTCCGCATTCTGCTGGCTTTCCACAAAATTTACAGACCAATTGGTAAATAAATCCGTGGCATGTCCTTTCGTTACAATTTCCTTTTTATTGAAGCGCAAGTAGTTTTTGCCCTTGCTGTGGTGGGTAAAATAATCATCAATCTCATCGCCCATATAGCCCATGAATAAATCGAATCCCCGTTCGTTTGGAAGATTTGGCGACTCAAATCCTAAGTCCCATTTTCCAATCAGGGCAGTTGTGTAGCCGGCTTTGCGAAAATGCATGGGCAAAGTCGATTCCGTTTGAAAGTATCCCCAGCTGTTTTCTTGGTTGTCGCGAATCATGCCATGAACTCCAACAGAGGCCGGGTAGCGCCCGGTGAGTAAGGAAGCCTGGGTTGGCGAGCTGGCCGTTGAATTTGCATAAAATTCATTGAAAATAAGTCCATTCATGAAGAGGTCATCAATGTTGGGGGTTCGAATGTCTTTGGCTCCGGTGATTGAAAGGTCTCCATAGCCGAGGTTATCTGCCATGATGATCAGTACATTGGGCTTTTTAGTATTTCTGCCTGTGGCAGGGCTAGCCTGCAAGGTTGTAAACAATAAAGCGATGGTTGTTCCCCAAAAGAACAATTGTTTGATTTGTTGTTTCATTGCTTCGAAAGATAGGATGCGCTATTTCCTATAAAGTTATTAAATACTAACCAGCTATTTATCATTTTACTTATAATTTATTTTTAAGTTTCTGAAATAAGGTGTTTGTCACGCAAACAATCATTATATGCTGCATTTGGGATCGGGAAGAATGGCTGTTTCAATCAGGCGTTATAGCGTTTTTTGTTGTTTTGTTTCATTTTTTAGCTAAAAGATTAAACAAACTTAATTTTGTCTTGTTGGTTATTCTTGAAAACATACGGAGAAAAGACAATGAAAGTAAATGGTTTTATAAAAACGAATCACCAGGTGTCTGACTTAAATGGATACAAGAATGGAATGAAAAGTAGTAATTTGGTGGATGCTGATGTGATTGGAGACAACCATATTGCCACTTCTATTGATACTCCCATGCGTTCGGATGCTTTTGATTTGAGCGATGAGCAGAAAATTAGCATCATCGAATCGAAGTTTAGAGACATTATGGATACACTTGGTCTGGATTTGAATGATGATAGTTTGAACGGAACACCGCATCGGGTGGCCAAAATGTTTGTGCAGGAAATTTTTAAGGGCTTGAATCCGCAAGCCAGTCCAAAAATCTCGGTCTTTGAGAATAAATTTCAATACCAGCAAATGTTGGTTGAAAAGAATATTAACTTGAATTCAACCTGCGAACATCACTTTTTGCCAATTATAGGAAAAGCGCATGTGGCTTATGTTTCAAGTGGAAAGGTTATTGGTTTGTCCAAAATTAACCGGATTGTGGATTATTATGCCCGCCGGCCGCAGGTGCAGGAGCGTTTGACGGTTCAGATTGCCCGTGAGCTAAAGCGGGTACTAAACACGGAAGATGTGGCTGTTGTCATCGATGCTAAGCATATGTGTGTGTCTGTTCGAGGAATTGAAGATGAGAGCAGCTCAACGCTCACGGCTGAGTATGGAGGCGTTTTTAAACAACAAAATCGACGCGAAGAATTTTTAAAATATCTTGCTTTAGGGAAGTAGACCAGATGAATCTCGATTCAGAAAACCTCTCATCGTTTTGGGAGGTTTTTGTGCGTTTGTCAAAAATTGTGCGTTATTTCTTTCGGACTAGATGAAACCTTTTTGGAATAGTTCTTGTCTAAGCAACTATAAACAGGACTGAACTATGAAGGAAATTCTACTTACACTCACATTTTCATTGTTTTTACTATTTAGTGGCGGGCTAAAGGCCCAGGATCTTTCTAAATCTGATAAACTGGACTATCAAATTGATAAAGTGTATCCCAACCCGGCCCGGGAGTTTGTTTTTGTGGAAGTGTTTTCTGATAACTATGGCACGATCCGCTTTGAGCTTATTGATATACTGGGAAATACCGTGAAAAAATGGGATAAAAAAGAGCTTACGCCAGGTACTCAAAAGATACGCTTCGAGCTGCAAAAATTCAGCTCCGGTTTCTACCTTTTGAAAGCCGACAAGCAAGGACAAATTATAATTAAGCGTCTTCGTAAACTTTAGTTTGTACTTGTGGTCATACGTCCTGTTTATATGTCCTGTTTTCAATTGATTTTCTATGAGTTACTCACTTGTTTCGCTATGACGACCTGAACCTTAGGGGCCAATAATTACCATAAAGATTCAGCCTGTATGATTTATGACAGTTTATTTCTCCGACTTCTTTTTTTATCTTGTATAAAAATCCAGAGTAATTGAGATGAAGGTAATTTTGGAAAATATCAAAGAGTTGGTTCAAGTTGAAGAACAGGCTCGAACATGGGTTGCCGGCAAGGAAATGAAGGAGTTGTCGGTATTGAAGGATGCCTTTTTGGTGATCGACGATGATCAGATCGAAACCTATGGTGAGATGAAGGATTTCAGCGAATTGCTTGTTGAAGGAGCAGAAATGGTGATGGAAATCGATTGTGCCGGTAAAATTGTGATGCCTGGCTATTGTGATTCGCACACCCATCTGGTTTTTCCCGCCAGTCGCGAACAGGAGTTTGTAGATCGAATTAACGGACTGAGCTATGAGGAAATAGCACGTAGAGGAGGGGGCATTTTGAATTCGGCCAAACGAATGGAGCAAGCTTCCGAAGAAGATTTATTTTTATCAGCCATGTTGCGTTTGGATGAAATTAAGCAGCATGGAACTACCGCTGTGGAAATCAAAAGTGGCTATGGACTTAGTCTGGAGTCAGAACTGAAAATGTTAAGGGTAATCAAACGGTTGAAAGAAAGTAGCCCGCTCATGATTAAGTCCACTTTTCTGGGAGCACATGCTTTGCCGGTCGGTTACCGTAACAATCGGCAAAAATACATTCAATTGATTATAAGCGAAATGCTTCCGGCAATTGAGAAGGAAGGTCTGGCAGATTATATGGATGTGTTTTGTGATCAAGGCTTTTTTACGGTGGAAGAAACGGCTCAACTGCTTGAGGCCGGACTTAAATATGATTTACAGCCCAAGATTCACGCCAATGAACTGGGATTAACCGGGGGAGTGCAGGTAGGAGTTCAATATGGAGCGCGCTCAGTTGATCATTTGGAATATATGGAGGAGCCGGAAATTCAGGCGCTGCTGGGCTCCGGAACCATGCCAACTGTTTTACCCGGAGCGGCCTTCTTTTTAAATATGCCCCTCTCGCCCGTTCGGAAAATGATGGACGCCGGATTGCCTGTAGCCCTGGCATCAGACTACAACCCTGGATCGTCACCTTCCGGAAACATGAATTTTATTCAATCTTTAGCTTGCATTAATTACGGGATGACACCGGAAGAGGCTATTAATGCCTGCACCATCAATTCGGCTTATGCCATGGGGGTAGAACATTGCTGTGGAAGTATAGCCAAAGGCAAATTGGCCAACCTGTTCATTACCCGGGAACTTCCGAGTTATTTAGCCATTCCTTATTATTTTGGTACTAACCCGGTGGAAACCGTTATCATTAATGGGGAAATTTATTAAGCTGACACTTCAATCAGATCACCTGATCCTGTAATCAATAAAAAATAAAAACGATGAACCAGTTAATTGAATGCGTACCAAACTTCAGTGAAGGAAGAAATCAATCAATTATCAAGCAAATAACGGATGCAATTGAACGAGTTGAAAATATTAAGCTGCTCAATGTCGACCCGGGTTATGCCACCAATCGTACGGTAGTGACTTTTGTTGGGCCTCCAAAGGATGTGGTCGAAGCTGCTTTTCAGGCCGTGAAAATGGCCTCGCAGTTAATTGATATGAGCAAGCATCATGGAGAGCACCCGCGTTTCGGGGCTACTGATGTCTGTCCGTTAGTGCCTATTGCAGGTATTTCGATGGAAGAAACGGTAGCATATGCCCGACAACTGGCTCAGCGTATTGGTGAAGAGCTTGAAATACCGGTTTACTGTTATGAGTTTGCCGCACAAAAGGAGGAACGTCGAAGTCTGGCCAACTGCCGGTCGGGTGAATACGAAGGCTTGCCCGATAAGCTGAAGGATGCCAATTGGAAACCTGACTTTGGCCCGGCAAAAATGAATGTGAAAGCCGGCGCAACAGCTGTCAGTGCCCGGAATTTTCTGATTGCGTACAATGTCAATTTAAATACAACTTCCACCCGGCGGGCTAATGCTGTGGCATTTGATGTTCGCGAGGCAGGTCGGGTAAAGCGCGAAGGAGATCCGGTAACAGGCAAAATTGTAACCGATGAACAGGGCGAACCGGTACGTATTCCGGGAAGCCTGAAAATGGTTCGCGCCATTGGTTGGTATATTGAAGAATATGGGGTTGCTCAAATCTCGATGAACTTAACCGATATTACCGTTACGCCCATACATGTGGCCTTTGATGCTGTTTGTAAGAGTGCTGAAAGCCGGGGCTTACGAGTAACCGGATCAGAACTGGTAGGTTTGATTCCGTTACAGGCCATGCTTGAAGCCGGAAAATACTTCCTGCGCAAGCAGCAACGCTCGACAGGAGTTGCCGATTCCGAATTGATCAAAATAGCCATAAAGTCGATGGGGCTGGATGAGCTTGGTCCATTTAACCCACGTGAGCGTATTATTGAATATTTGCTGGAAGATGAGACTAAAAAACTGGCAGATTTAAGTTTGAGTAGTTTTGCCAATGAAACCGCTTCTGAGTCTCCGGCTCCGGGAGGTGGCTCTATTTCAGCTTATGTTGGTGCTTTGGGAGCTGCTTTGGGGGGTATGGTTGCCAACCTTTCGGCACATAAACGGGGTTGGGACCACCGGTGGGAAGAATTTTCAGATTGGGCAGAACAAGCAAAAGCCTTTCAAAATCAATTTCTTCGCCTGGTTGATGAAGATACGAATGCTTTTAACCAAATTATGGCAGCCTTTGGTTTACCTAAAGGAAGTGAAGAGGAGAAGAAGGCTCGTAGCGAAGCAATTCAGCAAGCAACTTTGAATGCCATTCAGGTGCCACTTGAAATAATGAAAACCGCCTTGCGTTCGATGGAGGTTATTGAAGCCATGGCTGCAATTGGAAATCCCAATTCGGTGTCGGATGCCGGTGTTGCTGGCCTTTGCGCAAAAACAGCGACTCATGGGGCTTACCTGAATGTTTTGATCAACCTGAGTGGGCTGAAAGATGCTGACCGGAAGGCTGCCCTAAAGCATGAAGCCACGGAGCTTCTGTATCAGGCCGAAACCAAGGAGCAGCTTATTTTGAAAACCGTTATGGAAAAAATAAACGGGGATTCCTGAAAGAAAATAGTTTTGCAAGGCAACAAGTAAAAGCTTGTTTGTTTGGCCGCAGTAGTTGATTCGCTTTTTCATCGTTTTATACCTTGAGAAAGCGAATCTTTTGGTTTTACAGGAAATCAGCGATTCGTCCCAGATCATCTACTTTGTCTTGATAGCCCAAGGAGTCGTAGCTTTCAATCAGACTTTCCAGCAGCTTCTTTATGATCAACTTGTCTTCGCAAGGGGTATTGAAGTCATTGATATCGTACTGGTCATTTTTGTTGAGGAAAAAGTCAATTTCTTTCCGTCCAATAATGGCCCCCTTATTGGATGGGTTGATGTAGAATAAAATGGATGACTTGTAATCTTTACCATGAACTTCTTTGGCCAATTCCGGATCGATATAAGCCAGTAAAGGCGTTTTAGGAAAATTGATGAACTGGACGGGGAACTTGAGTTCTCGGGCAATCAAGGCATATAAAATGGCAATTGAAATGGCATTGCCTTTTTTTGTTTCGAGGATTTGATTTAAGTAGCAGTTTTGTGGCGAATTCAGGTTGTTCAGGTTAACCGAAAATTGGTTGGTATCATAGAAAATATGATTGAGCACAGTAATTTTCTCCAGCGAAGTGAGCTTGTTGCTGATTTCAAGCCAAACGTCATTTGATATTTTCTGAAGTTTTGACCTGACTTGCTTTAACTTCAGATCAGGATATTGGTATTGACTGATCAGGAAGAAGCCCTCAAACAGGTCAATTTGTTTTTGATTGGCCCAGTTGAGGATTTTGGTTCTGGTTTCTGCAAACTGGATTTGTTGAATCAGGTTCTCAATTCGATTTTGAATGAGTTCATCCAGGCTGGTTTCCCATATTTGTTCCAACTGGTCAACAATTCGTGCATCCTCGCAGAGTAATTGTTGCTCTACCGCTTCAAAGACCGTCTCATCCGGATCATCCAGTAAGGCAATTAAAGCTTGTAAACGGTCATTTTTCATAACTACAAAACAATTTAAGTTGATAACGTATCCAAGACTATTTTAATCAGCTTTTTCATTTCGGGGTGGTAGTTTTCGTTTGCTTCTTTGGTTGTTCGGTTGGCAATGATCAGGCAAATGGTAAGTGCCTGATGCCCGAGCAGGGCCGAAAGCCCGTAGATTGCCGAACACTCCATTTCGTAATTTGTTATTTGCAAGTCGTTGTAAAAGAAACATTCAACTTTTTCATTCAGCTTTGGGTCAGCCGTATTCAACCGTAGAATGCGTCCTTGCGGGCCATAAAATCCGGGCGCGGAGATGGTTACTCCTTCAACAAAGTGCTGCTTTTTGAAACGATCGAGTAAAAGGGGTGATGAATTGACAACATAAGGTTTGCTCAAAAGCGAGTTCCAGTCGGTATGGTTGATGAAGTTACGTTCAAAATCCAGGTCTGAAATCTGTTCTCGGTCGGCATAAAAGTTTAGCAAGCCATCAAAGCCAATGGCTTTGCGGGATATCACGTAGGAGTTAACCGGCAAGTGCTTTTGCAGCGCCCCCGAAGTTCCGATTCGGATAATGTTGAGCGAACGCTTTTCCTCTTTTATTTCCCGGGTTTCCAGGTCAATATTGACCAGAGCATCCAGCTCATTGATCACAATGTCAATGTTGTCTGTTCCAATGCCTGTTGAAATTACGGTAATGCGGGTGTTTTTATAGGTTCCCGTGGTTGAAACAAATTCCCGGTTCCGGATGGTAAATTCAATGTTGGAAAAGTGTGATGCGATTAACTCAACGCGGCCGGGATCGCCAACCAGCAAAACATGGTCGGCTATATGTTCTGGCTTAAGGTGCAGGTGGAAGATACTCTTGTCGTTATTTATAATAAGTTCTGAAGAACCAATCATATAATAGGGGTTTTGATGAATTTCAAATCTAATTAAAAAAAACTGATTATACCATACCCTTGTCGTTCTGAATCAAGCTCGTTAAGTGGATTTTGTTAACATTTGACTGTTTTGTTAAGGAAATCCTTAAAATTCTCTTACATTTACTTTTTATCATTTTAAAAATTTCATACCAATGGATTTTAATTTTAAAAAGTCGTATCTCATTATTGCAGCAATTGTCGTTTTTGTTTTGCTGTTTTTTGGAAGTAGCATGTTTGTGACCATCCAGCCCGGTGAACGAGGAGTTATTTTCCGGCCTTTTACTTCAGGCTTGGACAAGGATAATATTTATATTCCTGGTTTTCATATTGTGGCTCCCTGGAATACTTTATTCGTATATGATGTAAAAGAGCAACAACGGGAAGAGACCATGGATGTTTTGGATAAAAACGGATTATCGGTTAATGTTGATGTTTCTGTGCGTTTCAACCCAACTTATGATAAAATTGGGTATTTGCACGAGATTTTTGGAAAGCGCTACATCGACCAGTTAATAACTCCGGAAGTTCGTTCGTCGGTTCGTCAGGTGGCGGGGCGTTACACGGCAGAGGAAATTTATTCGACCAAAAGAAGCGAGGTGGAATCGTCCATTATTGAGGAAACAGAGAAGGTGCTCAATAAGAATAACATCGACATGAAAGCGCTTTTGATTCGCTCAATTAACCTGCCCGATAAAATTAAGCAGGCGATTGAGAAGAAGCTTGAAGAAGAACAGGCATTCTTAACTTACCAGTATACGCTGCAAACAGCAGAACAGGAAGCGGAGAAAAAGCGGATTGAAGCCGAGGCAATTGCACGCTATAACCGTATTATTGATGCTTCATTAACAATGAATATTCTGAAACAACGCGGGATTGAAGCGACGTTGGAACTTTCGAAATCACCCAATTCCAAGGTTGTTGTCATTGGAAGTACGAAAGAAGGTCTTCCCTTAATTCTGGGGAATAATTAAAATATTTCGAATCTCATGAAGCCGGCAAATAGCATTATTTGACCGGCTTTTTTTTCGAAAAATTGTAGTGTTGAGCAATAGCCGAGAGTGGATAGTAATGGGGCAATAGCCAAAGATTGAATGGTAGTGATTCAGCAAGGCCAAGCTTGAACATGAAACAACCAACTCTCAACAGTTGATTTTGGGAAACAAATTTGTTAGGAACAGAAGACGTATTAAAGCTCAGGAGTTTCTAAATCTTCAAGGAAAGGAAACCAGGGAGCTGTTTTTTCATTTGAACCAGTGCTTCTTAAGGTATCAGCTTTGTCCTCATTGATCTGTGGCTTTTCTTCCGGTTTTTCCAGCTTGGGAAGCTGAGGTGCTTCTGCTGGTGCACTGATTACGGTATCGGTGGTGAATGGCTGTTCAATTTCGACCTGATGCGTCAATTTCAGTCCTAATAAGTAAAAAATAGAAGATGTGAGGATGATTAATTTCATAGCTTATTTCTTGATACAACCAAAATTATACTTTTTTACTTAATGTTTGGAAGAATTATCGGTGAATGGCTTAATTTTTTCTTTAAATAATGTTAATATGTCTGCAAACAGGCCTGGTAAATCTTCATCAAATGTGCTACCTGCTGCTGACTGTGGATCAGTTCAAGGCCAGCAGCAGGTAGCACTGTTTTGTTTTTTTTATAACAAGCTGTTAGGCCTGCTGGTTTGCCGGGAAATCATGTTGGGGATAAACAATACCGGCATCAGCTCGCACCCGATCCAGCGTGTCCATTAAGTCAAGCGTAATGGCGAAGGTCATCATGTCACTTTCAATTCTTCCTTCATCCAGGCATTTCATCACATGTGCCGCTTCAAACTGATAGCCTTTTCCTTCGATTGGAGGTACTTCCACAGGTTCTTCATGCTCCATGCCTTGTTGCCAAATACAAATTTGGGCATTGGCAAACCAGCGTCGGTTAAGGCGCAGGTAGCCTTTCTCGCACCAAAATTCGGATTGGATGGAGGAATGCGAGGCAAAGCTCGAAACCAGCGAAGCCATGGCTCCATTGGCGTATTTGAAACTCATGAGAATGGATTCTTCGCTATTGGTAAAGCTAAATTGGGGGAGTGTTTGGATGGTTTCCGGTTTACCTAAGGTCATAAGAGCTGCAAAAACCGGATAGATGCCAATATCAAGTAGTGATCCTCCGCCCAGGTCAATATTGTACAAGCGCAGGTCTGCATTTTTTTCTGCATTGAATGCAAAGTCAGAGCGTACCATCTTTAATTGGCCCAGCTTTCCGGATTGAAGAATTTCCATGGCTTTCAGGAAACCGGGTTGAAAGCGGGTCCAGAAAGCTTCCATCAAAAAGGTATTGTTTCGCTTGGCGCAGTCGATCATTTCCCGAGCTTCGCGTGCGTTCATGGCAAAGGCTTTTTCGCACAATACAGCTTTTTGGTGTGTCAGGCACAAAAGCGCATGCTCGTGATGGTGAGAGTGTGGAGTGGCAATATAAACGATGTCTACCTGTGGATCTTCAACCAGTTCGTTGTAGCTTCCATAGGCTTTCTCAAATCCCAATTGGCTGGCAAACTCCTGAGCGCGATTCAAACTTCGTGAAGCCGCGGCATAAAGCTTGGCATTGGGAAGCAGTTTTAAGTCTTCAGCAAATTTTCGTGCAATTTTTCCACAGCCTAAAATGGCCCAGTTGTATTGTTTTTTCATGTTTGATTATTTTGAAGGACAAGATAATGAATCTTACATAAAAAAACAGGGAAGGGAGGCTCGGATTTGTGAAGGTGTGAAGTTGGTTTTGGAGTGGTGTTTTTTCCCAATCGAAAGTGGCAAGTAGTGAAGCGAAGACTAGCTTACAAGTTTTTTCAATTCCTGTATAAAGAAACTTAATTCTTTTTTATACAGCTGAAAATAGGAGCTGAGGTCATCAATTTTCTCCAAGATAAAATCATTCAGTTCATCATCCGTTGAAATTTTGGAGAGCTTATCCAGGAACTCCCACCGATGCCCTTCAAACCAATTTTCATCGCGTAGTTTTCGGCGACCCCCATAGCGGCTGAAGTAATAGATATAAACGTTGGCAATGTGTTCTTTGCTTGGGTTTTCAAGTACCCGGTTCAAACCGCCCGAAACCGATCTTAGCAAAAGCCAGTAACGGTTAAACTCTTCACTGTATTCGCTGAGGTATTTCAGGTTTTTAACTTTAATATAGAATTCATGGATTTCATGCTTAAGCAGATGGGTTTCGAGTTCATCCATTATTTCAGGAATTTGATTGATGAACTCTTCGATGAACGCATTTTTTTTATCAGATGGCACATCGCCTTCCGAATAACCATACGCTCGGTTGAAATATTTATAGAACCTCTCTGCAGGCGTCATGTTGAATTCTATTGGTAAGCTAATTTCATACATTTATTCTTAATTGTCAATTGGTTATAGCCAGGAGTTATTGAAACAGTAGTTTTGGTTATCAATGTGGTATATACACTGACCAAAAAAAAGAGTTGTTTGTCGGAAAAATCCTAACAGGAGCTTAAAGCGCTTCTGCAATCCTTTTTGATCCAGTTGCTGACTCATGTTTTAAACCTACGCTCCAGTTGCTGTCATTTTTATGAAACAGGGGCTTTTACAAAATGTTTAAGCCTTTCATTCTATTTAACGAATACTTATCTTTTGTATTGTGTTTGATTTCTTCTAGGGTGGCACGGATAAAAAAAGGGAACCTCATATTGAGATTCCCCTTGGCTATCTTGTACAACTTGTATTAATGGAGCGGGAAAATTGAATTTTCACGAATGTATTCAATGACCAGGTCCGGGTTTTTACCGTTGTTTGTCGGATCAAGTTTCAAGGCAGCGTCCTCCGGTGTTTCAAACGGAAGGTCTACTCCTGGAACATATTTGATGGTCTCATCGGCATAAAATTCAGGTTTATTCTTTTTGCAGAATTCCATCGAAGCATCCATCAGGAACAAGTGGAAACGGTCTTCTCCGATAATATCGGTTACTTGTTTCCGGATGGCCTGATCGGGCGAAATAAAGGAACAGATGGTAATGATGCCTTGGTCGTTGAGTAAGCGGCAAACTTCGGCTACACGACGCAGGTGCTCGGCACGATCGGTAGGTGAGTAGTCCAGCTCTTTTGAAAGGCCTGAACGCACCGAACTTCCATCGAGCAGAACGACGGTAGCTCCCATGTCGAACAATTGCTTTTCGAGGCTGAATGCAAACTCATTCTTTCCAGAGCCATGCAATCCGGTTACCCAAAGGGTTGCTCCTTTTTGATTGTAGCGGGTTTGATATTCGCTATCAGAAACCAGGCCTTGTCCTTTGCGAATCAGTTCCCGGTGTTGGTCGCTGATTTTTGAGGGCAGGTCATCTGGGCTCAGTTTGTCGATAATCATTCCAACCGCAACTGTGTTATTGGTTACTGGATGAATCAATACAAATGAACCGGTGTTTTTGTTTTTCTTGTAAGGATCAAAAAACAGCGGTTTATTGGTGGTCAGCACGGCACGTCCAATCTCATTCAACTCCAGAAAATCAACTTCTGATTTTTGAAGCGTGTTGACATCGGTTTTGTATTTGATTTTATCAATACGGACTTTGGTGCTGTTGTTGGCGTGTTTGATAAAAAACTGGATTGACGGATCCATAGGCTTTTCATCCATCCACACTACCGTGGCTTCAAAGTGACGCTCAATGCGGGGCAGGTTGTCAGGATAGACAATCATATCGCCTCGTGAAACATCGACTTCATCATTTAAGGTGATGGTAACGGCTTGAGGTGGGAATGCTTCATCCAGCTCGCCATCGTAAGTCGTGATGCTTTTGATGGTTGATTTCTTCCGGGAGGGAAGTACCATAATTTCTTCTCCTTTGCGGACGATTCCGGATGCAATCCGGGTTGAAAATCCCCGGAAATCACGGTCTGGACGCAGCACATATTGTACGGGGTAGCGCAAATCATCGAAGTTGCGGTCGGAGCTGATATGAACCGATTCCAGGAACTCGAGCATGGCCATGCCTTTGTACCAAGGCATACGCTCGGAGTGATCAACCACATTATCTCCTTTTAGCGCGGAGAGTGGAATGTAGGTGACATCCGGAATGTCGAGCTGGGCCACAAAGTTTTTATATTCTTCACAAATGTCATTAAATACTTGCTGGTCAAAATCAACCAAGTCCATCTTGTTCACTGCCAGCACCACGTGTTTAATGCCCAGTAGCGAAACCAGGAAGGTATGACGCCGGGTTTGAGTAATCACGCCTTTGGTGGCATCAATCAGAATAATGGCCAAATTGGCCGTTGATGCACCTGTTACCATGTTGCGCGTATATTGCTCGTGTCCAGGGGTGTCGGCAATAATGAATTTCCGTTTGTTGGTTGAAAAGTAACGGTAGGCAACATCAATGGTAATTCCTTGTTCGCGTTCGGCTTTCAAACCGTCAAGCAATAAGGCGTAGTCAATGTCTTCGCCGGCATGTCCCACGCGCTTGCTGTCGCGCTGCAGTGCGGCAAGCTGGTCTTCATAAAGTCGTTTACTGTCAAAAAGTAACCGGCCAATCAAGGTCGATTTTCCGTCATCAACCGAACCTGCGGTCAATAAGCGTAATAGGTCCTTCTTTTCGTCCTGATCAAGAAAAGCCTTTATATCTATGGGTTGTGTCATGTTCAAAGTTTTAAATCAATTTTCAGCGTTGTTGGTTGTTGCACTCTGTTGAAGTCTAGAAGTAACCTTCGCGCTTTTTTTGCTCCATACTACCTTCCTGGTCAAAGTCGATCACACGGGTAGTTCGCTCGGAAACAGTCACCGTCATCATTTCTTCAACAATTTTCTCAATATTATCGGCTTCTGAATCAATTGCTCCGGTGAGTGGGTAACAGCCAAGTGTCCGGAAACGAACTTTTCGCATTTCTGCTTTTTCTACCAGTTCTTTAGGCATGCGCTCATCGTCAACCATAATCAGGTTGCCGTCCACTTCAACAATGGGGCGTTCTTTGGCATAATACAAAGGAACGATGGGGATATTTTCCAGGCGGATGTACTGCCAGATGTCGAGTTCAGTCCAGTTCGAAATCGGGAACACGCGAATCGACTCTCCTTTATGTACTTTGGCGTTGTAAATGTCCCATAGCTCCGGACGTTGGTTTTTGGGATCCCATTGGTGAAATTTATCACGGAAAGAGAAGATTCGCTCTTTGGCACGCGATTTTTCTTCGTCGCGACGAGCACCTCCAAAGGCGGCGTCAAACTTATATTTTGAAAGGCCTTCCAGTAGCGCCTGTGTCTTCATCACATCGGTGTGCACTTTACTTCCGTGTGTAAATGGGCCTACGCCGCTTTCAAATCCTTCCTTGTTGTAATGAACAATCAGGTCCCAGCCATTTTCCTTGGCGTAATTGTCGCGGAATTCGACCATTTCCTTAAACTTCCATTTGGAGTCAATGTGCATGAGCGGAAAAGGAACTTTTCCGGGGTAGAAAGCTTTTTCGGCCAAGCGAACCATTACGGATGAGTCTTTCCCGATGGAATACAGCATGACGGGATTTTCAAATTCGGCTGCCACTTCACGAATGATGTGAATGGCCTCAGCCTCTAATTCACGCAAGTGGGTCAGAGTATATTTATTCATGATTAGGATTTTTAAAGCGCAATTTGCATCAAGCAAATTTGTGAAAACTAATTAGGGGGACAAAAATAGGTTATTCTGCGTTAATTCTAGTAGGTATTAACTCTTATTCCTCTTATTTAGAACGGCCAGATGATGGGGATAAGAATAATTGACATAATGAAAGCGACAATGTTTAAGGGGAGTCCAACTTTGGTGTAGTCCCCAAACTTATAGTTTCCTAAGCCCTGAACCAGTAAATTGGTTTGGTAGCCAATTGGTGACGAAAAGCTTGCTGAAGCAGCAATACAGATGGCAATGAAAAAGGGTTTGGGATCGACCCCAAGTTGATTGGCCGCTGAAAAGGCAATCGGAAATACAAGTGCCGCCGCTGCGTTGTTTGTAATTATTTCGGTGAAAACAGTGGTGATCAGGTAAATGGTGATTAAAACCCCTAAAGGGCCAAACGATTTGGAAAAGTTGATGGCAGTATTGGCAATGGCATCGGCTGCTCCGGAGTTCTGAAGGGCCTTGCTTACACCAAACGCGCAGGCAATGGTTATCAGTACGTCCCACGAAATGGCTTTGGTGTATTTTCGGTTGGGCAGCACATTGATCCAGGCCATCAGAACGGCTACAATCGCTGCAAAGTAAAACATGTCCAGCCGATTGCCTCCAACTTCAGGGAGGTAGCGGCCTACTGTTGCCCCAACAATCATGAACAAAACAAGCAAGATGGCCAGCAAGCGTTGCCCTTTGTATCGGGGAGGAGGGATTTCGCCAATAAACGAGGTCAGGTAGAATCCGGTAGATTCTCCCCAGTTTTTAATGAAATTTTCGTTGGTTAACAGCACCAGGCTGTCGCCGGCTTTCATGCGGAAGGAGCCAACATTGGTTGAAATTGTTTCGCCATTGCGATATACGGCCAGCACTTCGGCCTGGTAGTGGTTTAAAAAGTCAAATTCATCCACGGTTTGATTAATACCAGGGAAGCGGGGAGCAATAACTGCTTCAATCTGTTTGATGTCGGTACTCTTGTAAAATTTCCCAAATCCTTTTAGTGCCTTGAATTCCAGTTTTCGCTGAGGAATCAGGTTTTCTAAGACTTCCGATTTTACCGCAATTACAAGCTTGTCGTCTTGTTGCAGCACGAACTTTCCTTTGCGGGTGTCCAGCGTTTCTTTGCCGCGTTGAATGGAGTGGATAATAATGTTTTTCAGTTGGTGGCTGCGCCCGTTGGTGATTTCTTCACCCACCAGCGAACTGTTGGACGGAAGCGTAGCATCCAGAAAATATTCTTTGTAGTCCAGGCTGTCGCGTTTGTTGTTGTCTTTTTTCCCGGGAAGCAAACGGTGTCCCACAAAGGAAAGGTAGAAAAAACCAGCTAAGGCAATCCAGATTCCAACTTTTCCCAGCTCAAACATAAATAGACCATCAAATCCATTCTCCAGCATTAAACCATGCACGACCAGGTTAGTCGATGTTCCAATCAAAGTACACATGCCTCCGAGGATGGTTGCATAAGAAAGTGGAATCAAGAATTTCTGAGGTGAGAGATTCATCTTTTCAGCCCAGTTTTTGATCATTGGTGCGAAAATGATGACAACAGGTGTATTGTTTAAAAAAGCTGAAATAAATGATACTGGAACCAGAATTTTAGCGAGGGTGACTGGCATTTTACCGCGGCGTTTGGGAAGAAAGGCCCGTGCAACAATGTTTAGCGCTCCGGTTTGGCGAACCCCCTCGCTGACCAAAAACAAAACGGCTACCGTAAGCATCCCTTTGTTTGAAAAGCCGGCCAGACTTTCAGTGGAGGAAACAACCCCTGCTGCCATTAGTACTACCAGTGCAGAAAAAACCAACAAACCGGGGCGCATCCAGTCGTTGATGAGTGCTATTATCATTAAGACAATAACAGCAATAACAAAGTAACCTTCAAAAGTCATTTACAGGGATTTTTTCAAACAAATGTAAGTTTATTTACTAAATCTCCTATGGAGTGAAATACTTATTCAGAGAGGAAGCATTTTTTTTGAAATTTTTATTGTCGTCTAAGTTTCTCATACCCTTTGGTTTGTTTTTGGAGGGTGCTTTTTTTTGAAAAAATAATGAGAAAATGTTTTGCATTTTAGGTTCAAAAGCATACTTTTGCAACGCCTTTAAAACAAAAAGGCACTACACATGATGACTCAGTAGCTCAGCTGGTAGAGCACATCCCTTTTAAGGATGGGGTCCTGGGTTCGAACCCCAGCTGAGTCACCAAGTAAGACAGAAGGCCTTGCAAGTAAATAACTTGTGAGGCTTTTGTTTTTTTAGTGCTGTCTCAATTTCATGGGTAATTCATAAATGGCTTTGGTGAAATCGAGTCTCTAAATTCTTCCCTGTATTATTCGTAATTAATTTTTAGCTTATAATAAAGTCTTTTTTTTGGGACTTCATGATGGTGGAAGTGTTTTTGGTTGTAAAATCAGTTTGGTTAAAATGGAGAGTTTTTGGAGTGGAGTCAGGAGGGGTTCTGGTTCGCAAAATAGCTTTTGTTTGGTGTTGGTGGAGTTTCGGGTTGACTGATTGTGTTAATTGATGTGGCGGGTAGAAAAGAAAAAACCCAAACAATTGACATTCAATTATTTGGGTTTTAGATGGGTGGATGATGGGATTTGAACCCACGACCCCTGGAACCACAATCCAGTGCTCTAACCAACTGAGCTACAACCACCATGTTTCGATGCTTTAGACATCGTTGCTATTCGTTAGCGGGTGCAAATATAGCATTTTTATTTCTCCTGAAACAAAAAAGCGATTTTTTTGAGCAAAAAAATGCTCTTTTTTTTCCTTCCTGAAGTAATCAGCAATGATGTGTCAGGGATGGGGAAGAAGGAGGTTTGATCGAAGGTCTTGGTAAACAATTGCTTATTTGTTTTTCTGTTTTCAGGCGAATGTTTTCTGCATTTTTATTCGACTTTTTGGATTCAGTTCGAAAATGTGAAAAATTACTAGGTGCGAACGAAAACGGATGGAAAATAGGCTGCGATTACCAGGCATGTTACCCCTTTTTCGATTCTTTTGTTCTGCCTGAAGTTGAAGAAACAGCTAAACAAAAAAGGTGAATCAATTGATTCACCTTTTTTGTTTGTACTAAACCGAGGTCTTCGGTTTCCTGTAAGCGTATAAAGATAGGTTCTTGTCTTTAGCATCCGCCTTTGGCAGCCACTGTTTTTATCTCTACCGGTTTGTTGAGGTTGCTCATGGCTTCGACCAGCTTATCCATGTCCTGCGCCAGTTTTTTCCTGTATTGATAAGTATTTGTGACTTCTTTGGAGGCATTAGCCTGCGGAGGCGTCAGGTTGGTGTAAAGCTTTCTGAAATTCTCTGGCGAATCCTTCAATAGAAAATTGCTTGACCGTCCGGCGTAGTTCGATAATAAATACGCCTTTTTGGCGAGGCTGTCGGTGTCGGCATAGAAATAATTGGATTTAATGCGCTGCTGAAAAATCTTTTGCCATTTCCGATCCATAATTTCCTCTGCCGGAATGTTGATGGCCAGTGGAAGGTGATAGGCTTCGAACTCTGCGGGCGATCGGACGTCGATAATATTGATCTGGTGAAAATTATTCGCGATTTCAAAAGCCAGCTGATCTGAAGTTACTTCATTAAACACATAAGAAGCATGACGTTTGGGTGAGCTTACCCGCTGTTCAACAATCTCTTCCTTGGAGGGAGTGAACCCGACAATGCCAATCAGGAAAAATCCGAGAACCCCGGCAAGCGCATAGTTGATTCGTTTTTTGGGGGTAACTTCGGTTGGGCGCCGGGTAACTTTGTTTTCAATCAGGTGTGTCAGGTAGAAGGCGGCAAGCGCCACGGCGGTAAGCAGCAAGGCAAAAAACGGTTTTGACAAGCCTAGTTCTTCGTTGATGAGTAAAGGTCCCCAGTTTTCGGCCAGGTAAATGTTTTCAAACAAAGGGAAGCTTTCGGCAAAAGCCACAATGCCGAGGGCCGAGCCAAATACAAAGGCTACACCGTCCAGTTTGCCAATGGCGGCCGCGCAAATGCTGGTTCCGGGGCAAAAGCCGCCAATTATAAATCCAAGGCCCATGATGGCACCACCCAATAAGGCAGACCATAGGAAGGTCGGGTTGATGTAGATCAGGCTCAGGTCGAGTATGCCCCAGTGCGCGAAAAGAATTACGCCGATCATGGCTGTAACTCCAGCCGTGAAAAAGACTTTCAAAACGGTGAAATCATAACCGTAGAAAAGTCCTGCCAGTTTCTTGGTGGATGAAAAACCCGCTTGTTCCAAAACAAAACCAAAGCCGATGCCTGCAAGTAAGGCGATCATCAAGTTAAATTCGTTGCTGATAAGATAAGGTACTAGTGGTCCCATAATCTATGAATAATTGGTTTTCTGAATGATTGAATTAAAGGCTAGAGCCAGAGTTTGCGGAAAAAATAGGCGAAAAAGTAACCGGTTCCGAAAATGGCCAGCATGGTGATGATGCCTCCCAGTGACATGACACCCATGCCACTCAAGGCTGCCCCGCTGGTGCATCCTCGTCCCAATTGAGAGCCCAGCCCAAACAAAAAGCCACCAATGATTGCCGCAACAATTCGGGTGCGGTTCGTGATTCTTGGTCCACGCTCAAGTTTTAAACCCATGCGGTTGCTGATGACTCCCGAAAGGAAGGCCCCGATAAGTACGCCGACGATTTCAAAGAACAGCCAGTCTTTCAATGGTCCTCCAGGATGAGTTTCAGCGTAGTTGGCCAGGTAGGGCGTATTGGCCGTGTGAGTTGGCGCAACATCTGAGATGAGTGTGAGAACAACACTTTTTACACCGCCGCTGGCTCCCAGTCCACGACCGGTAATGTAAATAGTAGTTAGCAGAACCAGCCCCAGAAGGAAGCCGGCAAGGTAAGGATTCATGTATGGTTTGGCTTTCATTGTATTAAATTGTTTTAGGTGATTCATTCGTTGTTTCGGAATCTTCCAAATCTTCGTAGCCGGTTAGCATGGCTTTGATGTTAGAGGTAGGGGTTTCGCCGGTTGTTGTCATGTAAACATGAACAATCAGAAAAACCATTAGCAGAATTGCTCCCAGAGTATGCCAAAACGCAATACTTTCCAACGGGTACTCTTCAACAACCACCAGGTTATTCTGGTCGATGGTTTTGTAAAGCATGTAGAAGACGCCGGAAATAATTGTCATTGGAATCAAAATAACTTTGAAACTGAGGTAGACGATGCGCTGCAAAGGGTTTAGCTTGCTGAGTTCCGTTTTGGTTGTTGGGTGTTTTTCGCCTTTAAAAATTCCCGACAGGTAATAGAGAATTTGTTCTTTGAGCTTTTGGGTGGTTGGAATGTATTGCTTCCATTCGCCAGTGGTGATGTGCCAGAAGATGGCAAACACAATCAGGCCGATGAGCATCCACGAGGCTGCCCGGTGGAATTGGACTGCTTTTTCAAATCCAAAGATTTCAAATGTTCCGTGCACTTCAAAACCGGTTAGGGCCAGAAACATGATCAGCGAGGCTTGTGTCCAGTGCCAGAAGCGTTCAAACCCTTTATAAATATATATTTTTCGCATAGCTTGATAAGTTAATTGTAAAATGAACGTATAACTGTGTTGGCTTAATCGGTTATGTCGGGTTTGTCATAATCAATGACCTGTTTTTCGTAGTTGTTCTTTATGATGTTCGTCAGTATTCGCATCAATCCATGACCAATGACTGCGATCAGGGCCAGCACGATCAGCCATGTCCCTGCCGTATCAAGTGTTTTGTTTCGGTCACGTCCGGGCATGTAAAAGCCTGTAAGTTCGGCCAGCCTTCCGTTGCGGGAGTGGCATTCCACGCAGCTCAGTGCCTGTTCTTTTGGAGCTACCATGTGGTTGACTGGCCAGTACATTTCGGTTTCCACAAAGCCATAGTCGCCACTAAAAGGTAAGCCTACGTCGTGCATTCCGGCAGCGGCAGCTTTTTCCCAGTCAAAATCTTTCCAAAAAGCACTGTCGCCTTGGTTGGCTGCGTAGAGTTTGGGTTGAATTAGTCGTTTGTATTTTTTATCGAAGATTTGGTCACCCACATGAATTTTTACCGGGATAATTTTTGCGTTTTTGTCGTTGTAGGAGCCATTCAGGGTGTTGATTTGTAGCGGCAGTGTTGTGATACTGTCGCCCAAGTGGTATTGGTCAGCTGTTCCGTTGAACCAAACGTAGTCGGGCTTGACATTTTTCTCCCATTTAAATGATCCTTTAATAGAGAGGTACCGGTGATTGCCAATGGAGTCTTCTTCGGAGTAGGGTTGACCATCTTTAAGTTTGCCGGCTTCCGACCATTTCCAGGCCATTTTGGTCGCATTAACTTTGGCGTACTCCGGAATATGGCAGGTCTGGCACGACACTTTTGATCCATGCCGGTTGAGCACGTGGCTGAAGTGCGGGGTGCTGGTGTGGCATTGCTCGCAGGTGGCCCGGTCGGTATTGCTTGTTGATACAGAATAGAGTTTTCCTTTGATTTGGTGGTTTTCGGCAGTGTGGCAGTCCACGCAGCTCATGTTCATGCCGTTTACTGCCATGTGAACGTCCACTTCGCGAGTGGTTGACAGTTGAGCCACTTCGAGATCGCCGTGTTTTACATTGTTGCCACCACCACTGAAGAAGTGACAGGAGCCACAATTGTTTCGTTCCGGAATACCTACGGACTGGGCTACTTTTTCGAGGTTAACCGTTCGGTCGGGATAACCTGCCATGGAGGAACCTTTTTTGTATTCCTCGCTGTTGTCGTGGCAAACCATACAGTCCACATTCAGGGCATTGTTGTAGTCGAAGTGATTATCATTCATGCCAAAGCCAATGTGGCAGGCAGCACAGGCTTGTTGGTTGGAGTTGGAGCCGATGCAGAAATTATTAAGGACGGTGTTTTTCCCGGATGCCGAAATACCCCGCCCTTCAACATACGAAAGGCGCTCCCAGTTCCAGTGTGAGGAGTTCATAATTTCTTTGTGGGTTTCCGTATGGCATGAAATACAGGCCTCGGTTACTTCCTGTGGTGTGTTGAACTTTTTCTGCAAGGCCGGAAGTTTGCTGTGGTCAACAGAAGGCGTTGGCTTGATGGCATATTCCTGCTTTAACGTTTCCAGTTTTAGGTTGTACGATGGTTGTTTGTGAAGTACATTAACCAGAACAAGAGCAGTGATGACTGCCAGGATGATAAAAAGTATGTTTTTATACATGACTTTCATGAGCGTAAGGTTTAATGTGAGTCAAATTCGTTGAACTAATGTTCTTTCCTTACATGCAAATATATCGATATTTACAAATTAAGCTATTGATATGTGTTGGTTTGTAGATGTTTGGGGCTTTTGAGTTCGATTTTGACTTGGCGTTTGCTTTCTTTTATTCTGATATTTAGTGAATTGTGACGTAATTTGTAATCGCTCTAAATTATAAGTTTACTTTCTGTTAATGAGTTGTTTCGCATCGTTTTATCTTTAATTTTAAGTTTGTTTCGCTGAGTTTTAAGCTGTTTTTTTTCGTGTCTGAATAAAGCATTGCAGTGATCAGTAAGGAGGTCAGCTTCGTTACTTTGCTGGTTTTGTTTTATGTGTATCTTGAAGCCCCGTTTCAGCAATTAAATTGAATTTTTGAAAATGGTAGTTTTGTGGGTTGTTGGCCAGCCTGGTTCTGAGTTGGCATACGATCTGGTTGGAAAGGGATTTTGGGGTGAAGTCAGCATGGTCGGGGAGGAGTGCAAGCGGTAGCCGTTTGTTGACTTTGTCCTTAACTATTAATACGTATGTTTACAAAGCGCGCAGAGGAATGCCGTTGACTTATTGCGGCTTAAAGCGATGAATACATGATTTTTTCACGAAAATACATTACAACAATTTCCAGTTTGCAGTTTATTCAAATGCTGCGGTTTGCCGTTTTGCTGCTGATCGGGGTGGTTTTGGTGCGTTTTTATCCCAGGCAGGAAATTGGGCAGTACGAATCCTTTTTATTTATTGCTGGTGCGCTTTCCTTCTTTTGGCTTCGGGGGGTGTTACAAACTTTTCTGGCATTGGACGATCAGGAGCAGGAAGCGGACGCCAGAGAAAGTGCGTCTGTGCTTTACTTCAATAGCTTTGTGCTTTTACTGGGATTCAGTGCCCTGGCCGTTTTATTTTTGCTGATCTTCAAGCAGCAGTTTCAGGTTGTGCTTAACGGGAATGCTGAAATACCGTTTTTCAACTGGTTACTGGCTTATCTCTTTTTTGGGGCGCCTTCAAATTTTATTGAATATCTTTTTCTGAAAAAGAATAAACCCCATGCAATTATTGCTTATGGATTGGTTTCTTATGGGGTGCAGTTCGTGTTGGTTGTTCTTCCGCCTTTGGCCGGATGGCCAATTGTTTATGCTATTCAGGCTTTGGTATTGGTTAGCGGACTTCGTTTTGTGTTTCTATTAGGCGTATTGAAACGCCATGCTTGTTTTTCTTTGTCATGGCCATTTTTAAAGCGTCACTTTAAGTTGGCCTATCCGTTAATTGGGAGTTCCTTACTGAGTGGCTCCGGACAGTATATTGACGGTGCCATTGTGTCGCATTTTTACAATCCGGAAATGTTCGCTGTTTTTCGTTATGGGGCACGTGATTTCCCCTTGGTTATCATTATGGCCAATGCCTTGAGTCATGGTATGATTCCGCACTTTGGGCGGTTGTCTTTAGCTGAAGCGTTGGCAAAACTGAAAGCAAGTTCAGCACGCTTGATGCATTTTCTTTTTCCTCTGACACTTGTTGTGTTGGCATGCTCAAATTTGCTTTTTCCTGTAGTGTTCACCCCGGAATATGCTTTAAGTGCAAAGATATTCAACGTTTATCTGCTGTTGATTACCTTGCGTTTGATTTTTCCGCAAACCATTTTGATTGGACGACAAATCACAGGTGTCTTCTTTTTGGTGTCGTTGGGTGAAATTGTGGTGAATGTTGGGCTGAGTGTTATTCTGGTTCAGCATGTGGGGGTGATTGGCGTGGCCTATGCTACGCTGTTTGCCAATTTGTTTGAACGTATCGTGTTGGTTTATTTAGTCAGGAAGAAGCTTCATGTCGGAATGTCTCAATATGTTCCTGTTCGACTGTATCTTGGCTATAGCTTTGTCTTTGTTGTCAGTTATTTCGTGATTGATTTTCTGGTTTTTCCTTTTCCCCTCTAAGCCGCAATCGGATTTAACATCCCGGTAATAAAGTGGCTGAATAGTTTCAGGCAGCTAATCTATTCGCTATTTTTGCTCATTCAACTTTTGTGCGAACGAATTTGAAATTTTGAACTATGGACATACTTCTTGACGATCCGGTAGTGGATAAACAATTTATGGAGATTTTGGCGAAAATCAGAGGCCTGAAGAACGGTGCAACTGTGGTCCAGATGAAGCGCATGGGCTTGCAGTATCGAATAAACTGGGGTGCCTCTGTGATTTCGTTGCGCGAACTTGCCAAAAACTATGAGAAGAACCACTTGCTGGCACTGAAACTTTGGAACAAACAGTGGCGTGAGAGTATGATTTTGGCAACGCTCCTGGACGAACCGGAAAAAGTGACAGAGGAACAGCTCGATTTTTGGACCAAAGGTTTTGTGACAACGGAAATAGCCGAACAGGCAGTTGCCAACCTTTTTGTGTATTCCAAGTTCGCCTACATTAAGGCGTTGGAATGGTGTCGTGGAAAAAAGCACTTGGTTCGCTATACCGGCTTACAGCTGATGGGGCGCCTGGCAATGGTGGATAAGCAGGCTATTGATGAAATGTTTGAGCCTTTCTTTGAGGTGATTCAGCCTTTGATTAAGGATCCGGAACTGGGACAGGTATTCTACCGGAGCATGACGCTTTTGATTAACCGAAGCGATAAGCTGAGTGATGCGTGCCGTTCTTTTCTGGAGCAAGCCCGGGAAGCTGAAGAGGAGCAGGCACGTAAAATGGCTGCCTTGTTGTTGGAAGATATTGCCGAGCTGTAGTTTTTTAGTCGTATCCCAATTTGTACAAATTGGCAGCATACATAAAATTTGGTACAGTTTTTATAGTAAGTGAGGAAACAATTTAAATAACGAATTATGAATTTGACAAAATCATCGAACCCTGCATTGTCGAACTCGGTGTTTAGCAAGGTGCAAACCGGCGTTCAGACGGATGTGATGACAGTTGAGGGAACCGTAAATAAGACGGGCTTGATGTTCTTAATATTGGCCTTTGCTGCCACGTTTACCTGGCGGAAGTTTTTTGGAGCTTTGGAATACGGATCGGCAGAAGGTGCCTTCTCGGTTGTTTCTCCCTGGTTGATTGGTGGAGGTATTGGTGGATTTATTGTGGCTTTGATAACCGTTTTTAGTCCCCGTTATTCCAATATTACAGCTCCCATTTATGCTGTTTTTGAAGGACTTTTTCTGGGCGGACTGTCTGCCTTTTTTGAAATGCAATTTCCGGGAATGGTGATGCGCGCTGTGGCATTGACCTTCGGTGTGTTTTTCATTATGCTCTTTTTATTTCGCTCAGGTAAAATCCGCGCTACCGGGAAGTTCCGAATGGCCATTGTTGGAGCAACAGGCGGTATTGCTTTAATTTATTTCATCAGTTTTATTGCTGGCTTGTTTGGCGCAAACATTGGCTTTCTACACGGGAACAGCATGTTTAGCATCGGGTTTAGCCTGGTTGTGGTCGGTATTGCTGCATTGAACCTGATTCTGGATTTTGATTTTATTCAGCGAGGTGCCGACGCACAGGCTCCCAAAATTATGGAGTGGTATGGTGCTTTTGGACTCATGGTAACCCTGGTGTGGTTGTACATCGAAATTTTGAGGTTGCTATCCAAATTGGCAAGTCGCGATTAAACAGAAAAAAATATCAACAGGCAGGGACTTCGGTCCCTGTTTTTATTTTCTTTTGATAAGTATTATTTTCGGTGCTCTTAAAAAATCAAGATAAAGGTAAATGCAGTTAGTAAAGGTAGAGGACAAAAGGCAGGTTGATGCTTTTCATCAACTTCCATACATAATTTACAAGGACGACAAAAATTGGGTTCCACCATTACGCATGATGGTGGAAGATGTGTTTAATCTTAAAAAGAACAACGCGCTAAAAAAAGGGAATGCCTGCAGATGGGTTTTGTATAAAAACGATGAGTTGGTTGGGCGTATTGCTGCTTTTCATACTTCTGGCTATGCTGGTCAGTTCGACCAATTGACCGGGGGCGTTGGCTTTTTTGAGAGCATTGATGATCAGGAAGTCGCAAATACCTTGTTTGATACTGCCAAGGCATGGCTTGAAAGCGAAGGGATGGAGGCCATGGATGGTCCGATTAATTTGGGAGAAAACTTTTTCAACTGGGGCTTGCTGGTCGATGGGTTTATGCAGCAAAGTTATGGCATGAACTATCATCCGCGTTATTACCAGCAGTTGTGGGAAAATTATGGTTTTCAAACCTATTACCAGCAATTCAGCTATCATTTGAACATTACCAGCCCTGATCTGCCAGAGCGTTTTTGGAAAATCGCTGCCTGGATGTCTAAAAAGCCGGGCTACAAGTTTGAGCACTTCCGGTTTAAAAAGCGTGAAAAGTACATCACCGACTTCATCGAGATTTATGATAAGGCCTGGAATAAGCATGATAACTACAAGCAGATTGACCGGCAGGACTTGCGCGACATGATTAGTCAGTCGAAATTGATACTTGAAGAAGAATTTATCTGGTTTGTGTATCGCGATGGTAAGCCAATTGCTTTTTTTATGATGATTCCCGACGTTAATCAGTTGGTTAAGTATTTCCCGAGCGGAAAAATGAATTTGTTAAAATTGCTTCGGATGCTCTATTTGAAACGGAAAAAGGTAATTAACCGTTGCCGCGTGCTGGTGATGGGGGTTGTGCCGGAGTTTCAAAAATCAGGCATTGAATCGGCCATTTTTTACCAGCTTCGTCAGGTATTGCTAAAAAAAGACTGGTATGACGAAATGGAACTGAGTTGGGTGGGGGACTTCAACCCTAAAATGATTTCTATTTTCGAGGCCGTTGGTGGGAAAAAAATGAAGACGCATCTCACACTACGCTATTTATTTGACAGGGAGAAAGAGTTTAAGCGTTCATCAATCATTGTGGACTAACGAAATTTAGTATCTGAGATTTATTTTTATTGTATCTTGTCACCAAAACTAGGAACCAAAACATGCAATTATACACAGTTAATAGTTCAGCAACTAAAAAGCAGTTTCACCAGCTGCCACACCTTATTTATAAAAACGATCCGAACTGGGCTGCCCCTATTCAGGGAATGGTGGAAAATACGTTCAACCCGGAAAAGAATCCTTCGTTTAAAAACGGAGAAGCCGAACGATGGGTGATTGTCAATGAAGCCGGAACACCTCTTGGCCGAATCGCGGCTTTCATTAATTACGATAAAGCCAAAACCTTTGAACAGCCTACGGGGGGGTGTGGTTTTTTTGAGTGTGTTGACGACCAGGAAGTCGCCGGTTTGTTGTTTGATACGGCTCGCGACTGGCTGAAGGAGAGAGGTATGGAAGCCATGGATGGCCCCGTTAATTTTGGTGAGAACTACATGAACTGGGGCTTGCTGGTTGACGGATTTATGCCTCAAGGCTATGGTATGCCATACAATGCCAATTACTACCAGAAGTTGTTCGAGAACTACGGATTCAAGCTCTACTTTAAGCAGTTCAGCTATCACTTGGATTATTCTGTTCCTTTTCCAGAGCGCTTTTGGAAAATTGCTGGCTGGGTAGCGCAAAAGCCGGGCTACAATTTTAAGCATTTCGACTACAACAATGCCGAGAAGTTCATTCAGGATTTTTGTTATATCTATGATGAAGCCTGGCGTTTTCATGAGCATTTCAATCCGCTGGATCCGCAGGATTTACGCGATTTTATTCAGGATTCGAAAGCGGTACTTGACCCCGAAATGATTTGGTTTGCTTACCATGACGATGAGCCCATCGCCTTGTTTGTGATGGTGCCTGACATTAATCAGATTCTGCAAAAACTAAACGGGAAGCTGAATTTCATCAACATGTTGAAGTTCTTGTATTACAAGAAGAAAAAAGTAATTACACGTACCCGGATTCTCATCATGGGGGTTACGCCCAAGTACCAGCGCTCAGGAATTGAGTCGGCTATTTTCTGGCATCAGGATAAACTGATGAAAAATAAGCCGCAGTACACCGAAGTCGAGCTTTCATGGGCGGGCGACTTCAATCCAAAGATTGTTTCCCTGTATGAGTCTGTGGGTGGTAAGCACGTAAAAACGCACCATACCATGCGTTATTTGTTCGACAGGAATAAACCTTTTGAACGGGCTCCTATTATAGGAGCTGAAAAAGAGCAATAAAAAGAGAAATTTCTTTGGAAAATAAGAAACAGTACTTATCTTTGCAACCCGATTGAAATAATGTTGAAAAAAGAATCAGCAATGAAAAAAGAAATACATCCGGAAAATTATCGCATAGTTGCGTTTAAAGATATGTCAAATGGCCAGGTTTATTTGACTAAATCAACCGTTAACACAAAAGAAACAGAAGTGGTTGACGGCGTTGAGTATCCATTGGTAAAAGTGGAGATCTCAAGTAGTTCCCATCCATTTTACACGGGTAAAATGAAGCTGGTTGATACCGCAGGGCGTGTTGACAAATTCATGAACCGGTATAAAAAACACATGGATAATAAAAAGAAATAATTGAAGAATTATTCGATATACAAGCTTCGCTTTTTGCGAAGCTTTTTTTTTGCCTTATTTTTGCAAAAACCTCAAGATGAATATCATTTTATATGACGGGCAGGCACGCCAAGACCTTCTGCCGCTTTGCTTTACGCGCCCTGTTTCAGAACTTCGAACTGGAATTTTGACGATTCGGGAAAAGTGGGAACAGCGCCTGGCAGGCACCTATTCGTGGAAAACCGAAGCATATTTACAGACCAAATTTCCGATGCGTTTGGCCTCGGATAATTGGCTTATCATGGGCAATGTATGTCCCACCAAGCGTTTAATTGAGCAAGTGCGTCTGCTGAATAACGGTTGCGGAATTTCTTACCAGGGGTATCCGGTGGCTGCACGATTGGATGAGACTTTGCTCGCTGCCTATCTGGCCAATGAAGCCAATGTTCAATGGACTGAATATTCGGAACCGTTGGAGCTTGTTCAATATTCATGGGATTTAATACGGATTAATGCGAGTCAGTTGCAGCAGGATTTTGATTTGCTGACAGCTAACCGCGAGTCGGAACCAATTAGTCTGACCAATCAGCTGATTCATCCGGAGAATATTTTTGCCGAGCCTGGCGTGAAAATGGAATTTGCTACGATCAACGCCACTGATGGCCCGGTTTTTTTGGGGCGCGATGCCGAAGTGATGGAAGGTAGTTTGATTCGTGGTCCTTTTGCTTTGGGAAGTCAGGCTACCGTGAATATGGGAAGCAAAATTTACGGCGCAACTACGATTGGACCAAATTGTAAAGTAGGAGGTGAAATTAGTCAGTCGATTTTAATGGGATTTTCCAATAAAGGACATGACGGATTTTTGGGCCATTCCGTTTTGGGTGAGTGGTGTAACCTGGGGGCTGGAACCAATGTTTCCAACTTGAAAAATAGCTACGAACAAATAAGAATTTGGAACTATCGCTCTCAGCGGTTTATGAAAACAGGTTTGCAGTTTGGCGGGGTGATTATGGGAGATCATTCCAAAGCCGGCATTAATGCCATGTTCAATACTGGAACCGTGGTTGGCGTAGGCTGCAATATTCATGGCTCAGGTTTTCCCCGGCAGTTTGTCCCTTCTTTTGCTGATGGTGGACCGGGAGGGTTTAAACTTCATCCGCTAAAAACCGTTTTCAATACTGCAGGGCGGGTAATGGAGCGCCGCAATAAAACACTGACACGGGTAGATGAGGAAATTCTAAGCCATGTTTTTGAGGAAACAGCTCCATTTCGTCGTTTTTAAGAAAGCCAAGTTTTCTTGGCATGGCTATTGACTTACAACAGACCATATTTATGGAGGGTGGCATTGCGCCAGATTGACACAACGATACAGAAAGAGATACAATGGGAAAAAATAGAGGACAATCATTTGGAAATATGCTTTTTACAGGAATGGGAGATGATGATGCAGAAATTATTCCGATCATCGCAGATGGATCAGAAGAAGAACTGAAGAACTTTCAGGCTCCCGAAATACTGCCAATTTTACCGCTTCGGAACACGGTTTTGTTTCCCGGTGTGGTGATTCCGATTACGGTCGGAAGGCAAAAATCATTGAAATTAATACAAGATGTTTTTCGGGGCGATAAATTATTGGGAACTGTTACGCAGATTGACGGAAGCATTGATGATCCTGATCAAAAGGATTTATACCAGGTTGGAACGGTTGCCCAGATTCTGAAAATTCTGGAAATGCCGGATGGCTCAACTTCTGTTATCATTCAAGGAAAACGTCGTTTTGAAGTGGCCAACTATTTGGAAGAATTTCCATACTTCCGGGCTCAGGTTACTTTGTTGGATGAAATACTTCCCAAAGAGAATAATGTTGAATTCAATGCGGTTGTTAGCTCGTTGAAAGACTTGTCCATCAAGGTGGCACAGTACTCAAGTAATGTTCCGCCGGAAGCTACTTTTGCTGTAAAAAATATTGAAAACTCCACATTTCTGATCAATTTTATTTGTTCGAACACTGACTTAAGTGTAGACGAAAAACAGAATCTACTGGAGATTGCCGACGTTCGCGAACGCGGAATTCAGGCCATTTCCTACTTGGTGAAAGAAGTTCAGATGCTGGAGTTGAAGCATGATATTCAATCCAAAGTAAAGACGGACCTAGATCAGCAGCAGCGTGAGTTTTTGCTGAATCAGCAAATGAAAACCATTCAGGATGAATTGGGTGGTAATCCGATTGAGCAGGAAGTAAACGAGATGAAAGAGGCGGCCAAGAACAAAAAATGGAGCGAAGAAGTCGCGAAGTTTTTTGACAAGGAGGTGAACAAACTTCATCGTTTAAATCCGGCAGCAGGCGAATATTCGGTTCAGTTTTCATACTGCCAGACCCTGCTTGATTTGCCTTGGAATGAATATACCGAAGATAATTTTGATCTGAAGCATGCCGAAGAAGTGCTGAATGAAGATCACTACGGGTTGGAGAAGGTGAAGGAACGAATACTTGAGCACTTGGCTGTGCTGAAGCTGAAGAAGGATATGAAAGCGCCGATTTTGTGTTTGTACGGTCCTCCCGGGGTTGGAAAAACATCTTTGGGAAAATCAATCGCGCGTGCGTTGAATCGTCAATACATCCGAATGAGTTTGGGGGGATTGCACGATGAAGCTGAAATCCGTGGACACCGGAAAACATATATTGGTGCCATGCCCGGACGCATTCTTCAGAACATTAAGAAAGCAAAAACATCGAACCCGGTTTTTATTTTGGATGAGCTGGATAAGGTTTCCAGCGATTTTCACGGAGATCCCGCATCGGCCTTGCTGGAAGTGCTCGATCCGGAGCAAAACAGCGAGTTTCATGACAACTATGTGGAACTGGATTACGACTTGTCGAATGTCATGTTTGTTGCCACGGCCAATACGTTGAGCACAATTGCTGCCCCGCTGCGCGACCGCCTGGAGCTGATTGATGTGAATGGCTACATTGTAGAAGAAAAAATAGAGATTGCTAAAAGACACTTGATTCCGAAACAACTGGAAAATCATGGGGTGAAGAAAAGCCAGGTGAGTTTTTCAAAAGAGGTATTGGAATACATTGTTGAAAATTATACACGCGAATCGGGAGTTCGTGAGCTGGATAAAAAGCTGGCCAAAGTGGTGCGACGCATTGCCAAGAAAATCGCTTTTGAAGAGCCTTTTAACAAGAAGCTGACTAAAGATGATGTTCGGGAGTATCTGGGCGTGGTGGAATACACCCGCGAAAGCTACCAGGGGAATGAAATTCCGGGGGTAGTGACCGGACTGGCTTGGACGGCACACGGCGGCGAAATTTTATTTGTTGAATCGAGCCTGAGCACCGGCAAAGGTGGCTTGACACTAACCGGAAACCTGGGAGAGGTGATGAAGGAATCAGCGATGCTGGCTTTGGAATACCTGAAATCGCACCGGAAGGAGTTGGGGCTTGATCAAAAATTATTTGACGAAAATAACTTCCATATCCACGTTCCTGAAGGAGCGATTCCGAAAGATGGCCCTTCGGCAGGAGTGACCATGGTTACCTCGCTGGCATCAAGCCTTACGAAACGAAAAGTACGCAAGAATGTGGCCATGACCGGGGAGATTACCTTGCGGGGAAAAGTGCTTCCGGTAGGTGGAATTAAAGAGAAAATACTGGCCGCTAAGCGTGCCGGAATAAAAGAGATTTTATTGTCAGCAGATAATCAAAAGGACCTGGAAGAAATCAAGGACGTTTACCTGAAAGGCTTGAAGTTTCATTTTGTGAAAACCATTCAGGATGTACTTGACTTTGCTTTGCTGAAAAGTTAATTAACACTTTTTGGCTCAATAGAAATCAGGACTTTGCATTGTGGAAAGACAGTTGAAAACAATAGGCGCTAATAGCAGCGATTGTTTTCAGCTGTCTTTTTTTTTGAGAAAAATGTGGGATTCTTTAAGTGAAAAGGGCTGGAGCTAGCTGATCGGAAAGCAGTTCATTTTTTCGAAAAAGGAAATGGTTGACCGGTTGATAGTTTCTTCCATGACTGTATCCTGATGGGTTAGAATGCAAATTTTCTTTTTGCGGTCAATCCGGCGTAAGAACTGAAGATTGATGTAGGTGTCCCGATTTGCTTTAACAAAACTGGGGGAGTTGATGTATTCAACAAGTCTGGTTATGGCCATGATAACCCGCTCCGTCTTTCCATTGGTTAAGGTGATGTAGTTCTTGCTTCCCTGTGATTTGATGCTCATGATTTCGTCCGGGTTAACTAAAATGACTCCGGAGTCGGTGGCTAGCTTTAGTTTTTGAATCGGCTGGTTGTTGTGGGAGGAGTTCTCCATATTACGCTCCAAAGCTTTGCGCTTAGCCCGGGTTTTGTAGCGGTTAACAACCGAGATGAGTTCTTCCGGGCCAAACGGCTTTACCAAGTAGTCAAGCGGTTTTACCTCAAGAGTTTTGAAGGCGTATTTGCTATGGGCAGTGGTGAAAACAATTTCAGTTGTTAGTTGATTGTTTTGGATGGCTTCAGCCACTTCAATGCCATTAATTTCAGGCATATCGATATCCAGAAATACCAAATCGGGCATCTTTTTGACCAATAACTTGATGCCTAGCTTGGGATTGATCGTTCGGTCGATGACTCGAACTTCCCGAAATGCTTTTAAATAGATTTCAAGCAACGATATCGCTTCTTCGTCATCGTCAATAATGATGGCTGTAATGATTTTATTATCCATTATTCGGTAATGTTCTCTATTCTGCAAAGTTCTCGAATTTGTCGCTTAGAACCATACAGCTTGACTTCTTTTTTTTGGGCAATGAGCAGGCAGGAGCTTTCATGGCGGTTCACACTGCGCAGTTTATTCAAGTTGATCAGGTAAGAGCGGCCAATTCTGAAGAAATTATGATTTACCAGAAATTCTTCAATTTTCTTTAAATAAGAATTGGCCAGTTCAATATCGCCATTGTCCAGGTGGATATTGGTGTAGGAGCCTTCGGCTTCGCAATATAAAATATCCTTTGGGTCAACAATGGAGTAGCTTGATGTTGAAGAGAGCCTTAGCTTAGGTGCTTGTAAAGGTGATGAAACCGGCGATTCCGTTTCAACCGAAGCGCTGGATAATTGTTTTTTCTTGATGGTTGACAGGGTCGTATTGAGTTCTTCGTGATTTAAAGGTTTTAACAAAAAGTCATAGACCTCGTTTTTAATGGCCTCAATGGCCATGTTTTGGTGTGAACTGATGATTATGATGTTGGTGTCTATCTTTTCTTTCCGAATTAAAGAGATGAATTCCATGCCACTTTTCCCTGGCATGACCAGATCGAGTAAAACAAGATTTGGACGAATTTCTATGAGCTTAAAAAGTGCTGATTCTGCGCTGTCGGCTTCATGGATATCGGTTATGTCAGGATGCTTTTGAAGCATATATTTCAAAAGATCGCGGTCTGCTTTATCATCATCAACTATTAAAGCTTTGAACATAGATTCTATTCGTTATTGGTTCAAAAAGCAAAAGTATTAAAAAAAATGATTGGTTGCATGAGCTGGCTGTTAGGCTCCTAGCCTATGGCTACTGTTGTTATGGGAGCTTTTGAGTATATTTTATGAGGTTTTGAGGGAGTTAGGGAATTTTACTTTTGCCTTTAAATCTTCAATTAATACGGTATATTTGCAGAAAAGATTTTTTTATGATAAAAGTTGAGGGGAAAACCAGAGCCATTTTACTTTTAACCGGTGTTCTGGTACTTGGTTTCTTGTTCTGGTATTTTAGTTCGCTTGTAACTTATATCCTCATCTCGGCGGTGCTGTCACTTATCGGTCGTCCAATGGTTCGTTTTTTTGGCGGGCTTAAATACGGGCGTTTTTCCATATCCAATTCGGTTGCTGCCTTTTTAGCCCTATTTATTCTTTGGGTCTTCTTTGTCGGCTCTTTTCGATTTTTGATTCCGCTATTAATTAATGAATTTCAACAGCTTTCAACCATTGACTTTAACTCAGTTATTGACGTGATTGAGAAACCCATTCAGCAATGGATGCAATTTTGGGGCGAAGATGCTGCCCCGGAAAGTCAAGGTCGTTTTATGACCCTGTTAAAGGCTCAGTTGGGCGACCGGGTTAACTTTTCTCAACTCACTGATGTTTTTGGTTTTGTAGCCGGAACGGTAGGCGAGTTGTTTATTGCGTTCTTTTCCGTTTCCTTCATAACTTTTTTCTTTCTAAAGGACGAGAACATGCTTCGAGATGGTATTTTACTCATGATTCCTTCAGATTACGAAGAGAAGGTGAGACGCATTTTACACTCCATTTATAATTTGCTTCGGCGCTATTTTATTGGTTTACTTTTCGAAGTAACTATGGTTGGCTTTTTGGTAACCATAGGATTAACCATTGTTGGGGTTGGATTTAGCCATGCGGTGGTTATTGGCTTGTTTTGTGGCTTGTTTAATGTTATTCCTTACCTGGGCCCGTGGATGGGGGCTTCAGTGGGCTTGCTCATTGGTATTGCGATTAACCTCAATGCTGACTTCATGGCGCATACTTTCCCGTTGTTGGGGCTGATGCTATTGGTTTTTGTAATCGTGCAGGTGATCGACAACATTCTTTTTCAGCCTTTAATTTATTCAAGCAGTGTGAAAGCACATCCTCTGGAGATTTTTCTGGTAATCATGGCTGCTGGAAGCGCTGCCGGAATTTTAGGGATGATTCTGGCCATACCTGCTTATACAATTGTCCGGGTTATTGCCAAAGAGTTTTTGGACAACTTGAAAATTGTTCGAAAACTCACCGAAAATCTCAATTAAAGAATCGATTTTATCTATCAGCGTTGGTTTTGTATCATTTTGATCTATTCTGATTTCTTTTCACTTAATTAAATCTTGTTCAGCGTCAGGTATTTAGTGAATGGCGCTTGCTTATGTGTTCTACAAGCATCATCGGGATGTTATCTGGGGATAATTTTTTAACTTGAGCTTGAAAACCTTAAAGTATAAAATTTGTTAATTCTGATGAGTTGCTAAATCCTAAGGTTTGAAAAAAAACTTACTAAAGCTTGTAGAATGAAACTAAAGTCCCCTGTTTTACAGAATTACGGGTTTTCGTCCCGTCTTTTTCTGTTTATTCTCTCCATCTCCATCTTTGTTTTATCAGTGACAGCTTCTGCTGAAACACAAAATCCATCAAGTGAAACAGATTCTGTAGGTGCACAAACAGCAGTTTCAGAACCTGACTCAGCAATGGTGGATTCAATAACCAATGCAGAGCAATCAGCTACTGCTGAGGTACAGAAGCCCAAACGTAAAGTTGATAAGTACAGTCATTACCGAGACGACATTAAGCGTGGCGAACGGTTTTTCAGGGGGCTGTTGCCCCATAACAACAAGCAGGCTTCCTGCACTTCGTGTCATAATTTACTGCCTTCTGATACCTTGAATTGGAATCCATCCGCCATGGAGATTGCCATCAAGTATCTGGATAAGGATTTTGCCTCTTTTCAAGCGTTGGTGACGGAGCCTTCAGGAGGTAAAATGGCCGAAGTGCATCAAGGGTATGAATTTGAAGCGGCAGATCTTAAGACCGTTAAAGCCTATTTGGATGATTTGGCCATGCGTGGTCCTCAACCAGTTAAGCCCACTATTAATCGCTTACTCTTGTTCCTTTTCCTGGGAATGATTATCACCTGGGCGTTGCTGGAGCTGATCTTCTTTCATAAAATAAAATACAAGGCCATTCCACTGCTTATCTTCCTGGGAGTATTCGGCTATCAGGTGAAAATGATTTATGAAGAAGGAGTTAACCTGGGGCGGTCACAGGGCTATGAGCCGGATCAGCCTATCAAGTTCTCGCATAAAGTGCATGCCGGGCAAAATCAGATTGATTGTAAGTATTGCCACTTTACGGTAGAAGATAGTAAGTCGGCCGGCATTCCTCCGGCAGACCTTTGTTTAAACTGCCACTCGGTAGTGCGTGAGGGAACCCGTTCCGGAAAGTTTGAAATCGCGAAAGTGATTGATGCGGTTGAAAACAATAAACCAGTAGAGTGGGTGCGGATTCACGATTTGCCCGACCATGTTTTTTTCAGCCATGCTCAACACGTCAATTCCGGAAAACTGGATTGTATCGAATGTCATGGCGACGTGGCTGAGATGGATGTACTCAAGCAAGTGGAAGATTTGAGTATGGGCTGGTGTTTGGATTGTCACCGAACCAAAGAAGTTCAGTTTGTCGATAATAAATTCTATGAATCTTATGAGACGCTTCATGAGCAATTGAAGAGTGGTGAAATCAATAAAGTAACCGTTGATATGATTGGTGGAACAGATTGTATGAAGTGCCATTATTAATAAACCAACAAACCTAATCAGAATGAAGGAACAATACTATAAAAGTTTGGATGATTTGATTTATGATGCGCGCCAGGCGGCAGAAGAGGTTGATTCTGGCGATCGCAAATCCATTCTTCAAATGAAAAAGGAGTCACGATCAGAAGCCACTTCTCGCCGGGATTTTCTGAAGCTGTTTGGTTTTACAATTGCATCAGCAGCCATTGCTACGAGTTGTCAGCAGCCGGTTCAAAAAGCCATTCCTTTTTTGATTCAACCAGAGAAGATTATTCCGGGAGAGGCCAGCTACTTTGCTTCAACGTATTTTGATGGTAACGACTATTGCAGCGTTCTGGTAAAAGTACGTGACGGTCGTCCGATTAAGATTGAAGGAAATGCGTTATCTCCGGTTACTCGTGGTGGAACAAATGCACGGACCCAAGCTTCTGTTTTGGGCCTTTACGATAATAAACGGCATAAAAATCCCAAGTTCAAAGGGAAAAAGATCAGTTGGGAAGATGGTGACCAGCAAATTCTGGAAGCGCTGGCCGAAATCAAGGCCAAAGAAGGTAAGTTGGTGCTTCTGACAGGTACAATTATAAGCCCGTCGACCAACGCGGTAATTCAGGAGTTTTTGGCGGCCCATCCCGGAGCTGAGCATATTCAGTACGACGTGATTTCAGCGTCGGGTATGTTGCAAGCCAATGAACAAAGCTATGGCAAAGCCTTTATTCCATCTTACGATTTTAGCAAAGCGGACCTTATCGTTAGCTTTGATGCTGATTTTCTGGGAAGCTGGCTTTCTCCCATCGAGTATACCAAGCAATATTCGGAACGCCGAAAGCTGGTTGATGGTCAGAGATCGATGTCCCGGCACCTTCATTTTGAAGGAGGAATGTCGTTAACCGGATCGAATGCCGATGAGCGCATTCAAATTCGGCTCTCGCAGGAGAAATTGGTCATTGCCAACCTGTATAATGAACTCAAAAAACTAGCCGGAGAGCAGCCGGTAAACTTACCGGCTTCACCGGTTGATATCACCAAGGTAGCTGGCGAGTTAATTGCAAAAAAAGGCAAGTCGCTGGTGGTTAGTGGAAGCAATGATTTGGAAACCCAACTGTTGGTGAATGCGATCAATGAGTTGCTCGGAAACTATGGAAACACCATCCGCACCGATGTGCATTTAAAATTGCGTCAGGCGATGGATGCGGACATGGCTGGTTTGGTGGATCGAATGGAAGCGGGCCAGGTGGATGGCCTGATTTTATATGATGTTAATCCTGTTTACGATTATCCGCAGGGGGAGCGCTTCAAAACTGCACTGCAGCAAGTGCCGCTGAGCATAGCCTTGCCAATTCTGGGTGAAGAAACATCGGAGCATGTGCAGTACATTTGCCCTGATCATCATTACCTGGAAGCTTGGAACGACGCAGAAGTCAAATCGGGAAGTTATTCACTTGCTCAACCAACGATCCGTCCCATATTTAAAACCCGGGCGGCCCAGGAGAGTCTCTTGAAGTGGGCTGGGAATCCGGTTGATTTTCACACATACATCCAGAACTACTGGGAGAAGAATATTTATCCGCAGGCTCAAGATGGGCAGGCCTTTATTGATTTTTGGAACAGCAAACTGCACGATGGGATTTTTGAATCGGGGAGAAAAGAAGACGGTCTTTCAGCTTATAATGGAGAACGGGTACCAACAATATTGGCTCAGGTAAAAGGTCTGAAAGGCAACGATGCGCTGGAACTTAACTTGTACACCAACGTGAGTGTGGGAACCGGAAAGCAAGCCAACAACCCTTGGCTGCAGGAATTGCCCGATCCGGTTACCAAAATTTGTTGGGACAACTATGCCGCTGTTTCGCCAAAACTGGCTAAAGAACTGGAACTGGAAGATGAGCAGCTGGTCATGATCAATGACTTTGGACCGATTCCGGTGGTTGTTCAGCCTGGGCAGGAGCATCGAACAATTTCGGTAGCTTTAGGCTATGGCCGGGTTAATTTGGGAACTCCGGAAGGAACCGTGGGAAAGAATGCTTTTCCGCTTGTTGCCTCTGAAAACGGAAGCCTCCGGTATACGCTGAAGCAAGTCAACTTGCAAAAAGTTGAAGGAGACTATCAGCTGGCCAAAACGCAATCGCATCACTCCATGGAGGGCCGGAATTTGGTTCGGGAAACTACCTTGGAAGATTATTTAGCTAACCCGGCTTCGGGAAATGAAATGCGTGAAGAACTGAAATCGCATTTGAAATCCTTATATGCTCAACGGAAATTTGATGGTTTCCACTGGGGAATGGCCATTGATTTGAACTCGTGTACCGGGTGTAATGCTTGTGTGGTGGCATGTTCTGCTGAAAACAATGTGCCGGTTGTGGGCAAAGAGCAAGTGATTATGGCCCGCGAAATGCACTGGATCCGGATTGACCGCTATTACAAAGGAGATCCGGATAATCCGGAACTTGTTCGCCAGCCGGTTATGTGTCAGCACTGCGACAACGCACCTTGTGAAAATGTTTGTCCGGTTGCGGCAACGACACACAGCAACGAAGGTGTTAACCAAATGGCTTACAACCGTTGTATCGGAACGCGCTATTGCAACAACAACTGTCCGTATAAAGTGCGACGATTCAACTTCTTTGATTATACCGGAGCTGATGCGATGCCTGGAAATACAATTGATCCGGCAGAAATGACAACCGACCTGCGTCGATTGGTGCTAAACCCTGATGTGACGGTTCGGGCTAAGGGTGTCATTGAAAAATGCTCGTTCTGCATTCAGCGTATTCAAGAGAAAAAATTAGCAGCTAAAAACGAAAGCCGACAACTGCAAGACGGAGAAGTGGTACCAGCCTGTGCCCAGTCTTGTCCGGCTGATGCCATTGTTTTTGGTGATTTGAATAATAAGGAAAGCCGGATTTCGAAATTTTTTGATGATGAGCGTAACTACCATTTATTGGAAGAACTGCATACGCTACCATCCGTTGGCTATCTAACTAAGGTGAAAAATAAAACCGTCTAACTAAAACGAATAAGGAATGTATACATCTCCGCTAAGAGAACCGTTAATTCGGGGAAATAAGAACTACAAGCAGGTGACTGATGATATTTTGTCGCCCATGGCTGGCAAACCATCCAAGTACTGGTACTTGGGCATAATCCTGGCGGGAATTGCGGCCCTTTTTGGGGGCTGGGCTACTTTCCGTACCGTGTTTTATGGTATTGGGGAATGGGGCCTGAACAAAACCATTGGCTGGGGTTGGGGAATCACCAACTTTGTGTGGTGGGTTGGTATTGGCCATGCCGGAACGTTTATTTCGGCCATCCTGCTTCTTTTCCGTCAGAAATGGCGTACCAGTATCAACCGCTCGGCCGAAGCCATGACGTTGATTGCCGTGATGTGTGCGGGCTTTTTCCCGCTAATCCACATGGGGCGGCTGTTGCTGGGGTTCTACATTTTCCCGTATCCAAATACGAGAGCTTTATGGGTAAACTTTAACTCGCCCTTGCTTTGGGACGTTTTTGCCATTTCTACTTATTTTGCTGTTTCGCTGGTTTTCTGGTATGTCGGATTAATTCCAGATATTGGAACGGTACGCGACCGGGCTAAAACAAAAATCCGCAAGGCAATCTATGGATTCCTGAGTTTTGGATGGACAGGATCTGCCAAACATTGGTCTCGCCACGAAACCATCAGTTTGATTCTGGCCGGACTGGCAGCCCCGCTTGTACTTTCGGTACACACCATTGTGAGTTTTGACTTTGCCACCTCGGTTATTCCCGGATGGCATACCACTATTTTCCCTCCGTACTTTGTTTCCGGAGCCATCTTCTCAGGGTTTGCCATGGTGTTAACCCTCATGATTGTAACCCGAAAGGCTTTGAACCTGGAAGAATACATTACCATCAACCATATCGAGTCGATGAATAAGATTATCATTCTGACTGGCTCAATTGTAGGTATTGCCTATTTGACTGAGTTTTTTATTGCTTGGTATTCCGGGGTTGAATTTGAAACCTATGCCTTTTTTAACCGGGCTTTTGGACCTTATGCGTGGGCATACTGGATCATGATGACTTGTAATGTAATTACTCCACAGCTTTTCTGGTTCAGGAAGCTACGACGCAATGTGATGTTTACTTTTGTGATCTCCATTTTTGTGAATATCGGGATGTGGTTTGAGCGTTTTGTTATTGTAGTAACCTCGTTGCACCGCGATTTCCTTCCTTCCAGCTGGACCATGTATAAACCAACGTTGGTTGAAGTGGGACTTTATGTTGGAACATTAGGACTGTTTTTTACGCTGTTCCTGCTGTTTATCCGTGTGTTCCCGGTTATTGCAGTTGCCGAGGTTAAAGGAGTTTTGAAATCATCAGGTGAAAATCAAAAATTAACTGGCCATGAGTAAATACATTACCGCTTATTATTCAGATGAAGAAGATCTGCTGAAAGGAATTGGTCAGATCAAGGCAGATGGCCTGAAAATTATGGATGTGCTTACGCCTTTCCCGGTTCATGGGCTTGACAAGGCCTTAAGTATTCCGCGTTCGCGACTTACCCGAGTGGCTTTTTGGGGTGGTGCTGTTGGTGCTACCTTGGGTTTTGGTTTTCAAGCTTGGGTTTTTACCATTGATTATCCCTTGAATATTGGTGGTAAACCATTTTTTGCGGTACCATCTTTTATGCCTGTCGCCTTCGAGCTGACGGTCCTCTTCTCGGCGTTTGCTATGGTCATTGCCTTTTTTCTTAGCAACAAACTAGGTCCCGGCGCGAAACCAGTCATCCATGATGAACGGGCAACCGATGATCGCTTTCTGGTAGTTGTTGAAGTGGAAGAGAATAGTCCGGAGGAACGGATTAGTCAAATAGAACAAGCACTGGCCAAGGCTGGAGCTGAAGGAATAACCTTAAAAGCATAGATGAGTTATGGAGAATCAAAAATTTATATTTCCCCGCAAACTGGCTTCGATTACTTTAAGCATGGTGGGCATTGGCGTGCTTGCTTTGGTTGTTAGCTATTTTACAGGAGTAGGCTCTGAGCGTATTGCCGCCAATCTTTTACTAAATTCTTATTATTTCCTTTCGCTCGGATTGATTGGCTTATTCCTGGTTACTGTGCATACCATTGCTGAGTCCGGATGGCACACCAGCATTCAACGGGTGGGAGAGGCGATGAGTGCTTTTATTCCTGTTGGAGGAGTGTTGCTTCTATTGCTTTTTGTCTTGGGAGGGATGCACCTGCTTTACCACTGGACCCATACCGATCATCTGGATGCCATTCTGCTTAAAAAGGTTGCTTACCTCAATACGCCGTTCTTCTATGGACGTTTGCTTGTTTATTTGGTTTTGTGGATCGGACTGGCTCACTTTATTCGTAAAAACTCGCTTTTACTTGATCAAACAGGCGACTTGAAATTTTACCGCAAATTCAGAATGCTCTCGGCTGTTTTTGTGGTTGTGCTGGCCATAACCAGTGTTACAGCTTCGTGGGACTGGCTCATGTCTATCGATGCCCATTGGTTTAGTACCTTGTATGGATGGTATGTTTTTTCGAGTATGTTGGCTAGCGGAACGGCTATTTTAATTCTTTTGGTGATTGCCTTGAAACAAATGGGGTATATGACTCATGTTAATCAGGAGCATATCCATGATTTGGGGAAATACCTGTTTGGCTTCAGTATTTTTTGGGCTTACCTATGGTTTTCACAATACATGCTGATTTGGTATGCCAATATTCCGGAGGAAACGGTTTATTTTTACGAGCGTCACAAACACTTCAGCGACGTATTCTATGTGAACCTGATTCTGAATTTTGTGGTTCCGTTTTTTGCCCTGATGACCCGAAACTCCAAGCGTGGATCGTTAATTATGGTTCCCGTGGCATTAATTATCTTTATTGGTCACTGGGTCGATCTTTATCAGTTGATTATGCCAGGAGTGGTTGGCGGTGAAAATTCGGGCATTGGTATTCCTGAGATTGGAATTACCATTGGTTATGTGGGCTTGTTTTTATTTGTTGTTTTTCGCTCGTTAACCAAAGCTCCGCTGGTTCCGAAGCATCATCCATTTTATAAAGAAAGTCTTGAATATCATACCCAATATTGATTATGAAACGAACTGTAAAAATATACTTGTTGCTTTTGGTGGTAGGTCTTTCGGTGGCTTGTACGAAAAGCAAGAACAAGCCAGGACATACTTTTTTCCCGGATATGGCCTATTCTCCGGCCTATAAAACCTATTCCGAAAATCCGGTTTTTGAGGACGGCCAAACCATGCGTTTACCGGCTGAGGGAACGATCCCGCGCGGATTTAAACCTTATCCTTATGCCGGGCGATCAATGGAAGAGCAGGTGCGAGCTGGCCAGGAACTGGAAAATCCGCTTGAAGCAACTTCCGAGGTGCTGGCAGAAGGAAAGCGTCAGTATGAAATTTTTTGTGTGAGTTGTCATGGCGATATTGGCGATGGCAATGGGCATCTATTCACCAGCCGGGTTTTTCCGGCAAAGCCTCGTTCCTTAATTGATGATTACTTGAAAGGGAAGCCTGATGGGGAAATTTACCATGTCATTACACGGGGATCTTTTTCGGGCTTGATGGGGCCCCACGGTGGTCAGATAAGCCCGGAAAACCGTTGGCGGATTGTTCACTATGTGCGAAGCCTGGCACAAGATCAGAACATCGCTTCCAGTGAAAATTGATTTTGGGAACTAAAATATTGACAGTGAAAATCAGAAAAAACACGATTGCAACAATTCAATATTCGGTAACAGATGCTGCCGATGGCAAGCTGCTGCAAAAGGTTTCGGGTGAAGATCAGCAAGAGTTTTTGTTTGGAAACCAATTGTTACTCGAAGTCTTTGAATATCATTTGCAGGGGCTTTCTGCCGGCGATTCGTTTGAATTTCAGGCTGGATCTGAAGAAGCTTACGGACCGATAGACCCCAAAGCAATTGTTGATTTGCCCATTCAGACATTTGCAGAAGAAGATGGCCGGATTGATCATGAAGTGGTGCAGGTAGGCCATGTTTTTCCTATGGGAGACCGACAAGGAAATCAGCTTTATGGAAAGATAATCAAGATAAAGGAGGACTGGGTCACGATGGACTTTAATCATCCGATGGCTGGAAAAGACCTTCAGTTTTCCGGAAAAATATTGACTGTCAGAGAAGCCTCCCCGGATGAAATTCCATCTTAATCCGGGGAATTGTTTTTTTAGATACAAACTCAAGTAACCACTTTCTGCTTTTATGTGACAGAGAAATATTTATTTGCGGGGTTGCTTTTTCCCTGATTCCAATTTTGCTGCTGTTTGTTTTAACGCTGCAGAAGACTCCGGCACCAGGTAGATAATGGTCATCTCTTGCGATGATTGGTCAATGGTACTAAGATCTAAAACATAGGTTTCATAACCCTCACAACGGATCAGGACATTCAGGGTGTCTGAAGGCAAATTCCAGAGTCTGAAATCGCCATCTTCATTGGTAATTGTACCAATTCCTTGTTGGTCATCTTCAATGCATACACTGACTCCGTAAATCGGTTCCTGAGTAATTTTGTCGAGTACGCGTGCATGTACGTTGGTGTTTTCAATGTTGCCTGCTGTTGTAAACAGGGCGGATAGCATAAGTAAGCTAAATACAATAAGTGGTGTTTTCATACGTCATCAATGTTTTAAAAGTACGTATGGAACTTACTTTAATACTTTCACTTGATTGTTCTGGTTTCCTGACGTGGTAAATGAAATTTTAAAGTTTAATTCCTGTTTTCTGAACTGTTATTTCTGTTTCTATTAACTACTACAAATACAAGGCCTAAGAGTTCTTGTGAGATGTTAAAAAAATGCAAAATCGCAGAGCCACTTAAAATTTTGGGCTTTTGATCAATCTGTAGGGCTAAAACCGACCCAAATGAGCGGGGAAGTTCTCAATTTTGTGAGAGGAATTTATCATTTTGATTCGAGTCATTCTAATACGGAATAGCCTCTCTTTTCAATTGCTTTTTGGATCTCCTCTTTGTTTGTCTTAGCCGGGTTAAACACAACACGGGTTGTTGAATCTTCATGGTTGGCTTCAACCAGGCTTATTCCTTCCAGCAGATTGATGCCCTTTTGAATCGACTCTTCACAATGATCGCAGGTCATGCCCTCGACGTGGTACACAAGCTCTATTTGCTGACTGGCTTGTTCTGCTTCGGGTTGGGGACTTTTCGATGTACATGCAACGGTAGCTATACTTAGCAATAGTAGTAATGCGGCTGTTTTCATGGATGTTGATTGTTAAGGTTAATAGGTTTTTTCTTGTTATATCGACTTTTTAGCAGCAATAGCGAGCTCAAAACGGCTTAGTCAATGAGTGGCGCCAATATTTCTTCGCTGCCTTCTCCTGCTTCTCCCATAACTGCTTTTGCATGGGCACCAAGCAGCTTGGACAATAAGCCGGCATTGATGCGGGTAATGTATGTTTTTCCATCACTTTTTTCAAAGATGGCAATCCGACAGGGCATCATGGCAGACAGCTGTCGGTCTGCATCGCCCGTCAGTAGACGTGCAGCCAAATCAGGCTTACAAATTGAAAAGACTCTGACAGGCTTTACCTCAAATCCATGTTTGGACAGGGTGGCCTGCAGGTTATACTGGTGTGGTATACTCCAGTTATTTTCTTGTACGGATTGTTCTATTCGTTCAATCGTTTCGGTAAAATTATAGTTGCTTTCACTTTCAGTAAATAACATTTTAGGAACGGTAAGGAAAATTACCAGGAAACTGAGGAGAATTCCAGTAACTAATCCGGTTATGAAAACCATTGTTTTTTGTTGCATCGCTAAAGTATTTAAGAATCTAGATGTATTGGTATAACATCTGCTTTTTTTATTTGTTCAACGACTCAAAAGCGAAACAAAAGGCTGTCGATGATCAAGGCAATCATCATAAACAGGTAGAGGAAGTTAAGTTTGAAGAAGGTTGGCCGGACAGGCAGGTTGTGTCGAACCAGCAATTGCCGGCTAGTGGTGAAAAGCAGGTAAAATATATAAAGCAACAACACCGCAACAACAGCAGGACTGATCATGATTTTTAAAGCAATAATCAGCGCGGCTGCAATGGTTGATAAAATCCAGGTATAACTGAGGCGTTTAATCTGGTTTTCAGAGAAAAGGTCATTCAGGCTGGGGTAGTTCACCAGTTTGTATTGTTCGCCGAACATAAGCAATAAGAGCCAGAAGTGCGGGATTTGTCCAATGAAAAAGAAAATGGCCACCCAAAAAATCACCGGATCCAGTAGTGAGCCGCCAGCAGCAAGCCAGCCAATGTAAGGTGGCAGTGCGCCCACAAGTGAGCCGGGTACTACGGCAAAAGCGGTAACCTTTTTCAGTGGGGTATAAAATCCATTGTAGGAGATCAGGGTGATTACACTGGCTATCAGTGCTACGGGAGCAAAATGATTACTTAGAATCCAGGCCCCGGCAACAAAGTAGCTTAAGGCTACCATCAGAGCAAATGTTGGCGATATTTTGCCGGACGGAATTGGACGGTTTTGCGTCCTCGGCATATGCTTGTCGATCTTGTACTCTTGCCAATGGTTGATGGCGCTCGAACTACAGGACACTAAAAAAACACCAAGCGACAGGTATAAACCTTCCATCCCAAAGCTTCCTGTTTGCAGCACATAACCGGTTACTGCAGATAATGAAATGGGCAAAGAAATACGTACTTTGCCCAATTGAAGAATAATTTTAAGGTAGGAGCCTGGTGTTTGTGGGCCCATATTATTTCAAGGTTTTCAAGTATTCAATAATATTGGCAATGTCCTCATCACTCAGCTGTCCCTGGTAGCTTTGCATCAGTCCTTTGTTAAAGCCATCCACGATGTCGGCTTCCGGCTCATAAATGGAGCGTTTGATGTATTCATCATCCACCGTTATGGTGCGTTCCTCGCCTTGCGTTTTTACGGTCACTTCGTGCCCGTAAATGCCTTTAAACGAAGGACCGATGATTTTCGATCCGTCTACCGAATGGCAGGCAAAGCAGCCAATGTTGGTCATGATTCGTTTGCCGGTAGCTGCGGGTGACTCCACCGCAGCACTGGCCACTTGTTGTGTGGTGTCAGTGTACCAGTTGTTGAACTCGTCCTGAGGCATCACTTTCACCCAATTGTACATATAGGAGTGTTGAAGCCCACAATATTCGGTACAAAACAACTCATAGATTCCTTCATTCTGAGGGGTAAACCACATGAATTTATCGCGCCCTGGAACAACATCTTCTTTTACGCGAAACGAAGGGATGAAAAGAGAATGGACAACATCCATCGAACGCAGATTGAGTTTTACCGGTTGATCCTTGGGAACGAACAGGGTATCGGTTCGGCGGCCGTTTTCATATTCAAACGTAAAGTTCCACATCCGGGCAACAACGGTAATCTCAAAGCTGTCTTCCGGTGCTTTTTTCATGGGTTTCCATCCGGCCCATCCGTAATAAAACATGATTAAAACCAAGATGGTTGGTATGATGGTCCAGATCAATTCCAGCAGGTTACTTCCTTTGATTTGCTCGGCTTTGGGATGTCGCTTTTTGTTGTACCTGAAAATAAAGTAAATCATGACTGCAGTCAGCGCAATCAGAAAGAAAAAACTGACGGCAAGAATAAACAGGAATGCCCGGTCGACATCGGCAACAAAATTAGAGGCTTGTGTTGATGCTAAAATATACATAGTTTTTTATCTGAAGGAGTAGTCAAAAAATGTAACAATAACCACAGCGATAAATACTGCTAAAACAAATCCGACCATGATTCGAATATAAGGCTGATCAAATTTCAGGTGCATGAAATAGGTCAGTACTAAACTTGATTTTATCGAGGCCAACAATAAGGCTCCGACAACCGTGTAGCTTCCCAGCTCGATATCGGTAATGGCTATCGAAAGAAAGGTTAGTACCACTAAAACCAGCAAGACGATCGCGTAAACACGGTACGGTACGATATGATGTTTTTCATTTTCCATAGGTCAGTCGTTAAGTGATTAAGTAAAATAATGGGAAAAGGAAAATCCAGATTAAGTCGACCAAGTGCCAGTAAAGCCCGGCATTTTCCAGCAGGGTGGGGCGTCCGGCATGAACGGTTCCTTTGTGTACCCGGGCTAGGGCAAATCCCATAATAACCAGCCCGGCAACAATGTGCAATGCGTGCAAGCCGGTCATTACAAAGTATAAACCAAAGAACAGGACTTCCCCTTGACTCATTTCTTCTTTCATGTATTCGGAGCCCGGAAAAATGCCATGATCAAACTTAACGCCCCACTCGAAATATTTATTGATCAAAAAGATGATTGCCAAAATAAATGTGATTTCAAGCAGGAGAATAGCCGTGCCTTTTTGCTTTTTCTGAAGGGCGGTGGTCGACATGGCAATGGTCATACTACTCACCAGCAAAATAAGCGTATTTAAGGCACCAACCGTCAGGTTTAGCTCTCCGGCTGCCATGTGAAAGGCATCGTGATTTAAATAGCGGTAAACTGAATAAATAATGAACAGGCCACCAAACAGCAGCAATTCACTAAAGATGAAGAGCCACATTCCGATCTTCGATCCTTCGGGATCATAGTGCTCATCATGTTGAATAACTTGTGACATAGGTATAGCGTTTATTGATATTCGTAAGGTCCGTCTTTTTCGTGATATTCAGGAATCTGATCAAAGTTTTCCAAGGGCGGTGGCGATGGTACGGTCCACTCCAGTGTTTTTCCTTTCCATGGATCCTTGGGGGCAATGGGGCCGCTTTTGGCTGAACGGAACAGGTTGATCAGAATAATTATCAAGCCCAGAGTCATTACCCACGAGCCAAGTGTAGAAAGGATGTTGGCTGCGTGAAACTCTTCGAGATAATCGTAATACCGGCGCGGCATTCCCTGCATACCAAGGTAAAACATGGGCGAATACAAGGCCAGAAAACCAGTTGTGAAAATCAACCAGCCAATGTTGGCCCAAGTGGCGTCGTACATCCGTCCAAACATTTTAGGAAACCAATAATGAATGGCACCAAAGAAAGAGAACCCAACACCTCCAAAAACGATGAAGTGAAAGTGAGCAACCACAAAAGCCGTATCATGCAAATACACATTGGTAGCCAGTGCGCCAACCACCAGTCCTGACAAACCACCAATCATGAAAACGAAGATGAAACCGGCAGCCCAGTAAAAAGGCGTTTGTAGGTTGATCGAACCTTTATACATGGTCGAGATCCAGTTGAAAACCTTGATGGCGCTGGGAATGGCAACCAGAAAGGTTAGAATGGAAAAGGTATATTGGGCGGTGCCGCTCATTCCGGAGGTAAACATGTGATGTCCCCAGACAAAGTAGCCGACAAAAGCAATGGCAAGGGTAGAAGCTACAATGGCTTTATAGCCAAAAATATGCTTTTGCGAGAAGGTCGGAATAATTTCCGAAATGGCTCCCATGGCAGGCAGAATCATCACGTAAACAGCCGGGTGCGAATAGATCCAGAACAGGTGTTGGTACAAAATGGGGTCACCTCCCAAGGCGGGGTCAAATACGCCGATTCCGAAAATACGTTCGAGTGCAACTAGTACTAGGGTAATCCCCACAACCGGAGTAGCCAGCAACTGGATCCAGGCCGTGCCATAAAGGGTCCACGGAAACAAGGGCATTTTCGTCCAGGTCATTCCGGGAGCACGCATCCGGTGAATGGTTACAATGAAGTTCAGACCGGTCAAAATGGATGAGAACCCTAGCACAAAGGCTCCAAATATGGCCGGCAGCATGTTCGATCCTGTTTTGAAACTGTAGGGGGCGTAAAAAGTCCAGCCGGTGTCGGGCGATCCGTCACCAAACAAAACCGATGAAATGACCAGAATGGCTCCGGCAATGTACACCCACCAGGATAATAAATTCAGCTTTGGAAAAGCCACATCTTTAGCTCCAATCATGATGGGAAGCATAAAGTTTCCAAAAACAGCCGGCAGTCCGGGAATCACAATCATAAAGATCATAATCACACCATGGACCGTAAAGACGGCATTGTAATCTTTCGCTTCCATAATGGTTTTACCCGGAGCAATCAGCTCAAACTTCATGGCCAATCCCAGGGTGACGCCAACTAAAAATAAAGTCATCATCGAATACAGGTAGAGTAGGCCAATACGTTTGTGGTCGGTGGATAAAATCCATTTCCACAATCCTTTGTGCTTGCCTTGGTATTCTAAATAACTTACATCATTTGGGGTTTTAGAACTTGCTTGCATAGGAATGTTCGTTTGTTAAACTTCTTTTCGTTTAGGTTTGAGTATCAAAAACAGGAAAATAACGAGTGCAAAAAAGATGATGACCGTTCCGGCAACTTTGGTCACATTTAAGACATAGGTTTGTCCTTGCGGGTCATACGAATAACAGAATTGCAATATTTTATTGATTGTCGGGCCGGATTGCCCTTTGTTGGCTTCGATAATAGCCATTTTAAATTCAAATGGCAGGAAATAAATCCCGTTGAGGTAGCGCGTAATTTTCCCGTCGGGACTGATTACCATGACTGAGGCAGCATGTAAAAAATCGTTGCCTGTTTTTTTGTATTGAAAACCTACTGCCTGCACCGCCTTTGCAATACTGGCACTATCAGAAATGAAAAATTTCCAGCCGGCGGCAATGGCTTCTTTTTTATTCACCAGGTTGAGGTAGTTGGTCTTTTTGCGTTGCGCCAAATCCAGGGTTTCCGTTGGATCGAAACTGATGGTGAGTACCTGGTAATCTTCGTTTGGTTTCAAATCCGATCGATCCATCACTTCAGCCAGCCCTTCCATAAGCGGACTGCAAATGCCGGGACAGCGGTAGTAAACAAAGTTTAAAATGGTCGGTTTGTCAATTAAATCAGAAAGCAGCACCCGCTGCGAATCCAATCCGGTGAGATAAATGCCTTCCGGCAGGTAGTCGTCTAAATGCTCAATTACCCCAATTTCAGGACTGTTCTGAGCATTGGTTGCAGGATTGATTTGCCCTAGGGAGTTGATTTGTAAACAAACTAAAGCCGCAACAAAAAATAGCACTTGTTTAGGAATTAGCCTCATATAGTTTAGCCTCTTGATTTTTGATTTTCTACAAGATAGAAAGACCGATTTACTTTATCACCATAAGAAACCCAAAACCACTACTGAATGTTTATGAAAAAAGCGATAAATGCGTTATTTTATTCTGATTTTAGACGGTACCTCGTGCTTCAAGTCCGTATTTCTTTTATGTTTCTTAGTTCAATGGGTTCAACCTCAGGTTGTAGGGGGTGGTTGTTGATTTAATTCAATGACAGCAGCTTTCTTCCATAACCCGCTCTGCCGGTACCAGTTTTTCGGCTTTGGGGCTCACGTAAGGAATGCCCAGTGACAAGCCACGAAGAATGAAGAGAATTCCCAACAGCACAATAAAGTAGGGAACCACGCGCCGCATGCCAGTGCGTAAGCGTCCACTAATCATGTTTCCGGTTAGCGATAAAAGCAGCATCATGGGGATGGTACCCAGACCAAATAAAACCATGAACAAGGCTCCGGAGAACAGTTGGTTGGTGTTGATGGCTCCGGCAATGGCCACGTAAACCAAGCCGCAGGGAAGTAGCCCATTGAGCAGGCCAATGCTAAACAACGATTGGAACGAATGGTTGGCAAACAGCTGACGTAATTTTGAAATCAGTCGTCCGGCATAACCTGTAAATAGATTGTTCAGGCTGATGCGTTGTTTAAAGAAATAAGGGAAAAGTACGCTTAAAATCATGACAATCCCCAGCAGGATTGATGTCCATTGTTGGAAGCCGGCCAGCTGAATTCCTTGGCCCAATAAGCCGAAAAGTAAACCTAAAACGGCGTAGGTCAGCGTTCGTCCCAAGTTGTAAAGTAGGCTGCCCATAACTTTAGCTGTCGGTTTGTGGCTTTTTAAAGGCAGGGCTACGGCAATAGGACCACACATGCCAATACAGTGAAAACTGCCGATTAGTCCAATGGTTAGCGGGGTTATCAAATCAAACATCATGGCACTTGAATTTCCAGTTCCTGAAAGTAAGGCTTTTCATTGGCCGTCCAATCCAGCTTGACAATGTATCGGCCTTTGGGCAGTTTCTTGATTGAAACGGATTGACTCAGCTGCTCATCCAACTTGAGGGGAAGGCTCAGGTCATTATTTTCACTCATTGGGCTGTAAAAGTGAATGGTGCCCTCGAGCAGTTCATGCTTGAATAGTTGAGGAAAATTGATTTGAACAGCATGGGCCGATTGAACCAATTTCACTCGTTCGGTCAGTTTGTTGACATTTTGAATCTTGTCAATTTGTGCTTGATAATTAACGGATTTTTGGTAGTAATCGTCTTCTACCAGGTAATAATCTTGCCTGACGGCAATCGAAACCAGGTAAACCATACCCGACATCATAATCAGCAGCGCGATGGCAATTCCTGTTCCCCAATTTATTTTTAGTTTCATATGCGTTTCATTTTTTATAGTCCAAAGCATTTGGTCCGACAAAAGTTGTCCGGATCGTTTCAATCAACTCGCCATTTTCATAAACCCCAATGCTTAAGTGGGTGTTGGAGCTTTTCACGTCTTCCTTTTTCAGGATAATCATCAGGTTGCGTTTGGCAACTTCGCCCACGTCGACATTGAGTTCATCGCCCAATACTTTCAATTCACCTTCAGGATCCAGTAGTTCAAGCTGAACCGAAGCGGCCTGGTTGGTTTTATTCAGCATTTGCACGTTGTAGAGGTTGCTGTAGGCATCGGCTCCATATTCCTGAAACATGCTGCCTTGCATGCGGGTGATGGTTGTCTCAATATCGCCCCGGGTGATGAATGAATAGCTTAGCACACCCAGTAAAAGAGCCAGCACTACCGAATAGGCAATAGCCCGTACGTTAAGCACATGTTTTTTACCTTCTGAAATGGATTGTTCCGAAGCGTAACGGATTAAGCCTTTGGGTTTGTTGATGGTGTACATAACCGAGTTGCAGGCATCAATACAGGCCGTACAGTTGATGCATTCCATTTGGGTGCCATTACGAATATCAATTCCGGTAGGGCACACATCCACACAGCGTTTGCAATCAATGCAGTCGCCTTTATCTTCATTGTGACCCCGTCCGCGCGGTTCGCCACGAATGTAATCGTAGGCAACAACGATGGAGTTATTGTCGAGCATTACACCTTGCAAACGGCCGTAGGGACATACCAGGGTGCAAACTTGTTCGCGAAACCAGGCAAACACAAAATAGTGCATCCCGGTAAAGGCCAGCACGACAATCAGGGGCGTAATACTGGTTTCCGGCAGTAGACCAAAATAGGCCTGCACTGCAGGATAGCCAACCAGGTAAGACCAAAAGGTGAGGATGGTCCAGAAGGAAATGAACAGAAAAAGGGCATGTTTGATTATTCGTTTGATAAACTTTTCCGGGGTCATTTCCTGTTGGGCCAGCACTTGTTGTTTGCGGCGGTCCCCGTCAATCAGGTATTCAATGGGGCGGTACAAAAACTCCATAAAAACGGTTTGCGGACAGACCCATCCACAAAATATTCGCCCGTAAACTACCGTGAATAAGATGACAAAAACAAGCAGCGTAATAAACGAGAGGACCAGCAAATGAAAATCTTGCGGGTAAAAGGTATTCCCAAAAAGAATGAACTTGCGCTGAATGAAATTCAGCAAAATGAGCGGTTCGCCTTTTAAGGTCAGATGAGGGGCCAGGTAAAAAAACAGCAGCAGCGTATAAGCAACAATTCGACGATAATTGTAAAATTTGCCTTTGGGCATTTTGGGGAAAAGCCAAACACGTTTTCCTTCGCTGTCAACTGTTGGCATTTGGTCGCGAAAGCTGGCCTGTTGCTTGTCTGCGTTTTTCATTTCAGGACTCATCGTTGCCTCCTTTTTAATTCTCCAAACTAACTTGCAGTTTCTTCTTCTGACTCCGGCACGTATTTTTCGCCCTCCGGTGCTTTCTGGTTGGGCGGATTGGTGCCTTGCAGACTCTGAATGTAAGTAATAACATCCTGAATTTGGTTTTCTGTCAGGATGTTTTTGTATGAGATCATCCCTTTTTCAATAACTCCGGTGGTAATCACCTCGTGCATGTTGTCGCGCGATCCACCATGAATCCAGTATTCATCGGTAAAGTTGGGACCAACCAGGCCTTCTCCGAATTTGCCATGACAAACCGAACAAATTTTCGAAAAAGTAGCTTGTCCGCTGGCCATAATTTCCTCTTGGGTTCGAATGACGGGAGCAGCCGTTTCATCTTCTTCGGCAGCTTCCTCATCTTCAATAAAAGCGGCCATCTCATTTTGATATTCCTTGGCCTGAATGATATTCTCATCTTCAAAAACGAAGACCAGGGTGAGGTATGAAGCTGCAAAAATGATGCTGCCGTAAAACAAGTATTTTAACCAAGGGGGGAGCTGGTTGTCCAGTTCCCGTATTCCGTCAAATTCATGCCCTGCAAGTAACTTTTCATTGGTGAAGTCATCATATTCGTGTTGCGAATTTGCCTGATCCTGTTTTTTGTCGTCTATCGTGCTCATAAGATTAAATAATAGTTTAGGCTACTCCTGGTTCGTAATGAATTCATCTTCCAGCGGAATCTCACTAAGTTTCCGAACCCGCAGTTTATCCATTCGGATCGTATGAATAGTGATCAGAATGAAAAATATAAAGAAGATCAGAAAGCCAATGATGGCGTAGAGTTCAACTCCAATAATGCTTTGTAAGTGTTCTTTTATCATGACCTATTCCTCCTCCGTTTCTGGTTCTTCCTGGGGTTTCATGATGTCGGTTCCCAAACGCTGCATGTAGGCAATCAAGGCAATGATTTCCTTGGTGCTTTCGGTTTCAATACCGGCTTCGCGAAGGTTTTGAGCAATCTCTTCGGCTTGCTTCAGTAAGTCGTCATTGGCCTGATGCTCATAATTGTCAGGGTAGGGAACACCCAGCTTTTTCATGGCCCTGATTTTAGGAGCAGTCGATTTCAGGTTGATGTCCTTTTCAGCCAGCCAAGGGTACTTGGGCATAATTGATTCTTCATTCATCTTTTGCGGATCGATGAAGTGGTTGTAATGCCAGGCGTTGGGTTTGTATATTCTTCCTGTTTTCACCCCTTCGCGTGCCAGGTCTGGCCCGGTACGTTTGGAGCCGAACTGGAATGGATGATCGTAGATGAACTCTCCGGCTTTGGAATATTCGCCGTAGCGCTCTGTTTCCGAACGGAAAGGACGGATCATCTGGGAGTGACAGTTGTAACAGCCTTCACGAACGTAAATATCACGTCCTTGCAATTCCAGTGGCGTGTAGGGTTTTACACTGGAAATGATGGGGACATTGGAGTTGATGAGGTACGTTGGAATAATTTCGAACATCCCACCAATGAGGATAGCGATGGTGGAAAAAACCAGGAACCGGATGGGCTTGCGCTCCAAAAAGCTGTGCCAGCTTTCGGTTGATTTTTTGCCCACTGACTGGGTTTGCAGTGCCGGAGCTTCCACTTCTTCCTCTTTCACCAACTGACCTTGTTTGGCTGTTTTCACCACGTTGAAAATCAAAAGCAACATCCCCAATACGTACATGCCGCCTCCAAAGGCACGAATGGCATACATTGGGATTAACTGGGTTACAGTCTCCAGAAAGTTGGGGTAGGCCAGAAAACCTTCCGGCGTAAATTCTTTCCACATCAACGCCTGGGTTATTCCACCAATATAAAGCGGTACGGCGTAGAAGATGATGGCCAGCGTGGAAATCCAGAAATGGACATTGGCCAGTTTTGTTGAGTAGAGTTTGGTATTGTAAAGTCGGGGAATCAGCCAGTAAAGCATTCCAAAAGTGAGCATGCCGTTCCAGCCCAGTGCACCAATATGAACGTGTCCAACTGTCCAGTCGGTAAAGTGGCTGATGGCATTCACTGTTTTCAACGACAGCATGGGGCCTTCAAAAGTGGCCATCCCGTAAGCGGTAATTCCTACCACAAACATCTTCAAAACCGGGTCTCGCCGCACTTTATCCCAGGCACCGCGCAAGGTCAGCAGACCGTTCATCATTCCACCCCAGCTTGGAGCAATCAGCATGATGGAGAAGGTGGTCCCCAATGCCTGAAGCCAGTCTGGCAGCGAGCTGTAAAGCAAGTGGTGCGGTCCGGCCCATATGTATATGAAAATGAGAGACCAAAAGTGGACGATGGATAGCTTATATGAATACACCGGACGGTTTGCGGCTTTCGGCACAAAGTAGTACATCAGCCCTAGGAAAGGAGTAGTCAGGAAAAAGGCGACGGCATTGTGTCCGTACCACCATTGTACCAAGGCATCCTGAATACCGGCATAAACCGGGTAACTTTTTAAAAGACTGTATGGAATTTCGATGGAGTTAACAACATGAAGCACGGCTACGGTAACCCAGGTGGCAATGTAAAACCAAATGGCCACGTAAATGTGGCTGACCCGTCTTTGGATAATGGTGCCAAACATGTTGATTCCGAAGATTACCCAAATTATGGTGATTGCCACGTCGATGGGCCACTCCAATTCGGCATATTCTTTTCCGGAGGTGTACCCGGCAAGCAGGGTAATGGCTCCGGCAATGATAATCAATTGCCATCCCCAGAAATGGATTTTCCCCAAGAGCTTGCTGTACATGTTTGTTTTGAGCAAGCGGGGCATTGAATAATAGACGGCGGTAAAAATGGCGTTACCTACAAAAGCAAAAATGACCGCATTGGTATGCACGGGTCTTGTTCTTCCGAAGGTGGTGTATTCCAGGCTGAAATTCATTTCCGGAATGAAAATCTGCAGGGCCACCAATAAGCCAACCAACATCCCTATAACACCCCACACCATTGTTGCCACAGCAAAATCGCGTGTAATCTTGTTGTCATAGGTAAACTTCTGTAATTCCATATAGCTATGATTTATTTAGATTGCTTTTTTTGCGGCTTGTCCGTTGACAAGTCACTTTCGTTTTCTTCTTTTGGAGTTGGATCATCAAATAAAATGCGGACGGATGGAGTGTATGAATCGTCAAACTGGCCGTTGCGCACGGCCCAGATAAAAGCCAGGAGAAAAGCAGATGCCACTAATATTCCAATAATAATTAATACAAATACTACTGACATACCTTTTTGTCTTAGTTAAAGATTTAGTTTTTTCTCTTTGCTTAACTGTTGCGGGTCACAACACGTATCCACAAATCAATTTCAAACAACAAGCCGGGGTGAACTTTGTTTCCTAAAATAAGCATTTTTTTTGAACAGTTTTTAACAATAAGCTTAAAGCCCTCTTTTCCTGACCATCAGGTTGACCGAGAACGTGGCAAAAGCAACGACTGTAACCGAACTTAGCGGCATTAGAATGGCTGCAACAATAGGGGACAAGTTGCCCTGAACAGCAAACGAAATCCCGACAATGTTGTAGAGGAAAGAGATTAAAAAAGCAAGCCGGACAATGGTCATACTTGTTTTTGTAAACTGGATAAAACGGTGCAACGAAGCAAACTTGTCGGCTTGCAAAATCGCATCGCAGGCTGGCGTGAAATTGTAAATGTTGTCGGCAATCACCAGCCCGACCTGGCTTTCGTTGAGGGCACCAGCATCGTTCAACCCATCACCAATCATCATGGCCGGCTGCCCGTTTTGCTGAAGTTGCTGAATGTAGTTGAGCTTGTCGGTGGGCGACTGGTTGAAATTAAGACGGGCATGATCCTTAAACAGGGGGACCAGGTTGTCACGTTCCGACTCGTTGTCGCCACTAATCAAGTGCAACTCGTAGCTGGAATCCAGGTTTGAAATAGTATCCTGAAGTCCTTCACGGTAGCTGTTCTCAAACTGGAAATAGCCCAGTACCTGTTTCTCGATAAAGACCCAAACCTGTGTTTTCAGTTCCTTGTCGCCCGACTGGTCTCCGGTGACAAAATATTTGGAGCCCATGGTGATGGTTTTGTTGTTCACCTTGCCGGTAATTCCCAGGGATGGAATTTCCTTGAAATCGGCTACCTCCAGGGTTTTAGGCTCTTCCAGCGATTCGTAAATCGTTTTGCTCAAGGGGTGGGTGGAGTGAAATGCCAGTGATTTGATCAGCTGTTGCTGTTCGTCAGTTAAAGTTTCTCCCTTAAATTCAATGCGGGAAGACTGGGCATGCGTGATGGTTCCGGTTTTATCAAAAACTATGGTTTTGATCCGGTATAGTTTCTCAATGACTTCTGCATTTTTCAGGTAAAATCCCTTGCGGCCAAATTGGCGCATGGTACTACCAAAAGTAAACGGAATGGTGAGCGCCAAGGCACAGGGGCAGGCAATAATCAGAACCGAAGTAAAGGCAAAAAGTGCTTTTTCGGGGTTGGAAAAGTTCCAGTAAATGGCTGCACTTAAAGCGATGGTAATGATAATGACGGTGAAATACTGACTGACCTGGTTAATCGTATTGGCCATGGGAGCTTCTTTGGCACGCTGTTGGCCTTCCTGGTTCCAAAGTTGGGTAAGATAGCTTTGTTCCACCTCTTTTTGAACTAAGAGCTCAATGGCACTGCCTTGCTGACGTCCTCCGGCGAAAACAAAATCTCCCGGGTTTTTACTAACGGGGATTGATTCACCCGTAACAAAACTGTAGTCAATGTTGGCGTTTCCTTTTTCAATGGTGGCATCAGCCGGAATTAGCTCCTGGTTGCGAACCAGAATCCGGTCGCCTGCCTTTAGCTCGTTCAGGGGGATGGTGGTGTTTCCGTCCGCATTTACTTTGGTCACCGCAACCGGGAAGTACGATTTGTAGTCGCGCTCAAAAGTGAGTGCTTCGTAAGTAATGCTTTGGTACCATTTGCCAATGAGCAGGAAGAAAACCAGTCCGGTTAGTGAGTCGAAGTAGCCAATTCCCTGGTCGGTAAGTATTTCATAGGAACTTTGAAGAAATAGCGTAACCAGTCCCAAGGCAATGGGCAAGTCGATACTGATAATTTTTTTGCGCAGGCTTTTGTAGGCCGACAAAAAGTAGTCGCTGGAACAGTAGAAAAGCACGGGGAGGCTTAACAGAAAACTGAGCCAACCGAAAACAACACGAAAGCCGGTTTCCAGGCTTTCGCTGCCGGGAAGATACTGCGGAAAGTGATACATCATGGCGTTCATGAAGCTGAAGCCGGCAATCCCAATTTTGACGAGCAAGGTTTTGCTGCTTTTTCCTTTTTCCGTCTTTTCCAGCGATTGTTGACTGATTTCGGGCACATAATGAATGGAGGCCAGCAGTTCAACCAGCTGGCGAAGACCTATTTCTTCATCCCGAAACGTGATGCTCACTTCCTTTTTGGGAAAATTGACCGAGGACTGAATGATGCCACGGTGAAGGGTATTCAGGTTTTCGAGCAGCCAGATGCAGGAAGCACAATGGATGGAGGGAATGAAAAAACGAACCTTTGAAACTCCCGCGTCGGAAAAGTCGAGCAGCCGGCTTTGAATTTCTTCTAAATCCAGGTAGGCAAATTTATCATCAGCGGGTAGCTGGTCGGTTTGTATTTTGATTCCCGGGGCGGTTTGTATTTGATAATATTGCCCCATTTGGTTGTCATTCAGAAGCTGATAGACGGTTTGGCATCCCTGGCAACAAAAGGATTTGTCCTCCCACTGAATTGGCGCTGGTCCGCAATCTTCTCCGCAGTGGATGCATGCTTGATGATCTTGTTTCAAGGCAAAAGTTTTTAGTCGTTGATTTAATTTATCAGTACAACACCGATCGGATTTAAAGGTTGCAAAAAAAACGGACAATTGCTTGCTTGAGGAGCAAATGGCTCTGATTGGTTTTGGAATTTTATTTAAAGATCATAAGTTCGTTTAAAACCCAGTTGGCTGATGTTTTAGCCAACCGGTTCTTTTAAGTTTTTAACATACAGTGCTTTGTTGATTTAACGATAAAAAGGTATTTAAGTCATTAGTATGTGCGGACGATTTCACTTTAATGAATTGAATAGGAACTTGTTTGACTTTTTGGTATTTTCGAAAGGTAATTCATTTGATGAACAAAATAGAATGCCGTTATGTCGAAAAACGAATGGCCCGGATTGTGGCGTTTTTATTACGATGGATTTAAAAATATGAGTCGATGGGGCCGTCAAGTCTGGCTGATCATCCTCATAAAAATCTTCATCCTTTTCTTTGTGTTGAAATTGTTTTTCTTCCCCAACTTCTTGAATGCCAATTTCGAAACAGATGAAGAGCGGGGAAATCATGTGTTGGAAAATTTAGTAGAACCGATTAAATAAAAGAGCATGCTAGAAACGATCGACTTATCATTAGTTAACTGGTCGCGGGCGCAGTTTGCGTTGACTGCCATGTATCACTGGGTTTTTGTGCCGCTGACCTTGGGCCTGGCCGTGATTATTGCCATCATGGAAACCTTGTATGTGAAGACTGGTGACGTGGAGTGGAAAAAAATTACCAAATTCTGGATGACCTTATTCGGAATTAATTTTGCCATTGGAGTAGCCACCGGGATCATTTTAGAGTTTGAATTTGGGACCAACTGGTCCAACTACTCCTGGTTTGTGGGGGATATTTTTGGAGCTCCCCTGGCTATTGAGGGGATTTTTGCCTTTTTTATGGAATCGACTTTCATTGCAGTCATGTTCTTTGGCTGGAACAAAGTCAGTAAAAAGGTTCACCTTACGGCTACCTGGCTAACGGCCTTTGGGGCCAGTTTGTCGGCCCTGTGGATTTTGGTGGCCAATGCCTGGATGCAAAATCCTGTTGGGATGCACTTTAATCCGGAGACTGTGCGCAATGAGATGATTAACTTCTGGGAAGTCTTGTTTTCACCTACAGCAATCTATAAGTTTTTGCATACCATTACTTCGGGCTTTGTGTTGGCCGGTGTTTTTGTTATCGGCATCTCTTCCTGGTTTTTATTGAAAAAGCGGGAAGTGGTATTTGCCCGGAAAAGTATTGTGGTGGCTGCCGTTTTTGGAATCGTTTCGTCCATTTACCTGGCATTTACCGGCGATAGCTCGGCGCGCGATATTGCTCAAAATCAGCCAATGAAGTTTGCAGCTTTCGAGGGCTTGTACAATGGGAGCGAAGGTGCTGGATTGATTGCAATGGGGTTTATGTCGACTACTGAGACCGACCCATCCAATGAAAACCTGCTGGATTTTAACATGAAAATTGAGATTCCCAACATTCTTTCCTACATGGCTTATATGGATTGGAATGCTTTTGTTCCGGGAATTAACGACCTGATTGACGGTAACGAAAAGTACGGCTATATGTCAGCTGACGAAAAAATTGAGCGGGGAAAAGTAGCCATGGCCAAGCTGAAAGCTTTTAAAGAAGCCAAAGATCAGGACAATGAGCAGCTGGCCGAACGCCTGAAAACGGAATTTATGGATCCTGATTTTCAGCAAAACTACTTCAGCTACTTTGGTTACGGTTATCTTACCGATAAAAACATGCTTATTCCCAATGTGCCCTTGTCATTCTATAGTTTCCACGTGATGGTGGGGCTGGGTTTTTACTTTATTGTGTTCTTCTGTTTTGCCCTGTTTTATGCGCTTAAAGGACGCTTGGAGCAGAAACGAAAATTTTTACGCCTGGCCATCTGGTCTATCCCCATGGCTTACCTGGCATCTCAGGCTGGCTGGATTGTAGCTGAAGTGGGGCGCCAGCCCTGGGTAATTCAGGATTTGATGCCAACGGTGGCGGCGGTAACAAAAATTAGCAGCAGTGCCGTACAAACTACCTTTTGGCTGTTTGCAATCATCTTTACCCTTCTGCTTATTGCAGAACTTAAAATCATGTTTCGGCAAATTAAAATCGGACCTAAAATGGATGGAGGGCAGCACTAATGTTTGAAAATTTATCATACCTTGCTTTACAACAATACTGGTGGGTGATCATTTCCCTGCTGGGCGCTTTGTTTGTTTTTCTAACTTTTGTACAAGGTGGGCAAACCTTGCTTTACACGATTGGTAAAACGCCCAATGAGCGGACCATGCTGGTCAATACACTGGGGCGTAAATGGGAGTTTACCTTTACCACGCTGGTAACTTTTGGTGGTGCCTTTTTTGCCTCTTTTCCCTTGTTTTATGCCACCTCCTTTGGCGGGGCCTATTGGGTGTGGATTGCCATTTTGTTCTTTTTTGTGATTCAGGCAGTTTCCTACGAATTCAGAACCAAGCCGGGCAACTTTCTAGGTCGAAAAACTTACGAAGCGTTCTTATTTCTGAATGGAGCTTTTGGAACCATCTTGATAGGAACTGCCGTTGGAACTTTTTTCAATGGCGCAGAATTCAGCCTGAATGACATGAATAATGTGCATTGGGAAACGCCCTACCGTGGGCTGGAAGCCGTTTTGACTTTCCATAATGTGGCCTTGGGCTTGTCGGTTTTCTTTCTTGCGCGGGTGCTAGGAGCCTTGTACTTCATGAACTCGGTGGATAGCGCAATGGTTTTAGAGCGTTCGAAAAGGCAGGTGCTGCTTAATGCGATACCCTTTTTAGTGGTCTTTCTGTATTTTTTAATCTACTTGTTGCTGAAGGATGGTTTTGCTTACAACGCAGAAGGGGTTTATATTGAAAAGTACAAGTACCTGAATAACCTGCTCGAATTGCCTGTTGTGGCAGTTTTATTGCTACTGGGCGTGGTGGGCGTGCTTTATGGTATTGCCGTAGCCCTGCTGAAAAAAAGTACATCGGGCATTTGGTTTGCCGGTGGAGGAACGGTGCTAACTGTTTTTGCCTTATTCCTGATCGCAGGTTTGAATGGCACGGCTTTCTATCCCTCGGCTTTTGAATTGCAGGATTCGTTGACCATCGAAAATGCCTCCTCCAGCCACTTTACACTGAAGGTGATGAGTTATGCCTCTTTGGGCGTTCCGGTTGTGATTGCCTACATTTGGTGGGTTTGGAAGGCGATGAATTCCAAAAAGATAGATGAGGCCGAAATGCAGGACGAAGACTCACATGCCTATTAATATGAGAAAACTTAGTGATTGCTGTTTAACTTTTTAAACTGTTGAAATTATGTATTGGACTTCAATTATATATTTAATCTCCTGGCCGGTTTTGGTTTTGGTATCCTACTTTTTGGTGAAGTGGGTCATTAAAAAATACACACCTGTTTTGGAGAAAATCGAAGAGGAAAAATCTTAAAAAGAATACCTTGAGATTCGTTTTGTTAAGGCTGCAACTATTGATTTGCAGCCTTTTTTTATGAGTTTCGAAGTGTTTCCCCGGTCGTAGGAAGAAGTTGTTCTGGCTGGAAGTATACCTTTTTTAGGCAATAAATGGCACTTGTTCCGGGAGCAAACGGTTTGCAGGATTAAGGATTTCTTTACTTAAAGAACTTTCCGGGAATCAATTCGGCATGCAACTAAATGATGCCCTATATTTGTCCGGATTTTCCAGTCACGTTTAGTTGGTTCATTTTTGGGGTTGCGCCACGGAGAAGTTGATCAATTGAAATCAATTTGTGGTTGAAACTTGTTAAAGCAATGGATGGAAATGAAGATGGTTTTTCGGGTTGTCATTCTGAAATTCAAGGTATTCGGTGAATTTTATTGGTTGATAACGATGGAGACTGTATTTTCGTTAAACCTGGCAGGGAATTTTCATGGAAAATAGCAGCACATAAATGGATTTTAGACCAGTCTTACATATTTTAATGCGAATCGTATTGATCACGGCCGTTTCGCTTTTGATGTGTGTCCCCATAGCCTTGATTTATCATGAGCCGGTGTCCCCCTTTTTATATACTTCTCTTATTGCAATGGCTTTAGCGGCATGTGCCTATGGGGTCAGGGGGAAACAAGAGCTGAGAACTTTTAAGCGCCGGGAAGCTTATTTATCCGTGACCTTATCGTGGCTCATCGTTTCGTTGATTGGTGCTTTGCCTTATTTATTTAGTGGAGCTATTCCCGGTATTACGGATGCTTTTTTCGAGTCGGTTTCCGGATTTACCACCACCGGATCGTCTATTCTAACCGATATTGAGAGCTTGCCCAAGTCGGTTTTGTTTTGGCGAAGCATGACTCACTGGGTTGGCGGACTGGGAATCATTGTTTTGGTCGTTATCATCATGCCATCACTCAATATTGGCAGCTACAATTTATTTACGCTTGAGTCTTCTTTTCAGGAAAAAATACATCCGAAAATCAGGTCTGTAGGGCGCCGCTTATTGTACATTTATTTGTCGCTTACCTTTATTGAAACGTTCTTTCTGCTTTTGGGAGGAATGAACCTTTACGAAAGCCTTTGCCATTCGTTTGGTACGGTGGCCACGGGGGGCTTTTCACCCAAAAATACCAGCATTGGCGACTATTCGCCTTACATCCAGTATGTCATTACTATTTTTATGCTGTTGGCCGGAACCAATTTTGTGGTTCATTACTACGCTGTAAAAGGACAATTCCGGAAGATAAAGCAGAATGAAGAGCTGCGGTTTTATTACACGGTAACCTTTGTTGCCGGGATTGCCATTACGGCCATCTTGTTTTTTCAAACCGACCGTTCGCTTGAGACAGCTTTTCGCGAGTCTTTTTTTCAGGTGGCCTCCATCATTACCTGTACCGGTTTTGCAACGGCTGATTATTTGCTCTGGCCATCTGTTGGCTGGGTAATTATCTTTTTCCTCATGTTTTTTGGTGGCAGCACCGGTTCCACTGCCGGAGGAATTAAAATGGCCCGCCATCTGGTTGCCCTAAAAAATGTCAAGCATCATTTTCGCATTCTGAATGCGCCTAATGCCATTATTCCGCTACGGATCAATTCGAAGTCGGTAAGTGCGCAGGACAACAATGGCATTCTGACTTTCATTTTATGGTATTTTATGTTATTTCTGGGCGGAAGTTTACTGATGGCGTGGTTGGGGTCGGATGTGCCTACTTCTTTAAGTTCGGTGGCTACAGCCATGGGCGGTATTGGCCCGGGCCTGGGATCGGTTGGACCGGCCAGCAATTTTGCTCACCTGTCAGACAGTTCCAAATATGTATTGTGTGGAATGATGCTTCTGGGCCGATTGGAAATCTATACCATGGTCATGCTCTTTACCCCTTGGTTCTGGAAGAACTAGAATGACAAGGTGCTGGCACTTTGGATTTTGTAGAATAAATAAAGCTTCAACCTAAAGGAAAAGAATCCGCAATCGTTGAATACCATTGCTGTTAATGATTGCAATGGTATTTAACGATCTTCTGAAAAGAATGAATCCGCATTTCGCGGAAATCATGACTAATGATTTGCTTGATAGTGTATTCCGGTTGGAGAAGTTGTCAGGTGTTAGGCAATCAGCTTTTGTAGCAGGGAAAGCACGATGTATCCCACAATAATCAGGGGAAGTGCATAAAACTGCAGCAAAATGGCCAACACCACACAAAAGGCGATAAATACAAAACGAACCTCATTACCCGTCCATTTCAGGTGTTTGAATTTCAGGGAAAACATGGGGATTTCAGATAACATCAGGGCCGAAAGTACGATCATGACTGTTAACAGATTGAAACGGCTCAGGATGATTTTAGTGACCACTTCATTTGCTCCCAGCTCCAGAATCAGTCCCAGGGAAGCATAGAAAATGGCATTGGCCGGAATGGGTAAGCCCAGAAAACTTTCGGTTTGCCGGGTGTCAACATTGAATTTGGCCAGACGAAAAGCCCCTGAAATAGGAACCAGCAGAACCGATAGCAAGAATATCCACTGAAGGGGAGTGGCTTCAATTTCAAAGATGGGTTGGTTTTTTCCAAAGAGAGCCAGCTCGAGCATGGTAAAAAGCATAGCGGCTGGCGCCAGTCCGAACGAAACAAGGTCGGATAATGAGTCCATTTGTTTGCCTACTTCCGAATAGCTGTTGAGCAGCCGGGCTGCAAAGCCATCCAGAAAGTCAAAAACCGAAGCAGCCAGAATAAAAATGGCGGCCCAACCCAGTTGTCCTTCAATACCAAAGAAAACGGCCAAACTTCCGGAGGCCAGGTTCATGGCTGTGATGAAGTTTGGAACCCAGAAAAATAGTTCGCTGATTCGTTTCATTATTTCAATTTTCCAATAATGGTTTGTGATCCGGTAACCTTGTCACCCAACTTCACCTGGATTTCTGTATCCAGTGGGAGGTACAGGTCAACACGGCTTCCAAATCGGATAAAGCCCATTTCCATATCCTGGCTTACCACTTGTCCGACATGCAAAAAGTTTAGAATCCGACGGGCCATGGCACCTGCTACCTGATTGGCCATGATTTCACGACCATCTTTCATTCTTATGGCCATGCAAGTACGTTCGTTTTCGTCTGCCGACTTGTCTTTAAAAGCCGCGTAGAAATGTCCTTCGCGGTGCTCCAGAAAACTGACTGTTCCCGGAACCGGTACCCAGTTGATGTGTACATTCAGCGGCGACATGAAGATGGATACTTTTTTGCACGTGGTTTTCAGGTAATCTTTTTCTTCACATTCTTCAATGACACAAATGGTTCCATCTGCAGGAGAAATCACGTTTTTGTCATTAAGAGAAACTGTGCGGTTTGGATAACGGAAAAACTGCAAAACCAAGACTAACACAATCAAACTTGCAACAGATACAACTGTGCCAATAATCAGGCAGGAGCTCAATAGCCAGGCCGCTACATTTACTAAAAGAACGATCAGGATCGTATTGCGAATGATCGATTTTCCCGCAGGATGAAATTTCATAATGTCAAATATCTATTGTAAATAAATACAAATTTAATGTTTCGGGAGACCTGTTTTAGGTTCCCCGATAAATCAGTGCAAAAGTAAGGAAATTAATTATAGTCACGTAGAATGAACCGTTTTTAGGGGCCTTTTTTACAGAATATTCATGCAGCTGATACTCGATTGAATACCAGTTTGCCGGACTTAGATGAATAGTTTGATGTACAGTACCACTGAGGGGACGGCAAAGAAAAGGCTGTCAAAACGGTCGAGAATGCCACCGTGCCCGGGGAGGAAATTACTGCTGTCTTTTAAGTTGAACTGACGTTTGAATAAGGATTCAGTCAGATCGCCAAAAGTAGCTGATACCACCGCAATGGCTGCCAGAATTAACCAATGATGCATGGCAATTTCAGGGATGAAATAATAACCAATCACTGCTGCAGCGCCAAAGGCCGAAAATGCACCACCAATAGCTCCTTCCCACGATTTTTTAGGCGATATCCGTTCAAACAAACGGTGCTTTCCAAAGCTCATTCCAAATAGGTAAGCTCCCGAATCATAGGTCCAGATAATGACAAAAAGCGCCAGAAGCGGTGCGGGATTATAGGTGTGATTGGTGAATACCAACAGGCTAATCATGCTAAGTGGGAGGGCGATGTAAATAAGGCCCAAAACGCCGGCTGCCATGTTTTCAAAAGGAAGCGGCTTTTTTCGGTACAACTCAGCAATAAAAACCAACAGAAATATGGGAATGAGTCCGTAATAACTATCGAGCGGAAGGACACCGGCTCCAACCAAAAAGAACGTAGCAAAAAAAATACAGCCAATAGCTGTTGCTAAGAGGTGGTTGGGCGAAATCTTTGCATTCTTAAAGAAATTAAAGAATTCCTTCAATCCAATAATCAGGATAAAAAGAAAAAGAATACCAAAAGTGTATTCACTTAATAAAAGACTACCGATGACAACCCCAGTGAAAGCTATTCCGGTAAGCGTTCTGACAAGAAGGTTTTTCAACGTTTTAGCTTTTTGAGGATTTTTTCTGCGGCTTGCTGATCTTTTTTATTGACATAAAGTTCAATGAGGCCGATTGTAGGGATGACTGAGTCGTGCTGATTTAACGTGAAAGATTCAATGTCATTTTCATCCAGCAATTCCTTGGCAATCTGGATTTGATAATCCTGATCGGAAGAATAAACAATGATTAAATCCTTTTCCATGGTTGGGTTTTAAAACGGTTCGTCAGCTAAAAGTACAAATAATTTCTTGGGTCCGTGCATTCCCATGACCAATGTTTTTTCAATATCTGCTGTTCGGCTTGGTCCAGTAATGTTGGTTATCATGCTTGGAAGCCCCTTCGGATACTTGGCATCCATCTGTTCCAGAGCATCGTCAAGGTAGTTGACAAGCTGCCCAGTGTGGGCAGCAACAATGTGTGTTTCAGGGAATACATGCAATCGCCGTCCCGATACCGAAGCGGAACTGACCAGGATTGAGCCCAAATGGGCCACCAAGAATTCGCAACTGGTAATGCCCGCGCCTATGTGTTTTAAATCGGCTAAAGATTTTTCAAAGGGAAGCTGTCCCTCCAGCACTTTTTGCAAGTGTGGCTCCAAACATACCAGATTCGCCAGATTTTCGGATTGCACAAGCTGCCTTAATTCATCCAGAGCCTCCTCCAGGTTTTTCACCCGTAACACCTGCCCGCCTATCAATTCAAGATTATCCTTGAAGGAGTCAGCAGCTTGCTTGTCAAATTCCAGGTAGATGGGCGATTCAAAATCGGGGCGGGCTTTGGACTGCCCACCCCTTTTATGTTGTGCTTCTTTTAAGCGATTGATTATATTCTCTTTCGATGAACTCATGAAAAAAGGACTTAGGCTGAAGTGGCCTGATCGGTCTCTTCAGTAGTTGTTTTAGGCTCGATGACAGTTTGATTTTCAGCAGTCAGTTCTTCGCGAACCCATGGACGTTTTCCAAAGATTTCTTCCAAATCCTCGCCAAAAATAACTTCTTTCTCAAGCAGTCGTTCTCCCAGTTTCCGGTGGCCTTCAGCATTGTCTTTTAAAACCTGAAGAGCGCGTTCGTACTGCGCGTCAATCAGCGCTTTAGCTTCAGCATCAATCAACTCAGCAGTCTTCTCACTGTACGGTTTGGTAAACCCATACTCGTTTTGACCGGTTGAATCGTAGAAACTTACATTGCCAACTTTCGGACTCATACCAAAAATGCTGATCATGGCATAAGCTTGCTTGGTAATTTTCTCCAAGTCGTTTTGTGCTCCTGAAGAGATGGTACCAAAAATGATCTCTTCCGCAGCCCTTCCGCCTAATGCCGAACACATTTCGTCGAGCAACTGCTCTTTAGTTGTCAGCGAACGTTCTTCCGGAAGGTACCAGGCAGCGCCCAGTGCTTTTCCGCGCGGAACAATGGTTACTTTAACCAGCGGGTGGGCGTGTTCAAGCAACCAGCTTATGGTAGCGTGCCCAGCCTCGTGAAAGGCGATCCGCTTCTTCTCGTCTTTGGAAATGATTTTGTTTTTCTTTTCCAGACCGCCAATAATCCGGTCTACGGCATCCAAAAAGTCCTGACGACCAACTTTGTCTCTATCTTTACGGGCAGCAATCAAGGCTGCTTCGTTACATACGTTTGCAATATCAGCACCTGAGAAACCTGGGGTTTGCTTGGCCAGGAAGGATGCATCTACCTCATCCGACAGCTTAATCGGACGCAGATGTACCTGGAAAATCTCGCGACGCTCATTCAGGTCCGGCAGTTCCACATGAATCTGACGATCGAAACGTCCGGCACGCATCAGCGCGCGGTCAAGCATATCCGCCCGGTTGGTGGCTGCTAAAATGATTACCCCTGAATTGGTGTCGAAGCCGTCCATCTCGGTCAGCAATTGGTTCAAGGTATTCTCCCGTTCATCATTCGAACCCATGTTGGGGTTCCGTCCCCGGGCACGACCAATGGCATCAATCTCATCAATAAAGACAATACAAGGTGCTTTTTCTTTGGCTTGTTTAAACAGGTCACGAACACGAGAAGCTCCTACACCAACGAACATTTCAACAAAGTCAGAACCTGACATGGAGAAAAAAGGAACATTGGCTTCACCGGCAACCGCTTTGGCCAACAAGGTTTTTCCTGTTCCCGGAGGACCTACCAGCAAAGCGCCTTTCGGAATTTTACCTCCCAGTTTGGTGTATTTGGCCGGGCTTTTCAAGAAAGAGACCACTTCTTCAACTTCCTGCTTGGCTTCTGCCAAACCGGCTACATCTTTGAAGGTGGTGCTTACCCGTGAGTCTTTATCAAAAACTTTGGCCTGTGATTTTCCAACGTTGAAAATATTTCCGGCACCGCCGCCACCGCCAGCTCCTTTGCTCATGCGGCGGAAAATCCACCACCAAATGGCAATGATGATCACAAAGGGAAGAATCCAGCTAAGGAGTTCTCCGAAATAATCATGAACCGTAGCGTACTCTACCGGTACTTTATCCGAATCGTTGAAGTTGGCTTGCGCTTCCTGAAGGTTGCTTTCGAAAGTTTCTACAGAGCCAATGGTATAGACAAAGTGCGGACCAATTTTCGAAGGAGCTCCGAAACCCGTATTGAGCTTGTCTGCATATTCGTCGTAGCTGTCTTCTTTAAGGTAAACCTGTGCTTCATCGCGGTTTACCACAACGATGCGTTCGATGTCGTGGTTGGCCAGCATGGTGTTTTTAACCTCATTCCAGGTTGTTTTTACCGGGCCGCCTCCAAAACTAAAGTAGTTGATAGCCAGGAAAATGACAATCACTACTCCATAGATCCAGTAAGGGTTAAATTTTGGCGGTTTGGCCCCTGGCTTAAAATTCCCCAGGTTGGGCCGCTGTTTATTTTTGTTGTTATCTTCTGCCATTTCGTCTAATTTTCTGTTTGTATTTTTTCGATGGCTGCGTCAGCCCAAAGATTTTCCAAATCGTAAAACTTGCGTGATTCATGTTGAAAGACGTGCACCATGACATCAACGTAGTCCAATAGGATCCAGACTGAGTTTTGGTAGCCGTCTTTGTGCCAAACTGTTTCTCCAACCATTTCTTCAACAGTATCTTCTACTGAGCGTGCAATGGCATCCACCTGGGTGGTGGAGTTTCCGTGGCAAATAATAAAATAATTACATTCTGAATGATTAATTTTTGTTAAGTCTATTTTTACGATGTCCATTCCCTTTATCCGTTGAATCCCTTCCAGAATGGCATCAATTAATTGTTTGCTATCGTTTGCTGCTGGTGTTTTTTGCATAGATTTATTTTAGAACTACAAAGATAAATTTTTTCACTTATTATGATGGAATTACTTGGTTTCATTCCATACGTTAGTTCCAGCGTCTTTTTTGCTTGAGTACAGATAAATTTTCATGATTTTTGTTTATTCTTGAATGCTGATTTTTGTTTCCTGTTTTTTCTGCCTAAAATCGGTCGAAATAACCATGAAAACATAAACACAGCAAGATCATTATTGTTTTTTTAGCTGCAAAGCAAGTGTGCTTTCGCTAGCTTAAAGATAAACACTTGAATCATAAAAAAATAGTTTATTTTCAGCTTATTTAAAACCTGGAACGTATGGGGCAACACATCGGTGAAACCATTAAAATAATTGAACGCACAGCAAGTACCAATAACTATGCCACCAGTCAAGTGCGTGAAAATGATGTAGAAACAGGGACTGTCTTTTTGGCATACGATCAAACGGCAGGCCGTGGACAGTTTGCCAACCGCTGGGAAAGTGAAGCCGGAAAAAACCTGACATTTTCACTGGTGTTGCGTCCGGGATTTCTGGAAATCTACAAGCAGTACATGCTGTCGAAGATGGTGTGTCTGGGCTTAGAGCGCTTTTTAAGTGCTCATACTGAGGGTGTGAAAATTAAATGGCCCAATGATATTTACGTACACGACCGAAAGATTTGTGGTATTTTGATTGAAAACTCTATCATGAGCGGACAACTGAGTCTATCGGTAATTGGCATTGGACTGAATGTAAACCAAACGGTCTTTTTGTCTGATGCGCCTAATCCCGTTTCCTTAAAGATGCTTACCGGAGTGGACTATTCGCTTGAAACCATGTTGAAAGAGCTTTTGCAGCACATGGACACGTATTATCAGCAATTGATGCAAGGTCGGTTCGATGCGTTGGATGAAGAATTTGAGCAGAAGCTTTACCGGTTGGAAGAATGGCATCCTTTTCAGGATGAAGCCCACCATTATACGGGCAAAATCATTGGTGTAAATGCCATTGGGCAACTTCGGATTGAAGAAAAGGATGGCCCTGTTCATGAATATCATTTCAAAGAGGTGAGCTATTTGTAGGGCTCTTTTATTTCATTTCTTATCTTTAAGACACACTTAATAAACCCGATTTATGAAAGCGCTTGTCTTGGAGACTTACAATCATTTCGAATTTAAGGATGTTGAACAACCGGTTCCGGCAGCCGACGAAGTGTTGGTGAAAGTTGCGGCGGTGGGAATCTGTGGCAGCGATGTGCATGGAATGGACGGAAGCACGGGGCGCCGGCAGCCACCTGTCATTATGGGGCATGAAGCTTCCGGGGAAATCGTGGCCTTGGGTTCTGCGGTTACCGACTGGTTCCTTGGCGACCGGGTTACGTTTGATTCGACTATTTATAAGTTGGATGACTGGTTTACTCGCCGGGGAATGTACAACCTGAGTGATAACCGCGTTGTTCTCGGGGTGTCCTGTGACGATTACCGTCGGCATGGTGCTTTTGCCGAATATGTGGTCGTTCCGAAACATATTCTATATCGTCTTCCTGAGCAGCTTAGCTATACGCAGGCGGCCATGGCCGAGCCTGTGGCCGTAGCCTTGCATGCGGTGTCGCTGGGACAGCCCCGGATTCATGATTCTGCAGTAGTTGTAGGGGCTGGTATGATTGGCCTGTTTGTTATTCAACTTCTGAAGGTGGCCGGCTGCAACTCAATCATTGCCATTGATCGGGATGACAATAAGCTACAATTAGCGGCTAAGCTTGGAGCTACCCATTGCTTCCAAAGTACTTCGCCTGAATTGGAAGAAGCGATTCTGGATTTAACGGATGGGCGGGGAGCTGATCAAGCTTATGAAGCCGTTGGAATATCAGAAACAGTTCAACGAGCAATTGGCAGTGTGCGAAAAGGAGGAACAGTAACCTTGCTGGGAAACCTGGCAGCTGAAATTGATTTTCCGCTTCAGTTGGTTGTTACCCGCCAAATTAAAGTGCAGGGAAGTTGTGCTATTTGTGGTGAATATCCGGCTGTGTTGGAACTGATAGCTTCCGGAAAAGTCAATGTAGATGCTTTGATTAGCGCAGAAGCTCCACTGGCGGAAGGGGCAGCGTGGTTTAAGCGACTTTATCAGCAGGAAGAGGGGCTGGTTAAGGTGATTTTGAAGCCTTGATTGAATGCTGTCCGACAATACAAATTGCCCCAATCAAAGGGAGAGTAACCTGACGACTAAAAACCAAAAATGAAATGAGAAAAATACGTACAGCTTTGGTGGGGCCCGGGAAAGTGGCTCATTTGCATGCCCGCGGAATGGCCGGTTTATCCTCGGCCGAATTGGTGGCAGTTTGTGGCCGAACAGTTTCAAAAACGGAAGCTTTTGCGCAAACCTATGGTCTTTCAGCTTACACCGATTTGGAGGAAATGATTCAGCAAGAACAGGTGGAAGCCTTGTTGGTCTGCACGCCTCACCCTTACCACCGGGAAGCGGTGGTGAAGGCTGCCCGTTTAGGCGTACATTGCCTGATTGAAAAGCCCATGGCCAGTACACTAGCCGATTGCGATGCCATGCTTGATGCGGCCAAAAAGAATAAGGTCACCCTGGGAGTCATCAGCCAGCGTCGGTTTTACGAACCGGTTGTGCGCATGCGAAAAGCCCTTGACGAAGGTAAGCTGGGAAAACCGGTATTAGGCCATGCGGTGATGTTGGGATGGCGCGATGATGCCTATTACAGCAGCGATCCCTGGCGAGGCCGTTGGGATACAGAAGGCGGTGGTGTGTTGGTTAACCAGGCACCGCATCAGCTCGATCTTTTTCAGTGGATGATGGGGGAAGTGGAACAGGTTTATGCGGTAACCCGAAACCTGAATCATCCTTACATCGAAGTGGAAGACACTGCGGTGGCTGTGGTTCAGTTTAAAGGGGGAGGCTTGGGTAATATCCTGTTGAGTAACTCGCAGAAACCCGGGATATATGGGAAAGTTCATATTCATGGTGAAAACGGAGCATCGGTTGGAGCACAAACCGAAGGCGGTGCGATGTTTATTGCCGGGCAGACTTCGGTGTTGGAACCTCCGGTCAATGATTTGTGGACCATTCCCGGAGAAGAAGGCTTCCTGGAAGGCTGGGTGCATGATGATCGGGAACTTTTCAAGCAAATTGATGCAACCTCCTATTACATCGGCTTGCAGATTGATGATTTCATGCGTGCCATTCAAACAGGGAAGCAACCCTTGGTGAATGGAGCAGAAGGGCGCAAGACGGTAGAGCTTTTTACAGCAATTTACCGGTCAAATCGAGACAATGCGCCCGTTCAGTTTCCACTTAGTCCCGAATCGGGGCCCGACTTTGATGGCCGCTTAAAGCCTTAATTACTCTTTAAACAACCAACCAATAACCTACTAAAACCAATAAAAAATGAATGAAATCTTGCTCCTTGCCGGAATTGCTTTTGCCATTCTCTTACTCTTATTCTTGGTTTTGAAATTAAAAATTCATGCCTTTATTTCCTTGCTGATTGTCAGCTTGGTTGTAGGTATTGTGACCGGAATGGACTTTACGCTGATTATAAAAAGTATGCAGGATGGCATGGGCAATACGCTGGGGTTTGTAGCGACAGTGGTAGGGCTGGGGGCCATCTTCGGACAGATGCTTGAAGCTTCCGGCGGGGCTGAATCCATCGCTCAGAGTCTGTTAAAACATTTTGGCGAAAAGCGAGCGTCCTGGGCTTTGGTGTTAACAGGCTTTATTGTGGCCATTCCGGTTTTTCTGGATGTTGGGTTCATCATTCTTATTCCGATTATTTACGAGCTGACCAAGCAGGCCAAACGCTCAGTGTTGTATTATGCCATTCCTTTACTGGCCGGGCTGGCTGTTACCCATGCTTTTATTCCGCCAACCCCCGGGCCGGTGGCCGTAGCCGAAATTCTGGATGTTCAGCTGGGATGGATCATTGTGATGGGATTTATTGTTGGGCTGCCAACGGCGATTATTGCTGGTCCTGTGTTTGGGCGCTACATCAGCCAAAAGATCAAAGTTCAGGCACCGGATTATTTTTCAGAGCGGAAAGTGGAAAATAATGGGCAAGGACTTCCTTCATTCCGCAGTATTTTATGGATTATTGCTTTGCCTTTACTCCTTATTGTGGCCAGTTCGGTAGCCGATGTGTTACACGACAAAGCGATTCTGAAAAATGAAGGGGTCTATCAAAGCATTTCATTACTGGGGCATCCTTTTACTGCACTGATTATTTCTACTTTACTGGCTATTTATGTGTTAGGGATTAAGCGCGGGTTTAACAAGGAGCAAATCATGAATTTGTCGAACAAAGCCTTGGGGCCAGCCGGACTGATTATCCTGGTAACAGGGGCGGGCGGTGTTTTCAAACAAATACTGATTGACAGTGGAGTTGGAGGGATGTTGGCCGAACGACTGGCTGAATCAGCGATGCCACCCCTTGTGCTGGCTTACCTGATTGCCGTAGTGGTGCGGGTTGTTCAAGGTTCAGCAACGGTTTCGATGATTACCGCAGCCGGCATTATGGCTCCGTTGATTACAGTTTTTGACCTGTCGCAGCTCGATAAAGCCTTGTTGGTTCTGGCGATTGCCGCCGGGTCAACCATTCTGTCGCATGTGAATGACAGTGGCTTTTGGCTGGTTGGGAAATACCTGGGGATGAATGAGAAGGAAACGCTTCGCTCCTGGACGGTGATGGAAACCATCATTTCGGTGGTTGGCTTCACGTTTGTGTTGCTGCTGAGCTATGTGGTGTAGTCACTGTCTCTAACGACAAACACCAATAGCTTTTAAAATCAATGCTTTTGCGTTGATTGCCAGTGACTGTTGAATACCCATGCTAGAAGGCTATTTTGTATTCCAGGGCCAGAATGTGCGATTTTCGGTCGTTGTTCGAATACGTGTGTAAGAGGTAATCCAATTCGACTTTATGGCGTTTGTTGATTTTATAGGCGGCACCCAAAATGTACCTTATTTTGTTGATTTCCTTGCTTTCCAGCTGATGAAATAATTCAACGCCAATGGAAGGCGTGAGTTTCATGTTCGGAATGTCGTACTCCGATTTTAGCCGGTAGCGCAGGGTGGCATCGTTAAACCCTTCGTTATTATCCAGCTCGTCGTAATTGGTGTACCGCGTGCGCAAGGCAAATTCCAGGCGGCTGATGTCATACTTTCCGGTCAAGTCAAAGGCAATGCGGTGAAAATATTCGGTTGACTTGGTTTGGCGCTCATTGATCAGGTAGCGGTAGTTGCCACCCACTTCCAGAAAACTAAAAAGATCGTATTCCATGCCGGCTTCCAGAAAATACTCATCCAGCCCATCTTTATTGGCGTAGCGAACTTGCGGAGAAAGGTAGGCCTTAAATTTATCTCCAAAGTCTTTGGTCAGCTCCACGGAAAGCCAGGTGTTCCAGTCGTTGGTTTGGGCATGCAACGTTTGGCTGAACAAAGAGCCAATAAACAGGCAGGCTATGCAGAAGATTGCCTTCAGTTTTTGGGTATCGTTTATCATGAGTTATTGTTTTATCTGGTAACGTGAGTCTTCAATCGGATCAAAATAAATGGTGATGTTGGCAATGTCCCGCAGAAAATCAATTTCCTTGATTTCGTAGCGCTTAATTTCAATGCCCGTCCGGTTGCGCAGGTCGCTAATCAGTTCTTCTTCTTTTAAGCGATGGATGTTTTCAATTTGTTCATACCTGATTTCGAGGGAGTATTCCTGACGAAGCATCAGAACACGCTCAAGCAGATAAAGGCCCCCAACAAGAATCCCGTTGGTAACGACCAGTTCAATGTAACTGACTTTTTTATTGGCCAATGCGTTGATAACCGAAACCCCGATGACCACAAACAAATAGGTCATTTCCTTTATGGGAATGGGATCGGTGCGGTAGCGAATAATGCCAAATATGGCAAACAACCCCAAGGCGAAACCCAGTTCGAGTTTGACACTTTCGAGCAGAAAACAAAGCAGGAAAACAGTGATTCCTACGGCAAAATAGCTAAAGAAGAAGTCTTTGCGCTTGCTGTTTCTGGCGTAGAGGTAACGAATGATGAGTAATAAAACAAGCCCGTTGAAAAGAAACCGAACCAGTAGTTCGACAAAATCTTCAACATTGATGAGTTTAATGTCGAGGAAGCGGATTTCTTCAATCCATTCAATAAATGGTGTCGATAGTAAAAATGATGATAGCATAACTAGGGTTGAATTAGTTTTGTGAGCCTTCGGATTTTGGGCTTAAAGGTATTCTTTTTTATTTTTTCTTCAGCAAGTACACGCCCGATGCAGTATTTGCTGAAGCCCATGGGTTTGATCCGGTTTTTTTGGAGGCACTTGCTCAAGGGAGACATCCGGGAAAAACGATCTTGCTTGATCTCAATAATGGCAAATTCATCGAGACTGGCTGTTTGTTGCCCGCTTTCAACCCGAAAATTAAAATCGATGGTGCATCGTTCAGTCATTTGTTTATCGGCCAGCGTTATGCGATGAAACTGATTGGTGGATTTTGGAAGCAGCTCCTCCGGATTAATTGGTGAAACCTGGCGGACAAATGCTTTTTCCTGTTCGCTAAGCTCGGGATGGTTGTTCTTTATTTTCAAGCGCTGCTTAATGGTCTTTCCCTTGTTGGTTTTTTGCTTGACTTCCAAAAAACTGGTTTGAGTGTCTACATAGGTGCGCTTACGTACTTTGTAGCGGTTGAGTTTTCCGTTGTGGTGGTGGTGGAAAAGTTGATCATCCGTGGTGTCAAAGTAGTGTGTGTGGTATTCCAGAAGTCGTTTGGAATCGATTTCCAGAATGAAATAATGAAGCTCGATAGCCTGGAAAATACCAGGCAGCATGCGTGCAGGTACTAAAAATTTTTTATCGGTTCGTTCCATCAGCTGAACCCGATCCAGATCCTCCAGTCCAATTGCTTCGAAACCAAAAGCATGTTTCGCATTCATGTTAGCGTACTTAAGTTGAGCTGGATGGCAATATAATAGAATTCGGCTTGATTTGCTACAAATTCAAATGATATTGTTTGTTTTGAAACAACGAGTTGTTCAGGGGCAGATTTCAATGATCAAACTAAAAAATCAGCTGATCTAATGCGATTGCCTTGGCGGTGGCACTTAGTTTGGTGATATTCTGGTCAGCGCACTAATCTTTTTAGGGTTGATTAATTTGAAATGCGTGAACTTCGATGGCTTTGGTTCATCCAGAAAGACCTGAATCAACCGGATTATTTCAACAATTTCCCAGTCAGACAGCAAGAGTTTGATGGGGGTATTTGCAAACGGAATTAAAATCTGGCGTCGGTCATTATTCTTCAGAGTTTCATTGGCGAAGTGGCTGGATCGAACGGTTCGCAAGTATTGCATTAGCTCGTTCAGCTTTTTTTCGGAAATGAAATCCATGCCGACGTTGCCGTACTCCAGATGAATTTTGCGACAAGCATCGCAAATAAATAGCTGACCGTTTTCACTCAACTTTTTCATGGGCTTTGTTTTTTTTGATGTGTAAACAAAGTTGCAGGAAAACAGCTGAACCCACAATCCCCATAAATTGGGGTTTTCTAGATCAACTCTTCGGGATTAATGTCCTGAATGTCCAGCAGATTATTCATGATGGCATAGACGGTAAGCCCTGAAATGGATTTGATGCCCAGCTTTTCAGTCAGGTTTTTCCGGTGCGAAATTACCGTGTGAATGCTAATGAAAAGTTTATCTGCAATCTCTTTATTGGCTAGTCCCAGGGCGATGAGTTTAATCACCTCTTTCTCGCGGCTGGTTAGTTCGCCGTTTTCCACCATCGCATTTTTAGGTTTACCACCTGATTGCCGGATGATCTGAATCAGCTTTTGAATTTGAACCGGTGAGGCATAAAGCGTCAGCTGATAGTCGAATACTGGAGCCTGATGCGCTTCTTCCTCGTCCTGACAAATCGCAACCAGCGCAACCTCGTTGTTTTTCTTCAACAGGTCAATGGCTTTCTGGTTAATTTCTGCCTGAGCGTCCAGCATTAAAATCATGATGCTGTTGGTGATGCCGGTGAAGGAACTTAAGTCACTGGCAGTCGTCAGCTGGGTGATTTCCATCTTGAAATACTCCTGAAGGATGAGGGACAGGCCTTTCCGGATGATTTCGGACCGATGAACGATGAAGACACTTTCTTTCATTTTTTCAATTCTTTTTCGAACTCAATAACCTGAGTGATTAAAATATGGTCTTCAATGCGGGCATGATCGTTTAAATCATTTTCAAACTGAAGCAAGGCCGTTAAAAATTCGTTCATGGCATTGTCGTCGTAGTTGGGGCTTAAGTGACGAATAATCAGGTTTTCCAGGTCGCTTAGCTTGACTTCAACGTTGGTGTGTTCATTTTCAATGACCTCGATGAACGAGCCTTCCGCCGACAGTTTCTTGTTCTTGTACAGTTCAATGATGTACGGAAAAACTTTCTCATCTTCGAGCTTAAGGTGCAGCAAAAGCTCGGCTTTATACTTCTGATAAAACGAATTGATCATTTTTAAGCTTGAGCAATTGTCGGTACAGCTCTCAAGCACTTCGTTGAGTAAACGCTCAATTTTGGGAAGGACATATTGAATGTAATACTTGTGCGTATTTTTCAGATAGTCAATCAGCAAAATGGGAGAAAAAGATAAGAATTCAGCTTCCGGAAAGTAGCTGTCATCGGTGTAAGTGTTCACAATGGCTAGAAAAAAATCGGTGTTGATTTGTTTTTCCTGACAAACTTCGCCGATGGTTTTTTCTTTGAACCCCAGGCGGATTCCAAACCGATTGATTACCGGCAGCAGGTTGTAGTTTCGGTTAATTAAGGAGGACATCTTATCTTCTTTCCTGAATAGTTCCATCGGTATTTGTTTTGTGTGTTGTAGTATAAACAGCTTTGTGCGGGTTTAGATTAAAATATTTTTAACGAAATGGAATAAAATCGCCAATAAGTCAGTTTCTGATTTGTTGCAAAGCCCCTTAGGAGGCTGGCTTTATCAGAATGTTGTTTTAAAATGGACGTTGAAATGAGCCCAAAGTAGTTCGCTAAAACGAACGAAGAGGATAAAAAAGCAGTCTTTCTTGTCCTCTTCGATAGAGTTTGCCGGGAGACCGGCTTATTTTACTTGTTATTTTGGGAAATCCGGGCTTTGTTAACCGGACCCCATGTAGGCAGTGTCGCAGCCGCTTGGTCTTTTGTCGACTAGCGGTAAGGCAGTTTGGTCAGCACTTCGGCCAGCTGATTGATGCCTTCCTTCAGTTTTTTGCCTGCCATCATTTTGATCATCATGCCCATTTCGGCATGCAGGGTCAGCTTCATTTTCGTTTGGTAAGGGCTAACCGGAAGCAACTGAATCCAGAAGGTGATTTCAACGGGTAAACTGCCTGAACTTTCAACTTTAATGGTTTTGAAGGGCTCCCGGTTGATAATCCGGATTTCGGCCTGGCCCATGCCTCCAATGTTAAACCGACACGAATCACTGTCCGATTCAAAATTGTTGATCTTGATTTGCGGAACTTGTTCGGTCACCTTTTGCAATAAATTGTCGTTCACATATTGCGATAGGTTTTCAAAGTTTGAAAGAAAATTGAAGACCACTTCTTCATTGTGGTCAATGAATTTGATGTCGCTGGTATATTTACTTAAAGCCATAAATTACAGATTAAAAAAAAATCCCCGGATGCTGTCCGGGGAGTATCTATCAAAAGTTTTATTTCTTATCTACCCCAATTGGCTGGGTCTTGTCGCCATTGGTTTAAAGATTCAACCTGCGATTCTTTAATTTCGCCAGATTCCAAGGCCACTTCAATCAATGTTTTGTAGCGGCTTAATGTTGTCAGCTCGATGCCTGCTTTTTCAAAATTTTCCTTAGCAACCGGGAAGTTGTAGGTGAAAATCGCCATCATGCCCAAAACGTCGCCACCAAAGTTTGAGATTGCTTCAGCTGCTTTCAAGCTGCTGACACCTGTTGAAACCAAATCTTCAATGATAACCACTTTTTGTCCGGCTTTCAAATCGCCTTCAATCAGGTTTTCCAACCCGTGATCTTTCGGTTTTGAACGTACGTAGATGAATGGCAGGCCAAGCTCCTGAGCAACCAACATGCCGTGGGCAATAGCTCCGGTAGCTACTCCGGCAATGACTTCTGCATTGGGGTATTGTTCACGAATCAACTTTACAAATTGATCACGGATAAATGTACGCGCTTCCGGGTAAGACAAAATTTTACGGTTGTCGCAGTAGATCGGAGCTTTCCATCCTGACGCCCAGGTGAATGGGTTTGATGGTTGAATTTTTATTGTGTTTATTTGTACGAGTTTCTTCGTAACCTCAACGTGAATCTCTTGCATAATCTATGAATGTTTAATCTGTTTTCGGGACAAATGTACAAAGTTTTTTTCAATGAGCACCTGCTGGTTCAGGGAGACCAAATCAACAATTCACCTAAAGATAACATTTATGAAGTTGTTGATATAAAGGATTTTAATGACCTCGAAACGCTTCTTCAAACTTTAGAAAGAAGTAAACATGTTGTAAAACTGTTAATTGTCCTGAAAGAGGGACTTGACCTCATGCAATTGCTTGCCGATAATATGACTTTAATTTCGGCGGCAGGCGGTTTGGTAACCAATGCCAACGGGCGTTTTTTATGCATACGACGATTGGGGAGATGGGATCTTCCCAAAGGAAAAATTGAAGCTGGAGAAGAACCGGAAAAAGCGGCTATTCGTGAGGTGGAGGAAGAGTGTGGAATTTCCGGAATGAGCATTTCTGAGCGACTTCCGTCAACCTTCCATATTTATCGTTCGCCCTACCTGCCAGCGGACAACAATTGGGTGTTGAAAGAAACCCATTGGTTTAAAATGGACTATGCCAGAGAAGAACGCCTAACGCCTCAGCTGGAAGAACAAATTGAGGAGGTGCACTGGGTTTCGGAGGATGAGCTGCCGATGGTATACGGAGATACCTATGGTAACCTGAAAGAATTGTTAAAGCCTTACCTGGTTTGATGGCGTTGTTTTTCCAGGTGCTTTTTGCGCAGCAGGTTGATAAAATGTTGCTCGAAGCCATCGAGTGGGTTGGGCGCTGGCGACAAAACCAGCTTGCCCGCCGGATCCAGCAGGTAAGCAATTGGAAAATTGGAGATGCGATACTTGTCTGCGGTCTGCTCATCAACCACATAAAAGGTTCCAAGCCAGTTTTGCTGGCTGATTATCGCCTGCTTTTCGGCTTCGTCGTGCATAATCAGGTTCAGAATTTGTAATTCCTGCTGAAGGGGAGCCTCCAGGCTTTTGAGTTGATCCAAGTGTTGCCGGCAAATGGGGTTGGACACCCGTGTGAAGTTCAGGTAGACGTATTTTCCGGCAAAATCAGCTAGCAGGTGCTGTTGCCCTTTAAAATCAGTCATTGAAAATTGGGGAGCCTGACTGCCCTGTTGTAAATAGGTTAATTTGGCTTTCAGGCGTTGAGCTATGTCTTTTTTATTTTGTTCCCACGAGCTTGCTTTAATTTTCGTTAGCAGGCTGAGTAAACTTCGTTGCGAAAATTTGCCTTGAAAATAGGCATCATTAATGGCTTGCAGGATAACCAGCCGACTAAGTTCACTATTCCAGCCGTTTTCGCTAATTAGGTAAGCTTCAATACCCGCCAGGTTCGCTTGCCCAACCAGCCGTTTGAAATTGGTTCCCTGAATTTTATTTCCTTCAAATTCAAACTGATTAGAGAATACTTGTTTGAACAGTTGGGCACAGGGCGGAATGGCCAGGTCGGGTTTTTGAGCAATAAAATAGGTTTGGATGAATTGTTTGGACTCGCCTTGGTGGAGAATAAATTCAGCAAATGCCAGGCGGTAAAACTTGTATCGTTCAAAGTAAGTATTGGATGTTGGTGGAAAAGCCTGGAGCAAACGCTTGTTCAACGAATCGACAGCCGCTTGCGACTGCTGGTGGTAGATTTGGTTAAAGTAACGGCTTTCCTCTTTGAAATAGGCCAACTCAAAGGCTTCAATTTGTCGGTTGAGTTCCTGTGGGGTGCTGTTTTTGAGGACAAAGCTGATTTCATCCGCCTCGAAAAAGGCACTGCGCTTTTGACTGGGCGGCACTGGTTTTAGCGGAGGGAAAATCAGCTCGTATTGTTGCCCGGGTTCCAGAAACAGCGAGGCCTGATAAGCATCGAAAGTGGCAAAGGCCCAGGTGGTTTCCCGCAAGCTTAGCTCTGCCTGAAAACTGCCATCTGTTGCAATTGCCAATCGGGTAAGCAGTTGCTTTTCCTCCGAAATCGGATCAGCGTAACGGTACAGCTCTATTTGGTAACCGGCATATTCCGGCGCTTTTCCTGATAGAACAACCTGTTGCTGAGCTTGCAAAAAAGGCTGGAAGCCCATGGTTAAAGCGAAAAAAAGAAGGAGGGTTTTAAGCTTCATCTTTTTTAAATTCATCCATGTTTAATTTATTGGGTAAAAACATGCTGGCATCGCCGCCATGCAGAATAATGTCGCGAACAATGGAAGAGTTGACCGGCGTGTGCTCTGGTTTGGTTAGCAGGAAAATGGTCTCAATCTGCGGGTGCATATTTTTGTTAACCTGCGCAATGGCCCGTTCGTATTCAAAGTCGGCCGATGTGCGTAAGCCCCTTAAAATGTAGTTGGCGTTTACTTTCTTGCAAAAGTCAACCGTCAGCCCTTCATGGGTTTGAACCTCTACTTTGGGCTCATCGTCAAAAACCTGGTCAATCCATTTCATGCGTTTTTCAATGGGGAAGAAGGATTGCTTGTTGGTGTTATACCCAATCATGATGATAATTTTATCGAACATGGGAAGGGCCCTTCTGACAATACTTTCATGTCCGATGGTAAACGGATCAAACGAACCGGGAAATATGGCGACACGTTTCATAGTTTGCGTGTTTTATGTTTTTAAACCTCCAAATATAACGGATATTCTTTGTAATTATTCGATATCTGAATGCTTATTGCCGAAGTGCGTGCCTGGAGAATTGGCAAACATACAGAAAATGAAGAGCTATCCCGAGCCAATTTACAGGTCTTTGCCAATGGGGTTTTCAAATTTGAAGTGGTTTTTTGTAAAGTGATTGAGCAGGAAACTTTGCAATTTACAGTAAGTGACTTACCGTTTATAAGAAGATTAAAAAAGGAAACCCATGAAACTCGGTCCGTTCCCCAGGAAACAATAAACCCCGGGGTGAAGTGTTTAAATACGCCATGACAACAACAAAAACTTTCCGGCTTCAGCGGGTCTCCTTAATTTTGTACTATGTCTTTCTAAGGTCGGTAATCTTTCGTTTTGTTATAACAACAAATTCTCAAAGAAGTTTGCTTATTCCGGAAAAACATGTTGTACGGCTTTTAAGAGGCCAGATAAGCTGAGACTTAACAATGTTATGGATTATCTTTATCACTATTTGATAGGAGCTGCAAAGGTTTCAACATCACTGTCGGTAATGGATTTGTTTCCCAGAATGATCAGGCGTTCGATGACATTTCGAAATTCACGAATATTTCCGGTCCAGTTAATCTGTTGCAGTTTAACCAAAGCTTCGTCGGTGATGGTTTTTTCGGGCATGCCATATTCGCTGCAAATTTGCTTGATAAAGTGGTTGGCCAGTTCGGGAATGTCTTCAGCCCGTTCGTTGAGGGTGGGCACTTGAATCAGAATAACACTCAACCGGTGGTATAAGTCCTCGCGGAAGTTGTTGTTTTCAATTTCTTCACTTAGGTTTTTATTGGTTGCTGCTACCACGCGCACATCCACCTTAATGGGTTTGTCGCCTCCAACCCGGGTGATCACATTTTCCTGCAAGGCACGCAATACCTTGGCTTGGGCTGAAAGGCTCATATCGCCAATTTCGTCCAAAAAGAGGGTTCCACCTGAAGCTTGCTCAAACTTCCCTTTGCGTTGTTTGACAGCCGAGGTAAAGGCTCCTTTTTCATGGCCGAACAGTTCGCTTTCAATCAATTCAGAAGGGATGGCTGCGCAGTTGACCTCGATGAACGGACCGGAAGCGCGGTTGCTTTGATCATGTAGGCGACGGGCGACCAGTTCTTTCCCTGTTCCGTTGGCACCGGTAATCAGCACCCGGGCATCAGTTGGAGCTACCTTATCGGCCATCTGAATGATTCTTTGCATGGCTTCGGATTGGCCGACAATTTCGTATTTTTTGTTCACCCTTTTTTTCAACACCTTGGTTTCGGTAATCAGGTTCGATTTGTCCATGGCGTTGCGGATGGTGATGAGCAGCCGGTTCAGGTCGAGCGGTTTTTCAATATAGTCAAAGGCTCCCTTTTTGATTGATTCCACAGCGGTATCAATATTACCATGTCCGGAGATCATCACAACGGGTACATCGGGGGCAAGGATCTGGATCTTTTGAAGCACTTCGATGCCATCCATACCAGGCATTTTGATGTCGCACAACACGATGTCGTAGACGTTTTTACGAATCAGGTCAATCCCTTGCTGACCATCTTCAGCCAGGTCAACCTGGTATTTTTCAAACTCCAGAATATCCTTCAGCGTGTTTCTGATACTGCGCTCATCGTCGATCACTAATATTTTTGACATGGTGTGCTTTTTAATTTTATTCGTTCAAAATTAATGATTAATCCATTCGAACAAAACGCCTTCACGAAGCGCGTAGTCCGTTTGGATGATTTCGCGGACTCCCAGCTTCTGAATCGTGAGGCGAATGAGCAGGAGTGCCGGAACGATCATTTCTACACGCAGGGGGTCCATTCCAATCATTTGATCGCGCTGTGCTTTGGTTGAGAAAATGACCTGAGCGGCGATCCGGTTGAAATCCTGAATCGAAATGAGCTGCCTGGAGCGGCTTTTGGTTCCGGGGGGCGTTTCATCCAGCAAGTCGGCCAGGGTGTCGAAGGCTCCCGAACAACCAATGAGTTGGTAAACCTGCTTGTTGTTAAGCTGTTGCCAAAGTGGTTTCATTCCTTGCAAAAACCAGTTTTCGATGGCTGTAATTTCGTTGGGGCGGATGGGATCGGAAATGGGAAGTTGTTCCAGCACGCGGGCCATGCCCAAAGGAAAGCTTGCCTTCCAATGAATCGCCTCGTCATGGGGTTCGATAAATTCGTTGCTGCCACCGCCAATATCCATAATCAAACTGTGGTTGGGGAGTTTGCCCAAGGCCAGTTGAACCCCCTCGAAAATCAGCTGAGCCTCGCGTTCTCCGGAAATGGTTTCCAGACGAAGGCCAGTTTCGGTAAACAGGTGTTGGGTAAATTCCTGCTGGTTGGCGGCATCGCGCACGGCCGAGGTCGCCAGCGTTCGCACGGTATCGACCGAATAAGAAGCGATGGTTTGCAGGTGTTGCTTGAGGGCAGCCGTTGCCCGCTGGAAAGCCTCTGGAGTCAGCTGGTTTTTATGGATGCCTCCTTTGCCCAACTTCACCCCAACTTTACTTTGATGGATGAGGGAGTAGGTTTTTCCGCTGATTTCGGCAATCAGCAGGTTGCAGGTGTTGGTTCCAAGGTCAATAACGGCAAGTTTCATAATCGGATTGAATGCAATTTCAACAAAGATAAAAATTGTGCGGCATGGAACAGGGTTTTACGGGCGGTCCAGTTTAAACGGGGAACGCGGGTGCCAGTTGAATCCAACGGAGAAGGAGCTGTAGTAATAATCCTGCAGCCCGGTTTTGTATTCCACAAAATAGTTTACGATCGGATTATTGATGATCAGACGTCCTTTGAGTTGAATGGGGCGGTCTTCACCATACCATTTCCAGCCATTGTAGCCCGATGCCCCCACGCCCAGTTCCAGTTTGCGGTAGTTGAACTGGCTTTCCAGTCCCCACAGGAAGCCTTCATTTTGCTCCAAGTCAAATTGATTGGTTTGCCACACGTAAAACCCAGCCATGGCATTGAGCCGGAACTGAAACTGCCCGAAGTTCACCAACTGTTTACCCATACTCATGTAATGCCAATGCGCCGGCAGGTCGGTTGCCCGGCCATCTTGGATGCTTCCGGTGGTCGTTTTCAGCGCATTTACCACCATGAAGGCGGGCCAATACGAACGTTCCCTCAGCAATTGGATGTAGGTGTTTAAAATCAGGTCGCCCCGGTTCAGGCTCCAGCCCGGGTCATCCTTGAAAAGTTGCATGATATCCCGCACCTCATTGGTCGTATGAAAGTATTCCAGCAAGTTCCACTGCAGTTCGAATGCCATGAAATTTTGAACGACCGGAAACCGAAAGTTGAGCATCAGGCTGTGTCCGCTGTCGCCTCCACCATCGCGAAAATAGGAATCGCTGGCAATCCGAAACAAGTTATCAGTACCTACTTCTCCATCTAAAATAGCGGGAATTGGCAGGGCGTTGGGACCCAGTGTTCCCGGCGCAATTAAAAGGTATTGTTTGTTGTCGGCCCCAGGGTAATAGGGAACAAAATCGTTGGTCGATTCGCGTTGAGCCCGCAGGCCGTTCCACCCTAACACCAGCGTTAGCAACAATATTGTCTTTTTAATCATTGTACAAAAATACCGAATCCCTTTTGGCATACAAAAATAGGGGGCATAAGAAGAACAAAGATCCAAGATTCAAGAACCAAGAGGGTTTCCGATTGATCAGGGCCTAGTCAATGACTGTCAATTCAGGGATGGGGATAACAAACTTTCCTCCCCATTCGCGGATGTAGCTGTTGTAATGGATGAGTTCTTCTTTTAAGTTCCACGGGAGAATAAACAGGTAATCGGGACGGGTTTCTTTGATTGTGTCCGGATGATAGATCGGGATGTGGCTTCCGGGCAAGAAGTTGCCTTGCTTGTGCGGATTCCGGTCAACGGTATAATCTAAAAAATCGGTTCTCACCCCACAATAATTAAGCAGTGTATTTCCTTTACCAGGGGCTCCATACCCGGCTACCTGCTTGCCTTCCCGCTTTGCCTGAATCAGGAACTGCAGGATTTTACGTTTGGTTTCTTTCACCTTTTCGTTGAACTGATCATAGTAGGAGAGGGTGTCCATGCCTTCTTCGTGCTCCTGTTTTAAAAGCTGATGAACGGCCTCACCAACCGGCTTGCTTTGATCGCCCTTATGACAGGCGTGTATTCTGATTGAGCCCCCATGGGTATTGAGTTTTTGAACATCAAAAAGGGTGAGCCCATGGTGATCGAAAATGGTTTTTACGGCCGTGAAAGAAAGGTAGGAGAAATGCTCGTGGTAGATGGTGTCGAACTGGTTTTCTGCAATCAGGCGCTCCAGGTGAGGAAATTCCATGGTAATGACACCGTCGGCTTTCAGGAAATGTTTCATCCCCTTCACAAAGTCATTGATATCGGGAACGTGAGCCAGGATGTTGTTGCCAATGATCAGGTCGGCCTGCCCGTAGTGCCGAACCAGATCCTGAGCGGTTTGATGACCAAAAAAGCGGATCTCGGTTTTTATGCCTTTTTCGCGTTGGGCATATTCCGCAATTTCACGGGAGGGGTCGATGCCTAAAACCGGAATACCCTTCGCCGCAAAATATTGAAGCAGATAGCCATCATTGCTGGCAATTTCTGCGACCAAAGCATTGGGGCCGATGTCAAACCGCTTGCTGACATATTCCACGTATTGCTTGGCGTGCTCAAGCCAGGTATCCGAATAGGAGGAATAATAGGCATAGTCGCGGTAAATAACCTCGGGTGAAACCACCGGAGGAGCTTGTGCCAGAAAACATTGCTCACAGACATAAACCTTGAGCGGGAAATGGGGTTCCATTTTATGGAGGTCTTCCTGACGTATTTTGTCTTCGCAAAGTGGCTGCATGCCCAGGTCGGTTACCAAGTGGCTAAGTGGTGTGTGGCAGAAATTGCATCTCCCAAATGATTGATCCTTCATATGGCGTTGTTTTTATTCAGATAAATATCCTTCCCATTTTGCCTGCTGAAACGCCTGAATTAGGGGCGAAGGAGCACACGAAAAACAGATGTTCTGAGAATATAGAGAAACATCAGTTGTTATTAGTACGTTTTTGGGGGCTTGATGGGTTCATGTTCTGAGTTTTTAATCTCGAATTTAGTTAGGGCCGAACAGCTGATTCGTATTGAGTAGCTTAACATGAAGCTTTCGATGTTGGTGTTTGGGCTTCGCCCTGATGCCAGTCCCTTTTCTCCTTAGATGAGAAAAGGAACCAAAAGAATCAAGGCTGACGTTGCTTTTGAACGAAAACGACGGATCGGTCACTCCCCGAAAACCAACTCCTCCCGCTGGTCGTCAAACAGGGTTTTCTTAGCGTGTGCCCGCGCGAATTCCTTCCCTTGTTTTCTGTTTCAAAACCCTCGTAGGCCATTCTTTTCACCTGTCGGCGAAGTGGGGGAGCTGGCCGTTGTTCAGTTGTTCTGTTATCAGTTGCCTGCTGTCGAGTTTGGTTGTTTCCTTAAAGCTGATTCGTATTGAGTCGTTTTACGTGAAGCTTTCGATGTTGGTGTTTGGGCTTCGCCCTGATACCAGTCCCTTTTCTCCTTAGATGAGAAAAGGAACCAAAAGAATCAAGGCTGACGTTGCTTTTGAACGAAAACGACGGATCGGTCACTCCCCGAAAACCAACTCCTCCCGCTGGTCGTCAAACTGGGTTTTCTTAGCGCGTGCCCACGCGAATTCCTTCCCTTGTTTTCTGTTTCAAAACCCTCGTAGGCCATTCTTTTCACCTGTCGGCGAAGTGGGGGAGCTGGCCGTTGTCGGTTGAGTGTACTTGTTATATTAACACGATCTCCTTCGCCCTATGCTCCCTGCCTTTGCTATGTCCTGCTATTCCAGGTAGTGCTGATACATCAGGCGAACGCCTTCTTCCAGCTCAATGCTGTGTTTCCATCCCAGGCGGTGAAGCTTGGACGGATCCGTCAGCTTGCGAAGGGTACCATCAGGCTTGGTTCGGTCAAACTCAATGCTGCTCTGAAATCCAACGGTTTGTTGAATGGTTTCCGCCAGTTGCCGAATGGAAATTTCCTTGCCGGTGCCAATGTTGATGTGGGTGTTTCGCACTTCGTCTCCACTGCTTGCTTTGATATCTTCAAAGTTTCGGTTTTCCAGCAAGAAAACACAGGCTGCCGCCATATCTTCCGACCAAAGGAATTCGCGCATCGGATTACCGCTTCCCCATAAATACAAGGTAACCGGCTGCTTTTGAGATGCGGGTGGCGTGAACAGGCGTGTTTCTTCTTCCGTATCTGAATGGTGCAGGTAGATCCCATATTTTTTCAGCATGTACAGGATGTCTTCCTCTGAAGCCGCTCCGTCCATGCCTTCCACGGGACGTTTATTCAGGTCGTCGCGGATGGCATCCCAGTTGCTTTCTTCGAGGCACTTCGACAAATGAATTTTCCGTACCATAGCGGGCAAAACATGCGAGGTCTCCAGGTTGAAGTTGTCATTGGGACCATACAAGTTGGTCGGCATAACCGAAATGAAATTGGTGCCATACTGCATGTTGTAGGCTTCACACATTTTTAAGCCGGCAATCTTGGCGATGGCGTAGGGCTCATTGGTGTATTCCAGCACATCGGTTAGCAAACAATCTTCAGTCATGGGTTGAGGCGCGTTCTTCGGATAGATGCAGGTAGAGCCGAGGAACAACAGTTTTTTCACGCCATGCACATAGGACTGGTGAATTACATTGTTCTGAATTTGCAGGTTTTCATAGATGAACTGTCCGCGGTAGGTGTTGTTGGCGATAATGCCTCCAACTTTGGCTGCGGCCAGAATTACATATTCCGGTTTTTCGGTTTCGAAAAAATGAGCGACGGCTGATTGATCCATCAAGTCCAGCTCTTCCAACGACCGGCCAATGAGGTTGGTGTATCCTTTGTTTTGAAGGGTTTTCCAGAGGGCAGAACCCACCAGGCCTTTATGGCCGGCAACGTATATTTTGCTATCTTTTTTCATATTGAATGCATTGATTTGGATGATTCTATTGGCGAAAGGAAACAAGGACTAGAGCCCGGTTTCCTTTCGGCGTACTTTGATTCGCATGGCCCCTTTTATGGGTTCATCAGCGAGCAGAATGAGGTAACCACCACCGCCGGCTCCTGCCAGCTTCCAAGCCAAAGCCTGTGATTTGTAGCTCTCAATCACCTGATTAATTTCTTCGTTAATCATGGATGGGAACATGCTTGTCTGCGCCTCAAACGAGTCGAGAAAAGCCTTGGAAAAGGCCGGCAAATCTTTTTGCATGATGGCAGACCAGGCTTTTTCCGAAGCACTCGCCAATCGTTTTACATTGTCGGTGTTGATGTAGGTCTCTTTTAACAAGTCCAGTCCATTGCGACGGGGCCATAACAGAACCATGTATAAATGATCTTCAAGCCAGGTCAGGATTTCTTCATCGTTTACCGATTCAAATTGCTTGGGCCAGTAGGCTGCATCGTAGTAATGTCTGACCAGCCCCGGCATGCAAATTCCAATGGCATCCTGAGCCCCTGAAATAAGTTCCGATCCGGGATCGTTTTCAAATTTGAACAGAATTTCGGCTAAACGTTCAGGCTTTTCAAGCGGGAGCGTGTAAGGCCATATCTTTTTGGCGGCATTGCGTGTTGAGGTGCTCATGCCACACCGTTCGTTGTATTCAATAATGGGTTCCAACGACAGGGTGATGGCCCAGCCGGGATGGTATTTCGATACATAGGGCTGGTCAATCCAGGTGCCGGCCAAATCAATCCGGTAGGGCAGGGTGCAGTTGTCTGAGGAACGAATGGCTGTTGTTGAGCGGGCGGGCAAGCCTGCATCCGGAATTCGTTCCAGTACCTTGAGCTCGATTCCCAGTTCGGCACACATCTTTTTCTTGGCGGGCGAATAACCATCTTCGTTCACCACAAAAAAATCGGGCTGCAGGGCTTTTAGTTCTTGCTCAAAGTCCATGATTCCACTGCCTGAATTGATGAAGGCATCGGTTACATGACGAACCGCCTTGACCATATAGAGGCGTTCCTGCTCGCTGTTGATGGTATGGCGTCCTTTCAACTCTTCAATGGTTTGATCGGAACCAATTCCCACATAAAGATCGCCAAATTGAGAGGCTTCCTTAAAAAATGCGACATGTCCGGAATGAAGCAGGTCGTAACAACCGGAAACGAAGACTTTCTTGGGGCTAGTATTGTTTATTTGTTGTTTTTCCATACGTGTTTATTTTTTAGCAATTGGATATCGGGCACTGGGACTGTGAGAATTTGAGCACTGAGATTGTGAGCGCTGAGCCATTGAGCACCTCATTTATAATATCTCATCTTATCACCGTCTCACCCTCTCATTTTCTCACCGTCTTTCTTCTTCTACTCAAAATAATTCAAAGTGCGGTAGCCACCCTCACGCAGCAGAGCATCTTTTTGCATCAGCTTAATATCCGATTGCATCATATCCTGTACCAAGCCGTTGAGGTCATATTCAGGTTTCCAGCCTAAAACGGTTTGGGATTTGGTTGGATCGCCAATCAGCAGATCAACTTCAGTTGGGCGGAAATAGGCGGGATCAACAGCCACGACAGCTTGCTGGTCTTCGGAATTGTTCGAAGGGATTGTTGTTGTAATTCGGGTCTTGATTCCTTCCAGGTATTGTTCGCCCACTTTCTGACAGAACAGGGCTTCATCAAGGGCTGTGAAATACCCCTTTTCATCTGCTCCTTCGCCGGCAAAGGTAATTTCCAGACCGATTTCGGCAACAGCCAGTTTAATAAAGTCACGAATGGTTGTGGTAATCCCGGTGGCAATCACGTAATCATCGGCTTTTTCTTGTTGCAGAATGAGGTACATGGCTTTGATGTAATCTTTGGCATGGCCCCAGTCGCGCTTGGCCGACAGGTTCCCCATGTACACTTTGTCCTGCATACCCAAGGCAATTCGGCTGATGGCCCGGGTAATTTTGCGGGTTACAAAAGTTTCTCCCCGGATGGGCGATTCATGGTTAAACAGAATTCCGTTATTGGCATGCATGTTATAGGCTTCACGATAGTTAACTGTGATCCAGTAGGCATACATTTTGGCAACGGCGTAGGGGGAGCGCGGGTAAAAAGGTGTCGTTTCCTTTTGTGGAACTTCCTGCACCAGCCCATACAATTCACTGGTTGAGGCCTGGTAGATGCGTGTTTTTTCGGTGAGACCCAAAAGACGAATGGCCTCGAGCAAACGAAGTGTTCCAATTCCATCCGCATTGGCTGTGTATTCCGGTGTCTCAAAACTCACCGCCACATGGCTCATCGCAGCCAGGTTGTAGATCTCGTCGGGCTGCACTTCCTGCACAATCCGTGTGAGGTTCATGCTGTCGGTCATATCTCCATAGTGGAGCACCAGGTTGCGGTTTTCCACATGCGGATCCTGGTACAGGTGGTCAATCCGGTCGGTGTTAAACAAGGATGAACGTCGTTTGATGCCATGAACCATATACCCTTTTTTCAGCAGGTATTCGGCCAGATAGGCTCCATCCTGTCCGGTGATGCCGGTAATCAAGGCTACTTTTTGTGTCATAATTGTCGTATTATCAGTTGTTTGTAATTAGTTGTTTGTAATCAGTTGTCGGTTGTCAGTTATCGGTTGTCAGTTATCGGTTGTCAGTTGGCGAAGTGTCTGGGCCTGCTGTTCTCCAGGCTTTGTGAATCTCAGGCGTTCTTCGCGGTTAAGCTGTGCTAAGATACATAAGATTCTCGTCTTTAGTATTTGTTGGGCGTAACTCTGTGAATTACTTTATTAAGGTTAAAGTTGTCATGGTTAAAGGTTAAAGTGTCTTGATGGTCATTCGTTGGGTACTTCTTGCTCATTTGCTAGTTAATCCAGAAAGCGAGTAGTTTTAGCCAAAGGTAAGCGAGAATAACGGCGATCAGGAAGATGCCGGTATGTCCAATCAAGGGAAGGGGCTTGTGCTTATAGCGGGCATAGGCACTGTAAATTAAGATGCCTGCCAGGTTTCCGGAGAGTGCCAGTGCCAACAAAAAATCATTGAAGGGCAGCTGCACAAATCCTTTGATGCCCACAAAAAACAGGGCATGTAGGAGTGCCAGTACTAGCATGGTCATCTTACGAAACAAGACCAGCTCGTGAAATACATACATGAATGCAATGACAAAAGCGATTTGCACCAGTGCATCCAATGTGGGATTCATCCCCGGGATAAGAATTCCCTGGGTGCCCCGGGAGTGAAGCACCAGTACCGCTGCAGCCAGCAGCTTGGCCAGTTGCCGGATGTACCGAAAGGTGACGTTTGTATCCAGGAGCAAGCCCGAAAAAAACAGGATAACCATGGCGGCTATCAGCGGATGCAAGCTTCCAAAGCCTTTGCTGCTGGTGCAAAGCGCCAAGGCCAGGTTGATGCCAAAAAACATGGAGACGCCCCCCATCGTTAGCAGGGGAAGCTTGGGGAAGTGTTTTTCTGGTTCTGCAGTCAGATTTTTAGCCAGGCCTACCTGGGCCACTGAAGGTTGAACCAAAAACACGCTGACAAAGGCAATGCTAAAGCATAGTCCGCTTAAAATAAATTCACTCATGTCGAATCGCTTGTTTTATTTTTACCATTGAGGCCGTCTGTATAGCCCGGTGTATTATTCAGACCAATCAACGGTCAAGTCTCGAATCCTTAAATCCCTGAAGGGACTTTGAAAAGGAAAAATCCGGGCTTAGCACATCCATTGTAAGCCAATGATGAATGGGGAATTTTGTAGACAGCCCCTAAAAAAATGCAAATAACGGGGTTTTACACTTGTAATGCAAAATTATATTCAATTAAAAGAGGAAGATCGGTTGTCGGTTGTCGGTTGGCAGCGAGCTTAGGGCAAAGGGCAGAGGGCAAAGAGCATGGGGTTAATCTGCACCTTTGCCTGGCGCTTAATGCTAATTATTAATAGTCATTTGTTGGTCATTCGTTGAGTGCTCGCTATTTTCATCTGACTTCGTGCGTTCGTGAGTTCGCGACTTCATCTGTTCGTTATTGGCAGAGAGCAGAGGGCAGAGGGCAGAGGGCAGAGAGCAGAGGGCAAAGGGCAAAGAGTATGGGGGTAATCTGCACCTTTGCCTGGCGCTTAATGCTAGTCATTAATAGTCATTTGTTGGTCATTCGTTGAGTGCTCGCTATTTTCGTCTGACCTCGTGCGTTCGTGAGTTCGCGACTTCATCTGTTCGTTATTGGCAGAGAGCAGAGGGCGGAGAGCAGAGGGCAAAGGGCATGGGGTTAATCTGCACCTTTGCCTGGCGCTTAATGTTTGTCATTAATAGTCATTTGTTGGTCATTCGCAGAGTGTTCGCTATTTTCGTCTGACCTCGTGCGTTCGTGAGTTCGCGACTTCATCTGTTCGTTATTGGCAGGGAGCAGAGGGCAAAGGGCATGGCGTTTGCCTGTGCCAGTGCCTGGCGCTTAATGCTAGTCATTAGTAGTCATTTGATCGTCATTCGTTGATTGGTTACTTTTTCGTCTGACCTCGTGCGTTCGTGAGCTCGCGACTTCATCTTCCTTTCCTCGTCATCGCGAACAATGTGAAGCGATCTGCTATTGGAAGGTTGGAAGATTAGAATATAGGAAGGTTAGAATGGTAATTGGTTAAAGCTGAACGGTAAGGGGGCACCGTTGCCAACGACGGTCAATCAGTCGCTCGTTTCCGTAATTCTCAAACGTGAGGTAGCGGAAAATTGATTCGTAGCGATTTTTTTCGTTGTAATAAGCTTTACCATGCTGGTTTTTGCATGTTCTTACTTATTCATAATCATTCTATATTATGTTTTTCGATAAGTAGTATTTGGAAATATCGCAAAAGGATTTGTAACTTGAAACATAAGATTGTACGAAGTAAACCGCCGGCTGGTCATCAACCTTTCCTGTTTAGTAGCGCGGATCGGAAGAGGAGGCCGGCGGAGCTTTTGCAAGATATCACAAAATTTAATGTTACCATGAGTTATCAAAGTGATTTTGAACTTTGGAAAGAACAAATTGAGAATCTCCCTCCGGAGGAGCTTAAGCTACCGAACCAACCCATTGACGATTTTGTGGCGCGTGTTGAAACTTTGGCTGTTGATGCCAATGAAGACCGGGAGGTTTTAGCTGCTGCCGGTATGGATGTTACTTTAATTGATGATCTGACCCCTCTTAGTGGTGCTTTGCGTTATTGCCAGGCTAATTGGATGAGTGTTTTCCGGGCTCGGGAAGAAGCAGAAGCTTTATGGAAGGAACAGGCTCCGCAAGCCTTCCAGTTTCGAGATGAACTGTTACACCATTTTTCCTTTGCCTATCGGGATTACGAAGACATTCAAAAGAAAGTAATGCGCATTCGCGAGGGAGCCAGCCAAGCTGATATGATTCAGGATTTATTGGAACTGGCTGTGCTGGGTGAAAAATACCCAGAGCCCTTAAATGCCATCAATTTTGACTTGGCTCAGTTGCAGGAAGCACGTACCGTTTCGCATACCCTATCGGAACTATTGGCTGCTGCCAATGGTGCTGCCGATGATAGCAGCGAAACTAAAGTTATGCGCGATAAGGCGTATTCTTTACTGGATCAAAAATCGAGTACGATTCGTGAATTTGGCCGTTATGTCTTTTGGAAAAATGAAAACAAGCGAAAACGCTATTACAAGTAGTTTGTTAAACCCCTTGATTTTAGTAGCCCCGCGGCAGTTTAACCCCTCCCGCGGGGTTTTTTTGTGTCCATCGGCAGTTTAAGGTGCCCCTCAGCAGTTTAAGTGAGTCAATCGGTTAAGTTGACCTGTCCCCCGGCAGTTTAAGTGAGTCAATCAGCTTGGTAAACCGTCCCCCGGCAGTTTAAAGCATCCCCTTGCGGACTTGGAGCTTCCCATTGGCTGTTTGAGGCGAATTATCATGCTTTTATCCGTCATCGCGAACAAGGTGAAGCGATCTGCTATTGGAAGAATAGAAGGTCAGAGGGTTGGAAGATTAGAATGGTTATTGGCTTCGACTCATTAAACCACTTAATCGCTGACCACCGATGACTCACCACGATTTCTACCCTGGCGGGGCTCCTTCTTTTCTATCGCTGTTTTTCCTCCATTCCGAAGAGGTGGGCGCCGATTGATCGGCGATGGGGTTTTTTACCTTTTCCAAAGTTCTAACCTTTGGAAAAAGTTGGAAACTCACCCCAAGCCAGCTTCGCAGGCTTTGCCCCTCTCTTCGAAAAGAGATGGGAAGAGGTTGGCAGATTAGAAGGTCAGAAGATTAGAATGTTGGAAGGGGGATTGGCTAAAGCCGATTGGTAAGGGGTGTTGGGGGGACGAATATCGGAATATCGGAAGGTCAGAAGGTCAGAGGGTTGGAAGATTAGAATGGTTGTTGGCTTCGGCTCATTTAACCACCTAATCGCTGACGACCGATGACTCACCACGATTTCTACCCTGGCGGGGCTCCTTCTTTTCCATCGCTGTTTTTCCTCCATCCCGAAGAGGTGGGCACCGATTGATCGGCGATGGGGTTTTTTACCTTTTCCAAAGTTCTAACCTTTGGAAAAAGTTGGAAACTCACCCCAAGCCAGCTTCGCAGGCTTTGCCCCTCACTTTGAAAAAAGATGGGAAGAGGTTTGGAAGATTAGAAGGTTGGAAGGTTGGAAGGTTGGAGGATTAGAAGGTCGGAAGATTAGAATATTGGAAGGGTTATGGGGTTCCATTTTCACTTAATTAGCTAACCACTTTCTTCTTGCGTTTTAAACCTTCCAGATCTTGGAGACGCTGAAAGGTTATGCCTGGTACTCAACGATTGCCTTCACACAGCGCATTGCTGCTTGCCCATCCCAAAGCTCAGGTCGTTGTGGTACACGTCCTGCCTTAATTGCCTTTTGGTATTCTTTTCGGATGCGTTCAATGTTATTGCCGACCAATACGCTGGCCCCTCCATGTTCTTTCAACGTTACCGGTCGTTCTGTATTCCAACGGAGGGTTAGGCAAGGAGTACCTAGTACACAACATTCTTCTTGTAAGCCACCGCTATCTGTGAGCATGATGGAGGCACTCATATTAAGCCGCAACATTTCGTGGTACCCGATGGGGTGCATCAAAAAGAGATTGGTGCAGGTAATGGCCTTTTCCCATAATCCAAAGTTTTGAAGCATTTTTTGCGTACGGGGGTGAATGGGCCAGATGACAGGCATTTCGCTGGCTACTTCATCGGTGAGGAAATGGAGAATAGTTTCCAGAACTTCTTTTTGATCGACATTGGATGGCCGATGAAGGGTGAGGAGCGCGTAACTACCCCTATCTCTGCTTGGAGCTGAATCCGCTTCCTTAAGAAGGGGGATAAAGGCTTGCGCGCGGTCTGAATCCAGCAGATTGGCTTTTATTATATGGTTGATTTGAAGTGTTGATGCTTTATCCCGATTGGCTTCAAGAGTGTCAATCATAATATTGCCAACGAATTTGATTTTTTCATCCGGAACGCCTTCTTTTTGAAGGTTCTCATTGGATAGTTTATCCGGAGTAAGCAGGAGATCGCTCAACCGGTCGGTAACAAGTCGGTTGACCTCTTCGGGCATCGTAATATCGCCTGAACGAAGACCAGCTTCAATATGACATACCTTGATGTTAAGCTTCTTGGCAGTTACAGAACAAGCCAAGGTAGCATTGACATCACCAACCACGACCACCCAGTCTGGTTGTTCTTGCAAGCATACCTTTTCAAATCCGATCATCGTGTTACCTACCTGTTCCGCATGGCTGCCGGAACCAATCCCCAGGTTTATGTCTGCTGCGGGGATGCCCAGCGCATCAAAAAAGGCCTGGCTCATCCGGTCATCGTAATGTTGCCCGGTGTGTACCAATATATGCTGAATGTTTGGGCTGGTAGCATCGTTATGCGTTTGGTTGTATTGTTCGATGGCACGTACAAACGGAGCAATCTTCATGAAGTTAGGACGAGCCCCTACAATGGAAATGATTTTCATGTTATCGTGGTTTTGGTTGTTATAGGTTTTGCAGAGTGGCTAGATGCCGTTAGCTAGCTTTGTTCTCAACAGCTACTCCTGTCCAAAACTGTTGTTGGTTTTCTTGATCCTTCCGCCCCAATCGATTGAGCCACCTTCCCCCAAAAAAAAGGGATGTGCTGGTCGCTCGTTTCTGTTACTCTTAAACGACTTCAAATTAAGGTTAAAGTGTAAAGGAACAAGGTTAAAGTGTCTGGAGCTTGTCAATCGATGATCACTACTTACAACTGTGCTGAACTTCGATTGGTGGTATTTTGCGCTGATGCTGACAGGTCGATGCCTTGTTGTCGTTGTAAAGGACGGGGAGCTGGCCTCTCGTTTCCGTTGCTTAAAAGGAGGCAAAAACTGTGGGATCTTCGATAGGTTCTTACAAGCCAAAGTCCAGAGCGGGAAGGGGAGGCTGTTCTTTTTCATCGCACGATAATCTTCGCTTGATTTGTGAATGATGTTTTTCAAACTTTTATTACTGGCCCCTCCATGAGGTATCTTGGATGTTATTCACTTTCAAAGGTGATGCCGTCCTTATTTTTATCAATGAACTCGTAATGCAGGGTGTTGTGCAATCCTTGGCCCAAGGTATAAGGCGCTTTGAATCCACAATTGTGTGCTTTGGTGGCATCGAATTGCGTGGTGGCGCAAAACTTTTTGACCCGAACCGAGCTAACGGCAAACTTTTTTCTTGTAAGGGCACTTAAGATGTCGAATCCATATCCGCCCAACATACCTAACCAGTAAGGAAAATGTGTGGAGGGAATATGCTTATTTAAACTTTCTTCCACCTGAGCTACCAAGTCGTTCATGTTCAAGTCTGGCTTGTCGATGTAGTTGAATACCTGGTAGCCGGGCTTTGTATTTTTTAGATGGTATTTGATAAAAGCGGCGATATTACCAACATAGGCCATGGACTTGTAGTTGGTTCCCTTGCCCACCATTAAAAATTTACCGGAGGCAATTTGTTTGAGCAGGTTATATACGTTGCCACGATTCCGTTCTCCAAAAATCACCGTTGGACGAATGATGGTTAACGAACGGTTTTCCGGATCTTGTTGGTGCCAGGCCCTTAATACCTCTTCGGCCTGCCATTTGCTTTTGCCATAGTGGTTAAACGGATCAGCCGGGTGTTGTTCATTGGGATTCTCTTTGTTAAGGCCATATACCGCTACCGAGCTGGTAAAGATGATGTTTCTTACTCCGTTCTTGTCCATGGCATCCAAGACGTTTCTGGTACCCTGGACATTTACATCGTAATACAAGGAAGTGGGAGAAACATCATCACGATGTTCGGCGGCAAGCAATACCACCGCTTCCTGCCCTTGAAGCGCGTTGTCCAGCTCCGCTTGGTTTCTGACATCACCAAGGGTTGTTAGCTCCGGAAAAAATGGGCTTTGTTGTTTATCAAAGATTTTTAGCTTAAAATCAGTTCTTGTAATATCAGTTAAGCGTGTTCCGACAAAACCGGAAGCACCGATGAAAGTAACGTTATGCATGGTTATTTCGAGATGAATTGTTTTAGTTTTGGAATTAAACGAAGAACGGGATAAAATGGAGATACTTTGATGCCATTCTTTTTAAAAGCTCGCAAGATATTTCGATTTCCTTCAATGATTTTTTTGAGTGAGCCTGTACTTTCTCCACCATAGCGCATTTTTACAATTGTTTCATCAAGGAAGGAAACTTTTATGCAATTCTTTTCTATAAAACGTAGCATCAGTTCAAAGTCAGCTGATACGTCGAGATTCGTGTCAAAAAGACCGTATTTTTCATATACTTCCTTCTTAACAAAGAATGTAGGATGAGGAGGATGCCATCCTTTCGTAAAACTGCCTGAAATAAAGGGAGATGATTTCCAGTGTCTGATTACTTTGTTCGTGTCTGTGGGAGCTACGAAATTGAGGTTTCCATACAGTGCATCACAGTTAGTTGTTGTGAATGTTTGGGCAATTTTTGCTAATATATTATCGGAAGCATAAAAGTCATCGGAATTTAAAATTCCAATAATGTCGCCATTGGCGAGTTTAATCCCTTTATTCATGGCATCATAAATGCCCTTGTCGGGTTCAGAAATGATGGTCTTAACCCGGTTGGGTCTTGATTTTATTATTTCGATGGTATTGTCTTTTGAGGCGCCATCAATAATAATGTGCTCAAGGTCAATTTCAGTCTGCTCATGAACCGAATCAATACAGCTAGCAATAAAAGGTGCACTATTAAAAGTGGCGGTGACGATAGAAATTTTCATAATTATAAAACACTTTTGTTCAGACGATGACTGTTTCACTGTTTCAGAGTATCAATTAATACTTTAGATTGATTTTCAAATGCATATCGTCTGGATGTTTCTATTGCATTTTTTCGCACCTCATTATAGTTGGATTTCGTATCTCTGAGTTGGTTAAATAGATTATTTAATGCTGTTACACTTTTAGGTTTAAATATAAATCCATTTATCCCATCATTAATTATACTTGGAATACTGCCAACGTTTGTTGCCAGAACCAAACAGCCGCTTGCCATTGCTTCAAGAACTACTTGAGGCAGTCCTTCGCTATAGCTTGGCAGGATGAAGATGTCGTGAGATCGGTATATGTCCAGTAGCTGAGGTCCATATGGAATATAACCGTGAAGATGTATCTTATTAGAAAGGTTATATTCTTTTATCAGTTGTTTCGTATTTGACATGTATTGTCCATCACCCACAATTGACAATTCGTAATCAATATTTGTGTTTTTTAAAGCGCTCAATAATTCATTTATTCCTTTGTTTACTTCAATACGACCAACGAATAGTAGGCGCACTCTTTCTTCTATATTCAGCGGGCGAAGTTTAGATTCATCGATAATATCATTGATATGATATCTGGAACTTACAAATTCACGGACATTATTGGATAGGTGCGCATAGCGCTTTTTTATATCAGGTCCTAATGTTAAAACATGTGAGTTATTTTTATTGGCAAAATTTTCCACAAATGTTTCTAAATAATTAGCGATAAATCGAGCCATTGTTTTATAAATTCCACTATATCGCATAGGGATCATTTCACGGGTATTTTGCCGAATTAGCAGACAGTGTTTTTTTTCATACCTTATTGCGTATTTCAATATTATAAGACTGATTGGAGAAGGGGTCATTACAAGTAATACATCAGACTTTTTGATGAAATCCTGAATTGTTTTTTTATTTCTAAGCCAATAGAATGGTAGTTTTAAAAACAATGCAAAAAGGTTTGAATAGCTATTTAATTCAAAAAAATGATTGTATTGCTGGATTAAATAGGAACTTTTTAATGAATCTTCTGTCCCTAATCTACCAATAAATTGAAAATCGAAATGAGAAGATATTTCATTGAGTAATAATGTGTATATATCTTCACAAAACAAAAGGTTTTTCTTTTTTAAATATCTTGTTTCTAAATAAACTCCAACTTTCATTTATGTGTATTTTATGCTTTCATTAACTATTTTACGTCTCAATTAAAATACTTTTTAGAGAGTAGTGGCGTGTTTTAACTATTTAGTAGTAGTAGGTATTGCTGTAATATACTTTCTGTCTTAAATATATTTTCTGCTATATTTTTATTTGAAATTCCTTCATTTAATAAATCATTTGGATGGGAATTGAGAGCATAGCTCAGACTTTTAGATATTGATTGTGCATCAAATGGGTTAGATAGAAAATTGGAATTTAGAATTAGCAATGGGACATCAGAAACCCGGGTGGCAATAACAGGTTTACCAGCGACCATTGCTTCACAAACCGTATTGGGTAATCCTTCCAGAATACTGAATAGACCTACGGCATCAGCTTGATGTATTTTTTTATTGATATCTAAAGTTGGAGGATGAAAAGAGAAAACGTTATCTAACTGATATTTTTCAATCTTTTTTAGTGCGACAGACTTTGAATCATCATGATTATCATCGCCATACCAATCAATTTTCAATTTATTTTTTTCTTCTTTTGTTAGTAGGTTTACAGCTTCAACCAAACAATTTAGGTTTTTTAAATACCGATGACTAGCAGCAATAACAATGTTAAATTTGCCATCTTTTTGTGGGGTGAATTTTTCGTTCGATTGCCATTTTTTAAAGTCAACAATATTGTATATTACTTTGCATTTTCTGGAAGCAAGAAGCGGATTGACTTTTCTAACCATTTTAATATTTGCATGAGAGTTGGCTACAACATAATCAGCAAATAAATGAAACCATCGATAGGCTTTCAATTTGAAAGATTTCAGGATGGCTGGGTTTGCACTTCGTTCTCCAACGACTAATTTCCATTTCCTCCTTGGGAAACCTGCTATTTCACAAATGAAGTTTGGTGCCTCCAAAAAGGATAAAACAGAATTAAAGTTCCCATGACGTATGTATCGGCGCATTTTTAATAGCCGCATGAAATGATTTGGAGCAATAATTTCATGCACTGCAATATTATTTTCATCGAGGATATCTTTAAAAAAGTTGATGCGGTGGTATACCAAAAAAGAAACCTTATGCCCATTTTGCTTTAAGCCAACAGCCAAATTAACAAGTTGACGTTGTGCACCACCAGAGCCAAGACTGTCAATAACGCAGAGTATTTTCATAAGAACTTGAGCATCGAATATATAATCAATAAGCCAGAGTACATAAATATATATTTAAGTTTATTCTTTATGATTATTTGTTTTGTTTGCTGTGATTGAATATAGACGAATAAAATGTACATGATGGGGTAGACGGCCATGATTCGTCGAACGTTAATATTGGAAGAGTTGGCCAATAAAAACAAGGCCATAAAACCCAACAGCCAAATGCTTAACTTTGGGAGTTTTTTATAGTATTTCTTCAGATTTATGAAAGAAATAAAAACTACATAGCCCCAAAAAACAGGAGCTATGCCTGCTACAATAGCCAAGAGTATTTGAGGAATAGAGTTTGAATTTGCTAGCTGAAACCAGGGTGGAAAGGGTGAGATTTGAGAAAATGCGGTAACCGATAGTTGCTTAATACCAAAAGGCAAACGATAAAGTATAGCTCCGAGCCCTCCTGAGTCTTCTGCACTTAAAGAAGTAGCTTCGGCATATCGATCTATGACCATAAATACAGTACTAAGAGAAGAGAGTATATATTTGATTGATAAGGCTGCTATGAAAACAACGATAACTGTCGTTAGAAAGTAATAGAATCTTCTGTATTTATTATTACCAGCCTTAGTATACAAAAAGAGCAAAGGAAAGAAGGAGAATGCAATACCACTTTCGAACCTGAACTCAAGTGTAATGAATTGCAATAGAATTAAAAATAGTAATCTATTTATGGTAAATGGACGATGTACAAGATATATAGCTATTGTAAATAATAGTGTAATATGAATATCTCTTAGAAGCCAAGGCGAAAAAGATAAAACATAGGCAAAAAATAAATAAAACAAAGTGTATTTGAATGCTAATTCTTTTTTTACATAAAATAATAACGTTTTATAGATGAATAGATTTATAAGTACTGCTAAAGCAGAAACGTTTATTATCTGAAATAAAACAGTGTTTCCTGTTAAATATTTGTTTGCAATAAATGCTAATGTACCAAAAAGAAAATAAGCTCCTTCCTGTTCAATATGTTCCCTGTAAATAAAACATGAATTAAAGATAGCATTTATCGACGGTTTATTTCCTAACTGTTCAGCTACTGTATAAAAATGGTCTTGATCTGGATAAATAAAAAAACTGTTTACTGCTGTATATCCCCAATAAGCAAGCATTGTGTATGAAGTGTATATAAGAAAAGCTAAGTAGAAAATAGATAGTAGATGAATGAGTTCAGCTTTATTTTTATTGGATAACCAATAAGAGATTCCAGTACCAATAATAAAAAACGAGATAAGAGAAACCGTTGTTGACATATCGCCACTAAAAAGCGATATACAAAGCATTACAACGACACTTAAAAATAGAAAAATAATCATTTGAAGCTATTTATTGCTTATTTACTTTTCAGCTTAAACCATAGTCTCAATATCCTGTTGATGATATATTAACCTAAGTGGCAAATCCAAGACTAATTTCAACAATTAGGATAATGTTTTTTCCAAAAATGAAAATTAACTACATTGAAGCAGAACAGACTAGTTATCAATTGGAGGTTAGCTTTTTACGAAGCAGAGCTTAGGGGAACCAATCCCACAGAGATTAGAATTATATATTTTTAATAGTTTCCTTTAATGCAAATTCTTGGACCCAATATTTACCTTCAACAAATTCATACTCTCCTTTTTTTATTCGTTGATAAAATCCAGGTACCTCATTTATTTTCAATTGTTCTGCTGTATCTATTCCAATAAAAATTGAGGATTCTATTATAAAATATTGATTTAATTTTTCGCTAAATAGTAAATCTGTTGCTAAAAAATTTGCTTTAAAAAGTTCCTTAACTTTAAATGCTAAGTCTAGAGCTTTTGGCTCAATCGCCTTTTTAACAACATTGCCTGCTCCAGAAGCTTTAAAATCTCCTTTTTTGGGATACCGATAATAGCCAAATAATTTATCTCCTGTAACCATAATTCTTAGATCATATGTGGCATCACTAATAAACTCTTGAAAAAGAATATAGTCTTTTTGACGTTGAAACTGGAAGTATGTTTTTGCACCTTTTGATGAAAATGCTTGATTTATAAGTTTGATTGCTTGACGTTTATTCGCAATCTTATTTACTCCAAACGAAGCTGAACCAGTATTAAGTTTTGAGATAATTGGGTATTTTGCTTTTTCTGCATATTCCAAAGCATCTTCTTTAGAATGAGATACAAAAGTAGGTATTTCTGGTAGATTAAAATGTTGGTATAAATAATGCGCATTTACTTTATCTTCGTATGTCCAGATCTCATCAAATGATGGTAAGCACTTTTTATTCATTAGTTTATCTAGCACATATATTTTGTTAGTGGCAATATCTTGAGTAGCAGGATCTGAATTAGTATGCCAAACAATTACATCAAATTTTTTGGCTTTTTCCAGCCAATCATGTCTGTATATATCATAGTACTCGTACGAAATATTGTTGTTCTTTAAAAATTTCTCATATTTCGGATAATAGGCACGATTGCTCACATATCCTTCATATTCATATCCATCTTTAACAATCCCAACGCAAATGTTTGGATTCTCATTGTTTTTTAATACTACTTTATCTGCTTTATATAGTGTATCCTCCAATTTTTCTAATGGTATAATACTTCCATTGGCTACACGTTTTTTTATATAAAAATTCCTAATAAATGGAATTAAAAATACTATCTGTTTGATTATTTCTTTTGCAAGCATAAATTAATTCTTAAAATAGATAATTTGACTGATCAAAGAAAGTGAAGATAATCCAAAATTATCTTTTGTCTGTTTTAGGTGATTAAAATATTTAGTGGGATATGCAATAATTATTGTGTATAATTTTAAAAGGTGGAATAATGAATGTAACAGCTTCAAATCTTTCATGTTGCTTAATTATTCCTTTTTTTTATCAAATGATTTTTCCAATTAAGTATTTCTTTGATCCTATGAATTATACTTAATTTAATAAATTATGAAAATCATTTATTTCACTTGAAATGCTCTGTTTTGAAAATCATTTATTTTGGAATCAATAATTACACCTTTTTTAACGATTAGTGCATTATTTAAAACATCATTAACTTTGTTATTTATTAAAAAATTAATGTAGTAAGAAACAATTGAGCTGAGCGATTTCGAAATTGTTTTATAAAACAAGCTTGGTGTGTGATCAACAACATAATGAGTTATTCCGTTTTGTACATAAGTGGGATTCTCTATTGTTGTTGGTACCGATGTTTCTATTGCTCCATTTTTATCGCAACTTATGTCAATGATTAATGTATCTTTTTTCAGATATTTTAAATCGTTTTGATAAATAATATGATCTTTTCTCGTAGTGTCCCAAGTAATTGCATTAACAATAACATCAAAATTGAATAGTTCTTCCCTAAAAAGTTGTTCTGTTTTTCTATCGTAAACTGAAATATTAGCACCCATGTAATTTAGAATTTTCATTGCCCCTCTTGCAATATTCCCTCTCCCTAAAATAGCGACTTTTGTTTCATATGGGAAAAGACCATGTAATAAAAAGGCATGAATTATAGCAGCTTCACCTGCAATCTCATTATTTCTATAGAAAGTATGTCTTCCTCTGTCAAACATTTCTTCCCATGCAAATGCTGTTAGTTCATTTTTTATTAAAATATCTGTAATACCTCTATTTTGAACTGCATGTACCCATCCAAAAATAGTTTGACATTTTAATTTATCAATATAGTCAGCATCGCCAATCTTGGGATCGCATATAATATCTTTTGTTAAAACTTCATCTCTAGATACAATATTCACTCCTAGATTTATATATTCTTGATCTGTATATCCCAAATTTAGTCCATATCCTTTTTCAAGAAAAATATATTTTGGGGTATCAATGTTTTTAATATCCTCAGGGAGCAATGTTCTTCTATTTTCATTTTCTTTGCGACTAATTGGAAAACCTACAGTATTCATAGTATTTGATTTTTAGTTATTTATTTTTTGTATAGACAAAAGAGACTTTTTCCCATTATCATTCTAGATATCTTCAATTTAATTGTGTTGTTTGCTAAATACTATTTATAGACCCCTATTGAAGAAATACATAATCTACATATCTGTTTGTAGTATTGTTTGGGTAGCAATATTCTAACTTGTAGCTAATGTTTTTTCTTTACAAGATTTAATCCAACGGTAGCTAAACGAACCTGGACGGTTATAGATGGCAATTTTCATCTTTTTTTTAGTTTAATTTTAGGGTTTCCCTACGTACTTCAGTCATAACTTTCTCCCACTTGTCAACGATTAAGCCAGGGCTAAAACGTTCCACATCTTTAATTGCATTTTTTGACAGTTTCTCTCTGAGAGTTTTATCATTAAGTAGTCTTGATAATGTTTGTTGCATTTTATCCATATTTTGATTCTCTACAAGTAATCCGTTTTTATTATGTGTTATTATTTCTGCAGGACCTGTATTGCAATCAAAACTAGCACAAGCACATCCCTGAGACATTGCTTCATTTAAAACCATTGGGAAGCCTTCATACTTTGAAGCTAATACAAAAACGGAACTATTTTGCATTAACAAATTAATCTCTTTTTGAAATCCAAGAAAAACTACAGAAGAGCTAACTCCTAAATCTTGTGCAAGTGATTTTAGATAATTAAAGTTCTCGCTTTTTCCTGTGCCTGCTATTTCTAATACCCAACCAGGGTATTGTTTGTGAATATTACTCCATATTCTTATTAAATTATCAAATCCTTTACCTTCCCATCTGTCAATACTTCCAACTGCTAGAATATTTTCCCGTCTTTCTTTTTTGGAAGTTGTCGGTGTGTAAGACAAAGGATTAGGGATTACCATTCTATTTAATCTATTTCCAATAAAATTTGCATCTTTTTCTGTTAAAACTATAACCTTTTTAGCTAGCTTATTTAGACAGATTCGCACAAAATATTCGTATCTCGAAGATATTCTGGTGAAAGTAGAGTGTTCTGAAGTAATAACCGGAGCAGATAAACCTGTTTTTGCTATTAAAACATGGACATTCAATGACCATATAAAAGATACAGAGATATCGGGTCTTATGGTTTTTATTATTGATCTGATATTTTGATAAAGTCTTAAAAAATATAATAGTTTATTTTTTGTGCTGTGGTTTTCTTTATACAAGTCAATAATTTTGACATTCTCATCTAATGTGTATGCGAAAGGTATTGATGTATTGGTTGCTAAAAATACTTCATGTCCTCTATTGGTTAGATGATTACATAGTATAGACATAACTCTTTCAGCACCACCACCTCTCATTGATGAAATAAAGAATAGGACTTTCATTTTATGTATAAATTTATTAATCTGACTATATTTTAATACTTGGAAATACTGTTAATCCTATTTTGATAAGGGGTGAGACTTCATTATTCTCCGACAAGCACTTGAAGAAAACTCCAATACTTTTTTCCTTTCAAATTTAGATAAGCCCAATATCAGAGAGAAGATAATAACTATTAAAGAACATGTTATAAGTGCTATAGATTTTACAAAGATACTATGTTCGCTTAAGTTTGTTAAAACCATTGAAATAGGAAAGCAGACAACTAGAACCTTAAAGCTAGGAAACAGTACTTTTAATAAGTAGGATTTAAGATCCAAGCTAATTGTTTTTGTTGCTAATATAAGAAGAGCAAAGAGGTTAATAAGCTCCATACCTATCATTACAATAAATACGACATAAAATTTGAATCCATGGGATAACAATAAATATGATATTGGGAAATTTAGAAATAGAATGCTTGCATCGATTAATTGATATGTTTTTATTTTTCCTGTTGCTTTAAATAAAGAATCAAGTGGGCCATGAAAAATCCGTATTAATATAAAAACAAGAATTAGTTGGACAAAAATTGTAGTATAGCTCGGAACTGTTTTCAACCAAATATTTAGTAAAAAATCGGTAGAGGATAAGACAGGTAATATCAATGCTAAAGAAACGAAAAAAGAAGCCTTTGAAGTAAAAAATATTAGTTTAAAAAACTCATCACTTTTTTTTTGAGCGTAAAGTTGTACTATACGAGGATTCGCTGCAGTTATAAGATTGGTTATAAATTGAGTTGTTGCGGATCTGACTTGGTATGCTATTCCACGAGCAGCATTGATAGAGGTTCCTCCAAAAAGGTTTAATAAGATGTTTCCTCCTTCATTGGCTAGAACGTAAGCTGAATTACCAAAGAAGTTCCATCCGGCAAAACTTCCCATTTGTTTAAATAATTTTAAATTCCAAGAAAATTGATATTTACAAAAGGGAAAGTTTTTTTTACAATAAATTGTGCTTAAAAGCCGAGTAATTAAAGATACAATTAGAATTAGTATAGCATAGAGGATTAACTTATCAAAACGAAGGTAACCCAGTAAAATGACAACCATCAATTTTAGAAAACCATCTAAGATTGAGATGTAAGCATATACATTCATTTTTTCTTTAGCTATGATAGTCGCATCATAGGGTACTGTCATAATAGTAATAATCGCTGAAAACACAGAAAGGTGAAATACTACTTGAGCTGCAAACAGCCTTTCAGGCTCTATTACCAACTTATTATTAATGTACCAAAGGCCAATAAATTCAGCGAAGAAAAGAAAAGTTGCAGAGAGTATAATATGAATATTTATACTCATACTAAAAATCTTGGTTACTCCGCCAAATTCACTTTTACCTACTTCATAATTTAAAAACCTCTGAGTTGCAGATGCAAATAGTCCCCTCAAAGAAGAAAACATTGCGACAACACCACCGACTACGTTATATATACCATAATCATTTATCCCTAACTCTTTTAGTAAAATTCTTGTTGTATAGAATGAGATGCCCATCATTATGAGCATTCTCATATAAAGGAAAGCAGTGTTTTTAGCAATGCGTTTGTTAGTAGACATCAGTGACTTAATTGTTTGAAATTTTCCCAATACCATTCACACGCTTCTTCCAATCCTTTTTTTACAGAGTATTCCGGGAGATAAGCTAGCAAGGAATTTCCTTTTTCAATGGAAGCCAAAGAGTGGGGCACATCACCTTGTCTTTTTGCGCCATATTTGAATTTGACATCCGCAATGCCCGGGTCGAACTTGGCCAGGTTATCTTTTAAGATTTGGGCTAATTCGTTGAGCGAAGTGCGTTCACCAAAGGCCACATTGAAGACTTCGGAGAGGGATGTACTTGAACTCGCTGATTTCGTTGTACTTTCTTCACAATGTTTTGCGTCATACTGGATGCGCTTTTCGACAATCGATTTGGTAGGAGTAATGGCGGCTAGTTGATTGGCTTGAATAACATTCTCGATGTAGGTGAAGTCGCGGGAGTAGGAACCATCTCCATTAATCTGTGGACTTTCGTGCTTGATCAATGCCGATACAAATTTCGGTATTACTGCAGCATAGGCACCATTCGGATCCTGGCGACGGCCAAAGACATTGAAGTAGCGCAAGCCGATGGTTTCAATACCGTAAATATCCGAAAAGTTTTTGGCAAAAAGTTCATCTACATATTTGGTAATGGCGTAAGGGGATAGCGCATTGCCAATTTTATGTTCTACTTTTGGCAGGTCAGGATGATCACCATAGGTGGAAGAACTGGCTGCATACACAAAACGTTTCACATTGGCTTCTTTGGCCGCATGTAGCATTTTTACGAAGCCACCAATATTTACATCCGTACTGGTCATTGGGTCAGCAATAGAGCGCGGAACACTTCCCAGTGCAGCCTGATGCAATACATAGTCGCAACCTTCCACCGCTTTTTGGCAATCCTCGTAATTGCGAATGTCGCCTTCAATTAAGGTAAATTCAGAGTGTTTTAGCGCTTGGACAAGATTTTCACGTTTGCCGGTTGCAAAATTATCCAGGCAAATCACGGTGTTGTTTTGTTCTAGCAAACGGTCAACCAGATTGGAGCCGATAAACCCGGCTCCACCAGTTACCAATACTTTCTTATTTTCAATGATGCTATTTTTAGTCATTTTATAATCTTCTTTTTATTATAGTCTCCCGTCTACAAGCTGTTTGTCCCAGATACCTTTAATATCGTATATGACTGCATCGTGACTGTTCCGTAGTTTTGAAATATCAATTTGTTTAAACTCATTGTGAGCAACTGCCAATACTGCTGCATCATAGCTCTGGTTAGCGTAATCTTCAACAAGCGATAAACAATACTCATGTTCAACTTCCTCTTTGTTGGCCCATGGATCATAAACATCGACATCACAGCCGTATTGTTTGAGCTCATTGATGACATCAATAGCCTTTGTATTGCGAATATCCGGACAGTTTTCTTTAAATGTAATACCAAGTACCAGTATCTTACTGTTTTTTACGGCGTGTCCTTTGTTTATAAGAAGTTTCACAATTTGGGAGGCGATCCAGGCACCCATCCCGTCATTCATACGACGACCAGCAAGGATAATTTCCGGGTTGTAACCAGTTTCCTGCGCTTTTTGCGCCAGGTAGTAAGGATCAACACCAATACAGTGTCCTCCAACTAAACCCGGGGAGAAGGGGAGGAAGTTCCATTTTGTTCCAGCAGCTTCCAGCACGTCTTTCGTGTCAATTCCTAAATTGCTGAAAATTTTGGCCAATTCGTTCACAAAAGCAATGTTAATGTCACGCTGTGAATTTTCGATGACTTTGGCCGCCTCAGCTACTTTGATGGAGGGAGCCAAGTGGGTTCCGGCGACAATTACAGATTGGTATAGTTGATCCACTTTTTGACCAATCTCTGGGGTTGAACCCGAGGTGACCTTTTTAATTTTAGTTACGGTGTGTTCTTTATCCCCCGGGTTGATACGTTCAGGTGAATATCCGACAAAGAAGTCGGTGTTAAATGTGAGTCCGGATACCTTTTCAAGCACAGGAACACAATCTTCCTCCGTTGCTCCTGGATATACTGTTGACTCGTAAATTACAATATCGTTTGGTTTCAAAACTGAACCAACGGTTTCTGAAGCTTTGACTAAAGGAGTAAGAACAGGACGGTTGTTTTTATCTGTTGGCGTTGGCACTGTTATAATGTAGTAGTTGCAGTCTGCAAGTGCTTCGGGCGAGGTGGTTAGGTTTAAGCCTGTTGGCGAGCTGCCTTTTAGCACTGATTGTAAGTTGTCGTCTGCTACTTCCAAAGTGGCATCATGTCCCGCTTTAAGTTCATCAATGCGTGCTTGGTTTATATCAAAACCAACAACTGGGTATTTTTTTGCAAATTCGACAGCTAGTGGTAAACCAACATAGCCCAATCCAATGACGGCAATTTTTGTTTCTTTTAATATCATGGAAGGTTATTTTTTTATGAGTTTTTTATTACTATTTATTTTGCAGCTCGACGAGCGCTTTGTGTTATTGAATTTGGATACTTATACTTCGTATGCTTTGTTGATAAAATTGTGCATGAGTTCGTAGGTACATGAGCAAAGAGCATGGGGTAATCTGCAGCTTTGCCTGGCGCTTAATACTTGTCATTGGTAGTCATTTGTTGGTCATTTGTGCGTTCGTGCCTTCGTACCCTCGTGTCGTCCTCCCTTCTCCGGTTTCCCTTCTCCTTGGAACTTTAGCCTTCAGTCTTGGATTTTTAACCTTAATCCCTGGCGTCTTTGCGGTTAGGAAGACTGTTGTCAGTTATCGGTTGTCGGTTATCGGTTGTTGATGGCAAAGAGCGAAGGGCATGGAGCAAAGAGAATGGGGCCCAATACTGTGCTTGTAAGAATTGACATTTGATGGTCATTCGTGCCTTCGTCCCCTCGTGTCTTCGCCCGTTCTTCTTTTCCCCTTTAACCTTGGATTTTTAACCTTAATCCCTGGTGCCTTAGCGGTTAAAGAATGTGCATGAGTTCATAGGTTCATGAGTTCGTTTTTTGCTCTGTGTTCCTCTGTGATTTACTCCTGATCACTCTGTGGTTGAAGAGGCTTGTCATTGGTTGTCAATAGTAGTCACTCAATAGTCAATTGGGCAGAGAGCATGGGGCGCCTTAGCCTAATCCTTTGCCTAAAAGATGTCATTGGTTGTCATTTGATCGTCATTCGTGCGGTCATGCCTTCGTACCCTCATGTCTTCTCCCTTCTGCCTGGCTCCCTTGGTTCTCGCTACTCACTACTTCAAATTAAGGTTAAAGGAACAAGGTTAAAGTTGTCAAGGGTAAAGTATCAAGGTTAAAGAGCCAAAGCGCCTGTTCGTTGATGTCAAACCATGGGGTTGATCAGATTTATCGTATGGTCTATATTTTGAAAATCGCTCGTGTTGGCTGTCACCAAGTCCAGTTTTGAACTGCTTGCCGTTGCAAGAATGATCGCATCAGGCAGTTTGATTTTGTGCTGACGTCGGATGAGAATCACTTGGTCAACAATTGTTTGTTCCAGTTGGATGACTTCAAAGACATTGCAAATTCGTTCCATGAGCTGCTGCTCTGCTTGATCTTTAAATGGATACCCCAAGGCCTCCATGTAAGTGATTACCGATATATACAGTTTCATGTCCTTGTTGGCAATCTTTTCCAAGGGTAACTTTTTCTGCGATAAATAGATTAAAATATTGGTATCAACGAGCTTCCCATTCATCGCGGCTTTTCTTTTGCCAATCCACCGGGTTATCCACTTGATTGAATAGGTTCCCTGGCTGGATGGTGTTTAAGATGCTTTTCAATTGATCGTATTGAGAAGATGCCTGTTTGGGCTGAAGATCATCTTCTATTTGTTTGACAAACGGAATGTTTTGCAGAAGCTTTTTAAGCAATCTTGCATTTTTTTTGGTGTCAACTTTGATTCGGAGCGTTGTCATGCATTTATTTTTTTCAAAATTAACTCTTTTTGCATTAGTCACAAAATTGGTTGTCAGTCCTATGAAATACTCACGATGTGAATTTCACAGGATAAATTGTCGGTTATCAAGGTTAAAGGATAAAGTATCAAGGTTAAAGTGGCAAAGCACATGTTCGTTGATGTCATTCGTGCGTTCGTGCGTTCATGTCATCGTACGTTCGTGTCATCGTGCCTTCGTACCCTCGTGACTTCTTCCTACGTTCGTCCGTTTTCCTTTCTCCTTTAACCTTGGATCTTGTTTCTTCAACCTTTAACCTTGGATCTTTCTTCTCCTCACCCTTTTCCGATGCTTTTCAACTCAAAGCCGATGGTTGTCAGTGCTTTTCGGTCAAGGATGTTCCGTCCATCGAAAACGAATGCCGGTTTGAGCATGCTGTCGTAAACTTTCTGCCAGTCGTAGGTTTTAAATTCATCCCATTCGGTGAGTACGGCCGTAGCATGTGCTTTGGCCATGGCCTCATAAGGATCAGCATGAACCTGTACCAGTTGTTGGAGTTCCTCTGTGGCAATGGCCTTTTCCGGGTGTTGCTGGTATAAGTATTCCAGATCGCGGAAAATCTGCGCTTTGGAAACCTGAGGGTCGTACACATGAATCTCGGCCCGGTCTTGTAACAGTTCGTCGGCTACGTAAATGGCAGCACTTTCGCGGGTATCGTTGGTGTCCTTTTTAAAGGCCCAGCCCAGAAAGGCAATCTTTTTTCCCGACACGGTATTGAATAAGCTGGAAATGATTTGTGTGGCAAAACGACGTTTTTGGTAATCGTTCAGTTTCACCACCTGTGCCCAGTAGTCGGCTACTTCGGGCAGGTTGAAGTGCTGGCAGAGGTATACCAGGTTCAGAATGTCTTTTTGGAAGCAGGAGCCGCCAAAGCCCACCGAAGATTTCAGGAACTTGGGCCCAATGCGGCTGTCCATCCCAATAGCATGAGCCACTTCGTCTACATCTGCTCCGGTACGTTCGCACAATGCTGAAATGGAGTTGATGCTGGAGATGCGCTGCGCCAAAAAGGCGTTGGCTGTTAATTTGGATAATTCGGAAGACCAGATGCGGGTGGTAACGATTTGGTCGCGTGGAATCCAATTGGCGTAAATGTTCGCTAAGGCTTGTTCGGCTTGTTGACCGGCCTCATTATCTTCGCTGCCAATTAACACGCGGTCGGCATGCAATAGGTCCTGAATGGCTGTTCCTTCCGCCAGAAATTCGGGGTTGGACAGCACGGCAAATTGAGGGGCTTTAGGGTTGGTGGACTGGTTGGAAGAGTCCAGAATGGTCCGGATGGCCTGGGCGGTACGTACCGGCAGGGTGGACTTTTCAACTACAATTTTGTTGGTGGTGGCGACTTCCGCAATTTGGCGGGCACACAGCTCAACATATTTGAGGTCGGCAGCCATGCCTTTTCCAACTCCGTAAGTTTTTGTAGGGGTGTTTACGGAGATAAAAATCATTTCCGCCTCGCGAATGGCACCTTCCACATCCGTTGAAAAAAAGAGGTTACGCCCGCGCGCTTCAGCCACCACTTCGGGTAGGCCCGGTTCGTATACCGGAAGTTTGGAGAGATCCTTGTCATTCCAATCCGCAATGCGCTGGTCGTTGATGTCAACCACGGTGACCTGGATATGTGGACATTGTTGTGCAATGACGGCCATGGTTGGCCCGCCAACGTACCCTGCACCAATGCAGGCAATTTTCTTGATTTCAGTTGGAAACATATCTATGAAAGGTTTTAAAATTTCAAGTAAATAAGGTTTAAAGTGTCAGTTGTCAGTTGTCAGTTGTCAGTTGCCAGTTTGCCTATGCTTATGTCTTTAATGCTTGCCTGGCTCCTTGTTCCGTTCTCCTTTCTCCGGTTTCCGGTTATTTTCTTCCGGTCTGCCGTTAATTTGGAAATTCAATTCTGAGATTTAACTCTCGACTCCCGACTGCTATCTTACTCTTCTTCCCAGCGTTCGCGGATGCTGGCCAGGAACTGCTTTCCAAACACGATGCCTACTCCCAGGATTCCTCCCAGGAAGGTCCAAATGATCAGGATCATCGGGCGGTTGGGTTTGGATTTTTGGAGCGGAATACGAACCGGCTCCACAATGGTGAGCACCGGCGCATCTTCCTTTACCTTGATTTGTGCTTGTTCCAGCTGTTTGGCCAGCTCGGAATACACCGAGAAGGCGATGTCGTACTCACTTTGCAGGCGTTCGATTTCTGTTTGTGCCATGGCCGAAGACACGTTTTTGTTTTGATCGCGAAAAAGGGCCAGCTTTTCCTGAGCATTCTGAAACTCCTGCTTTTTCTCCTGATAGCGCTCTCGGATAAAGTTCAACTGCTCCTGCGCCTTTTGTATGCGATAGGTGGTGATGTATTCCTGCAGCAGTTGCTGTGCCTTTTGGGCGACCTGTGCCGCTAAGGCCGGATCGTGAAAACGGGCCGCTAAGGTCAGCACGCCTTCTTTGTCGTTGATATCCAAGGACAGGTTCTCGTTCATTGTTTTAAGAACGCTTTCTTGCTCCTGGCTTAAAGCCAACAGGTCGCTATTCCCACTTGAGGGTGATGTTGGTTGTTCCCCTCTCACGGCTTTCAGGATCACCCCCGGCAAGCCCAAAGTGTATTTTTTGATGTTCCCCAGGATCCCCGGTTTTTTGTATTCGGTGTAGTACTCAAACAAGCTGACCGGCTGATTCACCTCTTTGATTTGAAAGGGCGTATTCATCAGCTCCATCTGAAAGGAAACGGATTGCAGAATCTTGGGATAAACCATGGGTGACAGGACTTCTGCTCCGCTACTCATGTCGAGGTTGAAGCCGGCCATAGCGGCCAGTGAGGACAGTCCACCGAGCTTGGAGCCTCCGGACTGGCCGGTTTGCGGCACCATGGTGGTTTGTACCGTGTATTCCTTGGGGCTGAGCAGGGCAAACACCAAGCCCAATGCAATCCCGATAAGGGTATACTTGATGATGGTGCGCCGCCCTTCCCACAGGTCTTTGGCTAAGGCGATCAAGTCAATTTCGTCATCTTCAGCGGCTGTCTTAGCCGGGATAGGTGTATTTTCTTTGTTTGTCATGTGTGTGCAGTTGAGAGTTAACAGTTGTCAGTTGTTGGGTATCGGTTATCAGTTAACAGTTATCAGTTAACAGTTGTCAGTTATCAGTTGTCGGTTATCAGTTGTCGGTTATCAGTTATCCGTTGACCAGGATTTTTCGACATAGGAGATGTTTACGAACGTACGAAGGCATGATGGTTTTCAGTTTTCAGTTATCGGTTTTCAGTTGACCAAGAATTTTCAACATAGGAGATGTTTACGAACGTACGAAGGCATGATGGTACGAAGGCACGATGGTTATTATTGCTTGGGTGTCCATTTCTCAGAATTTTGACTCATCTTAATTATCATGGCGATGATATGTTCAAACTGATCGTAAAGCTCATCATGGATCGCTTCGTTGATGTATTTAAACGAGTGAGAAAAATCCAGCCAAACTTGAGTTTCGGCCGCCTCCGCTTCGGAGTCCGACAATTTAGAAATGAAGTTCTTGGGGTATCGTCTTTTTCTCCATGCTTCAGCAAGGTTTGCACAAACCGACCTGGAACTTCTTCTGATTTGATTGGTCAACGCATGCCTCTCTTCAGCAGGAAAAGATTGGGTTAACTGATGAATCCTTAAGGCAGCCTGGTAAGCCTCCTGATAGACTTTCAATTCTTTATGTGACCGTATCTTTTCCATCGTATGCTTCGTTGTTCGTTGTTACGTGCCTTCGTGCGTTCGTGACTTCATGCCTTCGTTTTCCTATCTTAACACCGCGGCAATGGCGATGGCAATGGAGGAGAAGGCACTGGCAACGGATAACCATCGCGAGGTTTGATCTCCGGCGGGGCGGTCAGGCTTTTGCGGAACAACAATCTGACAGCCGGGCTCGGGGCTCGGATAGTGTCTTCCGATGAATCCCTTGGTTACCTTGGTGGTACCATCGCTGTAAATGATGAATACTTTTCCTTTCTTGGCTTTCGGACTAAATCCTCCTGAGCGGTTGATGTAGTATTTCAGCGAGCGGTTTTCTTGGTAAGCCAAACCTACAGGGTTCAATACTTCTCCGGAAACTTTAATCTCCTGGGTCACCTCGGGAACCAGCAGCTCGTCGCCTTCACGCAAGACATAGTCGTAGATTGACCCTGGATTCTCGAGGATGTCATCCAGGCGTAGTTCCAGTTTATAATGGTCATCCATCTGCGCTTCGGCCGATTTTAGCAGGCTATCGGGCATGGCGGTCAGCAGCGATTCATTGATGGCCTCATCATCGGTTCGCAGGCGTCTCAGGGTGGCTCCTTTGCTGAAAGCATGGGGCGTTAAGCCTCCGCAACGCTTGATCAAGTCTGAAACCCGTTCGTTTTTATTGCTGATGCTGTATGGGCCTGGATAAACCACTTCACCCTCGATGGTAACCGTCCGTTGGGTGTTGTAAGATGGTGCTTTTCGCACATAAATGTAATCGAAAGGCTGAATTTTGAATTCGGCATCCTCCGAGTTGATGTTCAGGTCGCGACTGATGTTGAACTGGTACAAGTCGGCAAGTTCGTTGGAAACTTGGGCTGCTGATTCATAATCGTGACGACGGGCCAGTTCGATGAACGATTCGCTGGCCGCTTCCGTAAATCCACCGGCCAAAAATACCAGGTCTTTTAAGCTCATGTTTTCCCGGTAAGGATATTCTCCGGGGTATTGCACCTGACCGTAAATCTTGATAAACCGGGCTTCGCGCATGCTGAATACGTCCTGAATAATGACATGGTCTTCCCGTTTCAGATCGAGATCATTCTTTCCTCCCAGTATTTCGGATACTTCGAAGGCAATGGTTTGCGGACTCAGGTCTTTGCCCAGGCGAATGATAACACCACGGTTGCTGAATACGCTTTCTTTAACCCCATCGGCTTTGGCAATCAGCTCCGAAAGTTTCATCCCTTCGGTGAGGGCAAACGTTCCGGGGCGGAACACGGCCCCTTCGATACTGACACGGTTTTCATAGCGGTCAATGATTTCACCGGCCTCAATGAAGTCTCCGTTTTGTAAGGTAAACGAATCAAATTCATTTTGTGTGATGTCCAGTACCTGAAATTGTTTGCCGGTTGTGCGGGTAATGGACAGGCGTTTGCGGTATGCCTGGTTTGAAAAGCCACCGGTATAACGGAGCAGGTCGTTCAGCTTTTCGCCTTCCTGCAGCTCGAAATAGCCTTTGCGCTTGAAGGAGCCGGAAGCTTCGACCCGTATGTCATAGGTTGGAATAAACAGGATGTCCTGGTCGCGCAGCACAATGTTGTTGGAGGCGTTGGCATGAATCAGGAAGTCGTACACATCAATCTCGGCGATTACTTTGTTTTGACGAATGACCTGAATGTTGCGGAAGGAGCCATTTTCGTTGGGACCGCCCGAGAGGTAAAGGGCATTAAAGGCGGATGCCGTTGCCGGCAGGGTGTAGGTGCCCGGCGTATATACTTCCCCAATGACATTGACCTTGATGGAGCGGAGGTTGCTCAGCCCGATCTCTGCAAAGGTGTTGGGTTTGTCGCCGCCCATGCCACTGTAAATGGCAACCAGACGCTGACGGATTCGTTTTTCTGCCTCGCGGAAATCAATACCGGCTACCTGAACAGGCCCCAGATCCGGAATCTGGACATTGCCGTTGGCATCAACCAATAGCTGATAGCTTTGCTGGCTGGCTCCCCAAATGTTGATCATGAGCTGGTCGTTGATCCCCAGTACATAGCTATCCGGAACCGGAATATTAACCGAGGGCTCAAAGCTTAAGTTCTGGGTATTGAAGAAATGGAAACCAAAAATCTTGGATGCATTGGAGGTGGTGTCCACAGGCATCTTTTGCGACAGGGAATCTTGCGGCTTGGTAATCTCCTCCGGAGAGATTGGTTTAAGGCCGTTTTGTTTGCCGTTGAGTTGCAGCTCGCTGATCCGGGTTTTTAGCTGGCTGATTTGAGAAGGTGTAGCTCCACGTAGCCGGGCCATTTCAATGGCCTGATCCATGGTGAGCCCTCTTTTTTCGATTTCCTGCACAATCTGCTGTACTTGTTGATCGCTGAGTTTGTTAACATCTACCTGCGTTGGCATTTGTGCCGAAGGAGTCAGGTAGCAAACCAGCAGGCCGATGATCCAGATAAATTTTAGTGCTTTACGTAATAGCATGTTCTAATCGTTTGTTTCAGTTGTATGACTTCTGTGTTTATTTCTCGTTGGTCCAAATGAGCAGGCTGGGCTTGTGTTGTAAATAGCTCTTCTGTTCATTTTTCCGGATATGCGTATATTGAATTTTTCGGTTGATTATTCTTTCCGCTTTACGAATATAGTTATTGATGAGTTTAATGTCCAATTGGTTGCCTACGAAAATCAAATCAATGGTTTGAGAATCGATTCCATGCGCAAAATCTCCGGTCAGGTAAGCGGCATCGATATCCTGCAGTTTCTGCGCAATGTTCTCAATAATCGTGTCAATGCCCACCATTTTTAGTAAAATGCTGTGAATGTCTTTAAACAGTGGATGAGACGTATTTGCCTGAAAAAATTTCTTGTTGCCATCAAAGTGGCTGCGTAGTAAGCCTGCATCTTCAAAACGGTTCAGCTCAATCCGGATGGCATTGGAGGATTCGCCGAACTCCTGCTCAAGGCTCCGTAAATAGCTTTTGTTGTTCTTGTTCAGAAAGAACTTAAGCAGAATTTTTATTCGTGTTTTTGAAGTGATTAATGCGTCAAGCATAATTTTTCAGGTCGAAAAAGATATTGTTCTATTGGATGTACGGCTTGCTTGGGTGTTCGTCTTTTATCTTGAAAAGGGTCCGAATTTGGCGATTTCATTTTTACACCTGCTTTAGCTAACAAATACGCTTGTATGAGCCGATGTTTGTTCTTCAAATGTGATTCGAGAAAATGAAATGCCTGGATTGTCTTCTGTTTTTGTAAGGAGCCTATTCCCAGTTTGTTGTGTGTTTTTGTCGTTGCGGTAAAGAACCGTTTTGTTGACGGCTTCTCACAGCTCCGCCTCCTCAGTCCCATTCTGCCGAGTGTTGAATCGCTTTGTAAAAGAAATGCTGTTACTAAATTGTAACAGCAAATCGAGTAGCAAAACTACTCAATTTTTCCAGAAATGGTTTATTCTTTTCCAGAATTTCATGAATGAACCATTTTTGATAGAGAATGAGCCTTTCCGACTCATGAACGATACTTTTGAGCTTTTATTTTGTTGGTCAAATAAGAACTGAATCCTGTGGCGAAAGTATGGAAAAAGGTCCATTGATCGGCAGAACCCATCGCAAGGAAATCACTAGTAATTGGGATTGCCGCAAAGGCCGTTGTCCGGTAGTTTTGTTGAAGAGTTGAAGGGACGGGAGCAGCCGTGTTTTTTAGGGCGCTTGGTTATAATTGTTTAAAGGCTTCATTGGCTATTGAACCTACTCAAGCCCCAGTTTGTTCCTTTTTACCATATCATTCTGATTCGTTAATACCACAATTTGAAATTCGGGTATCCAATGTTTTATTTCGTGATGCGACTATGTTTATAACAGCAATAAAAAAAATATGGGGTGGAAAGCCGCTTGATCCGCCCGGGATAATGACTATTCTTTACGGCGGGCATTCGGGCAATTCAAGTTTCATTGCCAGGGAAACCCAAAAGTTTTTTCAAAAGAAAAAGTTGGAACCACGTGTGGTCAGTATGGCCAAGTATGATTTTGCCCAGCTAGCTGATGAACAACACTTGGTGATCATTGTGAGTACGCATGGAGAAGGAGAGCCGCCAGAAGAGGCCAGGCGTTTTTACCAGTATTTACATTCCGGGGAAGCTCCTCGCCTGGAGGGAGTCAGCTTTACAGTTTGTGCCTTGGGCGATAGTCGTTATGCTTATTTTTGCCAAGCGGGTAAAGATATTGATTTGCGCCTGGAAAGTCTGGGAGCTGAGCGCTTTTACAAGCGCATCGATTGTGATGTTGCTTACCACCGGCCTGTTTCGAAATGGGTTTCCGGTGTTGCCAATGCCTTTCAGCCCAACACGGAAAAGCAGTTGCTGGCAGACTTGTCGGAGGATAACCATTATGCCAGCAGTCCGGCAATACTGCATCGGGTTTATCCGCTGAACCCGGAGTCGGATTCGGCAATTTATCATGTCGAACTGGAGTTGGGTGCCCCGGACTTTAGCTACCGTCCGGGAGATTCTGTCCGCATGCTTCCGGAGAATCCGGTGGAGTTGGTTGGGCATGTGTTGGATTTACTAGGAACTTCGGCTGATATTCAGGTGTTCTTTGAGGAGCAAGTTCTGTTGCTGAAAGAGGTATTGCTTAAGCAAGTTGAACTAACAAGTTTGAGTCGAGGTGTTTTAAGGCGCTACTGGGAACTTTGCAGGCATGCGGGATTGGAAGCTCTGCTTGCCGATGCGGATTTGCTAAAAAGTTATCTGGAAGGTCGGGATGTTGGCGACTTGCTGGCTGATTTTCCGTTTCAAGGCGAACCGGAACAACTTCTTCCTGTTTTGAGGAAAATTCAGCCCCGGCTCTATTCTGTTGCTGGGAGCATGGCAACCGATCCGGGTAAGCTGCACTTAACGGTGAAACAGGTGTTGTTTGATTGGCAGGAACGCAAGCGGCTGGGAGCATGTTCCAATTTTTTAACTCAGCAGTTAAAGCCAGGTGCGAATATTTCGGTTGAGCTTGTGCCCAATGAAAATTTCAGGTTGTCGGAACAAGCCGATGTACCGGTGATCATGATTGCAGCCGGAACGGGTATAGCTCCCTTTCGGGCATTTATGGAAGAGCGTGCCTGGCAGCATCCTCAGTCCCGGAACTGGTTGTTTTTCGGGGAGAAAAAGAGTGATCGTGATTTCTTATACCGCGAGGACTGGGAACGCTGGAAGGCCAATGGTGTGCTGAGTCGGATAACACTGGCTTTTTCGCGCGATCAGGAGGAAAAAGTGTATGTGCAGCATCGTTTGCGTGAGCAGGCTCAACGGCTCGGAGAGTGGTTGCAGGATGGAGCTCACGTGTATGTTTGTGGATCTGTTGCGATGGGGCAGGAGGTGACAGAAGTAATTGAAGAGGTGATGGAGTTGGTAAATTCGCAGAGCCCTGAGGAGAATCGCCTTTCGCTGGACTTGCTGCGTGAAGCAGGGCGCTGGCATGTGGATGTGTATTAGGGAGTAGGGAGAATCCAAAGAATGACAATTTTTCAAAGGCACAGGATCAGGCTAAGGAAGTCCCATGCTCTCTGCCAAATGACGAACGGACGAAGACAAGAAGACACGAACGCACGAAGTCAGAAAGAAGTTGAGAGTCATGAGTAGCGAGTATCTGCAATATGACTATTGAATGACTACAATTGATAACCAATGACAAGTCAGTTTAACCACAGAGTAACCAGAAGTCAATTACAGAGTGCCACAGAGCGAAAAACGAACTCATGAACCTATGAACTCATGCACATTCTTTAACCGCAAAGACGCAGAAAATCCGCAAAGCAATCAAGGAATGACGAACAGACGAAGGCAAGAAGACACGAACGCGCGAAGTCAGAAAGAAGTTGAGAGTCATGAGTCGCGAGTATCTGCAATATGACTATTGAATGACTACAATTGACAACCAATGACAAGTCAGTTTAACCACAGAGTAATCAGGAGTGAATCACAGAGTGCCACAGAGCGAAAAACGAACTCATGAACCTATGAACTCATGCACATTCTTTAACCGCAAAGACGCAAAAGATCCGCAAAGCAATCAAGGAATGACCGTCAATTGACTACTAATGACTATCTATGACAAGTACCAGGCCCAATCCTCTTGCGAGTTTAGTTGCTTACTTCAAACTGATGCGTGCCGGAGCCCAGGTTTTTTATGATTAAGAATTCTTCTGATTTTTGGTACTTTGCTTTTCGGTTGTTATGGCTTACCTGCTGTGCTTTTGACCAAAATGGCAGGTAAACATCAGCCGTTGTATTGGCTGGAATAATTACTTTAAGCTGGAAACGCTTCTCAGGTTCGTTAAAAAAGGAAACCTGAACATCTCCCCGGATGGTTGGGCATTTGATTTGCGCTTGCTTTAGTGTTCCCGGCTGTGGCTTGATTCGGATTTTGCTGAATCCTGGTTCCAGAGGTTCAATGCCCATCAGTTTTCGTGGGATAATGTTGGCCGGCACAGAGCCCCAGGCGTGATTCCAGTCCTGATTGGGCTTGTATTTGTTGTCCCAGGCTTCCATCGTGATGGTGGATCCGGCCCGAATCATGTTGTACCAGCTTCGCTCGCTGGTTGATGTTAGCAGTTCCAGCCCATAGTCGGCATTATGCCCGTCGTAGACAGCCTCCATTAAAAACTGCGAACCATAAACACTGCAGGCCATCCCGCGGGAGCGAATAAACGCATTGATTGCTTCGGTGTTTTTAGACGGGGCCAACCCAAAAGCCAGGGGAAACATGTTGGCATGCAGCGAGGCATGGTCAGTTCCGATACCATCGGTGTAGATTTTTCGTTTCGGATCGATTAATTTCTCATTGAAGTGTTTTTGGAGCCGCGCAGCACGCTTGGCGTAGAACTCACTTTCGTCAGTATATCCCAGTTGGTTTGCAATGGTGCTCATCACTTTTAAGGCGAAGTAGTGGTAAGCATTGACGACGGTGTTGATATCCTGAAATACAAAGCCATCGGTTTCGCCGGCTTCATTTTTCCCCAGTCCCAAAATGCCGGTGTGTGGCCAATCAACTATGTCGCGAAGCTGATCATTTAAATGAATGGATTCGAGTACACTTGGCGTAACTATACCGGTGCGGGTGCTGATGAAGCCCAACTCATCGGCAAGAGGTAACAGTGTTTTGGCTTTTAAGTCGGAGTAGTGCTGTTCCAGCGACTCTTTGTTACCTGTATAGAGGTAATCATTCCAGGCCATCAGGACCGATTGAAGAATCCATTCGGTAGGCCAGGTGGCATGATGAATCAGGTATTCATACGAGTGGCGGGCCATGCTGTACTCGCGGGCAACACCATAGTGGCAGAGTTGATTGATCAGGGCATCGGCTTCGTAGGGGATACGTTCGCGGTCGCCATCAACATAAATTCCGGCAAAAGAGGTTGCCTTTATGGAGTATTTGCACAAGTCCCAAACCTGATTAAGCACCGTGTCGGAACTGGTAAAGAACGATTCTGTTTCATCAAAGGGATAAAAGACTGTTTCGCGTGTGACCTGATGTTTCTCAATCGGGTGTTTATAGCCCTCGATTTCAACATAGCGAAAAGGAAAAACATCGCCAATGTATTGGGGAATCGGAATAGCACGGGGGCCTGTGTTGCGTTGATCCGGCTTGATGGCAATGAGGTAGGTGTTGCGTCCGTTGTTAAGCTTGAGCTGGTATTCAGCGTAGCGTCTGCTTCCTCCGGGATTTGGATCAATCTGCTGATTGCTCAGGACTTCTCCCATACGCAGGGTGATGGTATCGCCTTCGGTTCCATCCAGGCTTAGCCGAATGCGTCCAAAGGCCGCTTTCCCCAAATCAATAAATGTTGTTTCCGGGGTTCGGGCTTCAATTGTTTGAGGGTGGTCATCCTGCTTTTGAAGGGGATAGCGAGCGGTCGCGTAGTTTTGAAGCTGTGAAGCCATTTTGAACTGAGAGACAGCAGACCAGGTGGATTCAACGCCATGGTTATCCCAGGTTTTTACTTTCCAAAAGTAAACGGAGTCGGGCAGAAGGGCTTTTCCTTGGTAGCTCAGGTTGATGGACTGGCTGCTTGCTACTTTCCCCGAATTCCAATAATCCCCTTCATTGTTTTGAATATGATGCCGGGATGAAGCAACCAGAACTTGCCAGGCCACTTGCATGGTGTTGTTTTGATTGGAATTAACCACCCAGCCAAAGAACGGTTTTCGTTGTGCAATTTCAGTAAACTGGAAGTTCTCCCGACGGAAAATGGCCTGGTCAAGCTGTGTGCTGACCGGATAGCCATTCAGGAAGACCTGATCGGCATCGGTGAGTAGATTGATCGAAAGCTGCGTGGGGCAATTTCTTGTTGTTGCGCTGGAAGGCTGGGAACTTGCGAGCATTAATAGCAGGAAAAAAGGCATGAGCAGAAGTTTTTCTGCACTTTGGTGGGGATGAGTCATGGGACATTTGATTTTATAGGTTGGTCTGTTGTTTTTCGGATTGGTTAGTAGCCTGCAGCTTGTCCGTCTTTTCGGGATTCGGAAGCACCCAGGAAAACCTTGTTCTTCGGCTCCCAGCGGATGGCTTGATAGCCACCGTATCCTCCGCGGGAGTAGTTGATTTGATGTCCTTTGCTTATTAGTTCCCGGATGGTGGGGTAGTCAAAGCCACTTTCCAGGAAAACAGTTCCGCCATCGGTCATCTTTTCGCCCGTAGGCTGGCTCGATCCCTCATGGCGTATTCGTGGGGCATCGCCGGCTTCCTGCAGATTCATGCCAAAATCAATCAGGTTGCAAATGACCTGAACATGGCCCTGAGGCTGCATGGCACCACCCATCAGCCCAAAACTCATGAATGGCTGGCCGTCTTTAGTGATGAAGGCCGGGATGATGGTGTGAAACGGACGTTTGTGTGGCGCATAAACATTATGGTGCCCTTCTTCAAGGGCAAACAGTTCACCGCGGTTTTGCAGAACAAATCCCAGTTTTCCGGGTGTCATGCCAGAACCCATGCCGCGGTAGTTGCTCTGAATTAATGAAACCATATTGCCCTCGTCATCCGCTGTTGTCAGGTAAATGGTGTTTCCCTGCTCGAGCTCTCCGGCCGGAAAGCTTTGGCTGGCTTTTTGCAGGTCAATGAGTTTAGCGCGTTCCGTGGCGTACTCTTTTGAAATCAGTTCGTCCACCGGAAGCGTATTGAAGTCGGGATCAGAATAGTATTTGGCGCGATCTTCGAAGGCCAGTTTCTTGGCTTCTATAAAGAGATGCATGTATTCCGGCGAGCCAAAACCCATCTCCGAAATGTCGTATTGCTCCAGTATGTTGAGGATCTGCAAAACAGCTGTTCCTTGTCCATTGGGAGGTAGTTCCCATATGTCGTAGCCGCGGTAGCTGGTTGAAAGAGGCTCTACCCATTCCGAAGAATGATCCGCCAAGTCTTGCAGGCTCAGAAACCCTCCCTGAGCTTGCAGGTAGTCAACCATTTTATGGGCTATTTCTCCTTTGTAAAAGGCATCGCGACCTTCGGTGGCAATTTGTTCAAGGGTGTTGGCTAAGAGCGGATTTTTAAAGATTTCGCCTTTGCCAGGTGCTTGTCCATTTGGTAGGAAGACTTCTGCAAATCCCGGATAGTCTTTTAGAATTTCGGCATTACGTTTCCAATAGTAGGCAATTAGCTCTGATACAGGAAATCCTTGTCGCGCGTATCGAATGGCAGGCAGCAGGATCTGTCTCATCGTGAGGCTTCCAAACCGTTGGTGAAGCTCGGACCACCCGTCAACACACCCGGGGACTGAAACGGAAAGCGGACCATAAGCAGGTACTTTAGCGTAGTTGTGTGCTTTAAAATAGTCGAGGGTCAGTTGGTAGGGAGAACGGCCGCTGGCATTCAGCCCGTAAAGTTTCTGAGTTTTGGCATCCCAAACGATGGCAAAAAGATCGCCTCCAATTCCACAGCCAACGGGTTCTACGAGTCCTAAAACAGCATTGGCAGCAATGGCTGCGTCAATGGCATTACCGCCTGACTTTAGAATGTCGAGGGCTACTTGGGTGGCGAGTGGTTGACTGGTGCAAGCCATGCCATGCTGAGCTATTACTTCGCTGCGTGTGGCAAATTGATGACCTGTGATTCGGTCCTGGGCAAGCATGAAGAAATTCAGGCATAGAGCCAACAAGAGTAAGACAGATTTTTTCATCGGTTGGTTTGTTTAGAGTTTCTGAAAATACACAATTCTGTTGGGTTTTCAAACCGAGAAAATTGAGAGCTTGGATGATTTTGAGTGACTTACTCGTTGTGGTGTGATAAACTCGTTTCACCAGCGGAATAGCAGATGCAACTGGGCAAATCAAATACAGTCCGGGCTGTGCCGGTCAATTGTTTGTGTCCTGTGAGTAAAAAAGCTGAAAATAGGCTCCGTAAAAAACGCCAGTTATTACTGATTCGGATGCAGCACCGTGTGTCAATCAGCTGTTTTTCCGAAACTCGTTCCTTACTGAGCTTGCCAGCTCGTAGCTGGGCTTGTATACATCCCAACGAAAAAATCCGGTTGTCATCCGGTGCAATTCGCCGTGGATTTGTTCCAAAGAATCCGAGATTCGCGAGCGGAATAGCTGAGCGCAAAGGGCGCATGGTGTTCCGGTGATCTCTTCGGTCTCATTGTAAGCATCCTTTAGGGATTCAATTGATTCATCGTATTCTTTATTGATCAAAGAATCGTAAGAGTTAAATAAGCATTGGTTGATTGTTGCGCGTTGTTTCACGCATCGGCTACCATTGAACTGGCAACTTACAAATTGAATAGGTTCATACTGACCTTGCTGGTCACGGTTTGCGTTTAACCGTGAAAAAATCCATCCCTTCATGTCCTTCATTTTTTCTATATTATAAATTACTCAATTATCTGCCTTCTTCACCAATCAAAAAAATATAGAAATCGAATGCCTTTAAATTGGATTCGAAGGTTAAAAGTAATAGAAATAATTAAATAATAGCTAGTTGCTTCATTTTTTTTTAACAGACATCCTTTTTTACCCGGCATGCTGTGTGGTGCGAGCTTAACTGTTTGGGAGCTGCTTGTAAGCACTGTGCTATTTTTTAATTTGCTGAAGAGCCATCGTGTCGTTGTTTGCTTCAGGAATTGCCAATTGAACTCCTGAATCTATTTGAATAACGAACAAGTTATTGGTCGTGTTGTGTTACTTGCTGGTCTGCATTGAGCCTTTTCATCGGAATGTACAAGTTCGATGAAAAGGAATTGGTGTCAGTCCGAATGTTTATATATTTTCTTTGAACTCCTGAATGACGACTGTGGCATATTCAAAGCTGGGTTTGTAGCGTTTGGATTTGAAAAGGCCTGTCGTCATTTTGTGTAATTCATCGTGGATTTGTTCCATGGAAGCAGTAATTCGTGTGCGAAAGAGTTTGGCACAACTGGTGCAGGTTGACTTTTCCAGTTCTTTGGTTTTATCAAAAGCAATTTTCAACTCATTGATAGAAAAGTCGTATTCGCGATGAGAAAAGTGGTGAAATGAGTTGACCAGGCATTCATTGATTTTTTCCCGGTGGGTAGCGCAGTTCTTCCCGTTTTGGGGACAGCTATCCAGCTGAATCGGCTGGTTATTCGGTTCCGTCAGCGTTTTGTCGGGGGCCGGTTTCGAGTAAGTCCATTGCTCGTTTTCTTTCATTTATTGGTTATTTTGGTTTATGTACTTCATATAATTTCCTTTAAAGATAAAAATATCTTTAAATATAAATGCATTAACCGTATTAAAATTAGAACGATGAAAGCAATTCCTGATTCCGTCTTTTAAATATCGTAAAATAATTGTTTCTTCGGGCAAAAAAAATGGACGGAAGAAAACGAGCTAATATTCAGATAGAGAGTCATGTGGAGATTGTGCAGAAGCATCATCAACGAACGGGTGAGTTGACAGAAGGTTATGTTGCCCGTATTTTGACCAAGTCGCCCACGCATCCGCATGGAATAAAAGTGCAATTGGAAACGGGTGAAGTAGGACGGGTGAAAACGATTTTGGAAGATGATTAACTGTTGATTTCTCGGGAAAGTTATTCTTTTTGATCAATGATCCGGTAGTCAGTAGAGAGTAAAAAAAAGAGTTGCCGGACTTGTCGTTGGTCAAATTGCAAAAAAAAGGAGTTGGATTGCAGCTTTGTTCGTTGAAAGAAAGCTGCAATCCAAATTCCAATAATTCTTCTTAGCGAAGTTTTGCCCCCAGTTCTTTGTCAAACTGGAAAATTAACTTCTGCATGATTTTATCAATTTGCTTGTCTTTAAGCGTCTTTTCATCATCGCGCAAAGTGAAACTGACGGCGTAAGATTTCTTACCTTCCGGCACACCCTGGCCTTCATAAACATCAAACAAATCGACTGCTCGCAGGAGTTTGCGTTCAACCTTAAAGGCCAGCTCGCGAATTTGTCCAAACTGCACTTCTTTGTTCAGCAACAAGGCTAAGTCCCGACGAACTTCAGGGTATTTAGGCAGTTCTGAATAAAGCGTCTGGTTGTTTTTCTGATCCTGTATAATGGTTCCCATCACCAGGTCAGCTGCATAAACCGGATTGTCAATCTCAAATTGTTTTCTCAGTTTGGGGTGAACAATTCCAATTTCCACAACCTTTTTGTTGCCATTGCGGGTTGAGTAAGTTAAGCCTTCGCTGAAAAGTTCGTTGCTGAAGCTTTCAAGGTTTAACTTATCGTTTTTCAGTCCCATTTTCGCCAGCAGGTTCTCGGCATAGGTTTTCAACTGGTAGAAACTGCTTTCTGCCTGAGGAGAAGTCCAGTTTTCCCTTTCCTTTGCTCCGGTGATAAACAAGGCCAGGTGTTCTTCCTCGTGATAGTTTTTCAGGCGGTCCGCTGTTTGGTTATCATTGTTGTAGAAGTAGCAGTTGCCAAATTCGTACAACCGAAGGTCTGCATTTTGGCGGTTCGCGTTGCGGGCAATGGCTTCCAAACCACCGAAAAGCAGGGTTTGGCGCATAACTCCCAAGTCATTGCTTAACGGATTGAACAGCTTGACGGTATGTTCGTCTTTGTAGGTTTCTCCGTTTTCGTAATAGGATGCCTTGGTGAGCGAGTTCGACCAAATTTCATTAAACCCCTGGGCGGTTAGCATATCGGCCAGCAACATGCGAATTTTCTCCGGGTTGTGTGCGTTCGAGTATTGCAGCGAAGCATTCACTTTGGATGGAATTTCAATGTTGTTGTACCCGTAAATCCGCAGGATTTCTTCCACCACATCGGCTTCGCGTTTAACATCTACCCGGTAAGGAGGTACAGAAAGCGACAAGCCTGTTTCTGTTTCGTTGTCGATTTTTATCTCCAGTCCTTCAAGAATCAGCTTGATTCGCTCAGCTCCCAGGTCTTTTCCAATTAACCGTTGGATGTTGGCATAGCTCACTTCAACTTTGAAGTCTTCGATAGGAGTGGGGTAAATATCTACGATTTCGGAGGATATTTTTCCGCCGGCAATTTCCTTAATAAGTAAGGCCGCACGTTTTAGGGCATAAATTACCCCATTGGGATCCGTACCGCGCTCGAAACGAAATGAAGCGTCAGTATTTAAGCCATGGCGGCGTGCTGTTTTCCGGATGTAAACCGGATCAAAACAAGCCGACTCAAGGAAAATAGTTGTTGTAGAATCTTTTACGCCTGACTGAATGCCGCCGAAAACACCACCAATGCACATGCCTTCCTGAGCGTTGCAAATCATAAGGTCGTCCTCGTGCAGTTCGCGTTCCACTTCATCCAGAGTCGTAAATTTGGTGCCGGCAGGAAGTGTTTGAACCACCACCTTGTTTCCGGTTATTTGGTTGGCATCGAAAGCGTGCAGCGGCTGTCCGGTTTCAAACAGCACGTAGTTGGTAATATCCACCACATTGTTGATCGGACTCAAACCAATGGTTTTTAACCGGTTTTTCAACCAGTCTGGTGATTCCGCCACCTTCACGCCGCTAATGGTTACACCGGCATAGCGTGGGCATGCTTCGGGTGTTGCTACTTCAACGGGAATTTCCAGCGAGTGGTCATCCACTTTGAAGGCTTCCACGGAGGGCTTGGTGTAGACGATGGCTTGTTCCTGTTTCAGGTAGGCAGCCAGGTCGCGGGCCACACCAATGTGTGAGGCTCCGTCAATGCGGTTGGGCGTTAAGTCCACTTCAATGGAATAATCAGATTCAACATTGAAATAAGTGTTGGCAGGGGTTCCTACCACCGCATCGGCCGGTAAAACCATAATGCCATCGTGACTTTTGCCAAGGCCAATTTCGTCTTCGGCGCAAATCATTCCTTGTGACTCTTCGCCACGGATTTTGGACCGTTTGATGACAAACTCTTCTTCTCCGCTATAAAGCGTTGTTCCTATGGTAGCCACGACCACTTTTTGCCCGGCGGCTACATTGGGTGCTCCGCAAACGATTGGGAGCGGGCTGTCGGTTCCAACATCAACCGTAGTTTTGCTCAGGTGATCAGAGTTGGGATGTTTCTCGCAGGTGAGCACTTCGCCAATAACTAACCCCCGAAGTCCGCCTTTAATACTTTCCACTTCTTCAATACTGCCAATTTCAAGGCCTGTCTGCGTAAGTACTCCTTCCAATTGTTGCGGAGTAAGATCAGTTGCTATATAGTCTTTTAGCCACTTGTAGGAAATTTTCATAATTGCAATGCTTTATGCTGAATTTGAGAATGTCAGTCTTTTTGAGACCTGCAAAAGTAAGCATTTTTTGGGGTGGGGCAAAGTTGTATAATTATTGTGTTTTTATTTTTTTCAGAATAAAAGCTAAAAGGTCTTCCTTGTTTTAACCGGGACTAACAAGTGTCATCTTCTGTTGTCAAATATTTTCTTATTTTACGCACCAAATTTTTCAAAAAATAACACAAAGAAGATGAAGAGATTTAATCCTGTTTTAATGCTTATTCTGGTTATTTTTGCTTCTTGTAATTCATCAACAGAAACAAATTCAGCCATGGATAATCCATTTTTGAAAACCTATGAAACCCCTTTTGAGGTTCCTCCTTTCGGTGAAATTAAGATTGAGCATTATTTGCCTGCTGTAGAAGAAGGCATTAAGCAACATCAACAAGAAATAGAAGTGATTACTTCCAATCCGGAAGCTCCGACTTTTGAAAATACAATCCTGGCCATGGATGTGTCGGGTGATTTGCTGGACCGGGTGACAACCGTTTTTTACAACCTGAATTCGGCCAATACCAATCCGGAGATGCAAGCTTTGGCTCGTGAAATTTCGCCCATTACAACCGAGCACGGCGACAACATCATGCTGAATAAAGCACTTTTTGAGCGCGTAAAAGCTGTTTATGAGCAGCGCGAAAGCCTGAATCTGGACCAGGAACAGATGCGGGTGCTGGAAAAATTCTATAAAGATTTTGAGCGCAACGGGGCTAACCTGTCGGATGAAGATCAGGCCAAGCTGCGTGAGCTGAACCAGGAATTGTCGAATCTGCGTTTGCAGTTTGGTGAGAACCTGCTGGCAGAGACCAACAAAAACTTCCAGTTGGTGATTGACAACGAAGCAGACCTGAGTGGCCTGCCGGAAGCGGTGGTTGCAGCTGCTGCTGAGGAAGCTGAAAAAGCCGGCATGACTGGTAAATGGGTTTTTACTTTGCAAAAACCGAGTTTGATTCCATTCCTGCAATATGCCGATAACCGCGATTTGAGGGAGCAGATTTATCGCGGCTATTTCATGCGTGGTAACAATGACAATGAGTTTGACAATAAAAAGATCTTAGGCCAAATGGTTCAGTTGCGTCAGGAAAAAGCCCAGTTGCTGGGATTTGAAAACTACGCTGCTTACATTCTGGATAACAACATGGCTAAGACCTCTGAAAATGTTTACGATTTCTTGCTGAAACTGTGGAAGCCAGCCTTGGAAGTTGCCAAAAATGAGCGTGACGAAATGCAGGCGATCATCAACCGTGAAGGTGGAAACTTCCAGTTGGAATCCTGGGATTGGTGGTACTATTCAGAAAAACTGCGCAAGGAAAAATACGATTTGGATGAGTCAGAGCTGCAGCCTTATTTCAGCCTGGACAATGTGCGAGAAGGAATTTTTTACGTATCCAACCAGTTGTATGGAATTCAATTTGAACGTCGGGAGGATATTCCGGTTTATCATCCGGAGGCTGAAGCCTGGGAAGTAAAAGAAGCTGACGGTTCGCATGTGGGTGTGTTGTACATGGATTTTCACCCCAGAGACGGCAAGCGTGTTGGTGCCTGGAACACTGGTTACCGCGATGTGGCTTACGTGGATGGCAAAAAAGTTCAGTACCCAATTACTTCCATTGTATGTAACTTCACACGTCCATCAGGCGACATGCCTGCTTTGCTGACCTTTGACGAGGTGACTACTTTCTTCCACGAGTTTGGTCATGCTTTACACGGCTTATTTACGGATGGCCCTTACCAGCGGACAGCAGGTCGTGTGCCACGCGACTTCGTTGAACTGCCTTCTCAAATTATGGAGAACTGGGCCGCTGAACCAGAAGTACTGAAAGTATATGCCAAACATTACGAAACCGGAGAAGTAATTCCGGATGACTTGGTGCAGAAGCTGGTTAACAGTGGCCACTTCAACCAAGGGTTTGCAACCGTTGAATACCTGGCGGCTTCGCTGCTGGATATGGACTGGCATACCAAGGCTTTTGAAGGAGATGTGCTTGATTTTGAACGTTCATCCATGGACGCGGTGGGCTTGATTGATGAGATTATTCCTCGTTACCGGAGTACTTACTTTTCGCATATTTTTGCAGGTGGCTACTCGGCTGGTTACTATGTGTACATTTGGGCCGGCGTGCTGGATACCGATGCTTTTGCTGCTTTCAAAGAGTCAGGCGATCTGTTTAATCCTGAGCTTGCTGCGAAGTTCCGCACTTTGCTTGCCAAATCAGGTTCAGATGAGGGAATGGTTATTTACCGCAATTTCCGAGGACAAGATCCTTCTCCAGAATATTTGTTGCAGAAACGTGGCTTGAAATAACACAGGCCCCAAAAGAAATAGAACTCAAGGAGTCTTGCGATTTTTATTCGCAAGGCTCTTTTTTTGTGGTCGAATACGCTCCAGAGCGCTTGACTAATTTTGTAAATTGCACGCATTAAATTTTAGCTAGATGTTGATCCGAGTGAATGAATTATTGAAGAATCACCTGAAACTTCATTTTGTGGTTTTTATCTATGGGTTTACCGCCATTTTGGGAAAGTTAATTACACTTCCTGCTGCCGAAATGGTTTGGTATCGCATGCTAATTGCTTTTGCTGCACTGGGGATTTACCTGAGCTATAAAAAGCAATCGGTGGTTTATTCCGGGCGAGTTGTTTTGAAAATGGTTGCAGTAGGGCTGGTTGTTGCTCTTCATTGGATCACCTTCTTTCATGCCGTTAAAATTTCGAACGTGTCGGTGACACTCGGGTGTTTGGCTTCAACAACCTTGTTCACCAGTATTCTGGAACCAATCATTGTAAAGCGGCGGGTTAAATGGTTGGAGCTTGTTATTGGCTTGGTGATTATTGGTGGGCTTTATCTTATTTTTCAGTTTGAGTTTCGTTATAAGTTAGGAATCCTTACGGCGCTTACCTCAGCCTTTTTGGCTGGTCTGTTTACGGTTTTGAATAAAACATTTATCACCAAGTATCATCCCGTGGCCATCAGCTTCTATGAAATGGGGAGTGGCTTTGTGGGGATTACGCTTTTTCTTTTGTTAAGCGGGCGCTTTTCTTCGAACTTTGTCGCTCCAGTGCCATTAGACTGGCTATGGCTGGTTGTTTTGGGAATTATATGTACAGCCTATGCTTTTGTGGTTTCCATTGATGTGATGAAAGTGCTGTCGGCTTACTCGGTAGTGCTGACCATTAATATGGAGCCGGTTTATGGCATTTTGATGGCCTTCTTTATTTTTAGGGATTCAGAATTCATGTCAGCCGGTTTTTATATCGGAACGCTTGTTATTCTTTCCGCAGTTGTTCTTTATCCCTTTCTTGACAGGAAGTTGAGAAAACGGGCCTTGATAGCTGAAATGAAGGCCTCTTCAAAATCCTACGGTAAGTAAATAGAAACTCGGATTTTGCTTCTACATTTTTAGGTAATGTTCTGTTACCTTTCAGAGTCTATTTACTACATGCTAGTGCTTAGTTCTCGTTTCCTACCATTGACGGTTTAGCTTAATTCAGAATCATTTATACCCCGGGGCCGATAGCACAGGATAGTGGGTGCATTTAATTTTTATATATTTAATGGCAAAGCTAAAACCTAAACTTGCTATGCGATTAAACCTCTTTCCTTTCGATGTGAAATCTGCCACATCTCTTATCTTTTTCATTTTTTGGTATTTGTTGATTTTTAGTCTCTTATTGGTTGAAGGACGGAGTTGCTTTGGAGAAAAACGGACAAGTGGTTGGGGAGATTTCGATTGGCAAGAAATCATTTGCAAACCTGATTAGACTTTAGAAATGCTAAAATCTCACAATAACTAAATCTAACTTTCTGAAATCATGAACTATAAATCGTTATTTCTTCTGGCTGTTTTATTCTTTTTAAATGGTGGTTTTGGTTCGGCCCAAAACTGGACGGCTCAGCGCATAACAGACGTTGAAAACCAGAATTTAGCCAACACCTGGATTGATTTTGTCAAAGAATTTGAAGTGGAAGAGCTTCCGATTGAGGCGGTGGCATCCATTGCTTGTGATTCTAAGTACTGGATGTGGATTAACGGTAAGTTAGTGGTTTTTGAAGGTCAGTTGAAGCGAGGACCCAACCCAAAGGATACGTACTATGATCAAGTAGAATTGGCTCCTTTTCTGCAAAAAGGCAAAAACAAAATTGCTATTCTGGTATGGTATTTTGGCAAAGAGGGGTTTTCTCATAAAAGTAGTGGGCAGGCCGGCCTGGTTTTCCAGTGCAAGGCCCTTGATATTATTAGTGACCAAAGCTGGAAAAGCCGTCTGGATCGAGGGTTTGAAAACACCGCTGCACCTCATCCCAATTATCGGTTGCCGGAGTCAAATGTGCGATTCAACGCGCAGCTTGGCAATTTTAACTGGGTAAACCCCAACGAGGAATTGGTAGGATTTAATCCGGCAAAGGTTGTTGGAAGTGCAGAATCAGCTCCCTGGAACCAGTTGGTTAAACGCCCTGTTCCGCAGTGGAAGGATTATGGGCTGAAGCGGTATCCTGAAATTTCTTCTTTGCCGTTTGAAAGTAAGGGGGATACGTTGGTGTGTTTGCTACCCTACAATGCACAGGTTACTCCTTATTTTAAGATTTCGGCAGAAGCCGGAAAGCTTATTGACATTCGGACAGATCATTACCGGGGTGGTGGTCCTGAAAATGTAAGAGCCGAATACATTACCACCAACGGTGTTCAGGAATACGAGTCTCTGGGGTGGATGAATGGCCACGAAGTGCGCTATTATTTCCCCGAAGGCATCACGGTACTCGATGTGAAGTTTCGGGAAACAGGATTCCAAAGCGGGTTTACAGGTTCGTTTAGTTGTAGCGATCCGTTTTTCAATCGCTTATGGGAAAAGGCCGTGCGAACTCTTTATGTTACCATGCGCGATACCTATATGGACTGTCCCGATCGGGAACGAGCACAATGGTGGGGAGATGTGGTTAATGAAAGTGGGGAGGCTTTTTATGCACTTTCGCCAGAGGCAGCCTCGCTCACCCGCAAAGGCATGTTGGAATTGGTGTGGTGGCAGAAAGAGAATGGCGTATTGTTTTCACCGGTTCCTGCCGGGAATTGGGATCGCGAGCTTCCGGGACAAATGTTGGCAAGTATTGGCTATTTTGGGTTTTGGAATTACTATCAGAATACCGGAGATCAGGAAACGATTGAACAGGTTTATGACGGTGTTAAGCGGTACCTGGACATTTGGGAAATAGCAGACAATGGAATTTTAAAGGTTCGTGAAGGAGATTGGTACTGGGGCGATTGGGGGACAAATGTGGATAGACAAACTCTTTTCAATACCTGGTACTATTTGGCCTTAAAAGGATTTCGAAACATGTCTGAGCTACTTGGGAAATTCGAAGAAGTGACCCAAACGGAGCAAAAGATGCAACAATTTAAGACAGCTTTTAATCGGGTGATTTGGAATGGCCAGGAATACCGTTTCCCAGGCTATGAAGAAGAAACTGATGATCGGGCACAGGCTTTGGCTGTGGTGGCAGGTCTGGTTGACCCGGATAAATTCGCTCGGATTTATGAATTGTTGCAAAGCCAAAAATATGCCAGTCCATATATGGAAAAATATGTCATTGAAGCCTTGTTTCAGATGGGCTATGCTGAATACGGGCTGGAGCGATTGAAAGAGCGGTTCTCTTTGATGGTGAATGATCCGAAGAGTTCGACCCTGTATGAGGGCTGGGGAACCGGAGTTGACGGTTTTGGTGGTGGTTCGGCTAATCATGCCTGGAGTGGTGGCGGCCTGACTATTATGGCGCAATATGTGTGTGGTGTTTTTCCGGTGGAGCCTGCCTGGAAAACAATTCAAATTAAGCCTCAGCTAGGCAATCTGCAATTTGCCCAAACAGCGAATGAAACAATTGCCGGAGAAGTAAAAGTTCGTGTTGCACAGATTAATGGCGAATTCCGGCTTGAAGCTGGTATTCCGGGTGGCTCAACAGGTATAATCTGTATTCCAGATTCGTGCCAGTCGGTTGCTTTGAATAACAAAACCATTTGGAAAAGGAAGCCGAGGGCGAACTCCTATGCACATTTCGTGAAACGGGAAAATGGCTACCTGTATTTTGAAGTTCAAAATGGCGCTTGGCACTTTGTCGGCAAATAAGCCGCTCTATGGTTGGGACAAGCCAATTTTCACTTGATTAGATAACCTCAATAGAACGACCATGAATAAACCAAACTTTTCTTGCTTTACCCAGAAGTGGATCCTTTATCCCCTGATACTTTCAGTTTTGTTTTTAACAGGTTGCTCTTCAGGCGAAGTTCAACTTACAGATCTTCGCTGTGAATACCTGAAGAATCCTGTAGGCATTGACAAACAACATCCCCGGTTTTCCTGGAAAATTTTATCGGAAGAACGGGGCGTTTACCAGCAGTCTTATTCCATTTTTGTCGATGAGAGCCTCGAGGAACTGGAGCAGGGGAAAGGGAAACAGTGGCAATCGGGTCAGGTTGAATCGGGACAAACCGTGAATGTAGCCTACCAGGGAGCACCTTTGAAAAGCAATCAGACTTACTATTGGCGGGTGCGTGTACAGACCAAGCAGGGAAAGACGTGCTGGAGTGAGCCGGCAACATTGCATACCGGGCTAATGGACGCAGAAGACTGGCAGGCGCAATGGATCACAACCCGGGAGGATATCGCAGACGCAAGTCCGATTTTCAGGAAAGAATTTCACATCGAAAAAAAAGTAAAACAAGCTTATGCCTTTGTTACTGCCTGTGGTTTTTACGAGTTTTTGCTGAATGGGCAAAAAGTGGGCGATCATGTGTTGGATCCGGCAGTTACCGATTACCGGAAAACGATTTTGTATTCCACTTACAATGTGACGGATTTTTTACAGGAAGGAGCGAATGTTTCGGGTGTGATGCTGGGGAACGGGGCCTGCAACTTAAGGCAAACCGAAGGTCGGTACAGCTGGGGAAATGGCGGCTCCCGACTGGGGAATCCTTGTTTTATTGTTCAGCTAAATCTTACTTTTGAAGATGGGAGCCAACAGGTGCTCGTAAGCGATGATTCGTGGAAGTATGCACCGGGGCCAATCACTTTCAACAATATTTATGGGGGTGAAGATTATAATGCCTTGCTGGAAGTTGACGGTTGGGCAACTGATGAAATCAATGCTGAGAACTGGTCATTGGCCCGGATTGCTGAAGCTCCGGGAGGAAAACTGGTGGCGCAATCACTTCCTCCAATCCAAGTTACTCAGACCATTCTACCCATTACTGCCACCCAAGTTGCTGATGGTGTGTATCTGTTTGATTTGGGGCAGAATATCGCTGGCTGGTGGCGCCTGGAAGTTCGCGGAAAGAAAGGGCAAACCATCCGGGTAAGAGGCTCGGAAACCTTAAACGATGAGTTGTTCCCCAAACCGCTGGAAGCCGGAGACCGTTTGAGTGAAAAGTTTCGTTATCACGCCCAAAACTGGACCGATTATACCTTGAAAGGTGGGGAGGATGAGACCTACGAACCGCGTTTTTTCTATACCGGTTTTCGCTACATCGAAGTGGCTACAAACGACGGAAGCACGCTGGACAAGCTGAAGGTAGAGGGGCGGGTGGTCCGGTCGGCACTGGAGCGTAACGGAAGCTTTACATCGTCCGATTCCTTGCTCAATCAAATTCATGAAGCTGGCCTTTGGTCTCAAATGGGAAACACCGTCGGTTATCCAACCGACTGCCCGCATCGCGAAAAGGGGGCTTACAACGGAGATGGACAGGTGATTGCTGAAACCTCGATTCATGATTTTCAGATGGCCCCGTTTTTTTACAAATGGCTGAACGACATGCGTGATGCGCAGGAGGAGAATGGGCGTATTCCGAATACTTCTCCCACCTTGATCGGAGGCATGGGCGGTGGTGTTGCCTGGGGAAGTGCTTACATCCTGATTCCCTATTGGATGAATTACTATTACAACGACGCTCAGATTCTGGAAGAGCACTATCCAGCCATGAAAAAATACCTGGAATACCTTATTGAGCTGGCTCAAACAGACAGCAATCCGGAGGAACCCTATATTATTAATGACTTTTTAGGGTACTGGTATTCTTTAGGTGAATGGTGTGCGCCGGGGCAGCGTGATGGCCCCAATCACCCGGTGGTAAATACGTTCTATTTTTATTACAATGCAAAGTTGTTTTCAGAAATTGCTCAATTGCTTGGAAATACTGATGATGCCCAGCGTTTTGCTGGATTGAGTGACACCATTAAGCAGGCGTTTAACCAGAAGTTCTTTCATCCGAAAACTGCGCTTTACGGAACAGACTCAACTTATCAGACTTATCAATTGCTGGCTTTGCATGGCAACTTGGTTTCGGAACAATACAAGGAGGATGTTTTCAGAACCATCGTGGATGATTTGCATGCCCGAAACAAGCACCTGAATACCGGAATCATTGGAACAAAATACCTGTGGCCCATTTTAGAGCAGGGCAACCAGACTGATCTGGCCTATGAAGTGGCAACTCAAAAAACATATCCAAGTTTTGGCTATTGGCTGGAAAATCATTCAACCACTTTGTTGGAGGACTTTGAGGGAGAGAACTCGCATAACCATCAAATGTTTGGGTCTGTGGTTGAATATTTTTACAAGTATTTAGCCGGCATTCAATCGCCTCTGGAAGGTAACACATCCAAAGGGTATCGGCATGTTTACCTGTCACCTTCTGTACCGGAAGGATTGACTCACGTAGGTGCTTCGCAGGAAACGGTTGCCGGAACGATTGTTTCTTCGTGGGAAAAATCATCCAATCAGTTTCGCTATCAAGTTACCATTCCTGCCAACTCAACCGGAACGGTGGCTTTGCCAATTACGGGCTCTGAAGAAATGAGGGTGACAGAGAGTCAGTCGTTGATTTGGGAAAACGGCAACTACCAGCCGGGAGTGGAAGGCATTCGCAAGGTCACAAAAACAGGGAATAAAATTTTTGTCGAGCTTGAATCGGGAAGCTATCATTTTGAATTATCCGGTCAGTAATAAAAAATCTTAAGTTTAAAAATCAGTAGCTTATAGTCGTATGAAAAATATTCGTTTTACCATATTATCCGTGTTTTTGTTGTTGGTTGGAGCTTCTTGTTTTGCTCAATTTGAAGTGGTGAAGCTAAGGTGTGAACATCTCGAAAATCCTTTGGGGATTGACGGTGAACAACCTCGTTTTTCCTGGCAGCTGCAAGCTGAAAAGGATGGTATTTTACAGGCCAAATACCAACTTTGGGTGGGAACAGATTTACAGGAAGTGAAGGCTGGAAAGGGGAACATCTGGAATTCTGGAGAAGTGGATTCGGCAAGGGTACCCGCGATTTATTCCGGTCCCAAACTCAGTCCTTTTACCCGTTACTTTTGGGCAGTAAAAGTTCAGGATGAAGCAGGCAATTGGTCTGATCTGTCAGAAGCAGCCCATTTCGAAACTGGCATGATGAATAAGGAGAACTGGCAAGGGAGCTGGATTTCGGATACCTATGACTATAACCTAAAATCAGCACCTTATTTCCGGAAGGAATTCAAGGTGAGCAAAAAGGTGAAGGCTGCTCGGGCCTACATTGTTGTAGCCGGTCTGTACGAATTGATGGTGAATGGCGAAAAAGTGGGCAATCATCGGCTGGATCCGATGTATACGCGTTTTGACCGTCGGAATTTGTATGTTACCTATGATTTAACCAACTCCTTAAACGAGGGCAACAATGCCATTGGCGTCTTGCTCGGAAATGGCTGGTACAATCACCAGTCAACAGCCGTTTGGTATTTTGATAAGGCTCCCTGGCGTGCCCGTCCAAAGTTTTGCATGGATGTTCGGATTGTCTATGAAGATGGTTCGGAGGAAACAATTCGAACCGGATCGGATTGGAAAACAACCGCGAGTCCGGTTATTTTTAACAGCATTTATACTGCCGAGCATTATGATGCCCGTCTTGAACTTCCGGGGTGGAACAAGCCCGGTTTTGATGATTCGAAGTGGGGGAGTGTGCTGCTAACAGGAGCTCCGTCTGAAAACATTGTGGCACAAACGATGGTGCCTGTTCGTCATGTTGAAGAACTTCCGGTGCAAAACATGAAGAAACTCGATGAAAACACCTACCTGTTTGACTTTGGGCGCAACATTTCGGGTGTCACTCAAATGACGGCACAAGGCCCTGAAGGAACAACCATCCGTTTGAAGCATGCAGAACGCCTGACGGAAAAAGGCTACGCCGATCTGTCGAATATTGATGTTCATTACCGGCCAACTGACGACACTGATCCTTTTCAGACAGATATCTTCATCCTAAGCGGTAAAAAGAAGGACACTTTTCTTCCACGCTTCAATTACAAGGGTTTTCAATATGTAGAAGTTACTTCCGATCAGCCGCTGGAGCTTAGCCCGGAAAATCTGACTGCCTACTTTATGCATAGCGATGTGCCTCCGGTTGGAACTATTTATTCTTCAAACGAAACGCTGAATAAAACATGGCAGGCCGCCAATAGTTCTTATTTGGCAAACCTGTTTGGTTATCCGACCGATTGTCCGCAGCGCGAAAAGAATGGCTGGACGGGAGATGCTCACATTAATATAGAAACCGGATTGTATAACTATGATGCCATTACGGTGTATGAAAAGTGGATGGCTGATCATCGCGATGAACAACAACCCAATGGGGTTCTTCCGGCCATTATTCCAACCAGCGGATGGGGCTACCAATGGGCCAATGGCCCCGACTGGACGAGCACCATTGCGATCATTCCCTGGAACATTTATTTGTTTTATTGGTCTCAATAGTAGTTAAAACTATGTACTTTAGTGCATCTTGCTTTAGCTTCTAAAAAAGCTACCTTTGAAATATGGTACAAAGGACAAATGGGCATACAGTTTCTGAGTTAACTGCCCATATTGTGTGGTCAACAAAATATCGGTATTCAGTACTCACCGGAGATATCAAGGTTCGCTGTCGTTCAATCTTGATTCAAATATGCGAATCAGAGGATGTAGTAATCTTGAAAGGCGTAGTCTCATCCGATCATATTCACATGCATATCAGTTATCGACCTTCTCAAAACATTAGCGACTTGGTAAAGAAATTCAAGGGGCGAACATCACGAAAGTTGCAACAAGAATTCCCATCATTAGGGAAAAAGTATTGGGGTCGTCATTTTTGGGCGATAGGTTTTGGTTGTTGGAGTTCAGGAAATATAACGGATGAGATGGTTAATGCCTATTTGGAACATCACAGAAAGCCCGAAGACCAAGATAATTCAAATTTCATCCTAGAATAGTTGAAAAGAGATCTAAAGAATGACTTTCAGTCATTCTGATCGTAACAAACCTATGGACTTTCAGTCCATAGTGGTTAAGTTGTTTTATGGCGATCGCAAAGTTTTGGCCGATTGTTATGACAACATCAAACAGTATGTTGACTACATTGATACGAACTGGCCTTCCGGTATTACCGACTGGGGGCTGGGCGACTGGGTGCCGGTAAAATCAAAAGCACCCAAGGAGTTTACTTCAACAGCCTACTACTATGCGGACGTTGTTATTTTGTCCAAGGCAGCCAAACTTTTAGGGAAAGAGGGCGATTATCAGAAGTACCAGCGCTTGGCCGAAAAGATCAGGCAGGCACTGAATGCGAAGTACCTTGATCGTGAAAAAGGGATTTATGGTAGCGGCTTGCAGACCGAATTGAGTGTGGCACTCTACTGGGGGCTGGTGCCGGAGGAGTTGGTTGCGAAAGTAGCTGTAAACCTGGCTAAACGAGTGGAAGCGGATAATAAGCATTTGGATGTGGGCTTGTTGGGAACGAAAACAATCCTGAATGCTTTGAGCGAGAATGGCTATGCTGACCTGGCCTATGAGCTTGCTACACAAGAGGATTTCCCGTCGTGGGGCTGGTGGATTGTCAATGGTGCCACAACTTTTTATGAAAACTGGCCACTGGATGCCCAAAGTTATATTTCAATGAATCACATCATGTTTGGAGAAGTTAATGCCTGGTATTACAAAGGCTTAGGCGGGATTTTTCCGGATGAACAACAACCAGGATTCAAGAACATTATTCTGAAACCAAATTTTGTAAAGGGGTTAACCTTTTTCAATGCCAGTCATGAAGGGCCTTATGGCGAGATTGTTTCAGCGTGGAAACGGGATGGCCGAAAAATAAGCTATCAGGTTCGTGTGCCTGCTAACAGTACAGCAACACTTTACCTGGAATCGGATAATGTTATGGAGAATGGGAAATCGATTACCCGCAATGAGCTTCTGAAAGTAGTAAAATCGGAAGGCGGAGGGTTGAGGATTTCATTGATGCCCGGAGAATACGATTTTACAATTCGGTAATCAAAATGGGAGGCGAGGTAGTTACATGCTGCTTTTGGTCCAACGCCCAGGTTAACCAATATGCTTTGGGCATGAATGTGGTGGGACCAGGATGTTCCAAAATAGAACTTGAGCCTCACTTGGGGGATCTGACTTGGGTGAAAGGTACTTTCCCGACTCCTTACGGTGTGGTTGAGAGTGAGCACCGAAAGCAGGCTGACGGAACAATTGCCACCAGTTTTGAGGCCTACGAGGAAGTCACAGTCATTTTGAAGTAGTTTTTTGAGTCATTCAGAAAGAATTGTCGGTTGGGGAAATAACCTTTCTGATGCTTCATAGCGTCTTTGTGGCGGTTGAAGTAGGAATGAGGAACGGAAGCATTTCTCAGGTACGTAATTTTTTCCGCATAATTCAGATATATCGGATTTCAGCTTGTGGTTAATACCATAAAAAAAGAGAGTCAAAATCGGGTGTGATTTTGACTCTCTTTTCGAGTGAACCTGAAGGGATTCGAACCCCTAACCTCCTGATCCGTAGTCAGGTGCTCTATCCAATTAAGCTACAAGTCCGTTTCAATTGAGGTGCAAATATAGCATATTTTTGGATAAACAATGGACTGAATTAAAAATTTTAAAACCGAAAGTCAGTCCGGTTGGTGTACTCTTTTGAAAATCTATTTGTTCCGTCGAAAAAAAAGATTCGAAATTTATGGGTCAGGAGATGGATTTTAGTGTATCCTAGAGAAACAGGAGCCTGCAAGCATTGGATTAGTCTCTCTCAGCTGCTTAAAATTTGTCTTCTCAACTTGATTTTTCATGCAGTTTCTTGGTTGGAGAATTTCGTATAAAGGCACAAAAAAAGGTTGTCAAAAATGAATTGACAACCTTTAAATCTGAGCGGGAGACGAGATTCAAACTCGCGACCCTTAGCTTGGAAGGCTAATGCTCTATCAGCTGAGCTACTCCCGCAAATACTGAAATTCCAAAGATTTGATCTTGAAATTTCTCATGTTGTGGGGAGAGCAGGATTCGAACCTACGAAGTCATAAGACAGCAGATTTACAGTCTGCCCCAGTTGGCCACTTTGGTATCTCCCCAAACTATTATTTTAGAACGTTTTCCTGTTGCCAGTTTTTTATTCCAGTTGAATGTTCAACTGTTGAGCCGAATCTCAGATTCGAACTGAGGACCCCGAGATTACAAATCACGTGCTCTGGCCAACTGAGCTAATTCGGCAAAAAACGCAAAAACTGCGTTTCAATGTATTCTGTCAAAGAAAAAGGCTGTCCAATTAAATTGGCAAGCCTAAACTTGAGCGGGAGACGAGATTCAAACTCGCGACCCTTAGCTTGGAAGGCTAATGCTCTATCAGCTGAGCTACTCCCGCAAATACTGAAAATTCAAATTCCATGTTTTCAATTCGAAACAATGGATTCTAAAATTTTCGATGTTGTGGGGAGAGCAGGATTCGAACCTACGAAGTCATAAGACAGCAGATTTACAGTCTGCCCCAGTTGGCCACTTTGGTATCTCCCCAAACTATTTTTAAGAACGTTTTCCTGTTGCCAGGTTTTTATTTCCAGTTGAATGTTCAACTGTTGAGCCGAATCTCAGATTCGAACTGAGGACCCCGAGATTACAAATCACGTGCTCTGGCCAACTGAGCTAATTCGGCAGGTGGGTAAGCTACCTGTGTCGCACCGCTACAACCACCTACCCTTGCTGCCTTCCGACCCTGGGGGGATTCAGCGGGAGCTGGTCGCACAGGACTTACCCGGCGACAAAAGTAGAAAAAATTGTATTCCCAACAAACGAAAGTTGCGGGCGAACGCAACTTTTTTTCGCCCGGTTTTCTAACCAATTATTGATCAGCGATATCTTTTGAAATATTTTTTCGAATAATTTCTTTAAACAAAACAAGCGCGCTGTAAAGTGTACTTGTGAAAAATCCAATATATTTGTCTGGTACCAATAAATCATATTAATCATGGAAGAAAAATCGACTTTTTGGAAATCGGCAATGACCTATGGTATTTACTTGGCTGTTGCACTTATCTTTTACAACGTTATTCTTTATGTAACGGGTGAAAACATGAATACAACCCTGGGATTAGTTACCTGGTTGATTATGGGGGTTGGCATTTACTTGTGTCAAAAAGGCTACAGAGATAAAGAGTTAGACGGATCTATTGAGTATAGCAAGGCCCTGGGGTTTGGTGTTTCGGTGATGCTGTTTGCCGGTGTATTAAACGCTTTGTACTCGGTCATTTTAATGAAGATTGATCCCAGTATTATGGACCAGGTGCGGATTTTGCAGGAAGAAGCCATGATGAAGCAAGGCTTGTCTGATGAGCAGATTGAAGCGGCCGGAGAAATGATGACTCGCTTTCAAAGCCCCTTGATTATTGTCCTTTCAAGTTTGTTTACCTTCGCGTTTATTGGATTTATTATATCTTTGATCACTTCCATTTTCATAAAAAGAAAGTCAGACGAAAACGCTTTTGATGAGGCGATGGGGGAAGTTAAATCTGAAGATTAGTAAAATATGAATATTTCCGTAGTTATTCCTTTGTTTAATGAAGAAGAGTCGTTGCCTGAATTGGCTAAATGGATTAAACGGGTGATGGATGCTAACCAGTTTAGCTATGAAATTATCTTTGTTGATGATGGCAGCACCGATTTATCCTGGAAGGTGATTCAGGATTTGCACCAGGGAAACCGGCAAATAAAGGGCATTAAATTCAGGAGGAACTACGGAAAATCTGCTGCACTGTATGCCGGCTTTGCGACTACTGCGGGCGATGTGGTGATAACCATGGATGCCGACTTGCAGGATAATCCGGAAGAAATTCCGGAAATGTACCGGATGGTTGTGGAAGACAATTTCGATTTGGTTTCGGGCTGGAAAAAGAAACGCTATGACCCGGTTTTATCGAAAAATATTCCAAGTAAGTTTTACAACTGGATTGCCCGCAAGGCCACCGGGATTAAGATTCATGATTTCAATTGTGGACTGAAAGCTTACCGAAGCCAGGTCGTTAAATCCATCGAGGTGTATGGCGAAATGCACCGTTATATTCCTATTCTGGCGAAATGGGCCGGATTTAAACGAATTGGCGAAAAAGTGGTAAAACACCAGGAACGAAAATATGGTGTAACCAAGTTTGGAATTGAGCGGTTTATTCGTGGCCCGCTTGACTTGCTATCCGTGATTTTCATTTCACGTTTCAGTAAAAAGCCCATGCATTTTTTTGGCGTGTTGGGCTCGCTGGTGTTTCTGGTCGGTTTGATTTCCACCATTACCGTGGGCGTGAATAAACTGGTAGCGCTTGCTGAGCAGGTTCCTGCTCCTCGGGTAACCGACACCCCTTATTTTTTTCTGGCATTGACTGCCATGATTATCGGGACCCAATTGTTTTTGGCCGGGTTCATTGGTGAGCTGGTATCGCGCAATGCTTCGGAACGAAACAAATACCTGGTAGAAGATACCTTGGAATAAGCGCTCAAAAATCGTCTTCGTTCGGTGTCCAGTAGGGAACCTGATTCTCTGAGAAGTGAATGGGCACACCTTTGATAAAGCTTGTCATCCATTCGGATAGGTAGGCCATGCCTGCTTCTTCTGACTTAAGATGCCCCAAAAAGATAACCGCTTTGGGTTTGCCTTGCATCACCGCATCATTGATGTACTGATAGGTTTCCCATTCTTGTGCTTCGCCGGCAATAATTACATCAACATCTTGTAGCAGGGCAATTTGCCGTTTGGCTCCGGGAGCTCCAAGAGCCAACCCAATTTTAGAGACTTCAAGAGCGGGATCGCCAATGACGCGAATTCCCGGTATTTCAAACACCGACTGAAGTTTATGGGCCAGGTCTTTCAAGGACTGACTTTGGGTTTTCACCAGGTTTATATGATTGGCTACCGTTTGATTGGCCCAGCCCAGCTTATCAAGCATGCCAACATAAATGCCGTCGGGCTGATGGCGGTGCCAATGATCATGAAAGCGCCAGATGATTAATTCATGGGCTTTGATGTAAGCCAGTTTATCTTGCAACACCGGGTCATACTGCAAATCTTTCGTTTCATCCAAATGATTGTAAAAGACGGGTTCGTGCGTAATAATGAGGTTACAGTTTTTAGCCACGGCCTCCTGCAGAACCTGCATGTCGGCAAACATGCAACAAAGCACACCGGTAACCTGCTCGTTAGGATCACCACTTTTAAAGGTGTCAACCGTTTCGTTAGCCCAGTCACAGGATAGCTGGTTTTTTAACTGATCAATGATTTGTTGGGCTGTTTGGCCCTGAGTAGTCAGACTGAAAAGGGTAGCCAGCAGAAAAAGGAATATTCGTGAAACCATGGTTGTTGATTTTTAGGTTCTACGAAAATACGTTTTTCAGCTGGCCCCGAAAAGTTTAATTCTGTTTTTGCTCATATTTTTCTAATTGGCGAGCCACCTTTTTATTACTCACCGGCTGCTGGTTCAAAAATTGAAACGCCTTGCGGGCGATGAACTGGTTTTCATGGTTGAGTAAGCTGGCAATAATCTTTTCACTTTCACGATTGCTAGCCTGATGAATGGTAAAAAGATCCAGAACATGTTTAACCATAGAGCCATTCAGTTCCGGAAGATTTTCTGCCAGCGTTAACTGGATAGAGGTGGCCAGCTTAGGGGCTTCTCCCAATTTGTTAAGTATTTTAACTTGTGTGAAGTAGGAACTGTTTTCAAAATGGCTGAATAATTTTAATTGGTCTTTTTCATTGTCCAGCCAGTTGGATGGAATCCCCTCAATGGCTTTGTTAGAGACCAGTAGTTCGTTGCTTGCAGCCAGCGCGAAAAGTTTATCCTGCAAGGCTTGGGTTACTTTGATGTCGGGTGGAAGGTTCTCCAGTGCCCAGATGACATCTTGCTGGTTGGAACTGTTCAGGATTTGAATCGCTAACTCGGGCTGAAGATGCTTCTGTGTATAAGCTTGAATCTTTTTTTGGGTTGAGCCATGTACAATATGCCAAAGAGTATAGGTTGTGTAAACGGCATTTTCAACAATGTAGTTTTTTACGCCGGCAATGGTTGCGGCACTTACGCCATCCACTTCATCGTTTTCAACCATCGGAACCAATTCTTCTATGCGGTAATTGGCTAGGTTCGAGTAGGGATCAGCCAGTAAGGCATGCAAATGCTCGTAGTCTTGCTGAGTGAAAGGATCGTGCTCTGTTTTACTTAGAAATTCGCCTTGGGGTAGTTGAAATCCCAGGTACCTCCCGGTAACTGTCCAGTATAAGGTAATATTCAGTAAACGGCATTCACCATCAATGCAAACACCGGTCAGGATTTTTCGGGAATAGGAGTGAAGCAGGCCATCTTCATTTTTAATGACGAACAGGGTGTCATTAGGAATCGTGTCATTAAAGTTGACAACTTCGTGGGAGATGGTTGTATTTTGAGCCGGAAAGGTTGGGGAATGAAAATAAGTTAGCGTTTCCGGATTTTTCCCCGACAGGCTCAATAAGACAACTACAAAAAGTAAGTAAAAAGTACGGTTCATGCTTTTCTAATCAATCTGAATATCAACGAAAGTTGAAGCCATTTGTTTATGCAAAAGTAGTAAAAGCTCTAAAAAGAGACTTCCAACTCTTTTTAAGAAATTGTGAAAAGTGTCATTCGTTCAGGGGATAACGAACAGACCGCCTGATTTAGCGGTAGCTTTGTATCATGAATAAGCAAGCATACAATAGGGTTCCTTTTAATCCGGCTAACTCCCCAGTGTTTTATGGGTGGTTTGTGTTGTTGTTCGGAACTTTGGGGATTATCATGAGTGTGCCCGGGCAGACTATGGGCGTGTCTACATTTACAGACCATCTGATTGATGCACTTCGCTTTAGTCGGAATGAGTTGAGTACGGCGTATTTGCTGGGAACTATTTCAAGTTCTTTTATGCTTACCCGTGCCGGGAAAGTGTATGACAAAATAGGGGCTAGATGGTTGGGCGCAATTACGACAATTGCTATGGGCCTGGTACTGATTTACCTGAGCCAGGTTGACCGGATTGCTTTTGGACTGGGAGGCCTGCTGGGCAAGGAGTCCGTTCAGTTCTACCTGAGCTTTTTCCTGGTTATGACTGGTTTTTTCTTGTTGCGCTTTACTGGCCAAGGGGTGTTGACGATGGTTTCACGCAACATGATGATGAAATGGTTTAACCGGAAACGAGGACTGACCAATGGAATCAGCAGCGTGTTTGTTTCTTTGGGTTTTGCGGTAGCCCCACTTATTTTCGATTACCTGATTGAAAGTTATAGCTGGCGTTGGGCCTGGATCTTGCTGGCTTTGGTTGCAGGTTTTGGCTTTAGTTTGGTTGCGCTGGTCTTTTTTCGGGATAACCCGGAAGACTGCGGGCTGGAGCAGGATGGCGACACGGCAGAACAAATTGAAGAACAGCAGCGGGTGATGCATAAAGTGGAGAAACAATTTACACTTAAAGAAGCTCAACACTCATTTCCTTTTTGGGTGCTGGTTGTGGCTTTGTCTATGCAGGCGCTGTACATTACCGGTTTTACCTTTAATTTGGTCTCTATTTTCGAGGCGGCAGCTATGGATAAAACCATCGCTTTGGCTGTTTTTCTTCCCACAGCGGCCATTTCTGTTTTTATTTCCCTTGCAGGAGGATGGCTCAGCGATCATATTAAAATGAAGTATTTGTTGTTGGTGTTTTTATTCGGACAAATGGTTTCCATGATCAGCCTGTCTTTTTTAGCTCCGGGCCTGCCATACTTTTTCTTAATCATCGGAAACGGAATTGTTGGAGGTTTGTTTAGCGTGCTGTCTTCGGTGGTTTGGCCTCGTTTTTATGGGCGTAAACACCTGGGAGCCATCAGCGGATTTGCCATGAGCGCTTTGGTTTTTTTCAGTGCCATGGGACCTTTGCTGTTTAGCTTTTCTTTTACCAAGCTGGGGGCTTATTCCTGGGCGGCCTATTTGTGTCTGGCCATTGTTACCGTTAATTTCATAGCTGCTTTTAAGGCTGAAAATCCGCAAGAGAAAATGGCCGCTAAATAGCCTGTTTTTCAGCTGGAACTTTATCTTTGTTGGAGTAACCAACAAAACCTTAAATCATGAAAAATTCGTTACGGGCTGTTTGGGCTTTTACAGTTCTGCTATGCACTGTTTCCTGCCAAATGAAATCTCAGGATGAATGGATTTCTTTGTTTAATGGAAAAAACCTGGACGGCTGGGAAGCTATGGAGCATCCGGAGTCTTTTCGGGTGGAGGATGGCGCTATTGTTTGCCAGGGCAAACGGGCACATTTGTTTTACACGGGAGGAGAAGACCACGGCATTTACAAAAATTTTGAGCTGAAAGTCCGCGTAATGACTAAGCCGGGTGCGAATTCCGGCATATTTATTCATTCGAAAAAACAGGAAAAAGGCTGGCCATTAAAAGGCTACGAAATTCAGGTCAATAACTCGTATCAAGGGGCAGGTGACTTTGTGGAGCTGAAAAAAACGGGAAGCCTTTATGGGATCCGAAATGTGTATTATCCCATGGCTCAGGATGACGAGTGGTTCGATATGACTGTTAAAGTGGTGGAGAACCAGGTGCAGGTTTTTATCAATAACATTCAGGTGGTCGACTACATTCAGCCCGAAAAACCTTACCGCCCGTACAACGATCAGTACAAAGTGCTGGATCGCGGTTGTTTTGCCTTGCAGGCACATGATTCGAACAGCACCGTTTACTTTAAGGATATTCAGTTAAAAGTACTTCCGGAAGGGGAGAAACAAGTGCCCCCGGCTGATCTGGCATGGGACACGAAAATAACCAAGTTACACCTGGCAAATTTCCCCGTTATCGATTTCCATGTGCACCTGAAAGGGGGGCTGACCATTGAGCAGGCGGCTCAAAACTCCATGAAACTGGGCATCAACTATGGTATTGCTCCAAACTGTGGGCTGAAGTTTCCGGTTACCGATGATGAATCGCTTTATGCCTACATGGATACCGTTAGCGGAAAGCCCATTTTCAGAGGGATGCAGGCCGAAGGACGCGAATGGGTTACCTTGTTTTCGCCGGAAGCCATTGCCCGTTTCGATTATGTGTTTACCGATGCGATGACCTGGACGGATGATAAAGGCCGAAGGATGCGCCTTTGGATGCCGGAAGAGGTATTTGTGGATGATGAACAGGATTTTATGGAGCAACTGCTCACCCGCATTGAAGCGGTTGTGTCTCAGGAGCCCATCGATATTCATGTTAATCCGACTTATTTGCCGGAAGTGCTGGCTGACAAGTATGACGAGTTGTGGACGGACGAACGCATAGACCGGTTCGTAAACGTGCTGGTAGAGCATGGGGTTGCTTTGGAGATCAACTCACGCTTGAATCTTCCGTCCGAGAAAATATTGCGGCGTGCGCAAGAAGCCGGGGTGAAATTTACCATGGGAACCAATAATATAACGCCTGACTTTGGGCGACTGGATTACTCGCTCGAAATGGTGGAAAAACTGGGATTAACCTATAAAGATATGTTCATGCCCAAGCCTGCTGGGCAGAAGCCTGTTCAGCTAAAAGGCCTGCCAGCTGAAATAACAGGCTAGAAGTACGACATGTTGGATCGAAACTGTTCGGTAATCCCTTTCAGTTCGATTGCCGATTTGATGAGTTTTACCACATCGTCCGGTTTGAACCTGGACACATTGATGGTTAGATCAAACAATTCTTCGGGATGCTTTTTGTTGATGTAATGTTTACGAAAGGCGTCCCGTTTTTTTTCGGTGTCGTTGATGATCTTAAGCGCATCTTCCACGGAAATGTTTTTGCGGGAGGCTATTTGTTCAATCCGCCATTCCAAGGGAGCCTCCAACCGAATGTGTAAAGAGTGCTCAATGTCTTTAGCGATGATGTGTCCGGCCCGGCCGACTATGATGCAGCAACCATCAACGGCGAATCCCTTAATTACTTCCTTGACGGTTTTCAGAATCATCCGGTCACTTTTATACATTTTGGCATTAAACGCTTCAATAATTTCATCGAAGGTGGAGTGTTGGTCCGGAGTGAATAGCCGGTTGACTTTTCGCGGATCAAGTTCCAGTTGTCGGGCACTTTCGTGGAGCACCTCTTTACTGATCACCTGCCATTTTTTGCAAATGACAAATTCATTCAAGGCTTCAGCAAGAACTTCGGCAATTTTTACGCCGCCACATCCCACTTGTCTTGAAATGGTAACTACCGGACCTGCAATTTGATGCTTTTCACGTTGACGAGGGGTGAGATCGCCAAAGCGCTTGTTCATATAATTTAATAAGGAATTTTCCATGACGGTTTGATTTTAAGTGTTTACTTAAGTTTACGGATTCATAATAAATCAGTTATATGTTTGTTAGTACAAAATCAATCCGCATTTTTTTCGTAAATTCTATTGCGTTTTGCCAAAAGTCATACCCAGCCAAGGGAATAGTTAGTACCTTTCCGTTCTAGAAATTAATTGTAAATAGTAACGCTATGTTTAGTCAAGATACGTATAGAGCGAGACGTCAGAAATTAACCGAAAAGATGGGAGACGGGCTGGTTCTTATTTTGGGAAATGCAGACTCGTCAATGAATTACAAAGACAATGTCTATCATTTCAGACAGGACAGTAACTTTCTTTATTTTTTTGGACTCGACATTCAAAATCTGGCCGGGCTTATTGATTTAAATTCCGGAGAAGAGGTTTTATTTGGTGATGATTTTACCATTGATGATATTATCTGGATGGGGCTTCAAGCGAGCATGCAGGAGCAAGCCGCAAAAGTTGGCGTGAAAAAAACGATGCCTTTCAAGCACTTATTCAACTATGTTGGTGATGCTGTTAAGCAAGGGCGGAAGATTCACTTTACGCCTCCATACCGTGGTGAGAATAAGTTAATGCTGCACGAATTGACGGGGATTCCAGCTTCTCAGCAACAAGAGCAAGCATCGCTCGAGTTAATTAAAGCCATTGTTGATTTACGCTCAGTAAAAGAAGCCGGAGAGATTGCCGAGCTTAAAAAAGCTGCTGCCGCTGGTTATGAAATGCATGTGGCAGCCATGAAAATGGCCATGCCCGGCGTATGGGAACAAACCATCGCGGGCACCATTGAAGGAATTTCGCTGGCCAATGGCAACCCCCCTTCGTTTCCGATTATCTTGTCGCAAAATGGCGAAACCCTGCACAACCATGATCACTCGAACCTGTTGCAGGAAGGTAAGCTGATGTTGGTTGATGCCGGCGCTCAAACCAGTATGTATTATGCATCAGATTTTACCCGTACTTCACCCGTGGGCGGAAAATTTAGCCAGCAACAGCGCGAAGTATATGAGGTTGTTTTAGCGGCCAATAATCAGGCAACTGGCTTGGCAAAACCCGGAGTTAGCTATCTGTCAGTTCACCTGGAAGTGGCAAAAGTGATTGTCTCTGGGCTGAAAGAGCTTGGCCTGATGAAAGGGGACGTTGATGCGGCCGTTCAGGCGGGGGCACATGCTTTGTTTATGCCGCATGGACTGGGACATATGATGGGCTTGGATGTGCATGACATGGAAGATCTTGGTCAAATTTATGTTGGTTATGATGACGAAATTCGTCCAAGCAACCAATTTGGAACGGCCTCCTTACGACTTGGCCGAAAACTGCAGCCGGGTTTTGTGATCACCAATGAGCCGGGAATCTATTTTATTCCGGCTTTAATGGATAAATGGAAGACTGAAAAAATAAATACCGACTTCATTAATTTTGATCGTCTGGAAGCCTACCGCAATTTTGGAGGTATTCGTCTGGAAGATGATCTGTTGATTACTGAAAATGGGTGCGAACTGCTTGGTGAACGAATTCCGATAACTCCGGATGAAGTGGAAGCCACGATGAAATAGAGGGTTAAAAAGAAGGATTAAGAAGGCTGCTATTGGGCAGCCTTTCCTTTTAAAATCCGGTGGTAGAAATAGTCGAGTTCATTGCTCATCTCATCGCGCAAATGGCGGTAGGCGTCCTGCGGATCTGCAAAGTGACGATCAGCCCTATTGGGGTTGGCAAAGGTGAGATGAAGCTTATGCTTATACTGAACCGGTAAGTGATGATATTCCTCCTTGGTTTGTTCCCCCAAAGTGATTAGGTAATCCATGAGGGTGTCCTTAAAAGCTGTTGGAAGCTTCATGTCCTGACTGTCTATCGATAAGCCAATCTCTTGCAGGGCTGTTAAGGCCATCGGATGTATGGTTTGGATCGGTTTTATTCCGGCCGAATAAATGTGAAGATCAGGGGCAATGGATTTAAGAATTGCCTTCGCCATTAAACTTTTACAGGATGATCCTCCGGAACAAATAAAAAGAATTTCCATAGGCTACATATTTCTTCCAGAGTAAGTTATGAAATTTATAGGAATTAGAAAAGCCTTTGTGAACAACTGTTAGCGTTCAAGCCTGTGTTGCTGAGCTGGTTGTGTGTCAGGATAATCAGACAGCGACGATTTTATAAGTCGGTTTTAAGAGCCGTGTTCTCTAATTGGTTTTTCGTATCTTGTGCGGAAGAATATTGATAAAAAGAACATGAAACAGGATTTGCAAACCCGGGAACCTTTTGAGGAAGTTCTTAAAAGTAAGATTGAAATATCTAAAATCGAGTATATTCGGGACATTTTGGCCTCTATGTCTTCCGTTGTTTGTATTCTTAATGTGAGCAATCAAATTGTTTTTTTGAATGACACCCTGCTTAAAAAATATAATCTGGATTTAGAAGAACATGTGCTGGGTGTTCGACCGGGAGAATTGTTCAACTGTGTGAATGCCCAAAACGATACGGGAGGCTGCGGGACCACTGAGAAATGTGAGTATTGCGGGGCAAAAGCAGCCTTTGACCGGGCCTGGAAAGAAAGGAAAAGGGTTGTTCATGAGTGCAAGATTGTTTCGAAAAAGGAGGATGAAATCTTTCAGCTTGACCTGGAGGTAACGGCTACCCCAATTGCTTTTGATAAAGAATACCTGATTGTATCCATTAATGATATTACTGATCAGAAAAGAAAAGTCTTGTTGGAGCGTATTTTCTTTCACGATATTATGAATATTGCCGGGAGTCTGAGTGGTGTGCTGGGGTTAATGCCAATGCTGGAGGAGGACGAAAAGCAGGAATACCTGGATATTGCAAATTCACTGACCGAGCAGATTGTGGATGAAATCCGAGGTCAGCAACAAATGATAAAAGCGGAATCCGGAGAGCTGATTCCCAATTTTCAATCGATTGAGATTGAATCTCTGCTCCGTAAACTTGCAGATCAGATTCGATGCCACAGTGTTTCGAATGAACGGGGAATTGATTTGATAAATGAGGCCAGTGTTGAACGAATTTATTCCGATCACACCTTATTAATTCGGGTTTTGATCAATATGGTGAAAAATGCCATGGAAGCCATTCCTAAAGGAGATCGTATTGTTTTAAAGGCTTTTGATATCCGTGATGGCATTCGTTTCAGTGTTCACAACAACACATTTATTCCTCATGAAATTCAGATGCAGATTTTTCAACGTTCCTACTCAACCAAAGGGGACAACCGAGGGGTGGGAACCTACAGCATGAAGTTGCTGGGCGAAAAATACCTGAAAGGGAATGTTGGCTTTACCAGTACAGAGGAAGAGGGCACTACTTTCTTTATTGATTTGCCTGTTTCCAGGATTAATGGCAGTGCCTGATGTGTGGATAATTTCTGCAACATTCGGTTGCCGATGAAAAAACGATAAAAAGAAAGCTCGCTGATCAGCATGAAAAATTCAATCTGATCAGCGAGCTTTCTTATGTTTTAAATGCTACCAGCTTTGGTAGCTTTTGGGTTATTTACTGGTCGATTGGTTTAGATGCTGCAAACGCTTTGGCTTTCTGCAGGGCAAGGTCAAATCCGGGTAGAATCATGCCGGGCTCCAGCAAGTTTACAATGTCGTTTTTTTCCAGTTCTTGCAGCACCTCTGCGCGCACTCCCGAAAGAATTACTTTTGTTTTGATGTGATGAAGGTCGGTAATCACATCTTTCAGGTTGTGTACGCCCGTTGCATCGATGAAAGGAACATGGCGCATCCGAATAATGAGCACATCCGATTTTTGGCCTATCTTTTTCAGCGTAGAGCAATACTGCTTAGCCGAAGCAAAAAAGAAAGGACCGCTAACTTCGTAGATGGCCAGCCCGGCCGGCAGGTCCCCATAGTTTTCCAAAACATCGCTGTCAACTTCCAATTCCGTTTTTGTGCCGGCATCTGCCATTCGTTTCATGAAAAGCAAAGCGGAAAGCACCATACCAATTTGAATGGCATAGGTCAGGTCAACCAAAACAGTCAGGAAGAAGGTTACCAGCAGAATTAAAATATCAAAACCTGAGCTTTTCAGAATTGAGGCAAACGAGCGCCATTCACTCATATTGTAAGCCACTACAATCAGAATACCAGCGAGGCAGGACATGGGAATCAGTTTGGCCCATTTCCCAACGAACAGCATAATGAGCAGCAAGGTAATGGCATGCACAATACCTGAAACCGGGGTGCGTCCGCCGTTTTTTACGTTTGTGGCCGTACGGGCAATGGCTCCCGTTGCCGGGATACCTCCAAAGACAGGTGTTACAATATTGGCCACACCCTGGGCAATCAGTTCGGTGTTTGATCGGTGGTTTCCTCCAATCATACCGTCAGCTACAACGGCAGACAAAAGTGACTCAATACCTCCCAGCAGGGCGATGGTCAATGCAGGAGCAAGGTAATTCCCCAGTTGGTCAAACTGGATCGAAGGAAAAGCCAGCTGAATGTTGTTGGGAATTTCTCCAAACACCGATTCAATGGTGGTTACCGGAAGTTTGAACAGCTGAACCAAGCCAGTAATCAGAATGATGGCAACGAAGGATCCCGGAATTTTAGTCGTAACTTTCCGAAAGTATACGGTAATCAGAATCGTGACCAAGGTAATGCCAACTGCAAAAGGATTAAATGTGCTTAACTCCGAGAGGTAGCTGCCCCATTTGGGCAGAAAATCGGCTGGCAGATTGGTGATTTCTAAACCCAGTGCATCTTTAATTTGAGTGGTGAAAATAACCACTGCAATACCACTGGTAAAACCAACCACGAGCGGGTGTGGAATAAATTTTAGTAAAGATCCCAGACGCATCAGGCCAAAGAGGATGAGGAAAACGCCGGCCATCATGGTCGAAATCATTAGTCCATCCAAGCCATGTGTCTGAACAATCCCATAAACAATAACAATAAAGGCTCCGGTTGGGCCGCCAATTTGAACGCGACTTCCTCCTAATACGGAAATCAGGAATCCGGCAATAACTGCCGTAACCAATCCTTTTTCAGGAGACACCCCCGAGGCAACCGCAAAGGCAATGGCTAGCGGAAGTGCAACAATACCAACAATAATGCCGGCAAAAATATCTTTCGATAGTTGTTGCTTACTGTACCCTTGTTTCAATACAGTAAACAACTTTGGATTGAACAAATGTCCCATAAGATTTGTGCTTGAATTTTGAAGGCGCAAAGGTATGGACAATTCGCTGTCGTTATTCTCGGAACCACTTTTATTTTGAAAAAATCACCGAAATGAGTCTTTATGCTTACTGGTTGAACTAAGGTGAAAAGGGAAAGCTTTCCGGTTGGAAGTGCTGTTTGGGTTAATTGTTAATGAGTTGGTTTTGTGTTTGTTGTGTGGGGGTGTTCATGCGCACGAAGGCTTTGAACTAATTAATGATCAAGCGTTATTCGGTTTTCACAAAGGTCTTCAAGCGTTACACTTTTGAAATAATTGACAATCTGGTTGTTTAAAGTTACCCAAAATCCTTTGGCACTGCACCCCTGTTTACGATCGCAGGTAAACCCTTTGGCCAAACAGTCAATCACACAAATTCCTGCTTCAAAAGCATTGTGAATATCTAACATGGTAATTTCGGAAGCTGGCCGGGTTAAAATATAACCACTCTTTTTGCCCCGAAGGTTGATGATCAGGCCGGCAGTTTTTAGCCCGCGAATAATCTGATCCAAGTACTTGACTGACAATTCCTGGTTGGCCGCAATGTCTTTTTGCAGAATACCTTCCTGCGATTCGGCTTTTGCAATCTCAAGCATGGTCCGAATCCCATACCTGGTTTTTGTACTAAATCTCAAGGCGTTAGTTTTTTGGTTTTTATGAAAATAAAATCCTAAAACTAATAAATATTTCATCTTTAACCTTGACCAAGCCTAGAAATTTATTGGGAGGATCAATGTTGAAATCCGTTAACTTAATGGTTAGCTCGCCGGTAAGGCACCAATGGTCTCCAAAACATGCATCCGAATAGGTTTTACAGGTGAATTGGCGGGTGATTCCGTTCATGCTTACGCCAATTGTTTTTTCATCGTAGCCGTTGGCAGCATTAAATGCGATGGATTGCGAGTCAATCTGAATGTCGATGGTGGGGTATTTTTGGGCTTGAATCAGCTTCAAAAAATCCTGCAGCATCATCTTTGAGTCGGCTGTGATCTGATCAGCCGGAATTTCAATCTCGATGACCGAATTGGCTTCATCAAAATTGGCGGGAACCTGGCAGAAATCATCTTCCCGGTACTCCATATGAAAATCATTCACATTGGTTTTTCCCTGAATGTGAACCTGATCAAACATGTAACGGCTGAATGTTTCTTTTTCAGCAGCCATCTGCGCAAAGGCAGCTGTTGTTATCAAGCTAAAAAACAAAGCCAAATATGTCAACCGGATTTTCATCTTTTATTCGTTGTACGCTTACTGGTAAAACAGGACAATTGAGTCAGGCTGGCAGGTAGGTGAGTGGTGCGCGTGCGAAGCGTTTAGAGAGAGGGAAAAGCTGCTCTGAATAAATGCAGAGCAGCTTTTTTGTTGGATGATTTCTTAGAAAGAAATGGCTGCTTCTAAAACAAAGCCATTGAATTTTCCACCAGCGATATCTCCGTGAGCCGGACCATCGTATTCCTGGTTGACATAGTCAAGTTTCATCAATACATTGGGTGTCATGTACCAACCTCCACCTACATTGGTGCGGCTTACATCTGAACCATCGTTGTCGTCAACTTTGTTCAGGCGAGTACCCACATAAAAGCTTCCGAAGCGGTAAAGTGCCTGCAAAGCTGTTTGGGTGAAGTGTTGATCGGCTTCATTTCTAACACCTTTCATGTTTTCGTAGATACCAAACACTTCCAACCCGTGAAATTTCACAAAAAGGTTGGCCTGGTAGCTGTTCATTTCGCTCTGGCCACTACCTGGGCTCCAGCGTCCTGAGCGGAAGTTGTCATCAGCTCCGGGAAGTGACATCACGTTGTAGTAACGGGCTCCGGCACGGTCTCCATCCCAAAGGTATGATCCGCTGTGGCCTTCGCCTACATGGTAACCCGAAAGGGTGGCACGTACTCTCAAATCTTCATTGATGTCGGTGTCGTATCCAACTTTCCAGTTGAAAACCAGGTCTTCGCCCAAATCGTTGCCACGACCGTAGTTCAGACGACCGTTGTTAGCAGCAACCAAGGCCAGGAAACCATCTTTACGGAACATGACTTCCATTCCGGGATTGGTGGTATACGCATCCATAATCCAGTTGCCCACAAATGGGTTGCTCAATACCGAAGCATTGGTGCTACGGAAGAAATGTGCATCACCGTAATTCGGATTCATAACCCCAACGCGCAGCGTAAGGTATTCCATAACCTTATCGGTAGCTGGTAGGAATGGCATTTTGTCAATGGTTAAGTAACCGCCTTCAACCCAAGCTTCATTGTGGTGACGGGAAGACAAATACGTACGCAGGAACAGTTGGATTCCTGGTGCCAGATCAGTGGTCAAATTTAAGTTTGCTGTAGGTAAATTGAAATTATTTTTAAGGTCGCTCAGCTCTACCGGCGCCTCGTGGTCCAACATTTGAAGTTGAATCGCGAAATCGCCACCCACCTTCACTTTCACATCGTCAAAATCCTCAGCATTAATCTTTGCAGCTTCGAATTGCTGACCAAAACTTGTTACTGCAATGAATAGACTTGCAATAATGACTGTAATTTTCCTCATAATTGATTGTTAAATTTAAAATATTACGCTCTCTCTGCTACTCGTTATAAACTAACTTGTATTCTACCTTAATTTCATCTCCTGTTTTGATGGTGCCCATCATGGCTACTGGCGGCTCAACGCCAAAGTCTGACATTTTTAAATCAAGAACGCCTTGAACAGTAATTGTCCCATTGGCCGAGCTAAACTCAAAATCATCGGTTACCTTTTGCGTTTTTCCGGCAATGGTTAGTTCCAACACCACCGACCCGCTGTTTCCGTTTTGGGTTACTTGGTTTACCTTGGCTTTTATTTGCGGAAAATCATCTTCCTTCAGAGCCTCATAGGTCTTTTTGTTCATCAGGCTTCTTTCACTTTTGATGGACTTGACATCCAGCACAAAGTGTCCACCTGTCAATTGATCCAAGGCTTGGCTTTCCTGAAGCGTAATTGCTCCCTGCAGGTTCTCAACAGTCATTTCCCAGTCATGAATTGTTGAGGTCCCTTTTACCAGCATTGAACTATTTTTTGAATCCAGTTGATACTGAATTTGAGCAGTTGCAGTGTAATTGGCAACTAAAAGAAGCACCGTTAAGGTGCTGAACATTAAACTTCTAATCATTCTTTTCATGTTATCCTACCTTTCCTACTGAATTAGTAGTACAAACATAAAAACATTTTATAATCCTGCCAATGATAGGATTAATGATCGGTTTAATTTAGAATAAGATAAAAAGGTCTTATTTTCACAACTTTATAGAAAACAGCGTGGTAGTATTGCCGCAAAATCGTTTTATGTAACAATAATAGTTAAGAAATATTTTCCAATATGTCAACTAAATGGTCCCAGAACTTGGTGACAGTATGGATATTGATGCGCTCGTCGGGGGAGTGGGCACCCAAAATCGTAGGTCCAATTGAGACCATATCCAGTTCAGGGTATTTTTCCAGAAAGAGGCCGCATTCGAGTCCGGCATGAATGGAGCGAACAACGGGCTTTTCGCCAAATAGCTTGACATAGGAATCAACGGCAACTTTCAGAATTTTACTGGATGGGTTGGGCGTCCAGCCCGGATAGCCGTCTGAGTTTTTGACCTGGGCACCTGCCAGCTCGAAAACCGAGCGAACCATTTCGGAGGCGTAGTACTTCCGGCTTTCAATTTCACTTCGCTGGCTGGTTGTTATCAATACCTGGTTCGAGTCTACAAGTTTAACCGAAGCCAGGTTAGTTGATGTTTCCACCATATCTTTCATTCGGGTACTCATTTCCAGTACTCCGTGCGGACAGGCATACAGCAGGCTGAGCAAATTCTCCTGGCTGGCTTGCGTAAATACCTGCTCAGGCACAATGGTGGAGTTGTGATCAACCACCAGGTTGGGTTCAGTCCGTTCAAACTCAAATTCAACATCGGCTGAAAACATATTGAGTTCAGCTACCAGTTGTTCTTTCTGAACATGGGGAACAATAACCGTTGCAGAGGCTTCGCGGGCAATGGCGTTGCGCAGGTTGCCTCCTTCGAAATCGGTCAGGCGTACGCCATATTTGCGAATGGCCTGCCACAGAAAACGGGTCAGGATCTTAATTGCATTGCCCCGTCCTTTGTGAATATCATCGCCCGAATGTCCGCCTCTCAGGCCTTTAACCAAAATTTTTAAGGCGAAGGATTTTCCAGGTGTTTTTTCTTTTTCAATGCTCAGGGTTCCCAAGGTGTCAATACCTCCGGCACAGCCGATAAACAGCTCGCCGTCGTCTTCCGAATCCAGGTTGATTAGGATTTTGCCTGTTAAAAAGCCTGGCTCTAAAGCAAAAGCACCGCTTAATCCGGTTTCTTCATCAACCGTAATCAGACATTCCAGCGGGCCATGTGAAATGGTGGTCGAGCTTAACAAAGCCATTTGGGCGGCAATGCCAATTCCATCGTCGGCTCCCAGGGTTGTACCCTGTGCTTTTACCCATTCACCATCGACTACCGGTACAATCGCATCGGTGTCAAAATTGAAAATCGTGTCACTGTTCTTTTCACAAACCATATCCATGTGCGCTTGTAAAATAACGGTTGGAACCTGCTCTTTACCGGGTGTGGCTGGTTTGCGAATCAGTACATTGCCAATGGTGTCCGTCTGGGCTTCCAGGCCTTGCTTTTGGGCAAAGTCAAGCAAAAAGGCTCTGATTTTTTCTTCTTTTTTTGACGGACGAGGAACCTGGCAAATAGCCTCAAAGTAATTCCAGACAGGTTGTGGGTGCAGATTTTCCAATTTTTTCATAACTCGCGATATTTACAGCGGAAAACGTTTTTCCAATTTTGAAACAGGCTCCAAAGTTAATGGATAATTAGGAACCTTATTTCTGAAAACATAATTTTTTGAAAGATGTTGACGGAAATTGGCGAAACCTGATTTTTGTTTGCTTCGTAGCTTTTTATTAACGCTTATTTTGCCCAAAATTCAGTTTATGGAATCTATTCGTGAAATCTATCGTATCGGACACGGTCCTTCCAGCAGTCATACCATGGGACCCCGAATTGCTGCCGAGCAATTTCTGACTGCGAACCCGGAGGCCACAAAATTTAAATGTACCCTTTACGGAAGTTTGGCTGCTACCGGTAAAGGACACTTGACGGATTTTGCCGTAGATGAGGTGTTTAAACGTTTCCCTTTGGAAATTCTTTGGGAACCGGATACCTTTCTTCCGTTTCATCCCAATGCCATGAAATTTGAAGCCTGTAGCGAGGACGGACAAAAGCTTCAGGAAAAAATTTATTACAGTGTTGGAGGCGGTGCTGTGTTGGAAGAAGGGGAGCAGAAGGAAACGAAGAGGGTTTATGAATTATCGAATCTTGAAGATATTTTAAGTTGGTGCCATACCCACAAAAAACAACTTTGGGAATACGTTGAATTTAATGAAGGACCTCAAATTTGGAAATACCTGGAACAGGTTTGGAAAACCATGAACGAGGCCATTAAACGGGGCATGAAACAAGAGGGAACTTTGCCCGGAGGCTTGCATCTGCCGCGCAAATCAGCGATATTTAAGCAGAAAGCCGAACATTTTACCGGACCATTTAAGAAGCGCTCGCAATTGTTTGCCTATGCCTTGGCGGTATCGGAAGAAAATGCCAGCGGTGGGCTGATTGTTACCGCACCTACTTGTGGTGCAAGCGGTGTTGTTCCCGCTGTATTGAAGTATTATAAGAAAGTTTACAAAATAGATCTGAAACACATTTTGCGTGCTTTGGCTACGGCCGGGTTGATTGGCAATTTGGTGAAACACAACGCCTCTATTTCGGGTGCCGAAGTGGGCTGCCAGGGCGAAGTAGGAACTGCCTGTGCCATGGCGTCGGCGGCAGCAACCCAGCTGATGGGAGGTACTGTAAAACAGGTTGAGTATGCGGCTGAAATGGGATTGGAGCACCATCTGGGACTGACCTGTGATCCGGTTGCCGGCCTGGTCCAGATTCCTTGTATTGAGCGCAATGCCATGGCTGCTGAGCGTTCGCTGGCACACAATACCTATGCCTTGATGAGCGATGGAGAGCATCGGATTAGTTTTGATGAAGTGGTGGAAACCATGTATCAAACCGGCAAAGATTTGTCGAACCACTACAAAGAAACCAGCAAAGGTGGGCTGGCGCGTTACCAGGCCCTTCCGAAATACTAGGACAAAAAAGAAGACCAATCACTTCCGGCCATTAGGCTGAGGTGATTGGTCTTCCTGGTTATTAAAGTTTGACCCTGATTGGACAGAATACCGAAACAGGCTTAGTTGTATTTTCTAAAGTAGGCGTTTAGGCGGTCAGTGAGCCGGGCATAAATGGGCCTTGTAAATTCGATGAACAGATCTTGCGGGGCTGGTGGCGGAACCGCTTTATTGTTCAGAATTCGAACTTGCTCTTTGGTTAGCACACCTTCATCACCAACAAATATTCCGTATTGATTTCGCCATAAAAACTCTCCCGGCACTTCTTCACTCAGAATTAACTTCCGGCTTTGGAACTCTTCAATTTTGACATTCAGCAAGCCTTGTGACATCACTTCATCACTGATGATTTTGATTTTTCCTCGCAAACGTTCCTGGCGTTTTTCAATGCGGGTGGAGTCGCGGCCCACTTTTACTTCAACTTCACGCTCAACAATACGATCAAGGTTTTCCTGCTTTTCGAAGTGTTGCGGTTGGCCGATGAAAAAGTCATAAAACTCCATCCGTACAACCATGTCCGGGTAGTCAAGCTGTTGTCTATTTGCTTCGTCGGGCGTGTAAAAGGCCACAAAGCTGGAGCTGGGGTAGAGCTGTTTCATCCGGTTGATAACTTGCTCGTAAAAGAATTCAGCCGAGAGTTCATATTTCCGCAGCGGAAAGGCAATCGATTCGAGAATAACATGAATGGTTGCCCGGTCTTTGGCCAGGTACATTTTATCCAGAACATCTTTATACGAGGGCACCAGTTGGTCGGCCTGGGCGAAATGGTAATAGGCATCCTTGGCATCTTCGCGTGTTGGCCTGGACAGGCTCATAAGTCCGGCCTGGTATCGTTCTTCCGCGGCCCGGTTGGTAGCCTCGCTCAATTCGGAGGTGTACACTTTGGGCGAAGAAACAATTTTTCGTGCGGCAGGGATTCTGCGAATCATGTTGCTCAGATGATTCACCCGATTCATGACTTGGAGTGTCTTGCCCCATTTAAACGGATCGTTTCCATTCAGGATATGATCGATTTCTTCCTGGTAATAATCCATGGCCATGGGATAGCCGTTACGCACCACGTTTTGAGCTTTTTTATTGTCCGGATCACTACTCAGGCGGTTTACCGCTTTTTCAATTGCTTCGCTGTAATTTCCGCGGTCAAGTGCTTTTTTTCCCGACGAGCAGGCGCCAAGCAAAAACAAAACCACAATCAAGTACCCCCAGTTTTTCATCCACATAGTTTTTTATTTTCAATGGTAACCGATGCTACGCCTATCGAACTTTCAAGCTGAAAAAGCTTAATTCACCGTTCAATATTTCAGTTCGTTTCATTCGGTTGAAGTTGATTTTATTGAATTTTGTCAAAAATAACTTTTTTTTCTGTCCGTACTCCTTTTTGTGTTATAGGGTATAAGCTAGTTTTACCCCTTGGATGGGACCTGACCGAAAAGGGACCAGCGCAACACGTGTGTTTTTATTGTACTTTTCACTAACCAGATTCCCCACAAGAATCCCGAGTACTGCACCACCTGCGACATCGCTTAGCCAATGGCGGTTGTCGTAAATTCGAGAAAGGCCGGCAGCTGTGGCAATCGAATACGAAATGATGGGGACGGCTGGGGTATCGGCATATTGGTTGGCTATAACCGATGCAACAGCAAAGGCGGCCGTCGTGTGTCCGGATGGAAAGCCGGTGCCTTCGAGGGGACCGTTAAACTCAAAAGGATCGGCTCCGGTATCGGGGCGCGCACGGCCAATCAGGCGCTTGGGAATTTGTACAAAGAGACTGGCCAATAAGAAACTTTCACCGGCCAGCAGGGCTGTCGACTGGCTTTTGCTGTTGCCGGCCAGCAGGCCGTGAGCCATAAACCCACCAATAACGGCCAAGGCATATTCTTCGCCCAGCGGTTCCAGAAAATTGGCTGTTATTCGCTCACCCGATTTGTCGGCCTGTGTGTGCCAATCCTGAAAAGCGTCCTGTACAGGCTGGTCGACTAATGTGAGCGCAGCTAATGAAGCTGTCAATACGCCGGCGGTTGTCCAGTCGCGGCTATCCCACCGGGCTGGAGCAGTGACCAGTTTCTTGGTGTCGCGCCATCCTTTTTGAATGAATTGCCGGTTTAGCTTGAGGGTGTCAATTTGCGCCGATAATACGACGGGTAATGCAATTAAGACAATGAGCAGGTTCTTTTTTAGCATAAATGTTATTGATTTTTCAGTTGCAATGATCACAACTTTTCTTGTAGGAAACAAATTAAAATTCACCATCGAAATTTAAATTTTCTTGAAGAATAGGGATACCTTTAGCCGCTAAAACAGAGGTTATGCTTGAAATGGCGAATTACGATAAAACTTATCGGCAGGTTGATTTTTCGACAGAAATGCTTGCCGGAAAGGAATTTGATGAATGTCAGTTTATCAATTGCTTGTTTACCGGCTGCGATTTGTCGGAAACCGAATTTTTGAATTGTAGTTTTGAAGATTGCACGATGATGATGCTTAAGCTGAATGGTACCGGGATGAAAGAGGTTCGGATGAAAGGATGTAAACTGACCGGTTTTGATTTTAGCTTGTGCAACGATTTTTTGTTTCAGGTCGACTTCATCTCCTGCCAACTGGATTATGCGTTGTTTACCGGGAAGAAAATGCGCAAGACGCGTTTTTCCGGCTGTTCCATTATTCAGGCTGACTTTTCGGAGTGTGATTTGACAGAAGCGGTTTTTGATGATTGTGTGCTTACGGGAACCACTTTTTACCGGACCCTGTTGGAGAAGGCTGATTTTCGGACGGCAACCGATTTTTCGTTCGACCCGGATGAAAACCGACTGAAAAAGGCCCGGTTCTCCTTAGAAGGCTTGCCGGGTTTATTGCAGAAGTACAATATTCTGATTGAGTCTTGACCGAAAGGTTGTTTTGAGGTGAAGGTCGTTTCCCTCAAGCCAAAGATTTTTTTGGCTCAATCAGGATGGAAATCCTTCGCGATGCTTAATATTTTTGCAGGGTGATTACTTCCTGTTGATCACCTTTTGGCAACGAAATCTTTAATTCGTTTGCTGTTAGGTTGGCCAGCCCCCGAACGGTTTCTCCGGCAGCTGTTGTCCATTCCAGCGTATAAACATCGCCCAGGCCGGAAGGCGACAAGGTGCCAATGGTTTGCAGATTTTGATAGCCAAGTAGCTCCCCATTGAGCAAAATCAGTTGCTTTCGGCCAGCATCAGCATCTACCAGGTCAATAAAATAGGAGTAATTGTAGAAGAGGTTGGCTGGTTTGTACAACGCTTGCGGATTGGTTGCCTGAGCCTGAACTGTTGGAGCCGGAGCAGCCTCAGGAGCGGCCTGCTCAACCTGTTGTGCCGGAGTTGGAGCCGGAGCAACTGCCACTTGTGGGCTTGCATTCGGGTTGACGGGCAATTGGTTTAAATCCTTGAATGCTTCGGCGATAGCCTCGGCATAGCCTTTTTGAAAGTCCTTTGAGCGTCCGGTTCCTTCCTGCGACCAAACCACCCGGTTGCGGCAGTCTTTCAGTTCAACTTTCAGCTTATTCTTAAACATGTTGTTTATTTTTATCAGGTTGACCGTTAGAACATCGCAAAACTCATCATTGCTCAACTCGGCCTGAAACGTGTTTTCAATCGACTTGGCATTCAATTCATTTTGAATGGACGAGCTGAGCCCGTAAGGATTTAGCCCATTGGCAAAGTCGGGAAACTGCGTTGGAATAATGACATATTTATAAGGTGTTTGGGAATAAGCCAGCACACTAAGAACCAGCAATCCGGTAAGGAGGATAAGTTTTCGCATGATTTAATATTTTCTCAGATTTTCTGACCAAACTTACAAAATTTTCTTGGTCAAGCTGATTTCAATTCTGGTTTTTATTGAGGCTTTTGGGGCACGTTTTTTCAAGGTGAAATGATCGCATAACCAATGTTAATGGGTACTAGTTCATGCTTTTAAAAGCGAAAAAAGACCAGCTCGGAGGCCAGTCTTTTCATTGAATTGGCAAGGTGTGCTTAATTATTTTTCACAGAGAACTTGTAAATCGTTGTTGAATTCAGCGTATCACCGGGCTCCAGAACCGTGTTTGGGAAGTTGGGGTGATTGGGCGAATCGGGGTAATGCTGAGTTTCCAGGCACAAGCCATAACGATGTTCGTAAGTTTTTCCGCTGCGTCCGGTTAAGGTGCCATTTAGGAAGTTGCCGGTGTAAAACTGAACGGCAGGTTCTGTGGTGAAAACTTCCATGTAGCGACCTGACTTGGGCTCGTAAACGCTGGCGCAGAACGTTAGTTCGTCTGCTTCCTGATCCTTATTCAAAATGTAGTTATGGTCGTATCCTCCGGCAACAGCCAACGCAGGCATGTCCGAGTCGATGCGTTCGCCAACAGCATGGGGTGTTGTGAAATCCATATCGGTTCCTTTAATCGAAACAATTTTGCCGGTTGGAATCAGCTCATTATTCAGAACTTCGGTTGTTGAATCGGCATCGATGACAACAACATGATCCAGAATATCGCCATTGCCTTCTCCTTTTAGGTTGAAGTACACGTGATTGGTCAGGTTAAACGGACAGGCTTTGTCGGTTGTGGCCTGGTAGTCAATTTTCAGTTCGTTTTTGTCGGTTAAGGTGTAGGTTACCGTAACCTCTTTGTTGCCGGGAAAGCCGGAAGCTCCGTCCGGGCTGATCAAGGTCATGGCCACTGCCGGTCCGTCAGCGGTTTTCAGTTCTTTGGCCTCATAAACCTGGCGGTAAAAACTTTGGGTTCCGGAATGTAAGTTGGCTTTGTGGTTATTCACTTCCAGCTTGTACACTTCACCGTTTAGCTCAAACTGAGCATTGGCAATACGATTGGCATAAGGCCCTACAACTGCACCTTGCCCGGCATCCTGGGTTTGGTACTCAGCAATGGATTTGAAGCCTAAGGCAACATCAGCCAGCTTGCCCTCACGGTCGGGAACCAGTATGGAAACAATTTTTGCCCCATAATTGGTTAAGGTCACTTTCATCCCATGGGCATTTTCCAAGGTGTATAACGTTGTTGTTTTGCCATCAATGGTACTTTCAAAATCAGCTTTGGCATACAAAGCATCTTCCTTTTTTTGAGCGGGTTGTTGACAAGCAATTCCTGCGATCAGGAATAGAAATGCGAGTTTTTTCATTGGTTTATTCATTTTGATTAAAGCTAGTTATTATTTCATAAAGGTTGTTAATACTTTTATTGGGTCAAACAAATTTATATAAATTTGCGTTGTAAGTACAGATGACAAAGAAAATTCTTCATATTACAATGTTAGTGATTATGATGGTATCCACCTTAGGATTTACCATCACAAAACACTATTGTGGTGAAGATTTAGTTGATACGTCTGTTTCAGGCAATGTAGAAACCTGCTGCGATATGGAAGAAGGGGACTGCTGCCACAATGAAGCGCAAACCTATCAATTGGATCAGGACTATACGCCTGCCGTGGTGATTAGTCATGTTGATTACATTGCGTTTGTCATTTTTGAAATTCCCCGGTTTGTCATTGAATTACTGGGAGAAACAACTCAATTTTTGAATGTCGCCACCAAGGGAGAGTCGCCTCCCTTCAAAAGGGTGCTCCACTTCCTTTCTGATATTCAGGTTTACCGTTTATGATTTTTTGATTGCCCCGATTTCATTGGGATGAAATCGGATGTGGTAGGCTGTATGCTCGTTGCATATAGTGCTACTTTTTGTCATTTATAGCAATCAAAAAAAAAATCATAAAGTTGAGACGGTATGCTGAATAAATTTATTCGTTTCTTTTTAGAAAACAAGCTGGTAACCTTCCTGTTGCTCCTGGTTCTAGTGGGCTGGGGAATGGTTAACTCACCTTTTCGATGGGACATTGGTATTTTGCCCAATGATCCTGTTCCGGTTGATGCCATCCCCGATATTGGGGAAAACCAGCAAATTGTATATACCGAATGGCCTGGCCGTTCGCCACAGGATATTGAAGACCAAATTTCTTATCCGCTGACCACATCGCTTTTGGGAATTCCCGGAGTGAAAACCATTCGAAGTAATTCCATTTTTGGCTTATCCAGTATTTACATCATTTTTGATGAAGATGTTGAGTTTTACTGGAGCCGCACGCGAATTTTAGAGAAGCTGAATTCGCTGCCACCGGGCACTTTGCCGGCAGATGCTACACCTGCCTTGGGGCCTGATGCTACAGCGCTGGGCCAAATTTACTGGTACACCCTTGAGGGACGCGACAGAGATGGAAATCCGGCGGGAGGTTGGGATCCGCACGAATTGCGAACCATTCAGGATTTTCATGTGCGTTATGCATTAACGGCTGCCAAAGGGGTGGCCGAGGTCGCTTCCATTGGAGGATTTGTAAAAGAGTACCAGGTAGATATTGATCCGGCTGCGATGAAAGCTTATGGGGTGACCATTGCGCAGATTATGACTGCCGTGAAAAGCAGCAACCTGGATATTGGTGCCCGAACCCTGGAGTTTAACCGCGCCGAATATTTGATTCGGGCCCTAGGATACATCAAAAATCTGGGCGATTTGGAGGAAAGCGTGGTGGCCGTGCGCGATCATGTCCCGGTTCGGTTGAAGGATGTTGCTAAAATTAACTTTGGGCCGGCCACACGTCGTGGCGGACTGGATAAAGGCGGCGCCGAAGCAGTTGGTGGGGTAGTGGTAGCCCGTTATGGAGCCAACCCATTAGAAGCCATCGAGCATCTTAAAGAAAAAATTGCGGAAATAAGCCCGGGGCTGCCTTCGAAAACGCTGGACGATGGTACTGTTTCGAAAGTGACAGTGGTGCCGTTTTACGACCGCACTGGTCTGATTAAAGAAACCTTGGGAACGCTAGAAGAGGCCTTGTCTTTGGAGATTCTGATCAGTATCATCGTGGTCATAGTGTTGGTGCTGAACCTGCGGGCATCGTTGTTAATTTCCAGCTTGTTGCCCATTGGCGTGCTAATCACCTTTATTACCATGCGACAGTTTGGTGTGGATGCCAATATTGTTGCGCTTTCAGGTATTGCTATTGCCATTGGTGTGATGGTTGACGTGGGAGTGGTCTTTTCCGAAAATATTATTCGGCATATTGAGCTGCCCGAAAATGTCGGAAAGAAAGGAAAGCAACTTTTGCAGGTCGTTTATGAAGGAACGACCGAGGTGGCTGGTGCAGTAATGACGGCTTTGCTGACGACCATTATCAGTTTCTTGCCGGTGTTTGCTATGGAAGCGGCTGAAGGAAAACTGTTCCGTCCGCTGGCTTTTACCAAAACCTTTGCCATGCTGGCTGCCTTGTTGATCGGGCTGGTGCTCATTCCAACCTTTGCCCATGTGGTTTTTTCGATTAAATATGATAAAAGTCGATCCAAAAAACTCTGGAGTGGCTTGTTGGTGTTGGCAGGTATTGTCCTGGCAGTGTGGTCGGGGAACTACATTGCTTTATCGCTGACGGCTTTTGGAATCAATGGTTGGTTGGCTGATCGGTGGCCGGCCCATCGCCAGCAGTGGGTGAACTACATCAATGTGGGAATCACGCTGGCCGTGGTTGTTTTTTTCCTGACCAAAGCCTGGATGCCTCTGGGGGCACAAAACTCCCTGTTGATCAACTTCCTCTTCGTCATTTTAATCGTGGGAACCATCCTTGGATTCTTGATGCTTGTTGTGCGTTTTTACCCTCGGATTCTGAAATGGTGTTTGAACCACAAGTGGGCCTTTTTGAGTGTTCCCATTTTGATTATTCTATTCGGAATCACAGCCTGGCAAGGGGTTGACAAACTGTATGGTTTTATGCCCAAATTTGTGAAGGAAACCAAGCTATGGGCTTCTGCCAGTGAGAAGTTTCCCGGTATTGGAAAAGAGTTTATGCCTACCCTGGATGAAGGTTCTTTCTTGCTGATGCCCACAACTATGCCGCACTCAGGTATTGAGGAAAACCTGGAAGTGATTCGCTTGCTGGATAAAAAAGTGAATGCAATACCGGAGGTTGAAATGGTGGTTGGTAAATGGGGGCGGGTGAACTCCGCGCTTGATCCGGCTCCGGTTTCGATGTATGAAAATGTCATCAATTACAAACCGGAATACATGCTGAATGAAGACGGCCACCGCATGCGCTTTAAAGTCAATAAAGAAGGGGCTTTTGTGCTGAAAGATGGCAGTACCTATAATCGGGCCGATGAAGGTTTCCGCCTGATTGAACAAGAAAGACTGGTGGAGGATAAAAATGGCGAATATTTCCGGCAGTGGCGTGATAAAATTCATTCACCCGATGATATTTGGGATGAAATTTTACAGAAGGCAACCATTCCCGGTCTGACCTCAGCGCCCAAACTGCAGCCCATTCAAACACGTTTGGTGATGTTGCAAACCGGTATGCGTGCTCCGATGGGGATTAAAGTGTTTGGACCCGATTTGGAGAGCATTGAAAAAGTGGGGCTGCAACTGGAAACGGAGCTTCAACATGTGGAAGGGGTCGAGCCCATGTCGGTGTTTGCTGACCGGGTGGTTGGAAAACCTTACCTCGAACTGAACATCAAGCGTAAGGCGCTGGCCCGTTACGGATTGACTGTGGAAAGCCTGCAGGCGGTGATTGGAAGTGCCATCGGAGGCATGCAGCTGACCACCACCGTAGAAGGACGGGAACGCTTTCCGGTTCGGTTGCGCTATGCCCGCGAATTTCGGGATAACCCCGAAGACCTGCAGTCCATTTTGATTCCGACGCCTTCGGGCATGCAAATTCCGCTGGCCGAGCTGGTGGACATGCAATATACCCGGGGACCTCAAATGATTAAGAGCGAAAATACGTTCCTGGTGGGCTATGTCATTTTCGACAAAAAGGAAGGCTATGCCGAAGTTGATGTTGTTGAAAATGCTCAGGCTTATCTGAATGAAAAACTGGAAGATGGCTCGTTTGTGTTGCCGGCCGGTATGAGCTATGTATTCACCGGAAACTACGAAAACCAGATTCGGGCAACAAATCGCCTGCTTATTGTGATTCCGATTTCGCTGATTGTGATTTTCCTGATCCTGTACTTTCAGTTTCGTTCTGTAACCTCAACCACGCTGATTTTTTCAGGAATACTGGTTGCGCTTTCAGGTGGCTTTATCATGATCTGGCTGTACGGACAACCTTGGTTTATGAATGGAACCTTGGCGGGGCACAACCTGCGTGATCTGTTTCAGGTGGGAACGATTAACCTGAGTGTGGCCGTTTGGGTGGGCTTTATTGCCCTGTTTGGGGTAGCCACCGATGATGGGGTGCTGATCAGCACTTACCTCAATCAGCTTCGGGAAAAACATACTCCACAAAGCATTAGCGAAGTGCGGGCCATGGTGTTGGAAGCCGGTTCCAAGCGGGTGCGTCCGGCTATGATGACCACGGCTACGACACTGATTGCACTGATTCCGGTGCTTACCTCAACCGGGAAAGGTTCAGATATTATGGTGCCTATGGCTATCCCCTTGTTTGGAGGAATGACCATTGAGGTGCTGACCATGTTTGTGGTGCCGGTTTTATACAGTATGTGGCAGGAAAAACAGGTGAAAAACCGGACTAAAAAATTAAAATCATGAAACAGAATCCTTTTATAAAATATTTAACCGGGATGTTATTGTTGCTGCTCCTTAGTATGGGGGCGGGGGCACAGGAACAGCTGAATACTTACCTGGTGCGGGCAGCTGAAAACAACCCGAACCTGCAAGCCCGGTTTTACGACTATATGGCAGCCTTGGAACAAGTGCCCCAGGTGAAAGCTTTACCCGATCCGCAGGTGGCTTTTCCATCGTTCACGCTGCCGGCTGGAGCACGCGTTGGTGTTCAGCAATACAAGTTCTCGGCCACGCAAATGTTTCCGTGGTTTGGTACCCTGAAAGCCAGGGAAAATGTGGCCGTACAACAGGCCAAGGTGAAGTATGAGCTTTTTGAGGAAACCAAGTCAGCCTTGTTTAATGACGTTCGTGCGACCTATTACAATTTCTATTTCAACGAAAAGGCCATTCGTATCATTCAGGATAACCTGCTTGTGCTGGAGCGTTTTCGGCGCATGGCAGCCATCAAGGTCGAAGCCGGAATGGTGTCGGCGGTGGATCAGTACCGGCTTGAAATGGAAACGGGGGATCTGGAGAATGAACTGGCTTTGCTGAAAGACCAACGGCAGGTGTTGCAGGTTCAGTTTAATAAGCTGTTGAATGACGATCGCAATCAGCCTATTGATTTGCCGGATGAACTTTGGGAAACCGAAATGGCCCAAAGCAAGACGGCAGCGCTGGATAGTATTCTGAATCAGAATCACCAGCTGCTTAGCCTGGACTTACAACAAGAAGCCTTGCGCTTTAAGAAGGAGTTGGCTGAAAAGTCGGGCAAACCTACCTTCTCGCTCGGTATTGATTATTCCATTGTTGAAAAAGGAGCAATGCAGCCCAAAGGGACTGATTCGTTTATGTTTCCGAAACTTGGCCTGACGATACCACTTTACCGTAGTAAGTACAAGGCGATGGTGCAACAGGTAGCGTATGAAGAAACGGCGAATGCTTTTGAAAAGCAAAGCTTGTCGAACAGCCTGGAAAGCTTGTTTGAAATTGCCTGGAAAGAGTACCTGGATGCGAAGCGTCGAAAGGCTTTGTATCTGAGTCAGACCGAGCTGGCCGAGAATTCTCTGAGTATTCTGGAAACTGAATATGCCTCCAGCAGTCAGAATTTTGAAGAGATTTTGAGAATGGACCGGAAGCTGCTGGAATATGCCCTGGAACTGGAAAAAGCCAAAACCGATCAACAGGCGGCTATTTCCATGATTCATTATTTGATGGGGAATTAATCGGGAGGTTCAATTAACGTTTTAGACTATCAGAATATATTGTGATGAAAAAATTTAATCAATACATACAAGAAAACTATAAGTTCCTGCTTGGAGCTTTAGTGTTTGGCCTGTTTTTGGGCTGGGTGTTCTTTCATTCTTCAGCCGAAACAGCAAGTTCAAAGTCACTGACCGAAGGCCATGAGGGCCATGATCATGAATCCGATGATCCAACCACCTGGACCTGTTCCATGCACCCGCAGATTCAACAGGAGAAACCGGGCGATTGCCCCATCTGCGGGATGGATCTTATTCCGCTGGCTTCGATGAATGCCGGTGGAGAAGATATTGACCCCAATGAAATTCAGCTGAGTGAATCGGCTGCCAGTCTGGCCAATGTGCAAACCAGCCGTGTGGTAAAAGCCATTCCGAAGAAAACCATTCACATGCAAGGAAAGGTTGAGGCGGATGAGCGCAAGGTCTCCGAACTGACGGCCCGGTTTGGCGGGCGCATTGAAAAATTGTTTGTCAATTTTACCGGGCAGCAAGTGCGCCAAGGCGAGAAGCTGGCTACCATTTATTCTCCGGAATTGCTGGCTGCCCAGCGCGAACTAATGGAAGCCATGAGCTACCGGGAAACGCGTCCGGGACTTTACCGGGCTGCCCGGAATAAGCTGAAGTTGTGGGACCTGACGGATGCGCAGATCGATGCGATTGAGGCCTCTAAAACACCGCAGCAGTATTTTGATGTGCTGTCGCCCATTTCGGGCACGGTGAATAGTCGCAATGTGGCTATTGGCGATTACGTGAAAGAAGGACAGCAATTGTTTAAGCTGATCGACTTAAGTAAGCTTTGGGTGATGTTTGATGCCTACGAAAATGACCTGCCCTGGATTAAAGCAGGCGATGAAATGGAGTATACCATTCAGGCTTTACCTGGTGAAACCTTTACCGGTAAGGTACGCTACATCGACCCTTTTATTGATCCAACAACGCGTGTGGCAAAGGTTCGTCTGGAGTTGAACAATACACAACAAAAGGTGAAACCCGGCATGTTTAGTTCCGGCGTATTGGAATCTTCGATCGCCAACGAAGCTCAATTGCTGGTTCCTAAATCCGCTATTTTATGGACCGGGAAACGGGCCGTGGTGTATGTGAAAGTGCCGAACCGCGAAACGCCCTCCTTCCTTTACCGCGAAATTGTGTTGGGACCGGTTGCCGGCGACAGCTATGTGGTTGCCGACGGCCTGCATGAAGGCGAGGAAATTGCCACCAATGGCGTCTTCAAGATTGATGCCTCCGCTCAGCTTCGTGGCTTGCAAAGCATGATGAATCCGGAGGGAGGAATGGGATCAACAGGCCATCAGCACGGTGATATGAACATGGGAGCAAACGCACAAGGTGAACATGCTCAGTTTAAAGCTGCCGGTAATTGCGAAATGTGCAAAGACCGGATTGAAAAAGCGGCACTAGCAGTTAATGGCGTTTTCAGTGCGCATTGGGATGCGGAGCAACAACTGGCCCACTTGCAATACGATTCGAAGAAAACCAATCCGGAGAAGGTGCAACAGGCCATTGCCAATGCAGGACACGACACCGAAAAATTCAAAGCACCGGATTCGGTATATAATGAACTGCCGGAATGCTGCTTGTTTGATCGGCTGTCTTATACTGCTCAAGCAACTACGCCGGCTAAGGAAGAACACGCCCACTTTAAAGCTTCAGGTAATTGCGAGATGTGCAAAGACCGGATTGAAAAAGCGGCTTTAGCTGTTGGCGGGGTTTCAAGTGCCCAGTGGAATGCGGAAGAACAAATGATCCATTTGCAGTACGACCCGAAGAAAACGAGTCCGGATAAAGTGCAGTTAGCCATTGCCAAAGCTGGTCATGATACCGAAGAGTACAAGGCACCAGATGCGGTTTATAACGATTTGCCGGAATGCTGCTTGTACCGCGAGGAATAGAATAAAAAGTTTCGGAATCAGGACGTGCCGGATGCTACAACTAAGCCGGGTGCAATACGTCTTGATTCCGAAACGAACCGGAGCCTCTCATGGGAGTCGAACCCACGACCTGCTCATTACGAGTGAGCTGCTCTACCACTGAGCTAAAGAGGCTTAGTGATGTAAAATTAATTGATTCTTACAAGAAAAAGAGAAATAGTAACCCTAAAAAAGAAGTACGATGAAAACAAAAGTGATGATGCTGGCTATCCTGGTGATGATGGGTGCCGGAACCGTTTTAGCCCAAAACAAGAGTGAAAAGTTTAAAGTAAAAGGAAACTGCGGCATGTGCGAAAAGCGCATTGAGAAAGCCGCCAAATCGGTTGAAGGAGTGACCCTGGCCGATTGGGACAAGAAAACCAAGATGATGGCCCTCAGCTTTGATGAAAGTAAAACCAACGTGGATAAGGTGCAACAAGCCATTGCCAAAGTGGGGCACGACACCCCCAAGCACAAAGCCAGTGATGAAGTTTACAACGAACTGCCAGGTTGCTGCCAATACGATCGCAATGAAAAAGCCGCAGAAAAACACGATCACAAGCACGACCATTAATGGTGAACGCTTAGGCTGTATTTTTACTCATCGGGCGACTCAAAGTCACCCGATGAGTAAAACAGCTAAAAGGCTATGGATAATGAAGTTTGCCGATTCTGCCCCTTGCTTGAGCGAAGCGGTAACGAGGGGAAGCAATAAGGCGGTCTTTTTCGTCCCTGCTTCCAGCACTCCTTTCTTCAGATCAATTAATTTCTCCTTTAATCCTTAGGTCTAATTCCATGGAGCAGCCTAATGCTGAGCCAGGGAATATACCTTCGGCAGTAGCGCAGAGGCTTGCTGCCCGATCGAATCATAGATATTCTCGAAATCATAAGGTGTATTCCATCGGGAATATCAATGGTGCGACGTGGAATCATCCTTCTGACACGTCGAATCGGAGCTATGCCATACAGCAGCAAGCCTATTCGCTAAGGAATAGTCGTAATTCCACATCGAATAGGCTTCCTGCGCCAGGGAAGAGAAGGCAGAAGGCACGGTCACGAACTCAAGAACGAACGTATGAACGCACGCACACAATCTGACTATCTGAACATCTGAAAATCAATTTTTAATTGAAAAGGCTAAATAATCAAGGTGAAAGGTGAAAGGAGGAGGCCAATAAAGCTTATTTTCATTCGTGTTTGATAATAGCCCATATTCTCTTCGAATAAGGTAATAAGGGTTGCTTTGTGAAAAATTGAATGGTGCTACTAAGGTTTAAGAAAACGCTGCTAATAAAAGCATCACGCAAATAACGATTACTAATACCCAATGACCATCATTGACAATTAATGACAAACTTTTTAACCACAGAGTGACCAGGAGTAATTCACAGAGCAACACAGAACAAAAAATAATGACTACTGAATAACTGACAACTGACAACTGAAAACCGATAACCGATAACTGACCATCCGAAAATCCGGCAAGCTCTGGTAAATTTTTGAAATTCTCTTTCTTCGTTGTTCGTTCTCGAACCTTCTTGTCAGGCAGCTTGTTGGTATCATTGATTTAAACATAAACAAATATTAAAAGAATCACGTATGCCTTACCAACCATTAAAACCCAAAACACTTATGAAAATAATGCCAGTTCTTCTTTTGGGGGCAATGCTCGGTTTATTCTCCTGTACTTCGACCAAGCAACATCCGCCCATTTCGGAAAAAATCTATGCTGATCTAATGGCCAAGGGAGCCGCTATTTCCAATCAAACACAAGCTGTTTTACTCCAGCATGTTGGTCAGGCCATGCAGCAAGGAGGAAGCGAGTATGCCGTGTCTTTCTGCAACTTAAAGGCTTTTCCACTGACTGACAGCCTAAGCCAGGTTAATCATTGCACCATCGAACGGATTACAGATCGACCACGCAACACAGGCAACAGTTTAAAGAACCAAACCGACAGCTTGATTTGGCAGTGGACCGCCGGGAATCATCAATCAGGACAGCCGAAAGACACCTTGGTTGCCCTGGGCAATCAGTTGCTGTATTACAAACCAATAAAAATCGGGCTACCGGCTTGCTTGCAATGCCATGGAAGCACGAATGAAATTGCTCCGCAAACCGTTCAAAAGTTACAAGCACTTTATCCTGATGATCAGGCGACCAACTACCAGTTAAATGAACTCAGAGGATTATGGAAAATCCAATTCCAGATGGCTAACGATTGATTTAAATCCGATCCAGCTTGGTTCTGAAAGACATGATCCGGTGAAAAGTTCGTACTGCTCAAATTGTGCAAGTATGGCTGCTGACAAGGTGCCCGAAACCGACCCGGTCAGGAATTTTCTGTAGTCTTCAAAATTTTCAGAATACGATTATAGATGATTTCTGATAAAGTCCATTTGTCACCACCGCTTGTATTTACAAACTGGATGACTACCGTGTCAATATCTTTGTGGTATTTGGCAATGCTTTGATAGCCCGGAAGCAATCCGGTGTGGTGATAGCTGTAGATGGAGGAATAGATAGCCTGTTCATCCTCATTCAACAGCGAGCCATCATTTAATGCTCTTAAGAAAATGCCAACATCTTCTGCCGTTGCAACCATCGAACCTCCGGGTTGAATAAAATCATTGCCCTTGATATCCGGTTCGTAACCGACGTAGTAGCCACTCATAACCTTGTCCAGTTCCACTTCACTTAGTAAACTGTAGGTGTTGTTCAGTTCAAGTGGTGCCAGAATTTCATTTTTAATGTATTGGTGATGGCTGTAGCCCAATGTTCGGTCAAGTATTTCCCCAATCAGCAGGTAATTGGTGTTGGAATAACTGTATTTTTCGTTTGGTTGAAAGTCAGCTGGCTGATCCAGTACCAGTTGGTAGGTTTCTTGGGTGCTCTTGTAGGGATTCGTCCAGGGGTAATCAGGATGATCGGTGTAGTTTGGGATGCCACTCCGGTGCTGAACCATCATTCTCAAGGTAATTTGGTCTGCATGTTCAATTCTTTCGGCAAATTCCGGTAAATAGTCAGCAAGCGTTTGGTCCAGGTTCAGACGTTTGTCATGAACCAATTGGGCCGTAGCAACGGCAATATACAATTTGCTGATGCTTGCAATTTTGAACAAGGCATGTGGGTCTGCCGGAATCTGGTCCGCTCTGTTTTTCCAGCCAGCGCTGTAAAGGGCTGGTTCTTTTTCCGCCTGATCCACATAGACAATTATGCCGTCCAATCCATACCCAATGGCGTTGTTTAGCTGTTCCTGAACGCTGTCGGGCAGCGGTGCCAGCCATGCTCTAAGCAGCATCCATGGAACGAATACCACTGTGCAGATCAGGGCAGCACTGGGCATGACTATTCGAAGAATTCGTATGAGGTGCTTCTTTTTCATGATGTCCGGTTTTCCAAAGGTAATCTCATTTAGATACTGAGTTGGATATGCTTTTAAAACGGCCTGTTGAAAATAGCGATAAAAATTGGTTTGGCTGGCAGGAGGGGGCAATGTTTGATTTTAATAGCCCAAAGAGGCAGGGGAATTCACCTGCCGCTGCTGTTTTCGGCTTTAGAATTCACCCTTGGGTGTTTGACAGCATGCTTACACTGGCAGAAACTTTTTAAGGGCGGTTGACAGTTACATGGCTGTTAAACCGCCGTCGACGATAAACTCCGAGCCGGTGGAATATTTCGATTCATCGGATGCCAGAAAAAGAACCAGGTTGGTTACTTCCTCGGGTTGGGCAACCCGGCCTAAGGGGATGTGCTTGGCAAACTTCTCGATGGCCTCTTTGGTATCATCCTGCGAAAGCATTGGAGTAGCAATTACCCCCGGATGAACAGAGTTAACCCGAATGCCATACCGGGCACATTCCAACGCAGCCGCTTTGGTTAAGCCACGAACGGCAAATTTTGTGTCGGTGTATCCGACAGCGCCACCCACCAAGCCATTGATTGATGAAATATTGATGATGGAGCCATCCTGGGCTTTTTGCATGGACGGAATTACGGCTTTTATGCCTAAGAATACAGCTACCTGGTTGATCTCGACAATCCTACGGTAGTCTTCCTCGGTCGTTTCCAGAATCGACTTCCTCATGGTGATACCGGCATTGTTTACCAGGATATTGACGGGGCCGAAAGTTTTTTCGGTAGCCTCAATGACATGCTGCCAGTCGGTAGCCTGGGTGACATTCTGCTTTATAAACAGGCAGTTTTCTCCTAATTCTTTGGCCAAGGCCGTCCCTTTTTCTTCATTCAAATCGGTGATGACAACTTTGGCTCCTTCCTGAATGAAGCGTTTGGCATGAGTTGCTCCCATGCCCTGAGCGCCACCGGTAATAATTGCTACTTTGTTTTCTAATTGATTCATGCTGTAATTCATTAATGGTTAACTCTCTTGTTCGATACTTTATACTCTTACGAAACAGTTCCTGTCGTGTTTTAGTTGAGATTTACCGGCGAGTGTGGATTGTGAACCATTTACGCAGCTGATATGAAAAAACGGAAAGAAGTCTCTCGTTCATGGTCTCGTTGTAAATGCAAATGAAGTGCGGGAAGCATGAAATGTTCGCTGAAAGGAAGAGCCGTTTGTTTTTTTGTTGATTGATATTGAGGTGTTTTGAATTTCTAAGGTTGAATGGAGGAATTTTTTAGTTGGCGAATCATGAATAGAATGACTTTGATAAATCCATTTATTCTGATCTTTTTTTAAGTTTGTGGGATCAAATTTCCCGAATGCATATAGAATTTAATCAGGATAAGGTGTTGAAGAAGCTTGCAGATAATAACCAGCAGGCTTTGGAAGAATTATTCAATCATTATTATCCGCGACTCTATAACTTTTCAAAGTCTTGGTTCAGTTACCAAAAGGTAAGTGGGAAACTCCCTCCGGCAAGATTGTAAAAGGAGGGAAAAGCCTGGAGTTTGATGTAGCACTGGATGAACTGTTGTATTTTAAGTTGAAATAAATAGACAATTCATCACAGAGTTTTTTTGTGATTTTCTTTAGCAAGCTTGTCACTAATATCTGTTTGATAAGATGATGGATTTAATATTAAAAAGTACAGATGAATAATTTACATATAAGTTTGATTCTACTGGGAGGAGCTTTGATACTTTCATGTGAGAACCAGCAGAAAGTTCCAGACAAAAAGCCCAATATCCTTTTTCTTTTAGCTGATGATATGGGCTATGGAGAACTGGGAAGTTATGGGCAGCAACAAATAAAAACCCCCGTACTGGATAGTCTGGCTCAACAAGGAGTCCGATTTACCAGTTTTTATGCGGGGTCTTCTGTATGCTCTCCTTCCCGTGCTGTATTAATGACCGGGAAACATGCGGGGCATGCTAGTATCCGTGGAAACAGCGGGATTTATGATAATGATATTTGGAAAAGAGTGCCCTTAAAGAAAGATGAGCTAACCCTGGGGGAAATGATGAAAGGAGCAGGTTATCAAACTGCGTTTATTGGTAAGTGGCATTTGGATGATCCGAATGATGAATCAACTTGGGCGATGAACCGGGGATTTGATTATGCGATACAGGAGCAATGGTCCTCCCGGTTTGGTGGGAAAAGCTATGATGAACTGGTACATTGGATCAACATAGACCATGATTCCATTCGTTATGATCAGGAAGAATACGACTGTATCGATGAGTTTCGTACCAATTTTGTCTTGGATTACCTGGATCAAAAAGAAGAGAATAAACCTTTTTTTATAACCATGTCATATCGGATTCCTCATGGGCATGAGCGTTATACCCGAAATAAGGAATTGTATGCAGATCAGGAGTGGCCGGAAACCGAACGACGACATGCAGCTCGTATTACTTTACTCGATAAACAAATAGGACGACTATTAAAAAGATTGGAGGAGACAGGCGAATTGGATAATACCGTGGTTTTCTTCACCAGCGATAATGGAGGACATCGGGAAGGTGGGCATGACCACCGTTTTTTTAATAGTTGTGGAGGATTGAAAGGGTATAAGCGAGACATGTATGAAGGGGGAATTCGTATACCTCTGATTGCTTATTGGAAAGATAAAATCGAACAAGGTACGGTGTCTGAACATGTGGGATCGTTCCAAGACTTTATGCCAACCTTGGCTGCAATTGCCGGAATTGATGCTCCCCAACAAACAGATGGAATTTCGTTTTTACCTGAATTGACCGGAAAGGAGCAGCCCAAGCACGAATATTTGTATTGGGAGCTACAAATTGATGGCTGGGGAACTAAGCTTCCGGATGGTGGTTTTAGGCAAGCTGTACGTATTGGTAAATGGAAAGGAGTGAGGTATGGCGTTGAATCTCCCATTGAACTCTATAACCTGGAAGAGGACTTGTTTGAGACAACAAATGTGGCAAGTGATCATCCCGAACTTATTGAACAGATAAAAAAGCTGTTTAAAGAGAGCAGAACAGATACTGAAGGATTTCCTTTTGGTGGTAAAATCCAGAATTATGTGGCTGCAAAAAAGTATAAGGAGCGAACTGCTAAAAAATAGTATCAATGAAAAAAGTAAGTTATTGGACCATTATTTGTATTCAGGGATGCCTGTTTGCCTGCTAAAGATTTATCAGTTAATACGAAAGCATCAGAATCATTAACAGGAGTCTGTACTAAAGCCGCCATCGATTTTATTCAACGAAATAAAAGTGTATGGAAAGACGGTGTGAATGCCGACAAACATGCTGCCGACTTTGCACAGGAAAGCCAGGATGTTAATTCTGCTTCAAAAGTCAATGTTAAAATGGCTCCCGGAGGGGGATGGACAGCTATTTTTAAAAAGAAATAGCTCAAAATAATTGCAGCTTATAACTAAGTCAAATTCGAAAAGCGTTTGACAAAAGTTTAAAAGCCAATCTTTATAGCACAACGGAGGTCATTCCTGTAAAAACGGAATCTTTCCTTTGAAAGCTATAGGGATTGGCTTTTGTTTTAGTACTTTGCAGGTAGCTTTAACCCAAATCGCTTACCATGCATATACGAAGGTCTACTGTTTTTTTTACCTTGCTTGTTGCTTTGTTTGGTTGCCGGCAGAATGATGAAAAGCCGAACGTAATCATCTTTTTTACAGATGATCAAGGTTACTCAGATCTTGGATGTTACGGAGCAACCGGGTTTGAAACCCCAAATTTGGATGCTTTAGCTGAGAGCGGCATTCAGTTTACCAGCTTGTATGCACCGGCTACAGTGTGCACGCCATCGCGAGCAGGTCTGTTAACGGGTTTGTATCCTAAAAGAACCAATTTGCATGAAGCGGTGATTTTCCCTTATTCAACGCATGGATTGCCGCCAGAAAGTTATACGCTGGCCGAATTGTTTAAAGACAATGGTTATTCAACAGCTTGCATTGGGAAATGGCATCTTGGACATCAGCCTGAGTTTATGCCTAATCATCAAGGATTCGATTATTTTTATGGTGTCCCGTACTCTAACGATATGGACGGGCATTTTTATCGACACAATAATTTTCAATCTCCACCTTTGCCGGTATACCGCAATGAAGATATCATAGAAGAAGGGCCGGATCAGCGTTACCTGACCAAGAGGTACACCGAAGAAAGTATTCAGCTGATCAAGAATCGGGGGGAAGAGCCATTTTTTATTTATTTGGCCCATAACATGCCACACACGCCACTCCATGTTAGTGAGCAATTTGACGGAAAAAGCAAGCTGGGCTTGTATGGTGATGTTATTATGGAGCTGGACTGGAGCATGGGCGAAATTATCCGCACATTGAAAGAGGAGCATATTTACGAAAATACAATTGTTGTGTTTTCTTCGGATAATGGCCCGATATCCAATCGTTCAGCAAGGCCGTTGCGAGGCACAAAAGCAACGACTTGGGAAGGAGGGCAGCGCGTCCCCGGATTAATTGCATGGCCGCAGGAAATTCCCGCGAATAAAGTGTCTGATGAGATGGTTACGTTGATGGACTTGTTTCCAACCTTTGTTGATATTCTTGAAGATGCTGGCTCGCAAAAAAGACGTTTTGATGGGATTAGCCTTCTCGAACTTTTGAAAAATCCGGAAGAATCAAAACTGGCGCCAAGGCCTTTTCTTTTTTATGCGCGCAACGGACAGCCAGAAGCTATACGCGAAGGAGAGTGGAAGTTGCATGTTCAGAAGAGCCGGGGATGGAGTAAGGATAGCGTAGCTTTTTCACCTCAATTATACCAGCTTGGAATAGACCTCGGAGAACACAAAAATGTGATTGATGAGCATCCTGATATTTTCAAGCAGATGCAGGAAGATCTGGAAAAGGAAGATCAATTGATTCAATAGTTGCGTAGCGGTCTTTTTTAAGTATGAATGGAAAGGTGATTGGTAAAACACACTTAATGAGCGTCTAGAGATTTGTTTGTGATTTTAGAAACTCATTTTCTGAGATTTACTTTTTACGGCTGATTCATTTTTTATTTCTTTACAGCTTTAAAACTACTAACTATTGAAAACTTTCATTCGGGATATTGACTCGGAACTACTGCTTTCACTGCAAAAAGGAGATCATTCCGCTTTTGAAAAACTTTTTTTGAAGTATGGACAGAAACTGTTTGTGTTTGCGGTGTCCTATTTGAAACAGGAAAGTGAGGCGGAAGAGATCGTGCAGGAAGTTTTTATGAAAGTTTGGAAAAACCGCGAAAGGCTAAAAACAGATACTTCTTTTCAATCATATTTATTTACCATTGCCTATAATTCCATCAAAAAATCATTTAATCGGAAAGCTCAGGTTGACCAGTTCAAAGAGGAGCTGATTGATCAGTTGGATAGTGGGCGCGATCCGATCGATTTTGAAAACAACTATCAGCTGGTTATTCAGCGGCTGGATCAATTTATAGCAGAGATGCCTGAACGAAGAAAAAACGTGTTCGTTCAGCGTAAAAAGCATGGGAAATCGTTGGTTGAAATTGCGAATGAATTAGGCATTTCAGTAAAGACCGTTGAAAATCAGATAACCGAAGCCATGAAGTATTTGAAGCGTCGGTTTGCCGAAGACTTTCCCGGAGGCCTTTTGTTTTTCTCTTTATTCTTGAGGAGTCGAATTCATAAGTTGTAGACTCTGTTTTCCTCTTTGCTCCATGCACTTAGCTCTATGCGTTAGTGAGTTAGCATCCATCCATCTTCTGTTTCCTGGCACCCTTCTCCGTTTTTCTTTATACTCGAAATAAAAAAATATCCAATCAGAATAGGGGTTTTCAAAAAGTGAGGATATAACGAGTGAATAGTTTGAATTAATTTCACTAAAATTCATGTCAGAGAAGCCAATAGATAAAGAAAGATTAGGACGGTTTGTTCGCGGGAGCTATTCCCGAACGGATTACAAACACGTGAAGGAGCAATTTCAATTGGAGGAGGATGCTGATCTTCATGGAGAAATGCAGGCGCATTGGGAAAGTCTGCCTGCCAATCAGCCACTCGGTGCGGGCTTACAGGTTATGTTGGAACGCTTCAAAAGCACTCCTCTTAAAAAGAAAGAATCCACAGGAAGGTCGATTTTTAAATACTATCAGCGTGTTGCAGCAGTCTTGTTTATTCCTTTTTTGCTGGCTGCAGCCCTTTGGATGTTGCATGCCCCAAAAATCGCAACGGATGTAATGGCAACCATCCATTCTCCGGCAGGATCAAGAACCGAATTTGTGTTGCCTGACGGGTCAACAGGTTGGTTGAATGGCGGGTCGAAGTTAAGCTATCCGGTGGTGTTTTCAGAAAATCGTGATGTTGTGCTTGAAGGGGAAGCTTATTTTGAAGTTGTACATCAAGCGAACCAAACCTTTCGGGTTAAAACAAAAGCATTGACGGTGCAAGTACTCGGTACTTCTTTCAACGTAGCAGCTTATGCTGATGAAACGGCAGTCAATGTAGTACTACAGCAAGGGAAGGTGCAGATTCTTGATAGGAATGATCAGCTGACCTATACGATGAAACCCGATGAGAAATTTGAACTTGACTTGTTAGGAAATAAAGCAACAGTAAGTCAGGTTGATGCGAGCGTGCATACAAGCTGGACCAAGGGACTTTTGCGATTTGATGGAGAACCCTTGTCAGAGGTTGTAAAGAAACTGGCTCGTTGGTACAATGTCGATTTTGAGATTCGGGACGAGCAACTACAGGCTTACAACTTTAGAGCCACGTTTAAGGATGAACAATTGGATGAAATCCTTCGGATGATTTCGTTAACAACCCCCATGAAATATCGAATGGAAGAACGTAAACTAAATAAAGATGGAACATATATGAAAAAGAAAATCATTATCGAAAGGCGATAATTAAAAGCAAATCAGGAAAGTGCTACCAACACTTCCCTGACAAATTGCAGAGTCACTACAGCAAATTTATTAACAACTCTACAACCGTAAATTTATGAAAAAATTACAAAGAAGTGGGGCACTCTATTGGTGTGCCCTAAAAAAAACATTTAGGATTATGCGTTTAATCGTTTTATTTCTATTGACTGGCATATTACAGGTTTCGGCACTAAACAGTTTCTCGCAGCAGGCCCGTATGTCAATGAATCTAAAAAATGTGCGTTTGGTTGATGTGTTAAATGAAATTGAAAACCAGTCGGACTATTATTTTCTCTACAACCAGGATCTGATCAATGTTGATCGGAAGGTCAACCTGGAGGTCAAACAGCAAAAAGTAGAAGCAATTTTGGATGAGCTATTTGACCAAACAAATACCCGGTTTCTGATTAGAGAGAGACAGATTATTTTAACCAATCTGAACTCGGAGTCAGTTGTTCAGCAAGCACAAGCAGTATCCGGGAAAATAACCGATTCTTCAGGCCAACCACTTCCCGGCGTAACTGTGATTGTTAAAGGAACTACTCAGGGAACCATTTCTGATTTTGACGGAAACTATACGATTAAAGATGTTCCGGCAGATGCCATTTTGGTTTTTTCTTTTGTGGGAATGAGAACAGAAGAATTGGCTGTTTCGGGCAAAAGCGTGCTTAATATCACTATGGTGGAGGATGCTATTGGCATTGAAGAAGTGGTTGCCGTAGGGTATGGAACCCAGAAAAAAGTAAACCTGACGGGAGCTGTTTCTGCTGTGAAAATGGAGGAAGTTTTGGGTGACCGTCCGGTTACTGGACTGGGAACCATTTTACAAGGTGCTGTTCCGGGCTTTACTTCCTCGTCCTCAGCGATTCCAGGAGGTGGAAATAATTTTAATATCAGAGGCTTGGAGTCAATTAATGGCGGTGCTCCGCTGGTGTTGGTCGATAATGTTGTTTATAATGACTTATACCTAATTAATCCGGATGATATCGAGAGTATTTCTATCTTAAAGGATGCTTCATCGGCTGCCATTTATGGGGCTCGTGCATCTTTTGGAGTCATTTTGATTACAACAAAAAAAGGGAAGCGAGATGAGAATCTTTCAATTAGCTACAACAATAATTTTGCGATATCAACCGTGAATGGTCTTCCGGAACTGGCTGCACCTTCCGATATGATTCAAACATTAAAGGATGGAGAGTATTCATCTATCTGGTCGGGGCAAAATATTGATACTTATATTGATTTACTTCAGGACTACCGAAATAATCCGGCAGCCTATCCGCTGGGCTGGACCGAAGCCAATGGAACCAAGTACTTTCTGAAACAAACCGATGTGATGGGCGATATGTTTGAACCATCGTGGAAACAAACACATAACATCTCGGTGCATGGAGGAAGCGAAAAAATCAATTATCGAATTTCTTTTGGTTATACCGATGAAGACGGTATTTTGGTCACGAATAAAGATGCGTTTAAAAGAACCAATGTTTCTTCTTACGTGAGTGGAGACATTACATCATGGTTAACAACATCTCTGGATATTAAATACAATACTGGTGATAAGCAATATCCTCATCTGGACGGAAGTAGTGAGTTAGGGCTGTGGCCAACTAATCTTCCCTCTTATCATCCGGATAGTTCGCTGCCATACGGAACAGATGGAGATGAGTACCTGGTGATGACTCCGGCCAACATCATCAAAGAAGTTGATGTGTCAGAAAGGGTGAGTGATAATACTCGGATTTTTTCACGTACTGAGATTAAGCCGTTAAAAGGCTTAAAAGCTATTTTCGAATATTCCTACCAAATTGGTTTGACGGATAATCAGGATTATGCCAACTATTTTCAGGTTCACCAAGGATTAGCTGAGAGTATAAAACCATCAACCACGACCAGTCCGTTTTCAACATCAAGGGCTACAACAAAATACACAACGATCAATGCTTTTGCTAATTACGAACGAACAATAGGAGAGTCGCATAACCTGTCAGGAGTCATTGGCTACAACCAGGAATACAATGATTACAGATACTTGTATTCAAAGGCATTCAATATGATTAATAATGAGCTTCCTTCTTTGAGTGGAACCAATGGGTTAACGCCACCAGAGACTAGCGATGGCTACAATGAGTATGCCCTTAGAGGTGGCTTTTTCAGATTTAATTATAACTATGCGCAGAAATATTTTGTCGAGTTTAATGGCCGTTATGACCTGTCTTCCAAGTTTCCTACTGATTTTCGTGCTGGTTTTTTCCCATCGGTGTCAGCCGCTTGGAATCTCGCAAAAGAATCATTCATGGAGTCAACGAAAAGAACCATTTCTTTATTAAAGTTACGAGGCTCATACGGAACGCTGGGTAACCAGAATATTGGGAACTATGGCTTCCTGCCTACCTTCCCCGTTGTTGATGGTAACTGGATCTATAATGGTCTTATTCCTCAAACCATGGGCGGTTTGCCAATGGTTCGTGCTAATTATACCTGGGAAGAGGTAAATACGGTTAACGGAGGGCTTGACTTTGGCTTCCTAAATAACAAACTCAGTGGTTCGTTTGATATTTTTCAGCGCAACACCCTCGGAATGTTGGGGCCAGCCGAAGAACTTCCTGCTGTTGCCGGAGCAACTGCTCCTAAACAAAATGCCGCTGATATGAAGACCAATGGTTGGGAGTTTGCACTTAAGTGGAAAGGTAATGTCGGCAATGTGAAATATGGGCTTGGATTTAACATTTATGATTCCCGTTCAACGATTACGAAGTATAAAAATGAGACCAAATTATTATCTGCACCCTATTATGAAGGGCAGGAGATTGGTGAGATTTGGGGCTATGTGACTGATGGTTTTTATACCGCAGATGACTTTGATGCAAACGGGGCTTTAAATAGTGATGTTGTTAGTATCAGGGGGATTACCTCTCATGAAGGAGACATTAAGTTTAAAAACTTAATGGATGATGAAACCAGTGAAAATAGAATTGATACGGGGGATAATACTGTAAGTAATCCGGGCGACCGAAAGGTTATTGGTAACAATCGTGCTCGCTACCAGTATGGCGTAAATGGTTCAGCAGACTGGAAAAATTTTGGATTGTCTTTTATCCTGCAAGGGGTTGGAAAACGGGATGCCTGGATAGGTGGAAATATTATTTTCCCTATGGCAAATCAATATGGTACCGTTTACGCCGACCAGGTTGGCAAAATCTGGACACCTGAAAATACGCAAAATGCGTACTATGGGCGTATCTATGAGAATGCCGGAAGTTCACAGGGATCCAATCAACGGGTGTCGGATAAATTCCTGAGTAATGCCGCTTATTTACGTGTCAAGAATATCACACTTAGCTACAGCTTACCCAAAAGCATTCTGAATAGAATTCGTTTAAATAATGTCAAGGTGTTTTTTAGTGGAGAAAACCTGTTTACGTTCGATCATCTTCCAGAAGGAATTGATCCTGAGAATTTGGGATGGACTTATCCACAATACAGAACGATCTCTTTTGGTCTAAACTTAAATCTATAAAATCATGAAATTCATTAAATACTTATTCTTCTCGTTAATTATAAGCTCGGTTGGGTGTAATGATGATTTCTTGGAGTACTCGCCAAAGACATCATTGACTGAAAAAACAGCTTTTGCTTCGTATGACAACTTTAAAACCTATTCCTGGGGCTTATACGGTATCTTTGCAAATTCTCAGATGAGACAATACCTTGGAACCGGAGCTCAGGTTTATACGCATGCATTGGGAGATGTTTATGCAAATTACCTGTATATGAGTAATGGTACGAATGTTCAACGCAATGACTGGCAGTGGAATAATATTTCTTCTACTACGAATATGGATAATGCCTGGGATTTCAGTTATATGCGTAAAGTAAATGTAATGCTTCGCAATATTGACGGTTCACAGATGAGTGAAGAAGAGAAAAATCACTGGCGAGCTGTCGGATTGTTTTTTCGTTCCTACCGTTACTATGATTTATTGGCTCGCTATGGAGACGTGCCTTGGTTGGAAGAGGTTGTTGAGGATGATGATTTGGAGGTTCTGTATGGAAAAAGGACGCCTCGTAATGAGGTGGCAAGTAATATTTTGCGCGACCTGAAATATGCAGAAGAAAATATAAAAGAAAAAGGTGAAGGAGAGAATACGATAAACAAAGATGTCGTACGAGCACTCCTGTCCCGTTTCTGTTTGTTTGAAGGCACTTGGCGGAAATACCATTCACTTTCGGATGCTGATGTTTACCTGAAAGAGTGTGAGCGTGTTTCGAAGCTCTTAATTGATGCTTATCCAACAATCGCAACTAATTTTGTTGATTTGTGGTCCTCGGATGATTTATCGAAAGTTCCGGGTATTATCTTATACAAGGAATTGGCGCAGGATCTTGAAATGTCATCTTTGCCACGTTTTGAAAGAGGAGGAGGACAAAAAGCATCTTTGCATGCACGCACTGTTGCGCGATACTTATGTCAGGATGGGAAACCAGTTGCAACAAGCGATCTTTACGAGGGGGCTGGTGCCAATGCTACTGTCAATGATGAGTTTAAAAATCGCGATCATCGGTTGTACTGGCGCTGTATTCCTCCCTATAAAACCAATAAGGGAAATGGTGTTGCTGTAACCGATGCAAACCGGGACTCGTGGTGGACTGAAGGAATGGATCCGAAAGATCGTTATTACATTGATTATATGAACAGTATTAACGATGCCAACCACCAATTTCCGTTGCATACCTGGCAGCCTCAGTTTCTTTCCAGAGTTCCAATGATTCAAACCTCTTCCAACTCGTGGGGACCCATGCGTAATTACGGAGGCTATTACTTCTACATGTACTATAATACCTACAATGAGGCTGCCATTCAGGCCGGAGGAAGATTTGCTGTAACAGATTGTCCGATTTTTCATATTGAAGAAATCATGCTGAACTATGCCGAGGTTACTTACGAGTTGGGTAAATTTGATCAGTCGGTTGCTGATTTGACCATTAATAAGTTGCGAGCCCGTGCCAATGTAGCAGCCATGAATGTGAGTGAAATAAACGCCTCATTTGATCCGGAAAGAGATCCGGCGGTTGATCCAGTGGCTTGGGAAATACGCCGGGAACGAATGGTTGAGCTATTGGGAGAAGGATTCGGGTTTTATGATATCAGAAGATGGAACAGAGGCGAATACTATATAAATCAAAGGCCTTTAGGGGTACGTGTTGCAGCATTGGAAAAAGATGAGTATTTTGGAAATGCTTCCATTTTTGTAACAACAGATGACGTAAATCCTGATGCATCAGTCACAACGGATGATGTAGGGCGTGTCGTTTGTGTTGGCGATTTTGTCCAGCAAGGAAAAGGTTGGCAAGATTATTACAATCTGAATCCGATACCTAAAACGCAGTTGATACTGAATGAGAACCTGGAGCAAAATCCAGGATGGCAATAAATTATTTTTGAGACCAGGTGGCTTTTATTTTTGAATAAAGGCCACTTGGTTTAAATAGAGTTTACATATGAATAAATTTTTTTTAGCGCTTGCAGGTGTTACCGGCTTGGCTGGATGCCAGGCAATAGAAAAGCCTGAAGATAAGTTGCCCAATGTCGTTTTCATTTATGCCGATGATCTGGGACGTGGCCTATTATCGCATGAAGGACAACAAATCGTAAAAACACCGAATATTGACCGGATTGCAGCAGAAGGAATCCGGTTTAGCAATGTTCGGGGATGTATGTTTTGTGCACCGGCACGGGCAAGCCTTTTAACCGGCTACCATGATTGCCATACCGATAAGTGGCAGATTACGAGCGGAGGGGCTTACAAAAAGGTTTTTGATGGCGACGTTACGGCTGATGAAGTTTCGCAGGCATTGGACAGGCAGGTCGGGAGTTCAAACACATCAACAACAACACTGGCCGAAGTGTTTAAAAAAGCAGGCTATACAACCGGTCAGGTAGGCAAGTTGGAATGGGGCTTTTCGGTTTCGTTTGAAGAAATGAAACAGCATGGCTGGGATTATTACTATGGCTATCTCGATCATGTGATGGCCCATGGTTTTTACCCCCCTTATATGTTCGAAAATGGACAGAAAATTGATATCCCGGGTAATACCCGAAAAGATTGCGGAAAAACAATCGAGCGGGAAACGCCAAAAGCGTATAAGGAACGGTGGAATATGGAAGGCAAGAGTTTATATTCTCAAAACTTGTTTCTGGATAAGATGCTTTCTTTCATTCGCGAAAACAAAGACCGACCGTTTTTTCTGTACCATCCAACACAATTACCACACGGTCCGGTTGCCATTCCTGAGGTACATGACGACTTTAAGAATGACGATCGCTTGACTCAAATCGAAAAGGAATATGCTTCGATGGTGAAAATGCTGGACGACCACGTTGGCGTAATCATGCAGGAGCTGGAAAAGCTCGGTTTGGAAGAAAACACCATGATCATTTTTAGCTCAGATAACGGGCATGAAATCTACTACTCTCAGGAAGGACGAATTCTCAAGCCGGTTCGAAATATGCAAACCGGAGAACGATTTGATAATATTACAACGAAGTTTTATTCCGAGCTGGGAGGCGATGTATTTAATGGCAATGATGGCATGGCCGGGTTAAAGTATGACAACTGGGAGGGAGGATTGCGCATTCCCTTGCTTGTAAAATGGCCCGGGAAAATTGAAGGCGGACAGGAGGCGAATAACCTGGTGGCTAACTATGATTTGGTACCTACATTTGCCGATTTACTGGGCGTCGAATTGGAGGAAGCAAAAGATGGAATCTCGATCATGCCAATACTAACAGGAGCGGATAAAACGACAGAACATGATTACACGATTAATTCGTCCATGTACGGAGGAACGATCGTGACCAAGGAGGGGTGGAAGCTTCGGAACTACTACTCTAAAGATATCTTTCAATTGTATTATTTACCTGATGATTATCGGGAAGAAAACAATTTGGCGGATCAGTTTCCGGAAAAAGTAGAAGAACTAAAAGCAATCTTAACGAAAGAGTGCAATGGTGATTTGGCCAATGGGCTATTCACTTACCAGAAATTTGTACTTCCAATGGTGAAACTTGATCCGAACTAATCAGACTTCAATATTTCTAAACCACTAATCATTTGAATTGCAGTAGAATCAAGGCAGATTGAATTATTTCTTATTTTGCTCTTGTACCGCTCAGTAGTAAGTATAAATACTAAGATTTGAGGCACAAGTCAAACAAGAAAAGTCTATTGTTTGAACAAAGAGAGCATTCAAGGAGAAGTTAGGTTGAAATCTATTCTGGAGTAAGCATATAATAGCTTAACTAATGTAAATATGTATAAAAATGACTAAGATAAATATTATTTACCTTCTACTACTGCTGATGTTAGCTTCTTGTTCAACGGATAGTGTGACTAGTCTGGAAGAAGAAGCAGGTCCGGATGAGGTTGACAAGCTTGTAGACAATGAATGGAAAGATAATCCATACAAGCTTAATGTCGTTTATTTTGTTCCGAATGATATGGTTCCTGTTGTTGATTATGAAACTCGTATTGAGGAAATAATGTTTGATGCTCAGGAGTTTTTTGCTGTTAACTTGGAACGGGAGGGGTTTGGACGAACTTCTTTTGGATTAGACATCAAAAGTGATGGAAAATTGAATCTTATAACTGTTACCGGCAAGCAAGGGAAAAGTGCTTATCCATACAGTGGTGGAGGTGGAGTTATTGTTAATGAACTAAACGCCTATTTCAATGAGCATCCTGATGAAAAGAAAAGCGAACATACGCTTGTTCTTTTACCATCTACGTCTGGAGATCCGTTAAACCCGGGCGGTGTTCCGTTTTATGGATATGGAAAGTATTGTTTTGCTCTCGATTATGAGTATCAGGATGTGCAATACTTGGGGCAAGATAATAACTTGGGAAATCTGGCGACTAAATGGATCGGTGGGTTGGTTCATGAGTTAGGCCATGGGCTTAATGCACCACACAATAAGGAGTGGAATAGTGTGCAATCGACGCTGGGAACCGCTTTGATGGGGACTGGGAATGGTACCTATGGGAAAAGACCGACCTTCATTACAGCGGCTCATGCTGCCATTTTTGCCAATTCACAAACATTCAGCACGGATGAAAGATCCGATTGGTACTCCAAAGTAACGACCAATATTACGAACCTGAGAGGAAAAGTTGAAAACAATAAAATCATAATCTCAGGCAATTTTACATCCGACGGAATGGTCGCTGCCATTAATGTGTGGCACGATCCATATCCAGCTGGAGCAGCTAACCAGGATTACGATGCGCCTTCTTTCACATCACTGCCTATTGGGCAGGATAGTTTATATATCGAATGCCCATTGTCGGATTTTTACAAGCTGGATGGTCAATACCAATTGAGAATTGGCTTTATTCATGAAAACGGATCGAGGGTTACCAGAGCTTATGAATATGAATTTGTAAATAATGTCCCAACAATTGAAGTCATCAATACAAAAGACCTATTAGATAGATCCGCTTGGTCGATTATTTATGCTGATAGTGAAGAAGACAATGGACCTGCTTCAGGCATGTTAGATGGCGATTTAGCTACTTTTTGGCATACCGAATGGAAAAGCACATTACCTGGTCATCCGCACGAGTTTGTGCTAGATATGGGAACGCTAACAACCGTGAAAGGCTTTGCTTTTGAAAACAGATCTAACCTGAATGGTGCCATTAAGGATTTTGAAATGTTTAAAAGTGACGATGGGGAAAATTGGACGAGTTTGGGAACGTATTCATTAGCGCAAATGCAAAACATCCAGAACATAAATCTCACAGCAGTACAGTCGTTTAGATATATGAAATTGGTGACCAACAATTCTCATGGTGATTTTAATTATGCACATTTGGCCGAGCTTAATGCCTATAATAATTAGTTGGGATCGACTTTTTACTTATATTGCCGAAATCTACTAACTACTTAATTGAATGAATATGAGATCTACCCTGATTGTCTTGTTCTTTGCTCTCTTGGTCTCGTGTGTGGCCAAAGAGGAGCCGGAACAAAATCCGAAGAATAATTTAGTGTTTAATGATCTGGCGGCTACCTGGGATGAAGCGATGCCTTTGGGGAATGCCATGGTCGGTGCACTCGTCTGGCAGAAAGAAGGCAAGCTGCGTTTTTCACTTGATCGTGCAGATCTTTGGGATTTACGCCCAATGGCAAACATCGATTTTGATAAATGGACGTTTGATGATGTCTATGAACACTGGAAAGCCGGAGAATACAAAAAAGTACAAGAGGTATTTGATACACCTTATAATCAGTCGCCAGCTCCTTCTAAAATCCCAGCTGGCGCCTTGGAGTTTGATATTGAAAAGTTGGGTACTGTAAAAGAAGTGAAGTTGGATCTAGAAACGGCGTCCTGTGTGGTTTCTTGGGAAAATGGTGCTAAGCTAACGACTTTTGTGCATGCAGAGAAGCCAATTGGTTGGTACCGCTTTGAGAATTTGCCTGACGACTTGGGAATTGAGCTTATTTCGCCAGCGTACAACCGGGAGAATAATGAAGGTCATACCAGCCAGTCACGAAATGACTTGAATCAATTGGGATATGAGCAGGGCGAAATTACTAAAGACAACAACTCCCTGACATACAACCAGCACGGATGGGGCGATTTTTCGTACCAGATCCATACCTCGTGGCAGCAGACTGAAAACAGCTTAGAAGGTTGTTGGTCGGTTTCTTCTGAAAATGATAAAAAAGATAGTCAACCATTAGCAAGTGAGTGGGTAAAGAAGGAATTGACCCAGGGACTTGAGCCTTCTTTAGCAGAACATCTGGCATGGTGGAAAAGCTATTGGGCAAAGTCAGCAATTAGCATTCCTGATTCGGTGTTACAACGCCAATATGATTTGGAAATGTATAAGTTTGGATCCGCTGCAAGGCCCGATGCGCCCCCTATTTGCTTACAATCTGTTTGGACGGCAGACCATGGGAAGTTACCACCTTGGAAAGGCGATTTTCACCACGACTTAAATACCCAGCTAAGCTACTGGCCATCTTACACCGGAAATTACCTGGACTTGGAAGAAGGTTTTCTGAATTGGTTGTGGAAGTATCGGCCAACATTTAAGAAATACACCAAGGAGTATTTCGGTGTTGAAGGAATGAATGTTCCGGGGGTGAGTACCTTAGAAGGAGAGCCAATGGGTGGCTGGATCCAGTACTCCATGGGACAAACAGTGGCTGCCTGGTTGGGGCATCATTTTTACCTGCATTGGAAATATTCCATGGATCGCGACTTCCTGGAAGAACGTGCTTATCCTTGGTTGAAAGATGTGGCGGTGTTTTTTGATAATATGGCCATCAAAGCGGAGGATGGGACGCGAAAACTGAAAATGAGCTCGAGCCCCGAGATCTATAATAACTCGGCTAAAGCTTGGTTTTCAGAAACTACGAATTTTGACTTGGCTTTGATTCGCTGGACGTATGAGAAAGCAGCAGAGCTAGCAGGTGAATTGGGATTGCAAGAAGAACGCAACGCTTGGTTGCAAATACTTTCAGAGTGGCCAGAGTTGGCTGTTGATTCGGAAACAGGATTGATGTTCGCCCCGGAGTTCCCTTATAACGAGTCGCACCGCCATTTCTCGCACCTGATGGCATACCATCCCTTAGGAACAATTGATTTTTCAAAGGGGGAAAAAGATCAGGAGATTATCCGAAATACACTGGAGAACCTCGAAAAACAGGGACCAGATTATTGGACCGGCTATTCGTATAGTTGGCAAGGAAACCTTTACGCACGGGCTTTCGAAGGAGAGAAAGCAGCAGAAGCGCTTCGTGTTTTTGCTGAATGCTTTTGTTTGCGAAATTCATTTCATGTGAATGGCGACCAATGTAAAGCCGGGCACTCAAAAATGACTTATCGTCCATTTACCTTGGAGGGGAACTTTGCTTTTGCAGCCGGTGTGCAGGATATGTTAATCCAAAGCCATACCGGAGTCGTAAGAATTTTTCCGGCGATTCCAGCGGATTGGAAAGACGTTAGCTTTCAACACTTACGTACGCAGGGCGCTTTTTTAGTATCAGCTGAAAAGCAGGAAGGGGTGCCAGTTTCAGTAAATGTAAAATCAGAAAAAGGAGGAGTGTTTAAACTTCATAATCCTTTTGGGAATCATGATTTCAACGTTGACGGTGCTGATTTTGCTCTTGATTCAGGGATAATTAAGATTAACATGGAGGCTGGACAAGCGGTTAAGTTGACCCTAAAATAGGTATGAAATAGCTTTAGAATTGCAAGCACAAAAGGGGAGAGCGTTTTGTCGCTATCCATATGGCTTGTTACTCCAACATAAAAGCCAATCTTTTCAGTCGAATGTGGATTTCCACGAATCAATGACTGTAGAGATTGGTTTTTTTATTCTGATCGACCGGATTTATAAGCCAACAGAGGCACCAAAATACTTGAAGGTGTTTTGTGTGTTTTTCAGATGATTTTTAATTAGCTTTAGATTCACTAAAAAACCTATGGAACAAACAGCAAGCTTAACGAAACTGCAGCGCGTGCTTTCGATAGATATCATGCGTGGTTTAACTCTTTTTTTAATGCTTTTTGTGAATGACCTTTTTGTGCCCGGAGCACCAAAATGGATGGTTCACACCCCTGCCGATTTTGATGGAATGGGATTAGCCGACTGGGTTTTCCCCGGTTTCCTTTTTATGGTAGGACTCTCGGTCCCTTTTGCTTTTGCCTCTCGTTTAAAGAAAGGAGACCGTAAACCACAACTCCTTGGACACATTTTGGTGCGTACTATCAGTTTACTAATTATTGGTGTCCTGATGCTGAATGCCGGACGAATTAATCCGGAGTTTACAGGAATGAACCGTTTTGTCTGGGCGATCTTGATGTACCTGTGCGTGTTTCTCATTTGGAACAAATATCCTTTAAATCCAAATTATAAAAAGCTTTTCATGGGATTGAAAGCCCTCGGTGTTTTAGGCTTGGTGGCCTTGGTTGCGATATACCGAGCCGGAGAACCCGGGCAGGTGGAGTGGCTGCGAACAGGCTGGTGGGGAATCCTCGGACTGATTGGCTGGGGGTACTTTGCAGCTTCCGTCACATTCTTAATTGTTGGCGAACGGATGTTGGGAATTGTGGCTGGCTGGTTATTGTTTTTTGTGTTGAATGTTTTGTCGCAGCTACAGTTACTTGGAGGGTTGGATGTAATCAAACCTGTTTTTGGCGTACTCCTGTCAGGGAGCACTCCTTCAATAGTTATGGCTGGCTTGGTAGTTGGCTTGTTGCTCAAGCAGCAAGGAAAGAATAAACAACGGTTCTTAATGATTCTCGTGGCGATGGGGATCACTTCGTTAGTTGCTGGCTTGGTGTTGCGGCAGTGGTTTATTGTTTCTAAAATTCAGGCAACTCCTAGCTGGGGAATGCTTTGTAATGGCATTAGCATGTTGCTTTTTGCCTTGTTGTACCTGGTGCTCGATGTCTGGAAAAAACAGCAATGGTCGCGAGTGTTTCTACCAGCCGGACAAAACTCCTTAACAACTTACCTGGCGCCCGATATCCTTTATTACTTGATTTGGGGATTGAGCTTGCCTATTTTGTTTTACAAGCAAGAAGATAGTCAGTTGTTGGTTGTTGCAGGATCATTGGTGTGGGCTTTTGCCATGGTGGGCTTTGCTGCGTTGTTAGCGCGAATCAATATTCGATTAAAATTATAGAACGAAGGCTAACTTATTCTCTTTTCCTGATTGACAAAGCTTGAACTTCTAAATGCTTTTGAAATCTTGCTGCGAAATGGCTTAATCGCTAAAAACGAATGAAACTAAACAGATGAAACACTTCAAATTATTTTTGGTATTAATGTTTTTTGTAGGCATTCAATTGAATGTTCAGGCAGGTGAAACGCTTCCAATTCGCGGTTTTTGTATTGGAGCTCCGCAAGTTGGAGAAGTCAAAGACTTTGTCCGCTTTATTGACGAAGAACTGGCGCCTCGGCAGGTCAATGTGTTGGTGCTGCGCGTCGATTACAACTATCAATATGAAAGTCATCCGGAGCTCAGAAATGAAGTAGCACTTTCTAAAGAGGATGTGAAGCAAATGGTTGAAGTATGTCAGAAACACAACATCCGTTTGATTCCTCAAATAAATCTATTGGGGCATCAATCCTGGCATTCACGCTTGGAAAAGCTGCTTGAAGTTTATCCGGAGTTTGACGAAACGCCACATGTTCAGTTACCCGAAAAGTATGAGTGGCCCAATGAGGATGGCTTGTATTGCAAGAGCTACTGTCCACTGCATCCCGAAGTGCATGCTGTTGTATTCGACTTGGTTGATGAAATTTGTGAGGTTTTCGAAGCGGACGCTTTTCATGCAGGGATGGATGAGGTGTTCTATATTGGCGATGAAGAATGTCCCCGATGTGCTGGCCGTGATAAGGCTGAACTATTTGCTGGCGAAGTCAATAAAATTCAAAATTACCTGGATTTAAACGATCGTCAGCTGTGGATCTGGGGCGATCGGCTGTTGGACGGGAAGACTACTGGCATGGGCATGTGGGAGGCGAGCATGAATAATACGCACCGGGCGATTGACTTGATTGATAAAAGCGTCATGATTTGTGACTGGCATTATGAGCGTCCCGATAAAACTGCCGTTTACTTCGCCATAAAAGGCTTGAATGTAGTGACTTGCCCGTGGAGACACCCAGAAAATGCGATTGCTCAAACGCGCGATATGTTTGATTTTAGAGCTTCTGCCACTCCTGAGATGAAACCGCGTTATCAAGGAATGATGCAAACGGTATGGTCAGGTGCAGGAGCCTTTATGAAAGAATTTTACAATGAAAAAAGCAGTACAAGAAACACGGCTTCAAAGTGTTTTCGAGCTATGTTTAAAGAAATAGAAAACCTTTCGTCGAATTAGGAAAGCTCAGAATGAAACGAAATATTATTGTTACTGGAGGAGGACAGGGGATTGGAAAAATAACCGTTCAGGAACTGCTTAAGGCCGGCTATGGGGTAACTGTTTTTGAAGTGGATGATGAAGCCTTGGCAGAACTGGAGGCTGAAATGGAAAACGAGAACCTTTTGCTCTTAAAGGTGGATGTGGCTGATGAGTCCATGGTCAAGTCCGGAATTAAGTTTTCGGAGGAATTCTTTGGGGGTGTTTATGGCTTGATGAATAATGCGGTTATTCATCGCAATGGGCCAATTGCTGATCTGAGTTTGGAGGACTGGGACAGGGCCTTAGCGGTAAACCTGACCGGCCCCTTTTTGTGTGCGAAGTATGCGGCTCCAGCCCTTCAAAAAGCCAAGGGGACAATTATAAATATCTGTTCTACCCGTGCCTTGCAGTCTGAGGCAAATACCGAAGCCTATTCGGCCAGTAAAGGCGGATTGCTCTCGCTGACTCATGCTTTGGCAATGAGCTTATCGCCGGATGTTCGGGTAAATGCCATTAGTCCCGGCTGGGTTGACGTGTCCGGAATCAAGAAAAAATCAGAACTCAAGCCCGAGACGCTAAGTCCGGGAGATCATCTGCAACACCCTGCAGGTCGGGTGGGACGACCGGAAGACATTGCCCGGATGGTGCTGTTTCTGTTAAATCCGGAGAATGATTTTATCACGGGCCAGAACTTTGTAGTCGATGGTGGAATGACCCGGAAAATGATCTATCAGTAAGGTAATTGGAAGCCTACACTTTTTCCCGAAGCGGACAGCGGCTGGGAGCATGTTTTTCCACAATGCTGATCAGGTCGTTCCCTTTAATCGGTTTCGAGATGTAATCGTCACAGCCTTCGGCCAGTGCCCGTTGCCGGTCTGATTCCATGGCATAAGCAGTTTGCGCAATGATTGTCAGGTTGGGCCGGAACTTTTTAATTTCTTTGGTGGCCGTGTAGCCATCCATTACTGGCATGCGAATGTCCATCAGAACCTGGTCAATCTCAGGGGTTGACTTGCAGATTTCTACGGCAGACAAACCATCCTTGGCCCGATAAAGCTTGACATTGAACTCGCTGAGAACTTCGGCCAGGTAAAGAAAATTAAATTCTTCATCTTCGGCAATCAGGATATGAATAAGGTTTGAATTCATCAGACTAGGTTTCAAGTTAAAATAAGAGGAAATTATGTATTCAAGTTAATGGTTTCCTTTTGATTTCGCAATTCAAAATAGTGGTTTTATTACAGGGAATTTCTCCGAACAAACTCAAAAGGACTTTTTATTCGCTTAAAGTCATTGGTCAGGATCATTTCTGCAGCCATCTGCCCAATTTGATCATGATTGGTTGAAATGGTGGAAATTCCTTCACAAAGCAGCTCCTTTACCGGACTGTCGTTATACGACAAAATACCAATGTCTTTTCCGGCTGTCCAGCCCCGTTGCTTCACCAGCTTGATCAGCTCATACAAGTCATTATCCGAGATAAGAATATAAGCTTCGTGCTGGTTGAGGCTTTCTTCTTTAAGCGAATTCAGAATTTGGTATTCGAACCCATGAATTTGATTGAAAATCTGAAATCCGCGGCTGATGTAAATGGAGTAATATTCGTTGGTCGGAAAGACCAGGTTCAAGCGTTTGTATTTCTTTAAGAGGTCCAGCGCTTGGCCCAAAGCCTGCTGAATGTCTTTGTCGTATTCCTGATAAACAACCGGGTAGTCCCGCAATGCCTCCAGGTTTTTATCAATAATCAGTACTTTTTCCTTGGGAATTTTTTTCACCACCGAACTAATATCCGCATGTTCATTTCTGAAATGGGGAAGAATGACAAAATAGTCGTAGTTCGTCAGGTTGTTGTTGATAATATCTTCAAACTCCGTCAAATCATAATTGTAGATAAACACATCTACACTTGCCTTGGAGCCAATGGTAGAGACAAAGGAGGCGTATAAACTTCGTTTGTAATTACTTAGTTTGTTAAATATCAGGGCTATTTTCAATTTTTTCCCCACAGCCGTTCGGTTGACGTAGTAGCCCTTTCCGCGGACAGCCAGTAAAACACCTTTTTCTTTCAGACGAACATAGGCTTTTTCAACCGTATCGCGCGAAAGCAGCAGCTCTTCGCTGGTTTCGTTGATGGATGGAATGCGTTGTCCGTGCTTAAAGATGCCTGTTTCGATGTCGGAAAGGATAAGCTCTTCCACTTGCTTGTACTTGGGGACTTCAGAATCAGAATCTATCCTTGAAAATTGAGTCATGGTATTCTCTTGCAAATTTAACTAATGCGTATGCTCTGTAAAAATAAGAAATCCCACCATCTCGCCATGAATGATCCGGTTTATATTTGTGATTATTTCACTATCGGGCAACAAGAGGATTTGTTCTTGCTTACAGGTATTTTTTTCAGACCGGATTTTCTCCTGTCAAAAAACCATTATCTTCGTTTCAGACTAAATTTATTCAGAATGAAGAAAGGACTTTTTCTGTTGCTTTTTCCCTGGCTTTCCCTGGCTGCATTTTCACAGACTGAAACCAAAGAAGAACTCGTAAAAGAGGGGTGGAATTTTGGTGCCCTGCCGGCTGTAACTTTTGACACCGACTTGGGGTTTCAATACGGTGCGCTGGTCAATTTGTACCATTATGGTGATGGAAGCAGGTACCCGAAGTATAACCATTCGCTTTATTTTGAAGTTTCCCGCTTCACCAAAGGAAGCGGAATTTACCGTTTTTACTACGATTCGGATCAGCTGATTAAAGGGATTCAAAGCTCGGTTGATTTAACTTATCTGACGGATCAGGCTTACGATTTTTATGGTTTTAATGGCTATGATGCGGTGTTTAATGATTCCTGGGTGGATGACGAATCGGAGGATTACGTGTCGCGTGTGTTTTATGACTATGACCGGAAAATGTTTCGGTTCAAGGTTGACTTGCAGGGAAAGCTTGTCGGTTCAAAATTTCGTTGGATTGGCGGGATGAATTTGCTGAACTTTGAGGTGGCTCCGGTAAATCTGGAGAAGCTGAACAAAGGGAAAAAAGAAGATGACCTATTGCCTGATGTTGACGGCTTGTACGATAAATACCTGGATTGGGGCCTGATTTCAGCGGAGGAGGCCAATGGAGGTTTTGTTCCTGTTTTTAAAGGAGGTTTGGTGTTTGACACCCGCGATAATAAGCCTCATCCGATGCGCGGGCAGTGGTCGGAAGCGGTGCTGGTGGTTTCGCCCAAGGTGTTGGGAGCCGAAAGCTCGTTTAGCAAACTGAGTTTGACGCACCGGCAGTATTTTACATTGGTTCCAAAGGATTTGTCGTTTGCTTATCGGTTGGTATATCAAACAACGTTGGGGGGAGAGGTGCCGTTTTACTACCAGTCGCAGGTGATTACCTCCATCATGACGGGCTCTACTTCAGAAGGGCTGGGAGGCTCAAGAACGCTTCGCGGCATTCGGCGTAACCGGGTGATTGGCGATGGTATTTTCTTTGGAAATGCTGAATTGCGTTGGAAAGTTGCCCGTCTTCAACTGCTGAATAATAACTTTTACATCGGACTTAATGGTTTTACAGACTTTGGAAGAGTTACCAAAAAGACGGTACTCAATCTGGATACCGATGTTTTTAATGCCTTCAGCTTGGCTAATGATCCAAAGGATTACTTTAATCCAGACAGTGAAGCGATGCACATTTCCTATGGGGTAGGTGTTCGGGTAGCAATGAATGAAAACTTTATAATAGCCATCGACTATGGGATGGCGGCCGATAAGCGAGATGGGGATTCGGGCTTGTACATGGGCCTGAATTACTTGTTTTAAAAGGCTGAGTTGATCAATGGTTTTTAAGAGGGAAGGAGAGTTGGTTTTAAGGCCGGCTCTCCTTCTTTTTTCTGTTTTAGGCTAAGCCTTCCTCGTGACAAATTTGAAGGATGGTTTCAGCCGTTGCTTCGATGTCGTTGTCCAAGCCCACCGAAAAGCGAACCAGCCCTTCCGAGAGTCCCATTTGGCGCTGCACGTCTTCAGGCACTTCCGAGGAAGTACTGGTTCCGGAGCAGCTGAACAGGGTTTTGAAATAGCCCAAGCTGACAGCCAGGTAACCCACATCCTGCTCCTGCATTTTTTGCATCAGGCTGTTGGCTTTTTTTACCGTGTGTGCATCAATCGCCAGCATGCCGCCATAGCCAAACTCCGGATTCATCAGCTGGCTGTGTAGCTCATGTTGCGGATGATTTTTAAGCCCCGGATACGTAATGGAAATTCCGCTTCTATTGAGCTTCTCTGCCAATACCTGGGCGTTTTGGCTGTGCTGCTTCATGCGTAAATGCAGGGTGTGTATGTTTTTCAAAATGGATGATGAACGTAGCGGATCCAGCACCGGGCCAAGCAGCATGGCGGTTCCGTCGTTTACATTCGACAAATCGTGAATGAATTGGTTGGTTCCGCAAATGGCACCAGCTACGCAGTCGTTCTTTCCATTGATGAATTTGGTCATGCTGTAAACCACAATGTCGGCACCGAGTCGGGCTGGCGAGATAATCATGGGAGTAAACGTATTATCAACCATAAGTTTGATGTTGTGGCGCCGGGCAATGGCAGCCAGCCTGGGGATGTCAGAAACCTGTAGCAAGGGATTGGTGACACTTTCCGTATAAATCACCTTGGTGTTTTCCTGAATAGCGGCTTCCACGCTTTCCAGGTCCGAAATGTTGACAAAAGTGACCTCAATCTGAAACTTTTTGAGGTAATTTTTCAGAAAGGCAAACGTGCCACCATAGGTGGTTACGCTGGTTACAATATGGTCGCCTGTGTTGCATAATTGAAGGAGCGAACACGTAATGGCCGCCATCCCCGAAGAAGTAACCCAGGCCGATTCGGTATCTTCCATGGCTGCCAGCGCATCGGCCAGGTATTTGTTGCTTGGGTTCCAGTGGCGCGAGTACAGGAAGCAGCCTTCCATGTGCCCCAGAAACGTTTCAAACATATCATCGCCATGCAAAAAGGTGTAGGTGGAGGAATCGGTGATGGAGGGATTTACGCCGCCAAATTCGCCAAAGTGCCGAAGTTTCTGAATGCGGCTTGCCGGATCATAGGTTGCCATAGTTTTATCGTTTAAATTTGCTTCAATTTAAACGAAGCGAACCTGAAAAAGCATGATATTTGAACAGGCCTGGGGCTATTGTTCAACATCTTGCAGAGGAACTGAAATTGTCTTACTTTCTACTTTTTCTTGAGAAAATGTTAGTATGCCGAGAAGGGGGTAAGCTTTCGGTAGCGGTTAAAAGCCTTTCAGAAAGAACGCAATGGCCACGCCCACATAGTTTCCGAAAGCATAGCCCAAAATACCTACCGTGAGTCCGGAAATGATGACTTCCTTGTTTTTCAGGGCTCCGGCAACAACCGGTACAAAAGGTGGCGAAAAGGTCAAGGCGGTCATGGTAATGATGGTCGTATCGGTATCCACTTTGAAAATACGCGAGAGAATGACATGGATGATCATTGAGCCATAAACGGCAAGTGCCACGTAAAGAAAAAGGTTCAGAAATTCAATCTGAAACATGCTTCTCAGGTCACTCATGCTGGCAATGACCAACGAAAAGACAATGATGAAATACATGCCTAGCTGAAAGGTTTTTTGAATACGGTTAATCTTTTTAATGGAGCTGAAGAGTAGGCCCAGCGTGGTGATAGTTAAAATGGCAACCACCATTTGAGCAGAAGGAGCAACTAGTAGGCTAAGTCCTCCTGCCACTGCAAAAATAAGCACGGATATGCCTAAGGCTTTTAGTAGCTGAGGCACTCCCTTGCGGGTCAGCATTCCCCGGTAATTATCCATTTGCTGGCTGTTTAAACTAAGCTCATTGGCCGGGATGTGAGCGTTTTCCCGGAAGGAAGGCAAAAAGGAATTCAACAGTCGCTGAGCTGCCGTCATAAAGAAAATCAGGCAAACGGCTCCAAGCATCATGTCATAGGTATGGGTCAGAATAAAAATATTGGGGTTCACTTCAAGGGCTGTGCTGATGGCTGCCAGGTTGGGGGTTCCTCCCGTGTAAATTCCAACGAGAAGGCCCGCTACTTTCCAGGCTTCGGCCAGCCCGTGATGCAGCAGAAAGTATCCGGAAAAAATGACAATTATTAAGGAGAGCATGGCTAAAACCAGCGAGAGCAAAGCTTTTTTGACCAACTTCAACCAGCGTTTGATATCGAGTGAAAATAAAAGCAAGGGAATGGCAAGTGGGATCACCAGAGTCATGATTAAATCCTGAAGGCTGGCAATGTTGTTGGCAATTACATCCGTTTCTGTAATGATTCCCTGTTGAAACAATTCGTTGACCTGATCACGCGGCAGACTGGTGCTACTGGCAAGCAGCTCCCGAAAAGTCTGTGACTGTTTCGGAAAAATGCCGATATTCCCCAGTAACATGCCAATGACGTAGGCCATTACAACAGCGCCAATCTTACTGCAAAACTTCGAAATATGGGTAAGGTAAATTAGTAAAACTGGGAAAGCAAAATAAAAGGTGATCAACACTATGCCTGGAATCATGATAAGCTGGAGTAGATAATTTGCGGTAAATATAGAAAAATGTTTTGTTAGATGGCTTCATTTTGCGTTTCAGCCTTTGCGGGACGACTGACCAACCGCCGTATTTTAATGTTGAAATAGGCAAACAAGATGCTCATGAGCGGACTGATTAAGTTGAAGAAACAGTAAGGGAGGTAGTCGAAAGTAGCCACGCCCAATACGCGCGACTGCGTTGCCCCACAGGTGTTCCAAGGGATCAGAACGGAAGTCATTGTACCGGAATCTTCCAGCGTACGACTTAGCACTTCCGGCTTCAAGTTCCGGTCTTCATAGGCTTTGCGGTACATGCGCCCGGGTACGACAATGGCCAGGTATTGATCCGAAGCTGTGGCATTGAAAAAAATGCAGGTACCCACCGTGGAGCTTACCAATGCTCCGGTTGATTTGGCCATCTTCATAATGGGACGGGTAATCCGCGACAGCAAACCTCCAGCTTCCATGATTCCTCCAAACACCATTGCTGAAAGAATCAACCAAATGGTGTCGAGCATGCCTCGCATGCCGCTGGTGCTTAGCAAGTGGTTGACGTTTTCATTGTGGGTTGATAAGGAAACATCGCCAAACATGGCTTGCATCGAACTGACATACGACGCTTTGGTATAGCTCATTCCACTGCCAGCAATTTCGCGTACCAGATCGGGTTGAAACACCACGGCAAAAATCGCTCCCAGTATGGTGCCAATCATTAGAGATGGAACAGGAGGAACTTTCATGATGATGATGCCGAACAAGATCACAGGAACCAAAAACAGCCAGGAGCTCGTATTGAAAACTTCCTCAATCGCTACTTTTACCAGCTCAATGTCGTGGATGGAGGAGTGGAACTCATAATTGAATCCAATGACTAAAAACAACACAAGCGTAATGATTAAGCTGGGTATGGTGGTAAATAGCAGGTACTGAATGTGGGTGAATAAATCGGTTCCGGCCATGGCTGGTGCCAAGTTGGTCGTATCGCTTAGGGGGGAAATTTTATCACCAAAATAGGCGCCCGAAATAATGGCTCCGGCAACAAGGGGTTCGTTGAATCCGATGGCTTTGCCGATGCCCAGCAGGGCTACGCCAATGGTGGCAATGGTTGACCACGAACTGCCAGTAGCCACCGAAACCAGAGCGCTTACAATTACAGCAGTTACCAAAAACAGGTTCGGATTGATGATTTCCAAGCCATAATAAATCATGGCCGGAACAATGCCGCTGATCATCCAGGTACCGGCCAGCGAACCAATCAGCAACAAAATGAGCATGGAAGGCATGGCCGATCCAATGGTTTTGACGACATGCTGGTTAGTTTCCTCCCATTTTTGGCCATTGCGCCGGACAATGATGCCCGCAATTGTTGCAGCCAATAATAAGGCAATTTGATTTGAGCCTGCCAAGGTGTCTTCAAACACAAAAACATTGATTGTGAGAAGAATTACCAGGCAAACAATGGGTAGCAAAGCCTCCGCTAAAGAGGGTGTTCTGTTTGTCGATACCATTTGGGCTAAAATTTAGGGAGTGCAAATAACGCAATAAATGCTAAAAATTAGAAATTTGCAGGCTCCAATCGACGTTTTGATGGGAAGAATTAATCATTAATTTTAGATAATTTCTTAAATTGTCAGGAAAAGTAAACCGTTATGTTATTTCGCATAGCGGAAAAAAAGAAGGAAAAAGCAAATTATGCGAATTCAGTTGGGGGTAATTTTCATTCGGACTTTTATGTTACTGTTAAGCTTGGGCGCTTTGGGGGAAGCTTATGCTCAGGAAGGTACTTTTTTGGAAGTGATTGGTCGGTTGAGTACCGATGATGGCAATAACAGTGATGTCAAGATTTTAATTTTAAAAAACGGCGAGGAGCAGGAAACCTTTACGCCGCCTCGTAACGGCCGTTTTCGGTTTGAATTCGATTACAACAATGAGTTTACCATGACCTTCTTTAAAGACGGTTACTACAAAAAAACGATCATTGTTTCGACCCACATTCCGCAGGAAGTGCTGGATGAAAACAGCGAGTTTCCTCCTTTTGAAATTGACGTGTCACTGGTGCGTGAAATTCCGGGAGTTGACAAAAGTTTTACCTACAAACCTGCCGGAAGGGTTTTTTACAACGGAAGTATTGATAATTTCGATTCTGAAGTTTACTTTTCCGATATTCAACTGGCCGAACAGGCTGCTAATGCCAGGGCACAGGAGCAGGCTTTAACAGAAGAGCAGCGAGCTGCCCAGGCTCAGCGTGAAGCCGATTATCAACGAGCTATCACTGCAGCCAATAATTTAATTACCGATGAAAATTATGAAGCGGCCATTGAGCAGCTTCAGCAAGCCAGCAGTCTTTTCCCTGAACGCGATTATCCGCGTGATCGCATTGCGGAGTTAAATGATTTGATGAGTGCCTTGCGATTGGCAGAGGAAAGACGGCAACAGGCTGATCAGGCTTACCAGGAAAAAATCAGGCAGGCGGATGGCCTGATGACTAGTCAAAATTATGAGCAGGCTCAAAATACTTACCGTGAAGCATTGGAATTGAAACCGGAAGATGCTTATGCCACGGCTCAGATTACCCGGGCTGAAGAGTTGATGGCTCAGCAGCAATTGGATACTCAATACCAGAATTTAATCACACGGGCCGAAGAGTTTTATGCCGAAGGTAGCTTGCAAGATGCCAAAAGTTTATATCAGGAAGCGCTGCAGGTCAAGCCTTCTGAGGCTGCTTATGTCAATGAACAAATCGCTAAAATAGATACCGAGCTGGCTGCGCAACAGGAGTTGGCTCAGCGGGAAGCGCAGTATAAAGAGTTCATGGAGCAAGGGGAGCAGGCTTTTGGCAGGGAGAACTACCAGGAAGCTGTTGATGCTTTCCGTCAGGCGTTAACCTTTATGCCCAACGATGAAACAGCGCTGCAACGAATTTCTGATGCTGAAAACTCTTTGTTGGCCATTCAGAATCGTGAAAATTACAACCAGCAAGTAGCACAGGCAGAAGAAGCATTGAAAGAGGAAGATCTGGGCTTGGCAAAGTCGCTTTTCAATGAGGCACTAAGCTATTTGCCTGATGAAACTTATCCCAAGGAGCAAATTGCTGAGATTGATAAAACCATGGCTCAGCTGGCTCAATTCAATCAATTGGTTGAGCAGGCTACGATGTTTGCTAGTCAGGAAGATTTCCAACAGGCCAAGCAGCTTCTGATGCAGGCATTGCTTATTCAGGAAGATGAAACGGTGAGAAATCGGGTGCAGGAAATGGATGAGCAACTGGCTCGTATTGCGATGGAAAATGAGTATGCCGACTTGATTAGTCGGGCAGACGAGGCCATGGCTGGTGAAACTTATGCGCAGGCGAAATCACTCTACACCAAGGCACTGGCATTGAAGGAAGAGGATTATCCGGCGGCACAGATTCGGGAGATTGATACCATTCTGGCCCGACTTGCCGAGCAGCAACAACTGGATGAACAATTCAATACATTGATGACGACAGCAGAAGCTGCTTTTGGTCGTGCCGAATTCCCGGCGGCACTGGAAAGCTTCAAGGCTGCCCTGGCCATTAAGCCTGAAAATGAGTTGGTGAAAGACCGGATTGCAGCTACCGAAGATCAGATCCTTCAGCTGGAGCAAAAGCAACAGTTTGATGCCCTGGTTGCACAGGCAGATCAGGCTTTTGAAAGTGAATTGTATGAGCAGGCAAAAACAGCTTATCAGGAGGCTTTGCTTCTGCTTCCTCAGGAAAGTTATCCGCAAAATCAGCTTGATCGCATTGAGCAGCTTGTGGCACAACTGAAAGCAGAGGAGCAGTTAGCTGCCGACTACCAAGCGGCAATTGAGGCAGGAGACAACCTGTTGGCTGCTGAAAATTATGTCATGGCCCGAAACAGTTACCAAACGGCTTTGGGGCTGAAGCCGAATGAGGCCTATCCGCAGCAAAAAGTATCAGAGATTGATGCTATCTTGGCCCGACTTGAGCAGGAGCGCCTAGCAGCAGAAGCGACACGTGCTGCCTACAACGAGCTTATTCAGGGGGCGGATGCAGCTCTGACTGCCAAACAATATGCTGAAGCTCGTCAAGGATATGAAGAAGCATTGGGGCTACTTCCGGAGGAAAGTTATCCGCAGGAACAACTGGCTGAAATTGACCGCCTGGTTGAACAGGAGCGTGAAACTGCCTTTCAAAATGCGATTGCATCGGGCGACCAGTTTTTTCAGTCCGAAAATTATAGCGAGTCGAAAAGTGCTTACAGCAGTGCGTTGGAAATAAAGCCGAATGATGCTTATGCGCTGGCTCAGATTGCGCGGATTGGGACGATCTTGGATCAGTTGGCTCAGAACCAGTTGCAACGCGAAAAGATGCAGCAGGATTACAATGAGAAGATTAAAAATGCTGACTTGGCATTCAATAACTCCCGTTTTGCTGAAGCCCGAACTTTATACCAGCAAGCCAATACCTTGATGCCGGATGAAACCTATCCGACAGAACAAATGGCTAAGATTGATGCTTTGTTGGCTGAGATCCAGAAACAGGAAGAGCTTAACCAAACCTACGCACAAACAATGCGTCAGGCTGAAACGGCTTTTAAAGCAGAACAGCTGGAGGAAGCCTTGCGTCTTTTCCAGGAAGCTTCTTCTTACAAACCTGAAGAGCAGTTGCCGATTCAGCGCATTGCTGAAATTGAGCAACTATTGGCCGAGCGGGAAGAACTGGCTCGGCTGGCTGCTGAAGAAGAGCAACAGCGTTTGGCTGTTTTGCAAGCTAAGCAAGAGCGTTACGATGCAGCCCTGGCTGAAGCACAGCAGGCTTTTGAGCAAAAAGAATATGCTGATGCCAAGAGACTCCTGGTGGGTGCCCTTACCATTTTCCCGGATGAGCAGTACCCGAAAGACCGCATTGCCCAGATTGACTTGCTGATTGAGCAGGAAGCTCAGGAACGCATGGCACAGCTTCAAAAGGCGCAGCAGGATTCGCTTTTGCGTGTTATTCAGTTGGCCTACGATCAGAAAGTCGCGGCAGCCGGGCAGGCCGCTGCCATGGAAGAGTTTCAGAATGCCATTGCTCTTTATGGTGAAGCCAAAGAGATTATTCCGGCCAATTCGCCGGAGCTTGATCGCCGGATTGAGCAGTTGAAGGAACAGCTGCGTCAGCAGCAAGGACTGGAAGCTAGCTATGCCTTGGCTATTCAGGAAGGTGACCGCTACTTTGAAAGTCAGGCTTGGATGGATGCGCAAGCTCAGTACGAAGAAGCATTGACTTATAAGCCTGATGAGACTTATCCGAAAGAGCAACTGTTGCTGGTGAATCAGAAAATTCAGGAGCGGGAGCTTGCTTACACGGAGGCCATTCGTTTGGGTGATCAGTTGTTTGATGCTGAAAATTGGCAAGCGGCCAAAGAGAAGTATCAGGAAGCCCTGCTGGTAAAACCGCTGGAAGAATATCCGGCCAATCAGTTGGTGTTAATTGATCAGAAAGAAAAGGAGCGGGTAGTGCTTGTGTCCGAACAAGCTGTAGTTGAAGAGCAGGAGCCTGCTCCGATGCTGGTTGTTCAAACCAACGACCGGGAGGCTTATAACTCCTACATTGCCTCAGCGGATGAGAATTATGGCAAGCAGGATTACAAGGTGGCTCAATATTATTACCAGAAAGCGTTGAGTGAGCGTCCGGCTGAAAGTTATCCGAAACAGCGATTGGATGAAATCCGTGAAATTATCAATAAGAGCATGAGTCAGCAAGAGCTGGCCGATTATGAGAGCGCTATTCTGCAGGCTGATCAGGCTTTTGCCGATAAACAATACCGCATCTCAAAATTCTACTATAACAAAGCGCTGGAAATTAAATCGTGGGAACAGCATCCTAAAGATCAGCTTCAGGAGATTCAGCGATTGACCAATTCCTTGCTTTCAAAATTGAAGGAAGAGGAATACCAGGAATTGATTGCGAAGGCTGATGAGGCGTTTGTTCAGCGAAATTATTCGGTGGCCAGAGCTTATTACAACCGGTCGCTTGCGGTGAAGCAAGATGAATCCTATCCTAAAATCAGGCTGGATGAGGTTGCTGAACAGATTGAGAAGGAGTTGAAAGGTGCCGATGAGCAGGCGTATGAAAAACTGATTGCGGATGGTGATCAGGCTATGTTGACCAAAGATTACAGCATGGCGCGTTTTTATTATCAAAAGGCCTTGGGATTAAAGCCACAGGAAAACTATCCGCAACAGCAGTTGGAAATTATCAAGGAAAGCCTGAAAGCCACCGAATAAGTGGTTTCATCACATTCTTTTAAAATGAGGATGATTGCTGAGGACAAGCTTTGAGCGGAAGTTAATTCTTATTGATGTAGCGTGTAATGACCGAGCTTAATTCGTTCGGGTCAACAACGCCTTCCGCGATCCACTGAACGTTTCCTTCTTTGAACAGGATGAGTGTCGGGATACTTTTCACTTGGTAATGGGAAGCAATAAACGGGTTGTTGTCAACATTGACTTTGACGATTCGGATGCTTTCCTTGAAGGTGCTTTTAACTTCCTTCAGAATAGGTGGGATGGCTTTGCAAGGCTGGCACCAATCAGCATAAAAATCAACTAATACCGGACGTTCTGACTTGATAATACTCTTAAATCTTCGACTCATTTTTTTTCTTCTTCATTTGGGTTATGATCATATAAGCCAGGTCACCAACAAGGTACCCTGCAACAGCTCCCCATAAGGTGGAATAGTACCACACGGATTTTATGGGGCAACTGCCGGATGTGCATCCGATAAGCTTCCAGTAAATCAATCCACCGAAAGCTCCGGCAAATAAGAAGATTAATTGTATTCGGTATTTTTTAACGGACCAATCATTGATTTTTAAGTTTAAACATCGTTGAGCTTGATTGGTTTTTAAATCTTAATCGATAATAATGATGAGTGATAGATTTGATAAAAAAAGAAAAGGTTGTCAAAAATGAATTGACAACCTTTTAAGTTGAGCGGGAGACGAGATTCAAACTCGCGACCCTTAGCTTGGAAGGCTAATGCTCTATCAGCTGAGCTACTCCCGCAAATAGTGAAATTCCAAACTTTGGACTTTGAAATTTCTGATGTTGTGGGGAGAGCAGGATTCGAACCTACGAAGTCATAAGACAGCAGATTTACAGTCTGCCCCAGTTGGCCGCTTTGGTATCTCCCCATTTGAATATCAGAAGGATAGAATTTTGGAGGATTTGAATTTTCGCTATAAAAAATGCAAATCGTTATTCAACTTCATCAATTCGTCAATACTTTTTGAACTTTGGTCGTAAAAATAGACAATTGCTTGTTTGATTTTACGCTTTTTATGAGCCGAATCTCAGATTCGAACTGAGGACCCCGAGATTACAAATCACGTGCTCTGGCCAACTGAGCTAATTCGGCAGGTGGGTAAGCTACCTGTGTCGCACCGCTACAACCACCTACCCTTGCTGCCTTCCGACCCTGGGGGGATTCAGCGGGAGCTGGTCGCACAGGACTTACCCGGCGACAAAAGTAGAAAAAATTGTATTCTTCGCAAACGAAATTTGCGTTCTCGTTAATTCTTGCTAAAATGGCATAAAAAAAAGAGTCAAAATCGGGTGTGATTTTGACTCTTTTTTCGAGTGAACCTGAAGGGACTCGAACCCCTAACCTCCTGATCCGTAGTCAGGTGCTCTATCCAATTAAGCTACAGGTCCTTTGCAAATGCGATGCAAATATAGCACATTTTTGAAGAAACGGTCAAATTATTTTGACCTTTTTTCTCATTTATATTTTCTCATTTTATCGTCAATAGTTACATCTTCCTGAAAAACAGTTTGTATCTTGATGTAGGTCATTAACTTTTCGGTGCCATTATTTTTCAATTCCTGGTGGATTTGTTTGACCAAGTCCATTAATTCGTCAAATTTTCCTTCAATAACGGTCTCAAAAGGGCATACTTGGTAGGTTAAGCCGGATTGTTCGATGAGCTTTATGGCAACATCCACCAAATCGTAGCTATTTTTTCCTTCAGCTTGTGGAAGCACTTGCAGGGCCAGGTTAATTTTATTCTCTGTCATTATTATTCTTATTTATAAATTCTTGAATTTCTTCAATCGATAGTTTCTTCACGTTGGTGATAATTACATTTTCGCTCAAGAAATTGCCATATTGGTTGCATTCGTCAATGAACGATTTGAAAGTGGTGTGTAAGTTCTGTTTGAGCGGAAACAGAAAAATGGCAGTGGCTATAGGGCCTTGAAAATTGATTTCTTCCAGCTCTCCTTCACTTTCCTTCAGAAAAAATTGAAATTCACTCTCCACCAGTTTTTGCTGTGTTTCGTTGAAGGCCGCGACCGGCGTTTCGTGCAGTAAGGCCGCAAAATAGCGGATGTTTTGTCCTTTGCCACCCAATCCGGTTGAGATGAACACTTGTTGTTCGCCCAGCAACGAGCTTTGAATGACCATTCGGCTTTCCTGCAGGGCAAGCACCGACCAGCTTTTGATTTCATCGGATGCTTGTTTCTGGAACGCTTCAATGGTTCGAAAGGCTTCCACATTGTCGAGACCTGCCAGTTGAACAAGTAGTTTCTTTTTGTCTTCCAGGCTTATTGCCGGGTCGTACAGGTCTTTGCTGGCTTGGGGGAGTAGCGACTCATCCGGTTTTTCATTTCGTTGTTTTCGAGCCATATCAAAATAAGCCATCTGCAGTTCAATATCAATTTGCTCTTCCAGGATATTGAAATCTTCCGGCAGCTTATTGATGGCATCTTGTATGTGTTTCAAGTTGTTCTCGTCTTTCATGGCTATTTCCTTCTATTTACAAAGTTAACGTAATCCCAAAATCCGGCACGGCTTTTCCTTTATTTTTCAATTCTTTTTATAAAACTTGAATATCTTTGCACCGTTATTTTAATTTAATTCAAATTAGCATAGAGGAAACAGTGGGTGAGGCTTTCTGAGGTAAAAAATAATGAAACGGTAATAATAACCAAGGTTTTGGGCCATGGCTCCTTCCGGAAACGGATTATGGAAATGGGCTTTGTACGGGGGAAAGAAGTTAAAGTCATAAAAAATGCTCCGTTCAAAGGGCCTATTGAATTCAAAATTCTGGATTACAATATTACTTTACGTCGATCTGAAGCCAGTTTGATTGAGGTTATGTTGCTTGATGAGGTCACGGAAGAGCTTTCTTCTGGCTTTGACGGGGTTATTGATCAGGAAACGCTTAAAGAATCGGCCTCGGAAAAAGGGCGAATCATCAATATTGCCTTGGTGGGTAATCCGAATTGTGGGAAAACAACGCTGTTTAATTTTCTTTCAGGTTCCAAAGAACATGTGGGGAATTACAGTGGGGTGACCATCAGTGCTAAAAAAGCCTCATTTTCAAAATTTGGGTTTCAATTTAATCTTGTTGACCTGCCCGGAACTTATTCGCTGACAGCTTATTCTCCGGAAGAGATTTATGTTCGTAAATACATTTGGAAAGAAACTCCTGACATTGTAATTAATGTTGTCGACTCTTCCAATCTGGAGCGCAACCTGTTTTTGACCACGCAGCTGATAGATATGGATATCAAGGTAATTTGTGCCTTGAATATGTACGATGAGTTGTTAAAAAATCAAGGAAGCCTCAATTACGAAAAGATGGGCAAGATGATGGGGATTCCCATTATTCCGACCGTCAGCTCGAAGGGGAAAGGCATTGATGATTTGCTCCAAAAAGCCATTGAGGTTTATGAAGATCGCGATCCGATTGTTCGGCATATTCATATTAACTATGGACAGGAGATTGAAAAGGCAATTCAGCGCATCCGAACTAAAATAAAAGAAAACAAGCCAATTACCGACAAAATTTCCTCTCGGTTTATGGCCTTGAAATTATTGGAAAAGGATAACGAAACCTTGTTCAATTTATCGCGCTACTCCAATTTTGATGAAATAAAAGCCATTACCAAGGAGGAATCTCATCGCATTGAATCGCTTTACAATGAAGATAGCGAGACGGTGATTACCGATGCAAAGTATGGGTTTATTGCTGGTGCGCTAAAAGAAAACTTCAAACAAAAAAGAAACTCAGGAAAATCACGGTCCGATAAAATTGATCATTTTTTGACACATCCGCTGTTGGGGATGCCCATTTTTATTGTGTTGATTTTTATCGCCTTCTACACTACGTTTAGCTTGGGGAGTTACCCGATGGGATGGATTGAAGAACTGGTGGGGGGACTGAGTAATTTAGTTTCATCATGGATGCCGTCAGGTATGTTGCGTGACCTACTGACCAATGGAATTATCGATGGAACCGGAAGTGTATTGGTTTTCTTACCCAATATTTTGATCCTGTTCTTTTTCATATCCATCATGGAAGATTCGGGCTATATGGCCCGTGCGGCGTTTATTATGGATAAAATTATGCACTATTTTGGGCTGCATGGCCGTTCCTTTATTCCAATGGTGATGGGCTTTGGATGCAACGTGCCGGCCATTATGGCTACCCGAACGCTACGTAGTCCAAGCGATCGCCTGCTGACCATGCTCATCATTCCCTTTATGTCGTGTAGTGCACGATTGCCTGTGTATGTCTTATTTATTTCGGCTTTCTTTCCCAGTAATCCGGGGCTTGTTTTAGTTGGAATCTATTTTACTGGGATTTTTGTCGCTTTTCTGATGGCGCAGCTTTTCAATCGAACGATTTTTAAAAGCAAGGAAACTCCTTTTGTGTTGGAGCTTCCACCATATCGGATTCCGACTTTGCGAAATGTGTTGATGCACATGTGGGATAAAACCTGGCAGTACCTAAAGAAAATTGGAGGAGTTATCCTGCTCGGAGTCATCATTATTTGGGCCTTGGGGTATTTCCCACGGTACGATGTGGAAGCGGAGAAGCAAGTTGTTCAGACTGTTGAGCTTCAGCAGGAATCAACGCTGGACCGTCCGTCGGCGAACCTCCATCGGATGGAGTTGCAACAAGAGGCTGCTCGCCTGCAAAATTCTTATCTGGGGCGAATTGGTCAGTTTATTGAGCCTGCTATGCGTCCGCTCGGTTTCGACTGGAAAATGAGTGTAGCTTTGTTGGCGGGGCTGCCAGCCAAGGAGATTGTAGTAAGCACCATGGGGGTACTTTACCAGGTTGATGATGGTGGTGATGTAAGTTTAACCCGCAAACTGAGGCAGGAACGTTATTTGTCGGGTCCCAAGCAAGGTGAATTAATCATTTCAGTGCCTGTTGCCTTGGCGTTTTTGATCTTTATTTTAACCTATTTCCCATGTATTGGAGTTATTGCCACCATTAAAAATGAATCGGGAAAATTGTATTGGGCAATTTTTACGATGGTTTATACCACCGCGCTGGCTTGGGTTTTAGCTTTTATAACATTGCACCTGGCTCGGTTGTTCTTTTAGTATAGAAGGGCAGCGTGCCTTATTGGATAGAGAAGTTTATGGTTCAGGAAATCTTGACATACCTTATTTTATTGATTGCCATTGCGGTTATTGTCCGCAAGGTGTATCGGGTGGTACGTTCCGTGAGTCAGGCGAAACGAGGAACTTCTGAGCCTGATAAATGCGGGATCTGCGCAACAGGCTGTGCGATTAAGGATATGAAGGAAAATCAAGCCTGTCCGCCAGGAACAGGCTTTTCAGAAAAGCAGGCTTAAAGATTTTTAAATTTTTGAATGGTGGCAATCGGATCGTCTGCCTTGAAGATGAAGCTTCCCGAAACCAACACGTCAGCACCTACATCATAAAGGTTTGCACCAGTTTCAAAATTGACACCCCCGTCTACTTCAATTAAGCATTTGGGATTTTTTGAAGCCACCAGCTCTTTCAGTTGTTTAATCTTTTTGTACGTATTCTTGATAAAGCTTTGTCCGCCAAAGCCCGGATTGACTGACATGATCAGTACCATATCCAGATCACCAATAATGTCGTCGAGTAAATGAACCGGCGAATGGGGATTCAGACAAACACTGGCTTTCATCCCTTCATTTTTAATTGAATGTACGGTTCGGTGCAAATGGGGGCAGGTTTCGTAGTGTACGGTTAAAATGGAAGCTCCGGCCTGACGAAAAGGGACAATGAAATCGTCGGGGTTTGAAATCATCAGGTGAACATCCAACGGCTTGGTTGCAATTTCGGCCACTTTTTCAATGACAGGAATTCCAAAAGAAATGTTGGGAACAAAAACTCCATCCATTACATCGCAGTGAATGTAATCGGCTTCACTTTGGTTGAGCATTTCAATATCGGCTTGCAGGTTGCCGAAATCGGCAGATAAAATCGAAGGCGCTACGAATCTTGTGGTCATGAATTGATAATTTTGCCACAAAGGTAAGTTATCTCCGGCTTATTTGAAATCCGAAAGTGCGGGAGTACCGTATTTATTGTCCTAAGTAGGTTTTTAACAGTCGGTTGCGGTAGTTGTTTTTTAGTCGTTTTATGGATTTTTCTTTGATTTGTCTAACCCGCTCTCGGGTTAAATTAAAGATGTCTCCAATTTCTTCCAGCGTATGTTGGCGGTATCCGCTCAGCCCAAAATAGTACTTCAGAATTTCGGCTTCCCGTTCGCCTAGAGTCATCAGTGTGCGTTCAATCTCTTTTTTTAGCGAGTTGTTCATCAGTCCGTTGTCCGGGCTGGGTGACTCGTCATTCAGCATCACATCGTACAAGTTGTTGTCGTCTTCATCGCGCATGGGGGCATCCATCGAAACATGGTGACTGGATACCTTCATGGAATCTTCAACAACTTCAGCCGTTGTTTCCAGAATTTTGGCTACTTCTTCGGCCGTTGGTTCACGTTGGTACTCCTGCTCAAGCTTGGAAAAGGTCCGGTTAATCTTATTAATTGACCCAATTTTGTTGAGTGGTAAGCGAACAATGCGGGCTTGTTCGGCCAGTGCTTGCAGGATGGATTGACGAATCCACCATACGGCATAGGAAATGAATTTAAATCCACGGGTTTCATCAAAACGTTCGGCTGCTTTAATCAGCCCCAGGTTGCCTTCATTAATCAAATCCGGAAGGCTTAAGCCCTGGTTTTGGTATTGTTTTGATACAGAGACTACAAAGCGGAGGTTTGCTTTGATGAGTTCTTCCAGCGCAGCGCGGTCGCCTTTTTTAATACGTTTAGCCAGTTCAACCTCTTTTTCTGCGGTTAACAAGTCCACCTTACCAATCTCATGCAAATACTTATCAAGCGATAAGGTCTCCCTGTTGGTTACTTGTTTGGTAATCTTTAACTGTCTCATCCAGTTCGGTATCAGTGTTCAGTTTATAAAATGAAAATAAATCAATCTTTGCTTTTGTCGAAGTGAAAATAGTTATATAATGCGGAAAATTTATAATTCTATACATTTTTTTCATGAGTAGCACAAATTTTGCTGGAAACTGGGGGTTTCCCTTCATGAATGAACCAAAAAGACGTTTTTTTGTTTAAAAAATTCCCCGACCTTGGAGAAAAAAAGCAGAGAAAATAGAATCTTTTTTGGGGAATAACTACTTATTACTTATTATTGCAGAATATTTCTAGAGTTTACTATATCCAGATATTTTCCAAAAATACATTTTACTTTTCTCCTCCGAGCATTTTATAGATGTAATTAATTTTCAAAAAATATGTACGACATTATTGAATTAAGCAAAAAGTTGGTTCCCGAACTTAGGGATATCGCTAAGGAGCTTAACATTAAGAAAGTGGAATCTTTCAAAAAACAAGACCTGATTTACAAGATCTTAGACACTCAGGCGATCATCGCTTCTGAGAAGAAATCAGATTTCCCGAAGAAAGAAAGAGGTCCCAAAAATAAACCAACCCAAGGGAAAGAACCCAAGGATGAAACGAAAAACAAACCATCCGGCGATGAGGAAGAAAAACAGGATGGAGCCAAACCCAAAAAACGTAAACGCACCACTGTAATTAAAGCCGGTTCGTTTTTTGATAAGAACAGAAAATCAGCTGAACCTACTGAAAAGCCTGAGGAAAAGAAAGAGGTTGAGCTTCAGAATAAAAAAGAAGAAGAGCCGAAAGAACAACAGCAACAAGCTTCAAAACCCACCGTTACTGTTAAGAAGGCAGAAAAAGGCCCACAAGAGCAATCCGCTCAAAAACACACCCCAAAAGATCAGAAAAAAGACCAGCCCGAGCGCAAGCCCAAGCACCCAAAATGGGAAAACAAAGGAAAACATGGCAATGGTGGTCCTGATAAATCGTATGAATTTGAGGGAATCATAACCAACTCGGGGGTTTTGGAAATTATGCCTGACGGATATGGTTTTATGCGTTCTTCGGACTATAACTACCTGAACTCTCCGGATGATATTTATGTGTCGCAATCTCAAATCAAGTTGTTTGGATTGAAAACCGGAGATACAATTACCGGAACGATTCGTCCGCCTAAAGAAGGCGAAAAATACTTCCCGTTGATTAAAGTGATGGAAATTAATGGAAGAACACCTGATTATATTCGTGATCGTGTGCCTTTTGATCACTTGACACCGCTTTTCCCGAACGAAAAATTCAACTTGACCGGAAACGGACATGACAATATTTCGACTCGCGTAGTGGATTTGTTTGCACCGATTGGTAAAGGCCAGCGTGGTTTGATTGTAGCCCAGCCTAAAACGGGTAAAACCATGTTGCTGAAGGAAATCGCCAATGCGATTGCAGCCAACCACCCGGAAGTTTACATGATTGTTTTGTTGATTGATGAGCGTCCGGAAGAGGTGACCGACATGGCTCGCAGCGTAAATGCTGAAGTGATTTCGTCAACCTTTGATGAACCTGCTGATCGCCACGTACGTGTTGCCGGCATGGTTTTGGAAAAAGCAAAACGCATGGTGGAATGTGGACACGATGTGGTTATTCTGTTGGATTCAATTACACGTTTGGCGCGTGCTTATAACACAGTAGCTCCCGCTTCTGGCAAAGTACTGTCGGGTGGTGTTGATGCCAATGCGCTGCACAAACCCAAGCGTTTCTTTGGTGCTGCACGTAACATTGAAGAAGGTGGTTCATTAACCATTCTTTCAACGGCACTGACAGAAACCGGTTCGAAAATGGATGATGTGATCTTCGAAGAATTTAAAGGAACAGGTAACATGGAACTGCAGTTGGATCGTCGTTTGTCGAACAAGCGTATTTTCCCTGCAGTGGATATTGTTTCTTCAAGTACGCGTCGTGAAGACTTATTACTGTCTAAAGGAATGATGGACAAAGTTTGGATTCTGCGGAACTACCTGGCCGATATGAATTCGCTTGAGGCGATGGACTTTATTAAGACCCGCTTGATGCGCAGCAATTCGATTGAAGAGTTCCTGATCTCGATGAATAGTGAATGATAATCCGAAAAGGAATGAAATAATAAAGCCGTTTGCATTAATTGCAAACGGCTTCTTTTTTTTAGTGAATTTCCTGCGTTTGTTGCTTCAGGAATTCAAGCTCATCCGCTTCCAATAGAGGAGCTAGCTTTTTATACACCTTTTGATGGTACTGATTCAGCCAGTCAATTTCTTCTTTGGTCATCAGCTGGGTGTCAATTAATTTCAGATCAATGGGGCAAAGGGTGAGTGTTTCGAAAGCCAGAAAGCGGCCGAATGGTGTTTCTTCTTTTTCTGTGCATACAATCACATTTTCAATTCGAATGCCATATTCGCCTTCGCGGTAAAGGCCGGGTTCGTTGGATAATACCATGCCGGGCTTAATGGTTTGCTCATTGTACTCCTGTCGGATGCTCATGGGGCCTTCATGCACATTCAGGAAGTAGCCGATTCCATGACCGGTGCCATGCCCGTAGTTTAAGCCGTTTTTCCATAAATGCATCCGCGCGTAGGCATCTAGGTTGCTTCCCAACGCTCCGGCAGGGAACTGAGCCATGCTTAATCCTATCATGCCTTTCAGCACCAAGGTGAAATCCCGTTTTTGTTGAGCGCTTGGGCTTGAAAGAGCGATGGTGCGTGTGATATCTGTTGTTCCGCCTAAATATTGGCCGCCGGAATCAAAAAGCAGCATGCCGTCCTGGTTAATTTCAGCAGCTGTTTCTTTGCTTACCGAGCGATGCACGATGGCTCCATTGGCATTTAACCCAACGATGGGGTAGAAGCTGTTTCCCTGAAAACCGTCTTGCTGAGCCCGGAAGTATTCCAGTTTTTCAACAACATCATACTCTGTCAGATTTGTTTGGCCAACGTTTTGGTTAAGCCAATGCAGGAGCTTAACCATGGCTGCTCCATCCTTTTTCATCGTTTCGCGAAGATGAATAATTTCAAAGGTTGACTTTTGGGCTTTCAGCAGAGTAGGTGCTGAGGTTTGTTCAACAAGCTGAATTGTTGGCGGAATAGCAGCTATGGAAGCCTGGTTGGTTCGCGCCGAATCAATCATGATGATGGTTTCTGGTGATAGCTGGGACAGAAAACTGTAGAATTCAGTATATGCTTTAAGCTGAATTTGATCCTCCTGCAGCTTCGCTGCTAATTCTGAATCCATTTTTTTTGAATCGACAAACAGCACTTTTTCTTTTTCGGATAAAAATGCGAAGCCAACAAATACGGGGTTGAAATCAACATCTGTTCCTCTCAGGTTGAAGGTCCAGGCGAGGTCATCCAGCGCTGTGATTAAGGTGGCATTGGCGCCGTTAGTTTTCACAAAATTCAGGATGGCACTGATCTTATCGGTCCGTTTGGTACCGGCATATTGCAAGTCGTGTTCAAAAATCGGGTTATTGGGCAGGGGAGGACGTTCTTCCCAGTCTGCAGACAGCAAATCGCTGGTATCTTTCAATGTCAGACCTCCCGCAGCCAAGGCTTTGCTCAGCTGGTTGTATTGTAGAACAGACAAGCATGCAAAATCGGTTCCAACGGTATCACCTTCCTTTAAGGAATTATTTAGCCACTCGGCAGGTTCAGGCGTACCGGTAACCCGCTGTTTCATAAGTTCAATTCCGGTGTTTTGCAATTGCTGGCCGGCCTGAAGAAAGTAACGCGAGTCGGTCCATAAAGCTGCTTTTTCGTGGGTTACAACCACCAAACCTGCCGAGCCGGTAAAGCCGCTGATGTAGCTTCTGGCTTGCCAGTGGGTGGGCATGTATTCACTTTGGTGCGGGTCTGTTCCGGAGAAATAACAGGCCTGTACGCCTGCTTTTTTCATTTGCAACCGCAGTTGCGCTATTCTTTGGGGTATAATTTCAGGTGTGTTCATTTAATTTTTTTAAGATGTTTTTCATTGATTGTGCGGGCAGCTCGTCCAGGTTGACTTCCGAGGGATGGTAGAACTCGATGGATGCAATGTCGTCCATCGGTTTTAATCCGGTGAGTGTTTCCAGTTCAACCAGAAAAGCCAGATCCAGCGTCATTACTTCCATGCCGGCAAAGGGGTAGGTGTTGGGAAACGACGCGAAATAGGTCATTTTTTTCACGCTTGCCCCCAGTTCTTCCTGAATTTCGCGGGTCAATGCTTCTTCGGCTGTTTCCATCGGATCAACAAATCCTCCCGGGAAATCCAGTTGCCCTTTATGGGGTTCTACGGCTCTTCGGGCCAGCATGATTTTTCCTTCGGGATCAAAAATAATGGCGGCAACAGCCGCCGAAATATTAAAGAAATAGTGAAAGCCGCACTGCAGACATTTCTTGGAACGATCGCCCGACTGCCTCAATTGGGTTGAGCCACAGCTGGGGCAGAACTTAAAAATTTTGTTTGGATGTTGTGCTTGTGTCATTATTTAATTATTGCCATTGATTTTAGCCAGTCGATGAAAAGTGCTGGCCACTTTGCTGCCGGAATATCCCGGTCGGTCATTCCAAAGCCATGTCCTCCCTTGGCGAAAATATGAAGTTCGGCAGGGATGGCGTAATCTTTTAATGCCCTGTAAAAAGCAATTGAATTTTCCGGAATGACGGCCTTATCATCATCGGCTAGAACAAAAAATGTGGGTGGAGTGTTTTCCGTTACCCATAGTTCATTGGAAAATTGCTTGGCGATTGACCAATCATTGGTTTCACCAATCAAATTTTTTCTTGAGCCCATGTGTCCGATACCTTCTTTGAAGCTAATGACGGGATATAGTAGAAGCATGAAGTCGGGACGGGCACTTATTTCCTGAAAAGGAATTGCGGTATTGGGAGCTGCCCAGTCAAAATGAGTTCCAGCCGTCGAGGCCAGGTGTCCTCCGGCAGAAGAGCCGGCAATGCCAATCTTTTGCGGGTCAATTCCCCATTCCTGGGCTTTTGAGCGGGTGAGCCGGATAGCCTGCAGGGCATCAGTCAGGGGAATTTCAGAATTGCCATAGGGCAGGCGGTATTTTAAAACAATTCCGGTAATACCTTGACTTTTCAGGTACTCAGCGATGCGAAATCCCTCGTGGTCGATGGCTTCAATCCAGTAGCCACCACCGGGACAAATGATTACAGCCGCGCCGGTGTTTGTTTCCTGACTGGGTTGGTATATAAAAAGCTCAGCTTTTGAAATGTTCTTGTAACGGTAAGTACCTCTTTCCTGGTAATAGTCTTCTTCTCCCGGAGGATTGTTTTTGTTGGGAGCTCCGTTTGGCCATAAGTCAAGCTGAAAGTCTTGTGCCATAATTGATGTGGAAAGAATAGTTAGATATAAAAGAAGTGCTATTCGGTTCATAGGTATGTTTATTTGGTCTATTCGGGTAAAATTACAAATAAATGGCACAAAATAAATTTAAAAGGAAGTGATTGGGAGTTCATATTCTTCAAATAATTATTTTTGCAGCATGTTTTTCAATTTGTTTTTAACAGGCTTGTTTATTGGGGTTGCAGTGTCCATTCCTTTGGGACCAATTGGCGTATTGATAATTCAGAGAACTGTAAATAAAGACCGCACCGCAGGCTTTTTGTCGGGGATGGGAGCGGCGACTTCGGATGCCATTTATGCGATTGTTGCCGGATTCAGTTTAACCTGGCTTATTGATTTTATCCGACAATATCAATTGACGTTTCAAACGCTGGGCGCCCTGATTATTTTTTTGCTGGGCGTGCATATTTTTCTGAAGAATCCGGTAAAAGACATTCGGCGGTTACGTCGGAAAGGATCTTCTTACTTGCAGGACTATGTTTCTACCTTCCTGATTACCTTTCCGAACCCCTTGGTTATTTTTGTTTTTTTGGCGGTGTTTGCCAGTTCCGGCATTGTCCTGAATATTGACCGGCCTTACCAGTCGTTTTTTATTGTGTTCGGAGTTTTCTCCGGAGCATGTCTTTGGTGGTTGTTTCTTACCGGCCTGGTTAGCTTATTTAAGCATCGTTTTAACCTGCGGTTGCTTTGGTGGTTTAATAAAATTGCCGGTGTTATTATCTGGATTTTTGTAATCGTCAGCTACGCTTACTCCCTGATCAACCAACTTAAGATTTAAAATGAAGCTCCATGGCTTGGCGGAATTTCTGGGGAATCCGGCAGGGCTTGTTGGTGTTTGCATCAAAAAAAGCAAGCACAACTTCGCCAGAATTGATTAACTCATTCTGCTGGTTGTAAATCTCTGTTTTAATTGGAAACTTTACTTTCGGAATGGTTTCAATAATCGTCCTGATCGTGAGCAGATCATCGTAGTAGGCTGACTTGAGGTAATTTATTGTTAAGCTTCGCGCCGGAAGCAGAATATTGGTCTCCTCAATTTCTTTGTAAGAAATCCCCAGGCTACGAATCAACTCTGTTCGTCCGATTTCATAGTAGCGGGGGTAAACACCGTAATAGACGACTCCCATTTTATCGGTATCCTCATAGTAAACGCGAACCTTTGTTTCGTGAATTAGCATGTTATTTATTTAAATGGAGAATTGGCTTCTTTTCCCATGTGAATATACGTCAGTCGGTCGAGCATGGTAGGCCAGAATTTCCCGAGGAAAACCGTGAATTTCCCTTCAATGAAAGTCAGGATAATCTCGCGTTTGCGTTTTTTAACAGCATTGGCAATGTGTCGGGCACAGGCTTCTGCAGTCATCATTTTGCCTTCGTTGCGTGGCGTTTGCCCTTGCGAAGTGCCATTTTGGGTCAGGGCAGACTCCCGTACTTCGGAAGCTGTGAACCCCGGTGCGGCAACCAGCACATGAAGGCCGGTTTTTCTATTTTCAATTCGAAGAGCATCTAAAAAGCCGCGGATGGCATATTTTGATGCTGAATAGCCAGTGCGGGCAGGAAGTCCGACATAACCCGCAATAGAAATAACACCCACTACGGTACCTTTAACAGCAAGCAGGTGTGGTATGGCGTATTTGGTACAATAAACCGTTCCCCAGAAGTTAACATCCATCAGCTTTCGGATCACGTCAAGGTCTAAGTCGCTAAACAAAGCCCGCATGGATATTCCTGCGTTGTTTATCAATACGTCAATTCGACCAAAGTGAGCAATGGTTTGCTCAATCAGGTTTTTGCAATCCTGTTCGAGACTGACATCTGCTTGCGTGGTCAGGATGTTGGTTTGAGGCAAATCGTTCTTTATTTCTTCCAGACGATCCAGTCTGCGAGCAGCCAACGAAAGCGAAGCTCCACGAGCGGCAAATTCATATGCCAGGGCTTTCCCAATTCCAGATGATGCACCAGTGATGACAACTATTTTGTCTTTCATAATTCAGAAAAATCAATTGGCTGCAAAATTAGTGTTTTTATTTTAAGCTCGTTTGTGGCCGCGGCTTTTTGAATGAAAAACTGGGAGTAATTTTTTTTAGACTCTAAGTTTCTTATAATCTTATGTTTGTTTTTGGAACGTGCTTTTTTTTGAAAAAATAATGAGAAAATGTTTTGCATTTTAGGTTCAAAAGCATACTTTTGCAACGCCTTTAAAACAAAAAGGCACTACACATGATGACTCAGTAGCTCAGCTGGTAGAGCACATCCCTTTTAAGGATGGGGTCCTGGGTTCGAACCCCAGCTGAGTCACCAAGTAAGACAGAAGGCCTTGCAAGTAAATAACTTGTGAGGCTTTTGTTCTTTAGTGGTGTTTGGTGTTGTTGCAAAAAGAATCTGCACAAATAAGGAACCACCAAAGAGAGGTTGAGCTACTTAAAAAAAAAAGGATTGTCTTTGGTTGCCATGATGGGCGAAGTGGATGCAGGCTTACTCAAGTTTATTCTACCTCAGGAGTATTGCTTTTTCATCGCGACAGTTGCGAATAGGCAGGAGATTTAAATAAGGATGTGATAAAGTGCAGGTGATCTTTCAGGGAAGGGAAACTGCATATCCAGAGGATAAAAATGCAGTGACAAATTCAGTGGACGGAAGAGGAAGGTATACCCCGCTTAGTCTGGCTGTAGGGCTGTATTATGTAAGCAGAATTTGCTGCCCTTAGAAGTTCGGGCAAGATTATATAATGTCAGATGCCAAGTGACTTGTCCTTTATAATCAGTAACGCTTATCTAGGACTAGTCATGAAGGGAACTGGTTCCCTATAATGCCCCAATTCTGGATTGGCATAGACCATTTTTTAGTTGCTACTCTCAGAGTGTTAACAACTGATTGTTGAATTTTGCCGGATTGTTTACGAAACCCCTTCTGAAAACTTTTAGAATAAATGATCTTCATAATCCCATTTCTTTCTCAAAAGCAATTTGCTCTTTCGAATTCAGATAAACTTGGCCGTCTGGATCATTCTTAGCAAGATAAGTATACAGGTTTGCATCCTCCAGGTCTTTTGTCTTTTTTCTAAGTGATTTCTCTATCAAAGCTTTGATATTTATTTCCTTAGAAGCATCAGCGATGGAGAGTATCTTGAAGGTATGGGCATCCAAGTCTATTATCTGTCTCTTTTTTGGATCTGATCCGCAATCAGGCTTTGATGCTTTTGCTACGATACGTCGCACCTTCGAAACACATCATGATACAATCATCAACTATTTCAACCAAAGAAGCACCAATGCTGCGGTGGAATCATTCAATGCCAAAATTAAAGAGTTCCGAAGACAATTTAGAGGAGTCACAGATGTGAAGTTTTTCCTTTACAGATTGTGTAAAATTTATGCCTAGACCCAGATTTTGGATCTGATCCATAATTTTAATAAATACGGCAGGGGTAATAAAAAAAGAGCTACGATATTTTATCGTAACTCTCTTACTTTGAATCTGTCGGGATGACAAGATTTGAACTTGCGACCCCTCGCCCCCCAGACGAGTACGCTACCAGACTGCGCCACATCCCGATTCCTTGCTTTTGCTGAAATACTACCGTGGTAGAATCATTTCGCTGAAGCGTCTGCAAAAGTAAATAAAGAAGCTAATTCTGCAAAATTAATTTTAACTATTGTGAAAATAATTTTGATAGCCTGGCTCTATTGAGGCTTCATTATTATCGATGAGACAAATGTTGCAAATATCTCGATGTTGTGTAATTTTGTCGTGTTATTTAATGAAAAAAAAGCTAAAAAATAAAAGTCATGTTTAAATCATTGAATCTGAAAGAAAACGAAAAGCCAAATACAGATCCGGTAGGCGATACAGAGCGTGTCAAGTGTTTAATTATTGGTTCGGGCCCAGCAGGATATACAGCTGCCATTTATGCCGCACGCGCTAACTTAAATCCAGTTATGTATGAAGGACTTCAGCCAGGAGGACAGTTGACCACAACGACCGAAGTTGAAAATTACCCGGGATACCCGGAAGGAGTTACCGGACCGGTGATGATGGAGGATTTCAAAAAGCAAGCGGAACGTTTCGGAACAGATGTTCGTTTTGGTTATGCTACAAAAGTGGATTTCTCAGGAGAAATTCACAAGGTGTGGATTGATGACAAGAAAGTGATTGAGGCGGAAGCAGTTATTTTGGCAACTGGAGCTACTGCGAAGTACCTGGGATTGGAAGATGAGCAAAAATATGCTGGTGGTGGTGTTTCTGCCTGTGCTACTTGCGATGGCTTTTTCTACCGTGGAAAAGATGTTGCAGTTGTTGGTGGGGGAGACACTGCAGCTGAGGAAGCCTTGTACCTTGCCGGGCTGGCCAACAAAGTGTATTTAATTGTGCGTCGGGATGTCTTGCGTGCTTCACGTGTGATGGCTGACCGGGTTAAAAAGACACCCAATATTGAAATTCTGTGGAAACACCAAACCAAAGGCTTATTTGGTGAGGGAGTTGTGGAAGGAGCAACTCTTGTGAAAAACAAAGGGGAAGCTAACGAAGAAGAAGTTAAGATAAAAATTGATGGTTTCTTTTTGGCAATTGGTCACAAACCAAATTCGGATTTTGTGAAGGATTACCTCGAAACGGATGAGGTTGGCTATGTGAAGACGATTCCTGGCACTTCAAAAACAAATGTTCCTGGCGTGTTTGCTTGTGGTGATTTGATGGATTCCATCTATCGTCAAGCGATTACTGCTGCCGGTTCGGGCTGTAAAGCAGCCATGGATGTTGAACGCTATTTATCAGAGAAGAATGCTTAATTGCTAAAACCAGAGATAAAAAAACAGCCGTGTGGATTTCCCGCACGGCTGTTTTTTTATTGTCTATGACCTTAGGCCATATCCGGAACTTCAGCGTCTTTGTAGACTCCTGATTCCAGTTTATCTCTAACCTCTTTGAATGCTTCGATAGTGATTTTAACATCTTCCAGGTTGTGCATTGCGGTAGGGATTAAGCGAAGGATAATTTCCCCCTTCGGAATAACCGGGTAAACCACAACAGAGCAGAAGATACCATAGTTTTCGCGTAGGTCCATAACCACGTTGGTAGCTTCGCCAACGCCACCTTTCATATAAACCGGAGTAACAGGAGAGTTGGTACGTCCTAAGTCGAAACCAGCTTCTTTCAAGCCTGATTGCAAACTGTTAACAACAGTCCACAGTTGTTCGCGCAGTTCCGGGCTGTTTTTCAAAAGCTCCAGACGTTTCATAGCACCAACGACCATAGGCATTGGCAATGATTTGGCGAATGTTTGTGAGCGCATGTTGTAGCGCAAATAGTTGCAAATATCCGTGTCGCAGGCAATGAATGCTCCGATTCCGGCCATCGCCTTGGCGAAAGTGCAGAAGTGAAGGTCCACCTGATCCTGAACGCCAAAGTGCTCTGGTGCTCCGGCTCCGGTTGGTCCCATTACTCCAAATCCATGGGCATCGTCAACCAATAGTCTGAAATTGAATTCTTTTTTCAAGGCAACAATTTCATCCAATTTTCCAAGGTCGCCTGACATTCCGAAGACCCCTTCAGTAATTACCAAAATGCCACCGCCTTGTTTTTCGGCTAACTTGGTTGCACGGGTAAGTTGAATTTTTAGATTTTCAATATTGTTGTGTGGATATACATAGCGTTTGCCCATGTGCAGACGAACACCATCCAAAATACATGCGTGAGATTCACTGTCGTAAACAATCACATCATTACGGCCACAAACCGCATCAATGATTGAAACCATTCCCTGGTAGCCAAAGTTCAATAGGAACGAATCCGGTTTGCCAACGTAGGCGGCCAGTTGTTTTTCCAGTTCTTCGTGTTGGTTGGTTTGCCCCGACATCATGCGGGCTCCCATCGGATAAGCCAGTCCCCATTCTTTAGTGGCATCAGCATCCACTTGACGAACTTCCGGGTGATTGGCCAGGCCAATGTAGTTGTTCAAACTCCAGGTTAGCACTTCTTTGCCCCTGAACTTCATGCGGGCACTGATTTCGCCTTCCAGCTTAGGGAATGCAAAATAGCCATGGGCTCTCTCCATGTGCTTACCAATGTCGCCTCTATTTGATCGAAATTTTTCAAAAATATCCACTTCAAAAAGCTTTAAAAATTAACAATGCAAAAGTAATTTTTTTTAAGAAGTCTACAAATTTGTTAATTTATATTAAACCAGTGAGTATATAAACAATATCTTGCGTATTTTGCCGCTGAAATTTTAATAAAAATGTATCTTTGCGCCATGCTTATAAAAATGAAGAATTTTATCCTTTTTGCACTCTTGCTAATAATGGTTGGTACATCGTGTAGCGATTACAACAAGATTGTGAAAAGTACAGACTACGAGTTTAAGTATAAAAAAGCACTGGAATATTATGAAGACGAGGAATTTGTGCGTTCTTCCCAGTTGCTGAGTGAGCTTGTTAACATTTATCGGGGAACCAGTCGGGCCGACGAAGTGTATTACTATTACGCTAAGAGTCATTTTGGAATGAATGACTACCTGATGGCAGGACATTGGTTTAGGACATTGGTTAAAGATTTTCCGAAAAGTAAATATGCCGAAGAATCACAATATATGATTGGCTATTGCTTTTACCTGGATTCACCCAAGCCTCGTTTAGATCAGCAAGTTTCACAAAAGGCCATTGATGCATTTCAATTGTATATGAACCTTTATCCGGGAAGTGACCGGATAGAAGAAGCCAATCGCCTGATTATTGAACTGCGCGATAAATTGGTATTCAAATCGTTTTTGAGTGCCAAGCTCTATTACGACCTGGAAGATTACAAAGCAGCGGTGATTGCTTTGAATAATGCTTTGAAGGATTTTCCCGACACCAAGTATCGTGAAGAGCTCATGTTTATGCATTTACGGGCCAAATATCTTTTGGCTATCAGAAGTATAGAGGAAAAAAAAGAGCAACGTTTGACCGATGCTTTGGATGAATATTTTACCTTTGTCGATGAATTCCCGGAAAGTGAATACCGGAAAGATGCGGATAAGTTTTATCAGCAGACGGCAAAATTGTTAAATTACAACGAAGAGGCTAATTTATAAATAGATATGGATTATAAGAAAATTAAAGCTGAGAGCTCGACAGTCCCAAGAGACTTGACCGACTTGGAAGACCAAACAGGAAATGTTTACGAAACAGTCATGATTCTGGCAAAACGTTCAAACCAAATTGCTTCTGAAATGAAAGAAGAATTGAACCAGAAATTGCAGGAATTTGCTTCGTATTCAGACAACCTGGAAGAAGTATTTGAAAACCGCGAACAAATCGAAATTTCAAAATATTACGAGCGTTTGCCAAAACCAACTTTGATTGCTTTTGAAGAACTGAAGCAAGAACAAATTTATCACCGTAACCCCGCGAAAGAAAACCGCAAGGGACTTTAAATGGAGGCCTTCATGAGGCTAAAGGGAAAACATATTATATTAGGATTAACCGGAAGTATAGCTGCCTACAAGGCGGCTTATCTTTTAAGAGGGCTAGTGAAAGAGGGAGCTGAGGTACAAGTGGTGATGACTCCTGCCGCTAAGGAGTTTATTACCCCTGTAACCATGTCGGCCTTATCCGGACGACCGGTGGCTTCTGAATTCTTTGCGGCCAACGATGGTACCTGGCATTCGCATGTTGATATGGGACAATGGGCTGACTTAATGCTTATTGCTCCGGTAACAGCTGCTACGCTGGGGAAAATGGCGCATGGTATTGCTGATAACCTACTGGTAACAACTTACATGTCGGCTAAATGCCCGGTGTATTTGGCCCCTGCCATGGATTTGGACATGTTTAAGCACCCTTCAACACTTCAGAATCTCGAGATATTGCGTTCGTTTGGCAATGTTATTCTGGAGCCCGGCGAAGGTGAACTGGCCAGTGGCTTGCATGGCAAGGGACGCATGCAGGAGCCCGAACAGCTGGTTGAAGAAGTTGTAACCTTTTTCAACTCAAAAAAAAAACTTCTGAATAAAAAGGTGTTGGTAACTGCCGGCCCTACCTTTGAAAAAATTGACCCGGTACGTTTTATAGGTAATTATTCTTCAGGAAAAATGGGTTTTGCTCTGGCTGAAGAACTGGCTGAAGCAGGCGCTTCGGTGACCTTGGTAAGCGGACCGGTTAGTTTAGCAACTACTCATCCCAGCATTCAACGGATTGATGTTGAGTCTGCGGCAGAAATGCACCAGGCTTGTTTGGATCTCTTTTCCGGAGTTGATGCCGCAATTATGTGTGCAGCAGTGGCCGATTACAGACCCAAGCATGCGGCAGACCAGAAAATTAAGCGTACTGCTGCTGATATGCAGATTGATCTTGAAGCAACAGCCGACATTGCTGCATCGCTTGGACAATTGAAAACCGATATGCAATTGCTAGTTGGTTTTGCTTTGGAAACCAATGATGAAAAGCAAAATGCGCTGGGTAAAATGCAAAAAAAGAACCTCGATTTTATTGTGCTCAATTCGTTGCAGGATGCAGGGGCCGGATTTGGAGGAAATACCAATAAGATTACAATTCTGTCGAAAGACAATAATGCCCAGGAATTTGAGTTAAAGCACAAGAGGGAAGTTGCTGCCGATATTGTGGGAAAACTCATTCAGGAATTGGCAAAGTTGTAAGACTTCAGTAGAATTTTTTTATTTTTACTCTACAGGTATTTTTTAGGTTATGAAGAAACTTAGCTTCTTAGTACTGTTTGTTTTTATGTTAGCTGGTTCGTTAGTGGCGCAGGAGTTGCGCTGTAATATTAGCGTCTCGGGACAACAGATTCAAGGAGCTAACCGCAATGTTTTTCAAACCATGCAGGCCGACCTGTACGAGTTTATGAACAACCGTAAATGGACTGATCATGTCTATTCCATGGACGAGCGGATTGAGTGTAACATTTACATTCGATTAACTGAGCAAATTTCCTCCAACGAATTTAAAGGAAGTATTCAGGTGCAGTTGCGTCGTCCGGTTTTCAATTCCGACTACGAAACACCACTTTTGAACATCAAGGACAATGATTTTCAAGTGGAATATGTAGAATACCAGGCCCTGGAGTTTAACGAAACATCAAACCGGGATAACCTCACCAACCTGATGGCTTTTTACGCTTATATCATTTTAGGAATGGATTATGATTCGTTTGCTCCCAATGGGGGAACTCCCTATTTTCAAAAAGCACAGCAAATCGTCAACAATTCGCAGAATGTCCGGTATTCAGGCTGGAAAGCCTATGAAAGTGAGCGAAATCGTTATTGGTTGATTGAAAATATTATGAATCGGTCGTATGCCCCGTTTCGTGACTGCATATATCAGTACCATCGCTTAGGCCTGGACCGGATGTATGAGCAGGTTGAAGAAGGGCGTGCTGCCATTGCCGAATCGTTGAAGTCGATTCAAAAAGTATTTCGCTCCCGGCCATCGCTTTATATTTTACAGATTTTTTTCGATGCCAAATCGGATGAGTTGGTCAATATTTTCTCCAAGTCGTATCCTGATGAGCGCAACCGGGTGTTAAGTATTTTGAATGAAGTTGATCCCTCAAATGGAAGTAAATACGAGAAGATCAATGAAGCCGCAGAAGAGTTTTAAATGCTAAAAATCCACCTCTGTGTTACAATCTTTATACATTAAAAATTACGCGCTGATCGATAAGTTATCGATTGAATTTAACAGTGGTTTCAACATTATTACTGGTGAAACGGGTGCTGGAAAGTCCATTGTGCTTGGGGCTCTCGGACTCATCCTGGGCCAACGGGCCGACCTTGCTGTGCTACGTGATAAAGCGAAAAAATGTACGGTTGAAGGGTGCTTTGGCGTGCAAGCTTATGGGCTCGAAGAATTTTTTGCCGAGCATGAGTTGGATTATGATGAACAAACCATTTTGCGTCGCGAAATTACTCCGGCCGGAAAATCACGGGCTTTTATCAATGATACGCCTGTAAATCTAAAAACCATACGTGAGCTGGCTTTGCGATTGATTGACATTCATTCGCAGCATCAAAACCTGGATTTGGGGAACCGTTTGTTTCAACTGAAGTTGGTTGATTTGGTGGCTAAAAACAAAGCACTGTTGGCTAACTATCAGGCTCTTTTTCGGACTTATTCTGAAACTAAGAGCACCTATGCCAGTTTAGTGAATGAAGCAGATCAAGCTCGTAAGGACCTGGACTATTTTCAGTTTCAGTTTACTCAGCTGGATGAAGCCAAACTTAAGCAAGGCGAACAAGAGGAGCTTGAAGCCGAGCAAAACCAATTGGAACATGCCGAAGATATTAAACGGACTTTTGGTCAGTTGGCAGATGCACTGGATAGTGATGAAGTAGGTTTGCTGACCCATCTAAAGGAACATGTGAGCCAGCTTGGAAAGATGAGCGATTATTTTGCAGAAGCCAAAACACTACACCAACGTTTAGAGTCCTGCTACCTGGAGTTGAAAGACATTTCGGAGGAGAGTGTGTCTGTTGCGGAGCGGGTTGAGCATGATTCGATGCGCATTGAGCAGGTGGCTGATCGTTTGGATCTCATTTATTCGTTGCAACAAAAATTTTCGGTGGACACCATTGAAGAACTCATCGGCGTTCAGAACGACCTGGAGCACAAAATCAGCCAGGTAGAAAGCTTTGATGAAGAGCTCGCATCGATGGAGAAGGTATTGGATCAGCAGAAGACCGAGCTGGAGAAAATGGCTGCTGGATTAGCCAAAAGCAGGAGAGCTGTCTCTAAAGATTTTGAGCAGGCCGTGGTTGGTATGTTGCATAAACTTGGTATGGCCAATGCTGTTTTTCAATTAAATTTTGAGGCTACGGAACAGTTGGGGATGATGGGAAAGGATGAAGTTCGCTTTCTGTTTAGCGCCAATAAAAGTGCCGAGCCTCAAGAGATTTCAAAAATTGCGTCAGGGGGGGAAATGTCACGTGTGATGTTGGCACTCAAAAGCCTGATTACAGACAGCAAGTCGTTACCCACCATCGTTTTTGATGAGATTGATACCGGGATTTCAGGCGAGATTGCCTTGAAAATGGGCGACATTCTAAAAACAATTTCCTCCAAAATGCAGGTCATCAACATTACGCATCTACCGCAAATTGCTGCTAAAGGCGATCATCATTATCAAGTGTATAAATTTGATCAGGAAGACCAGACATTTACTTCAATTCGCAAATTAGAAAACAGTGAACGGGTTGACGAGTTGGCTCAAATGTTGAGTGGCGACCGCCATTCGGATACCGCCCGTGAAACGGCCCGTGAGTTATTGAACTAAGCGTTTTATTTGAGCGATAAAAACAAGGCTTCACCATCCGATGAAGCCTTGTTTTTTTTATAAGCGGTTTTCCAGAATATGTTGAATTTCTTTGGGGCCAATATCTGCCTTTTCGCCCACCTTGAAGCCCCGTTGCTCAAAACGGTTGGCAATACGAGTAACGGTTTCGGCCGGAACATCATAGTCGGGCAGGGTGGTTTTAATGCCCACCGACTCAAAGAAAGCAATGGTCTTGGCAATGGCCAGATCAATGCGCTCATCGACTGTTCCTTCGGTTATATTCCAAATGCGTTCGCCGTATTGCAGGAGCTTGGCTTGTTTTTCTTTTCGGCGGATATGCATGATGCCGGGAAGCACAATTGCCAGGGTACGGGCATGATCAATTCCATGATAAGCCGTTAGTTCATGCCCAATCATGTGGGTAGCCCAGTCCTGAGGAACACCCATGCCAATAAGTCCGTTTAAAGCCATGGTTGCGCTCCACATAAAATTGGCTGCTGACTCATAGTCATTTCGATTAGCCAGCACTTTGGGGCCTTCTTCAATCAGCGTGTGTAAAATGCCCTCGGCAAACCGATCCTGCAAAGGCGAATTGACCGGAAAGGTGAGGTATTGTTCAATAACGTGAATGAAAGCGTCCACAATGCCGTTGGCTACTTGCCGGTCGGGAAGAGAGAAAATAACTTCCGGATCAAGTACTGAAAACTGGGGCATAACAGCCGGCGAATCGAAAGCCAGTTTTTCCTGGGTAGAAACCCGGTTGATAACGGAATTGCCATTCATTTCAGAACCAGTAGCCGGAAGGGTAATGACGGCGCCAATCGGAATGGCTTTTTCTACTTTTACCTGACTTCGTTTAGCACAAATATCCCAAGGATCATCACCTTCAAACAAGGCTGCAGCAGCAATAAATTTTGTTCCGTCGAGTACGGAGCCGCCACCAACAGGAAGCAGGTAATCCACGCCTTCTTTTTTTACCAGTTCCACAGCTTGCATCAAGGTTTCGTAATGCGGGTTGGGTTCAATTCCTCCAAACTCAATGATGTCGAGCCCTTGGGTTGCAGCTTTCACCTGATCGTAGATGCCGTTTTTAAAAATACTGCCTCCGCCATAGGTCAGCAGAATTTTTTTATCTCGTGGCAACTCGGCAGCGATTTTGGCAATCTGCCCTTTTCCAAACAATATTTTTACTGGATTTTTGAACTCGAAATTATACATGTTTTCTCCTTTTTTTTGTTTTGGTCTCCAAATTTACAAAACGTGTGGCAAATTTTCTGTTAATAAACTTTAAGCTTTATCCGGTGAATCGGGAATCTTTCTTCATCATGACTTTAGCATTTGTCGCTGAATAAAGTTTCCTATTTTTGTTGAATGGAAAAAGATGAATTGAGAAATCGGATTTGCTCTCTGGATGACAACGCTTTGGAAGAACTGCTTAGCCAGCGTGATGCGTATGAACCAGAGGCGGTTGATATTGCCGTACAGGAAGCGATTGACCGTCAGTTGATACAGTCGAAAGATGAGTTGAAAGGGGCAAGGTTCACGGAAAAACGTCATCCCAAAAGCCTGTTTCCATACCTTCATCGCGAAAAGCAATTTCAAAAAGTCTTTGGCAGCTTAGTTCGATCCTTGTACCTGGTGGCACTCATCCCGCTTATTTTTGGGGCACTAAAAATGGTGGAGATGCAGCAGCAGCAAGGTTTGGGAATGCTGGGGCTGGGCCTGTTATGGATTGGCTTGAGCATTCGGATGCAAAAAAGGAAGGATGCCCGGATTCCTTTGCTGTTGATGGTCATTTTCGTGACAGGGTTGATGCAGTTTTTACTGAGTAGACCCGAGCATTTGAATTGGCAGCTTACCGATTTTCTCGTTTTAGGAATTGCGACATTGCTGGTTATTTATGGCTTAGTATACCTTCGGGTTTTGCTTGCTCGCAGACAAGGCAAGCAATAACTGATTGTTCCAGTCATTCACCTTTTAAAAACGGGGATTCATCGAAAAAAACAAGCGTAGAGTCCTTGGATGGTTTAGTTTTGTGCTACAATGAATTTAATTCCTGAAAACGATGAAAACCAGACAACTTTCAATGTTACTTCTTCTTTCGGTCTTTTGGTTACTCCCTGCCTTGGCTTCTGCTGCTCCGGAGTGGGACGACGATGATGTTCGGGTATATGAGCTTACTTCCTTTAACCGTATTGTCCTGGAAGGCGGGTATAAAGTTATTCTTCAGCAATCTGATCATCCCGGTTTGCGAATAAAAACTGATGAAGAGGCTTTCGAGTACATTGAGGTAGAAAATGAACGGGGAATTTTAAGCGTCAAGCTGAAGGAAAAGCACTTTAGTTTTGACCGAATGATTTTATACATCGAGTTTGTGGAGCTGGAAGAACTCGATGTGGAAGGCGGTCTGAACCTGGAAACCCGTGGATATGTTGATTTGAAGGATTTCTACCTGAAAGTGGAAGGCGGTGCCAAGATTGAAATGGAAATGAAAGTAGATCATCTGAAAGTGGTGGGCGAAGGCGGTGTTAGCTTCAAATTTCGCGGCGTAGCTCAGTCTATGGATACACGAATTTCGGGAGCCGGACACTTGGATGCAGACGCATTGAAAGCCCAATCGGTTGCTATTGAAATCGAAGGCGTAGGCGGAGGTTCGGTATATGCAACCGACTATTTGAAAGCCAAAATCGAAGGCGTAGGTAAAATTCGCTACAAAGGTAATCCGGAAGTGGACAAAGAAATCGAAGGAATCGGTTTCGTAAGTCCGGAATAATAATAAATCTATTTTTTTAGAAAGCAGAAGTCGTCTTGTCTTCTGCTTTTTTTTATTTTATTAAAATCCTGTTTCTGAGTGATTAAAACCAAAGGAGTGCAATATTTGTTTAGGTTTTTAAATCATTATTGTTATTTTTGGAAACTTCGATGCCCAAAAGAGGTAAGATTTAACTTTTATATAATTAATAAAACTGAAAAGAGGATCATATTATGAAGCGATTTATTTTATTTACTGTATTTTGTCTGGGAATGGCCGTTGCTGGTGTGGCACAAGAGGCTCCTGATGCACTTCAATTGAAGAATGACGGTAACGATGCACTACGAGACAAAAACTACAAAAATGCGCTGGAGCTGTTTGAGAAATCTTTAGCTAACTGGGGTGAGGAAGAGCAAGACAACGCGATGATCTACAATGCTGGATATTGTGCTTATAAAGTAAAAAGCTTTGACAAAGCGGTTAAATACTTCGATCAGTCAATCCAAAGTAATTATAAAGTATCTACGGCCTATTTGTACAAAGCCAATGCTCAACGTAAAAAGGGTGATGATGAAGGTTTTGTTGAAACACTGGAAGCTGGTATTGCAGCCAATTCAAATAATACGAAAATGAAATCCATGCTTTCCACTTACTATTTGAAAGAAGGAAATGCTTACTACAAAAAAGGAGCTTCAATTTTGAAAGAGGCTGCTGCTGATGTGGCTGCAGGAAAATTTAAGACCACTGACGATCAGTATAAACAAGCCACCAGTAAAGCAAAAACGGAGTTTAAAAAGGCATTGCCATTCTTTGATAAAGCCTTGAAATTGACTCCAAATGATGATACGGCCAAACAGCTGAAAGCTGCAGCTACTCAGGCAATCAACGGATAGTAATTGAACACGAGTTCAAAAAAGGCTGTTCCAATCGGAGCAGCCTTTTTTTTGGTCTTTTTGAGACGTGTTTTTAGTTGGATCCAAACCCTGAATGGGGCCACTAACTTTTAGATCTTGATTTTTTGTTGTCTGGATGTTCCACCGAGATATTCTTTTGAAGAATAATGCTGTTGGGAATGGTTATGCGGTCGCCGTCGGGCGAAATCAGGTGAACAAAAAAGAAAGTTACATCGTTGACCTGCCCTTCAATAATAAAGTCTTTCTCCAGTATTTTGATGTGATCACCCAGTTTCATTGGATGGTTAAAATAGAGAATTAAGCCGGAGGTAATATTAGCCAGGATAGACCATTGCGCAAAAAAAGCGATGCCAATGATGGTCAGCACCGAGGATAAGAATAGCATCAACTTTTCTCGTTCAATTCCCCAAATACCAGTAACGGCTATGATGGTGCCTAGAATGATGAAAAAGTTCATCATCTTAATGGTGATTCTACGACGCTGCAGCGTGAAGTTGAACTTTTTTAGCGTTCGGTTGATCGAATGTCTGATAACGAATCGAATGGCTAATAATAGGGCCAAAACAATGGCCGTTTGCATGATTTCTAATTTATAGGCATCCATAGTTGTAAATGTTTTAAACAAAAATAGGAATAAATTGAGGCATTCTCACTACTGCTTATGGGGCTCCTTTGAAGTGTTTGCAGTTGATTCAAAATGAGCGGTAAAAAAAGCCGGAATACGAATGCTTCCAGCTTTATGATAGGATTTTAGTTTTTGAGCATCGGAAAAAGTCGTCTTATTTCATCATCGGAAGGGTATCTGCCATATTCGCATATTTCAAAGACTTCGGCTTTTTTAACCGCTTTCCCTTTTTTAGGGCCATACCATTTGATTAGCGATGTGCGCGCTTCGTCGTTGATTTCCTGGTCGCGTATGGCATTTAGCCACTTCAGGCGTTCTTCTTCGGTTTCGGGTACCCGATCCAGGCTTCCGTTCAGCCAGGGTAACCACTCAAAAAACTGCGATTCGTGAGCAGCCATCCCGTAAGTTTTAGCCTCGTAAACATCCGTAATGTCGATGGCAATATCTGGTTTTAAGGGAGCTGGTTTCTGAAAGCGATCATGCGAATACAAGAAAATCGGATTCTTTTTTAGGGCCGGAACATCGGAGGCTACATTCGGAACAACCACCATAAAGGCAGCATCCTGAACAAGTTGAGCGGTGTACCGATGATCCGGGTGATAATCGTTGGGCCGATGGCCAATCACAATGTCTGCATTCCATCTGCGGATAATGCGGATCAGCTCCAGGCGGTTTTCCAGGCTAGGCACCAGTTCTCCGTCGTGGTTATCCAACACAAGGTATTCAACGCCAAACCGCTTACCGGCTTCCTGGGCTTCAGCTCGCCGTATTCTGGCCAGTGCGCCACCTCCTTTTTCATGATGGCCGGCATCTCCATTGGTTAAAGACACAAAAAGAACCTTGTGCCCCATGCGTGCAAATTGAATCGCGGTTCCTCCGGCATCAATATCACAATCGTCAGGGTGAGCACCAATAACGACCAGGTTGATTTTTTCCTGGGCATTGGCAAACAAGGGGACAAGAAAAAGGCATAGAATGAAGTTCATTAGTTTTTTCATGGTTCAGTTGTTTGTTTAAAGGATCAATTCGAAATTCTTTGATTTAGGTTAAAGGCTGCCGAATCAACTAAAGATGATGTATTAAAAATTAAATTTAAGGGTGATGTTTCTCCCAAAGATATCCTAAAAAAAGGAATCTCAAAAAAGACCAGTTCGTGTTCTGTTGGCCTTTTTGAGATTCCCTTTGAAAATACTGTTTAAAATAATCCATCAATAGAAAGATAGCGCTCCCCGGTATCATAGGAAAAAGTGAGAATTTTTGATCCTTTAGGAAGCTCCTGGATTTTCTTAGCCACAGCAGCCAGTGAAGCACCTGATGAAATGCCTACAAACAAGCCTTCTTCTTTCGCTGCACGTTGGGCGTAATCAAAGGCTTCCTCTTTCGAAACCTGAATGGTTCCATCCAGCAGTGGGGTTTTCAGATTCTCAGGAATAAAGCCAGCACCTATTCCCTGAATGGGGTGGGGCCCGGGACTGCCACCGCTAATAACCGGCGATTGTTCAGGCTCAACGGCAAAGGTTTTTAACTCCGGAAAGCGTGTTTTTAAAACTTCACTTACCCCAGAAATATGGCCACCCGTGCCTACCCCGGTAATCAGGTAGTCAAACCCCTCAGGAAAGTCGCTGAGGATTTCCTGAGCCGTATGGTCGCGGTGAGCTGCAATATTGGCTTCGTTGTCAAATTGCGAAGGAATCCAGGAGTTCGATTGTTCTCCAGCAAGTTCCTCAGCTTTGGCAATGGCCCCTTTCATACCCTTTTCTTTGGGGGTAAGCACCAACTCAGCGCCATAGGCAGTTAAGATCCGACGGCGTTCCAAAGACATCGATTCAGGCATAACCAGAATGAGTTTGTATTTTTTTACAGCCGCAACCAAGGCAAGTCCAATCCCCGTGTTTCCCGAGGTTGGTTCAATAATCAAGGAGTCTGGGTTTAAGATGCCTTTACTTTCGGCTTCTTCCACCATCTTTAAAGCAATCCGGTCTTTAATGCTACCTCCGGGATTGGTGCGTTCCAGCTTGACATAGACTTCGTAGTCTTCCCGATACAGGTTGTTGATGCGAACTAAAGGTGTGTTTCCAATGGTTTCCAGAATGTTGTTGAATTTCATATTTGTCTGTTTTAAAGGGTTATTAAACAAAAAAAGGCCTTCCAAATTCATGGAAGGCCTGCTCATATCTTTATTAAAAAGAATTTATTGCATTTTAAACATACCTTCCCCGTGTTACTCTGTAGCAACAGCACATACACATATTTGGGAAGGAAAAGTTCATCAGAAATGATCTGTTTTTATTTTGATGCAACAATATTAATTAAAAAAAACGAATAAAATACAATTTAGTCTGATTTTAATTCTTATAAAAAAGCCATTTAAAGATTTCTTTAAAGTTCACTTTTTTGCCATACATCAAAATGCCGGTTCGGTAAATTTTCCCTGCTACCCAGATTGTGCCATAAATGGAGGCGACCAGAATGCTCATTGAAAGCAGCAGTTCCCACATCGGAACGCCATAGGGTACACGCACCATCATTATGATTGGTGAAGTGAACGGAATCATGGATGCCCAGAAGGCCAGTGCACCTTCGGGGTTTTTCACTACCGGAAATAAAATGATGATGGAGAAAATAAGCGGAAGGGTAACCGGAAGCATCAGTTGCTGGGCTTCTTCTTCATGATCTACAGCGGCACCCACGGCACCCATAAGGGACGAGTACATCAGGAAGCCCCCCAGAAAGTAAAATACAAACGAGCCAAGAATCAGCGGAATGTTCAGGTTGCCGATTAAATCAATAATGTTGAGGACGGCATTTTCCTGTGCTGCTTGTTGGAACTGTGGATTAGCCGCCATCATGCTTTGCGACTGCTGGAGCATTTCAGCCTGGTCGGGTGCAAGGAAGACCTGCAGACCGGTAACGATCAAAAACATCAGTACAACCCAGAAAACAAGTTGCGTTAAGCCAACCAGACCAATGCCTACAATTTTCCCGAACATCAGTTGGGTGGGCTTTACCGAGGAAATGATTACCTCTACAATACGGCTTGATTTTTCTTCCATCACCCCACGCATCACCATGGCGCCATAAAAGAAGACAAACATGTAGATAATAAATCCGGCACCATAGCCAACAGCCATGGCAATTTCGGTAGAGCTTTTCACTGCTTCGCCTTTTGCGTCCACCTTCATGGTTTCCAGTTCAATATGTGTGCGTGCGGCAGCTAGTTTTTCTTCCAAATCCGGAATGCCGGATTCGTCGATGATCAGGGCTTTTTTATCTTCTTCAATCAGGTTTTTTAGCTTGTTGCTAATCATATTTTTGATATCGAAGGTCACCTGCTTGTCGGACAATAAACTGGCACGACTGGTCGTCACAATATCTTCAGGAATGTGTAAAACTGCATAGTACGCACTCGATTTGATGTCTTGCTGAATACGTTCAAATTCCGTTTTCGGAATAAAGGTAAAGCGAGTAAACTCTGTGTCTTCCCAGCGATTTTCAAACTGCTGGCTGGCATCATAAACCCCGATTGTGCGCTCTTCCTCGTCGTCCTGCATGGCCAGCCAGGCCGGCAAAACGGTAATTCCACCAAATAAAAATGGGACCAGCAAGGTTAAAATGATAAAGGATTTTTTCCGGACCCGGGTGATGTATTCGCGTTTTAAGATTATAAGTGATTTATGCATGAGCTTGTTTTTTGGGGTTTGCTTGTTCAACAACTTGAATAAAAACTTCATTCATGGAAGGAATGACTTCGCGGAAGGAGCGGATGTCCATTTTTTCCATCAAATTGCGGAGGAGGGCATTGGTTGGAATCTCATTGTTCAACTGAAACTTTACCCGCTGGACATGTCCCTTCAATTCATAATCGATGAGCTGAAAACCATTGCGACTAAACTCGGCGGTAACATCATGCGCGACCGTGGTTTCAATTTCAAAAACATCCTGCTTATATTGCTCTTTAATGGTGTCAATGGGGCCATCCAGTATCTTTTTCGACTGGTTAATCAGGGCAATGTGATCACAAATTTCTTCGACCGAGGCCATGTTGTGGGTTGAGAAAATAATGGTTGCTCCATTTTCTTTCAGCTTAAGAATTTCATTTTTCAGCAGGTTGGCATTGATGGGGTCAAAACCACTGAAAGGCTCATCAAAAATCAGAAGTTTGGGTTGGTGAACGACCGTGGTAATAAACTGAACCTTTTGCTGCATCCCTTTCGAAAGCTCTTCCACCTTTTTGTTCCACCAGGGTTGAATCTCAAATTTTTCAAACCAGTACCTCAGCCCTTTTAATGCATCGTGGCGGCTTAAGCCTTTCAGTTGAGCCAGGTACAGCGCTTGTTCGCCTACTTTCATTTTTTTATAAAGTCCGCGTTCTTCGGGGAGGTAGCCAATGTGTTGAATATCGGTGGACCTGAGTTGACGTCCAAACAGCTGAACTTCGCCTTCGTCTGGAGCTGTAATCTGGTTGATGATGCGGATCAGGGTGGTTTTTCCTGCTCCGTTAGGCCCCAGCAGCCCAAAAATACTTTGTTCGCCAACTTCAATGCTGACTTTATCCAAAGCCCGGTGTCCGGCATAGTCTTTTACGACATTGGTCGCTTTGAAGAATTCCATGGATGTGCTATTTAAGATTTTTAAACGATGTAATTCGTATTAAATTGAACGGATGCCCGTTTCTGAATTCAAATTTAAGTAAAACAGGACAAAGGCACTGCTTTTTTCGGCGAATAGTCGACTTTAATCTTTGAATGGGAAATGGGGCTTTTGTTGAGACTCTCCGAGTATGCTGATGCCTGCTGGTTTTTAGTTTCTGGTAATGTCGGTCTCGTTCACCCGGGTTACGCCGCCCGAAACCACAAATTTCATGGCTTCAGAAGGAGGCATGTCCAGCGGCCTGATGGCTGAGGAAGCAATCATATACAGTTCGCCGGAGAAGTTGTAGGAGTGCGGAAAGTAAACGGCAACCAAGCCATCCATGCCAATTTCGGCCATGCTTTTTTGGGTGACGAATCCGATTTTCCAAAGCTTGTTTTCTTTATTAATTTCAACCAAAACCGGTTGATTAAACTTCTTTTCTTTGCCCACAAAGGCCGAGAAAAGATCGACCAATGAACTGTAAATAACCTGAAGCAGTGGGGCTTTTTTTAATACCTGATGGCCTAGTGCTTTGAATGGGCTGGCTACAATGGATTGGCCAACGAACCCTAATACGGTGATGAAGCCCAGAATGATGAGGAGCCCCAGGCCAGGGATGGTATAACCAAACCACAGTTCCAGCTGGTGGCGTAAGATGCCGTCAATAAAATCAAAAATCAGAAAAACAATATAACCTGTGATCACAATGGGGGCAACAAACACGAGGCCTTGCATAAAATAAGTCAGTAGTTTTTTCATGAATATCAAGCATTTGATGAAGTGAGTACGCTCACTGGGATTATCTTTTTTAGATATAGCAAGTTACAAAATAAACTTATGAGTCAACAAAAAGTTGACTGGCTTTGGAAGAAGCAAGGTTTAATGATTAGAGCATCAACATGGGCAATTGAACAAGAAGTTGGAACAGCGATTTCTTGAAGAGGTGGACCTGCTGCAAGGGGGAAATGCTTATCTTCGAAGCGTGAAAAATGTATCGGATATTATTGCACAAGAATCGTTTTCGAAAGAAGAGTTGATCACCTTGCTTCAGGCCGAAGGGCAGGAGCGTGCACTTCTGTTTGATGCAGCTCATGCCCGAAAAATTGAGTTTGTTGGCAAACAGGTCTATTTTCGGGGGCTCGTTGAGTTTTCGAATATCTGCTCCAAAGACTGCTTGTATTGCGGGATTCGCAAGAGCAATGAAAAGGTTATTCGCTACGAGGCCTCGGATGAGGAGATTTTAGGCGCCTGTCGTTTTGCCTGGGAGAATCGTTTCGGGTCGGTGGTCTTGCAGTCGGGAGAGCTGTCATCACCCGCATTTACAGAGCGGGTTGATCGTTTGCTGAAAGCCATCAAACAGCTTTCAAACGAGGAGCTGGGAATCACTTTATCCTGCGGGGAGCAAAGCCGTGAAACGTATCAGCGCTGGTTCGAAAGTGGCGCACACCGGTACCTGTTGCGTATTGAAAGTTCTACGCCGGACTTGTACAATCAAATTCACCCGCAAAATGTGCATCATTCTTTTGAAAAGCGACTGGAATGCCTGCAGCTGTTAAAGGATTGCGGCTACCAGGTAGGAACAGGAGTTATGATTGGATTGCCCTTTCAGACCATGGAGCACCTGGCAGCGGACTTACTATTCCTGAAAAAGCTGGATGTGGACATGGTGGGCATGGGCCCTTATATTGAACATGAAGATACGCCTTTGTATGTTTTCCGGGATCAACTAAAAACCAAACAGGAACGTTTCGATTTGGCACTGAAAATGATTGCCGCTCTGCGTTTGCTTATGCCCGATATTAATATTGCAGCGGCTACAGCTTTGCAGGCCATTGATCCGGCCGGTCGGGAAAAAGCCTTGAAAATTGGGGCCAATGTGATTATGCCTAACCTGACTCCATGCGATTTCAGAAAAGAATACCAACTGTATGAAGACAAGCCTTGTTTGGATGAAGATGCCGAATTATGCCGCAATTGCCTGGAAGCAAGGGTTGAAATGGCAGGAGGCGAAATTGGCTATGGCGAGTGGGGTGATTCCAGGCGTTTTGTCAACCGTAGGCAAGGCTCATCACACTAACCTTTAAAACAGTTCGTTGCTGTAGGGCCGAAACTCCAGCTCGTGACGTAACAGCCATTTTTTTCGCCACAGGCCTCCGGCATAACCAACCAGCTTTTTATTGCTCCCAATTACCCGGTGGCATGGAACAATAATGGGCAAGGGGTTTTTAGAATTGGCGTTGCCAACAGCCCGAACCAGGTTTTTATCGCCTAAACGCAAGGCCAGCTCTAAATAGCTGACAGATTGCCCGTAGCTAATGGTTTTCAGCTCTTTCCATACTTTCTTTTGAAAGTCAGTTCCTTCGGGGCTAATCGGGAGGTTAAAGTGAAAAAGCCTTCCACGGAAATAATCATCCAGCTGACGCACAATCAGGTCTTCCAGTTCCGGCTCGATGTCTGTTTTCTCACATTCGTGCTCAACAAAATGAATGCGGCTAACAGCTTGCGAGTTACAGTCGATTTGAATCAGGCCAATTGGCGACGGGTATGTGAAGGATTGAGACACCGGATGCTTGTCGTTTTGCTTTTAGTTAACATTGAGTTAACGTAGCGGTAATGAAAAAGGTTTGCGGATTAAACAGTTTCATTGCGAAAATAAGGTGTTTTTATCTTAGTCATCAATAGCTCCATAAATGACAGCGGTCAACCGGTCGTAAAATTCGCTATGGTTAAACGGATGAACCTGTGTCATTCCAACAAAGATGAGTTCTTCCTTGGGATCGATAAAAAACTGGGTGTTGAAATAGCCTCCCCATTCATACGTTCCGGGTGATTTTGAATTGAGTCCCTCGGCTTCTTCGGTAAGCAGTCCAAATCCTAGGCTGAACGTTTTGCCGGGAATTGAGCTTCTTCCGGCTCCTTTTTTATTCAGGTCCAATAATTGGTCGGAAGTCATGACCTCAACTGTTTTGGGGCCTAGAATTCGTTGACCATTCAGTTCTCCGCCGTTAAGCAACGCCTGCATAAATCGGGCATAATCCAAGGCGGTTGACGAGAGTCCGCCACCTCCGGCATAGTGTCCCCGGTCTTTGTTTTTCGGATAATTGATTCCGAGCGAATGGCCAACTTCCTGTTTCATGATGGTGCCCTGATCTGTTTGAGCATATACAGGGACCAGGCGTTCGTGTTTTTCCTGAGGTAGGTAAAAATGGGTATCGACCATTTCCAGAGGTTCAAAAATATGCTGTTGAAAATAGTCTCGCAACGAAAGGCCGGAGACCACTTCAATTACCCGCCCAAGTACGTCCATATTTAAGCCATAACAATATCGTTCGCCCGGATGAAATGCCAAAGGGGCGCGTGCCAGTTGATCGATGAACTGTTTGGTTGTCCATGACTGGTGCGACAGACCTACGTTTTGTAACCCCAGTTTCTGGTAAGCCGCACGGATGTCTCCTTGCTCAAAATCCCCATAGACCAAGCCAGATGTGTGTGTTAGCAAGTGTCGGATGGTGATGGGCCGTTGAGGCGGGGTGGTGGTAAAGCTTGAGTCGGCCGGATTCAGTTGCTGCAGCACGCCTGTTTCAGCAAAGGCCGGCAGGTAGTTTTTGAGGGGATCATCCAGCCCCAGTTTTCCTTGCTCATAAAGTTGCATGACGGCAACACTTGTTACGGCTTTGGTCATGGATGCAATCCGGAAAATATCGTCATTTTGATAAGGGGTCCAGAAGTTTAACGAATGATAACCAAAACTTTTGTAGTAGGCAATGGTTCCGCGGCGGGCAACCAGAAAAACGCCACCGGGTAGCCATTGGTTGGATTTGTATCGTTCAATTAAGCTGTCAGCTAAAGCCAGTCTTTCTTCGGAGAACCCGGCTTCCTTTGGATTAATCACCTTCGTGTCAAGGTCGATTTGGGCAGGTTGGGTGCAGGAAAAAAGAACCAGAATGCTGAACAGGAAAGTTATGAGCTTAAGCATAAAAATGTGTTTACTGTTTATTAGGCAGCACAATTTACACAATATTGATAAATTGAGCAGAACATTCTGAAAATAAAAACCACTTCTGAAAAATGAAGTGGTTTTTGCTTGCTTCAAAACCGTTCTCGTGGTATGTACTTGGTATGTAGCAAATGATGTGACTTTGGCCCCAACGGCTCACCCAGAAAGTCCTGATAGATTTTCAGCACTTCCGGGTTTTCATGCGATTTGCGTAGTGGCATAGCTCCGTCTTCGGCATAAATGGCTTCCATACGTTTTTGACGAATCTCCGGGCTTGTTGGAATCGGTTGACCTCCACCTCCCAGGCAGCCTCCGGGACAAGCCATAATTTCGATAAAATGGTAACTGCTTGTTCCATTTTTTACGGCATCCATTACGGTTTTGGCATTGACCAGCCCGTGAGCTACGGCACATTTCAGTTCAACGCCATCTAAAAAAGCCCATTCTTTTAGTGGTTTTTCAATTTTGATGGACGCTTCCCGTATGCCATCTACCCCGCGAACGGGAGTGATGTTGAGGTTGTCGAAAGGTACTTCGCGTCCGGTTACCAATTCGTAAGCCGTGCGCAGGGCAGCTTCCATAACGCCGCCTGTTGCACCAAAGATGACGCCTGCACCGGTTGATTCGCCCATCAGTCGGTCGAACTTATTATCCGGCAGCTTTTGAAATTCGATACCGGCTTGTCTTATCATGATGGCCAGCTCGCGGGTCGTCAACACATAGTCAACATCGCGGTAGCCGCTGTCGTGCATCTCCGGACGGTTGGCTTCAAACTTTTTAGCCGTGCACGGCATGATTGACACTGAAACGATTTTATCGGGATCAATTTTTCGGGCTTTGGCATAGTACGTTTTAGCCAGGGCTCCAAACATTTGTTGGGGAGACTTGCAGGTGGAAAGATTATCCAGCAGCTCCGGGTATTGGTGTTCGATGTATTTGATCCAGGCGGGCGAACATGACGTAGCCAGAGGAAGCCTCACATTGGTGTCCTTGTCCTGAAGCGTTTTCCGTAGCCGGTTGAGCAGTTCGGTCCCTTCCTCAATAATGGTCAGGTCGGCGGTAAAATCCGTGTCCAGAACCGAGCTAAATCCCAGTCGTTTCAGGGCCGTAACCATTTTTCCGGTTACACGGCTTCCTATGTCCATGCCCAAGGCTTCGCCCAGGCCTACACGCACGGCTGGAGCTGTTTGAACCACCACGTGTTTGTTCGGATCAGCAATGGCATCCCACACTTCTTCAATGTAGTTCCGTTCTACAAGGGCACCGGTAGGACAGTGGTTGATGCATTGTCCGCAGTTGGTACACACCACGTCATTCATGGCTTTTTCAAAGAAGGTGGCAATTTTCATTTCATCGCCTTTGTAGGCAACGGTCAGGGCGTTTACACCTTGCAGTTCGGCGCAGGTGCGCACACAGCGTTGGCAGCGGATGCATTTGCTGTCATCTTTAATGATGGATGGCGAGAACTGGTCGATGGTATAGTTTTTCATGGGGGCCAGGCGCAGAAAATCCTGGGTCATAATTTTATATTCGGAAGCTAGTTCCTGTAGCTCGCAATTGCCGTTTTTATAACATTTGGTGCAGTCAGCATTGTGTTCCGAAAGTAATAATTCGATGATGTGTTTGCGTGAATTCCGGACCTTCAGGCTGTTTGTTTGGATCTCCATTTCTTCTTCGCAGGGGGTGGCACAGGCAGCGGCCAGACGTTTTTGGCCCGACACTTCGACCATACAAACCCGGCAATTACCCGCAATGCATAAATCTTTGTGGTAGCATAAAGTTGGAATGTTGATACCGGCTTCGTTGGCGGCTTCGAGAATGGTTTTTCCATTTTCTACTTCAAGTTGAAATCCGTTGATCGTGACATTTATTTTCGTGTTCATCTTCCTGTTCTTTTGGAATTAGTAAATCATTTCTTCCCGGAAATTCTCAACAATGGAGCTAAATGAGTTGGCTACTGACTGTCCCAGTCCGCACTTGGCCGTTAGTTGCATTGTTTCGGTCAGCTTCAGAAGCTTGTCGAGGTATTGGGCCGGTTTTTCACCACGCTTAACAGCTTTTATTCCGCTATGCAACTGTTGGCAGCCAACCCGGCAAGGAGTGCATTGCCCACAACTCTCTTCGCGGAAGAATTCCAGGTAATTGTCCAGCACATTGTACATCGAACGGGAACTGTTGTAAAGCATCATAGAGCCCCCTGTGGGAAGCGATATTCCGGTTAGTTTTCCGCGGTAGCCAATGGTTGTTTTATCGAACCGCTTGCGGGGAACCAAAAAGCCGGAAGCTCCGCCAACCTGAACGGCCTTGGTGTCGCCATCGCCAAATTCATGCACAAAATCCTGCAGGCTCATTCCCAGTTCCAGCTCATAGATGCCGGGCTTGGGAGTATCTCCGGAAACCGAAAACAGTTTGGAGCCCCGGGAATACTGAACGCCGAGATCATAAAACTTTTTTGCTCCATACTTAAAAATGGTAAAGGTGTGCGCCAGGGTTTCCACATTGTTAACCACTGTTGCTTTTCCAAGGTACCCATTGGAAGTCGGGTAGGGAGGCTTGTTGCGGGGTTCGCCTCGCTTGCCTTCCATCGACTCAAAAAGAGCGGTTTCTTCGCCGCAGATGTAAGCGCCGCTTCCCAGAAAGATTTGGATTGAAAAGTCGTGCCCAACTTCTTTGCAGTAGTACTCAAATTCCTGAATGGCCTTGTTTAACTCGGGGACCAGAAATTTATATTCGCCGCGCAAGTAAATATAGCCTTTGGATGAACCAATGACGTAGCCACAAACAGCCATGGCCATCAGTACTTTGTAAGGAACTTTAGACAGAATCTCCCGGTCTTTAAAAGTGCCGGGCTCTCCTTCATCAGCATTGCAAATTACAAACTTTTCGTCCGATGGGTCTTCGGCGGTCAGCTTCCATTTTAATCCCGTTGGAAAACCGGCCCCGCCACGACCTTTTAACTCCGAACTCATCAATTCGTTAATCAGTTCCTGAGGCGGTCGCTTAAGTGTTTTATCCAGAATTCGTTCCCAGTCGTTATCATTTTTGAAGATAAAATCAGCACGTTTAAGTTGATAGGATGATGCAACCATGGTTCTTATTTTTTGAGGTATTGACTTAAAATCTCTCTTACCGACTCAGGCGTTAGCTCCGTATAAACTTCGTTATTGATCAGCATGGCCGGTGCTTTGTGGCACCATCCCAGGCAGTTGGTTTGCAATAAAGAGAACTTCCCATCGGAGGTCGTTTCACCCAGGCCAACTTTAAGCATGTCCTGAATGGTAAGCAGAATCTGGTTTTTCCCTTTCATGGAGCAGGTAATGGTTTTGCAAACCCGAATAATGTAGGTGCCCATTTTTTGGTGTTCCAGGAAAGAGTAAAAGGTAGCTGTGCCATAAACGTCGGCGGCAGAAAGATTGAGCTCCCGGGCAATTTCAATCATGGAATGCTCGGACAGATACTTTTCCTGCTCAACAACGCCCTGAAGAATAGGGAGCAGGTTGCGGCGGTTTCGGCCATGTTCATTGGCTAGTTTTTTTATTAAATCGTGTATTGGAGTCATACCGTGTAAAATTAGAAGTGATTTGTTTTGGCTGATGGTAACTTGTTGTTTCAGAACGCCTGATTGAAGGCCGGGTCTTGGGTTGATCAAATGAAAAAAGCTTACGTTAGAGAGATCATTTGTTCAATTCAGTATAAATTTACGGAAGCTGAATAAGATAATCAGAAGACTTTTATCAGGATGTTTGGTGCAAAAGGTGTTTTTCAGCATAATTTTACGTTTGCGATTAGAACGATTCTAAATAGGCAATAAGTTTACATTCAATTAAGAGTGGAGGTGGTTTTGCAAATCTTTTGTTTTCTATTCTTTTAATCTCGTCAGGTCTTTTACTTTTGTTTAAAAATTGAATGATTATGGCCCTGGAAATTGAACGGAAGTTTTTGGTGAATGAGCAGCTGCTTCCGCAAGCAAGTCAGAAGATTAATATGATGCAGGCCTATTTGCAAACCGATCCGGAGCGAACCATTCGGGTGCGTATTGCTGATGATCGGGCCTACCTGACTATCAAAGGCAAGATGGTTGGAATTGCCCGGAAGGAATTTGAGTACCCGATTCCGGTGAAAGATGCTCGCGAACTGGCCAAATTGGCGGTACATTCCCCAATTGAAAAGGTCAGGCATTATATTGTTGTTGATGGTCGTACATGGGAAGTGGATTTTTTTGAAGGGATTAACGGAGGATTAGTACTGGCTGAGATTGAGCTTTCAAGTGAAGATGAAGAGATTAGCTTGCCGGAATGGATCCGGGAAGAAGTGACCGGACAAGTTCAGTACCACAATTCGTACCTGGCCCAGCACCCCTATACTAAGTGGAAATAGTTATTCTGGCTCAGTTTTTGATGGCCCAGCACAAGATTTTGTATCAAGTTTCGTTTGATTGTAAAGCCAAATAAACCTTTTTATTCATGAAGAGCAGATTATTACTTCCAGTTATTTTTTTCCTGATAATTGGTTGTTTAAATGTTAGCGCCAATAATTGGCCTAGAAAAGCAAATAATTCGCAAGTCGATTCTGTTGAACTTAGCGTTGAATACCTCAATTATTTTCTGGAAAAACAAAATAACTGGCATCCGCGGAATGAAGAACTTTTTAGAAGCTTGAAGGGCTTGGTTCATTTTGCGGAAGATGAGAAAATAGACACAATTTTAAACCGGATACAAACTTACCGGGAGTGGCACGAAGGGGCCTTTTTCTATCGATCGCCAGCGCAGGTTTCAGACAGTTTGAATGTGGAGGGTTATGTGGCGCAGCCGGAACTGAACGAGAAGTTGCAACGGCTGGAGCGTTCCATCGAAAGCACCATTGTAAAAGATCAAATTGCTGTTCCGGAGGAGTTGATGGTGAACATGAATGAAAAAGTGAAGCTGCTCGAACCTGGAGATGTTCAGGTTTTGCTGCGGGATTCGCTCGTGGTCATTCCGGATAGCTTGAAAGGCTATGATGTGATTCCGGATTCGTTGATAAGCAGTCCGGCTGATTTTAAACGTTTGCAACGCCTGGACAGCGCTAAAAACAGTTTGCTGGAAACTGCCCGGATACAATACAACAGCAGGGCCTTGCAGCATTACGTTGACTCAATTTCCACGGCCTATCGCAATCAGTACGTTGAGGAATATACTCAGCGGGCTAAAGCGCAGTTGGTTGATTCAATTCAAATTCATAATTACCGGGTGTTGGAGCAGTACAACAACCAAGTGATGCAGACGGTGAACGATTCCATTGGGCATATGATTGATGTGCTTGTTCATTATGCCGAGAATGCGCCGATTGATGTGTGGGTGAAAAACAGCGAGGGAGACTCAACTCACGTGGTTTTGCGCAATGATGGATCGCGATACGCTCGGATGTTTTTGAAGAATGAGCAGAAAGACTCGCTGGGCATTCGGATTCATAACACCAGCAAGCACTCGATGCAGATTTTTATTGATGATGCGGTTACCTTGAAACGGTTTTCCGCCCAGCAAACCAAAGACTTTAATTTTGACCAGTTTGAGCCGGAAAGCAACCTGCGAAAAATCGATAAGCGCTATCAGATTACCACCCCTTGGGTGCTGGGAGGCGATGGAACCATTGGTTTTACGCAAACTGCGGTCAACAAATACTGGAAAAAAGGAGCGGGTTCCTTGTCCAGTTTGATGATTTTAAAAGGTTACGCCAACTATTCGCGAGGCAAGGTGAAGTGGGCTAACTCCATCGAGATTCGTAACGGGTGGCTGAAACCTTCCGAAGATAAAATCCAGAAGAATGATGATAAGTTTGAGTTCACCTCACGATTCGGTTTAAGTGCCTTCAAAAAATGGTACTACAGTTCGGAGCTCGATTTCCAGACTCAGCTTTTCAACGGGTATAAGTACCCGGACCGGGACAATAAAATATCGGGCTTCTTATCCCCTGCAAAAACCTTGATTAAGGTTGGTTTGGATTATAAGCCCAACAACAATTTCTCCTTGTTCCTTTCGCCTTTCACCTCTAAAACGGTTTATGTGCGCGATACGGCCAATATTGATGAAACGAAGTACGGCATTGAAGAAGGCAAAAGGCGCTATTGGGAGCCTGGTTTGAACGCTGATGTATTCTTCAAGGCGGATATTGCTCCTGACATTACTTACCAGATGAAGTATAAAATGTTCATCAATTACAATGCACCATTTTCCAATTTCGATGTGGATTGGGAAAACAACTTGCTCATGAAATTGAATGACTTTATGAACCTTCGGATGCAGATTCATTTTATCTTTGACGATAATGTCAAGTTTAATGTAGGAGAAGATGCTTCCGGCAATCCGATTTTAGAGCCAAGGTGGCAGATAAAAGAGTTTGTTACGATCGGGTTTACCTATAAATTGAATAAGCGGATTTTCCGCAGAGAAAAAGTAAATTAACGAATGAAGAATTATAAAAAATACTTTCGATTGACAGCTGATCCGGCTGATGTATACAATGCATTGACGAATCCGATCATGCTTGAAATCTGGACTGGTGAAGATGTGGTCATGGAAGAAAAAGCAGGAACTGAGTTTTCGCTTTGGGATGGCAGTATCTGCGGCAAAAATCTGGAGTTTGTCAAAGACCACAAGTTGGTACAGGAGTGGTATTTTGGAGAACAAGATGAACCTTCCATTGTCACCATCAAACTGCATAAAGACGGAGAAGGAACAAGCATGGAGGTTGTGCACACCAACATTCCGGATGATGCTTACGACAATATTGTGGAAGGCTGGAAAGAGGATTACTTTGATGCCTTGAATCAGCTTTTTGAAGAGTAGTCGTTTCAGAAGGCTGGACTAAAAAGGCAGGTTGTTTCAATAGTGAAACAACCTGCCTTTTTTATGTCCGGAGAATCATTGTTTTCCCGAATTGCTTACAAACGAGAGGTGTTTGCTGTCGGGCGACCACGATGGCACATTAATGGTTCCCTGTCCGCCATACAGATAGGCTATCACCCGTGGAGCGCCTCCCGAGGTGGGCATCAAGCGGAGCATTACCCGTTTGTACGAAGGGTGCGAATTAAATTCAATGTCGGGCGGAAAGGAGATGAATGCGATCCATTTTCCATCCGGTGAAATATGAGGGAACCAATCGTTGTATTCATCAAAGGTAATTTGTTCTTTATCGCTGCCATCCGGTTTCATTCGCCAAATTTGCATGGTGCCCGATTGACTGCCGTTGTAATAGATGTATTTCCCATCGGGTGAGTACTCGCAGCCATCCACATGCTCGCCTGGTTTATTGTCGGTAAGCGCAACTTCCTGCCCTCCGCTGATGGAGTTTTTGTAGATGTTGTAGGTGCTGCTTCCGTTGCGCTGAGCAACATACACAACTTCTTCATTGTTTGGGGCCCAGCCATGCCAGTAGGAGGGCGTTTCTTCAGTAATCAATTGCGGGGCTCCACCTTCAAGAGGCAATACATAAACAGTGGATCCACCTCCGGGCATTCCTTCGCGGTGGTGGCTGATGGCCAATAGTTTTCCGTCAAACGAAATCCCATGATCATTGTTGTTGCGGTTAGCAAAGCCGGTGTTCAGTTGTTGAGGGGTTCCTCCTTTCACCGGAATGGTATAGAGTAAGCCTTTGCTATTGAAAAGTAGCTTTTGGCCGTCGGGCATCCAGTTGGGGGCTTCAAAGCGATCACCGGATTCATAAACGATTTTGCGTTTGCCGCTGAAAACATCCAGCGTTTCAAGCCGGCAGCCAAGCCAGCCAGCTTCTCCCGGATTGTAATTATTGTCCACCGGATGGTCTATACGGACATTCCATATCCGGGCTTTCTCAATCACCTCCGGCTGGTGCGAGCAGATGAACAGGCCGCCCAAAACCTTATCGGGCAAATTTTCCAGGGATTGGCTGCCAATGTGCTGAAGTGGTTCTCCCGGATGGGCTGCCCGAAAAATCAAGGTTTTTCCTTTACGCTCCAGTTGCAGAATTTGGTAGTGGGGTTTGGGGGCATGAAGTTCGCTTGCTGTGTTTTGCATCGATGCTCCCTGCTGTTGGCGCCATTGCATGGCGGTTAAGCCATCGCCGTGTAAAGCGGCTGAGCAATGAACGTCGTCTTCTGCCTCGGAAGCACGCACCATCCAGCCCACTTTTCGGTGGGGATCAACGCCTTCTCCCTCAAAGTCAAAATTGGCTGTTAAAATGAAATCACCTTCCAGCTTGTTGTAAAGAAAGTGAAATTCATCGCGCTCGAACCAAATGTTATAGCCCGACCCGCTTAGCCTGTATTCTTGCTCCTCACTGTCGTAAATGGCATCCCCGGCAAGTTGCGGATTCCCAATGTCCTGATGAGAAGAGAAAATGCCGATGGCGTTTTGCGCCAAAGAGCTGCTTAGCGTTAAGCTGAAAAGAAAGATCAAGGTAAGTTTCATTGTGCTTAGGATTGAATGGTTTAGTTCTTTAAAGATAGAAAAGTATTCTCCTTTTTCCAGATGAATTTTTGATTACCAGTTAGTTTACGTCAATTGGTTGCTGAAACGATTTTATTTGGCGAGTTGGGGGAAGAAAAAGCCCTGTGAGGATTGACTCACAGGGCTTGCTATCAGGTAATGTTTGACTTCAATTACAATAAACTAAGCGTAACGGTTAATCCGGCCATGACAACTGAAACCATGGTCATCAGTTTGATCAGGATATTCAGAGAGGGACCGGAAGTATCCTTAAACGGATCGCCAACAGTGTCGCCAACGACGCCGGCTTTATGGGCTTCGCTTCCTTTTCCTCCGTAATTTCCTTTTTCAATGAATTTCTTGGCATTGTCCCATGCGCCACCGGCATTATTCATGAAAACGGCCAGCGTAAATCCGGAGGTTAATCCACCAGCCAGCAGGCCAATAACACCGGCCACACCCATTGTTGCACCAACAACCACAGGAACGATGATGGCAACCAGAGAGGGAAGCAGCATTTCTTTTTGAGCGCCAATGGTGGAAATTTCAACACACTTGGCGTATTCCGGAGTCGCTTTTCCTTCCAGAATTCCTTTGATCTCGCGGAACTGACGTCTGACTTCTTCTACCATCGCGCCAGCAGCACGTCCTACGGCTTTCATGGTCATGGCACTGAAAACAAAAGCCATCATGGAACCAAGGAATAAGCCACCTAGAAACAAGGGATTGAACAGGGTAATGTCGTAAGCCGAAGAGAAGTCTTTAACTGTAGCGCTGGAAATTTTAATGGCTTGAACACCTTCTTCTACGGCAGGAGCTACATCATTGTAAAAAACATATTGTCCTTTGGTGACAAATCCTTCACCGGCTTTGGCTATTTTATCAAACCACAAACGTACTTCTTCCATGTAGGCCGATATCAAAGCCATGGCAGTAAGCGCTGCGGAGCCAATGGCAAAACCTTTTCCGGTTGCTGCTGTGGTATTACCCAGCATATCGAGCGCATCGGTCCGTTCGCGAACCTGAGGGTCGAGTTCGGCCATTTCAGCGTTTCCACCCGCATTGTCAGCAATTGGGCCAAAGGCATCGGTTGCCAGGGTAATCCCCAGGGTTGAAAGCATTCCTACGGCAGCAAAGCCGATTCCGTAAACACCCATGGCAAAGTGGCTGGCACCGCCGGCAGCCCAAAAGGCACCCATGATACCAAGCACGATGGTAACCACCGGAATCCAGGTTGAATACATGCCCACGGCCAGGCCGTCAATAATGGTAGTGGCTGGACCTTGTTGTGCTTGTTTGGCAATTCCTTTGGTTGGTCCGTATTCGTCCGATGTGAAATACTCCGTAGCTTGTCCAATAATGACACCGGCAGCCAGACCAATGACCACGGCCCAGAAAACTCCCCAGGTGACCCAACCAAGCATGGTAAGCCCAACCATCGCCAGAAGAATCAGTACCGAGCTGCCACCTGTTCCCAGGAGCAGGGCATTCAACAGGTTCTTTTGGGTGGCCGATTCTTTGGTGCGTACCATGTAAATGCCGAGAATGGAGAGAATAATTCCGATGGCAGCAACAATCATTGGAGCCAGCACAGCCTGAAAAGGATCAAGCCCGGCATCGCGCAGAACCAAGGCCGGGAGTGAAGCTCCCAAGGCAGCTGTTGCCAGAATCGATCCGGCATACGACTCATAAAGGTCGGCTCCCATACCGGCAACATCGCCTACATTGTCACCCACATTGTCGGCAATGGTAGCTGGGTTACGTGGGTCATCCTCCGGAATTCCTGCCTCAACTTTACCAACCAAGTCAGCGCCAACATCGGCTGCTTTGGTGTAAATTCCACCACCCACACGGGCAAAAAGGGCTTGTGTGGAAGCTCCCATTCCGAAGGTAAGCATGGTAACGGTAATTTCAATCAGTTTGGTGCGTGTTCCGGCTTCGGTTAAAACGCCGTTCACCACGTATTCCGGGTGAGCATGAACAAAGTTCAGCCCCAGAAAATGGAGCCCGTTACTCATGTGTTCGGGAGTGTAAACCCATTCATTTAAGATCAGAAACCAGGCCGCAATGTCGAGCAGGGCAAAGCCAACAACCACCAGCCCCATAACGGCGCCACTGCGGAAAGCTACCTGAAGCCCTTTGTTGAGTGATTGTGAAGCCCCATGAGCGGTACGTGCGGATGCAAAAGTCGCTGTTTTCATTCCCAGGAAACCACATAAACCGGAGAAAAAACCACCAGTTAAAAAGGCCACTGGAACAAAGGGGTTTTGAACGTTAAAGTAGGCCATGATAGTAAGCAGAATAAACAGAATACCAAAAACAATAGCCACTACTTTGTACTGTCTTTTTAAATAGGCCATTGCACCCTCTCGCACATACTGTGCGATTTCTTTCATACGGTCGGTACCTTCCGAGTTTTTCATCATTGACTTGAAAAATATCCAGGCAAAGACCAAGGCAAGTATGGATGCAAGTGGAACAATAAAGAAAATATTACTCATAAGTTATCAATTTATTGCAACGGTGTTGCGGTTAGTATGCGTTAGTATACAAATGACAGCTTTGAAAGTAATAAATATTGATGTTCCTAAAGGATTTCAATAAATGTTTTAGGACAGGCTGTCTGTTCTTTTTCGTATGATTAAAGATAAGCTGATAAATTGAAATTTAAAGGAGTGGAGGTTGATTGCCTGTAATTTGAAAGCATTCTAAGGAAAATGCTGTTAATTTGATTGTGTCGTGCGGTGGCTTTAGACTGGATCATCGTCATGTGGCTTTTGCACCACGGCTTTGCCGCGCCATTTGCCACTCAGGTAATAAATGATCAGAATGACGGTCCCTGCTGTCCATCCGGCTGGTTCGGCCCACCAAATGCCATTGACCCCCAGGTGCTCGGAGAGGAAATAGGCCAGGGGAATCCGGAACACATACAAGGAGGTGAGCGTGGTTAGCATGGGAATAAAGGTTGCGCCTGCTCCGCGTAAAAAACCGGTAAAGGTGAACATCACCGCCAGTAAAAGGTAAAATGATGAGATAATGACCAGGTAGTCCTGTCCAATGGCAATAACGCCTTCGTCGGCTGTGAAAAGCTGGATGAGGTACTGGCCTGAAAAGATAATGACCAGCGAAATGAATATGGAATAGATCAGCGAAAAGACCAGCGTTATTTTCAAGCCCTTTTTAGCCCGGTCTTCGCGGAAGGCGCCCAGGTTTTGCCCCGTGAAACTCGACAATGCCGAAGAAAATGTAATGGCAGGCATCTTGGCAAAAGAGTCAATACGAATGGCTGCGGAATAGGCAGCTACCGCGTTCACGCCAAAGCCATTCACAATGCCCATGATGGCCATCATTCCAAAAGCGACAAAAGATTGTTGAAAGCCCGTTGGAAGTCCAATGCGTACACAGCTTTTAAAAATATCGCGATCGAAAAGATATTTGCGAAACCTCAATTTTATTACCGGATGCTTTTTGTTCAGGTACCAGGTGGCAGAAAAAAAGGCCATGGCCTGGGCAATAACTGTTGCGAAAGCGCCCCCCGCAATTCCCCATTTGAAAACGATAACAAACAGAAGATCCAGCGCAATATTCAGAAAAGTGGAAAGGATCATGAAGTTGAGGGGAGTTTTTGAATCGCCCATGCCCCGGAGAATGGAGGTAATTCCATTAAACCCGAAAAAGAAAAACATACCCAGCAGGTAAATACTCATGTAGGTTACAGCTTCGGGCATCAAGCTGGCGGGTAGTTGCAGCAATTTGAAAATGGCCTCGCTGAAATAAATGCCAAGGCTTGAAACAACGAGTGAAGACGCCAAAAAGAAGATGAATATGGTATCAATGGTTTTACGTACCTGGTCCATCTGTTTGGCGCCAAAGTATTGCGAAACCACTGTAGATGCGCCTGAGCCCACACCAATGACCAATGAAATTAAGGTGAATATTATTGGGAATGAAGCGCCAACCGCTCCAAGTGCTTCTTTGCCCAGATAGTTCCCCACAATAATACTATCGATGATGTTGTAGAGGTTTTGAAATAAATTTCCAATAACCAGGGGAACTGAAAAATTCAGGATAATTTTGGCTTCGCTGCCAACAGTAAAATCTCTCATGGGCTCAAAAACAGAATGCAAATCTCTGGATTTTAATTTTGAAATCAAAATGTCTAAATTTGGGAAAGTCGTTAATCTTATTGTTTTTCAGCTCTTTGTTTTCTTAAAGCGTGGCAATTGGTTTAACGGTTTAGCGAAAAGGCTTAGGCCGTTTGTTTTTGATGACTGCTTTTGTTTTTTTTGTTAAAATAAATTAGTCAAGCACATGCATCGTTCCTGCGCTTTGTGGCTAACAAACCGGACGATGTTACTCTAAAAATTGGTTGTATGGAGAAGAAGAAGAGGGTACTTTTTGTTTGTTTAGGAAATATCTGCCGGTCGCCCAGTGCGGAGGCTGTTTTTAATTACCTTCTGGAAGAAAATGGCCTGGAGCAGGAGATTGAATGCGATTCGGCAGGAACCACGGCTTATCATGAGGGAGAGCCTGCCGACAAACGGATGCAAGGACATGCCATTCGGAGAGGATACCGCCTGACTTCAATTTCAAGACCGGTCAATCCGAAAGCGGATTTCGATGCCTTTGATTATATCATCGGGATGGATGACAACAATGTGTGGGACTTGAAAAAAATGGCACGTAACCTCGATGATCTTCGAAAAATTCATAAGATGACTGATTTTGCGACGCTTAATGGCCATCATTCTGTTCCCGATCCTTATTACGGAGGTGCTGACGGCTTTGAGCTGGTGCTTGACATTTTGGAAGATACTTGTCGGGGGTTGCTAAACGAACTTCAGAAATGAGCTTTGTTTTAGCCTGTTGTTTTTCGCGATGCTGATATGTTGAAGCGTTTTGTGTTGATCCTCACCGGATTGTCTCAGATGTTGCTTTGAAATGAAACTTTTGTTCAAATCACTTGTTCTGTGAAGTGTATGCCAAAATGATGTTGGGCTGGCAGTTTCTAATTCATAAACGATCAAAATAAACCACATATATTATGAAAATTGACCAAGGAATTTTTTACTCTTCTATCGCTAACTATTACAACCAGATATTTCCCATAAACGAAAAACAGGTTGATTTTGTGCAAGCTGGGCTAAATAAGCTTGATGGAAAGAAGATTCTGGATATTGGCTGTTCGACCGGGCAATTGGCCAATCGCCTGGCAACTTTTGGTGCGCAGGTTACCGCTATTGATTTGAATGAAGAAATGATCGCCATTGCACAAAAGGAAAACCATTTTCCGACGCTGGATTTCAAAACGGCAAACATGTTGGAAGTGGATTCGTTTGCTGAAGAATCGACCCTGGATGCAGCCTTGTGTTTTGGGAATACCCTTGTTCATCTGGACTCCATTGAGGAAGTCAGCCAATTTTTGAAAGGAATGGCTAAAGTGTTGAAACCGGGCGCTAAATTAATGATTCAAATCCTCAATTACGATTATATTCTCGAACATGAGGTTGATGAACTTCCTTTGATTGACGGGCCAAAGATCAGCTTCATCCGTAAATATGATCTTCCGGAAACGGCCGGCGAAAAGATCATTTTCAATACGGAACTGGTTATCAAAAGTAGCCGCGAATCGCTGTTTCATGCCTCGCGCTTGTTGCCCTTGCGCAAGCACGACCTGCATACACTGCTTGAATACAATGGCTTTGAGCGAATGAAGTACTACGCTGATTTCAGTAAAAAGCCTTACGGAGGAAATCATCTGCCATTGGTTGTTTCTGCTGAACGATCGGCTTCTTAGCGATTCGTTTTTCGGTAGGCTTTCCACCAAATCAGGAAACCACTTAGCAGAACCATGAGCAGGCACAGACCCGATAGCGGGACGTAGAGAATGTAGAAGGGCCCAAGCAGGTGTTCAAAAATTCGTCCGGTATGAATTTCCAAGGCGGTATTCCAAAGCGACATGGGCGTTTGTTCAAGGACTTGGTCAGGCATGGTCGGTGGTTGGTGCCCTTCAAAACTTTGCATGCCACGATTGTAGTCAAACCAATAATGTTCCTGAGCATTTCGTTCAAAATACCCGGCAACCATATGGTTTGAAATGGGGCGTCCCGTACTTGCCCGCGGCTGCTTGAGGCTGAAGGCGTCCAATACCAGCTGATTTTTTAAATCCCAGATAAAGAGCCCGCTGAATGAACCTACCAGGTATTGAGTAGCGCTGATGGGTTCAAGAACATTGCAGCCCATGACACTAACCGGTGGTTGCACCGGAGCTTTTTGTAACGGTTGTTGCAGGCTTTCATCAGCCAGGTAAAACCCGTCTGAAGTAGAAAGCACATAGCTTTTTAATGATTCGTTCCATTGTGCCCGGCGTAGTTTATCGAACCAAGGGTTGGGGTTGTCCAGGTGGGTGCCCGGAATAAGCCCAACTTTGGTGCTGGCAATAGGGATTAAAAGCGGAGGTCGCAAAAACATGCCGGCTGTGGTGTTTAACAGCAAAAAGAAGATAAACAGATATCCTGCTACATTGTGCCAGCGCAGGTTTAGCCGCCGGGCAGCTGTTAGCCGGGTGTTGTCTTTTTGTTTGGCACGGCGTCGTTTGGCCAGTTTGGGAAAGAAAAAGTGGAGCAGTCCGCTAATGGCCAGCAGGATGGTAACTATGCCCAATAGGTCCACGAAAAGTTTGCCTCCAAAACCAAAAAGTTCACCGCTGTGCAGGTTCCAGAGCGTTTTGAACAGCCCCGTTTCCCGTTTGTAGCCTTCGGGCTTTGGCAGTTGAACAACTTCAAACGCCTGTCCATTAGCCGACTTGAGCAGGTGGTGTCGGCTTAAAACCATCAGACTGTCATCTTTGATAAATACATCGGTGAGCCGTTCTTCCTGGATGGGGAGCGGAATTTTTTGCCAATGCTCCTCTTTGAGGCTACGCTGATAAAGGCCAAAATGGGTGGCTGCAAAGAGCTGTTGATTCTGAAACGAAACCACTTGATAGGTTTTTCGCTGGTCAATTCCTCGGGGAAAACCTTGGTTAAAACTGCTGAAGATGGTGTCTTCCTGCAGCCAGATGCCCACATTCCCAAAGATCAGAAAACGGCTTGAATCAAGCGGCAAGCCACCTCGCACGGCAGCCTGGTTCCAGTTTTGGTAGTGGTAGCTTTCCGGCAGCCAACTGCGTTTAACATCTACCGAAGAGAACAGGGGGCGGTGATTCATGACAATGCCGGATGAAGCGAATAAAATGGCCAGAAGTGCTATAATGATCCCCGGCCATTTGTGGAGCTTTCGGAACAGTTTGAGTGACTTGTTTTTGTGTTTCATAAAAGGCCGTTTTGGAGGAGTTGGGGTGTTTGTTTTTTTATTAGTGGTGAAGATAAAAAATACTGCCCAGCCGTTCTGTAACGAATGTTACAAACCAGTTGGGCAGCATCTTTTTTTAACCCTTCGGCTTACTTGATAAAATTGGGCGTGACACTCAGCATTAGCCAGCCCCAGTAGTTTGAGGTGGAATGATCGCCACCTTTGATCAGCTCCATGCTTTTTCCGGCAAATAGCCACGACAGTCCGCCACTGATTTGTGCTTCCGGACTGATTTTCCACCCTGCGCCCAAATCAAGTTCAGTGCCCAGGTAGTTGGAGGCATCTGCAGAAATTTTGGCTGCCGCCGAAAAGTAGTGCAGGTGCGCGTTCAGGCTTAGCTTATCCTTGGCATAATTGTACTTGGCGTACACGTCGTTGAACCCGACACTGTTGGCATGGTTGCCCACGTAGAAATAATCCATAAAACCATTAAACTTGTGATTGGTCCCGTAAAGGGGAGTGAACGACTTGTTTTTGGTATCATCGTAAGCAGTGCCCGACAGTCGCTCGTAACCCCAGGTAATGCCGCGCGGACAGGTAGCTTCAAAAAGCAGGTTGTAAGCGCTAAGATCGTCCCCTGTGCCCGTTTTACCCGTTTGCAGGTAAGCATTGGCTGCCAGGTTGAAGTTGCCAAGTTGGTAAGTGGCGTGCCCTCCCAGGGTTTGGCTGTAGTTCACTTCTTGTCCGTCCTCGGTGTTTTCAGGAATGCCATTGTTCAGGCAAAGCAGGCTGAGGCTGGCTTCGTTCCATTTTTTGTTGAACCACACAAACTGAAGGTCTTTGTAGGCATCATTTCCGTCGAAAAGGTTGTTGGCCGGGTTCGAGTTTTCCTGATGTGCCAGCCCTAGATGCAGACGGATGTCACTTTCGTATTTGAAGATGACTAGGTCGTGTGAGCGGGCCTGGTGTGCCCAGCCCACGTTTCCAAAAATCCGGTGATCGTCATAAATCAGCTCCTGGCGTCCGGCTTTCATGGAGAATTCCGGGGTGAAAAAGACTTCAGCCCAGGCCTGATGAACCGATGTGGCATAATCTTCATTGCCCACCAGTTGGGCCTGGCTACCCCAGGTGCGTACATCCTGTAAAACCAGCGAGGTTACCAGCTTATCTGATTGGTAGCGTGCATTCAGACGGGTACGCTGGGCAGTAAAGAGGGAAGCATCCTGGTCGCTGTTGGCCAGGCTTTTGTAGCCGTGACTCAGCTCGGTTCGAGGGCGAAATTCACCACTTAACGAAAATTGGGCAAATGCAGGTGTTGACAAGCCAATGAAGCCAAGCAGAAGCCAGCTGGTCCAATATTTTTTCATTTTTCGGTGTTTTTAGTTTCTAACCACATCCCATGAATCTTCGCGCTGCTGAGCTGCTTCAAGCCAAACAGGAATAACGTTTTCCAGGAAATCAGCCTTTTCGGCATTCTCCTTCTCCATATCCAGGCCAATAAAAGCCTGCGCTTTGGCTTTGGTTGAAATATCAGGATAGGGGAGCTCTTCATCAAAACCTTTGGCGGCTAACAAGCGTGCCAGTTTGATCCGGGTTTCCTGGACAATAGTGATTCCGGTAGAAATAATCCGGCTGGTTTCCAGCGGGGCGTGAAACGATCCGCCATGTGAGGCCGCAGCATAATCCCAACGCCACTGGGCATGACGAATGCCCATTAAGATGGCCTCCATTTCTGCTTCGTTGGCTCCCAGTTCCCAGGCTTTCTGGGCTTCCAGGTGTGCCCTAACCAGCAGTTCCTCCAGCTTGTCTCGGTTTTTAATGGTTTTATCCTGACGGTCAAATACGTTTTTGATCAGGGTCGCGGTTTCTTCCCGGTGACATACCTGGCAGGAATTGGCGACATTGTTGAGGGGAGACTGAATGTGGTGGTCGGTAAACTTTTGGCCTCCTTCAGACTTATACGGCATGTGACAATCGGCACAGGAAACGCCGCGTTCGGCATGAATACCCTGTTGAAACAGTTCGTAGCCCGGATGTTGCGCCTTCAGCATGGGAGCTTTGCTAAGGGCATGTGTCCAGTCGCTAAAGCCCATTTCGTCGTAGTAGGCTTCGGCATCTTCAACGGTTAAGCCCTTTGCCCATGGGAAAGTAAGGTACTGGGCGCCTTCAACAGTCTCTTTGTTGAAATAATATTCCACATGGCACTGGGCGCAAACCAGCGTTCGCATTTCCTGGTGCGATGCTTTGTTGACGTCTTTGCCCATTTTTTCGAAGGCTTCAACCAGTGCCGGACGGGTAATGCGCAGGTTCATGGTTTTCGGATCGTGGCAATCGGCACAACCAATGGTGTTAACCACTTCGGCTCCCAGCCTGGCCCATTTCCCTTTGTAAAATTCGGCTACGCCATGTTCTTCCATCAAACGCGGAACATCCGGACTTTTACAGGTCCAGCAAGTGGATGGCATGGGGCCTTCATTGGCGTTTTTAGGAGCACCGGTACGCAGTGTTTTCTGAATGTCTTCTATGGCATAGTAATGTCCGCGCCCCTGGTTATAGTCTTTGGAGAAACCATAACCGGCCCACAAGACCACCAGTCGCGGGTCTTCTTCCAGCATATCGATCATGGTATTGCCGTTGTATTTGCTCCGGAAATTGGTGTCAGCCGTTTGATAGTAGGACTGATATTCGCGTGGGAAATTCTCGCCCCACAGCTCATTGCGCGGTTCAAATTCGGATAGTGTGACTTGAGGAACATTGACAAAGCTGGCTTCGGCGCGGCGTTCCATGATGGAGGAGGCCAGTAAGCCCAGCAGAAATACAACAAGTATGGTAATCAGGAAAAGTAGCCAACCAATAATTGGCTTTTGCTCGATCGTTGATTTTAATGATTTCATATGATTGGTTTTTTAGTTGAGATCTAATTTTTTTATCCATTCCGGCACCGGGCTTTCGGGTAGCGGCACCCGCGCATAAGGCGTACTCGACAGGCTGTTGACACGGCCGTGCGGCACTTCGCGGTGACATTCCCAGCATTTGCGATCGGTTCGGTGCGATTCATAGTTGGCTACAAGGCTGTTGTGCCGGGCATCCAACAGCTGATTTTCGTGGCAACGCACACAGTTTTGATGAACCACTTCGGCACCTTCTTCTTTAATGAAAATGACTTGGGGCTCTTTGCGAAGCGTGAAGATTGTGGCGTGACGCAGTCCGTCTTTGGCCTTAAAATAGTAGGTGTTAAAAACATTGTCGTGCGGCACGTGGCAGTCGTTGCAGTTGGTTACTTCGCGATGCGAACTGTGGTTCCAGGTGGCATACTGTGGGGCCATAAGGTGACAGTTGACACAGGTTTTCGGGTCGTTGGACAAATAGGAGTGGGCCTTGGAAAAGTAAAGGGAAAGAAAAAAAAGGCCCGTAAAAACGCCCAATGCAAGGATGACCGGAATTTTCCACTTGGCAGGAGGCTGTAGGTTTCGGATCATAGTTGATAGTGTTTTTTATATGATTAAAACTACGTAACCACATCCGCTAAGGTTGTAACCAATGTTACAAATAGCTAAAAAACAGTAAAAAAAGTTTTGGTTTTTAGCCGGAGCATCCGACAGCTGGCAGACCACTCGGTCTGCCAGCTGTCGGATCAAAAGTATGGTGGACTATATTTTTGATCAGTAACTTGGGCTGACAAGAGTTGTTGTTTCTGGGAAAAGCCAATCGATCACTGCCGTTCCTGTAGTTTTTTCCAGGCGTGCATTTCCAGAAAACTATCCTCCACATTGGCCTCCATTTCCTGAAACAATCGGAATGGAACCGTGAAGGTTAAGGTTTCCCGATCAACAATAGAGCGTTGCGAAATATCAAAAAAGCCAATTACCCCGCCGGGATTTTCCTTTTTGGCTTCGGCGTAGCCATAGAGTATGGATTGACAGGCTGCTCCAAAGGGCGCCGTTACGTGCTGATTGGTTCCACGATTATAATCAGCCATAACCACCAGGGCCGATAGCTGGTCGGCGTTGGCAAAGAAGATGAGCAGCTCAGGCTTGTCCTGCTCGGTGAGTTGTTCCCAGGGTTTAAACACCACATATTGGGTTGGAATATCGGTCATGGGGAGTGAATCAACCCATTTTCTGGCCAGTTCCGGATTTTTGTAAAAGCGTTCACCTTCCAGCATCAACGACCCAGCAGGGCCCATTTGGCTGGCCATTTCCTTGCTGCCGGTAGAAAGCAGACAGTCGATGGGGAAGTGCCCGTAGCAATTGCCAAAGCCCAGCCCGGTGCCTCCACCCGGACAACCATAGGATTTTCGGTCAAAATAGGCCAGGCGGTTTTTCTTGCTTGATGACACCAGCATGGCAGCCACACAGCCGCGTACGCTTCCTTCTTTAAAATGAAGTCCATCTTCCGGTTTATCGTCGGTATGGATTACTGCCACCGGTTGCATTTTTAGTCTCAAGGCTTCAATCAGTTTGCTATTCATCGTATACCTCCATGTTTTTAGGTTGTTCAACGGTAATTTGTCTCTTCCGGTTATTGATGGGGCGTTTGGCCTTTTCGTCTGGTATGTCGTAATCGATCAATTGTTTCCATGAACACATCTTTTGCTTTTACTTTTGTGGCTACCTCTAATTGCTTCTTGTTCTTGAAGGCGTAAATTAAAAATGCGGCAAGACCAAAATCAATGTATACATCTTTTAAATCGAAAACGAATAAGGGCTTTAGGTAGATATAATCAAGAGTTCCTCTTGCCCATGCTAAGTTTCCAAGTAAGGCACAAACTACGGCAGCCATTATAAATATAGTTGCCAGATCTACGAGTTTTTTGTCAGAAGAGATCTTGCTTCTGAAAAAGGAGAAATAGATCGGAATTGAAATTCCGATTGCCACGAATAAAATGATGTGTGGCACTAATCCAATATTTATCCCGATTTGGTTTAGTAGGGTATTGACCCAACTGTGCTTGACATTAAACGTTGGTTTAAATTCGAGCATGAAAGGGATAATCTCAAAATGAGTATCTCCGTAAAAGTTGAAGATTACAATTTTAATCGATTGGTCAATAACTATTAGTACCAGAATCCAGATTAGAATAGCTTGTGTTTTCATTTTAACTCATTGTTTGGATTCAACGGGTTGAGCAAGTTAGTAAAACAAAACGATGAAAGAAGTTATGTTTTTATGCTGTAAAACTTTTTGGCTTAGCCGGAGCGTAAAGCAGTACTTGGGGTTTCCTGGAAAACAGGGGGCAACCGGTTTTGATTTCTTCTATCCAGAATTAGCTTCGACCTCCCGGAATTGCAAGCAGACCAATCCGGATTGAGCTCCGACCGTCTGGAAATGAGAAAAACCAGCTGGAAAAGCCACAATACTGCACGGAAATGCAACCAAACCGTCCGGAAAAGTGATCAAACCGAACGGAATTGCCAAAAACCAGACAGAAATGGGACACAACCCGAATTTTTCCATTTCCGGCTGGTTTTTTGGTCATCCGCCACCGTTTGTTGCCTTTCTGCTTGGTATGCTTCAATTTTTTGCGCGGGACGAAAAAAAATGTTTGCGGCTGAGCCTCAGCTGACCTGTTTTTATTTGTTTTCTACTTAGCTGAGCCTCAGCCGGGCTGTTCTTATTTACTTTCTGCTCAGCTGAGGGTCAGCCAGCTTGTTTTTTTTTGTTTTCCGATTAGCAGAGCCTCAGCTAGCCTGTTTCTGTTTGTTTTCTACTTGGCTGAGGGGTAGCCGGGAGGTCATCTAATTACTGGCAGTAAAATGACTACCAATGACTTTTTCTGTTTCGGGTTTTATGTCCTGTTTCGGCCATTTGTTTACTTTTCTTAATTTTAATTGACTTAATGGCGCTGATTCTAGCAATAATTTAAATAATTTCCATTTAATGTCACAAAATTGCCTTGTATCCAGACTAACTAATAAACGAGTCGCTTGAAAGCATTTGATCAATTATACCAGAAGCATTATCCAACAGTTTTTCGCGTTGCCGTTAAAATGTTGGGGGATTCGGATGAAGCGGCTGATGTTGTTCAGGAAGTGTTTCTGACGCTTTTTCAAACAATGGAAAAAGGAATGGTGGTCGAATATCCCCTTAGTTGGTTGTATCGCACCACTTTGAATAAATGTATTGACAAGCAGAAATACAATGGCCGGTTTCAGAAATTGGAAACGGCACCAGAGGGGCAGGTCGAATTTCAGAGCATTGAAAAACAGGAAACCCGCATACGCGTGCAGCGGGCTTTGGGTAAATTGAAACCCGTAGAACGGGCTTTGGCGGTGATGTATAGTGAAAGTTTATCTTACAAAGAAATGGCAGAGGCAACGGGCATTCGCTTTTCTTCGGTGGGGAAAACACTTTCGCGAACGTTGAAGAAGCTGGAAGCAGAACTTAAAAATAAAAAGTATGAGCTGTATTGACGAAGATCTTATCCAACAATATATTGATGAGGAAGTTCAAGCAGAGGAAAGCGAAAGGATAACGCGCCACCTGGCTGTATGTCCGGGGTGTGCTAAGTTGGTAGCCGAAAGAAGACAATGGGCTTTGAGCATGAAAAGAATGATTCGGGAGGTGGCTGACGAGCCGGTTGTGGTGCCTCCTTTTGTTGCTCCGGCAAAGAGCGTGCCGCTAGGTAGCCTTCGAAAAAGACTGGTTTTGGCGTTGTCTGCTGCTTGTCTGCTGGCTTTCTTTGTTTTGCATTGGAATCATCCTTCTGCTGAAAAGTCTGCCATTGAAGATGAGTTGACAATACTTCAACATTCCGATTGGCCGGTGGATGCCAATCAGCCCTTCAGTCAACAGGGCTTGCAGATTAACCTGATTGATCCGGAAGGAAATGTTACCGGGTACGTGCTGGAATAATTAGAGACTGATTTACATTCATTTCTTAAAACGAAATACGATGAAACAATTTGCATTGACTTTACTTTTAGTGGTTTTCGCATGCTCGCTGTCTGGTCAAAACTTAAAAGACCTCTATCAAAAAACGAGCATTAAGCTGGTTCCCGACAAGCAGTATGCTGCGGAAAATAATTGGGATCAGGTTTTTGAAACCTATTACGACACATTGTATGGTAAGCCGATGGGAAACCGGAAATCCTTGTTGGTATTACCTGATGGTTCGGTTGTTGTCAACCATGCTTATCGTAATTATTACAGTAAATTTTCACCCGATGGGAAGTTTATCAAAGAATTTAAGGTGACCAAATCCGATGGAACTTCCTTCAAAAAGACCAATCATATTGACGGAATTATCGATGGGAATACTTTTTTTACCGGGCTCGATAACATGGGGAATATGCTTTGTTTCGATTTCGACGGGAACTATAAGAAAACCCTGAAGCTGGATTACATGACCAAGCAAATGATTGGTTTGCCTAACAACAAAATTGCGGTGGTTGGTTGGGTGATTTGGGCTGATAAATTTCGTGATTTTATTGCTTTAGTTGATTGTGAAACCAATGAGCAGAAGATCATTTGGGATCATTTTACTGATCGTTGTGCGCTTGACGAACACTGTAAGCTTTTTAATTATTCCTATGCATTTAAGGAGCGCGGTGCCATCGGATTTCAAACAATGCCTTATTCCAGTTCTCTTGGAGTGGCTGCTCCACCTAAAATAGCTTGTACGGGAAACAAACTGGTCATAGCCTATCCAACAACTGGTGAAATCCGTGTGCATGATTTAGATGGGAAGTTGGTAGCCAAAGACCAAATCACCTGGGCCGAAAATTATATCTCGGTAGAAGAGCAAAAGGAAATTCAGAAAAAAGCCATTGATAAATATAAAAGTTTGCAAAATCCGAGGTTTGCCTCTTGGGTTTCAGAAGAAGAAAACAAAAAGGCTATGGCAACCATCCTTTCAGAGATGGAAGCAGATTTGGCAAAAATTACCGATCCCATTCCTATTCCTTTGTTTTCTACAATGATGAAGGATTCAGACGATAACCTGTTGATTTTTGAATTCCCGAAAGAACAAAATACGAATCAGTTTCACGTTTGGATTTACGATAACCAAGGAACGTTCGTAGGTCAAAGTAGTTTTGTATGCGATAACTATGAGTTGGAAATTAACCCATCGAAAATGGTGTTTCATGATGGCTACATTTATGCGCTTCAGCGTTTGAAAAATGCCAATGGAGTGCCATTGCGCTTGGTTCGCTTTAAGCTGGAATAGCTGTTTTAAGCAGAATGTTTTTCTAATTTATAGGCATCAGGTCATTTGGAAATCAGGATTCTTTAGGGAAGAATTCTGATTTTTCATTTAAGAAGGGAATAGTTAGCTCCAAGAATCCGGTTATCCAGGTCTGTCAATGACACTTAAATGACAACCGATGACAATCAAATGACGAATAATGGCCACCAAATGACTTTTGCTGTTTCAAGTTCTAGGTTTCAAATTCTACAGCCAGTCAAGGGGTATCTATGAATGATTCTCATTGTTTCAATAGTCAAGGATCCGGCCTTTCTGATCTATCAATGACAACAAAAATGACCATCCAGCACCCGGTATTCAGTTCCCATCATTTGTGCTACCTTTGCATTTTCAATAAAAACCGGTAGCGGCTACTGGTTGAAAACACGAAAGAAAGACAAGCATGCAAAATAGAATTACCCAGTTATTTGGGATAAAATACCCTGTTATTCAGGGCGGAATGGTTTGGTGTAGTGGTTGGCGGTTGGTTTCAGCCGTTAGCAATCAGGGCGGATTGGGCCTGCTGGGCGCCGGTTCCATGCACCCCGAAACATTGCAGGAACACATCCGGAAAACCCGGCAAGCCACCGATAAACCTTTCGGGGTAAATGTCCCCATGCTGTATCCGCAGCTGGAGGATATTATGGAGGTGATTGTGGCCGAAAAGGTACCCATCGTGTTTACCTCGGCTGGTAGTCCGAAAAAGTGGACGAAGTGGTTGCAGGAACGGGGTATCATTGTGGCTCATGTGATTGCCAGCTCGTATTTTGCCCAAAAATGTGAAGAAGCCGGCGTTGATGCCATTGTTGCCGAAGGCTTTGAAGCCGGGGGACACAACGGACGCGAAGAAACCACGACCCTAAGCCTGATTCCTTCGGTTAGGAAAGCGACGAAGCTTCCGCTGCTGGCAGCCGGTGGCATTGGTAGCGGAAAAGCCATGTTGGCAGCCATGGCTCTGGGGGCCGATGGTGTACAGATTGGGTCGCGCTTTGCACTGACCCAGGAGTCGTCGGCACACGAAAACTTCAAGCAACTGGTGGCTGGGCTGGGAGAGGGTGGCACTAAGCTCGCACTCAAAAAGCTGGCACCGGTACGTCTGGTGAAAAATGAATTTTTCAAGCAGGTGAATGAGGCTGAGCTCCGTGGGGCTGATGCCGAAGAACTCAATCGTTTATTGGGAAAAGGACGTGCTAAACTGGGCATGTTTGAAGGAAACCTGGATGAAGGTGAGTTGGAAATCGGGCAGGTGGCTGCTCAGCTAAACGATATTCCTACGGTGGAGGAAGTGATGACGCGCTTAATTTCGGAGTATGAACAAGTGCGCCGCGATCTTGTTGATGGTGCTAATTTCTCATTTTAATTTATGATCAAATTTGAACGATATAAGCTCGACAACGGGCTTCAGCTGATAGTTTATCCCGACTATTCAACGCCCATGGTGGCTTTGGATGTGTGTTACCATGTTGGGGCAAAGAATGAAAGTCCGGAACGAACTGGCTTTGCCCACTTATTTGAACACCTCATGTTTGGCGGAACCAAAAACATCCCGGATTACGATGATGCACTTCAGCACGCCGGCGGTGAAAACAATGCTTATACCACCAATGATCTGACCAATTATTACCTGACCCTTCCGAAGGAAAACCTGGAAACAGGCTTTTGGTTGGAGTCGGACCGCATGTTGGAGCTGGATTTCTCGGAAGAAAAGTTGAATGTGCAAAAAAATGTGGTGATTGAAGAGTTTAAGCAGCGTAACCTGAATCAGCCCTATGGTGATGTATGGCCTTTGCTGCGAGAGTTGGCCTATAAGGTACACCCTTACCAGTGGCAAACCATTGGGAAGGAAATCAGTCACATTGCCGATGCCAGCCTGGAAGAGGTCAAAGCTTTCTTCTATCGGTTTTATGCGCCCGACAATGCGGTGCTGATTCTGAGTGGGCACGTTGATCCGGAGGAATGTCTGAAGCTGGCCAATAAGTGGTTTGGCGATATTCCGAACCGAAACGTGAACAAGGCACCTATTCCGCAGGAACCCAGGCAGCAGGAGTTTCGGGAGATGACGGTTGAACGCGATGTACCGGATACAGCGTTGTACCTGGCTTTTCATATGCCTGACCGCCGGCAGCGTGGCTACTATGTTTGCGATTTGATTTCGGATGTGTTGTCGAATGGAAATAGTTCGCGTTTGTATCAGCGCTTGGTGAAGGAAGAAAAGCTGTTTGTTGAGCTTGATGCTTACGTTTCGGGCGATCACGATCCGGGCTTGTTCATTGTTTCCGGCAAGTTGGCCGAGGGCGTTACAATACCCCGGGCCAAAGCTGCCATCTGGAAGGAGCTGCAGCACATGCAGCAGGAGTTGGTATCGGCTGTTGAACTGGAAAAGGTGAAGAATAAGCTGGAGGCCAACCTGGTCTATTCGCAAATGAACTACCTGAATATGACCCAGGAGCTGGCCAACTTTGAAAATATTGACCGGGCTGAACGAATCAACGAGCAGATGGTGATTTACCGTTCAATAAGCAGCGCTGATTTGATGTTGCAGGCGCAGGAGTTATTTCAGGAAACCAATTGTTCTCAATTAAATTATTTAGCAAAGAAATGATCGATCGCACCATACAACCTCCGGTGAGTGAAACCGGAAAACCGGATATGTTGGTTCCGGACACCAACCGGCTGAGCAACGGACTTCCGGTTCATATTTTAAATGCCGGCACGCAGGAAGTTACCCGGCTTGATTTTTGTTTCGACGCCGGCTTGTGGTATGAAAACAAGCCTCTGCAGGCGGCGCTGAGCAATGCGATGCTGCAGGAGGGCAGCCTGAATTATTCAGGGGCACAGTTGGCTGAAATTATGGATTTTCATGGGGCCTACATTCAGTTTGCAGTTGATCATCATCAAGGAGTGATCAGCCTGATTAGCTTGAACAAGCATTTGCCCAAGTTGCTGCCGGTTGTCGAAGATCTGGTCAAGCACTCGCTAATGGAAGCGCATGAAGTGGAAACTATGATCCGTCGTCGGAAGCAGCGCTTTTTGCTGGAAAATGAAAAAGTGAAAGTGCTGTGTCAAAAGAAGTTTTCCTCGGTTTTGTTCGGCGATGAGCACCCGTATGCACAAACCGTGCAGCTGAAGGATTTTGAAGCCATTACCCGTGGCGATTTGCTGGGCTTTTATGCTTGTCATTACCGATCGGAAAATTGCCGGATTCTGGCTTCCGGAAAAACAGACCCGAACCTGATCGACTTGTTGGATAAGCATTTTGGAGATAACGACTGGCAAGGGCTGGCGCTTGACTCTCGTCGGTTCTTTGTTCAGCCTTCAAGCCAAAAAGAGCAGCGGGTGGTGAAGCAGGAAGCCATTCAGTCTGCCATTCGCATCGGTCGTTTACTGGTGAAAAAGGATCATCCGGATTACCTGGGCTTGCAGGTGTTGAATACGCTTTTGGGAGGCTACTTTAGTTCGCGACTGATGGCCAATATTCGGGAAGAGAAAGGATACACTTACGGCATTGGCTCCTCAGTGGTGGGGCTGAAAGAAGCTGGTTACTGGGTGATTGCTACCGAAACAGATCAATCCTACGAAGAAGCTACCATTCGCGAGGTGTTTTTGGAAATGAAGAAACTGCGCGAAGAACTGGTTTCGGAGGCAGAGTTGTACCGCGTGCGTCAGTACTTGCTGGGTGAATTTGTACGTGACTTTGACGGGCCTTTTGCTCAGGCGCAGTCGTTTCAGGCGGTGGCCGATTTTGGGCTCGATCATCGTTTTTATGAGCAATACTATCAAACCTTGCTAACGATTCAGCCGGCCGATTTGCAGGCACTGGCTCAAAAATATCTTCAGCAAGAAGATTTTTATACGGTTGTTGCCGGTGCATAAGCGCTGCCAGCCTTTTTATGGATTAATTGAATTTACGTGAGAAACCTTTTTTCGAATACGATTTTTTTGGCGATCATAGCTTGCTTGCTATGGTCGTCTGCTTTTGTGGGGGTCAAAATCGGCTTGCAATACCACAGCCCGTTTCAGTTTGCCGGAGTGCGGTTTACACTTTCGGGGTTGATGCTTTTTCTGTATTTCAACAATTTCAAGGAATACCGCAGACAACTTTTTGAAAACAGCCGATTTATTTTACTCATTGCCTTGTTGCAAACGGTTGTGCAGTACATGTTCTTTTATGCGGGGATAAACCTGCTACCGGCTTCCATTTCTGCCTTAATTATTGGTGCCTCGCCTTTGTTTATTTCGGTGGTGTCGCATTTTAGCTTTCACAATGATAAAATGGACCTGGTGAAAACGCTGAGCATCTTAGTTGGGGTGATTGGAGTTGGGGTGATTACGTTTGGTCGCAGCGAACTGCCTTCAGGCGTTAAAATAAGCCTGTGGGGAATTGCTTTGCTGTTGATGAATAATTTTGTTTCCGGATTCTCAAATGTGATGGTGGCTAAAAAGCCGAAAGGATTGTCGCCGGTGGTACTTAGCTCCTCATCGCTTTTTATTGGTGGGATTGGACTCCTACTGATTTCTGTTCCGTTGGAAGGCTTTGGCCTGAGAGCTGTGGCTCCGGAATATTTTTATGCACTTGGTTGGCTGAGCTTTTTGTCGGCAGCTGCTTTTAGTATTTGGTTTACTCTTTTGGAACGCCCGGGCGTCAAAGTGTCGGAGCTAAATACCTGGAAGTTTTTGGTTCCGGTGGCCGGAGCTGTGTTGGGCTGGGTGTTTATGCCGGATGAATCGCCCGATTGGGTTTCCATTTCAGGGATGCTGATTATTGCCTGCTCTTTGTTGGTTTTGAACTATTCGAACCGCAGAGCGGCCCGTCAGATCAAAAGAAATGCGGCCCTTGTAAAACCGGAAGCCTCCCTTTAGTCGGGTTTTTCGGCTTCCAGTTTCAATTCATAAAGGTTTTGTGCCATCCCGTTGGTCAGGTTTTTTTGCATAAAGCGGGCCAGCCAGCCTTCCAGACTTTCTTGTACAATAACTTGGGTGGATTTTCCTTGCGGAATCAGAATCCAGTTGTGAATAGCCTTGAGCCAGAGCATCTGGCCCGTCCATCCGAACTCGTGGGGTGGATTGGCTGTGTGAATCCGTGACTTTATTTTAAATCCCCCGGCTTTCCATGCGAAAGATGTTTCCTCGGTGGCCCGTCCATGCAACATGGTCTCCGTTACCTCCGTCTGCCATTTGGGCCAGTTGTTGATGCCTGAAAGTACTTTGTAAACTTTTTCGGCCGGAGCATGGATTAAAATTGTTGTTTCATGAAAGGCTGGTGCCTTTTTATTGACTTCAATTTTCATAACGCAATTTTGTCTTAAAACATTCAAGATCTTCAGAAACTTGATTGTTGTGAATCGCGAAGAAGCAGGCCGCTGTCATTGAGTTTGCAAGCCCGGCAGCCAGTCCCAATGTCTGCCGGGTTTGTATGTAAAATCGGTGTGAAACTCAATGTTCAGTAACCACTTCTGCTATTCGTTAGCTTATTAGTGTTTTCATCGATTAAGCTTTGGATTAGTGGCAACAATCATCCCCTAAATTGAGCAGCTCCACCTTCCGGAAATCAACCGGGTGGCTTTCGGCCTGCAGGGAAATAGACCCTCCTTTTAGCAGTTTGTTGCCATCGGGGGGCAGCAATTTTTGGTAGCTGGGGTCACGCTCGTCCAGCTGTGGCTGTGTGTATTGCATAACCACTTCCCCGTCAACCAGGTGTTTGATGAGCGAGTCGCCGTAAACTTCAATTTCAGCAGTTACCCATTGGTCGCCATGGTAGGTTTTGGAGCTGGAGTTGATGCAGTGATCCAACACCAGCTTACCATCCATAACCACGTTGGTTCCGGGAGTACATAAATTCATGGTTGAGCGCTCATCAGTTCCGTTGCCTCCTAAAAGCTGCACTTCAATTGATGTTGGGAAATCCTGGTCCTTTTCCATGGTTTCTGCAGGCTGTCCGTGAATCATGATTCCGCTGTTGCGGAACGCCCATCCCGGCCCGTTTGGTGCCTGTTCGCCTACAAAGCGGTACTCAATACGCATTTTGTAGTGCGAGTAATTGTGTTTGTAAAAAAGATGGCCAAATTCTCCGTTGAAGGAGTCATAGGCATCATATCGTACTTTTAGCAAGCCGTCTTCAACTCGAAAGGTATTGTTGTAGTTTACACCCAATTCCTGGCCGGTAATTTTAATTTGCCAGTCACTCAGATCTTTCCCGTTGAACAATTGAATCCACCCCTTTTCTTTTTGAGGTTGACACGAACAAAACAGAAAGATGGCCAGCGTTGCTGATAGTAAAAATGAAGGTTTGAATTTGATGCTTTTCATTAGATTTTATTTAGTTCAAGCGTGAAAATAACAATTTTTTAATTAGTAAACATCTTGAATTTGCTGTTGTCTCAAATTCAGCTCAAAACTAGCTTTAACCAAATAGTTAAATATTTTGGTTAAAAAGCTTGGATCTTAATTTTTAAGCCTTTACTTTTGACTGCATGATTTAACCAATTGGTTAAATTTGCTGATTAATTAAGTCAACTTCAAAAACAGAATAGCGATGAATGCTGCAAAAGACACTACCGAAGACAAAATTTTAGAGGCGGCGACCCAGGTTTTCGTTCAAAAGGGAATGGAGGGAGCACGCATGCAGGAAATTGCCGATGCTGCCGGAATCAATAAGGCCTTGTTGCATTATTATTTTCGGAGTAAGGATAAATTATTTGATGCCATTTTTTCGAAGATTGTAAGCTTTGCTTTTCCAAAAATTGGGCAGATTTTACAGGCTGAACTTCCCTTTGTCGATAAAGTGGAACAAGCCATTGACACTTACCTGGATTTGCTGCTTAAGCATCCGTATTTACCGGGCTTTATCCTGAAGGAAGTCAATCGCGATCCGTCTGTATTTTTCAAACTTGTCATGAAACACGGCTTTAAGCTGGAGCCAATTTTTCAAGTGATGCAGGAGGCCATGGACCGGGGAGAACTGATTCGCATGAAACCGGAGCACTTGGTTGTGAATGTCGTTGGTTTGTGTGTGTTTCCCTTTGCTGCCAAGCCCGTGATCAGCTTTGTGGCATTTAACGAAGACCCAGAAGCTACTCAGGCCTTTTTTGAGGAGCGTAGAGAGGAAGTGAAGCAATTTGTAATTCGAGCCATTCAACCCATCAATTAAAAGAGCAGAAAAATGAAACGAGTGATTGAACTGATATTCATTGGGATGCTGACAGTGCAGGTGGCGTGGGGGCAGCAGCCTGTTTCGCTGGAAGATTGTCAGCAATGGGCCCGCGAATACCATCCGCTGCTGCAACAAAAGGAACTGTACGAACAAATGGGTACGCTGAAGCTGGAAAACAACGAAACCAATAAGTTGCCCCAAGTGGATTTAAACGCGCAGGCGACTTACCAGACAGATGTAACCGAAGTGGGTATTGCACTTCCCAATGTGGCGATTCCCGGGCAGGCGAAAGATCAGTACAAAATGTACCTGGATGTGAAGCAAAGTATTTGGGATGGTGGACTGACCAAGGCCAATGCCATATTGGAACAGGCCAGAACTGCAACGAACCTGCAGGCGGTGGAAGTTGAGCTATACCAGTTAAGAGAGCAGGTGAACAGCTTGTTTTTTTCCAGTTTTCTGATTCAGCAGAACCTGGCTCTTCTGGAGCGGAAACTGGAAACCCTGACAGCGCGTGAAACCCAGATGTTCTCTGCGGTTGAGAATGGCATGCGCCTGGAGTCGGATTTGGATCAAATTCGGGCTGAACAGGTAAAGGTAAAGCAACAACAGCTGGAACTGCAATCGCAGCGAGAAACGGTTGTGGCAGCCTTGGCCATTTTAACCGGAAAGCACCCGGATGACCTGCAGCAACTGGAAATAGAATCGCAGCAACCAGACTTAAATCAGTTGCCTGGCCGACCAGAACTGGCTTTGTTCGAAACACAAACCAGCCTGCTGGCAGCTTCTTCTGATTTGCTTCAGAAAAAGCGTAATCCTAAACTGTTTGGGTTTGGACAGGCAGGCTATGGGCGTCCCGGACTGAACATGCTTAGCAGCGATTTCGATACTTATGCTTTAGTCGGACTCGGAGTGAGCTGGTCGGCATTTGACTGGAAGAATACCCGCCGGGAAAAGGAGATTATTCAAATTCAGCAGGATCTGGTGACAACCCGTGAGCGGCAGTTTGAGCGAAACATCCGGATTGCGCTGGATGGCGAGTACCGGAAAATGGAGCAACTGAAAGCCTTGCTGCTCAGCGATCAGGAGCTCATTGACCTGCAGGCCCGCATTACAGCCAGTGCTGCATCGAAGCTTGAAAACGGAACCATTACCACTTCGGATTACCTGCAGGATTTGAATGCGGAGCTGGCAGCGCGGATTGCCTTGGAAACCCACAAGGCGCAACTGGAAGCGGCCAAAGTAAATTATCAGACAATCAAAGGAAATAACCCTTAAAACAAAGAGTAATGAAACGACAATACCTATGGATTTTGGCTTTGCTTAGCCTGGTGGCATGCACAGGAAACGATGATCGCTCGGATGCTTATGGCAACTTCGAGACGGAGGAGGTGATTGTTTCTTCGGAAATTGCCGGAAAACTGATTCGTTTCGATATCGAATTGGGGGATCAGGTCACTCGGGGGCAGGTGCTGGGCCTGGTTGATACCACCCAGTTGAGTTTGCAGATTAAACAGTTGAATGCTCAGAAAAAGGCGGTTGCCAGCCAGAAGGTGAATTTACGCGCACAGGTTGAGGTACAGCAGGAGCAGATCAAAAACCTGAAGATTCAGCAAGATCGTGTTCACAAACTGTTTGCCGACCGGGCCGCCACCCAGCAGCAGGTTGATGATGTGGATGGACAGATGCAGGTTCTGGAAAAGCAACTGCAAAGTACCAACACGCGTTTTATTTCCATCAACAGCGAGCTGGATGTGCTGGAGGCTCAGCTGGCCATTGCCGAAGATAAGTTGGCGAAGTGTGCGATTACCAGTTTGATGGACGGTGTGGTGCTTGAAAAGTATATGGAACTGGGCGAGTTGGCTGCTCCCGGCAAGGCGGTGGTTAAACTTGGCGACCTGACAGAGCTGGACTTGCGCGTGTATGTGAGCGGGGCCCAATTGGCTGCGATACAGCTAGAGCAGCAGGTAGAGGTGCTGATCGATAAAAACAAAACTGAAAATGAGTCGCTATCCGGCAAGGTGAGTTGGATTTCGTCGGAAGCGGAGTTTACGCCTAAAATCATTCAAACCAAGGAAGAACGGGTGAAGCTGGTTTATGCCGTAAAGATCCGGGTGAAAAATGATGGCCGCCTGAAAATTGGCATGCCCGGAGAAGTTAAATTTTAGGGACAGGCTGAAAAAAAACAATCAATACGAACCACTGAAAAGGGAACAGCGATGATTCGAGTAAATAACATTTCAAAGTCCTACAAAGATGTTCAGGCACTTCAGCGCATTTCGTTTGAGGTTCAGGAAGGCGAGCTTTTTGGTTTGATTGGACCGGATGGAGCGGGCAAAACGACCTTGATGCGAATCCTGATGACTTTGCTTTTGCCTGATGAAGGACAGGCTGCGATGCATGGACTGGATGTCGTTCGTGATTACAAGGAAATCCGGCAGCTGGTAGGTTATATGCCGGGGCGTTTCTCGCTTTACCAGGATTTGTCGGTGGAGGAAAATCTGGCATTTTTTGCTACGGTTTTCGGAACAAGCATTGAAGAAAATTACGCACTCATCAAAGATATTTATCAGCAGATTGAACCTTTCAAAAAACGACTGGCCGGGAAGCTTTCCGGAGGAATGAAGCAAAAGTTGGCTTTGTCATGCGCGTTGATTCATAAACCTAAGATTCTGGTGCTGGACGAACCAACGACGGGGGTGGATGCCGTGTCGCGTAAAGAGTTTTGGGATATGTTGAAAAAGCTGCAAACGCAAGGAATCACAATCCTGGTGTCAACACCATACATGGACGAAGCGGGCTTGTGCGATCGGGTGGCACTGATGCAGAAAGGGGAGATTTTGCGTATTGATCCACCGGAGCAAATTGTGGCAAACTATACACGTACTTTGTTGGCCGCACGTTCGACAGAAATGCACCGCCTGATTCTTGATTTGCGCGAATGGGATTCAATTGACACGGCTTATGCCTTTGGTCAGTTTGCGCATGTTACTCCTAAAAAGGAAGGGCTGACAGCCTATGAGTTGGAACGTTACCTAAAGACTAAAAATCATCAGCAGTTGCAGGTGCACCAGATTGCGCCTGGCATTGAGGATGTGTTCATGGCCCTGATAGTTGGGAATGAAGAGTAGTGAGTTTGCTTGAATGGTTTATTAAACAGAGCATTGATGAAAATTGAGTCTATAAATACAAAGGTAGGGGATGCAGTAACCAGCGCCAGGGAGAAGGTGATTGAGGTTCGGAACCTGGTCAAAAAGTTCGGCAGTTTTGTGGCAAATGACCATTTGAACTTCGAGGTTTACCGAGGCGAGATCTTTGGTTTTTTGGGAGCCAACGGAGCTGGAAAAACAACAGCCATGCGCATTTTATGCGGCTTGTCCAGTCCAACCTCCGGCGAGTTGTCGGTGGGTGGTTTTGACGTGTACAGGCAAGCCGAGCAAATCAAGCGTAACATTGGCTACATGAGCCAGAAGTTTTCTTTGTACGAGGACATGACTGTTGCCGAAAACATTCGGTTTTATGCGGGGATCTATGGAATTTCGGTCAAGCAGCGAAAAGAGAAAGAACGGGTATTGTTGCAAAAGCTACAGTTGGAGGATGCCCGGGATAAGCTTATTGCTTCGTTGCCATTGGGATGGAAGCAAAAGTTGGCCTTTTCGGTAGCTTTGCTTCACGATCCGAAGATTATTTTTCTGGATGAACCAACCGGAGGTGTCGACCCGATTACCCGACGCCAGTTTTGGGATTTTATTTACGAAGCGGCAGCTGAAGGGAAAACCATTTTTGTAACCACCCATTACATGGACGAAGCTGAATATTGCGACCGGGTTTCCATTATGGTGGATGGTCGGATTGCTGCGCTGGATACGCCTGAAAAATTGAAACAGCAATTCCTGTCGGAAGATATGAACGGTGTTTTCCTGAAGTTGGCGCGTGGCGCACAAAATGGGGAGTAAGGAAGAAATGAGCTATGAGTAGCGATTTGTGAGGCATTGATAACTCACGACTCAATACTCACAACTCGATACACTAGATTTGAAACAATAGTATGAAACGTTTTTGGGGATTTGTTAAAAAGGAGTTTTTCCACATTTTTCGGGATGTGCGAACCATGATTATTCTGTTTGGAATACCGATAGCCCAGCTGATGCTGTTTGGAACGGTCATCACCAACGAAATTAAGGATGCGCATCTGGCCATTTACGACCAGTCGAAAGATGAGGTTACGCAGGAAATTACCGCCAAGCTGCTTTCTTCGGGCTATTTCATTCTGGATCAATACCTGGAAAGTACCGAAGATGTGGAAGCTATTTTCAGAAAAGGTAAAGTGAAGGAAGTGCTGGTGTTTGAACCCAATTTCGCACAAACTCTGGAGAAGGAAGGAAAGGCCAATGTGCAGGTGATTGCCGACGCGTCCGACCCCAATATGGGGAAACTGTTGGCCAGTTATACTTCCGGAATCATCAATGATTATATCCTGAAGGAAATGGGGGAGTTGGCGCTTCCAATGCAATTGGAGCCGGAAGTACGCATGTTTTACAACGAAGGGTTGCGGTCGGTGTATATGTTTGTGCCGGGCATTATGGCCATGATTCTGATGCTGATTTCAGCCATGATGACTTCCATTTCCATCACCCGCGAAAAGGAGCTGGGAACCATGGAGATTTTGCTGGTTTCGCCTTTGCGTCCGGTGCAGATTATTTTGGGTAAAGTGGCGCCTTACCTGGCCTTATCCATCATCAATGCCCTGGTTATATTACTGATTGGTCACTGGGTGTTTGGGGTGCCCATTGCAGGTAGCTGGGTGTTGCTTATGGCCGAAAGCATTTTGTTTATTCTGATGGCGCTATGCCTGGGAATCCTTATTTCCACCGTTTCTAAAAACCAGATGGTAGCCATGTTTATTTCCATGATTGCACTGATGTTACCCACGATTTTGTTGTCGGGATTTATTTTTCCCATTGAGAATATGCCTGTGCCCCTGCAAATCATTTCGCACCTGATGCCTCCGCGCTGGTTTATTGTTATTTTGAAAAATGTGATGTTAAAAGGAACCGGCTTTCTGTATGTGTGGAAGGAGACCCTGATTTTACTGGGGATGGCCGTTGTATTTACCGCTATTGCGGTGAGGAAATTTAAAATGAGGTTGGAATAAGTGATGAAAATATGGAAAGAAAAGCAGTGCAATACCATGAAAAGCGCGGCGAGGCGATTGGCTTCAAGAACATTCAAATTTTTTCAACAGACTTCAAGAATTAAGTTATGAGAACTTTACGCTATATTCTTCAGAAAGAGTTCATTCAGGTTTTTCGCAATAAAACCATGCTGCCTATGATTTTTGTACTGCCGTTGGTGCAAATGCTGGTGCTTGTTTTTGCAGCTACGTACGACCTGGAAAATGTGGATTTGTACCTGGTTAATCAAGATCAGTCGGAAGCTTCGCGTGAGTTGGTGGCAAAGTTTGAAGCGTCGCCATTTTTTCGGATTTACGATGCTTCCTTTGATGTGACGGATGCTGAAAACAGCTTCAAGAAAGAAGCTGCCGATTTTGTGCTGATCATCCCGCAGGATTTTGAGCGGGCACTGGTTCGGGAGGATGAAGCCAAGGTTGAATTGCTGATCAATGCCATTGATGGCAACAAAGCGTCGCTGATTTATTCTTACGCTCGGGGGATTTTGACAGGTTTTAACCGCGAAATTATTGCTGAATGGAAAAGCCTGCCGGAGTTTAATCCGCCCATGCAAGTCCGGGTGAAAGATACGTATTGGTTCAATCCGGAGCTGGATTACAAATGGTATATGGCGCCCGGTATTTTGGCGATTCTGGTCACCATTATCGGCATGTTTTTGTCGGGCATGAATCTGGTGCGTGAAAAGGAAATGGGAACCATTGAGCAGTTGAATGTGACGCCAATCAAAAAGTATCAGTTTATTTTGGGTAAGCTGCTGCCTTTTCTGGTAATTGCTTTGTTCGACCTGGCTTTTGGTTTGTTGATTGCCCGGCTGGTTTTTAACCTGCCTATAGTCGGAAGTCTTCCCTTGTTGTTTGGTTTTGCTGCCCTTTACCTGGTAGGCGTGTTGGGGCTGGGGCTGTTTATTTCCACCGTAACGGAAACACAGCAGCAGGTCATGTTTGTGACTTTCTTTTTTATGATGATTTTTATTTTGATGGGCGGCATTTTTACGCCAGTTGAGAGCATGCCGGAGTGGGCGCAGTGGCTCGATCGCATTAACCCGATTTATTACTTCATGCGCATTATGCGAATGGTGGTTTTAAAGGGCTCCGGCTTTTTTGATTTGTGGCAGGAATTTGTTTCGCTGCTGATTATTGGAACTTCCTTTTTGGGCTTGTCCATCTGGCGTTATCGAAAAACAAGCTAAAGCGGGGTGAAGTTTTACGGTTCAGATTAAATCGCACACTTCAGCCTGGGCGGCAGTGATCAGATCGTTGGGATTCAGCTTCAGCTGAAGTCCGCGTTTCCCAGCGCTTACGAAAATAAAATCGTGTTGCTGGCAGCTTTCATGAATGAAGATGGGGTAGGGCTTTTTTAAGCCCAAAGGGGAGCAGCCTCCACGAATGTAGCCGGTGAGCGGAAGCAGCTCTTTTAACGCAATCATCTCTGTTTTTTTGTTGCCCGAAACCTGTGCGGCCTTTTTCAGGTTGACTTCGGCCTGCCCGGGAATAACAGCGATGAAGATGCCTGTCGCATTTCCGCGAAGGACCAGTGTTTTGAAAACCTGCTCGATGTTTTGTCCTAATTTTTGGGCTAGGGTTACCGCACTCAAATCATTTTCATCAACGGAGTAAGGCACCAGCTCATAGTCAATTTTATGGGAGTCGAGTATGCGGGCGGCATTTGTTTTCTTCATGGTATTGCGAGTCGGGATTGCCGAAGACAGTCTGTTCAATGGAAAAGAACGGAGGCTGACTTAGCTAAAAACTTTAGGGGTAATCAGGTTGACAAAGCGTTCCAATTTTTCCTCGTTGTAAAAGCCATCTTTCTCTAGACCGTACTGCACAATGCCGCAAAATGAAGCCAGAAACATTTCACTAATCCAGGGAATATCTTCCCGATGGGGAGTCAGGTATTCACCGGAGTCATACCCATCTTCCAAAATCCGCGTGATGTAGGCCTGTTCGTACTCCATCATGCTTAAAAAGTATTTTTTGGAAACTCCCAGCGACGAAAAATCCTGTTTCATCAACCGATACAGGTTGGCTCGTTTACATACCTCTTTGTGGAATTCGATGACGTAGGTTTGTATTTTATTAACCATACCTTTTTGCTCTTCAACTTTGCTTTTTACCAGCTGGCGAAGGTTCATACGTTCCATCTTAATGACAGCCTCAAATACTTCGTCTTTGCTTTTAAAGTAGTGGTAGAGAGTGCTTTTTGCTTTTCCGCAGGAAGCAGCAATTTCATCCATCGTTGTTTTTTTCATTCCAAACTGTTGAAACAACTTTTGAGCTTCAAGTAAGATTTCCTGTTTTACTATTTCGTCTTTTTCTGTCATCTAATTCGACTATTTTAGTTTTTCGGTAGCAAAAATACGAGAAAATCTAAAAAAACAGGCACTGTTTGGACGAATAAAAAACTTTTTGCACCAAAAATGTTTCCTCTCCAGGGAATAGCTGTACCAGGCGATTCATTGAACCGCCTGGCCAATCAGCTTAGTTTTTTACGCGGTTAAAGCGAAGTGTTTTTAGCATCCAGTCCGGCAGCGATTTTTTAGGGTCGCGACCTTTTAGGTTGATGAACAAACCCAATTTTTCGATAACAGGAAGTTTGTGGGTTTCTACAAATTCGATGGGCGTGCCATCCGGATCGGAAATGTAGGAGAAGTGTCCGGCAGCGGTTCCCATGTCAAAACTGTTGGCACTGTTGACTGTAAAGGGAAAGCCTTTTTGCTCGCATTCTTTTTGCAGAAGATCCATGCCCATGATATCGAAACAAAGGTGGATGTAGCCAAGCTCGCCCCAAATTCGATCCTGAAAGATTTTCCGGGGTGTTCGCTCCAGGGGCTGGATCAGTTCGATTTGAGTTGGTCCCAGCAGGCGGCTGAAAGGGCCGGTTCGGGGCTGGTGTTTTAGCAGGACACGACGATACTTTTCGGCTCCTCCGGGGAGCGATGCCAAGTCTTCAAACTGGCCGGTTTTATCGTAAACGAGCTGATCGTACTGAAGGATGTCGGAGTATACCTTTCGGGCTTCATCAATGTCGGAAACACCGATAACCACGCCGGCAACACCGCCTGTTACTGATTTCTGCTTCATGAAACAGTGCTGATCTTCCACCACTTCAAAAAGGTTATTGTACGGATCGCGCAGGTAATAGTGCTTGTTTCCCTGGGGATCATGGCTTAGGGAACCGACAAGGTCGAACCCTTCTTCCTGATGACGGGCATAAGCCTTTTGAATGTCGCGGCATTTCATTTTGCAAATAAATATTCCGCAATCACCCAGTTGCGCGTCAAACATGGGGGCTTTGGGCTCCATGCCGGTGTGTTGCCAGATTTCAAATCCACCACCACCTTCCATATTCATGGCCAGTGCTGCATAGCGGTCGCACTGTTTTCCATTGGTGTAATGGAGCATTAACTTAGCCGTGGCAGTATCTTCAAAAACGTTAATATCCATTCCAAACGCTCTACGATACCATTTCCAGGCTGCCCCGGCATCTTTAACTCCAATTCCAACTTGTTGAATACCGCAAATATTTTTCTTCATAATTCTATCTTTTTTAGCACGTTTGGTTGCTGCTAATTCTTAATTCTTGTTACTATTTTGTGGTATAGCGCAGGAGCAAAACGCCGGATGTAAACCATTAGAAGCTCCTTTTTTCCCACCAATACATCTTTCTTGTTCTTTTGGATGGCCTTCACAATTTGCGCTGCGCATTTTTCGGGCGGCATGCCGTTGGCCTGCCCGTCATCCATTTTGTTATAGGCCTGTCCATTTTGGGTTAAGGCATTTTTTGAGATATTGGTTTTTATCCGGCCTGGCGAAACGATGGTGACCTGAATATTGTCCTGGCTTAGTTCAGCGCGCAGCGATTCGAAATAGCCTTGTACGGCATGCTTGGAGGCTGCGTAGGCTGTTCGCCAAGGAAAACCAAATTTACCGGAGATGCTGCTGATGACCACTAGGTGCCCCGACTGATTTTTTAGCATGTGTGGCAACACTTTTTTGGTCAGGGCAACAACGCTGAAAAAGTTGAGTTCCATGATGTCCCGATCAATCTTTAGCGGGGTTTCTTTGGCCAGCGAGCGTTGGCTGCGGCCGGCGTTATTGATCAGCAAATCCACCCGGCCAACCTGGGACAAAACAGCGTCAGCTGCTTCTTCTGTTTGCTGGACGTTGGAGAGATCGACCGGAAAGACAAGGCAGGTGTCTGTGTCCTGCAGACAGTTGGTTCTTACCAGCTCCAGTTTTTCTTTATTTCGCGCCGATAGAACCAGTTTAGCTCCTTCGCGTGCCAGCGCATAAGCCAATGCTTCTCCAATGCCGGAGGAGGCTCCGGTTATCCAAACAACTTTTTCTTTCAGATTTTTCATTTGATCAGACTTGCTTCTAGCAAATGTATTAAATTTTACGTAAGCTCCCTGTTTCTGCTTGTCGGGCTTTGGTTTTCGGGTTTAAAAGCTCATTTCGGCCCGGAACCGGATGCCATTTTTATAAGTGAAATCACTGTCGGCATAGTTTGAACCAAGATGACGAATGTATTCAACACGTAAAACCTTGAATATATTGGTTAAGCCAAATCCAATTTCAGCATAGGGCTTGCTGGCATCACTGGCATAATAGGCAGGCAAATCGAAGACGCCTTTGTAAGAGTCGGTTAAGGTTCCGTGGTGTCCTTTTAGCGACACTACTTCACGTAACTTTAGTCTTCGGAAAAGCGGAATTCGGTTAAGAATAATGCCACCGCCATTGAAATGCAAGTGGGTATTGGTATACAGGTTGTGGGCAAAGGAGGCGTGGTGCAATAAGTTGAACCGGTATTTGGCATAGCCCAGCGACATGGAGCCAACGGGTTGGTCCAGTAAATCATAAGGAGCGTCGCCAATCAGGTAGCCTCCGTTGAACATGTAGCTCATAAAAACCTGGCCCATGTTGATCCGGCCCTGAATAGAGCCATGAAACTGGGTGTATAGTCCCAGGTTTTTGTCGGCTTGTCCGGGCAGCGAAGCCTGCCCAATGTCCAGGCTGAGATTGACCACCGGTGTGGTGGTGGAATAGTAAATCCGGTCAAAGTAAAACTTATCGTAATGCTGTCCAAAGGGAATGCGCATGTTTAGCAGAACGCCATAGTTATTGTAGTCCGTGTACTCAACCGAATTGCGGATGAAACGAACGTTGGGAGTGCTGGTGCTTTTCAGAAAATACGGGGCAGCTTCCAGATGAATGTCATTGGAGGCATTGTACTCCAGCCGCAGCTCAAAACTTTGCTCTTCTTTCAGGAAGGGGTTGGGTTCTTTGGAAGTTACTGCCGCAATGAAGTTCCCGTTTCCTTTGTTGTTGGGATTCTTTTTGATGAAGCGAAGGTATTTATCCTGCGTTATCAGCGAGTAATCGTTGAAATAAGCGAAGCGGAAAAGAAATTTGTCCGTTTCCTGTGGTTGGTAGATCAGGTTGGCTCCATACTTGAATGCCTTGTTTTTTGTGCCGTAACCCAAAAAGCCTCCAATGGAAAAACGCTCAAACATTTTTTCACTGGTTCGAAAGGGGAGGGTCAGTCTTTTCCCTTCGATGGTGTTGGTGCTGTAAATATCGAAAACCGGTCCTAAATCAAATTTACCCATATTCAGAAATCCTGTTAATGCCAGACCTCCAACCGCATCAATTCCTTTCACAATTTTCTGCCCTTTCAGTTGGTTGACCCGGGAGTAGGAATCATCTTTGAGCTGGTGAGCTTCAAATTCGGGTTGCTTGGTCCACTCGCTCGGAGCAATGTTATTCAGGCGCTGGGATGTGGAGTAGTGCATGGATTTGTTGATTAGCCAGTTTCCGCTTGAAATATTGTCGGCACGCTTGGAACTGTAAGTCGACAGCGAGTCTTTGTTTAACGAAAGAGCCAGGTTGATGCGAATATCCTGCAGGTCGTAGAACCAGCCTTCGCCGGGAGTGTATTTGTAACTGACATTGCTTTTAAAGCCATTTACAAAGTTCAGGTTGGCCTCGCGGGCAATGTAGGCATTGATTTCAGTTAAGGCAAAACTTTCATCTTCAATTACAAATTGCCCTGAAAAAAGCGGGTTGTACTTATTTTTTGGCGCGAATGAAAAATGAAAATATTTTTTGTCATCAACCATTGTGCTGTCATTCAGGTACAGGTTGTAATAAGACAAGGCCGAATTGCTGAGCGGAGAAATAAATCCACGCTCGAGGATGTTTACCTGGTCGTTGTAAAAATCTAAATCAACGGCAATGTTGAGCAGGATTAAGCTTTCGATGGCCTGGTTCAGGCGTGGAAAAATACCGTCCTTTTTTTTATACACGGTCTGAATGCTGTCCTCGGCAATGCTTAAGGCTTCTTCAGACAGGTAAATGGGCGAGAAGCGGATGTTCTCTTTCTCCGATTTGAAAGTAACTTCTTCCAGGTTCTCAATAAAACGTGTCATGTTGGAGCTGGTGTCAATGGCCACGTATACGGTGGTGTTCGACAAGGTTTTGTAGTTGGTAACTCCCCTGACTTGCTTTTGGTTTTCCTTTTTGTGCTTCTGAATCTGGTTAAAAATCACTCTGGCACGAGGAATCTCCGGACGCACATTCACCTCATTTAACTTCTGTACATTCTCCTCCATGTACACAATGAGGTGGTTATTCTTAATTTGTTTGATTGGAATTTCCTGTGGGAAATAACCAACTGATGAGATATAAAGTGTATCGTTGGCCGATACCGACAGTTTAAAAAAACCATTGCTATCTGCCATCGTGCCATTGGTGGTTCCTTTTACCAGCACATTGGTAAAAGGGATAGGCTCTTTATTTTTCTGATCTTGTATATAGCCCGAAATTTCAATTCCGTGGGTATACAAGCTGCTAATGATCATCAGGATGACCACTATTGTTTTCTGAAACATGGCTCTTGCTTATTGCTATTTTTCTTCTTTCAACAACCAGTAAAGTCCTTTTACACCAATTTTGATGTCGTCGAGCTTTAGTAAAACAAAAATCTTCTCAATATAGGCTACCACTCCCCAGCCTACAGCCAGGTAGTACATCCAGGGATAAAAGCCAAAGACAAACAGAATGAAAAAGAAAATGCTCTGAACGTATCCTGCAGATACGGCAGAGTAGAGGTGGAGTCCAGGTATTTTTTGAAACCGGAAAAAGGCCACGATGTAACTTAAAACAAATACGGCCAGGAACAGGTAAAGGATCCACGCATGTGGTTCAATTTCGGTCCATTTAAAAAGGAACAGGCCCAATAAGGCCATGGCGTACGTGCAAATATCGGCCAGGTTGTCCAGAGCTGCTCCAAAGTTGGTTTGTAAGTTGAAGTAGCGGGCAATGTTGCCATCAAGTACATCGCTGACCAGGCTTATGCACAGCAGAATGACAAACCAGTGCTCGACTCCGGCCAGTGCCATATAGAGGATAACTGGAAATGCCAGGAGGCGGTAAAGGCTGATGAAATTGGGAACATTTAGTACATTTTCCCCTTTAATTATAAGTTGTTTCATTTTCTGTTTTTTTAAATTGTGTTTGTATTCGCAGGTTTGGTTTAGGATTGGGCTTCATAGGTGCAGCCGTTTAGTTGCTGCGAAATCGTGTTTGTTGCTCCTTTTTTGCTGGACAGTTTTTGAATGAAATTCTCCAGCATTTTAAAGATGCTTTCTTCGGTTGCCTCGTTATCTACTGATAACCCCAATTGATCCAAATTTGTTGTATCAAATAAGATGTTGATGCCGGTGTAACTTCCTGTAAAAGACATGCCGATGGATATGATACGTTCCAGTGCATTCAGGTCCTGGGGATCCAAATCTTTTGCAGGAATGAGTTGGATGGGCAATAGCTTGTTGAGGCTGTTTATGATATGACTGTTTTTGGTCGATTGTTTGGCAATGAAATTCATGATGACTGGAGCATCGTAAACTTCAACGGTACGGATCAGGTAATCAACGACGGTATCGATCGGAATCAGGTTTTGGGTGGATTCCGGATCAACCCGAACCCGGACTTTTTGATTGGGATGACGGGCGGATAAGCTGTGTATGCGCTTGGCAAAGTCAAAAATTCCATAGTCGGTGTTGGTTGCTCCTGTTTCGTTGTGTCCAACCACCTGAGATAACCGAATGATGCGAGCGTTTAATCCCTGGTTCTCAATTCTGTCTTTCAGGATATTTTCAGCTAGTCGTTTCGATTGTTCGTAGTAGTTTCTGAAACTGGAGATCTCTTCATTGTCGTAAAACTTCTCCTTGAATAAACCGTCAAACTTTCCGCAGGAGTAGGCCGTGCTTATAAAGATGAAGCGTGACTTGGGAGAGGCATAGCCCGAGAAAATGTTGATGGAATTTGTAAGCCCGTCCAGGTTTGTTTTAAAGATTTCTTCTTTGGACTTGGTGTCGTATTTCAAGCTGGCTGCAAAATGAAAGTAATCAACTTCACCGCTGAAAATTTCTTTTACCTTTTCAGCGGGAAGTGCAAAGTTTTCTTGGTCTAAGGCGTAATCGTATACTTCCAGGTTTGGCGTATCGATTCTTTCGCCGTTATTGATTTCTGCAAGGGCAGCTTGCATGCGCTCCTGGGCCGAGTATTTTTTATTCGCCCTTACCAAGGCGATGATTTTATAGTTCTGTAAAAGTAACTTGTTAATAAAATTCGCGGCTACGTAGCCGTTTGCTCCATTGATTATTATTTTCTTCATGTGTTTGTTTTTAATGCTTCGTGCTCCTCTGTTTTATCTTATAAGTTGCAATAATTTCTTGGTTTTCTACATAAAAAGCACCAGTACCAGTAAAACGCTTAAAGGAATGGTCAGGTTATCTGAGCCTCTCCAGCTCACCAGCTCGGCCAGGGTACTGACAATGGCAATGGTCAGAGCCAGCCAAAATGTTTTCAAACTGAATAATTCCCAGTGAAAATACAGGGCAATTAAGCTAATGACAAGGCTGGTGACAAAGAATGCTCCTGAGCCCAACCAGGTTTTATCTAATTTATGGCCAAATAGTTTGATTCGGCCATTGTATGCTTTCAGGTTAATTCCGAGGATGGCAGCCATGGGGTCGCAAACGGCCAGAATCAGCATGGGGAGAATGTAGATGAACTTATTTTCCATTAGGCTGGCAATCAGAAATGTGGTGTATATGGAAAGAGGTAGCAGGTAGCTGCCTATCGACTTTCGCTGGATGTCATGAATGGATTTTAGCTGCTTGCTGTATTGAGTAATAAACAAAGCGGCAAAAAACAACAGGGCCAGCACCAGAATGTACCAGTGCGACGGGAAAATATAGGGAAATGGTACGGTGGCCAGCGTGGCCGTAAAATGGGCAAACTTTCGGGTAACTTCGCCTTTCAGTTTGAACCTTCGGTAATTTATTTCATTGAATGCCAGCAGTAAGATGATGCCGACTAAATAAATGAATGAGAGTACAATTATATTTCCCATAGGATTTCAGAATAGTTTAAAATTCAAGAAATAGATACACACAGCAATCCAGGCTCCTCCGGCAATAAGGCTGTCAAAGCGATCGAGAAAACCGCCATGCCCGGGAATCAGGTTGCTAAAATCTTTTTGTTGGTATTTTCTTTTGTACAGCGAAGCCGCCAGGTCGCCGGTAAATGCAAAAAAGATAATGCCAGCTGCCAGTAGCAGCGACTTGCCGATGTTGTTGGCATAGAGTGGATCGAGCCAGAAGCTGCTTGCCAGAGCAACAAGGGTTCCGCCAATCAATCCTCCGTAGGTCTTTTTCGGACTGATGTTAGGGGCTATTTTTTTTCGTCCCCACAGTTGCCCGGTTATCTGGCTAAAGCTGTCGAAGATGGAGAGCACCAAGAATGAGAAAAGAATTAAGCCTTGTGCAAACCCACTGAAAAAATAAAATCCGAATGAAAGGGAGGCAAAAACAGCTATGGACAACACAAAGAACCCTTTATGTTGAAACCCGTTTTTTTGAAACAGCTTCAGCAGCTCAAGAAGACCGGCTGCTATGATGACAACCGTTAAAACCCGAAAGATGGCCGTGTTGATGATTATGCTGAAAAATAAGGTGTTGATGATGAAAAAGTAGGTGATGAATTTGATGTAACTTTTTCGGGCAACCTGCGGATCTTTCTTCCGGTTGATGAAATAGAAGCCAATTCCTCCTAAGAGGAAATAGGTTAGAATTATAATATAGATTGTTTGAATCATGTTTTTGTTGTTTGATTTTCAGCTTAATATCATTAAAACTCCAATGGCAACCATTACAAGGGCATATAAATAGCGGACTTTATTTTCCGATTGGTCCGTTTTGGTTTTGGATAGAATCCTGGGGCCCAGTGCCGCGCCGATGCTTGACCCGGCAGTAAGAAAATAGACCAGCATCAGATCAATCTGTCCGACCAGCAAGTGGGCGCTAATGGCAAAAAGGGTGTTGGTGAGCACCACAACCAACGAGGTGCCAATGACCAGTTTTAGTGGAATGTGCATGGAGAAAAGTCCGGCTAAAACCGGAGCTGTTCCGCTCGTTCCAAAAGTGCCGGTAATCATTCCTGCCAGGAATCCGAAAAATGACCCCTTTGCTTTCCGGCTCAAACCTGTTTGTTCTTGAGTTGCCTCTTCGGTTTTTGGGCTTTTTGTTTTCTTCAGTGTTCCCCAGGCCATGTTGCCGGCAATCAGAATGGCATAAATACCAAAGCTGGCTTTCAGCGCTTCCGGACTGATCAACCCGGTTATGCCTGCGCCAAGGAAGGCTCCTAAAATACCGGTGAGCGAGAATAAAGCTCCAATCCGAAAGTTGATGTTTGTTTTTCGGTGATGCCCCAGTGTGCCCACCAGGCAAATGGGAAGTGTGGCTACCAGCGAGGTGATAACCGCCGTTTGGGCCGGAACCCCAACCAGCAGTGTGAGAATTGGCAGGAAGAAAAAACCTCCGCCACCTCCCAGCATGGTTCCAAACAGGCCGATAACAAAGCCGATGAAAGGAAGTAGTAAATAAACGGGTTCTATGGTTGAATGGAAAATCATAGTTTGTTCTTATCGGATAAAAGAGCGTTGAAAGCGCTTGTTTTTAGGGGTTTGTGTCTGTTGGGATTAGCCATTGATTTAGGATTGGGTTGGGGTGAGTATGAAGTCGTCACTGTTTACCTGGCTGAGGTGATTGACCTGCCGAACTTTCAAGTCTGAACTTTTACCGGATTTCAAATTTTTAACAAGAATCATTTGCGGGAAAAATTTAGCGTTTGAATTAGCAACCTCAATATAATTCGAAAATTCGGTTACTCCAACCAATTTGCCTTTTATATCGTATTGCTCAATGCTCATTAGCTGTTCTTTATCGATCGAAACGAAGGCGATTCGATAACCTTTTTCCTCCGGACTCTGGATTTTTATCTTTTGACAGTGGGTGTCGTTTAAGTCGGTTTTTTCAAGAAAAGTGAACTCAAAATCCTTGTCAATGGCCGATTTGAACTGCTCTATCGGAATTTCCGTTCCGATTATTTTGAGGTTGCGCTGGTTGGCTCTGATTTTTTGAACCCGCCCTGTTGCCGGCATGTAAATTTCAATGATGCCTTTTTTATCCGGATAGTCAGTGGTAACGATTTTTGTTCCCATAACATTTTCAGGTGCAAGTAATTCAATCAGCACTTTTCGTTCGTCGTCAAACTGAGCGTAAGAAACCGTCAGTTCTTTGGTTTTGCAGTTGCCTTTTCCGTCGAATGTTTCTAGGTCAAGAACCAGGCGAATGTTTTGCAAGGACAACTTTTGCGTTGAATGCTCAAACAATTTTTTGGCTTCCATGGTGTCGGTAGCTGAAGCGCTGAACAGGCTGAAGGTTAAGCAAAGCAGGATGATTATCTTTTTCATAACACATTAATTTACATTGGATTCTAAAAACTTAGGTTTTGTGATTGTGGTCAGAGCCGGAATCAGCAACAAAGCGCTGATCAGGCACGAAAAAATAGAAATAACAACCAGCAGCCCGAAAAAACGAAGGGGTGCAAAGCTGGAAAAAATTAAAGCTGAAAAGCCGACAAAAACAGAGAATGCGTTAAATACAATTCCTTTACCGGTGGTTTTTAAGGTTTGTGTTATGGCTATTTTGCTATTGTGTGAAACAGCGTATTCTGTCTTGTAGCGCCATAAAAAGTGAATGGTATAATCAATGCCAACGCCAATCATAATTGAAGATAACAGGGCCGTTACAATGTCGAGGTGGATGTTTACGAAGCCCATCATCCCAAATAGGTAAAGCGTGGAAACAACCAACGGAAGCGAGCCTTTTGCTCCGGCTGCAAATGACTTGAATATGATGGATAGCAAAACAAAAATGATGGCAAGTGCTAGCAATAGCGAGGCTACTTGCCCTTCGATAACCATGTCGGCTATTTGAATTTTCGACAGTCCGGGGCCCGCTATACAAACCAATTGTGGATCATTTTGAGTGATTTGGTGCAGCGATTTTAAGAGCGATTTTCCGGCTTGGTTACTGCCGTCATTTAGGCTGACCAGGATTCGCGTATGTTCATAGTTGTAATCAATAAATTGAGCGATTTGGTCTTCGTAGCCTCCCATGGTGAAAATCTCCAGGCTCTGTTCGGCTTCGGCTTTGGATGCAGGCAAGGCCAGGTAGCCAACTTCTTCAGGCGTGTACATGCCTTTGCTCAGCTCTTTGAAAAACGTACTTGGAGAAATTACATGCCCTGCTTCAGGCAGTTGTTCTATTTGCTTTGTATAGTTCTCCAATCGGGTTAGTGTTTCAGGGGACAGTACATCGCCCTCAAACAACAGGGAAATGTATTGCGAACCCCCAAATTTTTCATTCACCAGTTCAATGCCTTGCCTGATGTCAGATTTGCCAATGAAATAGCTTTCAACATTGGTGTCCACTTTTAGTAAGAACAGTCCGGCAATGCTGATGAGCGCAATTCCCAGAAATGAAGCGATGACGCTTTTGGGATAACTGGCGACCCAAAAAGCAAACCGATTGAGTATTTTATCGATAAGCAATGGTTTTTTGTTTTCTGCCGGTATTGTGTTTGGTTTCTGGTAGAATGTTAAAAGTACCGGAACTAAAAGCAGGCTCATTAAAAGCGCCAGCCCGATGCCTACCGATGCAAGTACTCCTAGTTGGGCTGCTGGTTTCATTTGGTGCGAAAGCAATCCCAGCATGCCGCCAATCGTAGTTAGTGCCGTAATGACAATGGGTTTGCGCAATTCCCTAGATATTTCTACGGCAATGGCTTTCATGCTTAGTTGGGGTGAAACAGCCAGTTTTTCCTGGTAGGCGTTGATGAGGTGAATGCTGTAGTCGTTGGCAATGGCAATCAACATAATGGGAAGCAGCACGGATATCAGCGAAATTCCCCAACCCATAAGTGCCATGAATCCAAATGAAAACAGGATGGATAAAATGACAATAGCAAAAGGGAGTAAAACGCCTTTCCATTCACGAAATGAAAAATAGAGCATGAAAACCATTAAAATTAGGGCGGCCGGGAGTAAGGTGAACAGGTCTTTTTTGATGTAGGACTTGATGGCGTGCCGAATATAGGATAAGCCACCAATATAGATTTTTTCTTGTCCGGGTGTCTGTTCAATGACTTCCTGGATGGCTGGAATAAGGACGCCATCCTCGCTTTCATTGGATTTGGTGATGATGATGGCTGTTGCTGAAAAGTCAGAGGCGACAAAGCGCTGGCCTATTTTGTTGGAGCGAATCTTTTGTTTCAGCTCTTTCAGTGCTTTCGGTTCTGTTGGAATTTTATCAATTATTGGGGCGAGCTCGGTAATACCATCTTCCAGTTTTATGTCGATCACGTCAATTAGTGACAGGCAGTTTTCAACGCCATCCAGTTTTTGCAGTTCTTCGGAAAGGCGAACCATGCGGTCGTACGTCTGCTGATTGATAATGTTGCTGTCTTTGGTCAGTATCAGCATAATCTTTTCGCTTCCCCCAAAAATACTGTCCAGTTGGTTGAGGTAAGCCCGGTTCCCGACGTTGGTTGGAATGTAGTCGTCAAAGCTTGGATTGATGGTAAGCTTGCTGAATTGTGAAACCGAAAGTAATGCAAGGGCGATAATGCCGATGATTAATGAAAATCTGTATTTTTTGACTAGCGTATTCACGGCTTTCTGATTCTTATTTTTTGTTACCCGGTATATTTATAAAGGCAGTCTCATGTCGCTTCAAAAACGATAATCGTTTAATGGTCTGTTTTTGTGCAAAAAATAACTTGCCTGTCAATCAAAGCATGGCATGGTGTGTCCGGCAGTACTTTGAGATACATCTACAGTGTGTTTACTTTTAGTAATTAACTGGTTTTAGTAAGCTGTATTTTTTGTATGTGTTTGGCAGTGGCTTGTTTGTCTCGGTTTGTCATTGGTATTGCTTATGGCGACACAAACAGTATTGGCTTGCCGGTCAGGAGCCAGGATGGATATGTTATGAATTGAATCTGTTTTCATGGTTTTCTGCTTATTCGACTAAATCCGTTTTTGAGTAGCAAATGTAGCTTTTTTTACCAATCCAAAAGAATATTTCAAAGGAAATTGAAATTGGGTAATAAAAGATTTGCATGGGACAGGGCCCTTTACAGCCCAACCAGACAGTTTCTTTTTGTAGGGAATGAAGCTAGAGACAGAGCAATGCCTGCAAAATGTGAATAGAAAAAGCAGCGGCTTTTCTCTCTGTTTTAACTTCTGAATTTTTAGTGGATTGTTTTTTGAAGAAAAAAGTCGGGATGACTGGATTCTCTACGCATCCCGAACAGTTTGATTTTGTTGTTCTTTTTCAGTGTCTACCTTGTCTACTTCAATGCAGGGAGACAGAGGTATTGTCTACTTTCTGGGTTGTTTTTCATTTTACTAGGCGAATGTCAATCTCTATAGGATTATCGACTTTTACTCCTGCCTCATTTAGCATCTCAATAACTTCGACTTCAGTTATTATTTTCGCATCACAACCGGCTTCAATATTTGCCTGCATCTTTTTTATTTTAGCAGGGCCAACACCATTGCCAGCACAAAGAATATTCGTTTTCTTCCCGATTGAAGAATCGATGTCTGCGCCCAAATCCTTAATTATTTTTGCAAGAACTTTGCGATCTGGCCAGTTTGAATAGGTGCCTGAAATCACGACCTTTTTATCGAAGAATGGATTATTGCAGTCTATGTTGTCGGAGATTTCTTGCTTTAGTAACTCTCCTGATATCCGTTGTGGCGATGGCCCTTTTCGTGGTGCCTTTATCCTTTTCTTCTCAACTTCATTAGCCCAGTCTTCAATTGATCTTTCGGTTAAGCTACAAGCCTCAGTAAAAACCAAGCCTGCAGCAATGGCATCCTCGCAGGCATCATGATGCTTAAACTCAATTCCTAAAAAGCTTGCAACATTTTTAAGTCCATAGCCTTTTTGTCGAAACTGTTCCCATGTCCTTCTAACAACAGCGGCATTGTCGAGCCAGTAAGAGTTTGGAAACTCCAGTGCATGCTTTTCGCAGGCCTGGCAAAAGGCAGTCCAGTCGAAAGGCTGATGATGAATTAATACCTGGTTATTTATTTGCTCAAAGAGTACAGGGTAGTATTCTTTAAAAGTAGGCGCATCGACAACATCTTCAGGGTGTATTTCATGAATGCCGATATTATATCCATCAAAATGAGTTTCAGGATTTATCAATTGGCTCACCTTGTTTGCTAATTCTCCATTTTTGAAAAAAGCCAGACCGATCTGACAGATGCTTGAGTAGTCAGAGTTGGCGGTTTCAAAGTCAATAGCGATAAAGTTCAGGTCTTTATTCATGATGATTAGTTTAGTTTCTCCACACTACCCGCATTTTCCCTGGTCTTTTTTCAAAGACCGGTACAGGTCTAGTAATTCCTCCTTAGCGGCAAGCGTTTCACGCAGCGCATCAATCTCGCGCTGCTTGGCAATGCAGTCCGGACAGTTGTAGATTTTTGCTTGCGTATCCGGTTTTTTCAGAGAATTAAGGGGCTCTACGGCGGTATTGTGTGGTTGTGATTTCTTATTTATATACTGATCTATGAATCTGTCGAGACTGATTTTAGCATTAAAGGAAAAGTTGAGTAGATAATCTGCTCTCAGATATTGGGTTTTCCCTTTCTTATAATTATTATAGACCGAAGGGCTTGACATGCCGCATAGTTCGGCAATCTTGTAGTCTTTTAGCCTGTGCTCATCTTTGTAGTTTTCTAGTGCCCTTCTAATGTCGTCTTCGTTTAGATTCATTCTAAATAATGCTGAAATCAGAATATTTGCATTCTGATCATTGGATTTAATATTCTGAATTAATAATATTGTACTAGAAAATTAAGTATAATATATGAATGCAACAACAGCCAATAGAATGAATTTTCTGCTCAAACGAAACACCGAGCGCATCAACTTAGTGGTTCCTTCGGAGCTAAAAAAGGAAATGGTAAAGGCCGAGAAAGAACTTGACATGAATGAATCGCAGTTTATTAAACTATGCATCATCGAGAAGCTCGACCGCCTGGAAGCCGAAAACCAATAATTAGACAGATATGAAAAACTTAATTTATTGCCTTAAGTTTTATTTATTCTTTAAGGTGACATGGAAAGACCTTGACTTCAGCGCAAGACGAAGCTTGATTCGTAAATACAGAAATGAACAGCGCGACCCGAAAACAGCAATTTTCTACCGCACATTTAATAATGCTGTGAATTTTGAAGGGTATAAGTATCGTTTCAGTTTTGCTGGATTCTTGCCTCTCTTCTTCTCTAAGGAAACACACTATTGTTTTTTCACCGATGGTAACGAAATTGATTAACAAGGAGGAGCTATGAAAAAGGAAGTCAAAAAATTTCTGGAGTTCAATGGCAAGGTCATTTACTTCGTAGCCGCCGACGGGCAGTACTGGATCGCATTAAAGCCAATTTGCGAAGCCTTGGGAGTAGATTTTGAAGCTCAAAGGAAGAATCTAAAAGAGGATGAAATATTGGCTCAACTACCGTCTGAGCAGACGGTGGTTGCCGCTGATGGAAAGCTGCGAAAAATGCTCTGCTTGCCTGAATTTTATATCTACGGGTGGATATTTCAAATTCAATCTCAATCCGAAGATTTATTGAAATACAAATGGGAGTGTTACCGCGTATTGTACGAGCATTTTCACGGGGCTATTGGTGGCCGCAAGGACTTGCTGAAAGAAAAAGCAAAGGCCCAGCTTCAGATTGACCAGATATACAACGGGCTGACTCCTGACGAGGCAATCACAATTAACAAGGCTCGCAAAAAGATTAATCAAATAAATTCGAAGTTGCGTCAGCTAGACACCCAAACACTGCAAGAAGAGCGCGACCTTTTTTCAACCTAAAAAAAACAAATCCCGGATCAATGGTGCACCAACACCTCCCCGGGATAAAATCAAAAAGATTATGACAAAAGTACATCAATTTTCGGTTGGGGCAAAGCTGCCGGCCGGTATTATTGAAGGCACCGAAGCCTTCTGGTTCGATAACGAGAAGTGGTTAATCCACAACGGGCAAACGCTCAGGTACAACGAAGCACCCACGGGGGTTAAGCAAATGATTCAGGAGGCATTTATGGCCGACAAGGTATCGCACAAAATTATGAAGCAAGCGGGCATTACCAGCCTGAACGAGACTTTCGATACCTGGTACCGCTGTGTAATTGGTGCGTTGGACGATGCGCCCGATTTTGTGAACGGCAACCTGAACGCCGATGCTTACAACCACTCGTGTACCAACCACGATTGCGAACTACGCGGCAAGCTGTGTAGCCTGGCCACCGGCCTGAAAAACTACGAGTGTCGCACCATTGAAGAGCTGAAAAAAGGCGAAACCATCGAGCAGGCCGCCAGTGAACTGTGCCTGTCGGTTGCTGGAATGAAATCGCGCATTGAGAAGCTCAAGGAAAAACTGGATGCAAAAAACATGGCCGAGCTGATAGCCAAGGCCACTGAAATAGGAATTTAATCAAACTGTCGAAACCAGCGGACGCCACGCCGCACAAACGAACAAGAAATGAAACCTACCATTTACATTACCGGCAACGACTCGCTTCCGGAGGAACAATACCGGGCACAACTGCAAAAGGCCGAAACCCAAATTCGCAAGGAATTACCACACGCGGCCATTATCAATCCTCTAAAGCTGGGAATACCATCGAGCTGGAGCCAGGAAGAACGCCTGCAGCTGCGGCTGAAAACCCTGAAAACAGCAACTGCTGTAGTTTTCCTCACCGGATGGATTAAAGGCCCATTGGCCAAGCAGGAGTACTGGCATGCACACGAAGCCAACAAGGATGTATTTCTGGATAACCAGATACCACAATTGCAACGAGAATACCGGGCAGCAGCTCACTAAACAAAAACCCCGGAAAGGTCAGCCACAACCGCCCCGGGGAAAAATAACCGAATCATGTGTACAACAAGTCTAACGAAAACCTACGAGAAAAGATGCGTCAACTGTGGTCAACTATTTGAAGCCAGTCAGCCACAAACACGCATTTGTTTCAGCTGTAAGAATCCTTTGAACAAGGTTTGTCCGGTGTGCAAAACCGAATTTCAGGCCAAACGGATAGATACGGTTTACTGTTCCACCAAGTGCCGAAACCGGGCACCTATTCCATCGCGGCAAGATCCGGGGCCGGTACCGCCGAAGTCGTGCGCAATATGCCAGACTGATTTTACACCCAACCATAGCTCAGAAAAGTATTGCAGCCAGGAGTGTAGGCGCGAGGCAAGCCGCCGGGCGAATGCGGTGTATCAGGAGAAACTGAAAACACGTAGCGGTTCAATCCGGCGAAGCTCAACCAACGACCGCCGTAAGGAAACCGTAAATGCGGAGGATATGCCCGTGCTGAACCGGGTGAACAACCGGAATGACCGCGACAAGCTGCGGAGAGCCAAGGTGAAAAGCCCCGATCACACCAAGATGCCTTTTAAGCACTACGATGAAAAACTGCGCATTATGCGCTACTTCCGGACGGAAGAAAAATACCACAACTTTTTAGAAACCAAGCAAAAGCAAAACGCATGAAAGTAACTCTAACATCAACTTCAAAGATTGTCATCCTCAAGCCAGGCTTGCTAAGCGATGGCCTTCCTGCCCGGATTTGGGTAGGCGAAACCGAATCTGGCGTAAAAGTACACGCCTTTATTACCCGCATAGCGGTTGCCAAAGACCAGGACACCGAACAGTTTGAACGCGAACTGCAGCAGTGCGAAACACCCAGCGTTGAAATACAAGCAATTCCAAGACGATTAATAATAGACTAGCCATGGTAGAAAAGTATGAATGCAACTACGGTTTTCACGATGCAGCTGCAGTGTTTTTGATTGACAGGGACAAATTCACTCCTGAGGTTGCCAAAGAAGTCCTGGAGTTTTGGAGCTGGGAATACGATGAAGAAGCCGACCCTATTGAAGAGGCAATCAAAAAAACAGCCATTGAAGTTATTCATGTTGCTTCACTTGAAGGCCTTAATACAGCTGGCGTTAAAAGTCAATTCGATTCAAAAGAAGGATGGTACAGGCTTGACGGCTCTGTAGGAATAACGCTACTTAAAGTTGAAAACTATGAGTTTGACGAAGATCATTTAACTATCAATAAACTACAATCATGAGCAATAAATCACCTCAAAAAGCAAATACCCGCATTTATTTCGAAGATCATGGCCAGGACTTTTTATGGTGGGATCTGAACGAGAACAAGGAGGTTGTTGACTGTGGTCCGTTTCAAGCCAGCGTATGGGTTGGCAGCAAGGTAACCTGCGAACTGGAGCCTGGAAAGCAAGTTGACTTCATCAGCAAGTTTGATGACATTCTGAAGCTTAATTATCCAATTCAAACCATTGAAAATACCAGTCATGCCTAAGATTCAGCAAGTATTTGAGATCGACATTACCCCGGAAAAGTTCCTGCGCAATTGCAGCAGGGTAGAGCTGATTGAACTTCAACTCCTCTTAAGCAGCCCGCACTACCAACACCAAATGGAGGAACCCGAAGCGGGCGATGTATCAATGATTTATTTACCCACTAAACAATAGTTCTTATGAAAGTTGAGCATATCAAAATTGGAACGCCAGTTACCTACTATACGGTAGTTAAAGCCAATGGCGAGAAATGGGATCCTAAGCCCACGTTTATAACCTCCAACCCCTGGACATTAGGTGATGGAGCAATTGTTTGCAAGGTTGATGGAGTAGCAGGCGGTGTGGCCATCAGCCACCTTGAAAAACGTGAGATTGTTGTCAACAAAAAGCCAAAATCATGAAGGAGTTAATTGATGATCTAAAAAAGGCACTTAGCGAAAAGGAAGTGGCCCTAAGAAAATACAATGAAACTGTTGAAGAGGTCGAATCCTGTAAGCAGTCAATAAAAAACACTCTGTATGGACTTGAAGATGCAAGTCCGGATAAATACATGCTTCCGGAGGGGCAGCACACCTATGACTTTGGCGGCGAGTTAATTTCAATTACTGTTGATGAAGGAGAAATAACGCACCTGGAGCCTTTTCGGGCAATAAAGATCAACATGTCAATCAAAAAGGAGAAATCATGAACTATCCAAAACTCTTTATTACTGCATTCATGCAGGTCTTTCTGGTTAGCGCAAACACCTATTTTATCAGCCGTACCGAATGGGCAGGAATAGCCATTTGTGGGTTTGGAATTTCGTACCTCTGGACGATTAACGTCCGGAAGGTTGTTGTCGGATCCTGGCCTTCAAAAGTAATCTATGCTGTTGGGGCCATGTCGGGAGGGCTGCTGGGCGTGGTCATCGCAAGACTAATAAAGCCATGAGCAATAAAGGTACTTACCAACGCAAGTATTACCTGCACCGGCGGGTAAAGAAAGCCGGCTTTAGCTTGCAGCTGGAGCAAACACACAAAACCATATCGGTGTATCCCGATGAAATGGATTCGGCCCGCGAAAATAAGTACGTAGCCGAATTGCAGGCCAAACACAACTACGGAGTTCAAATTTTAAACCCAATGATGAAATGATGGACAAACTCAAATACTCAACCAACTGGAACAACAAGCTGAATTGTAAGATCCACACCACCTTCAGGATGCACAACCCCAAGCGGTTTTATCCGGGCAAACAGTTTATTGAAGAATTGAACGGCAAACCTGTTAACCGGGTAAAGGTGCTGGCAGTATATCCCCGGCAGCTCGATCAGGTTACCAACCTCGAAGCCTACCACGACACCGGCTACAGCTTGCCGCAGTTCAAGAAAATTGTGACCACCATGTACAAAAACAAAGCGCATGTCCCCAGTCAGCTTTTCGACCTGGTGCTGCTCGAAGTTCAGGACAGCCAACAAACCTTAATGCAACAGTAAAAATTGAAGTAATGGCAAAAATTAAAAGCGAAAAATACCAAATAGGAGAGAAGGAGATTAATGTAAACTTCAATTGTAACTCACGTGGAGTTTTCAGCTGCAATCTTCATACTACCTTGCAAGAGGAGCTTGGCCTTAAGGGGCGATTAGAGTTTCCTTCATTGAAAGAGTTGGAAGAAACAATTGACAAGGCGGTTTTGGAATATAAAAACTCTAAGACTTCACATGAATTAATTATTGGCATTAAGTACGGTGCGTCAGGACAATTCTCGAGGAACGAAAAGGGCGAGACTTTTCCTGAATTCTTAGGTGCCTGGAGTAAATATTCAATTTCAGCGTCGTTTAGAGAAATCAATTCAATTATTGGATTTGACTTTCGTGTTTTGATCAAAGAAAATCGAGATGGAAGAATCAAATACTTTGAAGCAAACAGAGTGAGTGACTCACCCCAACGAGTAAGGATGAATCGAGTTGTTGGAGATTTTGTGTCAAATGCAGCCGCTTACCTTCAGGATAATGAAAAGCTGATTAAATATACTGAAGCGGCCTTCAATAACTTAATAGCAATCAACAAGCAGCTACAAAGAGCCAGTGAGTTTTTACTAAAGCTTGCTGCTTCAGAACAGCTGGAGCTAATTCTTAATTCAGAAAATCAAAATTTACTTCAGGCTCATGAAACTCCGGCCACGCACCCGTGAGGAAGCCTTTCGGGCCATACAAGCCTTGAAGGATCCGGGACAGGAAGCTTACCTGGTTGACTCATTTGGTGAACCGATAATCCGGATTACCAACACCCAGGGAGTAAGATGGCAGCCTGGAAACGTAATTACCTGCCCGGAGCAACTGGAAGTAAAACAATATCAAATAATCGCATAAGACATGATTAAAGAATGGAATAACATCTGTGGCCAAATCAACACCGCAGAAGGAAAGCTACAAGACTTTATCGAAAAGGCTGGTCTGTCGCAACTGCAGGCCAACAAGCTGCAAAAGTTTACGAAGGAGTGGAACCAAACGAAGAAAATGGCTGAGCAGTTCGACCAATTTATCTCTCCGGTAGATCCAATTAAGGTCGAGTCGCCATTTGATCAGGAAGACTTCCGCTACATCTGGAAAATGTGGAAGGAGTATTTGCAGGAGCAGCACGGGATCCTGATGCGCTCACGCATGGAGCAAGCCAGCCTCGACTACCTGGAAGAAATATCCGGTGGGGATGTTGATAAGGCCATTGCTTACATCCGGTTCGCCATGAAAGGTCCTTACCGTTCCTTTTTTAAAGTAGAAGAAAACGACAAATTAAAACCTCCAAAATCAAACAACGATGCAGGTGATTTCTAACAACATTCGCCAAATGCGAACAGCCAACGACCAGGAAAAATTGCAGCAGCAAATTAAAGAAAAGGCATACCAGCTGCGCACCTATAAAGCAAGCATCCCGATGAACTACGAGGTATTCAAACAGCTGATTACCTATTATGCGCAGGAGATCCTGGTTCAGCGATCAGTCAATGCCCAGTACACGATTGACCGGCACAACGGGCCAATCATTAAGCAGCTGTACCTGTATTTTACCAACAATCCGGAGTGTGCCTGGAACCTGAACGCCGGCTTAGTTTTTGGCGGGAAAATCGGCTGCGGCAAGTCGGTACTGATGATGGCTTACCTGAACCTATCGAACGAATACAGCCGCCGCCGGACAACCATGGTGCATAGTAAAACGCTGGCCGGGCTGATTAAGCAAAAAGGAATGGAGTTTTACGAAAAGCGACCTCTGTTTATCGACGAGCTGGGACGCGAGGAGTCGGAAGTGAAGGACTTCGGCAACGTCATTAAGCCGGTGATCGACCTGTTTGCACTTCGCTACGAAGCCGGATCGAGAACCTACGCCACGACCAATTTCAACTTCGACGGACTGGAGAAGTTCTATACCGCATTCATCCGAAGCCGCATGGAAGAAATGATGACGCTTGTTCACATGCCTGGCGAAAGCAGAAGACTGAAGAATCAAGTAAAAACCAAATAAGAATATAACAATGAGAAAAGTTGAAGATTTACAAGTTACAGTAACCTACCGGGTAGGTCTAGGCGACGTCAGCATGCCTGAGAAAGTTTATAAGCAGCTTTTTGATGCAGCAAAAAACGGCGATGAAATTGACGGCAGTAGCATGACGTATAGCGATGCCGCAGAGTGGCTAAGCGACAATATCCGTGAGCGGGATTGCATGGACTGGGAGTGTGAAATAGATGAACTTTCTTAAACAATACGACCAAATAAAAATCAGACGATTATGCAATATTTTGTGATAACAACCAACAAAGAAACAGCTCAGGCCATTGAGCAAGTCTTTCAGAGCCCGGTATTGTCAACAGGGAGAACAGTCGCTCTTGGCAAGATAAAACACGAACCCAACTATTCGACAGTCCAAATCATTGCTGATCCAGCAGAAGAGAAGATAAATCCAGAAGATATTTTTTGGATGGGATTTCATTCAGGTACATGTGCCCAAATGCCTAAATAATCAGCTATGACAAAGAAAACAACAGTAACCGCCATTTTTCCGGGCATTGGGAAAGTCGAGATCTCGAAAGAGCGTGCTGACCAAATCAGGAACTTGCAGCGGATCATCCGGGAACAGAAGGAAAAAGAATCAAAAACCAAATAAAATCAAACGGTTATGGAAAATATACCAATCAATAAAGTAAAACAGATCCGCGAAGAATTTGGCCTGACTCACATCGTCATTTTCGGAATGATTGAAGGTGAGAACAACTTTGTTGCAACTCATGGGAAGACAGCAATACAGGCTAAGGAAGCGGCTCAATACGGTAATAATTTGAAAGGGATACTTGGTTGGCCGCTGCAGTTATGCCGTGCGGAACCTTTAAAAAGAGTATGTAAAAATTGCTCATTCTGGCAACGAGAATACTGCATGTTTAAACCTGAACCAATAAGAAGAGGCGGGCTGTCAAGGGCTTGTGGAGAACATTTTGAACCCAATAAATAAAAACGATTATGGCACTAAGTTTTGAAAGCGTAAAGAAAGCATATGAAGTACTTAATGAGATCAAAAAAACAGTTCTTCCGGAACTAACAATAAATTCATGGCCCGAAGACCTATTAGAATGGTCGGAAGATAAACGTGAAAACCCAGAACCAAACACAGTCTATGGATTCGATAAAAAATCAGACGACGGCTGGGAGAACCTGATATTCTTTGTTGAAACTCCATCCAAAGAGCTTAAAGCCAAATTTGATGAACTTAAGGACCGAGTTCCAAACTCATCAATGCTCAAACGATATAGTCAAAATACCGATCTGTACGTTATCGGATGGTTTTAAACCCAATCAAAACAAACCTCTAAAACACCGGCTTTCAGGCCGGTTAAATTATTTATACCGCTATGGCCAAAAAATTCACCGAAACTAAAATCCCTTCCAACGGTTCGAACCGCGTCAGTCTGGTTAAGGAATTCCTTAACACCAACTACGACATCAAAATCAACATATTCGACAATACCAAGGTGATGATCGCTTCAAAGTCGCGTGAGTACGATCAGGAGATTAGCATTGAAGACATTTCGCTGCACATGCTGGAGGAGGGAATTACCGGAGCCGACTCGATCCTGAAGAAGATCCTGACCAGCCCGAACCAAACCGTTCCTTACAATCCGATCAAAGAGTACTTTCAATCGCTTGAAGGTACCTATGGCGGCGAATCGCACATCGACCTGTTATGCACCTTTTTGAAAGCCCGCGACTTTGGCGACAAAGAAGAAGAAAACTACTACCAGAAACGCCTGGTGTACACCTTTCGAAAGTGGTTGGTGGCTACCGTTGCCTGCGCCATGGGCGAAAAGGCTAACGATGCCATGTTTGTGGTGGTAAACTCCGATACCGGCATCGGTAAATCAGGGCTGTTGGAATACCTGGTTCCGGATCTGCTGAAGTCGTATTACACCAAGTCGGTTAAAGACATGAGCTACCCCGATATGTTTACAACCAACCTGTTGATTCAGTTCGACGAAATGGTTGGCCTCACCCGAAGCACAGCGGAGGAGTTTAAGAACATTTTATCCTCACTGTACATCAACGTATCCAAACGCTTCACTTCGACCAAACAGCGCTATGCCAGCGCCTGTGGAACCACCAATAAGGATGCCGAGCATGGTGGCTTCATTCATCCGGACATGAGCTTACGACGGTTTGCCGTGAATCACATTGACGAAATTGACTGGGAAGGCTATACCAAGGTCATTGATGTGGATCAGATTTGGGCCGAAGCTTATATGTTGCTTTCTCAGAATTTCGAATATACCTGGAATAAGAAGGATTTTACCGAATTTGAAGATTATAACAGCCGGTTCCTGATTCAAACCTCCAGCTTCCGCATCCTGAAAGAATGGTACCGCGCTCCGGAACCAGGCGAAGAAGACATGGCCGAGTTTAAACAACCAGTCGAGATCTTACGCGATTTGAAGAAAGCCCGCAAAGTAAATGCTTCCATGACCTCCATTACCGATGTGAATATTGGTATTGCCTTGCGGCAGCTTATGTTTGTTCGTTATGCAAAGAAAGTAAAAGGTCAAAGCCGGTATGGTTATGATGTGATCCCGTTATTCTGATCTTGACTTAGTATTATAAACTTAATAAAGTAGAATTCTTATTCTACTTATTAAAAACTTAAAAAGAAAATATAAAAATGGTTTTCGCTTACAACCTTACAACCGCCATTGTAACCCTAAAGATAATCAGACGCTTTGAGGTTGTAACCGACACCCAAAAAAGCACTTACAACCCACTTACAACCGCTTACAACCCCAAAAAGGTTACAACCGCTTTTTGTGAGTCAATGCGCTGTATTACTGAGCTGTATGAGATGGTTGTAGGTTGTAAGTGGGTTCCGAAATTTTTATTTAAAAGTTGAATTTTAAACCAAAAAACGATGAGCAAACAAATTGAAATCAAAATCGACCGGTCCACACTCCCAGCGGATGGGCAGGAAGTGGAGTGGCAAACCCAAAACGACATCGATGAACAGCAGTGGAAGCGGGGAGTGTTCCGCGAAGGCGATGACCTGTTCACCGTTGGCTTCGGCGAAACATCACGCCACTTCGACTGCATGTGGCAAGTGCATCACTGGCGCCCGTATGAGAAGAAACTAACAAGTTTGTGTTTATAGATTTAAGAAACACGATTGCCTTTTTTGTGGTAAATTGCATGAACTAAATTTTTAAGCACTAAAACATGACAGATTTTTTTAGAATCAACATGCCTTACGGGCTGCACCGAAATGACAACGGAGAGTGGATGGCTTTTAATAGGGAGAACATGCCAATTGGGATAAACAAAAAAACGATTGAGTATGATCAGCATTCGAACTATGGAGACCTTCCAGTCTTTACATCTTATCCCAGATTGTCTGAAGAAATCTTATTGAGGTTATCTGCCGATAAGGGATCGATTCAAAGAGATAAAGATGGAGAAATCAATAAGATCTTTTTATACAACGATTTTTCCAATCCCGTTAATAATCTTAAAGAAGTATCGGACCATTTCGAAAAATATTGGTGCAAACTTCGATTGTTGTCAACTGTTTGCTTTAGATATCCGGAACAGACCGAACATTTAGTAAAGTAAAAACAACAGATTAAGGCAAAAGAGAATGGCAACGAAATCAACTTCGTTGCCATTTTTTATTTTGGATGACTTGTTTAAGTCAGGTTTAATTATCAAAGAATAATAATTTTCCTAAAATCGGGCGGAATAAATGGAACAAGAATTGCATTTTAAGATCTGGAATAATTGAGATCAGTGCGTAGTGATTGAAAAGGTAGACAAAAAGGACCAAGTAGACTTGGCAAATCTCAGTTTGTAAATTATATTTATAAAAATAACCGAGATAGAGTTTGCTATGAAGTTGGACCTTTCAACCAAACCACAAGTCACCGTATCGTTAAATCCACTGCTGGAGGCCTATTGCCGCTTCATCTTCAATACGCCGGCCAAGCAAAAGGAAATTATCGTCAGCCGCACTCACGACATCGGTAAGCTGATCCACTCCAATGTCGTTACCAGCGACCTCCCCGTAAGGCGGCCTTTCATGGATCATCCGGTTACCTTTATTTTACCAGTGAATCCAATCAACCGGCATTCGGTTTACTCCCACTTTTTGAAAGTCAGCAACTGGGGGGAGCAGAAGATCCAGGACGGAATAGAGTATGAGTACCGCAAGTGGGTGGAGCGCCGGTTTGAGATTGGATACGAAGTAAAGTGGAGTCAGAAGGAAATTATCAACGCCGTTTTGCGTGGTCTGAACATCCGAAATAATGCAGCAAATTACGATGCGGTGAAGAAAATCGACTACCGCAACCGGCGAAAAACAGAAGAAAAACGATTTGAAATGCTGCTAAATTCTGATTATTAGGCAGATAGAAAATAATTTCATAGTTTTTGCAAGAAAAAGGTCGTTTTACTATAAATCAGTTTATTATGAACAGCGCAGTTATCACGAAAATAGAATACCAGCTGGATGGTCAGCAGGATTTTTCAGAAATAGAGATTATTCCTCATTCAGCGAAAATGAGCGAAGACCATGCCCGGACCCGTGCCGGTGATCTGCATAAAACCAATGCGCAGTTTAATATAGCAAAAGTCTGCCCGGAAACGGATTCAATCCTTTTGGCTGTAAAAAGCCGAAGAGCGCAGTTCCGGATTACGGACGCAAACGGAGTGATTCACCTGGTTGGCAGCACGAGCTACCCCGCGCGTCTTAGTTATGAAAAAGGACTGGATGGATCTCCTGGTTCTTTTAATGGCTATCGATGCCTGATTACCTGTAGTTCGCCTGTTGGCAGTTCTGCTTCTTAAAACTTACAGTCCTTTATTTCGCCTCATTTCTGTAGTAAAGTTGTAATGTACTTAAATGTATCATTACAATGCCAAAGCAATATTACAGTGTAGAGAATAAGAAATCCGATTCAGTTGACATTCTGATTTATGGTGTAATTGGCGATTCCTGGTTCGAAGAATCAGTTACTGCCCGCCAGTTTGTAGCAGACCTGAAAGCGCTTGAAAAAGACTACTCACGCATCAATATTAGAATTAATTCCCCCGGAGGTTCTGTCTTTGACGGCCTGCCAATTTTCAACGCGATAAGCAATTCTACAGCCGACATCCATACCTATAATGATGGGCTATGCGCATCGATGGCCGCAGTAATCTTGTTGGCAGGGAAGGTTGTGCATTCGGCTGACAATGCTCTCATGATGTTACATTCTCCTATTTCGGGGGTTTACGGAAATGCAGGAGATTTCGAGCAAGTACTGGAAATGCTTGGCAAGGTTCAAGACAGCCTGATTACTTGCATCACCAGCAGGAACACATCAAAAACAGCCGAAGAAATTGAAGCAGCTTATTTTGACCACAAGGACCACTGGCTGACAGCCGATGAGGCATTGGAGGAATTGTTTATTGACGAAATAGTTAAAGGCAGTAAGAAAATTTCAAATAGAGTGAAGAACATGAGCCACGAGCAGGTAATTGATCAGTTTGATAAGCTGGTCAAGGGTCGTTCGTTGTTTGACAGGTTCTTTTCTCAGGCACACGATTTTTTTAACCCTAATCAGGAAGTAGATATGAATTTAAAAACACTTACAAAAGCCTGCGGGTTGCCAGATGATGCAACTGAACAGGATGTTCTTGACTGGATCAATGAACATGGGGCTCCTGGAGCGGATGACTTATCCGAAGAAGAAGCCGAGGAGGAAGAAGCTGAGGAAGCAGAAGAGTCCGAAGAGGAAGCCGAGCAAGAAGAAACTGAGGAAGATGACTCCAAGGATCAGGAAATTGCTGATCTGAAAGCGCAACTGGAAGCTTTGAAGAAAGGTCCAGGAGCGAAAAATAAAAAGGTGCCTAAGAAAACCGATTCGGGTGCTAAGACCGAGGACACATTTAAAACCTACTCCAGTGCCAAAAGCACCTGGGATGCGGTAAACGATCTTTTTGAGTAATTCTTAAAAAAATAAAGATATGCCAACAATATCAAGTAATTCACTGAACACTGCAGCTCAGAAATACCGTAAAGAGTTGCTTATTATGGCCGTGTTAGGCTTAGCCAACACGCTGCAACACATGACACTCCGCACGGGAGTGCGTTACAAGGAAACCGTTGGGGAGTTAACCGGCCCTGTTGAATTGATGCCTTACACCGGCTTACTGGAAAACGAGGGGTACGAAGAGGACGGTATGACCGTCGATGGTCGTGACCTGGAGACGTTCCTTGGTCAGGCTGTCAAGCTTTTTGATCCGAACACGCTTGTTTCTTCCCTTTATGGGGCTGCTGTTACCAAGGGGTCAGGGCTTGAGAATATCGAGTTCAATAAAGCAGTGTTAACCCTGATGATGCGAAAAATTTCAGGTGGACTGAATAAGTCTATCTTCAACGCTACGCGTAATGCGGCTGGGAAAACCACAGGAACCTTATTTAATGGGTTGGACACCATCACTACTGCAGACATTACCGCTGCCAAAATTGCTGTTGCTAAAAACAACCTGTATGAATTTACAGAAGCAATTACGGCCAACAATGCGGTAGATAATCTGAAAGCGGTTTACCGCGCATGCTCTGATGAGCTGAAGAGTGAGATGACAAAAATGGTGCTCCCGCAAGCACTCTACGATGCTTACACCGACGACTACCAACAGACCGTTGGCGCAACTCCTTATAATCGCGAGTTCAAAAAAACCTTTCTTGAAGGATCGGACCGGCGATGTGAATTGGTGCCCCTTGTTGGAAAGAAGGCCGCACCTTACCTTCAGATTACCACGAAGGAGAATATGCTGGTTGGTGTAAACCAGGTTGGTGAAGAAGAGAAAATTGAAGTTCGCAGGGGTGACAACCCGTTCAAGCTTCAGTTTGTAACTACGATGTTCTTCGGAACTCAGTTTGAATCAATCAGTGCCGAGCGTCTGATGGTCGGTAAATTCTTTGCAGGATAGGAGGAGTAATTATGGCTGATAACTTTGGAAATTTAGACTGGGTAGACGGACAAGTGTCCGTCCCCGGCATTTACCCGGAATTATACTTTACAACCAAGAATTCAATTGTAGCATGGCCTCAATTGCCGGATGCGCCGGCAGATGCAGCCGCAGAGGTAACGCTTGCGGGCAATTTCACCTTAGGGCTGGAAGCAGATGAGGTGACTTCGAAGGTTTGGAAGCGTGTTAACTGCATCGATATTAAATCGCAGCCTACTTCAGAACAGCAAGGAGAAGTGCGTTGCAAAACGTATTTGAACAAGCTGAAGGTTGTAGTATCGCTAACTAATGAGGAGGCAACAGCGCTGGCTAAGTTAGCTGCGAACACTGACTTGGTGTGGGCTTTCAGGGAGCGGGATTCCGGTAAGTTTCGCGTATGTGGATCAGAGAAGTTCATGACCGTGACGAAAGTCACGCTTGATATTGGAGGAGCGCCAACTTCGGAAAAGGGCACAACGATAGAGATTGAGGCGGTGGATGTGTGCCCCTTCCCGTTTTACGACGGCTTAATTACCGATGATGCAGGGGAAGTTAACCCGGCAGCGGTATAGCCACGTTCAAAACTACTTTAAAGGCAGCTTAACGGCTGCCTTTTTTATTTGTCCTTCGCAGGTAATTACCACTCTTGTAATTTGTAAACAAAAAAAGGTTATGGCACTATCAATTAAAGATTGGCTGAACGCTGAAACAAAAGATTACGGAATTGGCTTAGCAATTCTGGGGATGCACAGTAAAAATCGTATTCTCCTGCAAAACCTGGGACGAAAGAAAAACCCGGGAAAACTGGAGTATGAAATCAGAAAGATTGCCAAGCATCAAGGTATAGACTTAGATGCTAAGGATCCGGATCGAGAAAAAGACTTAGGGCTTGATCAAGGGCAGGATGAAGCTGGAGCTGACCAGGGGCAAAAAGAGAATAATGCCGATGGCGAAAAAGAGAAGAATGAATCTCATAACGACCAGGTTGTTGAGCAGACGAATGCAACCGAGGGTGCTGAATCGGAGTCTGATAACAACGATGTGATCTCGGGTAAATTAAAGGTGGTTCGGGGAAACAAAGAGGTGAACTTCGAGGATCTTCCAGAGGAGCTGCAAGCCCGATGGAATCAAAACCGCGATGCCTACAAAGAGATCAGGGCTACTCATGAAAAGCTGAAGCTCATGGAGCAGGCTGCTCCTGAAGATCGGGCGCCACTAACTGGACGAATTGCAGAATTGGATAAACAAATCCGATTAAACTGGGAGGCTATTGATGCTTGGCAGCCTGAACAGAAAGCAGAGATGGAATCGGATGCGCAGGCGATAGATCACAAGCGCATCAACGCGAACCGGAAGTACATTTCAACCAATATCAAAAAGCTTCAGGCGGAGGGATTGGACGAAGTGAAAGCTGCTAAAATTCGGGATGGGATTCGAGAAAGGTATGCCGAATTAAAAGCAGCTGGAGAGAGTATTAGCCAGCAAAAGGAAGAAGAGCTTGCCAGGCTTGGTCTGAAATTCTAATTCCATTTAAAAACTAAAGGCCTGGCAACTATTGTCAGGCCTATTTTCTATTGATTTATGCCACGCCCAACCACATTAGAAGTATGTCGCAAGCATCTGTATTCCGATATTGACCAGGTGCCGGTAGCTTACCAGGAGCGAATTAAGCGTCTCCGGGTAGCCTATACCTTTTGGTATGAGTTCCCAACCAAAACGGAGACAGATATACGGAATCATCTGATGAGTGAGTTCGGAGTTGTGAAAAGCACGGCATATGAAGACATTCAGATTACCAAGGTGTTGCTGGGAGACATTAAGAATCCTGCTAAAGAGTGGGTTCGATTCCAGGTAAACGCCATGCTGGATGAAGCCTATAAAAAAGCAAAAGATCAGGATGATGCCAAGGCAATGGTAATGGCAGCCGATAAAAAGGGTAAGTATAACATGCTTGATAAACCGGATGCAGAGCCTTTGCCGTTTGGCGAAATTGTACCACAGCCCTTTGAGCCTACTGATGATCCGTCGCCGCTTGGCATTAAGAAAGATCCAAACATTCGGGCGAGAAAGAAGAAGATGCTGGAAAAATACATGAATGAGATTGAGATCATTGATGTGCCTTATGAAGAAATGATAAACGATGGAAACTCAGCAGAGGAAGAAAATATACTTTAATGATCCGCAGCTGGAGTTCATGTACACCGGTGCTCACACAACCGTTATTGCCGGAGGAAGACGCTTGGGTAAAAGCCATGGTTTCGCAGCTCCGTTTAGTCTGCGTAACACCCAGCAAATGCCTCGGTCCACTGGAGGGATCGTCGGCAGCACTTACCAGCAACTGTTATCCAGAACCTTACCAGGAACACTTCAGGCACTTGAAGAATTTGGCTACAAGCGTGATGTCCATTTCTACATTGGGCACAAACCGCCCAAAAACAGCAATTTTGCCAGACCTATCATTGATCCGCCCAGCTACGAGAATGCAATCATTTGGTACAATGGCACTATCTGGCGCCTGATCTCTCAGGATCGGGCGGGAACATCCAACTCATTAACGCTTGACTGGTTGCTGTTGGATGAGGCGAAGTTTTTGAAGTTTCAAAAGCTGAAAGAAGAAACCTTCCCTGCCAACGGTGGATTTAAGGGCAACTTTGGTAACTGCCCGTGGCATCATGGGATGTTGATTATTTCAGACATGCCAACGACCAAGGCCGGAAGTTGGTTTTTGACCTATAAAGACAAACAGGATCCAGAGCTAATTGAAATAATCCATAGTTTGATCTATGAAAGATGGGAAGTTAAACAGCGAATGCTAACCGACCCAAAGCCATACCATGCAGCTTACCTGCGCGAGCTGGATATTTCCCTGGCTAAGCTCCGGTCGGTTGCCGTGTATTATCGCGAATGGTCAAGTATTGAAAACTTGCTTCTTCTCGGTGATCGATACATCAAGCAGATGAAACGGGATCTACCTCCCTTGGTGTTTCAAACATCAATACTTTCCAGAAAAATAAATAACCAGCGGGATAATTTCTATTCAGCCATGCAGGAAGCCATTCATTACTATGATGCTTTCGACAACAGCTATCTGGATGGACTTGATTTTCGTTTTACGCAGAAGGATGACAATTGCCTCCAGGATGGAGATCTTGATCGAGATAAACCGATCTGCATTGCATTCGACTACAACGCCAATATCAACTGGTTGGTTTGCGGACAGCGCTCAGGCGTGAAGATGAAAACCCTGAAAAGCTTCTATGTGAAGTATGATCGTAAAGTCAGAGAATTGGTTCAGGATTTCTGCAGCTATTACCGCCACCACAATAAGAAGGAAGTTATCTACTACTATGACAATACAGCCCTTGGCACCAATTACGCCGTAGGGGATGATGACTTTGCATCCGTGATTTGCTCTGAATTCGAGCGACTGGGGTGGTCTGTTAATCGTGTGCACGTTGGAAATCCAATGCCACACAAGGATAAGCACATGATGATATTCCAGGCCATGAAGGGGCAGCGTTGGTTGTTTCCACTGTTCAATAAGCCCAACAATGAAGCACTGCTCTTAGCCATGGAGAATACCGGTGTTCGCATTGGTGCTGATGGATTCAAGAAGGACAAGTCTGGAGAGAAACTTTCCGAATCAGAAGAGGATTTATTAGAACACCGCACTGATGGAACTGATGCCTGGGATACCTTGTTCGTTGGCATGAATAAGTTCCCAATCAATGATGAACACGACGAATCAATCATTAGCATCTTCCGGTAATTACCTTTCTTTCTTAATTATACACATCTTACAAGCACGTCAGAATTTTGCCATACGGCATGGCATATAAGGGGTGCGAGGAGTCGGTAATTACCTATTTTGGCTCAGGGCGGTGCGGGATCTGTAGCGAGGTAGATCAAACTTTTTGCAATTTACTCTATGTTTAGGGGTTGGGAATCAGAAGGTTATTTTTTCAAACCCCGGACAAAGACCAAACTCGTGAGATTACCTCCTTGATTTGCTAGAAAATAACCGTAAATTGCTTGATATTGTTAAACCCAAAAAAACGAATAATGAAATCTATCCTTCTAGCTGTAATGGTGGTTTTGCCTTTTTTGGTCAAGGCTCAATCACCGATTGATAATATTCCATTCGTAGATGGTGAAGTAAAGTTTGAAACAATATTGAATGTAGAAGGCAGTTCTGCTGAGAGCTTATATGCCGATACTAAATTAATCATATCTGATATTTACAAGTCTGGGAAGGCAGCTATTGATGTGAGTGATGATGATGCGTTGTTTATCGTTGTCAAGGGAATTACATACTATCCTTTTAAAGATTGGCTTGGAACTGTCGCTCAAAAGCTAGACCACACCCTGAAATTTCAATTTAAAGATGGACGCATGAAAGTTACATTGTTCGACTTAGAGATTAATACAATCCCGATCGAGTGTGTTATTAGAGAATGCAAAGGGTATCGATTTAACAAGAGAATGAGAGAAACGCATGCCAGAGAAATATTGAAAACCTGGGAGAATATGCAATCTCAGTTAATATCTGGATTGGAGAAAGACCAAGACGATTGGTAGTCCGTGCTATCTGTTGAAAACTTTTGTTAGAATAGTTTTAAATAGTATTGACTTTTACGAAAAAAGTTACATGAAACTTTGAAATGATAAGTAAATAGTATAATCTTGTCAGAAATTTTCGCATCCTAACAATGCCTGAACTTCTAAAAAAATCTGAAGAAAACATTTATTCTGCCAATTTGTTAATTGACAATGAGAGGTATTCATCAAGTGTGCATTGCTCATATTATGCTTGTTATCAAAGATTAATGAATTTAATTTCGGTAGAGTATGGGTATGATTATGAGGATATTAACAAGGAAATGCGTGAGTATAACAAGGCATTACACCCAACAAAAAAGATCGGGTCTCATGATTTTTTAATAAAAAATAAACTGAACGATCTTGTTCGCAGGGAGAAAATTGATGATCATAGGCTTGTCAATGACTTAATGATATTAAAAACATTTAGACATAAATCTGATTATAAGAATGTCGAAATTTCACAGGAAGAATCCAGAAAAGCATTAGAATTATCAAAAGAGGTCATAGAAAGACTGATAAAAATATCATGAAAGAAAAAGAATTTATTATTAAGCGATTAACTGAAATCAATAATCAGGTTAAGGGCATCAATATCCGATATGAATATAGCGAAGCGGAGGATGCTCATTTGATTGAGATTACACCGCTGTCTGAGTATAATTCTAATGAATTATATATCAACCTTGAAAGACAGCTGATGTTTGATTTTAATGAAATGTTCTTTCCTGCTACAATTTTATTTTTGACGGAGGATTCATTAATCAAGATAAATCAAGCTCAGCTTGAATTGTCTTCACAGGGATTTAAACAATCAGAAGTAGAACCATTCAAGTCTTCAAGATCGAATTTTAGTTTTAATTGGAGCTCTACAGGATTGTTTGATGTAGAGCATGCTGGAGATGATAATAATTACGCACTAGCTGCTTAGCACTTATAAAATGGAAAAAGCAAAAAGTTCAAAACTGTCGTTTGATGGTTTTAAAATCAATCGCTCTTTGATTAACCTAAAAGGTGAAATTGGAACTGACATGAATATGGAGTTTGATGCTTCTGGAGAAATAAATAGATCAAACCAGTCGTTTAGATTAGATTTAAATATTCACATTAAGGACAATTCTGAAGCACTCAATATCGAAATCGACACCTCTGCTAATTACAAATTAGATGAAGGAGATATTGATGATCCTGCATTTAGTAATTATTTATACTTAAATGCCCCCGCGATATTGTTTCCATACATTAGAGCTTACATTACATCATTGACAGCTCTTTCGGGGATTGAGCCAATAACTATCCCAATTGTAAATCTTGCAGGGCTGAGAAAAAGCCTGGAAGAGCACACTCAGATAATATAAAGCCGGCTTTAAGCTGGCTTTTTTTGTGATATAACCTGTCCTTTCCCTCATCCAAAGCCGCCACTATCTTTCCTCAAAAAAAAGATAGTTATGCTGCACCTGGCACAAGCGAGAAAAATTATTGAGAGCAAAGAGCCGTTTAATATTTCATATTGGGAAAAGAACGGTGAAATTGTGCATGCCGAAAATGTGGTGTGCACCAGCTCCTATTTTCGTGGCAACACCTTCAACTTGAAGTTTCTCACCTCTGAGGAATTTAGAACGGTTAAAGCGCACCTGATCTGGAATATCAACGGAGAGGAGGTATTTGTATGAAAAACAGCACTCCGACAATGAAAAATCCGCCAGCTCCTCCAGCTTCGGTTGCTGATGATTTCATCTCTTTTGGGGTTCACGTGGTTCATGGAGGCAATGAAGCCTTTGCAGCTCTTATTACGGAAGACTCCAGAAGGATATTTGACTATGAGGATGTAAAGCCTAAGGACATAAAGAATGGCTATCGTGGGTACGTTCCATGGGGCGAAGACAATGAGCTACCGTACCAAATACTGGAAAAGGTTCGCAATGACGAAGTGATGTCGTCAAACATGTCTTTTAACATTACTACGGCCTATGGTCGGGGCTTTCATTCTACGATGGCTGATGGATCTCCAATTACCGATAAGGATATCAAGAAGTTTTTCCGGCGGAATAACATGGTCAAATTTTGGGCAGAACAGTTTACTGACATCAAGCATTTCCTTTTTTCAGTAATGGTTGTCATCCTCGATAATGAGGGGTCTAGAATTGTTCAGATTCGCCATAAGGAGGCCATTAATTGCCGCTTTGAGACTTGCGATCCGGAAACCGGAGACATTGAACATGTTTTTTACGCCAACTGGAAAGACAATCCGAGCGACGATCAGGTTGATGCCATTCCGCTCCTGGACATAGATGATCCGATAGGAGACCTGATGGTTCGATTGGGCAGGGAACCAAACCCGGACACCGGTAAAAATGAGGAAAAAACCAGTGACCGCATGTTTGCGATTGTGAACCGGATTCCTACAGCCGGCGAGAAGTATTATCCGTTTCCCTATTACTGCAGTACCTTCAATTCGAAATGGTACGATCTGAAAGCAGCCATCCCGATTGCCAAGCATGCTAAAATGAAGAATGGCATGGCCATTCGCTATATTGTGGAACTGCACAAAGATTACTTTGTAAAGCTGTTTGAAAGTGAAAAGATTACTGACCCGGCCAAGAAAAAGGAGCGGCGAACGCTAGAGATTAATAATATTAAGAACTTCCTGTCGAGCGAGGAAAATGCGGGTAAATCATGGACTTCGAGCTACTATTACGATCCGAACGGCAACGAGGTGAAGATGGTAAAGATTACCCGGGTGGATAAAGACAAAGAAGGTGGCGACTATATTGAAGATTCAGAGGAAGCCGCGAATATTGTTTCTTACGCCATGGGTGTGCATCCTAGCCTGATCGGTAGTTCGCCTGGTAAAAATAAGTCGATCAACGGAACTGAAGCCAGGGAGTTATTCACCATGAAGCAGGCCCTTGAACGAATGCCGCGTGACATTATGATTCAGCCGTTTTATCTGCTAAATGATGTCAATGATTGGGATCTCGAGTATGATATTCCGGACATGATGCTTACCACGCTTGACCAGAAAACAGACGCCAAAGAAGTTTCAACCAAAAAACCGACTCCAGATGATAGTCAAAACGATTGATCAGTTCCAGAAGGCCGTTCCAACGACGGTTAGCATTGAAAACTTTTCCGATGTAGAACCTTACATTGCCAGCGCCGAGCTGTGGACACGAAGCCAGGTGCTTGGGAATGATCTTTATGCTTATGTGGATGCACTTGTGGATCCGGCTGGTGATGACTTGACGCTGCAGAAGCTTTGTATCAATATCATCAGCAATCATGCCTATTGGGACGCAATACCATTTCTCGATCTGGTGCACACTGAAAGTGGCTTTGCGGTTATTTCGGCCAACAACAAGGTGCCGGCCAGTAAAGAACGGGTGGAGCGATTACGGGAACAATGCCTGATTCGTCGCGACAATGAGACAGAGTTGCTGATTACATTCCTGGAAGGGCGTATTATTTACCACGACGACTGGAAGGGATCGCCAGCCTATTCGGTAATGACCGACTGTTTGATTCGTACCGCTACCGAGCTGCAGCAGTATGGCAGCTGGGAGGGCAGCCGGCGCGATTTCTTGAAGCTTCGACCGAAACTGATTCAGGAGACGATGATGCGGCTGGAACCAGTGTTCTCGAAAGATTACATCGAAGAGTTAATCGAGAAGCAACGCGACAATGAAATTGTTGGCGATGATGTGAAGGTGATTGAATTGCTGAAATATGCCATTGGCAGCCTGGTGAACGGAAACCCCGAAGCGGCTGAAAAGATTGCTGCAGATGCCTTGCGTTATATGGATTCGCACCTGATTAGCTTCCCCACCTATACCGCTAGCAGTGAATACCTGGCCCGAACGATGGCTAATTACGAAAACGACGCTGACTCACCGATATTCTCAAGTTTGCACTAATGGAATTAAGACTAGACCTTCCAACAAAAACAACCGATCTGAGTGGGAAACAGCTTCAGCTTGTTTCATGGCTCTTTCTGCAGGGATATTCCGAGACTGAATTTCTGCTGAAAGCATTCATGCACTTATCCGGACTTCGGCTGATTACCGATCGAGATCCGGAGGCTGACGGAGCGCGCTGGTATAAACACCGATCGCTGAAAAGGCCATTTGTTTTGGATAGTGAATTGCTTGCTGAAATGTCGAAGCGATGCGGGTTCTTGTTGAAGCCCGATGAGTTTCATCCCTTGCCTTGGATCCGGAAGGCCCGGGCGCGTCATTTTCGTTTATACAATGCCTCGTTTGAGGAGTACCTGATGGCAGAGAATTTTTACCTTGCTTATGTAGAAACCAAGGCAGACGAACACCTGGATAACCTGATCGCATGTCTTTACAGGCCGATATGGCAACGCTGGAACGCATCGAAGATCCAGCAGCGGGCAAAACGTTTCCGGAGTGCAGACCCGGCTATTAAAAATACCGTATTTATGTGGTATGTCGGCTTTCGCACCTATGTGCCCAAGCGCTGCAAAACACTATTTACTCCAGGCAAAAAATCCAAACGCCCGTTTCATCCACGGGAGTATATCAACGGAATGATTCATCAGCTCAATAATGGAGATATCACAATTAAGGATAAGCTTATGAAGCAGCCCGCCTGGGATGCGCTGGACGAATTGGAACAGCGAGCCATTGATCACGAATTGGCAATGGAGAATAAGTAGTCATCCTGAACTTGGTTCAGGATCTTCATGGAGTTGAAACAGATCCCGCATCAAGTCCGGGATGATAAAATAAAGCAGCTATGTTTGATCCTATTAATTACATGCAAACGATTCATTCAAAGATGAAGCTCACGAAGGATAAGTACCGTTTTTGCAAAGTGAGTGGTGTTGGTTCCCTTGAAGAGGTGCTGGAAAACAGCAGGCGCGAAAAGCACTTCTTTGCGATTGACGATAGCCAGGATGGACAAACCTTCCGCAAAGGTGGTGGTTACTTTGAGCGCCGTCCCTACACGGTATTTATTCTGGGCAGGGCTGAATATGGCAAAATGGATCAGCGCGAGGCGGTACTAACAGAGGCCAAAAGCGTGTATCGGCATATCTTGTCAAAACTCATCCGGGATAAGCTCACCATTCCGGTTCTGAACATGGAGAATATTAACTTTTACGAGGTTCCGCCAGCTTTCGCCACTGGCTGCAGTGGTTTGTATTTTGTATTTTTTGTTGAAAACCCGGTAAACCTGGTCTACGATGCCGCAGCCTGGAACGATTGATATTAACGCCACCATTAGCGCCTGGGCTGATATTGTAATTAAGATCTGGCATGAAAAAATGGTCGAACTGAAGGTTTACGACACCGGAGAGTTGTACAATTCGCTCTTGAATGAATTGGTTAAAAATGCAGGGAATGATATTGACAGAATTGAATTCTCCTTCAAACTGTACGGCATTTTTGTGGATATGGGTGCTGGAAAATATGGGCCAGGGCGATTGTCCCAGCGCAATACAAACTGGTTTTCGCGCATATTCTTTGGGCAAGTACGCAAGTTGAAAGAAATATTAACCGAAAGGTACAGCTCGGTTGTTACCGAAACGGTGATTAATAGCCTGACCATTGGCTTTTATGCCGGGTATAACTCAGAAATAAGCAAGTTTACAGCGACTGAGCGGCAGCGGATCAGAAATAAAAAGAACTACGACAGGCGCCGGGCCCAGCCAGGCCGATGGGTGAACAACTCTAAAACCTGGAAGCCCTATTGATTTTATTTTGTACATTAGGGCAAACCAATAAAATTGACAGCACGAAAAAGTTTATCGATGCATGTCTAAATACTCGGAATTCCGAGTTTATTGGGGTTGAAAATCGTGATGATTTAGTATTTGGAAAACAAAAAAACCGGATTAATCATCCGGGTTTTCTTTTTTAAAACTACGCTATATGGATACTCAACTATTGAGACTCTTTAATGCTTCAATCTGTTTTTCAAGCTTTTCAATGTAATCTTTTACCGCTACTTCAAAGCATTCTAGTTTCTTTGGTTTAATTCCTGTCACCTCTTTGTATTTATCCAAAGCATTGTCAAATCGCTCAACTACATCACTGTCAAGCTTAAAACTTACCTGTTGTTTTTCTCCCATATCTTTAAAATTTACTTCAAAATTAAGTGATTTTTTTGAACTCCAAATAAGTTTATAAACTATTTTTTACTTTTGTTTGGATGTTTATGGAAGTTTTATTTAAATTTGTATCAAACAAAAATTGATAAACTATGAAAAACGAAATTGTAAAAATCCATGATGCTGAGTTTTTATGCCCGCGAGATGGCGACAATATTTTTGTTGCTATAAAACCAGCTTGTGAGTTATTGGGAATTGACCACTCTTCCCAAATGAGAAACTTGAAAAATGACCCTGAGTTTTTAGGTTCAGTTGTGGTCAATATGACCACAACTGGAGCTGATGGCAAACAGTATGAAATGACATGCTTGCCCCTTCAGTTTTTCTTTGGATGGTTAGCGCAAATTGATCACACAAAAGTGAAGGAAGAAGTCCGAGAAAGCGTAATTCGATACAAGGTTGAAGTCTGCAATGTATTGTACAATCATTTTATGGGCGCCCGTAAATTTCTTGAAGAAAAAGAAAAGATGATAGGGAAGTTAAATGATCATCTGAAATTGGTAAAAAAGAATTTCAGCAATGCAAAAACTGTTTTAAGCAATACAGAGGATGCAATGGACAAGGTAGCCCGTATGAGTTACGATGATTACAAAAAGACTGGTTTTCAAATGGATCTTGACTTTGATGTTTAAAACCGCAATTTTGCGGTTTATTCAGTTCAGTTGCCGTGCTCAACACGGCAACTGGAAAGGATGGAAATATGTAAAAACAACAATCCCCGGATCATAGGTGCTGGTAACACCTCCCCGGGGATTTAATTCAAAAATGAATCATGACAAAAGTAACCATTAATTACGTACCCTTTACAGAAATTGGCTACGAAAAAGAACTGGTCATAGCCCAGCAGGAAAAAGCCCTGGCAAAAGAACAGTTTGTTTATGCCGTAAAACTAAAGTTCCCCGACCTTGAGCTGCGCCGCAAAGCACTCATGCAAATTAGCCGCAAGGTGCAGGACATTAAAGCAATGATTTATTTTGGCCAGCGGTACCCCGGCAAGGATATGAATCAAATTGTGCAGTGTATAATGGCCGAGCAGAAAGGAGGGCGCCATGTGCGATAAAAGAGAGTCGAAAAAAGCCATTATTATTGATGGTGTGGTGCTTACCGACGAGGCAATTGATCAGCTAAAGTCGTTTCAGGAAAGCGATAACTACGCGATAACCTATTTTCGCGAATACCTGGCGGATGCCATTTGTTGCATAACCACCAATGTAGGCGTGAAAGATGAGCTAAAGGAGTTGATTGAAGAATTATCATACCTCCGTGGATTTTTAAAAAACTTACGTAAGCCATAAGCAGCCTTCGGGCTGCTTTTTTCGTATATTTGATTAAAACCGAGGGAAATGACATTTATACTTGCCTTTTTTATTGTACTTCTCATCGTATCCTTCCTGGGCGCTATCTTCCAGCGCCGATAACTTTATTGTCCTTTCCGGGGCCTGTTACTGATTGTACTTTTCGTGAAAAGAAAGCACAATGGCAAATCTGAATGAAGAAGCCCGGATTCCGGTTTACATTAACGACGAACAAGCGAAATCTGCTTTAAGAAACCTCCAGGGGGAGGCCGAGAAGTGGAAGAAGAAAATGTACGAGGCCATGGAGGGCGGCGATCCAAAGGGTGTGAAGGAAGCTGAACGCGAGCTAAAGAAGGTGAACAAGCAAGTTTCAGAACTGAAGCGCGAAGCTTTTGATGTGAATAAGGTTTTGAATAATCTTTCTTCGGCATCGGCAAAAGACATGCGTCGGGCGCTCCAGTCTCTCACACGCGAAATGGATGGACTGAACCGCAATTCCAAAGAATATCAGGACTTGTTTAATAAGAAAATGCTGATCAAGGACGAGTTTAAAAAAATAAACGGATCCTTGAGAACACAGACCGGACTACTTGGAGGACTTGAAAGCAAACTTGCTTTAATGCCCGGTGCTTTTGGCGGAATGGCTGCTGGAATTGTTTCCGTTGGAAGGGCAACATTAGCCTTCTTCCTTACTCCAATTGGGCTTATTGTTGGCTTAATTGGCGGCATCGTCCTTGGAACAAAGGCGCTTATTACCAATTCAATTGAATTCAGCAAAGCGGCAAGCTCCCTGTCAGCGATTACCGGAGCAGTTGGAAAAGACCTCGACTTTCTGAAAAAGCAAGCCCGTGAAATATCGAAAGAAAGCACCCAGAGCGCCACCGACATGCTGAACGCTTTCAAAACCATCGGTGGCGCCATGCCCGAGCTGCTTAAAAACGGCCCGCTATTGGCTGAAGTTACTAAGAATGCAGTCGCATTATCTGAATCGTCGGGAGGAGAGCTTTCGGTTACCGCCGCAGCCAAAGCAGCTGCTGCTGCACTTAATCAGTTCAATATTCCTTTAACCGAATCAGCAAGGGCAGTAAATGTACTGGCCGCAGGTTCTGAGGCAGGCGCGGCGGAAGTTGACAACATCACCGAATCACTAAAAAATCTGGGCCCAGTTGCCAGCAACGCAAACATGAGCCTCGAAAATACTGTTGCAGCCATTGAAGTTGTGGCAGAAAAAGGAATTGTAGGAGCCGAAGCCGGTACCAAATTGCGCGGTGTCATCCTGAAACTTCAGGCTGAATCATTGGGATATGCAAGCGGCCAGTTCAATCTGAGAGATGCGATGGACGAAGCGAACAAAGCTATTGAAGCCCAATCCACCGCCATTGAAAAAGATGCTTACCTCGCCAAGTTGTTTGGCATCGAGAATGTGACGGCTGGTAAGATCATGCTTGATAATGTTGAGAAGTACGAGTCGCTTACCAATGCGGTGACTGGCACCAGTACAGCATACGATCAGGCAAAAATTCAACAAAACAATTTATCGGCTTCCAATAAGAAATTCAGCGAAGCATGGAAAAACATGATGCTGTCAATAGAGGATGGCAACGGAATTTTAGCGGTTAGCTGGAAGGCGATTGTTGATACCGGAACCTGGTTGATTAATGGAATGACAACGCAGTTTGAAAACCTGGGGGCAAGCGTCCGTGCCGTTGGCATCGTGTTCAAGAACTTCTATGAACAGATGAAAACACCGGTTGCGGCACTTGGGCGGTTGCTAAAAGCCGTATTTACGATGGATTATTCGGACATGGGGCCTGCCCTGGCCGCATTCAAATCGTCGTTTTCAGAAATTGGGAAAGATGGATCGCTAAACCTTGGGAAAATTGCTTTGGAACAGTTGAAATTAGGGGCTGCTTCAAAGGCCGCTACTGCCGAAATAAAAAAGCAAAAAAAGGAGCTGGAAGAATTAAATGTAGACCCAAATACTGGCGGTGGATCAAGTGATGGAGGTAAAACCAAATATGAAACAGCCCTCGCCGCGCTTGACGCTGCCAACCAGGAGCGCATGGATCGGTTGGTTATTCAGTATGAAAAAGAAGCCTGGACAGATCAGGAATACAAAGCCCAGCTAATTGTTGCTGAACTGGCTTACCTGGAAACAAAAAAGGCGCTACAGATCCAGTTTGGTGAAAATACACTCAGTACCGAAGCTGCGATATCGAAAAAGCGCGTTGAAGCACAGAAAGAAATTAATGATCTGTTGGCCGAGGGTGAAAAAGAATTGTTTGACGAAATTGCTGCCGACAGCAAGGAGGTAGATGAAGCCGCAAAGGCAACAATGCAGACTGCAGATGCTGCACTTAAGTCACTCGAAGATTCCGCAACGAAGGAAAAGCAGATCATGGAACAGCGCCAGCAAACCTATCTCCAGTTTGCACAGATGATCGGTCAAAGCTTTGGCGACCTGATGGCCGATTCGGAAGCTACTTTTGGCGACTACTTAAAAAACACCTTGGTAATGGCGCTTGATGCCCTACACCAGTTTTATTTAATCGAACAGGCAAAGGTATGGATCAGGGCAGCTACCGAAGGTGCACCGCTCAACCCGCTCGCTATTGCTAAAGCAATTGCGAAGATTGCCTTCATGGAAATGGCCTTCCAGGGAGTAAAAGGGTTGCTTTCGGGCAAGGCCGAAGGAGGTTATACCGAACCTGGCGGCAAATACGAACCGGCCGGTATTGTCCACAAAGGCGAATATGTAATTCCGCAAGAAGGCGTTAACAACACAGCCCTGAGGCCGATGATCGACATCATGGAAATGGCCCGCCGTAACGGATCACTGGCGCGGCTCGACCTACGCCCTGTATTTGCCTCTGTTTCCGCAGCGTCAGGCAAGGGATACGCATCCGGTGGGTATGCCGGCGTGAATGACTTGTCCAACCCTCCCCAACCTTACACACCAGATCCCGCATTCAGCCGCCTGTTATCCGACAACCTGAAGGCCACCAAGCAGATGGCTGATGCTGCTGAAAAGTTGTGGAAGGATGGCACCTACACTCGTTTGTTGGGGCGTGATGGTTTGATTAACCAAGAAGCCGAGTATCAGAAAATGAAGTCGAATGTAACCTTATAAGCTATGCTGAGCGAAGTAATTGTAAATGATATCCATGTCGATTTGAGTGCTGATTTCAGCATCACAATCGAAAAAAATAGCCGGTTGTTGCAGTTCGAAGAAATTGTAGATGCCTGGGCGTACAACATCAGTTTTCCGCGCACCGAAACCAACGAGGCGGCTTTTGAGCATGCCGAACGCTTTCAGAAGCGCTGGGAGGGATGGCAGGAATACCCCTTTCAGTTTTATTACAATGGCCGGTTGATTTTGAATGGCCGAATAAAAGCCAAGTACACCGGTGGCAAGTACGAGGGCTACGCCTACGGAACCTTTGGCGCCATTGCCGCTGGCTATGCCGGTAAGATGGTGAAGGATGTACTGAACACCGGCAACCTCACCTACACCAACAAGGCCGAATACCAGCCCGGCGAACCCTATTGTTTATTCCCGGTTTACAATTTTGATTTCTACAAGGGTCGTGGCTTACCAGCAGAAGGGCAAGACAACAATGGCGATCCGGTACAGATTGAAACCCGAGCCAAGCAATTTGCTCTGAAGCAAATCGGAACACAGAACCGGTTCGACAGCAACACCAACCTGTTTATTGAGCAGTTTGGCGAAACAACTAACAAGCTGGCTGTAATCACCCCTTTTTTATTTTGCAACTGGTTCTATGTGCAGCTCATGGCTTCGCTTGACGTGAGAGTTGTTGAGAATGCATTGAACACCGACAGCCTGTTACAGCGAGCCTGTTTCTATACTTCTTATGATATTACCGAGGTGAATCTGACTGTGAAAACAACGATTGAAATCGACCAGATTGATTTTGGAGATATAACCTACAATGGAGGCAGCGTTAAGCTTGAAAACCAATATGAGCGCTCGGTTCCTTCCAGTTTTTCACCCAACCATCTGCTTCCGGATGAGTGGACGGTGAAAGATTACATCCTGGGTATTCAAAACCTGCTGAATGTCATATTTGATTTTTCGCCCTATAAAAACGAAGTACGGATCCGCGACCGCGAAGCCTTGCTTGTTGCCAAGGCGAATGATTTGAATGATAAGCTGGCCGAGCAGCCCAAGCTGGAACCGGTCGATGGCCGGAAAGTAACAATCGAGTACGCCAAGGATAGCAACGACGGTTTTTGGAATGACTACTACCAGGACATTTCAGCCGAGAAATGGAGCCGCTACCTGGGAGAAGTGGCCAGCAAGTCGGCGTTGGATGCCAAAACCGGCATGAAGGTGGGCGACTTTTATTATGTGTTGGGCGAAAACCAGTATCGGGAATACCGGATGGAAGAGATTGAGACTGGCCCCGACACTTTCGAGGAAGAACTGGAGTGGTATCCGCTCAGCATTTACGGGCATGCCTACAGCCTGGGCAGTGGCGGCGATGAGGTGAAAATTGAATCGAAGTTTGGCGTAGTTTCTGGGTGGCCCGACAAGAAAGGCCGGTTGATGCTTACCGGTAACTCGGACCTGTTTGCTGATGAGGTCAAGCCCTTCGTTCCGCGCATCATGTTTTACCAGGGCTTAGTGAATTCTGTTCCGCGTGGCGATGCCATGGGTGGCTTGGTTGACAACCGCTGGGAAGGCGACAATGGCCTCATTGCAAAACGATGGGGAAATACCCTGAACGCGATCAAGAACGGCGTGCCTGGCGTGGCTTATTTCAATTTTGACGAAGTGGATGTACAAACCTTGGATTTAAACGAAAAGCATCGCATTGATGAGGGTGAATTCATTATTGAAAAATGCACCACCACCTTCTTCGCGAACCACGTGGGCACCACCGAGGCGGATATTGTGAAGCTGGCCTAGTTGTCCTTTCACAGGCAGAGCGCGCAGGCCATATTTACATCAAAATAAAACAGCAATGGCAATTACAATCATCGATCAGCCCGATACCGTTAGCTTAACCGGATGCCCCATTCGGTTTGTCTTTCAATCCGACCTTACATACCCGCAGGTGTGGATTCGCGCCTACATTATGGTGTGGATCAATGGCGCCTATGTCAACCAGCTGGAAGATAAGATTGTGGTTGATGCCGATGGGGTGGCTGTGTTTCAGTTTCAAGCCCTGCTGAATAAGCACCTCGAGTCGAAATTCTCGTTTCCCGAACACGAAGCCAGCTTAATGATTGCGCACCCACAGATGAGTGTTAAGTACCAAATTGTTTATGGTGAAATATACAAGCCTGCCGATGGTCCGGAGCAACCCCTTGGCCTTACTTTTGGGGATACCTACTACGCCATTCGCGGAGGATTGCCCAACCATGTGATGGCGCGGATGAATGTGCAGCAGATTACCTGGTGGGAAGATGTGGTGGAGAACAAACGCTTTTTGACGAATCAGCCGCTCGAAAAAACCACCTACCCGGTCAGTGTGGAAAAGCTGTACTGGATCATGCGATCAACGGGTACCATTACCCTGAAATTTGACTGGACAGCCACCGACGACAGCACCGGAACTTATACCACCACGCACACCGCCGATGCGTACCAGGTAGTTGAGATCTGCCTGTCGCCGGGTTTGATTGAAGCACTGACCGGTAAGGAGCTGGCCGCTTATACCGTTTCCATTTCAGGATTGAGCGAAGAGCGCACGTTTACGGTCGACCGCCAGCACAAGGAACGCTACGACCGCTTGCTGTTCGATAACTCACTGGGCACCTTCGACACGCTAACGGCTACCGGCATGCGTACCCAAACGGGCGAAAACAGCCGCGAGTCGTACCGCAGGCAACTGCCAACTTACCCGGAATTGAACGACCGCACGATGGCCTACAACCGGGCCGAACGGGTAAACAAAAACGAATCGAGCCTGGGATTCCTGAACACGCAGGAATGGCTGGAATACACCGAAGAGCTCGACTTGTCGTGCAACGCCTACTGGCTGGACGGTAGCGTGGCGAAACCAATTAATATCGTGACTACTGAAAGCGTGACATTGGAAGATGAACGCGACTACTTTACCCAAAATATTGAGTGGGAACTGGCGCACAAAAGCAAGTGGTATGCCCGCCAGCGCGGAACCTTGCAGTTTGTTATTCCGCCCTACATCAATAAGCTCAGCGCCTTCTTTAACCGGGCACGGGGCATTAAGCTGCTCGACCTCCGGTTTAACCATATGGCCATCATTTCCGGCACCAATATCACCTTTCCCAACATCACCGGCAACGACCTGTTTGATTTTTCGGACGCTACCTATTGGGACCAAACACTGATAGCGGCAACAGGCTGGTACAATGCCGGAACGCCGCGCACCTGCCCGCTAAGCTGGTTGCAGGGTTGGGCATGGGCCGAAGCGGCTACCGATGCCACCCACGCCCGCCTGTTCCACCGCGACTACAACACCAAACTGCGCGATGTGCTGCCCGTGCTGGTGTACAGCAGCAACCTAAGCACCGCCGAACAGCAAACAGTTGTGGATTGGTTGGATTGGTATTACGCGATATTTGAGAGCACAAGTTTATTAGTTGAGAATAACGACATTATAATAGAATAATCATGGCAAAGAAAGAATTGGCATTGACGGATAAGATTGTCGAAATTGAAGGGTACAACAGGATTAATGCATTAAAGTATACTCAGATTATATCTGACAAATGCATCAGAAATTCAGACGGTGCAACTTTCGTAGAAGCAGGATCTGAGGTTACTGATTTTATCTATATTGAAGGTGAATCCGAATTTTACTACCGAGGGGCTTCGAATGGTTCAGTAGCTGTGTGTGTGTACGACGAAAACAAAGCGTTTATTGCCGTAATTGAAGGAACTGTCAATTCATTTTTCACGGAATTTACACGATTTGAAATCCCAGAAGGAGCTGTCTACATGCGGGTGCCAAACCGAAAGAATTATTACCAAATTGATTTGGGAATTCAGTTCGTTCATCGAAATGAAAAACAATCAGAGGAAATATGGGGTCTATCTACGAGTTCAAGTTACAATATCACACTCAACAAACCTCTTCCTTCTGGGCAGTTCTATAATTCGGAAACTGCAAAAGCGAATACTCCTCCCTATTTGAGGACCAAGGGAAAGGTAATCGAATACCAAATTGAAACGTACCAATGGAAGCGTGAACAGTTTGTGGGTGAAGGGGATTCACAATGGACAAATCCACAATATTGGATCTTGCAAAATATCGACCCGATAACGAAAACAGCATTAAGTGTTTTTAATGATTGGGCCGCGAGATTTGATGGAGTATCATCAGAATGTATTGTGGATGAAATAATGATTGACAGTGTTGGTGATTATATCGAATTTGAATTGAAATGCGAATCTCCTGACCCCATTAACGGCGGCTATTCATTTTGCGGACGCACACCAGGCGCAAGTACTTCAATACAGGTGAGCCTAAGTGAAATTACAGTTCGAGGGTCTGATTTGACGTGGTTAATCACCAATAATATTATTAAAAATATTCCAACAGGCAAATTCAGACTAAAAATTGAAAAGGTATCAGGCGGCATCGCTGTGTACATCGATGACACACTAAAGCACACCGGAACTGTTGCTGGAAACATTAGCATAAAATCTTTTGGGCATTCATACTATAATTATGGATATTGGAAGGGAGTAATTTACAGTGTCAAAACCTGCATTGATTCTGTCATCACGGAGCAGTCTTTGTTTAATTTTCCCGGCTTCCTGCCTCAGGGCATAAAAGCTGAAAGAGAGTCTAAGTTTCTCGACCAACTACAAGCGCAGTCTCTGCTAAACGGAGAAACCGCGCTGGCTGTCAGTAATGCCAACAAGAGCATATTAATTTCAGAATATGATTTCATCAGCAAATTTAATGGGGTAAGTTCCTACACAAGCCTTGATAAGACGTATAAAATTGATGATGAAGGCGATTTTGTGGAGATCGAAGTAAACATCACAGGATCACTTCATGACGGGGTTTACAAAGCACTAGGCATAATTGGAACAGAATTGGCTGGATACAACTTGTTCGGATATCACTACTCTAATGGCTGGTGTGTACGAGACAATGCCGGGAATTTCATTTATTTCAACTACTTTGATTATGGACGTGCAAAATATAGGCTTGAGGTTGTGGGTGGACAATGGCAATTCTCCATAAACGGACAAGTTTTGAGTACCAAATCAAAAGCAAGTTACCTTCTTATTAATAATATAGCTAATGCTTATTTTACTGCAAATTATGCAGGCATTGACGTTTATAAACTATCTATTAATTCTCAATCTGATGGCAGTCTGGAAAATATCGAACCGTACACCCTTGCCGGTTCAGTTGATGTTGATTTGGATTATGCAAAGAAAACTGTACCAGCCGATTTTAATCAACTAGCGAACATTTATATCTCCTATCAAAAAGCGGGTTCTGCATCCGGGAAAAAGCTTTTTTACGTTTATTGTAAATACCCAGGCTCTGAATTCTATGTGAGGTTTAAGTTGGCTCACACCACTGACCTTTCAGAAATTTACTACCGAGACATAATTGAAATTGAAGATGGGTTGCTTTATCAACGCTCCGGTGAATCATGGATTTCAACCGGTATTACAGTACTAGCACCCGGGGAAAGTGAGTCTGTATTTTTACCCCAAGGTGATTATGTCGATCATTGCGGAGGCGTCCACGGTGATGAACTAATGGAGTGGGTAAAATTCTACGTAAATGGGGTGGAACTAACAGCAGCTGAACTTAGTGCAGACTTTGAAATCGAATGCGACGAATTTAGCTATCTCCAAAAATCAACTCTTCACGAGACCGCCAAATTTACAGCTGTAGACACCGGGCTTGATGCCACAGGGGGGGCTGGAGTCCTGACAATATCCGGTGGAACCTATTGGATCGACGGAATTGATACGACTTTGCCTGCATGGGGACAAAATACACTCACTACTGTTGTCGACAGAACGCTTTCTGTTACCGGTGGAAATACGTGGCAAATAGACGACTACCGGCTCCCCAATCCAGCACATCCGGTTTGGGCTATTCATTACAAAAACACAACATTCGGAGAGGCAGGGTATGCGACCAAAAATAAACTGGAATGGCAGGCGGCTGTTGAAAATTACTGGTATGTTGGCATAGTCTGCATTGCAACAGCAAATGCTGATACTGTAAGAAACGAGGAGTATGAAATAGCAGAAGTCGATAGACTAGGTGGGCATAAATTGGACGCAACTTCATTGCGGGAGGTATATTTTTCGCACCCAACAAATGGGCTTTCCGCTTTTGTGACTTCCAAGTTTGTGGGCGACGATACGCAAGACAATAATTGCGCTGTTTTTATATGGGATACAGCTCAATATAATAAGTACTATCGGAAAACAGCAACGCAAACACCTCAAATAGGTGACAAGTGGAGAGGAGAATGTCAGGTGAAGTTTTCTAAGAAATAAAGGATTCATCCTTTCGACCGTTGCTCATTAATTATGAAAATTCTAACTTGCTAAACAAAAACCTATGAATAGCCTACGACTAATCATGACCTGCCTTGCCTTGTTCGTGAGTATTACTACTCACGCCCAGCTCAAACCCCTTGCCGGGGTGGAGTTGTTTGGCTCAAACGAGTTGGTTATGCGGCCCAATGGGAGGGAGTTTAAATACCAACCGGGCGATATGGCTTTGATTTACGGGCTGGCCTACGAAATTAAGAAAGTGGAATTCCGGGCACTAGCCCAAACCCTCATGTTTATGGATTCGCCAACCAGCTATCGCCCTACGCACTCAGAGTACACCGTGTCCGCAGCTTACCAGCTCAATAAGTTCCGCCTAAAAGTGGAGCACATGTGCCTCCACCCGATTGAAAATTACCAGGCATCGCGTGTGAAAATCTTTGCCGGGCACACCAAACTGGGGGTTTACTACAACCTGTAAAAAGGTTCAACAACGTACCCTGGCTGGTGCGGATTTGTAATCCGCACCCACTAACCGTAGGATTTTCAATACGGAACAACCAACCCACACCCAAGGCAGCCTAACCGCTGCCTTTTTTCTTTTGTCCACCTTGCAAAAAGGGGGACGAGGTTGATGGGGTAGTCCATCAACCGGAGGGGGTTATCTGTCCTTTCAAACGCATGCTCAGGGGCATAGCTTTGAAATAAAAAACGAGCATGAATTCAGAAACCTATCAATTTATACTTGCTGTTGTAGGGCCAATCATGGTTATTTTGCTCGGTATAATCGGGTTTTTCTTACGTCAGCAGGTTTCAGTCACTAAAACACTTACCGATACGGTTAACGTGTTGAACACTTCGGTTGAAGTACTACGAACAAACCACAACCACTTCTCAACTTCGGATATTGAACGGCACAAGATCATTGACCGGACACTTGAGGCGCATAGCGACAAGATTAGTGATCATGAGAAACGAATTATAAAACTGGAAAAATGAATGCCAACCAACTTAATCTGTTGATCATTGACACGCTTTCAAAATTCGAAAAGCTCTACCTTACCGAAGCTGTCAATTTACTAATGGGCACAGCGGCGCAAGAATCGCACTTGGGGCAGTACATTCAGCAACTTGGATCGGGGCCGGCACTTGGGATCTTCCAGATGGAACCGGCAACATTCCGGGATATTATTGAGAATTATCTGTATTATAAGCCAGCACTGCTGAGCCAAGTGCTTAAGGTTTGCAATGTGCAGCATTTGGAACCCGAGTGCCTCAAGTACAACCTTCGTGTTGCAATTGTTTTTTGTCGGTTGCACTACCTGCGAAATCCTGAAAAAATCCCCAACACCATTGAAGGGATGGCGAAATACTGGAAAAAGTATTACAACACTCACTTAGGGAAAGGTACCGAGCAGGAATTTATTTTGAATTATCGAAGATTGGTGGTATGAAAAACCTGTGGAAATACCTGACGATCCTGTTTGCCGGAATGATTGCCGGCATCGTAGCTGCGATTCGATTGCTCGATCCGCGAACGATCAACACCAGCTCCTATGTTGAGAAGCAAAGCCAGGAAACCAAGATTGGCAAGGTGAAGCAAAAAAACGGCACCGACAACCTGCAGAAAGTCACTCAGGATCCTGCACTCGACAATTCCGGATTAACCCGTGCTGACGTTCGCCGCCAACGCCGGGAAAAACGGAAAGCCAAACGCAAAAGAAACAGGTCCTAATCTGTCCTTTCCTACACGCCTAAAAAGCCGGAAGTTTGAACTATACATTCAAATCAAAAACTTAAATTTTCAACATCATGAAAAACTTGTTCTTTCTTTTATTCGGGTTTGCCTTGCTGCTGGCAGTGGCCTGCACTCCCGAACAACCGGCAACCGATCCGCCTTCGGATCAGGTGAGCTACATACAAACAACCGACCTGCAGCAAGCAGCTGCCACCATCGAGCTCGATGCTCCGGTTATCCTTGTTCAGGATTCGGGCGAAGATCCACCCACCGTGTCGGAAAAATCCTTTGTCGACCTACTGAAGGAAAACTGGCTAGGTGTGTTGCTCGGATTATTAGGATTTATTGAAATAATCGTGAGGCTCACTCCCACTAAGAAGGATGACTCACTTTTAAATAAGCTATACAAAATATTAGACTTCCTGATACCCAACTTTCGCCAAGGTGGTGGAAGATTTACACCCCCTCAGGAAGAGTGACGATAGTTCTTTTTTTTCATAGGTTTAGTTTTATTGGTTTAGTTAGTTTGATCCCCCGCTAAGGTTCTCCCAGGCGGGGGATTTCAAAAAAAGGCTCAAATCCCAAATCACAATACGAGCACTTAATTCACAACAAATCCCGGTACAGAGGTTCCGGGATTTTTTTGTGGTTGTAGGTTGTAACTACAATTCCGGGAAGTTGTCACGGATCTCTTCACTCACCCGCCCAATTTTATGCCTCATATAAATTTCAGTCGTCTGGATGGAAGTGTGCCCGTTCTGATCCTGCAATGCTTTCATCGATATACCGGCATCGGCAGCACGGCCATTGCCGGTGTGTTTCCAGGAGTAATACTTATAACCGTCTGGCATTTTCAGTTTTTTTCGGATATTCCGGAACCGGGTACGCATATTGTTTTTCCCGAGGAACTCAGGCCCAGGCTTTCCATGCTTGCCAAACACATAGTAATCGCGTGGATAGTCCTGCAGCTGATAAACTTCTCTGAGTTCCTTTAAAAAGACCAGTGGAATAGTAGGGAAGCGTTCCAGGTTGGTTTTTGCCCGGAGTTGCTCCACGTCAATCACGCCACGCACAAAGTCAATTTCACCGACCCTGAGCAACCGCAACTCTTTACCCGGCCTCAGAAAACAATAGTATTCAAACGAAATGGCCAGCCACAGCTGAGGATCTTCTTTCTTAATTGCATCTTTCAGATCCTGGATGTCGAATTCGGCGATAGGGCGGGGGGATTGGTCGTTTATTCGCTTGCAAACAGGAATGTCATAAACAGGATTTATCATGATGCTCCCTGCTTTACGCGCAAACTCAAACATGTCCTGAAGCAGTTGTCGGTACTTTTTAATTGAGTTGCCGGCCAGCTTCCGGTCGTTAATCAGGTAATCGAAAAACTGAAGCACGATGTCATTCCCAATGACTGTAATGTCGTAGTCGCCCATGCCATTCTTATCAAGCCACAAACTAAAAATCCGCAGCTTGCTGGTATAAGTGCTGATTGTTTCAGGCTCCAGGTCTGCATCCGCCTTCTTTTGCGCAATAAACTTACTGCAGTAAAAGCTGACAGTCTTGTTGGCCATCTTCAACTTACCGTAGATCCGGGCAACGTTTTGATACTGCAGCTGGTCTTCATAGATCGCCGATTCATCGGCAAGGAATGGACTCCAGCCGTTTTTCAATTTTGCAGCATACTCGGCCTTTAGCTTTTCCGCTGCTTCCGTTCTTCCCGCAAAGTCTTTGATTTTGTGCAAACCTTGATACGCCTTGAAACGCTTCATTTTTCCGTTTCGAGGATCCCGGTAAGAGTAGTATACAAACCACTTCTTCGAAAGATCGCCGCCGCAATTATTAACCTCCGGCAGGATTGCTATTTTATTTCTTCTCATTTCGTTTGACTTTGATGATTAACTCAAAATCAAACTGTCTACCATGTGTCTACCACTTTCAGTTTTTGTCTACTTTCGCCACAAAAGTAGCTGATTATCAGCGATAGATTGTTTTTTGTCGGGATGACTGGATTTGAACCAGCGACCCCCACGTCCCGAACGTGGTACGCTACCAGACTGCGCTACATCCCGTTTTTGAAGTGGGACAAATGTACAATTTTCGAATAAATGATGGAATTATTTTTCGAATTTTATTGGTGTCGGTACTTGATTTTTTTTCATGGTTGATTTCGGACAATTGACTCCTTTATTTTTATTTTGTAAATTGAATGGCAATAACTAAACGCTATTCTTATGCAAATCAAGAATCTAATCACCGAACTGCCTTGGCATGCCGAGCGAGTTTGGCGAAAGAGAGAGCAATGCTGCTGATGGCTTTGGGCGCCTCGGCTCAAAGCAGTAAACTCATTCCCGGGGCAAGTTTTACCAACCAAACAGCGGATACACTATATGTCATTCCGATGCAGCAGGTCAGGTCGCTATTAACGAGCGCGGTCAGCCACGAAATCAACACCCAGAAGCTGGAGTTGTACAAAAAACAAATCAGCTTATTTGAAGTGCGCTCGGCCATGGCTGATAGTGCGATAGCTGTTAAAAAACTAGAGGCTGAATTTTGGCACGGACAATTATTGCAGAACGATCAAGTATTGGAAAATCAGCGCATCGAAAACATCAAACTGATTGATGATAAAAACCGAATCCGACAATCTCGGGTCTATTACTTGGTTGCCGGCCTGGTTGCCGGAGCTGTATTGGTTTCTTTGTAATTATTCTTCCAGAAAGTTTTTGAGATAGCTGAATTTTGGGGTTAGCTTGCCATTTTTAAGAATGGTGGCTCGTTCAATAATTCCATCATCCTCGTTCCCGAATAAGGACGGAAAAACTTCGTAGTATAAATCTCGGGCAAAGGTTCGGGAAGCATCCATGGGCAATGCGGCAGGCAGGTTATCTACGGCAACCACTGTAATGTGTGATGAGGAGCTGAATGGTGCTTTTTCTTTACCGCTTAGAGGCTCCACGTCGTAAAAAGGGGCTTCAATCTCACTTGTTCGAAGCGTTGTTGGGATAGGGCCGGGAACGTCGCATGAAATATCTGAAATCAATGAAATGGAAAAATCAGGTGCTTTCAAATCTTCAGCACTGAAAAAGTGAGGAGATTCGTGATTCCAGTAGTGGCAGGCAATAAATGCATCAGCCACCTTGGTGTAGGGGAGAAAGGCCGACTCAAACGCTTCCGGATGATCATAGAAGTGCTGATCCTCTGGGGCTCCTTCTTTGCGTTTTACATAGTCTTCCGGGTCAAGGCGGGTGTATACCGGATGATCATAGTCGCGCTCTAAAAAGTCTTTGGGAAGCACTTCCGGAATTCCCAGGTGATTGATAATTTCCAGTGCTCCGGAAGCAACACGCCCTCCACCGGTAACCAAAATCTTTAACGCCGGAATTGGCAAAGCTTTTAGCTGGTGGTGTAAATCCTGTAAATCCCGGCAAGCCTCAGGGGCAGGAAGCTGGTAATTGCAAAAGCGCTGTCCAATGCCTACAAACGCATAGTAGGCACCCACTACGCCAGCCCAAAATCCAAAGGCTACCAGTCTGGCCCGGTGCTTGTCTACAAAATATTCATAGTCAATCAGGGTAATTTTCTTTTGTGCCATTAGTTTGAAGAAGTCGCGATTGTACGCTTGTTCCTTGGCTACATGGCTAAACATGATGTAGGTTTTTCCTTCCAGAAGAGCTTCATTGGCTACTTCTTTTACGCCAATCAGAACGTCGCAATGCGAAACGTCCTGCACAACCGGGAATCCTAGCTGGCGGTATTCTTCGTCTGGGTGCACCCGCAAATCGCTGGACTGCACATAGAGCTCCACCTCCGGATAGTTTTGTTGAATTAAAAGGGCTGTTTCAGGCGTAATTGCAACGCGGCGGTCTTTCCAGCGGCGCGTTTCTCTCAAAATACCAATCTTCATGTTTGTCTTTCTTTTCTGGAATTTTTAAAGATAAGAATTATCTTCTTAATCAGAAGTGAACCGGCCGTATTGCTTCCAGGAGCCAGTTCTTATTTGAATAGTCGAACATTTTTTAAGAAAGAGAAAGCTGAAGACAACTATGAATATGCCAAAAATTATTGTAATTTTGCATTTCCTCAATGACCGGGGCTGACTGGTTTTGACAGCGGGTAGAAGAGGTATGTAAGCATGTCGAGCTTGGGTTGTTGGCTCGTTAATCCTAATGATCAAACTTTTAATTGGCGAAAACAATTACGCTCTTGCTGCGTAACCGAATCACAGTAGGTTAACCGCTTAATCCCGGCACTAGGTGCTGGGACAAGACATCGCTCGGATGCTATTGCTTTGAGGCTATCCGATTCGGCGGTGCAAAAAATCGAGGCTAGTGGAATGTTTGCTTCGGACATGCCGCGAAACTTTAGAAGCTAAGGTAGTGGTCGGTGGCCTTGATCCTGCTACTACTCGAAAACCAAGTCGAGGCTAAACATGTAGAAAGCATATGGCTTCCTCGTTTGGACCCGGGTTCGATTCCCGGCAGCTCCACCTGCACTCATCAATGCACAGCGCATTGGTGAGTTTTTTTTGCCTGTTTTTCTAATGATAAGCATTGCCAAAAGCCCGAACAATCGCGGGAAACACTTGTTTATTAAATCGGATTTACAAACAAAGTAAGGGGCCCAAATAAACCGCTATTATGAAAACATTAACAATGGTAAATCCCAAGAAGTGGGTATGTTTTATAGCATAAACTTATCCTATTTTTGCGGCCCGAAGCAAACGGCTTGTTAATTTGAAAATTAGTAGGGACTCTCGTCCTCTGGTAATAATTGAGAAAAAGTAAAAAAATCAGCTATGAAATTTAAAGAAGGAATATGGACCAGTTCCATAGAGGTAAAGGATTTTGTTGCACGTAATATCACCCCTTATGCAGGCAATCATGACTTTTTGGTAGGCCCAACAGAGCGCACTTCCCATTTGTGGAACATCTGTAAAGCCGCCCTGAAAGAAGAGCGCGAAAGAAAAGGACTTCGCAGCGTTGATACAGAAAACGTATCAACCATGAATGCGTTTAAAGCCGGGTATATTGACAAGGAAAGTGAAGTCATTGTAGGTTTGCAGACTGATGAGTTGCTAAAACGTGCCATGAAACCTTATGGAGGATTCAAAGTGGTGCAAAAAGCTCTTTCTGAACATGGCTTTTCGCCAAGCGAGGTTATTACCGAAAGCTTCAGCAAATACACCAAAACGCATAACGATGGCGTATTTGATGCCTACACCGATGAAATCCGCAAGTTTCGTTCGCTGGGTTTCCTGACTGGTCTGCCTGACAACTATGCGCGTGGCCGGATTATTGGTGACTACCGACGCTTAGCACTATACGGGATCAACCGGCTGATTGAAGCCAAAAAAGCTGATTTGGATGCGATTCATGGGCCAATGACCGATGCTACCATTCGTTTGCGCGAAGAGGTGTCGGAGCAAATCAAAGCATTGTACGCTATGATTGAGATGGGGAAAATCTACGATCTTGATCTTAGCCGTCCGGCTGAAAATGCCCGAGAAGCTGTTCAGTGGACTTACATGGGCTACTTGGCTGCTGTGAAAGAGCAAGATGGTGCTGCCATGTCACTGGGAAGTGTATCCTCATTCCTGGATGTTTTTATTGAGAAAGACTTAACAGACGGTGTAATCACCGAAGAAGAAGCGCAAGAATACATTGACCAGTTTGTGATGAAACTGCGCATGGTGCGTCACCTGCGTATGGAAGCCTACGAACAGATTTTTGCCGGCGACCCCACTTGGGTAACAGAATCAATTGGCGGACTTTTAATTGACGGACGCAGCAAGGTTACTAAAACCTCTTTCCGCTTCCTGAATACGCTATACAACCTGGGACCATCACCAGAACCCAATATCACTATTTTGTGGTCTAAAAACCTGCCTCAGGGGTTCAAGGACTACTGTGCGAAAGTATCGATTGAAACGTCATCCATTCAGTATGAAAATGACGACTTGATGCGTACTAGCGCCAATTGTGACGATTACGGGATTGCTTGCTGCGTATCGATGCAGGAGCTTGGAAAGCACATCCAGTTTTTTGGGGCAAGAACCAACTTGGCCAAAACCCTGTTGCTGGCCATTAACCGTGGACAGTGTGAAAACACCGGAACTCAAATTGTGGATGGCATTCCAGCGCTGGAAAACGAATACCTGGATTACGACGAAGTGGTTGCCAACTTTAAAGTGGCGATGAAAGAAGTGGCCCGCGTGTACAACGAATCCATGAACATCATTCACTACATGCACGATAAGTACTACTACGAAAAGGCGCAGATGGCCCTGATCGATACTAATCCGAAAATTAACATCGCATATGGTATTGCAGGTCTTTCAATTGTTGCCGATTCATTGTCAGCCATTAAACATGCCAAGGTAAAACCCATTCGCGATGAAAACGGATTGACTGTTGATTTCGAGATTGAAGGCGATTTTCCAAAATACGGAAACGATGACGACCGGGTGGACCATATTGCCCGCGACGTGGTGAGTCACTTCAACAAAGAATTGTCGCAACACAAAGTGTACAAAGATGCCAATCCAACTTTGTCAGTTCTGACCATTACTTCAAACGTTGTTTATGGTTTGAAAACCGGAGCTACACCTGATGGACGTGGTAAAGGAGTGGCTTTTGCACCAGGTGCAAACCCAATGCACGGACGCGACACACACGGGGTAATTGCTTCGTTGAACTCGGTAGCCAAAATTGACTACAAAGATTCAAAAGATGGTATTTCGAATACCTTGTCAGTCGTGCCTAAATCACTGGGATCAACTCCGGAAGACCGGATTGCCAACTTGGTACGCACGCTGGATGGTTACTTCGGATCGAATGCACAGCACCTGAACGTGAACGTTCTTGACCGTGAAACGTTGATCCACGCCATGGAGCACCCTGAGGAGCATCCTCAGCTGACCATCCGTGTGTCGGGATACGCCGTTAACTTTGTTCGCCTTACCCGCGAGCAGCAGCAAGAGGTGTTGACTCGTTCATTCCATGAGTCGCTATAGAAACGATTATTTGCATATAATTTACATTGAAGACATTCTGCCCCTGAAAAACGGGGGAGGGTGTCTTCTATTTTAATAGGACTATGACCCAAGCTGAAAAAACACTCACTGTTCACTCCATCGAATCGTTTGGGACGCATGACGGCCCGGGCATCCGGCTCGTTGTTTTTTTACAGGGCTGCAACCTGCAGTGTTTGTATTGTCAAAATCCCGATACCATGGCCATGAAGGGCGGCACAACCACCGAGATTGAAGCCTTGGTGAAGCGGGCCCGCAACATGAAAACCTATTTTGGAGATGATGGTGGAGTCACTGTTTCGGGCGGCGAGCCCATGCTGCAGAGCAAAGCGCTCATTCCTTTTTTCGAGGCATTGAAAGCAGAAGGAATTCACACCAATATTGATACGAATGGTGTTGTTCGCACGCCGGAAGCGCTTCAGCTGATCTCCGGTCTTTCTGATCTGGTGATGTTCGATGTAAAATCGACCACCGACAAAGGGTTTAAAACACTTACAGGCGTTTCGCGCTTACAAGCCATGCTCAGTAACGTTAAGCTGCGTGAAGCGAGTCAGCTCCCGTTTTGGTTGCGCTATGTGCTGGTTCCGGGTTTTACCGATAAGGAACGAGATTTGGAATGGCTGATTGAGCAATTTTCCGGCATGAACTTCCTGGAGCGGTTCGAAATTTTACCCTATCACAAGCTGGGGCAATACAAATGGGAAGCCTTGGGCATGGATTACCAGTTAATGGATGTGGCTGAAAATACGCCCGAACAATTGGAGATTGTAGAACAAAAACTCACCCCTTATTTCAAAAAAGTAATTATAAAATAAAAACCGATGAGTTTATATTCACCCAAAGAAATCATCAAGGTTGCCGGGAAACTGGCTATAGATAAAGACGCTTATTCTGCAAAAAAAATACTGGTGCTTGCCTTTATGGCCGGTGCTTACATTTCCTTTGGCGGGCTGCTGGCTATTCTGATTGGCGGCGGTGTGCCCGGATTGGCTGCCGAAAACCCGGGAATTTCCAAATTTCTGATGGGGGCAGCTTTCCCCGTTGGGCTGATGATGGTGGTTATGGCCGGCGCCGAACTGTTTACCGGTAACAATGCTTACTTTATGCCCAATGTGCTCAGTAAAAAACAACAATGGACGGCTCCTTTGCGCAATTGGGCTTTGGTTTATCTGGGCAACCTGATCGGATCGCTGTTTGTTGCTTACTTTCTGGTTCACTTGACCGATTTAGTGAGTGCTGCTCCTTGGAGCGAGGCCGTGCAAAACATTGCTATGGGAAAGACGGGTAACCCTTTTTACAAAACCTTTCTGAAAGGTATTGGCGCCAACTGGCTGGTGTGTTTGTCCTTGTGGATGGGCATGTCGGCTCAGCACACTTCCGGAAAGATTCTGGGGATTTGGTGGCCGGTGATGGCTTTTGTAACTATGGGGTTTGAGCACTCCATTGCCAACATGTTTTTTATTCCGCTGGCCATTTTTGAAGGTGCCGACATCAGCTGGACGGCTTTTGTGGTTGAAAACCTGATTCCTGCAACCTTAGGGAATATTGTTGGGGGAGCCTTTTTCGTCGGAACCCTTTATTGGTACACCTACGCCCGCGACTGAGCGAAAAATGGATGGTGATGAACTGAAAAACGGTCGAAAACAAATGACACATCTGTTTTCGACCGTTTTTCTTTGCGTTCTACTTTGCAGCATGGGGGGGCTGAACGATTTTGTGTTGATTTTTCCTTGCCCTTGTTGGATGTGCTCTGCCACGTTGGGAATCGCGGATCGCCTACAGCTCGGTGTATTTCTTGGAAGTTCCCCGGGCTTTTTCTACCGGGTATTTGGCTGCATTTTTCCGGATTTTGTCTAATACGATTTCAAAGACATCCAGCTCATGTTTTTCGGCTAATAAAAAGGCATAAGCCAAAACATCGGCAAGCTCTTCCTTCAGCTTTTCCTGGTTTACATCGGTGAGCTCATGCTCTTTCTTCCACAGAAATAATTCATTCAACTCTGCAGCTTCAATGGATAGGGCCAAAGCTAAATTCTTTGAATCGTGAAACTGTTGCCAGTTTCGTTCATCCCTGAATTCAATCAGTTTTTCGATCACTTTTTGATAATCACTCATAATTTCAGTCAAAATTCTCTCGAAAATAAACATATCGGCTGAATTTTGGTTGATTTTTTTCTTTTTCCAATGCTTCCTGCTACTTTTTCATCCATCCTGCGCGATTGGCAGTCGTCCTGTATGCTTGCAACTCGTCCTGTTACCCCTGAGGCCTTCCAGTTAAAGAATTTTAACTTCCTGTTCAACAGGAAGCCTGTAAGACCATGCTGGGAGTTAATATTCCGTTACTGGGCGCCTTAAAAGCTTACAGGGGCCACAAAAAAGCAACTGGGACGCTAGATTCTTAACAGGGAGCCATCGAAAAGTGACAGGGCCAGTAAAAAGGGCCTGTGTCCAACTAATAATCTAAATGGCTTTTGGAGTGGGGGCTACTTTTAAACACTCATAAACCAGGTTCATCGATTCGCGGTCGTCGGCCAGTACAACCAGCCGGTCTCCGGACTCAATAATGGTTGATCCGTTAGGCGTGAGGTATTCCTTTCCGCGGTTAATCATGGCGATCAGTGCAGTGCGGGGAAAGTGCAGATCAACAATTTTTTCTCCAGCAACTGAGCCGTCTTCGGGAATAATAATTTCGGTGCGTACCTTTTTGATCTCTTCAGAAAGGAAAGTTTCCTGGGCCATTTGTGGAATGGCCAGCTCAGGAGCCGATACGCGCAGCCAGCGGGCAATGGTATTTAGTGTGGTACCTTGCACCAGCACCGAGGTGAGTGAAATAAAGAACACAATGTTGAAAATCATATTGGCCTTTTCAATGCCTGCCAGCAGCGGGTAGGTGGCAAACACGATGGGGACAGCGCCTCGCAGCCCAACCCACGAAATGTACAGGCGCTGCTTCATTTTCATTTTGAAAGGTGTGAGGGCTACCATCACGCTTAAAGGTCGGGCGATAAAGATTAAGAAAAGCGAGATGAGCAGTCCGATTCCAATGACGGGCAAAATGTGCGACGGAAAAACAAGCAAGCCCAGCGTGAGGAACAACACGATTTGCATGAGCCAGGCCAAGCTGTCGAACATTTTAACAATGGTTGCTTTGTGAATAAAGTCCTGGTTGGCCAGAAACACGGCACAAATATAGATGGCAAGGAACCCGTTTCCGCCAATAAAATCGGTGGCCGAGAAGGTGATAAACATCAGGGCAATGACCAGAACCGGGTAGAGGCCTTCGTAAGTCAGCTGAATTTTGTTGACGATGTATTTGGTGAGCTTGCCAAACAGCAGGCCGGCCAGTGCGCCAAGCAGCATTTGCTGCAGAAACAGCGGGATGATGGATAAAAGGCTTTGTTCGGGGGTAACGACCAGACTTAAAAAAGCAATGGTTAGCACATAAGCCATCGGGTCGTTACTTCCGCTCTCCAGCTCAAGAGTGGGTTTTAGCTGGCTTTTAAGGCCAATGTTTTTGGCCCTCAAAATGGAAAACACAGCCGCCGCATCGGTTGATGAAACAATGGCGCCCAATAGCAAGCCTTCGTAAAGGCTGAAATCCGTGAGCCACCACACAAAAAGGCCCAGGCTAACTGCCGTAAGCAAAACGCCCAGGGTTGAGAGCGATATTCCTTGCCAAAGCACAGGTTTAATCGACCGCCAGTTGGTGTCGAGTCCACCGGAAAACAAAATGAAGTTGAGGGAAACTACTCCTATAAACTGCGCGAGCTGCGGATTGTCGAAATGAATGCGGCCAATGCCTTCGGATCCGGCAAGCATTCCCACAAAAAGGAATAAAACCAAGGTCGGAATTCCAAAGCGGTGCGAGGTTTTACCAATAAGGATACTAATAAATAGCAGTAGTGAACCAACAAGTAAAATGTTTTCAATGGTTAGACTCATAAATTATAGGAAATGAAGTGTTTGATTTTTAAACACGAAAATGCTGTTTTGGTTGGACAAAATAGGATAAATGCGGGAATTAGCAAGTGCTTTGCCGCTTTTCACTGACAGAAGGGAGGTGTACTTGAGAAATTCGTGATGGAAGGCCAGGCCGGATGGAACTCAATTTTTTAATGGCTTACCGAATTTTCAGTTGTGGCAGATTGAGTATCTGCCGATAGAAGTTTAGACCAAAGTGGTGGGAAAAGGGTAAAAAATAGTCGGAAATCAGATTTCCGACTCAATATAATAATGCAGGTTTTCTTTGGTAATGATGTCCAGCGGCAGGTATTTGATCGGATTGATCTTTTTCTTGAAAACAAGATGCTCGATGAGCAGCTGAATGCCATAGTAGCCTTGGCCTTTCGGATTTTGATTGATCAGGAAGTTGATGGTTCCCTTGTTGAGGTGCGTTAGGTTTTTATCCAGCAAATCATAACCAATCAGTCGAAGCTTGTGTTGCGGGTTATTTTCCAGGTAGTCGGCCACGGCATAGGCGCGCGAAGTACTTACAAAAATTCCGCGTGCATCGGGGTTTTTAGCCAGCAGTTCATCCAGCTGTTGGGCAAAAATACGCTGATCCGAGCTTTTGTGCAGCTCCGTGCGAACGACTTTAACAAATGGGGTATCGGCAGTATCAAAATAATCCATGAAACCCTGTTCTTTTTTGATCAGGTGCGAGGAGTTGGCCACATCTTCGTCAATGTGCGCAATGATGAAGCTAATTGGCTCGCTTGACAGGTAGCCATAGTGAAGCAATTTGGCAGCCACTACGCCGCTCTGGTAAGAATCCTGACCAATGTACGACAGCGGTTCGTAATCCGGAATGTGCGTATTGAACAGGTTGAAGGGGATTTGGTCTCTTTTCCAGCGATTTAAAAATGTAAGTGATTCGCGGTAAAAAACAGGTGCCAGCAGGATACCATCGTAATTCAGTCCGGAGAGTTTTTCGGCTTCCTCTTTAAACGAGTTGACATCAAACTGGTTGAATATATGGTAGTAAACCACCAGCCCGTATTGACGCAATTCCGCCTCTGCTTTGCGAATTCCCTTGGCTGGTTCTGCCCAGTAGTCATCCAGCGACGCATCCGGAATTAAGGCTGCAATCCGGAATTCGCGTTTGGAAACCAAGGCGCGGGCCAGCATATTGGGCTCGTAGTTGAGTTCCCGGGCAATAGACAGTACGCGCTGCTTCACCTCTTCAGAAACCCGGCCGCGATTGTGGAGCACGCGGTCAACAGTTCCTGTGGAAACATTGGCCAGCTCGGCAATGTCTTTTATTCTAACTACATTTTTTGTGGGTTCTTTATTCTCCATAACTTCCAAATCAACGCCTCGGGCGCAAAGATACTGATAAAATTTTTTTAATTAGCTTATTGAGAACAGGCTGTAGGCTTGCCCGTCTCGGGGGATGTTGCTGTCCACTTTACTTTGCGAAAACACCTTGGTGTTGGACAGGGCTTAGGCACTGGCAGAACGGTTGTTCTTCTCAAGGCCTGATTTTAAAAGCAAGATAAAAGAGGAATCCTTCGATCCTCTTTTATCTTGGTCACCGACTTGTGCCGGCTTATAGGAATTCAATTTCTCCAAAGTATGGAGGTTGATGAAAATCAGGATTGCTGGTTCCAATATTGTTCCAACTGATGTAATGAGGTGTTGTAAGATCATCGCCACATTTGTAAAAGTTGGCCCGTGCTTTCAGTCCGGACAAGCTGCTGATTTTAGAGTTTGTCAAAACGGAAATGGGAAGTTGAATAACCAACTGCCAGTCGAAACGATGTGACTGACCTTGCACCCTGTTCAGGCTCGTTTGAGTCTGGATCAGCCCCAGTGTTTCCGGAGCAATGGATTGCCGTTGGTGGCGATCTGGTCCGTAAGCGGCCAGGCAGGTACCCAGGCTGTTAAACTCGAAGTTGTAGTAATTCTTGTCGCCTTCAAACGACACGAAAAACTCAACACAGCTGTCGGTATAAACCGGACTGTTGTGTTTGCTGAAACGAGCCAGCACTTCGTCTTCCTGTACCCGGTAGCTCAGAAAAATTGACTCATTGTTGTGAGCAACTTTAAAGTTAACTGCCGGTTTGTTGGCTGGTGTCTCCCAGGGGAAACAAGCCAGGGCATTTTCGTTCAGCCCGTCAAAGGCGGCATTTAAGTCGGCCAATGAATTGACAGGCCTACTGAGTTTGGGAATTTCTAATGTCATTTGCTTTTAGCTTTTGCGCTTGTTTGCTCAATGATATTTTTGATTTCCTCAAAGTTCTCCTCCAGTTTCCGCACAAGCTGAAACTGAGCACGCGCCCGTTGCAGGTTGTGGTGTGGAGAATGAATGCGGTAGTAGTTATCGCCGTCAATGTAGTCGGTCAGGAAGCGCACACCCATAATGAAAGGCAGCATCAAACAACCTTCTGAAAGTGATTTTACTTCATTGTCAGTCAATGTTGCACCTGTTTCTCCGATAAAACCTTCAGAAAAAGCCTTGAAGACATTCATGTTAAGCTGGATTTTTTCCAGGTCTTTTTCATCTTCATCAGCAGTGTTGATGGTTGTGCGAACGGCATCGCCAAAGTCATAGGCAATGTAGCCCGGCATGATGGTGTCCAGGTCAATTACGCAATGCGCTTCATCGTTTTCATTCAACAAAACATTGTTGAATTTAGTATCGTTGTGCGTAATGCGCAAAGGCAGTTCACCAGCATCGCCCATTCGTTTGATGGTAGTCATGCGCTCGGCTCTTTCTTTCACGAAGTTCACCTCTTCGGCTACTGTTTTTAACCGGTCTACCGGGTCTTTGGTAATCGCTGTATCCAGTTGGTTTAAGCGGTGCTGCATGTTGTGGAAATCAGGCAACACTTCAAAAATCTTGTTTGGATCAAGGTCAGCCAGCGCCGAGATGAAACGGCCATAGCCTTTACCACCTTCGCGGGCCTGCTTGTCGTTTTCAATCAGGTCGTAGCTGCGGGTGCCTTCCAGGAATACGTACACACGCCAGAAGCTGCCATCGGTGTGCTGATAGTATGCTTTTCCATCCAAGGCCGGAACCAGTTGTAAAACTTCACCTTTAACCGATCCGGTCGTGTCGTTTTGCTTTTGTTCCTGCAGGTGATTGATCACCGTTTGGATGTTGTTCATCAACTCCTCTACATTGGTAAAGATGCTGTTGTTGATTTTCTGAAGGATGTAGTCAGGTTTTTGCGCATCGGCATTTTTTAGCCGGTACGTCTCATGAATGTGACCTGAACCATAGGCTTTCAACTCGCCTACGGTTCCTTCAATTGCAAATTGCTCTGCAATTTTTTTGATTTCATTTTCAGTCATAAGATGATTTGTTTAGAATTTATAACGTTTGAAAGCCTCGATGGCTTCGTATTCCGTTAGTCCAAGTTTATCGTATATTTTAGCAGTACCTCTGTTTCGGTCTTCGGCACGTTGCCAGAATTCGCGTTTGTCTTTTCCAGGGAATACCGGAGAGTCTTTTTGAGACTGGTGTTTGAAGATGGCTTTCCGTTTTTTCATCAACTCTTCGGGGCTGATTGGAATGGCCATTTCGATGTCTTCAATTGCCCACTCGTGCCAAGCCCCGCGGTATAACCAAACATAGCAGTTCTGCATCCATGGCTGGTCTTTTAAGCGATCAATGGCTCTGAAAATAGCGTTCAGACATACAGCGTGTGTTCCGTGTGGATCGTGTAGGTCGCCTGCTGCAAAAATTTGCTCGGGTTTTACTTTTTCCAACAGTTCAACAATAATGTCAACGTCGGCTTCCGACAAGTCGTTTTTGGTAACGCTACCTGTTTCGTAGAATGGCAATTCCAGGAAGTGCGCATTTTCGGCTTTTACACCGCAGAAACGACATGCTGATGTGGCTTCTCCTTGTCTGATCAGGCCTTTGATTTTCAGTACGTCCGGATTGTTGTTCGGATCTTGGTTTGGATCGTAAATGGCATCCAGCAGTTGTTTGTGCACGGCTGCAATCTGATCTTCAGCAACATTGAATTTTTTGGCAAAACCTAAGGCGAAATCAGCGAAGCGGTGTGCATCATCGTTGAAAACAGCAATGTTTCCTGAAGTCTGATAAGCCACATGTACGTCATGTCCTTGTTCAACCAAGCGAAGCAAAGTTCCTCCCATTGAGATTACATCATCATCCGGGTGCGGGCTGAAAACAATTGATTTTTTAGGGAACGGGTTCGAACGCTCCGGACGGTTCGTGTCATCGGTGTCGGGTTTACCACCTGGCCATCCGGTAATGGTTTGTTGCAGTTGGTTGTGGATTTCAAGGTTTACAGCGTAAGCAGAGCCGGCTGTTTTTAACAACTCAGCTAATCCCCATTGTTTGTAGTCGTTGTCAGTTAATTTAAGAATGGGCTTGTCGGTTTGTTGTGACAACCAAACGACGGCTTTTTTCTTTAGGTGGCTGTCCCAGGTGCAGAAACCAGTTAACCAAGGCGTACGGAATTTGCTCAATCCGGAAGCTGCAGGCTGGTCGGCAATACAAAGTGTATTGGCGTGCTTTTGCAGGAAGGAAGCGGGCACTTCAGGAGTAACAGGTCCTTCGATGGCTTTGGCCAGGATGTCGGCTTTGCCTTCGCCCCAAGCGGCCATGAAAATTTTCTTCGCATTCAGAATCGGACGGATTCCCATGCTGATGGCACGAAGAGGCACGTGCTCTTCACCACCGAAAGCTTCAGCAGCATCTTCAATGGTTACTTTGTGCAACTTCACCAAGCGTGTACCGGTTGTGTCTGTTGATCCGGGCTCGTTAAATCCGATGTGTCCGGTGCGTCCTATACCTAACAACTGGACATCAAGGTTACCCAATTCCGCAATTTTGCGATCGTATTCAGCGCAAAAATCATCAATTTCAGAAGGGGCTAACATACCATTGGGAATGTGTACGTTTTCGGGTTTGATGTCAATATGATTGAAAAAGTTTTCGTACATGAAGTAGTGATAGCTCTCTTTATTGTCTGGTTCCAGCTGGTAGTACTCATCCAGGTTGAATGTGATAACATTGCTGAAACTCAATCCTTCTTCCTGGTGAAGACGAATCAATTCGCGGTAAATACGCAGCGGACTGCTTCCGGTTGCTAAACCCAGAACGGTTGGTTCTCCAAGTTCATCTTTGGCTTTAATTACGTTGGCAATTTCTCGTGCAATAAATGCAGAACCTTCTTCTTTGTCATTGAAAATCCGCAGAGGAACTTTTTCTGTGGTTGTAGGTAAGTCTTTCGTACTCATTTGATTATTTATTTTGTAGATGTTTTTTGGATTGACAGAGATGTCTAATTTTCGGGCTAAAATAGCATCTATTTTTTGATGGGAAAAGTTTTTTGCCATAAATGTGTGTACGTGCACACATCTTTTAATATATTTGTGCACGTTACCATTGTTTATGGAGATCAATTATCAATTAAATCATACTAAAATGAGAATTTTTCGAACATTCATTTTTTGTACATTAATCACTGCGTTTTTTAGCGCCTGTACCAATCAGGCTGGTAAAGAGCGGGAAATAGCGTTAGTGCCACAGCCCAATGGCTTGGTAAAAGGAGAGGGGAGTTTTACGGTTAATGCTAAAACGGCCTTTGTTGTGCCTGACAATGATAAGCTGCAATCGGCTGCTGGCCTGATCAACCAACGATTTAAGCAGGCGGCTGGTTTTGAGTTGGCCGTTGTGAACGAGTTGCCGGCTAAAAACTTTATTCATGTTGAATTGACGGGAGAGGCTGGTTCAAGCGACGAGTCTTACCAGTTGAGCGTAACTGCTGTGGGAGCTACGATCAAGGCAGCATCAGAGCGTGGAGCTTTCTATGGTTTGATGAGTATGTTGCAGTTGTTGCCGGCTGAGATTGAAAGCACGCAGGCGGTGGCTGACGTTAGCTGGACCATGCCTTGTGTAGAGATTGACGATGCACCTCGCTTTGTGTGGCGCGGAATGCACCTGGACGTTTGTCGTCACTTTGTTTCGGTTGATTTCATCAAGAAGCAATTGGACGTGATGGCCTTGTTTAAAATGAACACGTTTCACTGGCACCTGACAGAAGACCAAGGCTGGCGGATTGAAATTAAAAAGTACCCAAAGCTGACAGAGCTGGGGTCTAAACGTACTGAAGGTGACGGAAGCGTTTATGGCGGTTACTACACACAGGAAGAAATTAAAGAAGTGGTGGCTTATGCTGCTGAGCGTTTCATCAATGTGGTTCCTGAAATTGAATTGCCGGGACACTCACTGGCTGCTTTGGTTGGATATCCTGAACTTTCATGTACAGGTGGACCATTTGAGGTTCGTACGGTATGGGGTGTTGAACCCGATGTATATTGTGCGGGTAAAGAGGAAACCTTCCACTTTTTGGAAGACATCATTGACGAAGTGGTGCCATTGTTCCCTTACGAGTACTTTCACATTGGAGGTGATGAGTCGCCGAAAGATCGTTGGGAAGTTTGCCCCGATTGTCAACGTCGTATCCGCAAAGAGGGTCTGAAAGACGAGCACGAACTGCAAAGTTATTTTGTGCAACGTATTGAAAAAGTATTGTTGGCCCACGACCGGAAAATGATCGGATGGGATGAAATCCTGGAAGGTGGATTGGCTCCTTCAGCAACAGTAATGTCGTGGAGAGGTGAAGCCGGAGGTATTGAAGCGGCTAACCAGGGACACGATGTGGTGATGACTCCTGGAAACTGGGTTTACCTGGATCACTACCAGGGAGACAGTAAAGTGGAGCCGGTTGCTATTGGTGGTTACACAACCATGGAAGAATCGTATAGCTACGATCCGGTGCCTGCCGAGTTGAAAGGTGAGAAAGCAAAACATGTTTTGGGAACACAAGGAAATGTGTGGTCAGAGTATATGTACACTCCGGAACTGTTTGAGTACCGTATCTATCCTCGTATTATTGCCTTGGCAGAAGTGGGCTGGACACAAAAGGAAAATAAGGATTACGCGGATTTCGTTAAACGCATGGATCCTCAGTTTGTAAGACTTGATCTGCACAACATCAATTACCATATTCCTCTGCCCGAAGGACCAGTTAACCATGTTGCTTTTACCGATACAGCTTCGCTTGAGTTTACAACGACTCGCCCGATCAAAATGGTATACACATTGGATGGAAGCGAGCCTGATCAAAATGCTGCAGTTTATGAATCACCGTTGACCTTTACCGAGAACGCAACTGTGAAAATTCGTTCGGTACTCAATAGCGGTACCATGAGTAAGGTGCGGACCATTACGGTTGAAAAACAAGACCTGTTGCCAGCCGTTTCTGTAGAAACAAGCAAGACAGGATTGACCGTACAATATGCTGAAGGAATCTTCATTGAAGTGAAAGACCTGGAATCAGCAAAAAGCTGGAAGTCGATTGATGTTAATGCAAAGACTTTGCCGACGATCAACAACTACAAAAAACCAACAGGAGCAAAGCTTCAGGGGTATATTGAAGTTCCGGAAGATGGTATTTACGAATTCCAAACAAATTTTGACCAGTTCTTTATTGGAGACAAACTTTTGGTAAACAACGATGGCGAAGTGAAACGCTTTTCGCGTAGCAATGCGCAAATTGCGTTGGCAAAAGGAAAACATCCGGTTCAAATTATTTATTTGAATAATAATATCGGTGGATTCCCTCAATCATGGAATCACTTTATTGTTGACTATAAGAAAGTTGGTGATGAGAAGTTCTCTCAGCTGAAATTGGATAATTTTAGCTATTAACAAAATATAACTGCCTTCAGAGTAAAACACAAGATTTGTGTGTTATTTTTGAAGGCAGTTTTTTTTTACTGCTAGTACTATAAAATTACTCAAAAAGAAAAGTTCTAAATTCATGAGAAAATCTTTGCTACTACTCACAGCTTTTGCCCTGTCCGGATGGACGGCCCGGGGACAAGCAGCAGATTCTGGACTTAATGTCTGGAATTATGTGGAAAACATTGAAGTGATTCAGGAAAACAAAGAGCCGGCCCATGCCTCTTTTGTTTCGGTGCCTACGGTTGAAGAAGCCTTAACTCAAAAGGCCACCGAGGTGAATACCCGCCAATACCTGGATGGTATCTGGAAGTTTAAATGGGTTCGCAATCCTCAGGATCGTCCGGTGACCTTTATGGATCCTCAGGAAAATGTGGATGACTGGGATAATATTAAAGTACCTTCAAACTGGGAAGTGGAAGGTTACGGGGTTCCAATTTATGTGAACCATCAATACGAATTTGCTGATCACAAAGCTCCGGTTGCCGATGATATGGAACTGGATGGCATTTATCCGAAGTATCCGGGTAAGGTGCCTCATACCTACAACCCGGTGGGATCTTACCGCCGCAGTTTTGTCGTAGCTGATGATTGGGATGGCAAGGAAATTTTTCTGCACATTGGTGCCATGAAGTCAGGTGGTTTTGTGTGGATTAATGGAAAATATGTGGGCTACTCGCAAGGAAGTAAGTTGCCTGCCGAATTCAATATTACACCGCATGTTCAGAAAGGCGAAAACACGATTGCACTGCAAATTTTCCGATGGACCGATGGTTCCTACTTGGAGTGCCAGGATTTCTGGCGTATCAGTGGGATTGAGCGAAGTGTGTATTTGTATACTCAGCCAAAACTACGTATTCGTGACTTTGAGGCCGCAGCCACATTGGACGCTGCTTACCAAAACGGAGAGCTGGAACTAACCGTTGAATTGAAAAACCATCAGCCGAAAGCTCAAAAATTCAAACTGGCATATCAGTTGCTGGATGATCAAGGGCAATTGGTAACCAGCGAATCTAAAAAACTGGAAGTTGGCGCAAGTGCCGAGCTGACGGAAGCGATGGCTGCTACTGTTGAAAATGTGAAGCCATGGAGCGATGAACATCCTAATTTGTATACCTTATTGCTGGAAGTTCAGGATAAAAAAGGAAAAACACTGGAGGCTACTGCAATTAAAGTTGGTTTCCGTACGGTTGAAATCAAGCAAGGATTGTTGCTGGTTAACGGACAGCGCATTACCCTGAAAGGAGTGAATGCCCAGGAAACTGATCCGGAAACAGGTCATGTGATGAGTGAAGAGATGATCATGACTGACATCCGCCTTTGGAAAGAAAATAACATCAATGCTGTGCGCTTGAGTCACTATCCACGCGGAGCCCGTTTTTACGAGCTGTGCGATGAGCACGGAATTTACGTGGTTGACGAAGCCAATATCGAGTCGCATGGAATGTATTACGGCGATCATTCGCTGGCTAAAAAAGAAATTTGGGAAAACCAGCATGTCGACCGCATGGTCCGCCTGGTTGAACGCGATAAAAATCATCCTTCGGTTATTATCTGGAGTATGGGTAATGAGGCAGGAAATGGAATCAACTTTTATGCAGGTTACAAAGCCATGAAAGCCGCCGATTCGCAAAAACGTCCGGTGCAGTACGAGCGTTCGTATAAAGATTACGACGGCAATATTTTGGATATGGAATGGAACACCGACATTGTGGTGCCACAGTATCCATCGCCTGGTTTCTTCGAGTACGTCGGAAAGCACAAAACCAACCGTCCGTTTATTCCGAGTGAATACGCGCACGCAATGGGTAACAGTACGGGTAACTTCCAGGATTATTGGGATATTATTGAATTGTACGATAACCTGCAAGGTGGTTTTATCTGGGATTGGGTTGATCAATCGATCTGGAGAACCAATGAAAAAGGAGAGCGTTTTTATGCCTACGGTGGTGACTACGGTAAGGACATGCCTACCGACAATACTTTCCTGAACAACGGAATTGTATTCCCGGACCGCTCACCTCAGCCGGGCTTGTTTGAAGTGAAGAAAGCGCACGAATTTATCAATTTCAAAAATGCGGGACTTAATCGTCACAATGAGTTGCGTGTGTTTATTGAGAACCTGTATGATTTCACTAATTTAAATGTCTTTAACTTTACAGCTCAGGTGAAAGCTGACGGTAATGTGTTAAAGACGCTTAACTTTAACGATCTTGATGTGGAAACACATACCGGGCAGATGATTCGGGTGTCGTTGGATGGTGTTGAGCCGAAAAGCAATACACGCTACTTTGTGCATCTTTCTGCTACCTTGAAAGAGGCCTGGGGATTACTTCCCGCCGGATTTGAAGTGGCTCATGAGCAAATCGAATTGGCTAAATTTTCTAAAACAGAGCCGGTGGCTGTTGCCGATGGTGCTGACTTGACTGTTCAGGAAGATGCCAAGCAAGTGACGGTGTCAAATGCCAACTTTAAATTTGTTTTCAGTCAGGAAGAAGGACGTCCTGTTTCGTTTGAATACAAAGGCAAGGAATTGCTGAAAGATGGAAAAGGACCAAAGCCAAACTTCTGGCGTGCACCTACCGATAACGACTTTGGAAACCGCATGCAGTTTAACAATGGTGAGTGGAAAAAAGCCTCTTTGTTTTCTGAAGTTACGGCTATGAAAACTGAAAAGCTGGCTGATAACCGCGTAAAACTGGAAGTAACTTACCAACTGCCAGGAGTGAACACCACTTTTGTAAGTGTGTATGAAATTGCAGGAACTGGTGTGGTCAAAGTGTCAAACACCTTGGCTGAAACAGACTATCGTGCAGATATCCCACGTGTGGGTATGCGTATGCAGTTGCCCGCTAATTATGAGCAGTTGACTTATTTTGGTCGTGGTCCTTGGGAGAACTATGTTGACCGCAAAGCGTCTACTTTTGTTGACTTGTACCAAACCAACGTAAGCGAAATGTATGTGCCTTATGTGCGTCCGCAGGAAAATGGCTACCGTACGGATGTGAACTGGTTCGCGCTTCAGGATAAAGCAGGCAATGGTTTGTTGGTTGTGGCCAATACTCCGAAGGCTGGCTTGGGTATGAGCGCATTGCACATGCTGAATGAAGACTTTGATACTACAGAAGGTATTGACTACGAAGGAAACAGCGAGGTAGAGCCTGCTTTCCGCATCGATGGTATTCCGGAAGTGAATGGAAGCAAGCACATCAACGACATTAAAGAGCGTGATTTGGTGCAGTTGAACATTGATCTGGGACAACGTGGCGTAGCTGGTGATAACAGCTGGGGAGCCCGTCCACAGAAAGAATACATGATGAGTGGACAGCAAGTTCACCGGTATAGTTTCTTCCTGGTGCCTGTTAAAAATGGTTCCACTGAAAAATACCTGGAAATGAGTAAATCGCTTGCCAATAAAAAATAGCGGTTAACAGCGTTTCTTATTTAGAATAATTATTTGATCCGGTTTGGTTTTCATCTGTTGAGAGCCAAACCGGATTTCTTGGCTTATGTATGACCTAATTTTTATATATTTGCCTGCGAACTGCTTAAGGGATGACTACGCAAAATAAGAATTGGGATAATTCATTGTGGAATAAATTTCAGCAAGGGGACAATGATGCCCTTGGTGAATTGTTTCAGGAACGGTTTCGGGAATTGTATTTTTACGGTTTGAAGCTGGTTCCGGTGGCTGAATTGGTGAAAGACACCATTCAGGACTTATTTACTGATCTTTGGTCGCGTAAAGAAAAAGTCAAGGAAATAGCCAATATCAATGCCTATTTAATGGTCTCTCTGCGGCGAGAGCTACTTCGACGGGCTTCTAAAATTCGTACTCAGACAGATTTAGACGAAGCCTCCTCTCAATATTTTACCTTTTCAAGCGAAGATTTTATTATTGGAAGCGAAACCGAGTTGGAAACCAGAAATAAGCTGGTTGCCGGACTCCGTCATTTAACTTCCAGGCAGCGAGAGGTAATCGTATTAAGATTCAAGCACGAAATGGAATTTAAGGAAATTGCACAGGTTATGGATTTGAATGTGCAGTCCGTCCGCAACTTATTATTTCGGGCTCTTGAAAAATTAAGAGAAGAAATGAATGTTGGTGATTCTGTTGATAAACAGGATGTTGGTCTGGTGTTGTTTGCTTTTTTTAAAGAAAAGATAAAGTTTTCTTAAAATTAGTGAGTATAAAATCCAGGTTTCGACTCTTTATAGGCAAAGGCACACAATGAGACAGTTTAGTGAAAATACATTCGAAAGCCTGGTTGCCGACACACAGTTTATACGATGGGCAAAAGGTGAACAGGTCGCAGATTCTCAGAAATGGGAGGAATGGAAAAAGAACCATTCCGATAAAACCCGGGAATTTGATGAAGCCTGTAAGGCCGTTCGTATGTTTTCCTTTGCTACTCCTGCCATTAGTGATTTGGAAGTCGATTATCTGAAACAGAAAGCTTTTGATCGTTCCAAAAAACAAAGAAATACTTTAGGAACGGTTGTGTGGATGCGTCGCTTGACGCGTGTTGCGGCCGTATTGTTTATTCCCTTGTTACTTTTTACAACCTGGACATTGCTGGATAAAAAGCAACTGGAAACAACGTATTCCAGCTTGGTTGAAAATAGAATGGATGAGGAGATTTCTGTGGTGGCTCCCATTGGTACCCGCACAATTGTTGATTTGCCTGACGGCTCAAAAGTGTGGTTAAATGCCGGTTCGCAACTGACTTATCCTCCAATTTTTGCCAATAACGGGAGGACTGTCCACCTGGAAGGAGAAGCTTTTTTTGAGGTTAGCAAAGATGAAACTCCTTTTAATGTAGAAAACTTTGGGCCAACCATCAAAGTGTACGGTACAGAATTTAACGTAAATGCCTACGAAGAAGAAGAAGTGGTAACAGTCGCCTTGGTAGAAGGCAGTGTTTCTCTGGCTAAAAGTGGTGGCGAATTGTTTTTGGAGCCCGGCGAGGTTTCTTTTTTCGACAAGTCAAGCGAAACCATTCATGTAGAACGAAAGAATCTGGAGCACTTTCTCTGCTGGCGTGAGGGTAAGTTCATCTTCAGGGATGCCTCTTTAAATTCTATTCTTCGGGTTTTACAACGTCAGTACAATGTTGAATTTGAGCTATCCAATCCCCAATTGGGCAGCTATCCTTATAATGCCACTTTTCAAAATGAAAGTTTAGAACAAATCTTTCAACTTCTGGAACTGTCGGCACCCATTCAATTTGATTACACCAAAGGGTATTTGAATAAAGACGGAGCGTATGTGAAAGGAAAGGTGCGAATTAAATAAAAAACGAAAATTAAGTTTGCTTATGGAATAAAAAAGAAATGCAGATAATGCCCCAACATTATCCGCATCCCAATCTATAATTCAATTAATTGTAAGAATTAATCACTACAAAATTATGAAAAAAATTGATTGTTATGGCTTACCCGATAGGGTAGGTCTGAAGAAAGTATTGCGAATTATGAAATTAACAACTTTTTTAATGTTGTTCTGCCTGATGCAATCCTATGCGCTTTCAGGGTACTCCCAGCAAACTCAATTGACTCTTGATGTGAAAAACAGGTCGATTGAAGATGCTTTGTACGAAATTGAACAACAAAGTGAATACGTTTTTCTCTACAATAGAGGTATTGTTGATGTTGAACGTAAAACCAACATGCAAATCAAAAATGCATCGATCGACAAAGTGCTGGAGTTAATGTTTGAAAACAGCAATGTGGGCTATCAAGTTATTGATCGTCAGATTGTGCTTTCTGTTAAAAGCCAGACTGCACAACAGGAGCGTACCATTGCCGGAACCGTTTCAGACCAGGGTGGCGAGCCTCTTCCTGGGGTAACTGTAATGGTGAAAGGAACTTCGGATGGAACGATTACTGACTTTGATGGAAAATACACCTTGAAAAATGTTGCTCCGGGCGCTACCTTGGTTTACTCGTTTGTTGGGATGCGAAGCCAGGAAGTCGTTGTGGGTAATCAGTCCAGCTTTGATGTTGTATTGGAAGAAGAAACAATCGGTATCGAAGAAGTTGTGGCCATTGGTTATGGTTCACAGAAAAAAGTAAACCTGACAGGTTCTGTATCGAATGTGACTTCAGAAGTTCTGGAATCTCGTCCGGTGCAAAACGTAGGGCAGGCACTTCAGGGAATTATTCCCGGCTTAAACTTTCAAACTTCCGGATTGGGGGGGGGAGTTGAACCAAGGTTTAAGTTTTAACATTCGTGGTGCCGGAACCATCGGTTCGGGCTCTAACGCTTCTCCATTGGTATTGATTGATGGTATGGAAGGAGACATGAATGCCATTAACCCTCAGGATATCGAAAATATTTCGGTATTGAAAGATGCTGCTGCCGCTTCCATCTATGGATCGCGTGCTGCATTTGGTGTTATCCTTATTACAACAAAAACTGGGAAAGAAGGAAAAACAACCATTAACTACAACAACAACTTCCGTTTGACGGCTCCTCTGGGATTGCCTGAAATGTTGGATTCGTACACTTTTGCTTTGTACTGGAACGAAGCTGCTGCCAATGATGGTCAAGGAGCTAAATTCTCGGACGAAGTGATTGAGCGTATTTTACAATACCAGGCTGGAGAAATTGATTACGGTACTGTGCCTAATAATAATGGTGACCGCTGGCAATTTTATACTGGTTCAAATGCTAACACTGACTGGTTTAAAGAACATTACCGTAGTGCAGCTTTTGCGCAGGATCATGCGATCAGCATCAATGGAGGAAATGAAGATGTTCGTTACTATGTGTCAGGTAACTTCCTCGATCAGGAAGGTTTAGCGCGTCACTCTAATGACCAGTTTAGCCGCTATACCATTACGGCAAAAATTAACGCCAAGTTGTCGAAACATGTATCGTTCAACTACAACTCCAAGTTGGTTCGCGAAGATTACGAAAGAGCCACTCAGCAATCAGGCCTGTTCTTCCACAACATTGCTCGCCGCTGGCCCACTATACCCGTAAAAGATCCAAACGGACACTATACGGATTCAAGTGGCGAAATTGTTCAGCTTCGCGATGGTGGACGTACGAGTGATCGTTCAGACTGGGTGTATCAGCAAGCTCAGTTGGTAATTAATCCATTGGAAGGTTGGAACATTTATGTAGATGGTAACTACCGCGTAAAATATTCCACTTACCACCAGGATGTGCTTCCTGCTTATGCCTATGATGTAAATGAAAACCCATACCCTGTTGCTGTGCTTTGGAATGCAGCAGGTCACAGCTCTGTGTATGAATATGACCGGGCTGACAACTTCTTTACTTCGAACATTTATTCGGACTACGAGTTCAGAATCAACGAGGATCACTATTTCAAAGTGATGGGAGGTTTTAACTCAGAGCTGATGAAATACCGCACTCTGGCTGCATCACGCACAGGTTTGATTTCACCGTCATTGCCAACGATTAATACAGCCACTGACAACAGTAAAGCTGAGCAAGGTCAATACCAACACTGGGCTACAGCCGGTTTCTTTGGTCGTTTGAACTACAACTACAAAGAGCGTTACTTGGTAGAAGTGAATGCCCGTTACGATGGTACTTCACGTTATTTGGATGACAAGCGCTGGAACGTTTTCCCTTCTGTTTCACTGGGATGGAATATGGCAAAAGAAAACTTCTGGGGATTGGATCATATTTTCCAAACATTCAAGGTTAGAGGTTCTTATGGTGAGTTGGGTAACCAAAACACCTCAAACTGGTACCCGTTCTACTCGCAAATGCCTGTTAGCATCAACAATGGTGGCTGGTTACTGGGTGGTGAAAGACCAAATACTGCAAGTGCTCCTGGCTTGATCAGTTCGTTATTGACTTGGGAGCGTGTGACTAGCTACAACGTTGGTTTGGACTTGTCCATGTTTAACAACCGTTTGTTTGTAAACGCTGACTACTTCAACCGGAAAACTTTTGATATGGTTGGACCGGCTCCTGAACTTCCTGTTATTTTGGGAACCAGCGTTCCTCAGATTAACAACGCCGATATGAAATCGTATGGTTTCGAATTGGAAATGAGCTGGAAAGATAAAATCCGTGACTTTAACTACGGTGTAAGAGCTGTTGTGTCTGATGACCAGCAGGAAATTACCAACTACCCGAACCCAACCAACAATACCAATACTTGGTTCAATGGTCGAAAAATGGGTGAAATTTGGGGATATACTACAATCGGAATTGCTAAAACGCAAGAGGAAATGGATGCGCACTTAGCAAATGTTAGCCAAAGCAGCCTGTCAAGCAAATGGGGAGCTGGTGACATTATGTACGCCGATTTGAACAACGACGGTAAAATTGATGGTGGTTCAGGACTACTGGGAGATACTGGTGACCGTACGGTAATTGGTAACTCAACACCTCGTTACCGCTTCAGTCTTGACCTGACTGGTTCTTGGAAAGGATTTGATTTCAGAGCCTTATTCCAGGGAGTTGGTAAAAGAGATTGGATGCCAGGCGGACCTTATTTCTGGGGTGCCAGCGGTGGTATGTGGCAATCTGCCGGATTTACGACACACATGGACTATTTCCGTGATGAAAACTCGGTGATGGTACAAGCCGGTCATGCTGATGTGAATCTGGATTCATACTTTCCAAAACCTTATTTCAGCACAGGTAAAAACCAACAAACACAAACTCGTTATTTACAAAGTGGCGCTTACCTGCGTTTGAAAAACCTTCAGGTGGGGTATACACTACCTAAAGTGCTAACAAGCCGCGTAGGAATTAACAAAGCCCGTTTTTATATCTCAGGAGACAATCTGTTAACAATTACGAATATGATTGACACATTTGATCCGGAAACAGTTGGATTGAGTGGCTGGAGCGATGGAAAAACTTATCCATTGTCAAAAGTATTCTCTTGTGGTTTAAGTGTTAACTTTTAATGGATTGAAAAAATGAATAGAAAAATAACATATACAATTTATTCGGTCATTTTACTACTTGCAGTATCACTAACTTCCTGCAATGAATTTCTGGACCGGGAGCCATTGTCAAATGTGACTCCAAACGAATACTTGTGGAACGAAGCTGATTTAGCGGCTTATTCGATTGGGCAATACAATTTCCCAACTCACGGTGGATGGGGCGTTGGAACCTTTGCTAACGACAACCACACCGATAACCAGGTAACTTCGGGTTATTCCAACCGTTGGGTTCCGGGCGAATACCGCGTGCCACAATCAGGTGGTGCCTGGAACTTTGGTAGCATTCGTCAGTGCAACTATTTCTTCGAAACAGTTTTACCTCGCTGGGAAGCTGGAGAAATCAGTGGTAACGCGACCAATGTGGATCATTACATCGGTGAAATGTACTTCTTGAGAGCTTATGAGTATTTCAACAAAGTACAGGCCTTTGGTGATTTCCCAATCGTGAAGAAAACACTGAATGACCAAATGGAAGAATTGGTGCTGGCTTCAGAACGTCGTCCACGTAACGAAGTGGCTCACTTCATCATTTCTGATCTGGATTCAGCCATCATGCTGCTGAGCGAGAGTGCTCCTTATGGTAAAAACCGGATTTCGAAAGACGTGGCTAAATTATTCAAGTCGCGGGTAGCTTTACACGAAGCTACTTGGTTAAAGTATCATAAAGGGACTGCTCAGGTTCCTGGAGGACAAGGATGGCCAGGTGATCCTGCTACAGTTTCAGGATTCGATATCGACGTTGAAATCGATTATTTCCTGACTCAGGCGATGGAAGCTGCAGAGGAAGTTGCTGACGCTGTGGCGTTGGTTCCTAATACCAAAGATGATGGTTACGATTCTTCACAAAATCCCTATGCCCAAATGTATACCGATGTGGATATGAATGGCTACAGCGAAGTGTTGTTGTGGCGTGCTTATGATCCAAGCAAAGGAATCAACCACAACGTGAACCACTACTTGAATAAAAACGGTGGAAACACGGGTTATACAAGAGGTTTTGTTGATAATTTCCTGATGGCAAACGGATTGCCAATCTATGATGCCGCTTCTGGATATGCTGGCGATGATTCAACGCAACTGGTAAAAGTTGACCGTGATAACCGTCTGCAATTATTCCTGAAAACTCCTGGCGACTTACGTTTAATCGATAAAACAAATGTTGATGGAACACCTATCGTAGAAGCTTATCCTGACATTATCGGAATTAATGAAGTACGCTATGTTACGGGTTATGCCCTTAAAAAGGGAATGTCTTATATTGATGCACAAACAGAAGGAAGTAACGGATCAACCGGAAGTATTGTATTCCGTGCAACCGAGGCTTACCTGAACTACATCGAAGCATCTTACCTGAAAGAAGGATCGGTTAATGCGAAAGCGGACCAATACTGGCGTGCCATCCGTGAGCGTGCAGGTGTTAATCCTGATTACACGGTTACGGTAAATGCTACTGTGATGAGCGAAGAAGCGAAGAATGACTTTGCAGCTTACTCTGCCGGACAATTGTTGGCCGATAAAACCTTGTACAACATTCGTCGCGAGCGTCGCTGTGAGTTGATGTCTGAAGGTATGCGTTATTTTGACCTTAAGCGTTGGAGAGCATTGGATCAGTTGAAAACTAATCCATACATTGTGGAAGGTTTCAAACTGTGGGGACCGATGCAAAACTGGTTCGTTGATGAGGATGGTGAATCACGTTTGATTGAAGCCGGAACTCCTGATCAAACGCCAAACGTTTCAAGCTCATCAGAAAGTGAGTACTTGCGTCCGTACCGCATCAACCTGAGTAATACCAACCTGGTACGCGACGGTTACCGCTGGACGTCAGCACACTACCTGGATCCGATCGCTATTCAGCACTTTATCATTACTGCTGAAAATACGTCTGACCTGACCACTTCTGTGATTTATCAGAATCCGGGATGGCCACTGGAAGCAAATAGCGGTGCTATTGACTAAATTGGAAATTCCATACATAAAATAATTTAGTGCAACATTGAGGCCACATAAAGAATGATTCATCATGCTTTTGTGGCCTCTTTTTACGATGGTAGAAGAGCAGAAGGAGTGGGGGAATACTAACTCCTCTCGATGCATGTAGAACCAAACAACTATAAAAAAAGATGAATAAAATCGTGTTGTTATTTTGTGTCACTTTGCTGGTTACTGCTTGTTCGCAAAGCGATACAAAGGATTGGAAATTGATCTGGAGCGATGACTTTTCGGTGGATGGAGTTCCGGATGAAACAAAATGGAGTTTTAGCGGACGCCGGTCACCCAACTGGGCATGCTATTGTACAGATCAGCCGCAAAATGCCGAAGTGATTGATGGTGTTCTGCATTTGCGAGGTATCCGGACTGAGAATGATGCGGACACGGTTGAATACCAAACCGGCTGCATTCAAACCAAAGGAAAATTCTCTTTTCAGTACGGTAAGCTTGAGGTGCGTGCCAAGTTGGATCAAGGGCAGGGCTCATGGCCGGCTATTTGGCTAATGCCCGAGAAAAGCGTTTATGGTGGATGGCCTAAAAGTGGCGAAATTGATGTGATGGAGCAGCTCAACTTTGACACTATCTTTTATCAGACCATTCACACCGATTATGTGGACATTCAACAACAAAAAAATAATCCCAAACATCATGCAACTGCTTCGTTAAAAAAAGGAGAGTTTAATATCTTTGGGCTGGAATGGTATCCTGATCGGCTGGACTTCCTGATAAATGGGGTAAAGACGTTTACTTATCCCAAAGTGGAAGGGCTCGGATCAAGTCAATGGCCGTTTGATCAGGAATTCTATCTTATCCTAAACCAAGCTCTGGGCGGAAGCTGGCCCGGCCCCGTCAATCCGGAAGATTTGCCTGTGGAAATGCAGGTAGACTGGGTGAAAGTCTATCAACTCAACTAACCAACTGCTGAAAAAAAAAACGTGAATCTACACCATAGATTGCTGGTATTGAGTTTGAATATAGAAACACCATAATTTAAGAGAGAGAGAGAACAATCATGAAGAAACAATTATTGATTTTATTGATTTTGCTTTGCCCCTTTTTGCTAGTGGCCCGGCAAAATGTATCCATTATTCCGCAGCCCGTATCTTTGGAAGTGCATAGCGGAAGTTTTATCATCGATGAAAATACCTCTATTCAGTTCAATGCCACACAAGATGAATTGAAAGAAGCTGCCGATTTTTTTGCCGCAGCCGTAAGAACAATCTCAGCCTACGATCTGCCTTACCAGCTTAAAAAAGCCAAAACGATTGAGTTGAAATTGGAGGAGATTGAATCCATCGGTAAAGAAGGTTATTTGCTGGATGTGACTCCCCAAAACATTCGCTTGCGTGCCAATGATAAAGCTGGTATTATCTACGGAATGCAGTCGCTGCTGCAGTTGCTGCCCGCTATCCGCACCAATGCGGTACTCGAAATCCCATGCCTTTCGGTTACCGACTATCCGCGCTTCCAATGGCGCGGTATGCACCTCGATGTTAGCCGTCACTTTTTCGGCCCCGAGGTGGTGAAAGAATACATCGACCTGATGGCTTCTTACAAATTGAATACTTTTCACTGGCACTTGGTTGATGATCAGGGATGGCGCATTGAAATTAAAAAGTACCCCAAGCTAACTGATGTTGGTGCCTGGCGCGTGGATCAAAATCACCTGGAGTGGAGCGACCGCCCACAAGCTAAGCCCGGCGAAGAACCGACTTATGGTGGTTATTACACCCAGGAGCAAATCAAAGAAATTATTGACTATGCCGCCGAAAGGAATATCACCATTGTTCCGGAAATTGAAATGCCCGGCCACGTGGCGTCAGCTATTGCATCTTACCCCGAATTGAGCTGTACGCAAAAAACGCAGCTACCACTAACCGGAGGAGATTACTCGAACATGTCTTCCAACTACTGTGCAGGAAACGAAGAGGTTTACCATTTTCTGGAAGATGTTTTATCTGAAGTGATTGATTTATTCCCTTCTACCTACATTCATATCGGAGGTGATGAAGTGAATAAAGGGCCCTGGAAAGAATGCGAGCGCTGTCAGGCGCGCATGAAAGAAGAAAAGCTGAAGGATGAAAATGAGCTGCAAAGCTATTTCATCACCCGCATGGAGAAATTCATCATCAGCAAAGGCCGAAAAATGATTGGTTGGGATGAAATCCTGGAAGGTGGATTGGCACCAGAGGCCACAGTGATGAGTTGGCGTGGGGAAGCCGGTGGAATTGAAGCTGCAAAAATGAAGCATGATGTGGTGATGACTCCGGGTAATCCTTGCTATTTCGACCACTATCAGGCAGGCCCCGAAGGCGAGCCTGTAGCCATTGGCGGCTTCAATACCTTGAAGAAAGTTTATGCCTACGAACCGATTCCCGAAGAATTAACGGCCGAAGAAGCCCACTTCGTGTTGGGAGCACAGGCCAACGTTTGGACAGAATACATTACCACTGCCGAACACCTGGAGTACATGGTATTGCCGCGTATGGTGGCTTTGGCTGAAGTGGTTTGGACCCCGAAAGAAAATAAAGACTGGGATAGCTTCAATGTACGTTTGCAATCCCAGTTCCGGGCCTATGAGCAAAAAGGCTTGCACTACTGCCCCGGAAACTACACGGTGAACATTAAGCCCAAGTCAGAAAATGGAAAACTGAAGGTTGAACTTTCTACTGAAATATTGAATGGCGAAGTGTATTACACCTTGGATGGCAGCGAGCCAACGCTTCAAAGTGAAAAATATAACTCCCCAATCGAGATCAATTCCAGCGTTGTGTTAAAAGCATCAACGGTGCTATACGGAAAGGTGAAAGGCTATAAACCTGCCGAGCAAAATTTCGTGATGCATCAAGCCATCGGACGGGCTGTTGAATATACCAATCCGGTGAGTCCGTATTACCAGGCCGATGGCCCCAATACCCTGACTGACGGGGTACGTGGAACCGAGGCAGTGGGCAAGTTCTGGCATGGATTCAGCGATAAAAGTTTGATTGCAACCATTGATTTGGGCGAAACCAAAACCATTCAGTCAATTGCTTTGGGATGTTTGCAAAAATACCGCGACTGGATTTTCCTTCCCGAATCGGTCACTTTTGAAGTGTCGACAGATGGAAAGTCATTTACTGAAATTGAAAGCTTGAAAAATCCGGTTGACATTAATGCACCAGTGGCACTGCACGACTTCAAAGCCGAATTTGCAGCTCAAAAAGTACGCTATATCAGGGTAACAGCAAAAAACAACGTGTGTCCTCCGGGACATAATGGTGCTGGCAAAACAGCCTGGATCTTTGCCGATGAAATTGTTGTTAACTAAATCGAAAAGAAGACAGGTTCTGCTGGCAGAATACTGAAAACCATAACAGGAGTTGGCAATAATCAGCCTTGAAAAGCAAGCCGGGATTATTGCCAACTTTACGAAATCAAAATTCATGAAAAAAAATGTAAGATTATTTCTGGGACTGGCTTTATTGCTATTCGTCTCACTAGGGTGTAGCAAAGACAGCGAGTCTGCAGTAGTTCCGGAAGAAGAGAATAAGGATGCGGAATTGGAGTGGGAGTTAGTCTTTGAGGATAACTTTGAAGGTACGGCCTACAATGCTCAAAACTGGGCCAGTTACCAAACCCAGCCTTGGGCATCAGCCTGGAATAAATACGTTGTTCCCAATGATGCTTCGCTGGCTGAAGTAAAAGATGGTGCTTTGCACATGCGGGCCCGATGGAATGAGGAGACTGATCTTCCCGAAACCGGTGCCATCCAGTCGAAAGGAAAGTACAGCATGAAAAACGGAAAGCTTGAAGTAAGGGCTAAATTCACGCGCTCGGGCAAAGGAGCCTGGCCGGCTATTTGGCTGATGCCTGAAAATCCTGTCTACAATGGTTGGCCCGATTGTGGCGAGATTGATGTGATGGAGCATTTGAATACCGATGCTTTCGTTTACCAGGTTATTCATCAATCAGAAACTGAAGGAAAAGAGTTGAAACCAGCTCCAAGTGTCACCGCAAAAATCGACTTAAACGACTACAATACTTATGGAATCATTAAGTCGGAGAACTTAATTGAATTTCAGGTGAATGGCGAAACGACCCTGACTTATAAAAAAGATAACCGAAATGGAAATCGTTGGCCGTTTGAAACCGATTTTTATATCATCCTGAATTATGCTTGTGCCGATAAAGGAACTTCCGGCGTGTATTTCTGGCCCGGAAATGTTACCGATACCAGTGGTTTCCCTTACGAAATGGCCATTGACTATGTGAAAGTTTGGGAGGTAAAAGATGATGCCGGCGAAAACTAATTCAATCGGATGAAATCATTTAACAGAGCCATTGGAGCTTATGCCTGATATTTATTAGGTTTGTTGACCAAGGATGACAGTTGCAAATTATAAGAACTGAAAGAACCAATGGCCCTGGCCCGGTGAGAAAATTCAATAACAAAAACTAATATAAAATCCTATGAATCGTAATTTACTACTAGCATGTGGCTTAGCTTCTTTGGCTGCCGGATGTACTTCTTCGGCTCCTAAGGAGGAAAAGCCTGAAAAGCCGAATATTATCTTTATCATGACCGATGATCATTCGTTTCAAACGTTGAGCGCCTATGATAATCGTTTCATTCAAACACCTGGTCTGGATCGGATTGCCAACGAAGGGGTGACTTTCACCAACAGTTTCGTTGCCAACTCCATTTGTGCCCCCAGCCGGGCGGTCATGTTAACCGGAAAACATAGCCATGCCAATGGTCAGCGTGATAACTCGGACACTTTCGACGGGAATCAGCAAACATTTCCTAAGCTATTGCAGCAGGCCGGTTATGAAACGGCTTTGATTGGGAAATGGCACCTGAGAAGTCAGCCTACCGGCTTTGATCACTGGAATATTTTACCCGGACAGGGAAGCTATTACAATCCGGATTTCATTGATGAAAATGGCACTACCCGTTATGATGGTTATGTGACGGACGTGATTACCGACTTTAGCACCGACTGGTTGGATCAACGGGATAAAGACAAACCATTTTGTTTGCTGGTTCATCATAAAGCGGTGCACCGGGTGTGGATGCCACCAACAAAATACCTGAATGAATTCAAAGATCAGAAATTCCCGCTGCCTGCCAATTTTTACGATGATTACGAAGGAAGAACAGCAGCTGCCGGACAAGAAATGAGCATCATCAACGACATGGATGTGGTGTATGATTTAAAAATGCTGGATGAGGAAGGCGATATTAAATCACCCTACCGTTCCTACTACGAAAAAGGGGCTTATTCGCGCATGACCGATGAGCAGCGTGCAGCCTGGGATGCTGTGTACGATCCGATTATTGAAGATTTCAAAGCCCGTAACTTAAGCGGGAAAGAGCTGGCAGAGTGGAAATACAACCGCTACATGCAGGATTACCTGGCTTGTGTGAAGTCTCTGGATGATAATGTAGGTCGTTTGTTGAAATATTTGGATGATAACGGATTGGCAGAAAATACCTTGGTGGTTTATACCTCCGATCAAGGTTTCTACATGGGAGAGCATGGCTGGTTTGACAAGCGTTTCATGTACGAAGAATCCTTCCGTACACCTTTGCTAATGCGTTTCCCAAAAGGGTATGAAGCCAAGATTAAAGTTGATGAGCTGGTACAAAATATCGATTATGCGCCTACCTTCCTTGATCTGGCAGGGGTTGCCATTCCTGAAGATATCCAAGGCGAATCTTTGGTGTCTTTGGTTGACGGCGGGCAAACAGCCGAGTGGCGCGATGGCTTGTACTACCATTACTACGAATATCCGGGAGAGCATGCGGTAAAACGTCACTATGGTATCCGCACAGATCGGTATAAATTGATTCATTTTTACAACGACATTGATGAGTGGGAGTTGTACGATTTGGAAAATGACCCAAGCGAAATGAATAACCTCTACGGAAAAGCAGAATACCAGGAATTGGCTGATAAACTGAAAGTGGAACTTCAGAAATTGCAGGAGCAATACGAGGATCCCATTCTAACTCAGCAATAATATTGATACTCGACTACTCATGAAACTAAGATTAATACTACTAATGGCCCTGCTTGTTAACTGGCAGGCAGGTGCCATTGCTCAAAATAAATTGCCAAAGCCTACTGAACAACAGATGGAATGGCAAAAGTTTGAAACCATTGCTTTCATTCACTTTAGCATAAATACCTTCACCGATATGGAGTGGGGGTATGGTAACGAATCTCCGGAACTGTTTAATCCCAGCGATCTGGATTGCCGCCAGTGGGTGAAAATCTGTAAAGATGCCGGAATGGAAGGAGTCATTTTAACGGCCAAACACCATGATGGTTTTTGTTTGTGGCCTTCGGCATACACCGAGTACAGCGTGAAAAATTCGCCTTGGAAAAACGGGCAAGGTGATGTGGTCCGCGAATTTGCCGATGCTTGTCAGGAGTATGGATTGAAAATGGGGCTCTACCTTTCGCCCTGGGATTGTAACCATCCCGATTATGGAAAGCCCGGATACAACGAATACTTCAAAAATCAGCTGACAGAACTGCTGACCAACTACGGTGATATCTTTGAAATTTGGTTTGATGGGGCCAATGGTGGACGTGGCTATTACGGAACCGACTCACTGCATAACCGGAGCATCAGCAAAGATTATTACGACTGGCAAGGATTTATTGGCTTGGTGCGCGAATTGCAACCCAATTGCATTGTGCATGGTGGTGGTTTGCCCGACATCCGCTGGGTAGGCAATGAAGAGGGACACGCTGCAAAAACACACTGGAGCACCTTGCGTCCGAACGATCAGTTTAGTAAAGACAAGAGCTTTCCGGCTCAGTTGAATGAGGGACACGAAGACGGCTTACGTTGGCTGCCTTCAGAAACCGATGTCTCGGTGCGTCCGGGCTGGTACTACCATGCTGCGGAAGATCATCAGGTGAAGTCGCTGCCTAGTTTGATGGATATTTACTACGAAAGTGTTGGCCGCAATAGCCTGTTGTTACTCAATTTAAGCCCCGATAAGCGTGGATTGATCCATCCGATTGACTCCTTGCGTTTGTTGCAATGGAAGCGTCAACTGGATCTGGATTTTAAAGAAGATCTGGTTAACTCCAAATGTCAGTTTTCTTCAAACAACAAGAAGAAACTGAAAAAGGCGTTTGACAACAATTACGATTCTTACTGGCAGGCTGCCGGAGAGGAGAGTTATTTGGAAATTGATTTCAGAAAATCCCTAACTCTGAATCGCTTGTTGCTGCAGGAGTACATTCCTGAAGGACAGCGGGTGAAAGCTTTCCGTGTTGACTATTTGGAGGATGGAAGCTGGAAAGAACTGGCGCGCGAAACAACTATTGGCTACAAACGGATTTTGCGCTTCCTGCCCATTACCACGCAAAAGCTACGGATAACCTTTGAAGAATCGCTGGCTCCGGCAATGATTACCAAAGTATCGGCGTACAATGCACCCATACTCTTGGCCGAACCTACGATTCGTCGCGATCAGCAGGGGATGGTGAGTATTCACTCTCCCGAGAAATTTGGTGAAGTTTTTTATACCACAGACGGCTCCACACCTTCCCGTCAATCAGAGCCCTATACTGAACCGTTTTTGAATGACGGAAAAGTAACCGTAAAAGCCATTGTTTACAGTGGCGACAATCATGGTGAGGTGGGCGAACAAATGTTTGGCTTATCGAAAAAGCAATGGACTGTTGTTGGTACCGATGCGGCTAAACTGCCTTTGTTTGATGGTAAACCCTATACCAGCTGGGTTAGCGCGAACAATGTGAAGGAAGTGGTGGTTGATTTTGGCGAAGCAATTGCTTTTTCCGGCTTGACTTACTTGCCGGATCAGGCACGTTGGTCACGCGGAATCGCTCTAAACTACCAAATTTCGATCAGCGAGGATGGCGAGAACTGGACCGAATTAGCAAGCGGTGATTTTTCTAATATCCGGAATAATCCGATTACTCAAACTATTGATTTGGGCAAAAAGGTTACCAGCCGATTCTTGAAGTTTGCAACCACAGCTGCTGCCGATGGGCAACGTGTGCTGGGTATTGCCGAGCTGGATGTGATTTCCAAATAACAAAAATACAACATAAGCAATGCTGAAAAAGATTAGCATTTTCTCAGTTGGGGTGATGGCGTTAAGCTGCACCCCAACGCCGGAGAAAAGCACCCCCGAACGCCCCAATGTTTTGCTCATTATGGCAGATGACATGGGTTATTCTGATCTTGGTTTTATGGGCTCAGGTATCCAAACGCCCAACATTGATAAGCTGGCTAGTGATGGTGTCGTGTTTGCTCAGGCCTATAATACAGGTCGTTGCTGTCCAACGCGGGCTTCACTGATGACTGGTTTGTATGCGCACCAAACAGGCATGGGCTGGATGACTGCCTCAAACCTGGGAAGTCCGGGATATACCGGTGACTTAAATAAGCAATGCGTGACAATGGCTCAGGTGCTTAAGCAAGCGGATTACGCTTGTTACATGACTGGGAAATGGCACCTGACCTACGATCCTTTTATGGAAGCAGACGGGCCGAAGCATAACTGGCCGCTTCAGCGCGGATTTGACCGTTTTTACGGACATTTGACTGGCGGTGGAAGCTATTTCACCACCGAAACCATGACTTATGGAAATGATCGGGTAGCACTACCGGATGATTTCTACCTGACTCAGGCAGTGACCGACTCAACGGTGTCTTTTCTAAAACATCATTTCAATACCCAAAAGGAGAAACCCTTTTTCACCTATGTGGCATACTATGCGCCGCATCGCCCCTTGCACGCCTTGCAGGAGGATATTGCCAAATACCGGGGGCAGTTTATAAATGGTTGGGATAAAAACCGGGAGCAACGTTTTGAACGTTTGAAAGCTCTGGGAATTGTGGATGAAAACTGGACACTCACGGAGCGCGATGCGCATGTGCGGGAATGGGAAAGCTTGACAGAAGAGGAAAAGCAGATTTGGGACGCCCGCATGGCAGTATATGCTGCTCAGATAGATCGGATGGACCAGGGAATCGGACAGATCATTCAGACCTTGAAAGAGAATGGCGAACTGGACAATACGCTGATTATATTTTTGAGTGACAACGGTGGTTGTGCCGAATACCAGGGCGGCAAACTGACACTGGATGATCTGCCTCAGCTGGGGAATGAAGAACCGGCGCAGAGTTACCGGACTAACTGGGCTAATGTAAGCAATACGCCTTTCCGCGAATATAAAAGTTTTGTGCATCAGGGTGGCATTTCAACCCCTTTGGTGATGCACTGGCCCGAACAAATCAAAGCCAAAGGTACAGTTACCAAGCAAGTGGCTCATGTGATTGATTTGATGCCAACCCTGGCAGAATTGGCAGGAGCCGATTATCCAAAATCGTTTGAAGGAACAGCTATCCACCCGCTTCCGGGCAAAAGTTTAGTGCCAGCTATGAACGGCGATGTCTTTTCGCGCGAGCCACTTTTCTTTGAGCACGAAGCAAATTGCGCGGTCATTGAGGACAACTGGAAGCTGGTGCGCAAAAGAAACCCACAGCCTCCCTATGAGGGAAACTGGGAATTGTATGATTTGACCGTTGATCCGACAGAGATGCATGACCTGATTGAAGAACAAGCTGAAAAAGCCAATGAGTTGCAACAATTATGGGAGCAATGGGCCAGAGAAAATCAGGTTTATCCGTTGGATGGACGGGGCTGGGGAGTCCGGGTGAAAAGTGACCTGGGACCGCCGGCTATTAATTAAGTAGAACAAGCAAAATAGTTTTTGTTTAAACTAAGAGAAAAGATATGAGATTAATTCACTTGAACCGGATGGCAAAGCTGTGTGGTTTCGCTATTGTTTTGCAGTTTTTTGCCTGCAGTAGTGATAAACCGGCAACGGAAGAAACGGCAATTATACCCGCTCCGGTTTCACTGGAAAAGCAAGAAGGACATTTTCAGTTTTCAGCTAAAACCAGCTGCAGTGTTGAAAATGAAGACCAACAAAAGGTGGCCGGACAATTTTTTGATTTGGTGGAAGCAGCCGCCGGGTTCAAACCGGAAATTGAGCAAAATAATCCGGAAGCCGCTATTGTGTTTGCAACGGATTCAAGCCTGGAAGGCGAAGCTTATCGGTTGGAGGTAAATCCCCGGCAAATTCGGCTTGAAGCCAGCAGCAAGGAAGGCTTCTTTTATGGCACACAAACGCTTCGTTTGTTGCTGCCTGCCACTATTGAGGGCGCAAGTAGCAGCCAGTCGGGATGGACCATTCCGGCGGTCACCATTACCGATACGCCGCGTTTTGGCTATCGCGGGTTGATGCTGGATGTTTCCCGCTATTTCATTCCCAAGGAAACCGTTTTGAAGATGATTGATGGCATGGCCATGTTGAAGATGAATAAGCTGCATTTTCATTTGGTTGATGATAATGGGTGGCGGATTGAAATTAAAAAATACCCCAAGCTGACTGACGTTGGAGCTTGGCGGGTAGCCCGCAACGAGCCTTTTCCAGCGCGTCCCAATGCTAAGCCGGGAGAAGAAGCAACGGTGGGTGGTTTTTATACCCAGGATGATATCCGGGAAATTATTGCTTATGCGCAGGATCGTCAGGTGGAAGTGATTCCGGAAATTGAAATGCCGGCTCATACTAATTCCTCACTGGCAGCTTATCCCGAGTTGGCTTGTTCTGTAGTTGACCAAAATATTCATGTACTGCCGGGTGGAGGTGGAAAGAACACGCAAATTATTTATTGTGCCGGAAAAGAATCGGTTTTTCACTTTCTGGAAGACGTCATTGATGAGGTTGCTGAGTTGTTTCCTTCGCAATACATTCACCTTGGAGGAGATGAAGCAGTCAAAACATATTGGGAAAAGTGCCCCGATTGTCAGGCTCGCATGAAGGCTGAAAAAATTCCGAATGAAGAAGAACTGCAAAGTTACTTCATGAAACGGATGAGCCGTTACGTGCAAAGTAAAGGCAAAGAAGTAATGGGCTGGGATGAGTTGACGAATAGTGAAATTCCGGAAGATGCCATTATTTTTGGCTGGCGTGGGTATGGCTATGCCGCTTTGAAAGCTGCCCGGAAAGGACATCGTTTTGTGATGACCCCTGCCCGGAAACTTTACCTGATTCGTTATCAGGGACCGCAGTGGTTTGAACCATTAACCTATTTTGGTAACAACACCCTGAAAGATGTTTATGACTACGAACCGGTTCAGCCCGATTGGGAGGAAGGTATTGATAGCTTGCTAATGGGCGTTCAGGGTTCGCTGTGGACCGAGTTCTGCAGTACCCCCGAAGATGTTGAATATTTAGTTTTTCCACGTTTGGCTGCGCTGGCTGAAGTGGCTTGGTCGGCGAAAGGAACAAAAGACTGGGCAGGATTTTTGCCCGGCCTGGACAACTACCTGACTCACATGGATCAGAAAGGAATAACTTATGCCAGATCCATGTACAACCTCGATCATTTGGTACAGCCGGTTGACGGAAACTTGCAGGTTGCTTTAAGCTGCATTCGTCCTGATGTGGAGATTCGTTATACCACTGACGGTTCAGTACCAAATGCTACATCCATGCTGTATGCCGACACCATTCAGGTGGAAACGGCTACGATGATTCAGTCGGCTACCTTTTGTGCCGGCGAGCAAATGGGAAAAACCTTGACCTTGGATCTGCTGAAGAATAAAGCAACCGCTTGTCCGGTAATTACTGAAAATGCACGTGCTTATGTGCTGACTAACGGAGTTCGTGGCAGCGATCGGCACAGCGATTTTGAATGGGCTGGCTGGTACAATCAGGATGCCAGCTTTGTGGTTGACCTGCAAGAAAAACAAGCGATTTCAGCTGTTCAGCTGGGTACGGTATCCAACTTTGGAATGGGAGTGCACCGTCCGGCAGTTGTACGCTTGTCGGTTTCGGATGATCAGACAAATTTCCGGCAGGTAGCAGAAATTACCGAGTCGGAAACAAGCATTTTTGAGCGCGGAACCCAAATTAAAGACCTTGACTTTGGAGCGCTGAATGTGAGTGGTCGTTACCTGAAAGTGGAGGCTGAAAACCCGGGTCGCTGTCCTGTTGGGCATACACGGGAAGGGCAAGCGACCTGGATGTATTTTGATGAGTTGATCGTGAACTAAGCGGCTTCATCAAAACCATTGAATTTGTAATTATTAACCAGAGAATAAAGAATGAAGAAACTAAGCTTTTTATTATTGGGATGTTTGCTGGGAATGGCTTTGTTCCCGCTAGCAGCGCAGGAATTGCCGGAGTGGCAAAGTCAGTATGCTGTTGGACTCAACAAATTGGCACCACACAGTTACGTGTGGCCTTATCAAAACAAAGAGTCTGCTTTGTCGGGCGAGTATGAAACATCGCCTTACTACCAAAGCTTGAACGGAACCTGGAAATTCCATTGGGTGAAAAGTCCGGATAACCGGCCAAAAGATTTTTACCAACCTGATTTTTATACCGGAGGATGGGCTGACATTCAGGTGCCCGGAAACTGGGAGCGCCAGGGATATGGTACAGCCATTTATGTGAACGAGCGTTATGAATTTGATCACGAGCTGTTCAATTTTAAGAAGAATCCTCCCTTGGTGCCTTACGCGGAGAACGAAGTTGGTTCATACCGTCGGACGTTTACCGTGCCCGAAAACTGGGATGGACGCCGCGTGGTGCTGTGTTTGGAAGGGGTAATTTCCTTTTACTATGTATGGGTGAATGGCGAGCTGGTTGGCTACAACCAAGGTTCAAAAACGCCTTCAGAATGGGACATTACTGACTACCTGACGGAAGGTGACAATATTTTGGCTGTTGAAGTTTACCGCTGGAGTGCCGGATCGTACCTGGAGTGTCAGGACTTCTGGCGCCTGAGTGGCATTGAGCGGGATGTGTATTTGTACAGCACGCCGAAAGCACATATTGCAGACTATACCGTAACGGCTTCGTTGGAGAAGGAGAACTATCAGGATGGTATTTTCGGTCTGGATGTGTTGGTTGTAGGCGTTTCAGAAGACAAGCCGGTTCTGAAATATCAGTTGTTGGATCAGCAAAACAAAACGGTATTCTCCGGAAAAGTTGCCGGCGAGTTTTCCGAAGGAAAAGGAAATTACCAGTTGAAAGATCAAGTGATTTCGAAGGTGAATGCCTGGAGTGCCGAAAATCCTTACTTGTACCAATTGGTGTTGGAACTGGAAACTGCGAAAGGGGACGAGCACCTGACAGGACGCCAGATTGGTTTCCGTACATCGGAAATTAAGAACGGACAATTTTGTGTGAACGGGAAACCGATTTTGGTGAAAGGGGTGAACCGTCATGAGCACTCACAAAAAGGACGCACGGTGAGCAAGGAACTGATGTTGCAGGATGTGCTGTTGATGAAACAGCACAACATTAACACGGTACGTAACTCGCACTATCCAACGCATCCGTACTGGTACGAACTGTGTAACCAATACGGTCTTTACATGATTGATGAAGCCAATATTGAGTCGCACGGAATGGGCTACGGACCAGCTTCTTTGGCGAAGGATTCTACCTGGTTGCCTGCTCACATGGATCGTGTTCAGCGTATGTTTCATCGGTCTAAAAACCATCCGGCCATTGTCATTTGGTCGTTGGGTAATGAAGCTGGTAATGGAATCAATTTTGAGCGCACTTACGACTGGCTAAAAGCTGCTGATTCTTCGCGTTTGGTTCAATACGAACGTGCCGAGGAAAACTACAATACCGACATTTATTGCCGCATGTACCGCAGCGTGGATGACATTAAGAAATACGTTTCGCGTGATGATATCTACCGCCCGTTTATTTTATGCGAGTATGTACATGCCATGGGAAACAGCGTTGGTGGTTTGCAGGACTACTGGGATGTGTTCGAAAGCGAGCCAATGGCGCAAGGAGGTTGCATCTGGGATTGGGTGGATCAAACCTTCCGCGAAGTGGATGAAAACGGCAAATGGTACTGGTCTTATGGTGGCGACTATGGTCCCGAAAATGTTCCAAGTTTCGGAAGCTTCTGTGCCAATGGTTTGATCAATGCAGCCCGTGAGCCACATCCGCATTTGTATGAGGTAAAGAAGGTGTATCAGAATATCAAAAGTTCGTTGGTTGATCCGGATAACCTGACCATCTCGGTTAAAAACTGGTTTGATTTTACGAACCTGAATGCCTACACGCTGAACTGGAAAGTTACGGGTGATAATGGACAACTTATTGAAACGGGAAGCCAGGTGATTGAGGCTGCTCCTCAGGAACTGGTTACAGTTACTTTGGGAAAAGTGAAGCTTCCAAAACAGATTGGTGAGGCTTACCTGGACTTAAGCTGGACACCCAATGAGCAACCAAGCTGGAGCGACGAATTGCCAGAGGTGGCTTACGATCAATTTGTAATCGCTGAACAGTCATTCAAAAAGAAGAGCACTGTGAAAAGCGGAGCAAAAGTGGCTATTCAAATTGATGAGGAAACCGGTGCCTTAAAATCATACACGGTGAATGGCGACGAAATGCTGGCATCGCCCGTTGTTTTAAGCCTGTATCGTCCGATTACGGAGAATGACAACCGGGATTGGAAAAGTGCACGCTTATGGAAAGCGGCTGGCTTAAATCAGTTGAAGCAAACAGCCCGTTCGGTAAAAACGAACTCGAAAGGAGGAACAGCCGTTGTTGAATTGACCAATGCCAAAGAGCAAAAAGTGGGTGATGTAACGTTTGTTTATTCCTTGGATAAAGCTGGGAAACTGAGCATCGAAACACAACTGACTCCGGTGGATACCCTGGTGAAAACCTTTGCCCGCGTTGGACTGACTTTTGAAATGCAGGACAGCTACAACCAGGTGAATTACCTGGGGCGTGGCGACCATGAAACACAAGCTGACCGAAAGCAGTCGGGACGCATTGGTATTTACCAAACAACTGCCGAGCGTATGTTCCACTATTATGTGGTTCCGCAGGCTACTGGTAACCGGACCGATACGCGTTGGATGAACCTGACAAACAAAGCCGGAAAAGGTTTGGCTTTTGACTCGGAGAAACTGTTCCAGTTTAGTGTTCGTCCTTATGCCGATGAGGTCATTGAAAAGGCCAAACATGTAAACGAATTGTACCGCACCGGGAAGGTGACCATTCACTTGGATGCCGAACAAACCGGTGTTGGAACCGCAACCTGTGGCCCGGGTGTATTGCCCCAGTACGAGGTGGAGGTAAAAGATTATTCATTTAAATTTACGGTTCAGCCCGCTCTTTAAATGTAAATAACTAAAGATAGAAACAGGAGCTCATTTTTTGAATAGCTCCTGTTTCCGTTTTATATTAGCTGATTCAAAAAAAAGAAATATGAAACTGATAAATCATTTGATCCTTGGACTCGCCTGCTGGCTTGTGTTTTGTGCGGCTGACGATCCCGTCCGGCAAGTTAATTTGCTGGAGGATGACTGGCAATTTATTCGGGAAGATGTTTCCGGAGCTGAACGTCCGGGCTTGTCAACCGAGGGATGGCAAACCGTATCGGTTCCGCATGACTGGGCGATTTACGGCCCGTTTGATCCGGAGGTGGATAAGCAAACTGTTTTGATTACCCAAAACAATGAAAAGGTGGCTACCGAAAAGACCGGAAGAACTGGTGCGTTGCCACATATTGGTGTGGGCTGGTACCGAAAAACATTTACTGTGCCTGATTTAACTTCGGATAAAAAGGCTTTGTTGGTTTTTGATGGTGCCATGAGCGAAGCTCAGGTGTATGTCAATGGTCAGAAAGTAGGTGAGCGCCCATACGGGTACAGCTACTTCTATTTTGATATCACGAAATATTTGAAGAAGGAAGGAGAGAACCTGGTAGCTGTTCGGTTGGAAAACCGTCCGTTTGCTTCGCGCTGGTATCCCGGAGCCGGCTTATATCGGAAGGTCCAGTTGATTGTTAAGGATCAGGTGAGCTTTAAGCACTGGGGAACTTTTATTACTACTCCGTTTATTTCTGACGATCAGGCTAAGGTACGGATTCAATCGCGGGTGAATGGAAAGGACGTTCGGGTTGAAGCGCAGATTAAAGATGCAGCAGGTAAGGTAATTGCCTCCAATTCATCTTCGCAGCAGTTTGGCGATGAAATTGAATTGAACCTGGGGATTTCGTCTCCGCAATTATGGGGGCCGGAGCACCCGAATTTGTACCATGCCGAACTCAAGCTTTATAAAGGTGATGAACTAAAAGATGTAGAAACGATTCGCTTCGGCGTGCGTGAAATCAGCTATACGGCTGAACATGGCTTTTTGCTGAATGGAGAGTCAACCAAGTTTAAAGGCGTGTGTCTGCATCACGATCTGGGGCCATTGGGAGCTGCCGTGAATACGGCTGCCTTGCGTCGCCAGTTAACGATTTTGAAAGATATGGGCTGCAATGCCATCCGTTCTTCGCACAACATGCCATCAATGGAACAACTGGAGCTTTGTGATGAGATGGGCTTTTTGTTTTTGGCCGAGAGCTTTGACGAATGGGCTAAGCCCAAGGTACAGAATGGCTACAACCGCTTTTTTGACGAGTGGGCTGAAAAGGATGTGATCAATCTGGTACATGCGACCCGCAATCACCCAAGTATTGTGATGTGGAGTTCGGGTAACGAAGTGCCGGATCAACATGGCAGCGTGGGCGTGAAAAGAGCCCGGTGGTTGCAGGATATTTTTCACCGCGAAGACCCGACCCGACCGGTTACTGTGGGTATGGATCAGGTAAATGCCACGATGAAAAGTGGCTTTGGAGCGGTGATGGATATTCCGGGACTGAACTACCGGGTACACCTGTATGAAGAAGCTTATGAGCGTTTTCCGCAAGGATTAATTCTTGGATCGGAAACGGCATCAACCGTTAGCTCGCGGGGCATTTACAAATTTCCGGTAGTACAAGCCAAAAATAAAACCTACGATGATCTTCAGTGTTCTTCGTATGATTTGGAAGCCTGTAGCTGGTCCAATGTTCCGGATGATGATTTTGTACTGCAGGACGACAAGCCTTGGGTGATTGGCGAGTTTGTCTGGACCGGATTTGATTACCTGGGCGAGCCAACTCCTTATGACGAAATGTGGCCTTCACGCAGTTCCTATTTTGGAATTTGTGATTTGGCCGGACTTCCTAAAGATCGCTATTATTTATACCGTAGTCGGTGGAACACAAAGGATGAAACCCTGCATATTCTTCCTCATTGGAACTGGGAAGGCCGCGAAGGCGAAGTAACACCTGTGTTTGTTTACACCAACTACGACAGTGCAGAACTGTTTGTCAACGGGGTGAGCCAGGGCATTCAGCACAAAAGCCGGGAAAGTAACCAGCACCGTTACCGGCTGATGTGGATGGATGTTCGTTATGAACCCGGAACCGTGAAGGTAGTTGCTTTTGACAAGGCTGGTAATCCGGTTGCTGAAAAGGAGATTCATACGGCTGGAAAACCGCATCACCTGGAGCTGGAAGCTGACCGGACGGTGATTGACGCCGATGGAAAAGACCTGAGCTATGTGACGGTAACCGTTGTTGACCGAAACGGCAATCCTTGTCCGAATGCCACGAATCAGCTGAACTTTAGTGTGAGTGGAGCAGGGGAGTTCCGGGCAGTTTGCAACGGCGATGCCACTTCGCTGGAGCTATTTAATCTGCCAACCATGAAAACTTTTAGCGGAAAGCTGGTGGTAACGCTGCAGTCGTTGAAAGATCAAACCGGCGAAATTTCACTGAAAGTGAAAGGTAAAGGATTGAAACCTGCAACCTTCATGATCAAGGCTGAATAAAAACTTAATTCTTGCTGAACGGGAAAAGTAATGAGCCTGTTAAACTTGTTCGTTATTTTTTCCGTAGGAAGAATCTGATCGAATAAATTAAACGAGGGAGCAATTGATTGATAATAAGGAGGGATTAATGAGGTTGAGTTTGAGTAAGGGAGTTTGGATGCTGTTCGCACTTTTGTTTTTGAGTACGGGAGTGTTGAAGGCACAGTCCAATAAATTCAGAACCATAGAAATTAGAGGGCATAGTGGATCGCATTTGTATGGTGGTGAAACCTTGGATCAGTTCCTTGAAAACGGTTACGGTTCCGGCGAACTGCGTTTGGGATGGCAGTCGGAAAATGACACAATTTGGTCAGCTAAATATGGGCAGCCAAGTTATGGTGTTGGGTTTTACAGCGGAAATATTGGGAATGCAGATATTTTTGGAAACCCAAATGCCGTGTTTGGTTGGATGACCTTTCAAACCGGTAAACCGCATCGGCGTAATGTATTCGAAATAAGCCCTTCACTTGGATTAACCTATAACCTGAATCCTTACAACGAAGCAACCAACCCGCTCAACGACGCCATTGGATCGCGCATTGCGGTGTATTTCAATTTGCATGCTGGTTTTTCTTATCAACTTACCCGCGAACTTGATTTAACCTATGGGCTCGACCTCAGTCACTTTTCCAATGGAAGAACCTTTGTTCCGAATTGGGGGCTGAACATGCTGGGTCTGAATCTTGGGCTGCGTTATCATTACAATCGGTTGCAAAAGCAAGTTGATCCCGGGCTTTATCCGACAACGGTGGTTGATGCGCGCCGGAAAAGAACCAGCAAACAACCCAATGAGCGGATTGATGCGAATAACCTTTCATTTTATGCAGCCATGGGGACGGTACAAAACTATGCCGAAGATGGTATTGTGGGGGTTAATCGCTACCCGGCTTATTCTTTGGTGTTGGATTATGAATATCGGTACAACACCATGATTTCATTTTTAGCTGGGCTGGATTATTTTAGAGATGAAAGCCTGAAACCGAAATACCCGGAGTCAAAAGATCAGAATTTATGGGGAATTCATGCTGGTGCTGCTTTTCACTTCTGGCGGTTGGCTATTTTGCTGGAAGCAGGAACGTACCTTTCGGATGATAAAGGAAAAGATCCTTTGTTTTTGCGGCCTGCTTTGCGTTTTGACTGGACAAAGCATGTGAAACTTCAGTTGGGACTAAAAACCCGGCGGGGTGCCAGTGCCGACTGGATTGAAACCGGTGTTGTATTTACACCATTTAGTTGGTAAACGGAAGTATTTTTAGCGAAGTTGAGAATCGGAAGAAGTTGATTACGAATCCTTAAGCAATAAAAAAGTCCCGAAGGCAATAAGTCTTCGGGACTTTTTTTGTTAATTCTTAAAATACCTTGTTTGAAGTAGTAATTACTCCTTTTCAGCTCTGTGTTGTTCTTCCAGTTCCTGCTCGACTTTGAGAATGCGTTGAAAGTGGTTTTCCAGGTGTTCGCGCATGGCACTGCGAAATTCATCTGCAGTACCCTCTTTAAGAACTTTCACCAAGCCTTTGTGAGAAACATACTGAACATTATCAGTTGGTTTATCAATCAAGCCACTGTCATAGACATACCGAAAGACCGGATAAAGAATGGATTGAAAGGTGATTAGTGATTCGTTCCGGGTCATTTCATAAAGTTTACCATGAAAACGGATCTCATGGTCGACATCGAACATAATATCTCTACTTTGTTCGGGTTCCTGGTCTACAATCTCTTCTAACTCCTTAATATCATTCTCTGTTTTGCGTTGAAACACAAAGTCGGCAATGCCAACCTCCATAATCAAACGCATTTCAAAGGCGTTTTTAAGCGTACTGATATCCAGAATGTGTGGAATCATTGATTTTTGCAGAATCGTTGTAATGCTGGGGCTTTTAATAATCGTTCCTTTATGCTTTTTGGATTCGATCATGCCCATGGTCTTCAGTCGGTTAAGCGACTCCCGGATTACAGTTCGGCTGACTCCCATCGTTGAGGCCAACTCCATTTCTTTAGGGATGATATCGCCCGGTTGCAACTTCTTCTTGATGAAGAATTCAATCAAATTCATCTCCACTTTATCCACCAGACTTCGTGTATCTACAGTGCCTAGTAAGGTTTTATCATCAGTGCTCATAGCTAGCGTTTTAGTCAATGTATAACATAAGTCAACAAATTTCCAAAAATATTTGGAATAAAAAAAGTAATCTTTATATTTGTTTCGCATTATGTCCTACATAATGCGAAATATTCAAAACGAAAAACTAAAACTAATGGGAAAGATGAAAGAAAAAATGCTCTCAATTTGCTTGTTGATGGCATTGGTGCTGGCAAGTAGCTTTACTTTTGCCCAGCGTAGCATTTCCGGTACGATTACGGAGGAAGCCACAGGTGAACCATTACCTGGCGCAACTATCCTGGTTCCGGGAACGACAATTGGTACAGTGAGTGATTTTGATGGAAATTACTTGTTGGAAGTACCAGAGGAATCTGACAAACTTCAGTTTTCAATGATTGGTTTCGAAAGACAGATCATTAGCATTACTGGGTTAGACGTAATTAATGTGGTGATGGCAACAGAAACCACCGCCTTGAACGAAGTTGTTGTGACAGGGTATTCTACTCAGTCTCGTGCGGAAATGACAACTTCAATTGCAAAACTTGATACGAAAGTACTGGAAAGTGCACCTCGCTCAAATGCGGCAACAGCCCTGCAAGGTACCATTGCCGGTTTGAAGGTAACACAAACGACCGGTCAGCCGGGATCAACACCAAGCTTGGTGGTTCGTGGTGGAACCAGCTTTTCGGGATCTGGGACTCCCTTAGTGCTTGTCGATGGTGTACCGGGATCTTTTTATGCACTGAACTCGGATGATATTGAATCCATGGAGGTGTTGAAAGATGCGGCTTCTACTGCTATTTATGGGGCTCGTGCAGCCAATGGAGTAATTTTAATTACCACCAAAAAAGGAAAAGCCGGTAAATCAAGTATTAATTTCCGGGCAAAATTCACCAGCAACGAGCGTCGTGAAGATCCGATGAAATATTTGGGTGCTGCCGACTATGTGAAATTTAACCGTTTGGCTGTTCGTGCAGCTCAAGATGTAATGGGGTATAATTGGTTGGATGTATTCTTAACCGGCGCACATGCTGCCGCAACTGGAAACAACACCACCAATTCGATTTATACCACCATGGTATTGTCGGATGACAATCGTTATTTGCTGGATTATGAAGGATGGCAAACTATTGAAGATCCTGTGAATCCGGGAACGACTTTGATTTTCCAGGAAAACAAAATGAATGAGCTGTTTTACCAAAACAGCCATGCGCAGGATTACAGTTTGTCGTTTGACGGAGGTAATGATAAAGGAACTTATTACCTGGGACTTGGTTTCATGGATGACAAAGGATTGGTATTCGGATCAGCCTTTAAGCGTTATTCAGGTACCTTCAATGCGTCTTACAAGTTGAGCGAGGCCCTTAAAGTTTCTTCGAACTTTATTTATGCACACTCCAACCAGAACCTGCCGTTTGACAGCGAGTATAACCTCTTTCAACGGACAGCTGGTTTAGCGCCTACTTCACGTATTTACAACAACAATCCGGATGGAAGCTTGTCGGATGATTACCAGCCCGGAACGTATTTAGGTTTTGGTAACCCACTTTATTATCAGGACAAATTTATTCGTTACAACCTGGAGCAGCGTTTGACCGGTTCTGTTCAGTTGGATTACAAGTTTTTGAATGACTTTACTTTGACGGCACGCGGTAGCCACTTTGCCATCAACAATTCCAATGAGTCATTCAATAAGGCTTATTTAAGCTCAGGTAGTTTGAATACTGAGCGCGCGGCCTCTGCTTCTCATCGTAGAACATTGCGGAATCAGTTAACAGCTTTGCTAAATTATAAGAAAACCATTCAGGATAACCATAACATTAGTGCGTTGGTTGGAGCGGAATATTTCGAAGAGAAATATTTTGAGTTTAGTGCAGGAACTCGCCTTTCTCCTACTGATTTAATTTACACGATGAACGTAGGAGCTGAAGCCAATGGTATTCCCTCCTCGCGTCATACAGGGTATAAAATCGCTTCTTTGTTTGGACAGGTAAATTACGATTTTGATTACAAATACCTGTTCGGGTTCACCTTCCGTTACGATGGAACCTCTCGTTTGGGAAATAACAAATATGGTTTCTTCCCGGGGGTTTCTGTCGGATGGAACATTCATAATGAAGATTTCTTCAGTCGTTCTGAAGTAAAGCGTTTTGTCTCAAAAGTAAAGCCTCGCTTAAGTTATGGTGTAAACGGAAACATTGAAATCCTCAGTAACTTTGGCGTATTTGGAATTTATGATTTATCCTCGGTTTATGATACGCAAGCGGGTTATCGGAATACCCAGTTGCCATTACTTGATCTAAAATGGGAACGTTCAACAACCTTTAACATTGGTTTGGATTTAGGCTTGTTTGAAAATCGCGTAACCATCATTGGAGACTACTTTATTCGCGACGTGGAAGACAAATTGGCCAACCTGACTTTACCCTTGTGGACTGGTTTCTCGGGTATTACTACTAATAATGGAACACTTCGAAATAAAGGGCTTGAATTGCAGGTAAATGCAGATGTTGTTAAAACCAATGATTTCAACTGGAACCTAGGATTAACATACTATCGAGTACGTAATTTTGCACATCAGTTACCTGAAAACGGGGTGGATAAAAACCGTCAGGACGGAACTGAGATTTATGACCCGAAAACAGGGGAGTCAAAATACGTTGGTGGTTTGCAGGAAGGCGAACGTGTGGGCTATGATTTGATTACAGCTTTTGTTTTTGATGGTGTATACCAAACACAGGCAGATATTGACGAGCATGCCGGTCGAGTTGTTGAGTTTGCAACTCAAAAAGATACGCGTTTTCTGGGGGATACCCGTTGGAAAGACTTGAATGGTGACAACGTAATCAACAACCTGGACCGTGTTGTTATCGGTCGGAGAACGCCGAAGTTTACAGGTGGTTTAACCTCTGATTTTAGTTATAAAAACTTCAGCTTGTTTGTGAAAACTGACTTTGCTGTTGGACACTACATCATCAACGGACGTCGGGTAAAAGGGATTGCTCAAACACAGGGTAACCAAAACGGGCCACTGGAAATCCGTGATTCATGGACGACAGAAAATCCAACTTCCAACATTCCAATCTTTACTTTGGTTGACCGTCAGCGGAACCACTTGGCTGCTGGTGGAGACCAAGGATCAATGAGCAGCAGTAGCTCCAGAATGTGGGAAAAGGGAGATTACCTGGCTTTACGCGAAGTTACTCTAAGTTACGATTTCAACCAGGAGTTGCTGAGAAACGTTTTTCAAAACCTTCGCCTTTATGTAACCGGGTCTAACCTGGCTTATTTCAATGGATTCTCAGGAAGTTCTCCGGAAGAATCAGGAGATGGAATTGACTATGGTCGTTTCCCTTTACCACGGACAATAACTTTTGGATTAAACGCAACCTTTTAACCCGATTCTACAATGAAAATAAAATTATATACCATACTATTTCTAGTCACAGCGCTGTTTAGCGCCTGTGATCTGGAACTGAAGCCTGAGAGTGAATTAACCTACAATGGCTTCTGGGAGTCAGAAGAAGCCGTAAGGGCTGCACACACTGGTATTTATGCCAGTTACCGAAACTATACGTTTACACAATGGCAAATGGGCGAAGTTCGTTCTGATGTTTGGGGCGGAAATACCTTTGCCAACTCTCCGAATGATATTGACTTAATTGCCAATAATATCAGCTCTACGCTTGTGTTTTTCTCGAACTGGTCCAATTTTTATGGATTGTTGCACTATGTCAATGATTTTATTAAAAATGCACCCAGTGTTGAATTTGATGATGAAGCGGAGAAAAATCACATGTTGGGGCAGGTTTACGGTATTCGTGCGCAGATTTATTACACGATGCTGAAAGCCTGGGGTGATGTGCCAATCAACACTGAGCCGCTGTTGGAAGTGAACTTGGAAGAGCTTAAAAAGCCGCGTTCACCCAAAGAAGAAGTGATGCAACAAGTTAAAGCAGACATTGCCAAATCGTTGGAATATTTTGGCAACGACAACAGTCTTTGGAACGAACGCAGCGTCTACTGGTCAAAAGCAGCGACCTTGGCACTGAAAGGTGACGCTTACTTGTGGTCAGGAAATGTTTTAGGAGGCGGAACTGCTGACTTTACCGAAGCCAAGGAAGCGCTTTCTCAAATCGCTGGTTTCAATCTTGTAAAATATAGTGAGTTGTGGGGGCAAAATAATGAAGAGAATAATGAGTTTATTTTCAGTATTGATTATCAACAGGATCAGGCAGGTAACTTCTATGGAAACCTGTTTACTACTAGACAGAATGATGTAGCTGGTTTGTATGATGATAAGGCAAACCCAATGAGCGAATTTGTCGTGAACGGGTTGAGTCGTTATGGTGCGTCAGATAAAACTCTTCTCTTACTGGATGATACCTTGGATCAGCGACGCAATACGTTTATTCGATTCTACAGCGATAGTGCGCTGCACATTCCTTATCAGGCTAATGACCCCAATTACCAGGGAGCTGTATTGAACAAATTTCTGGGAATTATTGGTGAAGACGGATCTCGCTTGAGTTTCAACAATGTGCCTTTGTATCGCTATGCCGATGTGTTGCTTCTGCTTGCTGAAGCTAAAAACAACCTGAACGAGGATCCTTCTGCAGAAATTAATGCCGTGCGCGCAAGAGCTTACGGTGAAAATTTTGCTGGAAACGAGTTTACAAATGGTTCCAAAGAGCAAAATACAAAAGCCATTTTGGATGAGCGTTATAAAGAGTTTGTTGGTGAAGGTAAACGTTGGTGGGATTTGGTTCGCGCTGGTGGTAGCTATGTCTTTGATGAGGTAGAATCACTAGATGCATCAGAGGCCTATAAAATTTACTATTCGATTTCAGAAAGTATGTTAGCCAACGATTCTGAATTAACTCAAACGGAGGGCTATTAATCGAAACTTTTCATAGATGGTTTATTAGAGTTTTATAGTTTTACAAGTAGACAGGAGGGGGCAGTTTTGTCTTCTCCTGTTTCTACTCTTAATCCATCAGGAATACTTAAAATTTACGAAATGAAACAATTGATTTTTTTACTGGTTGCAGGCCTTTTTTTTACTTATTGTAAAACTTCAGCTTACGAAGTATCTGCTGAGGAATCCAATTCAATATCGGTTGAATTGATTCAAAAATCGGTTCCTCTGTTTGTCGGTCAGGATAATGCTCAGGCAGTTCAAGTGGTTGTCAAAAACAAACAGCAAGAGGCCTCGCTGGAGTTGACAGGACTTACGGTTTACTTTGATTCAAAAAAACAAGTTAAATCCTTGGCCGCTGTTGCTGTTGCGACTAAAACCGGCGAAGATAATCGTGTATTTGCCCGTACTGAAAAACCAGGCAAAAAGACGGAGTTAAAAGGATCAATTGTACTTAACCAGGAAGAACAAACATTCAACCTCAATTTAGAAGTGAAAGAAGAGGCTGATTTATTGGCCGAAATAGAAATTCAACGGGTTGAACTTCAGTTTGGCAATGGCCAAACAGTGGAAGTACAACCAACTGCATCACACACCTATCGTCTGGCAAAAGAACTGCGTGCAGCAGGACAAGACCAGGCAGATACTTACCGAATTCCGGGATTGGTGACCACCAACGAAGGAACATTAATTGCTGTTTATGACATCCGTTACAACAACAGCAAAGACTTACAGGAAAATATTGATGTTGGCATGAGCCGCAGCACGGATGGTGGCCAAAGCTGGGAACCCATGCGTGTAATCATGGACATGGGTGAGTGGGGCGGACGTTCAGAACGACTCAACGGAATTGGTGACCCCAGTGTTTTATATGATCATACTACCGGAACGCTTTGGGTTGCCGGACTATGGATGAGCGGAGCAACAGAGAAAGATATGCTTTGGTGGGCTTCAAAACCGGGCATGAGTCCGGAAGTGACCGGCCAGTTTGTTTTGACCAAAAGTACGGATGATGGTCTGACCTGGTCAGAGCCGATCAATGTTACCGAACAAATTAAAGACCCGGCTTGGCAATTGTTGTTGCAAGGACCCGGAAGAGGAATCACGCTGGAAGATGGTACGCTGGTATTCCCGGCTCAATTCAAGGCCGACATTGGCGAAAAAGCCCTTGATGGCGGTCAGTATTCCTGCCACTCGACCATTGTATACAGCCAGGATGGCGGCCAAAGCTGGCATATTGGAACCGGTGCCAAATCAAACACCACCGAGGCGCAGGTAGTGCAGCTAACGGATGGAAGCCTGATGCTGAACATGCGTGATGACCGTAACCGAAAAGACAAAAGCGATACCAACGGACGCGCAGTTGCGACAACGTCGGACTTGGGAAAAACATGGACAGCTCATGCCACTTCTAATTCTGCCTTGCCGGAATCGAATTGTATGGCCAGCATCATTTCAGCTGATCTGAACGTGAATGGGAAGAAACAACGGGTATTGTTCTTTTCAAACCCCAATAACAAGAATCAACGGACCAATATGACCATCAAAACCAGTTTGGATGAGGGCATGACCTGGCCTGAAAAATACCAGTTGGAACTGAACGAAGCGGGCGGTTATGGCTATTCGTGCATGACCATGATTGATGACAAAACCATTGGCATTTTATACGAAGGCGTAAAAAACCTTTATTTCCAGAAAATTCCGGTAGCTGAGTTACTGGGAGACCTGACCAAATAATAGCACGACAATGGCTTATCGAAATTGTCTGTTGAAAAGAATTAGAATGATTGGCCTGCTACTGTTGGTAGCAGGCCTGTGGAATTGCACCCGGCAGGGAGCAGATTCTGCTCGCCCTGCCTTAATTCCACAACCACAGGAGCTGAGTTGGAACGACGAGGTTTTCCAGGTAGAAAATGACGAGCCGCTGATTCAGCGCTTGGTGAATGAGTTGCCGGGCGTACCTCGAAATATCGAAGAAGCTTACCGTTTAAAAATTACAGCTGACTCAGCTGTTTTGGAAGCTGTAACCGAACAAGGACTTTACCGGGGGCTTCAAACAGTGCGTCAACTGACTTACTCCAACAAGGGCAAACAGCTTATTGCAGGTTGCAATATTGTTGATTGGCCGGCTTTTCGTATTCGTGGCTTCATGCAGGATGTGGGCCGAAACTTCCAGAGCATGGAAATGCTCAAAGAGCAAATTGATGTGCTGGCGGCGTATAAGTTTAACGTTTTTCATTTTCATGTTACCGAAAATCCGGGTTGGCGATTGGAAAGCAAAATTTATCCGCAATTGAACGCGGCAGAAAGCATGACCCGCCAAAAAGGCAACTACTATACCCAGGACGACTTTAAAGAATTGGAGGCTTACTGTCAGGAACGGCATATTACACTGATTCCTGAATTTGACATACCCGGGCACAGTGCCGCATTCCGCAAAGCCATGGGATTTGAAGCCATGAACGATCCGCGGGTGCAGCCGGTATTAATCGACCTGGTTGACGAATTGTGCAGCCTGGCTCCGGCAGAGGTGATGCCCTACATTCACCTGGGAACCGATGAGGTTTGGCACAGTTATGAAGAACCTTCGCCAACGTTGCTACCAGCGCTTCTTGAGCGGGTGACCCAACACCACGGGCGCGAATTGATTGTTTGGCGACCAGGACAAAAAATTGAGGGCGATTCCGTTTCCATCACCCAACTTTGGTCGTCAGGCGGCCATCCCAAACCGGGACATCGCTACATTGACTGCCGGTTAAATTACGTGAACCATCTGGATCCGTTGGCGGGTATTTCGCAACTCTATTTCGAGCGCATTAACGGAGCAGCCCATGGCGATTCGCTGCGAATGGGGGGTATTTTGTGTTGCTGGAACGACAACAATGTGAACGACGAATACGACATTTTAATACAAAATCCGGTTTATCCTTCAATACTGACTTACAGTGAAACGTCGTGGACCGGACAGAAAAAAGAAATTGGCGAAAAGTACCTGGCTAAGCTGCCGGAAAAAGGGAGCGAGCTGTTTAAGGAATTCAGTGCTTTTGAGGACCGGATGATTCAGCACCGCGATCAATATTTTGCCGGAAAACCGTTTCCTTATGTAAAACAAGCGAATATTGAATGGAAGGTTTTAGGACCGATAGCCAATCAAGGCGATGTGGATGCGAAGTTTCTGGTTGAAGAAAAACTGCAGGATACTTACCGGATTGATACGGTCAATTATTCCTGGCAAGGGCCCTTTATTGGTGGAACGATTCACCTGAGTCACTTCTTCGGTTACCCGTCTTATCTTCCCAAAGAAGAAGGAACCTATTATGCCTACACTCAAATTTGGTCACCCAAAGAGCAAACGGTTGGTGCCTGGATTGGTTTTCACGACTGGTCGCGCTCCGGTGGTCGCAGAGGAGGACCATTTCCAGAAGACGGGGAATGGCACAATACCCATCCGAAAGCATGGCTGAATGGAGAACTGATTGCCGCACCCAAATGGAATAAACCCGGACTGGCAAGCAACACGGAAGAAATTCCTTTCACCGATGAAAATTATTTTTTCAGAGACCCGCAATCCATCAATCTGAAAAAAGGATGGAATGAAGTGCTGCTGAAAATACCGGTGAAAAAGGATACCTGGAAAAGGATGTTCACTTTTGTTCCGGTACACCGGGATGCAGAAGGTGTTTGTGAAGTGGAAGGACTGAAATTTTCAACGGATACGAAGCTTCAGTAGCTTATAGAAGCAGTTATTTATGAAACTACAGAATAGCATAATGGCTTTGTTGGTGCTGATTATAGCACCTTTCTGGCTTGCAGCGCAACCAGCCAAAGTAGCTTGCATTGGCGACTCAGTTACTGAAGGGTATAAGTTGGAGAATCCGAAAGAAGAGTCTTATCCGGCTCAGTTACAAGGCTTGCTTGGCGATGATTATCAGGTTGGAAATTTTGGAGTGAGCGGTTCTACCTTATTAAGCAAAGGTCATCGGCCTTACGTTCAAACGGATGCTTATCAGAATGCCTTGGCCTATCAACCCGATGTTGTTATTATTCATTTGGGATTGAATGACACGGACCCGCGAAACTGGCCCAACTACCGCGATGAGTTTTTGAACGATTACCGGCAGCTGATTCAGGATTTTCGTGAATCGGGTTCGCCCAACGTACAAATTTGGATTTGCCGGATGACACCGATTTTTCATCCGCATCCACGATTTAAATCCGGAACCCACGAATGGTTTTGGCAAATTCAAGCTCAAATAGAACAGCTTGCCGAAACCATGGAGGTGGGGCTGATTGACTTGCACCAAGCGCTTTATCCGCATCCCGATTTGTTTCCTGATGCGCTTCATCCAAACGCCAAGGGGGCTGCAATTTTGGCCAAAACCGTTTATCAGCATCTAACCGGTGATTTTGGAGGCTTAAGGCTGGCTCCGGTTTTGATGGATCAAATGGTGTTTCAGCAGAAGCGGGAAATAGCGGTATGGGGAAAAGCCAATCGCCATGAAAAGGTTATGGCCCGGTTGGCCGGACAAGTGCGCGAAGCGGTGGTTGACAATGCCGGCAACTGGCAACTGGTTTTCGATCCGGTTCCAGCGGGTGGTCCTTACCGTTTGGCTGTTTATACAGAACGTGTTGATTCGATCGTGCTGGAGGATATTCTGGTTGGAGAGCTTTGGTTGTGTGCCGGACAATCGAATATGGAATTCAAACTGCAGGATTCGAAAAACGGAAAAGCAGCTCTTCAGCAGGCCGACCACGATCGTATCCGACTCTTTAATTTGGAGGGCATCGCGCGCCCCAATAATTCGGAATGGGATTTAGAAACACTGGAAAGAGTGAACGACCTTGATTACTTTGAGGGAAATTGGCAAACCTGCTCTGCCTCGACTGCTGCCGGATTTTCGGCCATCGCTTATTACTTTGGAAGACAGTTGCAGGAAGCGCTTGATGTTCCTGTTGGGCTTATCCAACTGAGTGTTGGAGGAGCACCTGTTGAATCTTTTATCGATCGGTTCACGCTGGAGTCCGATCCCTATTTGGTAGATGTTCTTTATAACTGGAAAAAGAATGACTTTTTGATGGACTGGTGCCGGATGCGGGGAGCAAAAAACCTGGCACTGGCGACGAATAATTTGCAACGGCACCCGTATGAACCCGCTTATATTTATGAAGCCGGCTTGCAACAACTCACCGGCTTGCCATTGGCAGGTACCTTGTGGTATCAGGGCGAATCGAATGCACATAATGTGGAGCATTATCAGCGTGCTTTTCCGGCCTTGGTTGAATCCTGGCGAACGAGTTTTCAACAAGCAAACATGCCTTTTTATTTTGCCCAGCTGTCCAGCCTTAGCCGTCCTTCATGGCCGCACTTCCGGGAGGCACAACGCCAGTTGGCCGATGAGATTCCTCATGCCGGAATGGTTGTAACCAGCGATCTTGGTGATTCGTTGGATGTACATCCTGTGCGAAAGCAGGAAGTGGGTGAGCGTTTTGCCCGGTTGGCGCTAAACCGGAATTACGGACAGGAAATGGTTTGCAACGGACCCAAACCAATCGGTTTTCAGCAAAAAGGCGATTGGCTGACCATACAGTTTGAATCAGCTACAACGCTTACAACAGCAGATGAAAAGCCTGTCCGTGAGCTTGAAGTTGCCGGAGCTGATGGAATCTTCATTTCAACCGAGGGCAAACTAAAGGGAAATACGATTCTTATTCGGGTAGATCATTTAAAGGTGCATCAGGTGCGTTATGCCTGGAAACCTTACTCCCGAGGAAACTTAATTAATGAAGAAGGCTTGCCTGCTTCAACATTTCAACTCGAATGTTCGGATTGGGATATTTAAAAGGAAGTAATATGGTAAACTTAAAGTTGATAGTTACTGCGCTGATACTCGTTTGCTGTTTGCCTGTGGTAAGGGCACAGGAGGGAAAAAAATCGTTTCAATCGACTTACTATGAACAGCGGAGAACCCTTTTTGAGAAACTACCCAATACGAAAAATGAAATTATATTTCTGGGGAACAGCATTACTGATGGGGGTGAGTGGAGCGAAATTTTTCAAAATAAGAGAATTAAAAACCGAGGCATTAGTGGCGATGTCACCGAAGGCGTTTTGTTCCGTTTATCGGAAGTGACAGAATCGAAGCCGGCAAAGGTGTTTGTTTTAATTGGTATAAATGATCTTGCCCGTGGACTATCGAAAGAAGCTGTTTTTAGCAATATTTGCAAAATTGCTGAGCAAATTCAATCCGATTCGCCTAAAACCCGGGTTTATATCCAAAGCCTTTTGCCTGTAAACCCTGAATTTGAAAAATTTTCAGGCCATTGTTCCAAAACAAACGAGATTCTCTGGATCAACCAGCAGCTTAAAGGTTGGTGTACGAAAACTTCATGCAGCTTTATCGATTTATTTTCAGAATTTAAGAGTGACAGCAATGACTATATGAATCCAATTTATACGAATGATGGTCTTCACCTGAAAGGGGAAGGATACCAACTTTGGTCTGAAATAATACGAGAATTTATTTAAATACAATCACCATTAATGGAATGAGGAATAATACTATGAATACAATGATTAATAAAATTGAAGGATTGATTGCGGCACCATTTACACCAATGCATGCCAATGGAGAGATTAAGCTGGAGCAGCTGCCTGCATATTACAATTTTTTGCAGAAAAATGGTGTGGTAGGAGCTTTTATCAATGGCTCAACAGGCGAAGGTGTTTCGCTTTCTCAAGACGAGAAGCTGAAGCTTACAGCTGCCTGGACCGCTTTAAATAAGGAACACAAAGCCTTGAAGGTGATTAACCTGGTAGGTGGAACTTCTTATAAGGAATGTATTGAAAGCGCAAAAGCTTCAGCCGAACTGGGTGTTGACGCCATTGCTATTTTGGCACCTTTCTACTTTAAACCAGCCACCGGAAAGCAATTGGCTGAGTTCTGTGCTAAAATTGCTGAGGCTGTACCTCAATTGCCGGTTTACTTCTATCACATTCCGGTGTTAACGGGATGCAACGTGTCGATGTATGAGTTTTTGCAGGAAGCCAGTACAATGATTCCTAATCTGGCTGGTATCAAATACACGCACGAAGATTTCATGGATTTCCTAAGCTGTTTGAGTTTCCAGGATGGAAAATACGACATGCTATGGGGACGCGATGAAAACCTGTTGTCGGCACTGGTATTGGGAGCACGTGGAGGCGTTGGAAGTACGTTTAACTATGCAGCACCGCTTTACCATCAACTGATTAAAGCTTACGATGAAGGCAATTTTGTGGAAGCACGTAAGCTGCAGCAGCAATCCATCGACATGATTCGCTTACTCGGTAAATACGGAGGTATTGCTACCGGAAAAGCCTACATGCGCTATGTTGGCGTGGAGTGTGGTGAATTCCGTTTACCGGTGAAAAACATGACAGCGGAAGCTTACCAAGCCTTCCAGGCAGATGTTCGTGCGCTGGATATGGAGGCATTATTTTCAAAAATTTAAGGTGTAAGCTTTTCGAGCATCCTTAAATCAACTGGTTACAGTTTCAAACTATAAAAGCAGGATTAAGCGATATGCAACTAGAGTGGGAAAAACTGGAAGAAATTCCGGTAACCAATAAAAATGCTTTTCAGCATGGATTGGCAGGGCTTGTCGCCGGTGTGCACCACAATCGATTGGTGCTGGCGGGAGGTTCAAATTTTGAAGGAGCGATGCCTTGGGAAGGAGGCCGAAAACTTTATCACGATACTGTTTTCATGATGAAGCAAAAGGCAAACGCTGCATTTAGTTGGGAGCAGGCCGACTGGCAATTGCCGGAGCCAATGGCTTACAGCGCTTGTGTTTCAACTGAAAAAGGAATTGTTAGTTTAGGAGGAGAAACTGGCGATGGCCCTACCGCTCGTGCTTTTTGCCTTTCATTTGAAGAGGATGAGCTGAAAATGACAGATTATCCGAAGTTGCCGGAGGCTTTGGCCAGCTCGGCAGCCGCGGCGCACGGAAAAACGCTTTACCTGGCTGGAGGTATGGGCGTAACAGGCGAAACGAGTCATTTCTTTTCGCTGAATTTGCAAGCTCCGGAGGCTGGTTGGCAGAAGTTGCCTGACTTACCGTTACGGTTGTCGCATGCGGTAGCTGCCTGTCAGCACGACGGGACAGAAACCTGCTTTTATATTTTGGGTGGCCGCCGAAGAGCGGGAGCAACCTCTAAGTTTTTGAGCGCTATCTGGAAATACGTACCTTCAAAAAATGAATGGCAAAAAGCCGGTGAACTTCAGTTAGAAGGCGAAGCGCTGTTTGGACTTTCAGCAGGTACGGGCCTGGCTTATGGTCGCGACTCCATCCTGTTGTTTGGTGGCGATACGGGAGAAGCCTTTAACCAAACCGAGCGTTTGATAAACGCAGTGGCTCTGGCTGATACTCCCGAAGAAAAGGACCATTTTCTGAAGCTGAAAGAAAACCATTTGACCAGCCATAAGGGCTTTTGCACAGCTGTTTTCTGTTTCAACACCCGAAGCGGGAAGTTGAGCCGGGCCGGAAATATGGCCGGAATGACGCCGGTAACAACCACTGCCTTTTGGTGGAACGAGTCGGTTATTATTCCCGGAGGCGAAATTCGTCCGGGCATGCGTTCAGCCGAGGTGATTCGTGGAATCATCCGTCAGGAATAAGCTTTAATTCGGATAAAAACAAAAAATCATGAGTTTGGATTTTAAACAATTAGCATTACAATATCAGAAGGAATTACTGGAAAAGGTGGTTCCTTTTTGGGAGAAAAATTCGAAAGACGAGGAGTTTGGTGGTTATTTTACTTGCCTGGATCGGACCGGGAAAGTTTTTGATACCGATAAATTTGTCTGGCTTCAGGCACGTGAGGTGTGGATGTTTTCGTCTTTGTACAACCGGGTTGAGAAAAAAGCGGAATGGCTGGAAATGGCCGAACATGGCGCTCGTTTCCTGTTGGAGCACGGACATGATGGAGAGCTGAACTGGTATTTTTCGCTGACACGCGAAGGAAAGCCGCTGGTGCAGCCTTACAATATTTTCTCCGACTGTTTTGCAACCATGGCTTTTGGCCAGTTGTACCAGGCTACCGGCAACGAGAAGTACGCCGAGGTTGCCAAACAAACCTTCGACAATATTCTGGCGCGCCAGAACAACCCCAAAGGACAATACAACAAGCTGGTTGATGGCACGCGTCCGCTGAAAGGCTTTTCATTGCCTATGATTTTGTGTAACCTGTCGCTGGAAATTGAGCATCTTCTTCCTGAAGAACTGGTGAATCAAACCATTGATGAGGCGATTCACGAGGTGATGGATGTTTTCTATCAGCCTGATTCCGGACTGATTCTGGAAAATGTGAAACCCGATGGCAGCTTTTCCGATTCGTTTGAAGGCCGGCTGTTAAACCCCGGACACACCATTGAAGCGATGTGGTTTATCATGGATTTGGCAGAACGCCGCAACGATGAGGCCCTGATGCAAAAGGCCGTGAAAATTATGCTTGACACCCTGAAGTTTGGCTGGGATAAGGAGTTTGGCGGCATTTTCTATTTCCTCGATTTTAAAGGCAATCCACCTCAGCAACTGGAGTGGGATCAGAAATTGTGGTGGGTGCATATTGAAACGCTCATCAGCCTGATTAAAGCCTATAAACACACAGGCAACGAAGAATGCCTGCAGTGGTTTGAAAAAGTACACGATTATACCTGGTCGCATTTTGCCGATCCGGAGCATGATGAATGGTTTGGGTACCTGAACCGTCGTGGCGAAGTATTGCTGCCGCTGAAAGGTGGCAAGTGGAAGGGATGCTTCCATGTACCGCGCGGACTTTATCAGGTATGGCAAACATTGGAAAAATTAAACTAATGAGACAAAATCAAAAACGAAATCAACAAATGGCCAGGTCAGCATTCAGCTTAACAAGAAAGGTGACGATGGCCTTTCTTGTTCTGTTGGGGCTGTGGAGCGGAGAGCTGCTGGCCGAAGAAGAAATTAATCACATTGAGCAAAGCACCCAAAACATATTGGGTGATGTCAAACAAATTGCCGGTCAGGAAGGGGTGGCAGGTGCTTTTGCAGGCGTGCATAACAACGCGCTGCTTGTGGCCGGCGGCTCTGCTTTTCCGGATGGCAAACCCTGGGAAGGCGGACAAAAGCATTTTTCTGATGCCGTTCTTGTGTTTGAGCGCGGGACGGATGGTGCCGTTGAGCTGGTGCAGAATGGGCAACTTCCGGAAGGCATTGCCGAAGGAGCTTCGGTTTCGCTGTCCGAGGGGCTTTTGTGCCTGGGCGGTCAAACGCCTGCAGGCTTAAGCAAACAAGTGGTTTTAATCAGCTGGGTAAATAATCAGCTTGAATTAAAGCAATTTCCAGAACTGCCGGTTGCTGTTAAAAATCCGGCGGCAACAGTTATCGGAAATGCAGTTTATGTTGTTGGAGGGCAAAGTGCGACAGGTGCTACCGACCAGTTTTTGAAACTGGATATCGCGAACTTGTCTGCCGGTTGGCAAACTTTAGCCGCTTTCCCAATGCCGGTGGCGGGCGCATCAGCTGTTGCCCAGATGGATGGGGAAGAGGTGAGCGTTTTTGTTTTTGGTGGCCGTGCCAAAGCAGCCGGGGCCAGCACAACAACTTTTTACTCCGGCGTATTCCGTTTCCGTCCTTCTGCAGGAGTTTGGAAACAACAAAGAGATATCCGGCTTTCCGATGGACAGGCGATGTCCTTGGCCGTAGCTGCAGCAAGCCCGGTTGGTGCTTCGCATGTGGTTGTGGTTGGAGGCGACTCCGGCGCTACATTCAACCAGGTAGAAGCAGCAATTAACCGGATGCAGAACGGCGATGCTCAGGCTCAGGCTGAACGGGATTCACTATGGATCAATCATCCCGGATTCAATACAAAAATATTGATTTATAATACGGTGACCGATGTGTGGTTTGACGCAGGAAGCTGGGAAGGAACGCCTGTGGCAGTTAGCGCTTCGGTTTGGTGGAACGGCTCGCTGGTTGTTCCCGGTGGCGAAATTAAACCCGCCACCCGCACGCCCATGTTGCAGGAATTCCGGATAACGGTGAAGCCGGTTTTTGGCTGGCTCAACTATTTGGTGTTGGGGGTATATTTTATTGGCATGCTGCTTTTGGGCTTCTTCTTCATGAAACGCGAAAGCAGTACCGATGATTTTTTCAAAGCCGGAGGACGTATTCCCTGGTGGGCTGCCGGTATCAGTATTTTCGCCACAACGCTAAGCGCGATTACCTTTATTGCCATTCCGGCTAAATCGTATGCTACCGACTGGCGGATGTTCATGTTTAACATGGCCATCATTGTTATTGCACCGGTTGTTATCCGTTACTTTTTGCCTTTTTTCCGAAGGTTTAATTTTGATACCGCTTACCAATACCTGGAAGCTCGGTTTAACCGGTCAGTGCGCTGGCTGGCTTCGGCTTTGTTTGTCTTTTTCATGGTGAGCCGGATTGCCATTGTGCTGTTTCTGCCTTCATTGGCCCTGAATGCTGTAACCGGATTTAATATCTACCTGGCCATCATTGTTATGGGCGTGGTAACCATCATTTACTGTACCAGTGGTGGTATCGAAGCCGTTGTTTGGGGCGATGTTATTCAAGGATTCATTTTGGTTGGTGGTGCCTTTATCGCGCTGTCCTTTATGTTGGCCGGGGTTGAAGGCGGTTTGGGCGGATTTTTAGACATTTCTGCCGCGCATCATAAGTTTCACACCTTCGATTTTCGGTTCGATTTTACACAGCCAGTGTTCTGGGTGGTGCTGATTGGCGGGTTGGCAAACACCTTAATTTCCTACACCAGCGACCAGAGTGTTGTGCAGCGATACATGACAACCAAAGATGAAAAAGCGACCGGACGAAGCATTTGGCTGAATGGTTTTTTGAGCATACCGGTAAGCATCATTTTCTTCCTTTTAGGAACCGGGTTGTATGCCTATTATACTTCAAATCCTGAACGGATGGCCGTGGTTAATCCCAACATCGATTCGGTGTTTCCGCAGTTCATTGTGGCCCAAATGCCGGCTGGTGTTGCCGGACTGCTGATTGCGGCCATCTTTGCCGCGGCAATGTCAACCTTGTCGTCCAACATCAACTCGGTGTCAGCGGTAATCACGTCAGATTTTTACAAGGTGCTTGCTAAAAAGGTTACCCTGGGGCGTAGTATGTCTGTTGCCCGCTGGTCCGGCATTATTGTGGGCGTGCTTGGAATAATGATGGCCTTGATGCTGGCCACCTGGAACATTGCTTCGCTTTGGGATCAGTTTAACACGTTCCTGGGCTTGCTGACCGGAGGCCTTGGCGCCTTGTTTGTGATGGGTGTTTTCTTTCCACGAATTTCGGGCCATGCCGCACTGGGAGGTGTTGTTGGTGGCCTGATTGTACTGACGCTGGTGAAAAATCACTCGGATCTTTCGTTTTTGCTTTACGGTCTGGTAGGCATGGCAGCCAGTGTATTATTGGCCTTGTTGCTGAGCTTGGCTCTACCCAACCGAAAAACGATAACCGGTTATACCTGGCAAAGCCGCGAACGAAACGCATAGCCTTCAATTTAGTATACTATTCAAAAAGTGTCTTCCATTAGTTGGGAGGCACTTTTTTGTTTCAAGGAATTGGCGACAAGATTCCGGATTGCATTGGTCAAGTAAACAAAACCGATTCTTTGGATGTTTTAACTCACTTTAATGGACATAACGCCCCGGAACTTTTGCTTGCTAGTTCAAAAGGCCTGAACTTTTAGGGGAACGTTAATAGTCGTTAATAGGAAGCTGAAACTAGTTAATAAATTGTTAAACAGTAGCGACTCTTGCTGGTCTTTTCTATTTTTGGCAGAATTAAAACAACGAATGATTTTAAATAGTTATTGAAGCGTGTTTTTTTGACAGATGGGTACAATTTCCAAATACAATATTTTTAGCAACAAGCTATGGGCGGTGGTGTTCATGGGGTTGTTTTTGGCATTGGCTCCTTGTTCGGTTCGCAATACGCTTCAACGTGCCATAGGGCAACAAACGACGGAAAACCTGGTGAAGTTTAAGGCTTCGGTGCAGTACGGATCCAGCTGTAGTTATGATTATTATGCAGCAGATGCCGTTCCGCATAAGGTGGTAAAAACAAGTGCCTCGTTTGGACCTTCGGTCGTTCTATCCAATAATACTTCAGATTTTGACCAGCCGGCAGCCACACTTGAATGCGCCCCGGGATCCCCTGTTCTAAGGGGCTCTGAAGTGCCTCTTTACCTCTTGTATAAAAGATTGAAGTATGCTGCCTGATTGCATGTGAGCGCAGTAAGTAAAATCATCTTTTAACAACTAATTCCTCGTCGTTAGCGAATGCTGTGTATGTGCAGCGTCTGCAGAATGGTTTGACGATGGGGAACTCAAAACAAAATAACATGCAACATAAAAATTTAGTCCAGTCTTATCAGTTGGCTGGTTTATTCACCTTATCTATTCGTCTGGTTGTAGGCTGGACTTATTTCTCTGCTTTTTGGCGCCGCTTGTTTTTAGCCAATAAACTTGATCCGGAAGCGGCCGGTTACATTGGCGAAAAATTCAACCATTTCCTGCCCAATGCGCTGGGTATTGGGCCCGTAATTGAGTACCTGGTTTCCAATCCGGAGGTGTTATGGTGGGCTATGGCAGCCTTTACCATTATTGAAGGAATTGTTGGGCTTTTCATTATGCTTGGACTTTTTACCAGGCTTATGAGTGCCGGAGTTTTTGGTTTGGCCATGGGAATTTTATTGGGCTCAGGCTGGATTGGTACAACCTGCCTGGACGAATGGCAAATTGGGATTCTTGGAATAGCTTCGGGTTTCACCTTGTTTTTGTCTGGCAGCGGACGCTATTCGCTCGACTATTATTTGCAGAAGAAAGATCATGCGATAACGAAACACAATTGGTTTAGCTGGCTTGGTTCGGGCGTTTTACCCATTCAGCTCACAAAACTGCACCGGCTTGTTTTTGCCGGGTCTTTCCTCATTTTATTCATCACCTTATTTACCAACCAGCATTTTCACGGTGGGGTGTGGGGAAACCTGCACAACAAATCAGTCAAGCCTAAAATTGAAATTGCTGAAGCAAAAATTGCTGTGGATGAGCTTTCATTTCAGGTGTTTCGCGTGGAAGGAGCCGATGTATATGGCTCATTCCTGATTGGGATTGAATTGATGGATGAAAAGGGAAAGGTGGTTATTGCGTTGAATGGTGATGATCTGGCTGCTTTCCCGGAGGAAAATATTAGTAATAACTATGTTGCCCGGGTAAAGCCCGGAAAGCACAGTCTGGTGATTCCATTGGGAGCAAAAGCGACTTTGAGCATTGAAAATGACCAGTTGCAACAGCTAACGGCCGGAAAATACGAGTTAAAGCTGCTCGACATTAGTGGGGCTAGCTGGAGTGCATTTGTGGAAGTAGAAAACTAGTCAAGGACTTGATCGTTCTGCTTGCCGAAGGCCTTTGTTTCACGACAAAGGCTTTCGGTTTGCCTGCTTTTTAAAGCAGCGCTTTGATAAATAAGTTTCATGTACTCATTCGTTTTAGTCATAAGAAAAGGGGAGCTGTACTTCTGAAAATTATAGCCACAAATAGAATATCACTAGTAATAGGGATTGTTAAGGTTTCGGCAGAAAACTATTTTTGTTTATTTGGAAAAGGATAGTAATGTCTGATTTATTAAAATGCTTGGAATTCAAGCTAACGAAAGAAAAAATTAAAGCATGATTGATTTAACAATTTCAACAATACAAGAGACCATTAACAGTCTGCGACCAGGTGAAAAGGGAATTATCGGAAATTTTGCAGTGGAAAAAATTCCGCTTAAGCTTCAGGAAATGGGATGCTTGCCGGGCAATGAGGTACAGTTAATTCAACTAGCGCCGTTTCGCGACCCTTTGTTTCTGAATATCAATGGGAATAATCTGGCAATCAGACGTGAAACAGCTGACTTGATTGAAATTACCAAAGTGCTTTAGAGTAAAATGGGCAAACAATTGAAGGTCTCACTTATTGGGAATCCGAATACGGGCAAGACGTCCTTGTTCAATTTATTGACTGGTTTGAACCAGCAAGTTGGGAACTACCCGGGAATTACGGTGGAGAAAAAGGAAGGAACCTGCCGCTTGCCGGGAGGAGGAAAGGCGCATATTCTTGATCTTCCCGGAACCTACAGCCTGAATGCATCTTCGGCGGACGAACAGCTGGTGGTTGAATCGCTGCTGAGAAAGGAGCAACCCGATTTTCCGGATCTGGCCGTGGTAGTAGCTGATGTGGAAAACCTCAAGCGCAACCTCATTCTTTTTACCCAAATTAAAGATTTGAAGATTCCGGCTATTTTGGTGATCAATATGGCCGACCAAATGGAACGGCGGGGCATAAGCCTGGATGTTGAGTTACTGGAGAAAAAACTGAACACCCGGGTTGTCTTGATGAGTGCTCGGAAGAAGACAGGAATTGATGAGCTAAAGAAACAGATTGAAGATTACCAGCAGTTGCCGGTTTCGCCCTGTCTATCTGTTTCGGAGTTGGATGCAACTTATTTCGAGCGATTGCAAAAGGCCTTTCCCGAAGAAGATTTATACCGCCTGTGGTTGTGTGTTTCACAGGATGTTGCGCTAAAAAAGATTGATGAGAGCTTGCTAAAAGCGAATGAGTACTCGGAACGAAACACGCCCGAAATTAAACGTTTGCAACAGAAAGAAACCATTGCCCGCTACCTGTATATCAATCGTTTTTTGAACAATGCCTACCAGGTTGATCGCACGAAAGCGACCGATTGGCGCAGTGTTTTAGATCGTATTTTGACGCATCGTATCGGGGGGTATGCCATTTTCTTTTTGATCATGTTACTGATGTTTCAGGCTATTTACAACTGGAGCAGCATCCCGATGGATTTCATCGATCAGTCTTTTGCGCACCTGAGCGAATGGACCAACAACCACTTGCCTGAAGGGCCTTTTACCAGCTTATTGGCCGAAGGAATTCTGCCCGGCATTGGAGGTGTCGTGATTTTTGTACCTCAAATCGCTTTCTTGTTTTTATTCATTTCCTTGCTGGAAGAAAGTGGCTATATGAGCCGGATTGTCTTTTTGATGGATCGTTTGATGCGTCGTTTCGGGCTCAGTGGAAAAAGCGTTGTGCCACTCATTTCAGGGACTGCCTGCGCCATTCCGGCGGTTATGGCTACCCGTAACATTGAAAACTGGAAAGAACGGATGATTACCATTTTGGTGACTCCTTTTATCACCTGTTCGGCCCGTTTACCGGTTTACCTGATCATTATAGCCTTAGTTATTCCCGATCAAACGTTTGTGGGCTTCAACCTGCAGGGGCTGACTTTGATGGGTTTGTATGTTTTGGGTTTTGGAATGGCTGTTCTGTCGGCCTTTGTGCTGGATAAGATCATCAAAAATAAGGCACATACTACTTTTGTTGTTGAAATGCCGGCCTATAAAGTTCCGATGGCAAAAAATGTGCTTTATACCGTGCTTGAGAAAACCAAAAGCTTTGTGCTGGTTGCCGGTAAAATTATTTTAGCCATTTCGATTGTCTTGTGGTTTCTGGCTTCGAATGGGTATTCCGATGATTTTTACCAGGCTGAAGAAATTGTTCGGGCACAACCTGAAAATACGATGCTGAGCGAGCAGGAAATGCAGACCGCTGTGGCTTCATACCAGTTGCAACACTCTTATATCGGTATCATTGGTCATGCGATTGAGCCGGTGATTCGGCCCTTGGGCTACGACTGGAAAATTGGGATTGCCCTGGTGACCTCGTTTGCGGCTCGCGAAGTCTTTGTGGGAACCTTAGCTACCATCTACAGTGTGGGTAGTGAAGAGGAAGAGACGATTAAGGAACGCATGTCGTCGGATGTGAATATTCGAACCGGGAAGAAGCTTTTTGATTTCCCGACAGGTATTTCGCTGCTGTTGTTTTATGCTTTTGCCTTGCAGTGTATGAGTACGCTGGCCATTGTCAAAAAGGAAACGAATAGTTGGAAGTGGCCATTCATTCAGCTGGTGCTTATGAGTGGATTTGCTTACCTGGTTGCTTTGGGAGCTTACCAGGTGCTTACTTAATTTTTAAACGATAAAGAAATTGACGATGTGGAGTTTGCAACATATTTTGGTTTATCTGGCTGTGGCCGCTGCGGTAGCTTATTTGGTGAAGAAATATTTTCTGAAACCTAAAAGTAAAAAAGAGCGGACTTGCGGCATGGACGACTGCGGATGTCACTGATTGGCTTACTTCGTTGCTCTAAAAGAAGAAGCCCCGACAAAACGTCAATGCGTTTTGCCGGGGCTTCTTTGTACGTTTACTTTATCCGGTTTTTCCGCTATTTTTTGAGCACGTTTACAATTTTCCGGTTGATGTCATGGACACGGTCTTCTTCAATTTTAATGACTTTTCGGTCGTAAGTCATCAAGCCGTTTACTTCACCTTCCACATCGGTGGTTTGCGTGTACACAGCGGCTGAGAATCCGGCTTTAGCAAGTTTTAGAAGCTGCTCGCCATACTTCACATATTCGTCAGTCACTTCCTTCGAATTCTTAAACTGAACATAGCCCCAGTTGCGATCGGTCGCCCAAAGGTGACCTTCCAAAGCCAATCCAATTCCGCCGTATTCACCTAATACCGTCGCCCGGTTCGCATCATACAAGTACAATTCCGGATGGGGGTAGTTGTGTAGGTCAAGCATGTCGCCTACAGGATAGTGGTTACCACCACTTGCGGGGTTCACCAATCGGCTGGGATCGTAAGCTTTGGTCCACTCCACAATTTCCTGTGTTTTGAACTGTCCCCAAGCTTCGTTGAAAGGAACCCAGCATACAATGGATGGATTGGAATACAGAAAATCCATGATGTCTTTCCATTCAGCGTGGTAGTTGGCTTCCGATTCAGCGCTTCGTTTCAACTCCGTTCCGTCAAAATATTTGCGGTTTTGCCAACGTGGCGAACGATCTCCGTTAGGCATATCCTGCCAAACCAGAATTCCAAGTTTGTCACAGTGAGTGTACCAGCGGGCAGGTTCTACTTTCACGTGTTTGCGGATCATGTTGAAGCCAAAATCCTTGGTTTTCACAATGTCGTATTTCAACGCTTCGTCGCTCGGGGCGGTGTATAAGCCATCCGGCCACCAGCCCTGATCCAGCGGGCCAAACTGAAACACATCCTTGTTATTGAGTTGCAGGCGTACAATCCCATGCTCGTCGCGCTTGGTGGAAACTTTGCGCATGGCAAAATAGCTGTCCACCTGGTCAACCACCTTGCCATTGCTTAGCAAGCTTACTTTCAGGTCGTATAAAAAGGGAGATTCAGTATCCCACAATTTGGCATTGGGGATTGCAATGTCGACAGCCTGTTTGGCCGATGCTTTGGCTGTGGCAATTTTTGTGCTGCCATCAAACACCTCAACTTGGTATAAATCGCTGTAGTTGGTTCCGTTTGAAATTAGCTCAACGGAAAGACGATTGTTGTCGATATCGGGAGTTGTGCGCACATAGGCAATGTGTTTCTGGGCTACGGGTTCCAGCCAAACCGTTTGCCAGATTCCGGTAACCGGGGTATACCAGATTCCTTCAGGACGGCTGGTTTGTTTGCCTCGCGGTTGGTAGCCTTTTTCCGAAGGGTCCCACACTTTGACCACCAGTTTTTGGTCACCCGATTTGTTCAGAAAAGGAGTTACATCGAATGAAAACGGCGCATAGCCCCCTTCGTGCGTACCTACCTTGATGTCATTGATCCAGATTTCAGACCGCCAGTCTACTGCCCCGAAATGAAGCAAAATCTGCTTGTTTTTCCAGTTTGATGGCACTGTGAAGTTGCGTTTATACCACAGCTCGTTTTTGTCGCCCACGCGTTTCTTAACGCCCGATAAGCTGGACTCAACCGCAAAAGGAACCAGGATGTTACCATCAAAGTTTGCTGGTTCTGGGGCTCCCACTTCCTGGATGGCATATTCCCAAAGTCCGTTGAGGTTTTTCCAGTCGGTCCGTTCCATCGATGGACGAGGGTATTCCGGCAAAACATGATTGACATCGATATTTTCTGCCCAAGATGTTTTGATTTTATCACCTGCAGGGCTCCACTGCGCATAGGCACTCGCTAACAAGAAATGAAGAAGAATTACTAAAATTGGTTTTCTCATGTTTAGAATGTTGGTTATGGTTTAAGTGTGTTTCTAATATTTAATACTGTTTAACGGTTGTTTTTACTCAACGAAAATTAAAAATAAGTTTTTTGGAGCTAATTGCTTGATGAGAGACGCTATTTCACTTGTCGTTTACGGGATAGTACTGATGTGTTTAAGAACAGGGACAGTCTCATGAGCTTGTTGGGTATTACCTGAAGGAGGATTGGAATGGGCTTAAACGCTTATTTTATGCGGAGTTCTAAACGCGGCCTTTTTTGCCTGTATTTGACGTTTTATTGAATAATGGCTCTGAAAGACAGGATGGTACCGGATAGTGGTTAATGAAAAACAGGCTAACTTTTGTACCTTGTGAAATGACTAGCTCGGAAGAAAGTTATTCGCAATACCTAAAATAACCTAATTCTAAACCATCATGAAAAGACGAATTCTTCTGTTATTTATTCTTTCAATCAGTGTTGTTCCTTTAGTGGCTCAAGTGCAGATTACCAATTTGTTGGTTGAAAACAGACAAGAACCTTTGGGCATTGATGATCCCATGCCCCGTTTGAGTTGGCAGCTACTTGCCGACAAACGAAATGTGATGCAAACAGCTTATGAAATTAGGGTCAGTCCGGATCTGAAAGCATTGAAGCAAGGGAGAAAATTGAGCTGGCACTCCGGGCTTGTTCAGTCCGACCAGTCCGTATTGGTTCCTTACAAAGGAAGTGAATTGGCGCCGGGCACTCCATATTACTGGCAGGTAAGGGTTCGTGACAACAAGGGAAAACTATCGAAATGGAGTGATCCTTCTTTTTTTGTTACTGGTCTTCAGCAAGCTGCTAATTGGCAGGCTCAGTGGATTCAGGTTGGTTTTAAAGAGCAAAAGAGTCGGCCTTCACCTTTGTTTCGCAAGGAATTTACCAGCGACAAAAAGCTTGTGCAGGCCTTGGCTTTTATCACCGCCAAAGGTGTTTACGAGGCAGAGATTAATGGGCAAAAGGTGGGAGACCTTTGTTTGGCACCGGGCTGGACTTCATACAATAAACGCTTGCAGTATCAAACGTATGATGTAACTGACTTGATAAACGAAGGCAATAATGCCGTGGGCGTAACCTTAGGCAATGGTTGGTATCGCGGAAATATTGGGTTTGAGGGGAAGGTGGATGCTTATGGCAACCAGCTGGCTTTGCTTTTTCAGCTGGAACTGACGTATGATGATGGCTCAACAGCAGTGGTTTTGTCCGATGGAAGCTGGAAATCATCGACTGGGCCTATCGTTTATTCCGAAATTTATCATGGCGAAACCTACGATGCGCGTCTGGAGCAGAAAGGCTGGTCTGAAGCCGGATTTAACGACAGTGGCTGGAGCGATGTAGAGGTGAAAAATTACTCCAAGACAATTTTGGTTACAACAGAGAATGAACCCATTCGAAAGCAGGAAATATTCCATCCGGTAGAAATACTAGAAACACCGGTGGGAGACCAGGTGATTGATTTTGGACAGAATGTTGTGGGCTGGGTACAAATGAAAGTGGCCGGAAAAGCAGGCGATAAAATTACCATTACCCACACCGAAGTACTGGATAAGGACGGTAATTTTTACACCGAAAGCCTGCGGTCGGCCAGGCAGCAAAATACCTTCATTTTAAAAGGGGAGGGCTTGGAAGAATTTGAACCGCACTTTACCTGGCAAGGTTTCCGGTACATTAAGGTTGAAGGTTATCCGGGAGAATTGAAGCCTGAAAATTTTACGGCAACAGCCCTTTATTCGGATATGGAGCTAACGGGTTCCTTTGAATGTTCGGATGACTTGGTTAACCAGCTGCAGCATAACATTCAGTGGGGGCAGCGAGGTAATTTTCTGGATGTGCCGACCGACTGTCCGCAACGCGACGAGCGTTTGGGATGGACAGGTGATGCGCAGGCCTTTGCCCGTACCGCAAGTTTCAATTTTAGGGTGCACAGTTTCTTTGATAAATGGCTGAAAGACGTTGCGGCCGACCAGTATGCAAATGGCGGAGTGCCTTATGTTGTTCCTGATGTTTTGAACAATAAGCAGGTTAGCCCGGGGTGGGCCGATGTAGCCACCATTGCTCCCTGGACCATGTATTTGGCCTATGGTGACAAGGATTTGCTGGAAACTCAGTATGCAAGTATGAAAGCTTGGGTGGACTATATTCAGCATGTGAGTCATAAGAATTTGTGGCGGCCGAAACATTCTTTTGGTGACTGGTTGTTTTACCGTCCGTTTGATGATAACTCGGGCATGTCGGCCGTTACCGACAAGAGTTTAATTGCTCAGGCTTTTTATGCTCATTCCACCCAGTTGCTTATTCAGGCAGCGCAAGTGCTGGGCAAGCAGGACGATGTAAAAGTGTATCAGGATTTGCTGGCGCAGATTAAGCATGCTTTTACTGAGGAATACATGACACCCAAAGGAAAATTGGTTTCCGGTACGCAAACAGCTTATGTGCTGGCACTTCATTTCGATTTATTGCCCGAAGAACTTCGGGATCAGGCGGCAAAACGCCTGGTGGATAACATTCGGCTTTACAACACTCACCTGACCACCGGTTTTTTAGGAACGCCTTACCTGTGTCATGTGCTTTCTCGTTTTGGTTATACCGATGTGGCTTACGAACTGTTGATGCAAAAGACCTATCCATCGTGGCTCTACCCGGTAACCATGGGCGCCACCACCATCTGGGAGCGTTGGGACGGCATTAAGCCGGATGGCACTTTTCAAACGCCGGGCATGAATTCGTTTAACCATTATGCGTATGGAGCTATTGGCGACTGGTTGTACCGCGTGGTTGCCGGTATCGATACAGAGGTTGATCAGCCGGGGTATAAAGCAATCCGGATTCAGCCGCAGCTTGGAGAACCATTAACCCATGCCAAAGCAGAACTGAAGACCTACTACGGTACCGTTGTGTCGGGATGGGAAAAAGGGGTTGATAAAGTGACCTTGCAGGTTTCGGTGCCGGTGAATACCAAGGCGATTGTTGCCATCCCGGCTTCTGATGCGGCCGCCATCACTGAAGGAGGTAAGCAACTCTCCGAATTCAAGGAAATAACACTATTGGGCCAGGAAAACGGTCGGGTTTTGGTTCAAATCGGTTCGGGGGATTACTTGTTTGAATGGGGCAACTAGCATAAATTCCAGCTTGGGAAAACTAAAAGCCGGCCTTGTTGCGATGGTGCCATTCAAGGCCTGCTCAAAAATGACCGGACTTTTCTGAAAAAAGTCCGGAGAGAAATTAAAAAAGTCCAGACTTTATTTAAAAATGTCTGGACTTTTTTCTGGAAATCTCCTGACCTTTTTTGAAAAACAACAGGACTTTTTCTGAAAAAGTCAGGATGTTTTTTTTCCAGATCAGGATATTTTTGGGCTTAACTTAATACTGGCTTAAAAATGGCGTTAGTTGGAGCCCCCTGAATCACGCTGAAAAGTCAGCTTGCCGGAAGCATTGGACAGGGTCAGGCTTTGCTTGGCTTGTTTTACCTTCCAGCTTTGTTCATTCAAGGTTTTCAGAAACTCCGTTTCGTACTGATCATCAAAGCAGGCCATTTTTGTCGCCATAATCATTCCAAATTGAATGGAATCTCCGCTTAGTTCGAAGTTGCCGCCAATCCGGTTGCAGCCACCAAAACCACTAAACCGGTTTGCGTCAAGCTGAAACTCGATATAAGGCGCATTCTCGCCTTCAACGGTGGTCGTATTCATTTGTGTCAGTATCCACTTTCCGCTCAGGTCAATCTGTTGGGCTGCCTTCTCCGATTTATTCAGAATATACCAGTCGGCATAGCCCGATTCAATGGGATTGCCATAAATATCAAGAATGACCAGTTGATTGTTTTTAATGACAAATTGTTTCAGTCCTTCGTGTTGGTCCTTGTCTTTCAGGTGAACGATGGTGTCGTTCACAATTTCAAAGGTCCCTGAATTACGAAAAGTTCCATCTTCCCGGTCCAGGTAAGTGGAGCTTTCCGAATAGGTACGGTCTTTATTCAACGAAAGCGAGTACATAATGCCCGGGCAATCGGCACAAGGTAACTCACCGGTATAATTGCCAACAGGCACAACCAGTTTTTTGCTGGCACAAGATTGCATGAGTGCGAAAACGAAGATTAACCAACTTAATTTTTTCATTATATTCTGTTCTTATATGTTATAGGCGTTTCGGACGGCCAAGTAGATCGAACGGCTGAAAGCCTAAAGCGTTTAACGGATAACGTAGATGCTAAATTAGTAAAGAGGTTGCGTTGGGGCTTCAATTTCGGAAAAATTAACGATTATTAACAGTGGGGTAACAGTAATGTCATTTAACAATCGCTAACTAATTGACTATATTTGGCGAACTTTTATAGAATTTATTTGATATTTACTTATGAATAATTTAAAGAAGCACTTGTTGCTGGCATTAACGGCCTTGTTAATTGTTGGCGGAGTGAGTGCACAGGAAGAGGAGACGAAAGGCTACCAGTTTACAACGATCAAAGACATACCGATTACTTCGGTTAAAGATCAGCACCGCTCCGGAACTTGTTGGTCTTTTTCAGGTTTAAGCTTTTTAGAGGCTGAAATGTTGCGCATCGGAAAACCCGAGGTGGACTTGTCTGAAATGTTTATAGTATGGCATACTTACGACGAAAAGAGCATGAAATATGTGCGCTTGCACGGAAACCTGAACTTTTCGGCAGGAGGTGCTTTTCATGATGTAACAAAGATCATTAAACGATATGGGATTGTTCCGGAAGAAGCATATACCGGCTTAAACTATGGCGAAAATCAGCACGTACATGGTGAAATGGATCGTATCCTGAAAAATCAGGTGGAAGCCGTTATTCAAAATCCGAATAAGAAACTGAGCCCGGCTTGGCGCGAGTCTGTTCGGGGAACCTTGAATTCTTACCTGGGCGAAATTCCGGCTAAGTTTGACTACCAAGGCGCAAGCTATACACCTATGAGCTTTGCTTCGGAATATACCGGTTTGGATATGGACGACTATGTGGAGGTAAGTTCGTATACGCACCATCCGTTTTACTCGAAATTTATTATTGAAGTTCCGGATAACTGGATGTGGGATGAAGTGTACAACGTGCCTTTGGATGAGTTGGAAGCAATCATTGACAACTCCATCGAAAACGGGTACACGGTTGCCTGGGCTGCCGATGTAAGTGAAAAAGGATTCAGCACCTCGAAAAAAGGAGTGGCTGTTGTTCCGGCAGTAGACAAGCAGGAAATGAACGATGCGGAAATTGCCCGTTGGGAAGAAATGTCGGAATCAGAAAGAAACAACCAACTGTATAGCCTCGAAAAACCGGGTTCGGAAAAGATAATTACACAGGAAATCCGCCAGGAAGCTTTTGATAATTATCAAACCACCGACGATCATGGAATGTTGATTGTGGGTACAGCAAAAGATCAGAATGGAACGGTTTATTACAAAGTAAAAAACTCTTGGGGTGAATACAATGTTTACGATGGATTCTTCTATGCCTCGAAACCTTATGTACGCTACAAAACAATGAGTATTATGGTACACAAAGATGCCATTCCGAAGAGTATCCGAAAGAAATTAAATCTGTAAAGAGAAAAAGCTCCCAACACCATGGGAGTTTTTTTTATGTCTTTTGTTCGGCGATTCTTATCTTTGGCTTTTCATTGGTACCGGTAATGCACAAGCTGTCCTAAATTAGATTTTAGGCATAGTCCGTGCAAACATAAACGTAACTAAAAACAAATCAGGGCCGTCAATTCATGAAGCGTTGCTTACTTTTTATATTAACTTGTTTTTTCGTGGGAAGTATTCATGCGCAGGAAGATTGGTCGTGGTGGAACGAAACGCACGGATGGGAGCCAGGGATGCCGGGCTGGCGAAGTTTTTTGATTATTAGTCCGGGCTATTTGGGACCCAATGCTTTGCCAGTGCCATCGTTGACCAAAGGTGTGCTGGAAACCGGCAAAAGCTTTACCCTGAGTGCTGATTTTCATTTTCGAAGTGGCGATCCGACTCAAAACATGGCCGGACGTTTTTATTATTCGTTTTCTGATCGGATTGCCATTGAGTTGTATGGCGTGCTTGTGGAGCACTATTCCATGTCGGACGAAGTGCGTGATGAGCGTGCTGCACGCGACCGTGATGGCAGAGGCCTGGCTACCGGCGATCTGTATTTCTCCACCTTGGTTCAGCTGGTGAAAGGAGAAGCTTTTCCAAACACGGTTTTGCGGATGACCGGTAAAACAGCATCAGGACGCCGCTACGATGCTGCACGCTATACCGATAGTCCAGGGTATTATTTTGACTTGAGCTTTTCAAAGGAAATCCCGTTTCAGGGCAATCAATGGCAAGGACTCCCGTTTGCGTCGGTGGGCTTTTACTCCTGGCAAACAAACGATATGGACAACTTGCAAAATGACGCCTTCCTGTATGGCGGGGGAATGGAGTTGAGCAATGAAAAGTGGACATTTACAAATTCGTTAAGCGGCTATTCCGGCTACAAGAATGAACGGGACAAACCCATGGTTTATACCCTAACGGTGAAGCGGGAATTGAAAAAAAACGCCATCCAGTTTCAGTACATGTATGGAATACGCGACTGGCAATATCAAACATTTAAATTGGCTTATTCATGGCAATGGGAATAAAACAGACTGTTACTAATTTATATCGCAGCAAAGGGTTTACGGGTTTTTTGTATGCCTATGGCGTATTTCTGGTTCTTGGGATCATCGTTTTTTTAACCACCCAACATGGAGATGTTGTTTTATTTCTGAATCGCTATTCCCGAATTGAATGGGATGGTTTTGTTGAGTTTCTGACTGACCTGGGGCTGGGAACTTATGTGGCCGGAGCCATGGTGCTTCTGCTGTTCTGGAAAATTCGCTATGGCCTAACCGGCCTGGTAACACTTGGGCTGGTGGGTATCTTTACCAACTTGCTGAAAAAGGGTGTGTTTGACGAGCGGATGCGCCCGTTCAATTATTTTTACTACGATGATTTTCACCGGTTTATTTATACGGCGGAGCTTAATTATCATTACAGCTTTCCTTCGGGGCACACCATGACTATTTTTGCAGCCATGAGTTTGATGGCTTATTTTGCCGGGAAAAGATGGATTGGCCTGCTGTTTTTTGTGCTTGCTTTAAGCATTGGATTTTCGCGTATTTATCTGTTGCAGCACTTCTTTCTGGATGTGTATGTTGGATCGTTTGTTGGCGTTATTTGCACCGTTTTGGCCCTAATGCTATTGAATGGTCTGCTTCGACTTGACCGTTACGCCTGGTTCGAAAAGCCGATCCACCGTATTCGATTTAAAAAATAAGATTGGAGCACGATATGGAGAGGTTTAGCAGAACTATTCGATTGTTCTGCTAAGCTGCTCAACTACCCGTTTCCCCAAGGCTGTTTTTCGGTCAATATGGTTGAGTGTTTCTTTCACAAAATCATTGCTCTCGAATTTGCCGCGTACATTTTCAAAATCCAGCTGTTTGGTTTTTTGATCTCCGTCTGTGCCAAATCCAGTCATCGATTCGAGCCGGAATTCTTTTTTGGCATCCAAGTAAAGCATCTTGTCAATCTCCACAACACTTTGCAGCCATTCGTTAATTAGCTGAATGATATCTTCAACCGAGAAATCAGCCAAAGGCTTGTCAAAGTAATGGGCGATAAACTCTACCGTCCAGTTCCATTCGTAATTGTAATAGTTGTCGTGTAAGGAATAGAAAATAGCTTCAATATCCCGCAGCTGGTTGATGCTTCCATCTTCTACGCCATTGAGCAACGCAGTTATTGAGTGTTTGGGGGCAATCAATCCGGCCAGGTCAATCCAACTTCCGGTGCCGGTTTTAGAATCCGGCTCTAAACATACTTTTACATCCTGACGTGTTTCCAATGTGCAGGAATTTAACCGGGTAATGATTGAGTTTCCGATGAACTTCAAAATAGCCATATGGTAGAGCTCCATTCCCCGGATAAGTGCATGACGCCTGATTTTGGTGTTATTGTAGGAATAGAAATCGCTTGTTTCTCCTGAAATACGTTGAATTTCCTTCAGCTTTCTTATGCCTTTGGCCATTTTATGAATGGTAAACGGACTTAATAAGTTGAAGTTGACATGATCCATTTTTACCGGGTCTGTTCGCTTGTCCCGTTTGGGCCATTTCAATACGTCGCGGATGGTGCCAACACTTTTCAGGTTTACTCCGGGAATCAGCCAGCTTTCATCTTCATGTTCGATGAGGTAGGAGAAAGGCATGTCGGAAGTGTCTGAGTTTTTATAGTGACGGCCCATAACCAAGGTGAAAGCCCCGATTTTTGCCGGCCAAAGCAGGTACGAGTCGCTGGTTGTTTTTGAGCCACGCTCCATTATTCCATGATGGATGGGGCCTAACTTGTACATGTGGTTGCTTTGGTTTGATCCACTGCCTGCATTACTGAATGAAAACATGCCGGCAATCAGCAGGGTCGACTTATGGTGGGTAACCGTATAGGGGCCGGCAAACAAAGAACAGGCTTCGCCATGAAAGCCCTGAGAATTGGCAAAAAACAGCGAATTCTCGGCCGAATACTGCGTGCCCAGCCGGCAGCCCTGACCAATAAAGCATTTGTTGACAACAGCACCATCGGTCACTTGCGAGCCCGAAGAAATGATAAAGTCCTTCATAAGCACTTCATGCCCAATTTCCACCGGAGCCTCAGGCGTACTGTTTATCGAACCGTTTTCCAGCTTGCTGGCGCCATCAATCAGCGTGTGCGGACCAATTTTTACATTTTTGATTTCGCGGCAGTTGCAAATACTGGAATGACGACCAATAAAACCGCGGTCTGATTGAATCGTACTGGTATATTCTTCAATCAGCTTTTCCAGTTGCTCATTAAAAATACGACGGTGTTTATAAAAAGCCAGCATATAAGCCAGGTGAGCCGAAAGCTGATCGTAAATCATAACTTTTCGCCCGCCGGTTTCGTCTAAAACCGATACCTGCAGTCCATTGCCAAAAGTTGAAACTCCGTCTACTGCCAGCAAATCAGTATTGTCAATCACAACATGGTCTTCAATGTTGTAGTTGGCAATGTAGTTTTTAATTTGATTGACAAACACATTATCGCCCAAGGTGCAGTTATGAAAGTGTGCGTGGTAAAGTCCACAGGGTTTTTCAACTTGTCCGAAAAAAGTCATGGATTCGTTGAAAATACCGAGTTGGTTTTTACCGGAAAAATGGCAGTTCCTGACTCGCATGGGGTCGAAGCCGTCCTTAACGGTAATGTTAGTCCACATGTCGGCACTGGTGTTGTTTTTTTCCAGTTGATGAATTTCTTCTGCGGTTAATGGGCGGTAGGTTATGTTTGTCATGCTGTGGTCGTTTAAAATGTGATTTGCGCCAGGTAATCAAAGTGGTCTCCTTTGAAAATCTGTTTTACCCGAAGATTATTCTGTCTCGCTTTTTCTTTCAGCAAATCGGGATCTACATAAAGCCATGGGAATTTATGGCCTTTTTGGTTTTTATATTCTGTTTGAAACGTTAATTCTCCGTAATATTTTTCTGCAGCCAAGTCAATCAGGGCTGAACCGTCTTCATCGGTATACAAAAAAATGAGGTCGGAAGAATCGATTAAAATCTGTCCTTGCGGGTGCAGCAAGCTTGCCAGTTTCTGGAAGAGTTCATCCAGGCGGCTTAAAGTTCCGGCAATACCGGTTCCATTCATTAGCAGAAGAATGGTGTCGAATTGTTGCTGTGGCAACTGAAAAAAGTCCTGGTGGATAACGTTCTTAATTCCCCGGTCATTCATAACCTTACAGCACAAAGCGGATTGCTCCAGGGCGGTTACTTCATGCCCTTTGTCTTGCAAATACAAGGCATGGCTTCCGCTGCAGGCACCCACATCTAAAATACGGCCATTGGCCAGTTGAAGGGCTTTTTGTTCCAAAGGCGGCATTTGCTTGAAACCACGAAAAAAGTAAGAGGGGAGCACCTCGTCGGGATCAAAATCTTCCGAATGAATAAGGATCGGTGAATTGTCACGATGGTAGTGATAATTGAAAACACCCAGTGATATGGGGTCTTCATCAGAATAATTTAATGGAGCCATTGCTTATTTTAAAAGAGATAATTCGGGCTCAAATTTAAAACAAGTTTCCTGTTTCTGCGAATAAATGTAGAAACCTTCAAATTGGCCTTCTCCAATAATAAAGATTTTTAAGTCGGGATAGGCTTTGGAAACTTCCTTGACTTCGTCGAGGTTGATGTTTTCTTTCTGGAGCCATTGCGACGTGCTGAATTCTCCTAGTCGAAGCCGGATGCCCAATGCATCAGCCTCTTTGAGACGTTCAAGCGATTCTTGATAGTTTATTTCTTTGAAATTGACCATCTTTTAGTTTTGGATGAGTTAATCAATTTACGACATTTTCCTTTTTCGGGGGTAACATGTCGTAAACTTTTTATAAACAGAATGGAAAAGCATACGAATAAACATGAAAAACGCCGGAGATTCCGGCGCTTTTCATATGCTGGTATATTAATTCTTTTTTAGAATCGGAAACCTACGGTCATAATTACCTGATCGTTGGTGATTTTAAATCGGCCTAAATCAGAGCCGCTGTAAATTTCCGCGTAATTTTTATCTAAGCCATGTTTGTAAGCCACATCCAGGAAGAAACCACCCTGACGGAAACCTAGACCTCCTGAAATTGTTGATGAGTTTGCATCAGAGGTATCCATGGTTGTCGACTGGTAATTGCTGCGGATTGGACTCGGATAGTACTCGTAACCTCCCCGTAAGCTAAATTCTTTGGATAAGCGGTATTCTGCACCAACGTGCAGGTTGCCCACTGCTTTGTAGGCTGCTTTGATTTCCTCATTCTCATCAAAGAAGTTGTAGCCATCACCACCATCGTCTAACTTGATGGTGGAAAAATCAACATATTCGTAGTCTACGCTGATGATAGCCGATTTTCCGATAACGTAAGCTGCACTGAAAATGGCTTTCATTGGGGTAGTTAAATCGTAGTCGTAATCACCCAAGGGGGAGAGGGCCGAATACTCGCCATCACCGAAGTTGACCGATGAATACATCGAATTATCGAAGCTGTCATGCATGCGGTAGAAGGTTGGCGTGTGGAAGGCCAGCCCTAAGCGCAAGGCATCAATCGGCTTGTAAATCGCACCAAGCTTAACATTGAATCCTGTTCCTGTAGTTCTCAGGAAGGTATTGAATGTATAGTCATTGAAGTCGATTCCGTTGTCCATAGATTCAAAAAGACTTGTATTTTCTTTGAATTCAACATTATGAATTCCGACAGTGGCTCCCAGGTAAAAACGGTGGTTGAAATTGGCTGCCATCGAAAGCAGGAATTCATCGATATGTCCTTTTTGGGAATAGGATTTACGCTGGTTTTGTCCGTAGCCTTCATTTTCAATAACATTGAAATACCCCAAATCATCTTCATGTAATAAATAGGTTTCCCAGGCCAGGTCTTCATAATAATCACTCCAGACATTGTTGTTGGCATTGGCCGTGAAATCATCAAGTAAGGACGAGTTGGCATTGCTGGCTTCCACCATGCGCTTCATATCGAAGTTATTCAGCCGGTTATAACCTACGCCAAAGCTAAATCCAACCACGGAGCCTCCCGCACTCTGATCATTTCCCCAATTGCTGATGTAGCCAACATTGGGCAGACCAATCGTGTATTTGGAGTCAGTCGTTGCTTGATTCAGGTAATTGGCTTCGACAGAAGTTTTTCCAAACGAAGGTGTGAAAACAAATTCGCTACTGCGGTAAACTCCCAAGCCCGCCGGGTTGATGCTGGCTGATGTAAAATCGCCCCCCAAGGCTCCAAAAGCATTTCCCATGGCAACTGAGCGAGCTGTTCCTTGAATGCGATAATCAGAATAACGTAAGCCATCAACCAGGTTTTGTCCTATTGCTGTTGTGCCGAATAAGAGCAATCCAGCAAGTATATATTGAATTTTTTTCATAACTGAATAAAATTAGATAAACACTTCTAGTTATAATTTAATAAGTTCTTACTGTTAGCGTCTTCCACTACCACTTGAGCGTGATGATGAGCTGGAAGAACTGCTTCGGCTGCTGCCACTGCTACTTGAGCGTGAAGGGCTGCTGTAACTACTGCTACTGCGCGAAGGGCTGCTGTAGCTGCTATTGCTTCTGCTGCTACTTCTGCTCGGACTTGTTGCCCGGTAGCTTGACGTACTTGTACGGCTCGATCCTTTGCTGTAGGATGAACTCGAGCGATACGATTTTTGGGTATTGCTTGAGCTACTCTTAGGAGCCGTGTACGTCCTTCTCGAACTACTACTTGTGCTTGGCTTGCTGTAAGTCGAAGTCCGGGGTTTTACGTAATTGGTGCTGTTGTAGCTCGAGCGGGTAACCGTACGCTGCTTACTGTAGCTCGGCGTGTATGTTCGCTGTTGCGTTGTTGTCGATCTTCTGACAGCATTGTTTGAAGAGCCTGTTGTTGAGACTCCTCTTCTACCAGAGGAACTTACCTCTCCTGATGTCGTTCTCCGTCTTTCAAGAACGGTTGCATTTTTTGTGCTACCTCCATCGGTGGTTCGTCTGCTAATGCTGTTTGCAGAAGATGAGGTTGATCTGCGAGTGACACCTACATCCTGTGTTGAGCTTCTTTTTAGACGCGAACTTCCATCGGATGAAAGCCGGGTTCCTGAAGAAGATCTGTCCGAACGGGCAACATTGCTGTAGGATGACCGACGATGACCGTACTGATAATTGCTTGAATCGTAGCTGGGGTAATACGGGTAGTGCGGGTCTCCCCAGTAGCCTCCATGACCGTGATGGTAGTGAGGCCATCCCCAGGAGTAATAAGGATCATACCAGCCGAATCCCCAAGAGAAATGAGGACCGTACCAGCCGCCACCCCATGGACTGTAGTAGCCATAGTATCCACCGTAATAAAACGGATCGTAGTACCAAGGATCATAGAAAAATGGATCATAGTACCAGCTGTGGGCATAATAAGAACCATAGAAAAATGGACGATGGAAACGGTAGATCCGGGATGTGAAATTCAGATCATCCGCATCGTAATAATTGTTGATGACATAGTCGATGTCTCCATCATTTTCATACCTAGTGGTATCGGAGCCCATCAATTCCATGTTTTCCATGTCGTAAACCAGTCCGTCTTCGTATTGTGCATCATCCTCGAAAATGTAATTTTTCAGGACTTTGGATCCGTCTTCATTTTCTTCCAGCTCGCTAACGATCTGTTGTCTTGAAACCACTTGGGCGTTGCGCTCATTGGTGGCCGGAGCTTCAACAATAGCGGGAGGCGGAACATCACCTGGTGTAAAGTAGATGTCATCGTACCTGTCGGTTACGTATGTCCCGGTGGTACATGCACCCAGTAAAAGTGCGAATGCCGAGAGAAGTGTAACTTTTGCTTTCATAACTTGACCTCCTGTATCTTTAAAAATAAATTATTTACTTTGTAGCTTCAAAATTCAATACAAAAGAAGCAAATACCATACCAAAACAAAAGATATGGCTAAAGAATTAACTTCAAGAAGTGAAAATTATTCTCAATGGTACAACGAATTGGTTGTAAAGGCCGATTTGGCTGAGAATTCTGCGGTTCGCGGATGTATGGTTATTAAGCCTTATGGCTATGCCATCTGGGAGAAAATGCAAGCTGAATTGGACCGGATGTTTAAAGAAACGGGCCATGTCAATGCGTATTTTCCGCTGTTCATTCCTAAATCGTTTTTTAGTAAGGAGGCTGATCATGTGGAAGGCTTCGCCAAAGAGTGTGCCGTAGTTACGCATTACCGCTTAAAAAATGACCCCAATGGCAAGGGTGTGGTGGTGGACCCGGATGCGAAGCTGGAAGAAGAATTGATTGTTCGACCTACTTCAGAAACCATTATTTGGAACACCTACAAAAACTGGATCCAGTCGTACCGCGATCTTCCAATTTTGTGTAACCAGTGGGCCAACGTGGTACGCTGGGAAATGCGCACCCGCTTGTTTTTGCGCACCGCTGAGTTTTTGTGGCAGGAAGGGCATACGGCTCATGCCACCAAAGAGGAAGCGTTGAAAGAAACAGAAACCATGGTGAATGTTTATGCTGACTTTGCCGAGAAATTCATGGCTGTTCCGGTCATCAAGGGAGCTAAGTCGGAGAATGAACGTTTTGCCGGAGCCCTGGAAACATACACCATCGAAGCATTGATGCAGGATGGAAAAGCGCTGCAGTCGGGAACTTCACACTTTTTAGGTCAGAATTTCGCGAAAGCATTCGATGTGAAATTTGCCAATCGCGATGGGAAAGAAGATTATGTGTGGGCAACAAGCTGGGGAGTATCCACTCGTTTGATGGGTGCTCTGGTGATGGCTCACTCCGATGATAACGGCTTGGTGTTGCCTCCGAAGCTGGCTCCTTTCCAGGTAGTTATTGTTCCTATTTACCGCAAGGAAGAGCAATTGGCCGAAATTAACGATAAAGTGGATGAGGTTATTGCCAAACTGAAAGCCAAAGGTATTTCGGTGAAGTATGACAACCTGGATACGAAAAAGCCCGGCTGGAAATTTGCCGAATATGAGTTGAAAGGGGTGCCTGTTCGCTTGGCTCTTGGGCCGCGCGACCTGGAAAATGGAACCGTTGAAGTAGCACGCCGCGATACGCTGACCAAAGAGGTTGTAAGCCTGGAAAACATCGATGAGTATGTAGCCAGTTTGTTAGAGGATATTCAACAAAATATTTTCCAGAAAGCCCTGGATTATCGGGCTGCTCATACAACTCCGGTTGACACCTATGATGAGTTTAAAGAAGTGTTGACCACCAAAGGAGGATTTGTGCTGGCACACTGGGACGGAACTCCGGAAACAGAGCAAAAAATCAAGGAAGAAACCAAGGCGACGATTCGTTGCATTCCGTTTGATGGCGAAAAAGAAGAAGGAAAATGTATTTATACCGGAAAACCTTCTTCGCAACGGGTGTTGTTTGCCTTAGCGTATTAGATTTTTCGTAAATCATGATAAAAGAAAGCAGTCAGTTTTGGCTGCTTTTCTTATTTTTAGAGAAAATCTAAAGCCATGGCAAAATCGGAAGCAAGACCCAAACCCAAGGAAAATGACCAGAACTACGAACTGATTGTAGCCAAGTCGAATATTAAACAACTGGCGTATACAAACACGTTTAGTTCGTTCAATCTGTTGAAGGAAGCTTTGAAAGAGCTGGTTGAAGAGTTTCGCAAAGGGCTTGAGGGTAAAGTGCCGGCTGAAGTGTTGCCTGTTTTTATTGAAAAAGGACCTTTTGAGGCCGAGTTTCAGTTGGCTGGCGACTTGCTGGTGTTTAGCATGCACTCCAATGTTTTTGTGTTTAACCGCGAGCACCCGATCTGGAAGATTGATTACGTGAAGGACAATCCGCTCAACTCCTATTGTGGAATCATTCACATCTATAATTTCTTGTCCGACTCGTTTAAATACAACCGGCTGCAGGATTTAGGCTACCTTATTGCGCGGATTTTCATTAACCAGGATAATCACTTTTTTGTTGAAGGGAAAAGACAATCTGGCGAGCTGGTGAAAGACTTTGGCAGCGATGTGGTGACCAAAGAGGTGTTGCGACAAATTTTGGAAACAGCCATTAAATATGCCGTTGATTTCGATTTGTTGGTTCCTCCCTATGATCAGGTGAAGATTGCTTCGGTGGAACAGATGAAAGATGAAATCAGCCATTCAAAAATAATAACCGGCAAACGTGTTGGTTTTAAGTTTAACTCAGATGATATTTAAGATATGGAAAAAGTAATTGATCGATTTATTCGGTATGCCAAAGAGTATACCACTTCAGATCCAAAAAGTAAAACCTTTCCCAGTACCGAGCGTCAGCATCATTTTGCCGACAAGCTGGTTGAGGAGCTGAAAGCTATCGGCATGCAAGAGGTGGAGAAAGACGCCAACGGTTATGTGATGGCCACCCTTCCGGCCAATACCGATCAGCCGTGTCCGGTGGTGGGCTTTGTGGCTCACATGGATACTAGCCCCGACTTTTCTGGCGAAAATGTCAATCCACAGGTGCGTAACTACGAAGGTGGCGACATTATTCTGAATGAGAAAGTGAAATTGTCTCCCGAACAGTTTCCGGACTTGCTGAACTATGTGGGACAGGAAATTATTACTACGGACGGAAGCACTTTGCTGGGAGCCGACGATAAAGCAGGCTTGGCCGAAATTATGACCGCCATGGATTATCTGATTCAAAATCCGGAGGTGAAGCATGGAAAAATCCGGGTATGTTTTACGCCAGACGAAGAAATTGGCAAAGGGGCCGATCATTTTAATGTGGAGCATTTTGGAGCGCAGTTTGCTTACACGCTGGATGGGGGTGAAATGGGCGAATTGGAATATGAAAATTTCAATGCGGCCATGGCCACAGTTGTTGTTAACGGACGAAGCGTTCATCCGGGTGCTGCCAAAAATAAAATGATTAATGCCATTGTGCTGGGGAATGAGTTTTTGAGCATGTTGCCTGCCCAGGAGCGCCCGGAGCATACCGAAAAGAAAGAAGGATTTTTTCACTGTGTTGACTTTCAGGGAGGGGTGGACCGAACCAGCTTGACCCTGATTATCCGCGATCATGACATGGCCTTGTTTGAGAAGCGGAAAACCTTGGTGACCAAAGCTTGCGAATACCTGAATGCGCAATATGGCGAAGGAACAGTCGCTTTGGAAATGGTGGATCAGTATTACAACATGCGCGAAAAAGTAGAACCCGTAAAATATGTGGTTGACCTGGCGGAAGAAGCCATGCGTGAATTGGGAATTACACCATTGATCAAACCCATTCGCGGAGGAACCGATGGTGCCCGCTTATCGTACATGGGACTGCCTTGCCCCAATATTTTTGCCGGAGGCCATAACTTCCACGGACCGTATGAATATGTGCCTACCAAATCGATGATTAAAGCCGTTGAGGTAATCATTCGGATTAGTGAAAAAGTGGTCAAGCTGGGCAATGCTTCCTGATTTGAAAAACTATATCGCCACGGAGCAGTTGTTGCTGCCAACCGACCGACTGGTGTTGGCCGTTAGCGGTGGGTGCGATTCCATGGTCATGCTTGATTTGTTTCGGCAAATGGAGCATGACTTTGTGGTGGCGCATTGCAATTTTAAGCTGCGCGGAGCGGAGTCGGATGGAGACGAAGTGTTTATGCGCGATTACTGCGGGGAGCACGGGATCGAATTGTATGTAAAAACCTTTGAAACTAGGGAGTTCGCCTTGCAGGAGGGCATTTCCATTGAGATGGCTGCGCGCGAGCTGCGTTACCAGTGGTTTTACGAATTGCTGGATACGCTGAAATACGATTATGTGCTGACAGCTCACCATCAGGATGATTTGGTGGAAACCTTGCTGATTAACCTGAGCCGGGGAACCGGGATACGGGGTTTATCGGGCATTCACCCCAAAAAAGAGCGACTGGTTCGTCCTCTGTTGTTTGCTTCGCGGGAACAAATCACCAGCTACGCGGCTGAACACCAATTGCCTTATCGTGAAGATTCGTCGAACCAAGAGTTTGTGCACCAGCGCAATTTGATCCGGCATAAAATTTTGCCTTTGTTTGAGGCAATCAACCCGGCATTTAAAGCCAATGCGGCCAAAACAGCGGCCATTTTGAAAGACACCGAACAGGTGTATCAGGCCAAAATTGAAGAAGAAAAGGCAGCCTTTATTTCCCGCGAGGGCAGCCAACAACTTTTTGATATTGCCTACCTGCAGCAATCGCCGTTTGCCGAAACACTGCTTTTTGAAACCTTGCATCCGTTGGGCTTCAATGCCGGGCAAGTGCATGAAATTTGCCAGGCGTTTACCGCTGATGCCGGAAAAGTATTTTATTCGGAAACACACCGGCTGGTAAAAGACCGGGAGGCGTTTATTCTGAGTCCGAAAACAACGGACGACTTATCGCGGTTCTACATTGAAGCCGATTGTCTGGAGATGGCCGAACCTTTTGCTTTGCAGTGTGAGAAGCTGGTGCGGGACGAGCATTTTCAGTTTTCGCGAAACCCGGCCGTAGCCGATCTGGATTTTGATCTGTTGGAGTTTCCACTGGTACTCAAGAAGTGGGAGCAGGGCGAGTATTTCCAGCCCTTGGGGATGAGCGGCTTTAAAAAGCTGAGTGACTTCTTTATTGATCAGAAGTTTTCCATTCCGGAGAAGGAGAACTGCTGGATTTTGTCCAGCGCCGGCAAGGTGGCTTGGATTATGGGGCACCGAATCGATAATCGCTTCAAGATTACCAAAGATACCCGGCATGTCTTTCGCATACGAATGACTTCAAAAGCATAAGCAACCAAGCGCAAAATCATCTGTTTTTGCGCTTTTTTCTTTTCTACAAGCCGATGTCAACCCCAAAATCCCAACATCTAGGGATTGTGACAGCCAGCCTCAGCAAGTACTTTCGCAGTGTTAATCTAAAACGATCAGGACGAGATGTTAACGGAGCTTGCCGGGAAGGAGTAATCCTGAGTGATTGGCGCAGCGTCGTTTTAGTTTTATCGCAAAGAATTCAAACACTTATCATGAAAAATTCGACTATGAAAATGAGATGGTTACTTGTGTTAATGCTGGCTGGGACTTCAGCATTTTACGCTAACGGCCAAAACACGGCTGACAAATTATTGGAATCGGAAGACCGGTTGAGTATTGGAGGGTATGCACAGATCGATTACAATCAGCCTTTGTCATCTGATGTACACCAAAACGGGAATATGGACATCCACCGGCTGGTGATGATGTTCGCGTATCGGTTCAACGAGCGTACCCAGTTTGTTACCGAAATTGAATACGAACACGTTTCGGAAGTTTATGTAGAGCAGGCATTTTTGAACTACCGGATCAACCCTTGGCTGAACTTTCGCGGTGGACTGCTTTTAATTCCGATGGGGATTATTAACGAATACCACGAACCGGCGACTTACAATGGGGTGGAGCGTCCGAATCTGGACAGTAAGATCGTTCCTTCAACCTGGCGCGAAATTGGGGCCGGATTTACCGGAAACATTCAGAACCTGAACCTGAAATACCAGTTGTATGTGGTGAATGGTTTCAAAAGTTACGACGATGGCGGCATTCTTCGCGGATCGGATGCCTTGCGCAAGGGACGCCAGAAAGGGGCTGAGTCAATCTTCACGCATCCCAACTTATCCGCCAAGTTCGATTACTATGGTGTTCCGGGCCTGAAGCTAGGACTGAGCGCTTATTTGGGAGAAACCCAAACCAGCCTGTATGATGGCATTGCCAAGGATGACGTGGCGATGGAAGCCATGGCCGACTCTTCGGTGATTGGCTTGAATATGGTAGGGTTTGATGCCCGCTACTCAACCAACGGCTGGGTGTTTAAAGGGCAGCTGAACTATGCTTCGCTGAACAATACCGATGAGTACAATGCCTTTACCGGCAAAGATTTGGGCAGTGGCTTGTTTGGCTACTACCTGGAAGCCGGATACGATTTGTTGAACCAGAAGGATACCGAGCAGAAACTGGTTCCATTTGTGCGCTACGAAAAATACAACACCCATCAGGATGTTGAGGGAATTGCGAAAAACCTGGCTTACGACCGGAGGGATATTACGGCTGGTATTGGCTGGTGGATGGCTCCCGGCGCAGTCTTAAAAGCCGACATGCAATGGTTCGGCAATGAAGCTACTGATGATTTTGATACCCAGTTAAACCTTGGAATTGGGATATGGTTTTAAGAAAACTTAGTATAGCAATGCTTGGCTTGTTGTTTGTCGCAACAAGCCAGGCCCCGCTTTTTGGAGCAGATGATGCCGGCTCTAAAAAGTTGCTGAAGCTTTTGAGTAAAGAGCTTCACCTGGAGCGTTCGGAACTGTCGGTTGAACCACTGGAAAACACCTGCCTGCAAAGTGAGTTTGTAGAAGATGTTTCGCGTGTTTTTCAGGGCGATAAAGCCATCGGTTTTGTGGTTTCGGCCGTGGGGAAGGGGCGTTACGATAGTTTTAACTACTTGGTTTATTACAACGAAGACCGGGAGGTTGAATTGGTGAGTGTAACGGCTTATTACTCCGACCATGGCAACGAAATAACCTCCAGGCGCTGGCTGCACCAGTTTAACGGTTACGATGGCGGCGACCTGGATTATGGCGACGAAGTGCAGGCCATTTCCGGTGCAACCCTGTCGGCAAGCTCCATTGCCAAAGGCATTCGCGAAATTACCATGCTGTTGCAGGATTGCAACTTTTAGTTCACTTCAATTAAAGGACGATTTAGCACTTCCTTACTTCGTGTGGCGCTTGGCCAAGCTTTAAGCTGCAAGCGCGTTTGTTCGTGCTGGATTTTGTCCGTTTCTGAAATTACTTTCGGTTTATATTGTTCGGGTTTATGGGCGTAATAGCTGCTGCCAGGTTGCGGATTATGGGCGAAATTGGCTGTTGGAACCCGGATCAATTCCCATTGTTTCGCTCTTGAACAGGCTTGATATGACCTCTTTATAATCGTTCCAAATAAGTTTTATTCGCAAAAATATACTGATAAATATTGTATTTTGCATACGCTAAAAACGAACCATAGTTTGAAAGCGTGGATTTAGGTCCAGAATTCAGTTATACCTACTCTTCTGAAAACATGATGTTAACGAGGATGGCTCCTGGAGGCTTTCAATAATAGTCGTTCAAAAATAGCGGGCAATCAGAATAGGCAATGTGCGGTTGAACAAGCCAGGCTAGTTTTGTAGCAATAGCATATCGGGGTATTTAAGTGAATAAACTATGAAAATATTAGAAGTTGCCTGGGAGAACATCTTAGTTGGAGTAATAACTGGTGGATTTATTGGAATCATGGCTTACCTGAAAAACTGGTATGCCAATTTTAGAATAGAAAGTAAGTTTCCTATTGCCGGAAGGTATTTGAGTAAGTTCGAGGATGAAATTGACGGGAATACGGTTGTTGTTTCTGCTCCTGCAGTTCTAAAGCAAAAGGGGCGGAAAATTTATGGTGAGACGTCCTTGCCTGACGATAACCGAAAATGGATCATAGATGCTGAAATCTCAGCAGGCGGTCATATTCATGGCGTATATTATGCCGAAGACCCGCATGACAAGGGGATTGGTAATTTTTTCTTATTCATCAATTATAAAAAACATATGGAAGGGCTTTGGTCTGGTTTCGATTCGATTAATCAAAAAATTACCTCAGGGCGGTATTCGTTTGTTCCTGCGCTGGAGGACTTGCAAATTAAGGATGTTACCCGGTTGGAGTTAGCGCGCGTAATTGAAATAGCAGATAGTGAGTTGGGAAAAGATTACCTGGATGAAGGAATTAAAGATCAGATTTCACGACCCAATACCTTGTTCCGGGTGGCTGTTTCCAAAAAGGAAGGTATTTTAGGATTCTGCTATTCTTATATCTTAACGCCCGAGGAACTGGATGAGCAATTTGAATTAGCCGATTTTCCAAAGTCATTAAAAGTGTCTTCAAAAATAGCCGTTCTGAAGACGATTGCAGTAAAGTCGATTCACCAAGGAAAAGGAGTGGGAAGCATTCTGATGGACGATGCGCTGGAATTGTATAAGCAAAATCAGATTGAGTCCGTTATTTGTGTGGCCTGGAAAAGTAAGAATGGTGTGAACATGGGCGGGCTCATGAATCTGTATGATTTTAACCTGCACCAGGAGATCAATAACTTTTGGAAAGAGGGAAGCATCGAGGAAGGGTATTCCTGTCCGGTATGCGGAAACCCCTGTCACTGTTCGGCTTTAATCTATACCAAGACCTTGTAAGTTTGTGCCGCCGCATACTTTCTTCGTTTGAATAAGGCTGATTCACCCATTTTCCCCATTGAAAAAACAAGGGTTCGGCCTGCCCAAATCTGGGGGATCCGGGCATTTGAATAGGTATGCCCGGGAATACGTTTTCGAATTTTTAGAGATGAAAACTGCTTTTAGGCTTTCTCACTCAATTCCAGCCAACGCATTTCCTTTTCGTCCAGCTCATCAGTCAGTTCCCCAAAACGTTTGGATTTTTCGGTGAGCTCATCGGGCGTAAGATCGCCGGAGTTGAGTGCTTCTTCCAGCTCGCTCTTTTCTGTTTCCAGCTGGGCAATCGCTTGCTCCAGTTGCTCAAACTCCCGTTTTTCGTTAAAGCTCATTTTGGTTGAGGCCTTTTTCTTAGGCTTTTCCTGAACCGGTTTGGGCTTGGCGGCGGTTTCCGTTTTCTTGCGGGCTTCCTCTTCTTCCTCCATCTGGTTGCGGTAGATGGTATAGTTGCCCGGAAAGTCGCGGATGTTGCCATTGCCATCAAACACAAACAGGTGATCCACAATTTTATCCATGAAATAGCGGTCGTGCGAAACAATGACCACGCAGCCGCCAAAAGCTGCCAGGTAATCCTCCAGCACGTTCAGCGTCATAATGTCGAGGTCGTTGGTGGGCTCATCCAGAATCAGGAAGTTTGGGTTTTCCATCAGGATGGTGCACAGGTAAAGGCGCCGGCGTTCGCCACCGCTGAGCTTTTCCACCAGGTTGTATTGCGTTTCAGGTGGAAACAAAAAGCGGGTCAGCAGCTGGCTGGCCGTCATTTTCTGTCCATCTTCAAACTGAATGACTTCCGCAATGTTTTTGATGACATCAATCACTTTCTCGTCGGGCCTAAAGTCAATGCCTTGCTGGCGGTAGTAGCCAATGCGGATGGTTTGTCCCCAGTCAATGGTTCCTGAATCGGGCGTAATTGCACCGGTAATCACGTTGAGGAAGGTGGATTTGCCGGTTCCGTTTTTCCCAACGATACCTACTTTTTCGAAGCGCGAAAATTTGTAGCTGAAATCGGTGATGAGTTGCAGATCGTCGTACCCCTTGGAGACGTGTTCCAGTTCCAGAATCTTTTTCCCCATGCGCGAGGAAGCCATGTTCAGTTCCAGGTTATCATCCTGGCGGCTTTTGCTGGCTTTTTCTTTCAATTCATGAAACTGATCGACCCGGTATTTGGCTTTGTGGCTTCGTGCTTTGGGCATTCGGCGCATCCATTCCTGTTCAGTACGCAGCAGGTTTTTGGCCTTCTCGGTCGAAGCTTGTTCCTGCTCAATGCGTTCCTGTCTTTTTTGCAGGTAATAACTGTAATTCCCCTGGTAGTCGTAAGTCTGGTTTTGGTCAATCTCGATAATCTCGTTACACACCCGGTCCAGAAAATAGCGGTCGTGCGTGACCATAAACAAGGTGCAGTTGGTCTTTTCGAGGTAAAGCTCCAGCCACTCAATCATGTCCAGATCCAGGTGGTTGGTTGGCTCATCGAGCAACAGCAGGTCGGGTTCGTTTACCAAAACGTTGGCCAGCGCCAGACGCTTTTTTTGTCCGCCGGAAAGTTCGCCAACCCGTTGATCAAAATCCGTGATTTTAAGTTGACTCAGAATTTGCTTCACCCGCACGTCAAAATCCCAGGCGTTCAGCTCCTCCATTTTAACCGTCAGGCGTTCAATGGCTTTTTGGTCCTGGTGCTTGATGGCCGCCTCAAATTCGGCAATCACATCCAGCGATGGGTTGTCCGATCGCAAGGCCTCTTGCAGCACCGTCAGGTTGTCGTCCAGGTCCGGATCCTGCCGGAGGTAACCGATTTTGATGTCGTTGGTGCGGGTAATTTGTCCGCTGTCCGGCGTATCAAATCCGGCAATAATTTCCATCAAGGTAGTTTTTCCGGCGCCATTTTTAGCAATCAAGGCTACCTTCTGGTCCTTGAAAATGGTGAAGGAAATGTCTTCGAACAGCATCTGTTCGCCATATCTTTTCGATATCGATTCGGCCTGCAAATAGGGGATCATACACAATTTTCTTTGGCGCAAAAATAGAAATTATAATTGGCAATTAGGACTAGCCCCGAAAGCCACAGACCGAATTCCGTATTTTTCCTGCAAATATGGCTTGGGAGGAGCGTATTGAACGGGTGACTCCCAGTCGCCTGCTCAATAAAATGGAGTAGGGTGCGAGTAAGGGCTTCACTCGAAGTGAAGCCCTTACTTCCACAGAGGCTTTTATCGGAAACGAAATGAAAAGTGTCGTTGGTATAAGTATCTAGCGTTCTGAAAGCTATATTTGACTAAGCAAAACTAAACAGGAGGACTTAAGATGATAGACCTAAGTGAAATTAAAGCAAAGCCCAAAACAGGTGAAGAATGGCTAACGGATAATGGACAAAAGACAAACTATAACTTGTTAGACTTTTGGAAATGGAGCGTTTCTGATATTCTAAGTAATGCAACTCGCGGCAGATTTGCAGAATTTATTGTAGGAACTGCTATTGGCCTTAATCCTGAAAACTTAAGAGATGAATGGGATGCATATGACCTGACAACTGAAGGTGGAATAAAGATAGAAGTCAAGTCTGCCGCATATATCCAAAGTTGGAGTCAAAAGAGGTTTTCACCTATTTCATTCTCAATAAAAGCATCTAGATCTTGGGAAGGGGATGTCCAGCGTGGACAGGCCTGTAGACATGCAGATATCTATGTTTTCTGTCATTTGAAACATAAAGATCAAGATACAATTGATCCGCTAAAAATGGAGCAATGGGACTTTTATGTATTGCCAACTTATATACTTGATAACTATGAAAGAAGTCAAAGTTCAATTACTATAGCTTCTTTGAAGAAACTGGCTGAGGCTGTAAAATATGGAGTTTTAAAAAATGAGATAATAGAAGCTTATGAAAAGCAAAAAAAATACAAGCCAGATCTGCGCCTTTTTTGAGAGAAGTGATTCGTGATTAGGGGCTGAGCTTATTGGGCAGGCGACTCCAAGTCAGCTGCTCAATAAATGGAAGGAAAAGCTACAGACGGGATCTCTCGAAATCATCTGATCGGTAAGATCCTCCAATCAGCTCTATTAGCATCGCTTAGTTATAGTTAAAAGCTTGCAAGGTCTTATGTGTTAGCGCATACGGAAATCAAGAAATTACAACAGCATACTTAACTATTTGCTCCATTTGTTGTTTTAATCGGGTATGGTTGTCTCTGCTGAAGTTGAAGAATATGCAGCCCAGAGGAAATAGAGACGCCAAAGCATAAACAAATAAAAATTTTAGAAGATGAATAAGAGAAATTTAGTATTGGTTTTTTTACTTGCATGGACAAGTCTAACATTTGCGCAAGAAGCAAAATATCAGTTGTCGAGCCATATTCTTGATATTACTCAAGGAAAACCGGCCTCAAATGTGAAGATTAGTCTTTCAAAGCAAGACAACACCGGGGTATGGACAACCATTGAAGAACGAATAACGGATGAGAATGGTCGGATCAATAATTTTTTGAAAGCCGAAAAAGGGATCAGTCACCAAGGAATTTATAAGCTGACTTACTACACCAAGCCGTATTTTAACGCCTTAGATCAAGAAAGTTTCTATCCATTTATTGAGGTTGTTTTTGAGTTGAAAGACAATAGTCATTACCATGTTCCCATAACATTAAGTCCGTTTGGATATTCGACGTACAGAGGGAATTAGAAATTCACCCAACAGCCCTAAAGCAAGAGGTGTCTATAGTTATTGTTTTAGGTAGATCTGCTACTAATCGGATGACTCGAATTCATCCGATTAGTAAGTACTCTTGTTGTTCGGATTAGTAAAACGGCTCATCTGTAATTTCTTAGGTCGACTATTTTTGATTTCTGTCCAAGTAGGTATATTTTTTTTTTCGGTGATTTTGTTGTAACTTTTTTTTCCGGTTTAAAAACTAACACATTCCTCTGCCATAGTACATGGCACGTTTAAAGCTTGAGGCTTAAACGATTCCCACACAAACTTCCGCGCTGAATACAACTTGCAATTTGATGAAAATGCAGTGTATGTTTTATTTTTTTAATCCATTATTTAGTTAAGTACGATGAGGAAATTGCGATTATTGAACAAACTGACCTTACTGATGGTGTTTGTTTTTACATTGTTTGTTGTTGGCTGTAACAAGGTTGACGACGGTATTATTCCCAATTCAATGGGGGATGAGAATTTAAAAAGTGGCAAAGCGATTAAAAAGGGTGACTTAACCATTGTTGAAATCGCGCTTGATTTTGCTGGTGATCCGGCAGATGCAGAGGGCGAATTCAATGAATTGGTTAAAGCGCTTCTCTTTGTCGATGCGGAGTTAGGAACCGGACTGGTAGGTGCCTTAAACGGAACCGATCAGTACACTGTTTTTGCTCCTACTGATGCGGCCTTTATGGCGCTTTACAGTGCCCTTGGGGTTGGCGGAATCGATGAACTCCCGGCAGAACTGGTTCGGGATGTGCTACTTTATCATGTTACGGATGGCCGACGGGCTTCCAACAGTGTTGTTCCCAAAATGAATGTTCGCACTATTGAAACCCTTTTGGGAGTAAGTTTTATGGTAGACACGACGCCAATGATTACCGCAGTTGGCAATACGGCTTATTTTGTTGAAATGGATGGGGCGCTTTTAATTAATGTTTCAGCCTCCAATGGAATTATTCACGTGATTGATACGGTAATTCTGCCTATTGTGCCGTAGCTCCCCTGCTCCTTGCTTGAGGATGGGAACGGAAATAGGCCTGATGCTCAGGTTTTCCCGCCTGCAGATTAAGCAGGGAGGCGAAAATACAACTACAGCCCGGATAGCTTGATGTTATCCGGGCTGTTAGCATCCCGCCGGTATGGCCAGAGAGTAGGTGAGCGTATTGATCGAAACTTGCCAGTGAGGGCTTCACTTCATTCAGTAGCTTGCCAGTTAGGGCTTCACTTCAAGTGAAGCCCTTACTATTCAAAACCTGCAAGACTTGCCGAATTTGCGTTAAAGTCGTAATTTGAAGCAACCAATTTCGAATCAAACCGTGGAATTTGAAACCGGTCATATTTACCATGTTTTCAATCGGGGAAACAACTCGCAACGCTTGTTTTTTACCCGCGACAACTACTTGTTTTTTATTGAAAAGATCAGAACTTATATTTTGCCGCATGCTGACCTTTTAGCCTGGTGTTTAATGCCAACCCATTTCCATTTGATGGTGCATGTGAATGAAATTAGGATGCCGGTTAAAAGTGAGGGCTATGCTCCATTCAATAGCTTGCCAGTGAGGGCTTCACTCGAAGTGAAACCCTCATTATCCAAAAAGTCAAGATCATTGAATGACTCGATTGGCATTATGCTTCGATCGTATAGCCGGGCGATTCAGAAACAGGAAAACCGAACAGGAAGCCTTTTTCAAAAAGCAACCAAAGCCCGCTGCCTCACCCAAACAGATGGCATTTCTCCTGCCTGGTTTCAATCCCGCTATGGAGCAATAATTAGCAGGGCTTTTGCAGAGGACGATTATCCCCAGGTCTGTTTTGATTACATCCATGCCAATCCGGTAAAGGATGGGCTGGTCGGTCATATCGAGGAGTGGGCGTTTTCTTCGGCCCGGGATTATGCCGGCTTACGAAATGGGAAGCTGACTAACAAGGAACGAGCCAATGAGTTTGGCTTGGTTTATCGGTAGTTTCGTTAGCCTTTGAGTAAGTTGAGTAAGGGTTTCACTTCATTTAGCAGCTTGCAAGTAAGGGCTTCACTTCAAGTGAAGCCCTTACTATCATACTATCATACTCACCTTTCACTTCAAGTGAAACCCTTACTATTCAACCCGCTTACCCTTCCGTTTCGCTGAGGGCCTCGTGGGCGTCTTTGGGTTTGCCGGTTGGGGTGTCGTAAATGATGTAGTCGTTGTATTTGGCTTCGTTGGTATCTTCCCATATTTTTTTGCCGGTATTGCAGTATTTCACCAGCAGGGCATAAATTTCGTTGGCTTTTTCCACGCGATCTTCGGTGGCAATGTCGCGGTCGGCAATGGCGTCTTCCTGTTTGCTCAGGGCCTGTTCGTAGGTATCGATCCGGGTGTTCAGTTCGGCCAGAATTTCCGGCGTCAGTCCTTCACTTTCCAGCTGGGGCAACATGGCTGTGGCCACCCGATGCACCCGCCGCGCCACGTAACTCAGTTTGCCGCCGTCCAGATCGCTGACGGCCGAAACGCCAAATTTCCGGTAGTTACCCGATTGTGCACCAAACTTGTTTTCCACGCGCTGCATAATTTCCGAAACCGCATCGCGCAGCTGGATGGCCGCCTCGTCTTTTTCCTGGGTGGCGCCTACCTGCACACCCACCAGCTCATCGTCGGTCGGGATGTTGGCATAGTCGGTTAGCAACCCTTTGAAAGCGTTCAGCTTCTCTTCGGTCACCCCGTATTTGATAAACTCGACCAAATCGCGCAGCATAAAACCGACTTTGGTCATGGCAAGCGTGTAAAGTGCAGAGAGTGCAATTTTGAATTTTACGGTAACAGTCTTTTTTCTCATTCTTCTTAATTTAAGGTTTATAATTCGCAGGTCCGGTCGGACCACTTTTTTCAGATAAGTTTCATCGGTGGGGTGGAGTTCGGTGTCGCAAATTCCGATTCGCAATTGACTATCCTGAATGTTGCGAGTAAGGGCTTCACTTCATTAGCCTGCCAGTTAGGGCTTCACTCCAGCCTGCTAGTAAGGGCTTCATTTAGCCTGCCAGTTAGGGCTTCACTTCAAGTGAAACCCTAACTAGAAAATGTCCAAGTCCGTCGTTTTTAGTTGAAACACCGGGCCGACAAGTAGAAACACAATTCCGAGCGGTTCAAACACTCAAGCGAGTACTTCAAACACCTGGCAGAGTGGTTCAAACACTCAACCGAGCAGTTCAAACACAAAACCGAGCAGTTCAAACGCGTAACCGACGAGTTCAAACACTCAACCGAGCACTTGAAACACAATTCCGAGCGGTTGAAACGCTACTTTTTTGGTCGGCTGAGTATCCGGAGCTGATTTTTTGGTGTCCGGACCACTTTTTTCGGTGTGCGGACTGCTTTTTTTAGTATCCGGACTGCTTTGGAGAGTCTTCCAAGGACTTTTTTCGGTGGACAAAGGGCTCGGCCCGATGCACCAGGCGCCCGGTTGGGTATTTTAAGCCAAAGGGAAACTGTTTGAAGGAACAGCTTGATTTGTCAAAGAACTTCCAGGGGTGAATCCAGCGATTTTGAGAGTCATTCAACCCCCGGAAGCGGTCTCCAAAGTCCGGGGTAGGGCCGTTGTACGAATCGGTACGATTTGGAAAATGCTCCGGCCAATAACCGGACGATCCGAAACGACTTACTAAAATTAATGATTATGAATATAAAAGGGAAGGAGAAAAGCCCACTGACATGCAAATAATTTATGTTCTTCAGCATGATTTTGTTTATTAATGGTTTTGAAATTCATTGAAAACAAAGGGTATAGCGAAGACTTAAAACCGCTTAGTGCACCTTTGTTCGCGAACAAACAGCCTCCAGGCCCTAAAGTTGCGAATACACGTACTGTTTAGTTTATGAAAATGAGTATCTTGGGGAGTTGGTGAGAATAAGCCTTAGGAGCGAGGAAGCTTAGTGAGTGGCGAAGGGGCTTGGACCATGGTCTTGTTATAAACGGATACCACACGATGTAATCGCGCGGTAGCTTGGGGAAGTGATAAGGAAGGGGCTATGAAATAACCTAAATAAAAAAAATAAAATGATTGAGTCAATAACAATTAAGAATGTCGCGACTTATGACGAAAAAGGGATTCAAATTGAAGATCTAAAAAAGATTAATTTCATTTATGGCGCTAATGGATGTGGGAAAACAACTTTGTCCAACTTCCTATATAATCCTTCAGACGAAAAATTTAATAGTTGTTCTCTATCCTGGAAAGGAGAACAAAAACTTAATACACTAGTATATAATAAGGAGTTTAGGCAAAGGAATTTTGGGAAAGGCAAATTAGGAGGAGTATTCACATTAGGTGAAGCCACTGCCGAAGAAATAGAAGTTATTGAAAGTAAGGTAAACACTTTAAAAGAACTAAAAGAAGTTGGTACTCAGAAAAGACTTACTGTTAAAAGTCAAGAAGAAAAAAAAGATAAACTGGATGCTGAGTTTAAAGAAGCAACATGGACAAAGGTTTATAAAAAGTATGAACCTAACTTTAAAGAAGCGTTTGCAGGGTACATAAGTAAAGAAAAATTCAAAACGAAACTTCTAAATGAATTCACTAACAATAAAGAAGAACTCCTTGAAATTGACGCTTTAAAGGAAAAAGCAAATACAATCTTTGGAGAAGTTCCGCAAATGATAACTGAAATCACTAATTTCTCATTCGAAAGGATTTTAGAAATAGAAGAAGTACCAATTTGGGAAAAAATAGTGGTTGGTAAAGGTGATGTTGATATTGCCAGTCTTATTCAGAAGCTAAATATTACAGATTGGGTTAATCAAGGTCGTAAATATCTAAACGAAGAAGATGAAGTTTGTCCCTTTTGTCAGCAAAAAACAATAACATCAGAATTTAAAAAACAAATAGATAGTTTCTTTGATGAAAGATATCTTAAAGATATTGAGCAGATAAAAGCATTGAAACAAGAGTATTCGACATTAATAGAAAACTTAGTTAATGAATTGAACCTTGTCGAAACAACTCAAAAAAACTTTTCAAAATCTAAATTAGATACTGACAAGTTTTCCGCTTACCTAAAAACACTGATTAGTCAACAAACTATTAATAATGAGCGATTAGCTCTGAAAGAAAAAGAACCAAGCAGAAAAATTGAATTAATATCACTAAGAGAACAATTATCGTTGCTTTCTGAGTTGGTTGAAAAGGCAAATGCAGAAATAAAAAAGCATAACGTAATTGTCAATAACTACAACACAGAAAGAACAAATCTTATTAAATCTATATGGAGATTTGTCACAAACGATTATTCTACAGAACTTGCATCGTATAATTCTACCCATGCAGGATTAACAAAAGGGATAAAAGCCTTAAATGAGCAGATTCGCCAAAAAATAGTTGAACACAATGCTCTTGATTCTGAGATTAAAGAATTAAGTAAAAATGTAACGAGCATTCAGCCAACTATCAATGAAATAAACCGACTATTAAAATCTTATGGCTTCACAAATTTTGAAATTGTTCCTGCTAATGAAGATGGGTTTTATCAGATTCAGCGTGAAGATGGATCGATTGCTGAAACAACTCTAAGTGAAGGCGAAATTACCTTTATAACTTTTCTTTATTTCCTGCAGTTGTCCAAAGGCGGTGTTAGTGAAGAAACTGTTAACGAAGAAAGAATTCTTGTTGTTGATGACCCAATTTCTAGCCTTGATAGTAATGTATTGTTTGTTGTCAGTACACTAATAAAAGAGATAATCAAGGAAATAAAGTCTGACACAGGCAATATAAAGCAATTGATACTACTCACTCACAATGTATACTTTCATAAAGAAGTTACTTTTATTGATGGAAGGACGAAATGCTGTGGGAAAACTAATTATTGGATTTTAAGAAAAAATGAGTCGAATACAAGTGTTCAGCATTTTGTTAAGTCAAATCCTATTCAATCTTCTTACGAGTTATTGTGGCAAGAATTGAAAAGTGAAGAAGTTAAATCAAGTATTACTGTCCAGAATGTTATGAGGAGGATTATTGAAAACTATTTTAAACTTCTGGGGAAATATGGTGACGATGATTTAATACAAAAGTTTGAAACAAAGGAGGAACAAGAAATATGCAGGTCATTGATAAGTTGGATAAACGATGGTTCGCATAGCATTAATGACGATTTGTATGTAGAATTGCAGGACAGAACAATTGAAAATTATCAAAAGGTGTTTAAGGACATTTTTAAGTTGACAAATCATCAAGGTCATTACGATATGATGATGGGCATTCATGAAACGGTAGAAGAGATAGAAGCCTAAAATGTCAAACGCGACATATTTAAACAGTTATATAATATTAATAAATGAATCAACTCTCAAGAAGACAGGTTGAGATTGTAGAGTTTGCTGAAAAAGTTTATCATTCAGGACTACGACATTCGGGTGTTAATGGAACTTTATATGAAAATAAACTGATACAGTTTCTGAGAGAAGATGTACCAAAACTTGATTTTTACAGGGGCCAAATAAGATATGGAAATAGAAGCTCTTCTCAATACGATATAATAATTTGTAAGAAAGGAATAAGGCAACATGAATTTCTCAAAGAGGTAGATCCATTTGTAAATATTATAGATGAATCAGATTGTCTTGGAGTAATTGAGCTTAAGAAATGGGGTAATCCGAAAATGATTTCTCCAAACGGTTCTATTGAGAATGCCTACAGGAAATTTAAAAGCGACTTCCCGGATCTAAGTTACTTGTTCGTTACAATAAGATTTAAAGACAGAAAAAGGCTTAAAGAAAAAAAATGGATAGAATTATCAGATGAACTTAGAACGGATGGGAATTTCTGCTTTTTCGGGAATGTTTATAATTCCGATAAGGAATGGGAATTTCCTTGGGTAAATAATAAATTACTGATTGAAAGGAATCGTTCTTACCTTGGAGAATACGAAAGATTAATAAGAAAAATAGAAGTTTTGTCATTAAAAGTGCCTCCTTCCGCTGGCGCGGATTTGTGATCTGCGCCCCTGGATTAAATGCCATGAATAAACACTAAAATAAAAGCTCAATGAATGAATTTTTAGACCAATGGGGTGAAGCAGCCTATACCAGTCTGGGATTTTTCTGGATGGCTATGTGGGCATTTGTTTTGGGGTATTTTATAAGCTCCATGATACAGATTTTCATTACTGAAAAACGCATGCAGGAGGTAATGGGAGACAAGAGTGGGAAAAGTGTCCTTTTAGGCACTTTCTTTGGGTTTATAAGCAGCTCCTGTAGTTTTTCAGCGTTGGCCACTTCGAAGTCTTTATTTCAAAAAGGCGCTAGCTTTGTTTCATCCATCGCCTTTTTATTGGCTTCCACGAATCTTGTAATCGAACTTGGAATAATCATTTCAATCTTTTTAGGCTGGCAGTTTGTGCTGGGCGAATATATTGGAGGTATATTACTGATACTCTTTAGCTGGTTGCTGATTCGAATTCTAAAACCGCATCGGCTAATCAAAAATGCCAGAAACAAGCTTAATCAATCTCCGGAGAACGAGCATCATGCCCAAAAATCGTTTGAGGAAAAAATAAAATCCACCGAAAACTGGGCAAAGGTTGGAAAGCAGTATGCCATGGAGTGGAAAATGGTTTGGAAAGATGTAACCGTAGGATTCACAATAGCAGGGATTGTCGCTGTTTTTGTTCCGGACTCCTTCTTTCAAACACTTTTTATTAATACGGGCAGTGGCCAGCAAACATTTGGTTTTTTTACATTACTTGAACATGTTATTGTTGGACCCATTGCCGCATTTCTAACCTTTATTGGCTCAATGGGCAATATTCCGCTTGCCGCACTGCTTTTCGGAAAAGGAGTGAGTTTTGCGGGGGTAATGGCTTTTATATTCAGCGACCTTGTTGTATTTCCTGTTTTACGCATCAATGCCAAATACTACGGCTGGAAAATGTCTCTCTTTATCTTGTTTTTGTTGTTCGCCTCACTTATAGCCACCTCCTTATTGCTGCATTATGGGTTTGAATTATTTGGTCTTATACCAGAAGCAACTGCCTCGGGTATAACTGAAAAAGAACATTTTAAAATCGATTACACTTTCTTCTTAAATCTTGCCTTTGTGGCGATATCCGGAATTCTAATCTATTTCGGTTTCTTTAAAGGGAAAAACGTAAAACATCATAAAGAGATGGCTCCAAAAAGTCCGTTGCTGGAAAAAGGATTGAAATGGATCGCTATTGTAAGCTATATCTGGTTGTCAATCGGAATAATTTTGAAGTACCTCTTTTAAATTGATAAAGTAAAATATAACAAGATACACCGCAAGCATCCGCTGGCACGGATTTATAATCCGATCCTGGCAGCAAGACCCGAAAAATAATAAGCGCTAATATCCTTGGCGGATCAGCACTTTAGAATTGCCATTTTTTGATAGAACAAACCAAATAACCACCAACAAACGGAACCATGGAAAAACTAAAACTAGCGAGTGCACAATTTGAGAACCGGAGTGGGGATAAAGATTACAACCTCGGTGTGATGGATCGTTTAGCCGGCGAGGCTGCCCGGCAAGGAGCTGATGCCATTGCGTTTCACGAATGCTCGGTGACGGGCTACACCTTTGCCCGGCACCTTTCGAAAGAGCAGTTGTTGGATTTGTCGGAGTTGATTCCGGAAGGGGAGAGTGTGCAACGTCTGACTCAAATTGCCCAAAAGCATGGGATTGTGGTGTTGGCCGGTTTGTTTGAGAAAGATGCTCAGGATGAGCTGTTCAAAGCGTACGTTTGTGTGGATCAAAACGGTTTGGTGGCTAAGTACCGCAAGCTGCATCCGTTTATCAATCCCCATTTGAATCCGGGAGATGCCTATTGTGTGTTTGAGCTGAAGGGCTGGAAGTGCGGCATTCTGATTTGCTACGACAACAACATTCTAGAGAATGTAAGGGCCACCAAATTGTTGGGTGCCGATATTCTGTTTATGCCGCATGTAACCATGTGTACGCCGTCTACGCGGCCCGGTGCGGGTTTTGTTGATCCGGCCTTATGGGAGAGCCGGGAAAATGATCCGACCTCGCTTCGCCTGGAGTTTCAGAGCATGAAGGGGCGGGGCTGGCTGATGAAATGGCTTCCGGCCCGGGCGTACGACAATGGTATTTATGCGGTGTTTTCCAACCCGATTGGGATGGATGACGATCAGCTGAAAAATGGCTGCTCGATGATTGTTGATCCGTTTGGGGATGTGCTGGCCGAGTGCCAGACTTTTGAGGACAGCTTTGCCCTGGCAACCCTTACGCCGGAAAAACTGCAGCAAGCGGGCGGTTACCGGTATCTGCAGGCACGCCGCCCCGAACTTTACCGCGACATTATTGGGCAGGAACACCAGTCGGAACAGAAAGTGGTTTGGCTGAATCCGGGAGAAGAATAGCGTGAATCTTCCTTTTGGCAAGGGATGAAACGAAGGCTGTTGTTAAAGAACCTTTAAAGTTGAAATCGTTTATGAATAATCAGGCCTGGAAGGAAAAAGATTATTTGGAGCTTGTTCGCGAAACCCAGGTGGACATTGCCCCCTTGGTGGATCGTGCCCGGCTTGATTGGGCGTTTCGCGACCTGGTGGTGCAGCAATTGGTATCGCACCAACACATTAATGTGTATTTTCATTCTTACCGAATTATGCAACAGCTAACGGCAGCCGATTCGGTTGGTTGCTTTCGCTATTGGGACGACTTTGTTGGCTTGCTTCAGCATGCGAACTCGTATCATCGGAATTATGGCATGGACCTGTTGGCTGACTTGCTGCCGGCGGATTTGCACAAGCGCTTTGATGCGGTTTTCCCGGATTATTACAAGCAGTTGCAGGATGAGAAAATCTCCACACGAAAGTATTGCATCCGCTATTCGGAGCGGATCATCCGGCATCGCCCGGATTTGACGAACCGCATTGTGGGGGAAATGATCGCTTCGCTTCGGATGAATGAAAACAACGAATCGCATCAGAACTTTTTGCTGGCTGCTTTTGGGGAACTTCTGGTGCAAAGCGGGCTTTCGCCCGTTACCAATCCGGAGCTTCACGACTTTCTGCAGGAGGTACTGGACACCAAAATTCCTCCCAAGCTGCGGCGGGAACTGGCCAGGCTGTTGGTTTAGCCGAACCGAAGTCATCGATTCAGCATAATTTCCCGGCTGGCAACAAGCCCTGAACGGTGCTATTTTGGATTTGTTAGCAAAATGTTTCGAAAGCGTATCCATGGGGTTTTGGTAGAAAGTCACTCAAAATATTTACTAACTTTGTGGCTCGAAAAATTAAAATCATGGAACTGAATTTATTGACCGCAATTACACCTATTGATGGTAGGTACCGATCGAAAGTAGAGAACCTGCAAAACTATTTTTCCGAGTATGCCCTGATTAAATACCGGGTACTGGTTGAAGTGGAGTATTTTATTGCCTTGTGCGAGTTGCCACTGCCTCAGTTGGCTGACTTTGACCACCAACTGTTTAGCCAGTTAAGGCAAATTGTAGCCGATTTTTCGGTTGCCGATGCCCAGCGGGTAAAGGACATTGAAAAGGTGACGAACCACGATGTAAAAGCGGTTGAATATTTTCTGAAAGAAGAGTTTGACAAACTGGGTATTCAGGCCTACAAAGAGTTCATTCACTTTGGACTGACTTCTCAGGATATCAATAACACGGCAGTTCCAAAGTCGATTCATGATGCGCTGGATAACGAATATTACCCGGCAATCAATGATTTGGTGGATACGCTGGATGAATTGGCCGGGGAGTGGAAAGACGTGTCGATGCTGGCCAAAACACACGGACAACCAGCTTCGCCAACCAACCTGGGAAAAGAGATTCGCGTATTTTCGGAGCGGATTAAAATTCAGTTGGAGCAGTTAAAAGCGATCAATTGCGATGCTAAATTTGGAGGCGCCACCGGTAACTTCAATGCGCACCAGATTGCTTATCCCGAAATTAGCTGGAAAGCTTTTGGAAACCATTTCCTGAAAAAATACCTCGGACTGGAGCGTGCTCAATTCACCACGCAAATTGCCAATTACGATAACCATGCTGCAATTTTTGATGCCTTGAAACGCATCAACTCCATTATTCTGGACCTGGATCGTGACTTGTGGACGTACATTTCCATGGAATATTTCAAGCAAAAAATTAAAGCCGGTGAAGTTGGTTCTTCGGCCATGCCGCATAAAGTGAACCCGATTGATTTTGAGAATTCAGAAGGAAACATCGGGATTGCCAACGCTTTGCTGGAACATTTGGCGGTGAAGTTGCCGGTTTCACGTTTGCAGCGCGACTTAACCGACTCAACGGTATTGCGTACCATTGGCATGCCATTGGGCCACACTTTAATTGCCGTTAGCTCTACCTTGAAAGGCTTGGGTAAATTGTTGCTGAACAAGGAGGCCATTGATGCTGATTTGGAGAAAAACTGGGCGGTTGTGGCCGAGGCTATTCAAACCATTTTGCGTCGCGAAGCTTATCCAAATCCGTATGAAGCGTTGCGTAACTTAACGCGCACCAACCGGAAAATGAGCCAGGAGGTGATCCATGAATTTATTGATACCCTGGAAATCAGCGATGAACTGAAAGCAGAACTCAAAACAATAACACCACATAATTATACCGGAATTTTTAGCTAATTCCGGTTCAATACAAACGACCTCATTATTATGAAAGACCTTTACGGCCTGCTCAAACGGTTTGTTCCGCCTTACAAAGGGAAGGTAATTCTGAATATCCTGTTTAACTTTTTAGGCGCTTTATTTGGCGCCTTCTCCTTTGCCATGCTTATTCCGGCACTGGGTATCCTGTTTCGCACACAGGAACTGGTGACCGAGAAACCGGTGCTGGACTCTTTTAGTTTGGATGGTGCACTGGAAATGTTCAATTACTTCATCAGCCAGGTGGTTATCGCTTCGGGTAACGAGCAGGCGTTGATTTACATTGGCCTTTTCATCATTATCATGGTGTTTTTGAAGGTGGGCTTTACCTATTTGGCCAGTTTTGTGATGGTCTACCTGCGCAATGGGGTTGTGCGCGACATTCGTTCGCAGATGTATCAGAAGATTTTGCAACTGCCTCTGGGCTTTTTCTCCGACGAGCGTAAAGGCGACATCATTGCCCGGATGACGGGTGATGTGCAGGAAGTGGAGAACTCGGTGATGAACTCGCTGGAGATGTTGTTCAAAAATCCGGCGATCATTATCATTTCCTTGGGAGCGATGGTGTACATGAGCTGGTCGTTGACCCTGTTTGTGTTTGTGCTGCTTCCGGTGGCCGGCTATATTATTGGCCGGGTGGGTAAAAGTCTGAAGAAAACCAGCATGAAAGGGCAGGATAAGATGGGGGATATCCTATCGATTACCGAAGAAGATATCTCGGGCCTGCGTGTGATTAAGGCTTTCAATGCCGAGGAAAAAGCCTATGAGCGCTTCGACCGGGAGAATGAGGCTTACCTGCACATTATGAATAAACTGATGTGGCGGCGGTTTTTGGCTCACCCCATGAGCGAGCTGCTGGGAACAACGGTGATCATTATTGTTTTGTGGTACGGTGGTGCTTTGGTATTGAACAACGAAAGTGCCTTGTCGGCTCAGGCATTTATTGGCTACCTGGTCTTCTTTTACAACATCATTAACCCGGCCAAGGCTTTTTCAACGGCGCTTTACAGTGTGGAGAAAGGCTTGGCTTCGATGAACCGGATTGACCGGATTCTGAGCCAGGAAAACACAATCAATGACAAAGCCGGTGCGCAGGAAAAAGCCTCGTTTGATGAAACGATTGAGTTCCGGAATGTGAGTTTCAAGTATGTCAATGAGAAGGTGCTGAAGAAAGTCAACTTGACAATTCATAAAGGGCAGACGGTAGCTTTTGTCGGCAAGTCGGGCTCGGGAAAAACAACCCTGGTTGATTTGCTGCCGCGCTTTTGGGATGTTTCTGAAGGCTCCATTCTGATTGACGGAAAGGATATTCGGGACATTAAATTGCATGACTTGCGCAACCTGATGGGAAATGTGAACCAGGAACCCATCCTGTTTAATGATACATTCTACAACAACATTGCTTTTGGGGTTGAAAATGCCACGGAAGAAGACGTGATTAACGCTGCGAAGATTGCCAATGCCCATGAGTTTATTGTTGCCACAGAGAAGGGCTATCACACCAACATTGGTGATCGGGGTGATAAGCTTTCCGGAGGCCAGAAACAACGGGTATCCATTGCTCGGGCTATTTTGAAGAACCCGCCAATTTTGATTTTGGATGAGGCTACTTCAGCTTTGGACACGGAGTCGGAAAGCCTGGTGCAGGAAGCCTTGCTTAACCTGATGAAAAACCGGACCTCACTGGTGATTGCTCACCGCTTGTCAACCATTAAAAATGCCGATGTCATTTGTGTGCTTCACAAAGGCGAAATTATTGAGATGGGGACTCATGAGCAGTTGCTGGAACAAAAGGGACGTTACCACAAGCTTCATCAAATGCAAGTGTTTTAGGGGTAGACAGAGGCTTTCTGAGTGGAAAAGCTTATCTTTGTAGCCCTGAACAATTAAATGAATTACCATGAGGCTATTAAGAATTTTTACAATCTCTTGCTGCTTGTTTATTGTCTTCAATCTATCAGCAGCTGCACAGAAAACAGCAACTTACAAAACTGTTGAATCCATTCAGTACCGTGAAACCGGTGAGCTGACTCCTTACATGGAAGAGCGCTGCAAGCTGGATGTATACTATCCGGAACATGTGGAGGGGTTTACAACCATTGTCTGGTTTCATGGCGGAGGCTTAACCGGTGGTGAAAAATTTATTCCAAAGGAATGGAAAAACCGGGGGCTGGCTGTTGTGGCCGTGAACTACCGCCTTGGACCCAAAGTGAAGAACCCTGCTTATATTGACGATGCTGCCGCGGCAGTGGCTTGGGTGTTTAACCACATCGAAGAATATGGTGGCTCGAAAGATGCCATCGTGGTTTCGGGCCATTCGGCCGGCGGCTATTTGGCCAGTATGATTGGTTTGGACAAAAGCTACCTGGAAAAGTATGGCCAGGATGCCAATCAGATTGCAGCTTTGGTGCCGTTTAGCGGACATACCATTACGCATTTTACCATTCGCTCCGAACAAGGCATTGCAGGCACACAGCCTACCATTGATGCCTATGCACCACTGTACCATGTTCGTAAAGACGCTTCACCCTTATTCCTGATTTCGGGTGACCGCGAAATGGAAATTCTGGGGCGCTACGAGGAAAACGCTTACATGTACCGGATGATGAAAGTGGCCGGCCACGAAAGTACTTTTCTGTATGAATTGGATGGTTTTGACCATGGAGCGATGGCCATTCCTGGATTCGAACTGACCCTGCGCATTTTGAAAGAAATAGGCTTGAACTAGTTTAAGCATCAGATGGCTTTTGACAGGCTGCTTACCTTAGCCCGAACCAGCTCTTCGTAGATGGCCCGGATTTTGGTGGCTGCCTGTTCCCATCGAATTTTTCCCACCTCTTGTTTGCCTGCCTGAATCATCATTTTGGGCAAAGCCGGGTAACTTAACAGCCCATGAATGGCGTCAGCCATGGCATGCACATCCCAAAAGTCAACTTTAATGGCATGTTGAACTATTTCGGAAACACCGGATTGTTTGGAAATAATGGTCGGTACACCGTTTTGCATGGCTTCCAACGGACAGATGCCAAAGGGTTCAGAAACGGAAGGCATGATGAAGATATCGGATAATCTTAGGATTCGGCACACCTCTTCGCCACGTAAAAATCCGGTAAAAAAGAATTGATCCGCCATATGGGAACGCGCTACTTTTCGAATCATTTCCTGCTGAAGATCGCCACTGCCAGCCATCACAAATTGAACATCTTTCATTTTGCTTAATACCAGTTCGGCCACGCGAATGAAATACTCAGGGCCTTTTTGTAAAGTAATTCGCCCCAGGAAGGTGACCAGTTTATTCTTGCCTTTAAGGCCGGATAAAGGCGGTTCAGCGGACTGCTGAAGTTCAACCCCGTTATGTACGGTTTGTGTCTTTTCAGGGGGGATTTGATACTTGTCGATCACCGTTTGCCGGGTGCGGTTGCTCACACAAATCACACAATCAGCCTGGCTCATGCCTTGCTGCTCAATTTGAAATACCTGGGGATTGACCTTGTTCCCGCTACGGTCAAACTCGGTGGCATGAACGTGCACTACCAAGGGCTTTCCCGATACCTTTTGGGCTGCAATACCCGCCGGAAAGGTCAGCCAGTCGTGTGCATGAATCACGCTAAATTCCGTGTGGCGGGCAATGTATTCGCTAATCACGGAGAAGTTATGAATCTCTTCCATTAGTCCGGTGCCATAAGCGCCGGAAAACCGAATGGCCGATGAAGGGGGAAAGGAGGAACCTGGGGTTTGCTTTTCGTGCAGTCTTAACTGTTGTATGGCGTACAGCCTGGGGTCAACATAGGGAAGCATTTGTGACTCGATACCCAGACAAGTTACCGGTACTTTTAGTCGCTCGGTGTGAATTTTACTTTTGATTAAGTCGATTTGATTGGCTCCAATTAGTGTGACATTGTCCTTAGCCTCGTTGCCATAAACTTTGGGAATGACAAAAGTTATTTTTGTGTCAAGAGCTGTCAAGCTTTTGGTTATTCCATAGCAGGCAGTTCCTAAACCACCCGAAATATTTGGAGGAAATTCCCAGCCAAACATCAATACATTCATGCTCCTTGCCTTACTGTGTCAACAAAGTCAGTGCTTGAACCCATTGAATTAACGATTTTCAATGAGCCGGAACCCAGACAGCTATAGATTCGAATGCTTGTTTTCGAAAATTAAAGAATAACCGATGGCATGAGGCGGGAAACCTGAAGTTACGGTTTTTTTAGATCTAAAGCCCAATAACAAAAGAGAGCTTCTTATTCCTTTTCAAACACTTCTTCGTGAATTTCCCACTCGACCACGTAGTCAAACTTATCTCCATCACACTGTAAGCCTTTTTCTCCGGGAAATGGCTTGTACTGACGACTGGTGTCTGTCTGCATGTTCTTGAGGCTACGGTGGCGTTCATGAATGATCAGGTTCTTATCTTTTTTGAATTCTTGCTTTTTCATTGGTTGATTGGATTTCATAAAATTGCAAAATATTTCCGTTTTGATGTACTGATAGTCATCGAATTGCGTCCATGCTGAGATCAAATTCGTAACTAGTAATGAGAGAATTAAGGGCTCAAATCGTGGCTTTTTTTACATACCACTCCATTTTAGACTACGGCAAAAAGTGGTAAATGTTTTTCTGAAAAAGAGTCAGGATTTATGTTCTTTAGAATTTATGTGTCTGAATGTCAATATGTACGAAGGTGTTGATCAGGTTTGAGGAAGAGTTGTTAAAGTTTCCTAATTTAACGGTTTGACTGATAGACACAACGAGTTCAACCACGATGTTCGTTCATCGTGGAGCAAGCGGAAATAAGGTGTGAGAATGACTATTCTGTCCAGCCACTGGCCAGGATGTCTGCAATATGGATGGGGGTGATTGGAAGTTTGTTTTTCTTGATGTAAGCTTCAATGTTCAGCAAGCAGGATGATTCGGTAGAAATAATGTATTCAGCACCTGTATTTAAAGCGTGCTGTACTTTTTGCTCGGTCATGGCCGATGAAATGGCTTTGAATTTGGTGACAAAAGTTCCACCAAAGCCGCAGCAGGTTTCTGTTTCTTCCATCTCAACCAGTTCCAGCCCTTTCACTTTGGAAAGCAGTAAGCGCGGCTCCTGTTTAACGCCATACTCGCGCAGGGCAGTGCAGGCATCGTGGTAACACACTTTGTGGGGAAAACTGGCTCCAAAGTCGGTAAAGTTGAGCTTATTTACCAGAAAGTCGGTTAGCTCAAACAAGCGCTTTTGCAAAGACAGGTGCTGTTCGTAATCCTCATCTTCTTTTTTGAACAGATTGGAATAATAATTCTTGATAAAGCCTGTGCAGGAGGCAGAAGGACTGACAATAAGCCGATCGCCCGGAAAGTCGGTTACAAACTTATGGGCTAATTTTCGTGTTTCATCCCAATAACCACTGTTGTATGCAGGCTGGCCACAGCATGTTTGCTCCGGGTTATAGTTGACATCAACTCCGGCTTTTTTCAGCAACTTAATTACGTTAAACGCGGTGTCCGGGTAAAGCTGGTCAATAAAGCAAGGGATAAATAAATCTACTGTCATTTTTGAGGAATAGGGTTTAGGCAAAGATAGTAGCTTTTCCATTTATACAAAAAGGGAGTGAACGGCACTTGCCAGTTTTTTTCGGAATTAAATTAACGCTTGCCTGGTTGTCCGGTAATGCCTGTCTGAACTCCATTCACGCATTCCTCTGGTTTCTGTTTATTTAGCGGTTTCCTTCTAACTGGCTTTTTGTTGTCGAATTCGCTGGTAAGATGGAACTTGCGTTTCGGCGTTGGTACCGGACTTCGTTTGTTTGGGGGCGCAAGAAGGAGTTGCCGTTTTCAAATCAACAACTGTAAACTTAAGCATCCGGCAAAAAATAGCTATTTTTAGCGCCCAAAGGCCTGTGGGCTTTACCAAATTTCAAGATTTTGACCTATGGATTATCAACGAATAGCATACCTCTCGGAGTGCCTTACCCCGGAACGAAAAGAATTGTTTGAACGTGTGTTGGAAGACCGTACCCGTTATCTGACCGTTGTTTTGGAGGATATTTTTCAACCGCAAAATGCCAGTGCTGTGTTGCGGTCTGTCGATTGTTTTGGAGTGCAGGATGTTCATGTAATCGAAAACCGGAATGAATTTACGGTGGACCGTGAGGTGGCGATGGGCGCTTCCAAATGGCTTTCGGTGCACAAATACACGGGGGAGGAACACAACAGCTTGAATGCTATTCGCCATTTGCGTGAGCAGGGCTACCGCATTGTGGCTACCACGCCACACGAAGGAGATACGAACCTGGAAGAGTTTGATTTGGAGAAGGGAAAATGTGCCTTGATTTTTGGAACCGAGCTGACAGGGATCTCGGAAGTGGTGCAGAATGAAGCCGATGAGTTTTTGAAGATTCCCATGCATGGGTTTACCGAAAGCTTTAACATATCGGTTTCTGCGGCGATCATCTTACACCACCTGACTTTTCTGATGCGTGGCAATCCGGCAATCGACTGGAAATTGTCCGAAGAAGAAAAGGCAGCGATTAAATTAAGCTGGATCAGACGAACTTTGAAACGCTCGGAGCTGTTAGAGCAACGTTATGAAGAATTGAAAAAGGAAGGAAAATTATGAAAGTTTTTGCAGAGAAATTTGCGGACATTAAAATATTACGCTACGAATTGACCGGTTTTGACAAGCTGAGTCTTCAACAAAAACAATACATCTACTACCTGGGGCAAGCCGCCCTTTGTGGGCGCGATATCTTATGGGATCAGAATAACCGTTATAACCTCCGCATACGCCGGTTGTTGGAAGCCGTTTATCGGACTTTTCCCGGAAACCGGGAAAGCGAGCTGTTTCAGAAATTTGAGGTTTACCTGAAACGGGTGTGGTTTTCCAATGGTATTCATCATCATTATTCCATGGATAAGATTCAGCCTGGCTTTTCGGCTCAGGATTTCCGGACGCTGCTTGAGCAGGCTGACTTAGGCGGATTTGCTTATTTGGCCGATTTGGAAGAGCTGGTAGAGGTAATCACCAACCCGGATCGGGAAGCCAAAAGAGTGAGCCTGGATGCTTCAGCTGACCTGCTACACGCGTCAGCGATGAACTATTACCAAGGCGTTTCGCAGGCCGAAGCCGAAGCCTTTTACAAAGCCAAAAATCAGGTTGCTGGTGAAAATGCGCCTTCGTTTGGCTTAAACACCCAGCTGGTGAAGGAAAATGGCGACCTGCAGGAAAAAGTATGGAAGGCTGATGGTTGTTACGGAGAAGCGATTCAGCAAATTATTTATTGGTTGAAAAAGGCCTTGCCTTTTGCGGAAAATGAACTTCAGCAAAAAACAATTAACGAACTGGTGGCTTATTACCAGACCGGTGATTTAAAAACCTTTGATGATTATAGCATTTCATGGGTAAAAGAGCTGGAAGGACAGGTGGATTTTGTGAATGGCTTTATTGAAGTGTACGGTGATCCGCTGGGAATAAAAGGAAGCTGGGAGGCGATTGTCAATTACAAAGACGAGGAAGGCACGAAGCGGGCGACCATTTTATCAGAGAATGCGCAGTGGTTTGAGCAGCATTCGCCGGTGGCCGGGGCGTTTAAAAAGAAAGAAGTAAAAGGCGTCAGCGCCAAAGTGATTCATGTGGCCATGCTTGGCGGTGATTGCTATCCGCATACGCCGATTGGGGTTAATCTCCCCAATTCTGAGTGGATTCGGGAAGAATATGGCTCCAAGTCGGTAACCATTGAGAATATTACCAAATCCTATTTCTTGGATTCGCTGGGCAATGGTATGCTGGAAGAGTTTGCCGGCTCCAAGGAAGAGATTGAACGGGCGCAAAATTATGGCTATCTGGCGGGTAACTTGCATACTGATTTGCACGAATGTCTGGGCCATGGTTCGGGAAAAATGATGCCCGGGGTGAAGCCCGAAGATTTGAAGAACTATTATTCGACCATTGAAGAAACCCGGGCCGATTTGTTTGCCCTCTACTATGTGATGGACGAAAAGTTGCTGGAACTGGGTTTGGTGCCTTCCATGGAGTCGGGCATGGCCGAGTATGATTCGTACTTGCGCAACGGGTTGATTACCCAGCTTACCCGCATTGAACCGGGGAAAGATTTGGAGGAATCGCACATGCGAAACCGTCAGTTGATTGCCCGGTGGGCGTTTGAGCACGGGCAGGCCGAAGCGGTGGTGGAATGGGTGAAGCGAGATGGTAAAACCTATGTCCAAATTAATGACTACCAAAAACTGCGCAAGCTGTTTGGTGAATTGTTGGCTGAAGTGCAGCGTATTAAGTCGGAAGGGGACTTGAAGGCCGCTGCTGAACTTGTTGAAAACTACGGGGTAAAGGTTGACCCGGATTTGCACAACGAAGTGCTGGAGCGTTTCAGCCGGCTAAACATTGCGCCTTACGCGGGCTTTTTAAATCCGGAGCTGAAACTGAAAACAGCCGACGGTGGAGAAGTCGTAGATGTTGAAGTGGCTTATGCCGAAGATTTTGCTGGGCAAATGCTTGCTTATGGCCAAAACTTCAGCTTTTTGTAGGTTTCAGCATTTGCCTGATTTCATGCATCACAGTTTGGAATTTCTTTTCACTTAAGGCCAGCGGGTCCAAGAGACCGGGATTGTCCTGCAGCTGTTGGCAGGTGACGATATTTTGATTCAGCAATTGTTGTTTATGACTTTTGGTCAGGCTGTTCAAGACTGTTAAGGGGTAAATCCTTTCGCGGTCAATCAGATCCTTCAAACTGTTTCCCAACGGGTAATCCCAGCTTAGTAAATGGAGCCCGCTGCATTGGCCATAATTAATGGCGTCGGAAGTAAAGCGGGTGTTGGTGACCACCCAGCCGTGAAATGAAAAGTCGCGGTATTCTGCTGATTCCTTTCGTTTTGAGATCAGATCATTCACGCGGGAGCGAATGTAAAGCGGAACTTTTACATTTTGAATCCGGTCGGGGCTTTGCCCGTACTTGCATTCCACAAAGTGTTGTTCTTTACCGCTTGTAGCTACCACATCGACTTCGTGAGTTACACATTGTCCGGGTAAAACCTGTCCAACTTCCACGGTAAATCCTAGTGTTTCCATAACCTGCCCGATGAAATGCTCAAAGGGATAACCGGTTGGCCCAAGTTCCATAATGCCTTTTTTTAGCCTGTAACGCGATGCCGCTTGTTTTTCCTTTTTGCGGAGCATGGAGAAAGCCCGCGCATAAATTCTATGGGTGCTGATGCCATCATAAATCCAGTTTTGTATGTCTTGGCCTATTTCCTGAATAATGGCTTCTTCAGCTCCTGCATTGCGCAGAGAGCGGATAAGTTTATCAAGCGCGAAGGGTTCGTGCTCGCCGGAGGCTTTTTTTATTAAAATCGGTTGAGTGTGGTTTGCTTGCATCGGTTGTTGCTTGTTTCAATCGGTTAAGGCCAAGTGCAGTTCTGAACTTGGGTTGGTTTTTTGTGATGCTAAATATAGCTAAAAAATAGTGTCGAAGTACCGGTTTACAAGCAGGGCATTTCAGATGTTGATAAAGAGACTGTATCTTCTTTTCCTTTTGTATTGAGCGGAATATGAAAGGTGAAAGTTGTGCCTTTACCAACTTCGGATTTCAAGCAGATGGAGCCTCCCATCAGGTCAATGATTTTTTTGGAAATGGGAAGGCCTAAGCCGGTTCCGCCATAGTTTCGGGTATACGAGTCATCGGCTTGCCGGAAGCGGTCAAAAATGCTGGTTTGTGTTTCCTTGTTGATTCCAATTCCAGTATCGGTAACAAAGAAACTGATCGTCTCGTTGGTTTGCTCCATAATTCCAAACTGAATTTTTCCTTCGAAGGTGAACTTAACGGCATTGCTTAGCAGGTTCATGAAAACCTGGTTAAACCGAACCTTGTCGGTGTATAGTTTTACCGAGCCTTCCGGAGCGATAAAGCTTATTTGAATGTGGGATTTGTCCTGCTCAGCCAGTCGTTGTTTAAATATGCTGTGAAGTTCTTTGAGTAGTGGAATAAGGTCAAATTGATCCTTGTAAATAGCCAGTTGCCCGGTTTCCAGTTTGGAAAGGTCAAGGATATCATTGATGATTTGAAGCAGGTTGGCCCCACTTTGCTTGAGGATGGAAGAAAACTCCTTTTTGGCTTCCTGGTCTAAGTCCTGTTCTTCAACTAACATATTGCTAAACCCAAGAATCGCATTCAGGGGAGTTCGAATTTCGTGGCTCATGTTGGCTAAAAAGGCGGTTTTTAGTCGGTCGCTTTCTTCTGCTTTTTCTTTGGCAAGCTGTAGATCAGCCAGTATTTTTTTCTTTTCCGTAATGTCCTCTTTGGCTTCAACAAAATGAGAAATCTCGCCTTTCGCGTCCAGAATGGACGAAATGGTCGCACTTTCCCAGTAAAGCTGGCCGTTCTTTTTCCGGTTTTTAATTTCGCCGCGCCATTCTTTTCCATCAAGGATTGTTTGCCAAAGTTGGGCATAAAACTCCTTGGAATGATAGCCTGATTTGAGAATTGCTGGTGTTTTGCCGATAACTTCCTTGCTTTGATAGCCCGTAATCTCAGTGAACTTGGGGTTGATGTATTCGATAATGCCCTGATGGTCGGTAATTACAATACCTGCCGGACTTTGCTCGGTTGATTTACTCAACAGTAGAAGCTGGTTTTCGGCTTCCTTTTTTCCGGTAATGTCGTGAACGATGGCGTGAAAGAAGATTCGTCCTTTGAACCTGATTTTACTGATGAAAACTTCCACTTCTCTGATGGTGCCATCAGCCAGTTTGTTTTGGTATTCACGTTGCCTGTTTTTCGACGCCCGGCTAAGCGCCATTTCTTGCTCAAATTCACCTTCTCCAAACTGGAAAATGTCCAGAACACTCATTTGCTTCAGTTGCTTGCGTGAGTAGCCGTAAAATTCGCGGGCCGCGCGATTTGCATCGGCAATGTTGCCGTTTTCGATATCAATCAGTAGCTTAATGGCCGCATCGTTTTTAAATAGGTTTTTATAGCCTTTCTCACTTTCCTTTAAGGCATCAAGGTTTCTTTTGGTTTCGGTAATGTCAATGATAATGCCTTGCAGCTTTACAAGTTTACTATCCTTGAACTCTGGAATGACGCGATTCATAAGCCACTTGATTTCGCCATTGGCTAGTTGAATCCGGAAGCGAATGTCAACCGTTTGCTTGCTTTCTATGATGCGTTTTTCGCCCGCTTCAAGTTCCGGGAGATCTTCCTTCAGAATATAGTTTCGGAAGAAATCATAGGTTGGAAGTACCTCAAATGGAGTCAGTCCAAACAGGCGATAGCAGTTTTCCGACCAATAAGTTTCATTTTTTACCAAATCATATTTCCAGTGGCCCATGCGGGCAATTTCCTGTGCCTCTTTTAGTGCTTGCTCGCTTTGAATTAAGGCGTCTTGGGCTTTCTTTTGTTCGGTAAAGTCTTGGTAGATGGTTAAAAATTCGGGTTGACCATCCCAAGTGATCAATTTTCGATAAACACGCAAGTTCCGCAGTTCACCATCTTTATGAAGGATCTCAATGTCGTACTCTGACTCGACGAAGAGGTTTTTCTTGCGTTTTTGTTTGCGCTCCTCGTGCTCAATGATGCTTTGCGTGGAATATCGTTTGCTTAGTGGCGTATCAAAATACTCCCGTATATTTTTAAATCCATAGATTGACAGCAAGGCCTGATTGACATAGCGCGTTTCGCCCGAGTTTGAAACAATGCGCATTCCAAAGGGAGATTCATCCATGGTTTGCTGGAAGTTTGCACGGGATTGCAGCAGGGCTTTCTCCGCCTCTTTTCGCTCGGTAATGTCGATAACAGTGCCAATATAGCCCAGTAGCTTGCCTTCGGGCGATAGTTCTGGTCCGGTTTCATCCAGCACCCAGGTCACGCGTCCATCAGGCAGTAAAAAACGGTATTCAAGCTTGCTGTGCATTTGCTTTACCGAGATGTTCTCCCATCGTCGAATAAGGAGCGAACGATCTTCGGGATGGATGGCTTCAAGCCAGCCTCGGCCAAGTGCTTTTTTGCAGTCCAGTCCACTTAGTTCGCAACATTTAGGGTTGATGTAATTGACATCCCCGTCAGGACGTGTTCGGAAGATTCCAACAGGCGACTGATCGGTAAGGGTATGGAATAAGTGTTCTCTTTTCTGAAGTTGTTGCTGAAGCTCATTGGCCTCTGTTTGGTCTCTGAAAACCAATACAACACCAGTAATGCTTCCTTTTTCATCCCGGATGGGAGCACTGTTATCTGCAACGGGTAGTGTTCGTCCTGATTTGGTCATCAGTATGGAATGGTTAGCTGTTTCAACCACTTTGCCTTGGTTGATCACTTTCTCCACAGGGCACTCGGTTTCAAGCCCGGTATCTTCATGGATGATTCGAAATACCAATTGGGCAGCTTGTCCAATGGCTTCCTTTTCACTCCAGCCGGTTAGTTGTGTGGCCTCCGGGTTGATAAAGGTGATTAGTCCTTGATTATCGGTGGTAATCACCGCATCGCCAATACTGCTCAAGGTAGTTCGGTAGCGTGCTTCGCTTTCGCGGATGTGATTTTCTGCCGCAATGCGCTTGTGCTCATTTCTGATTAGCAGGCCAATAAGCAGGGTCGAGCCCGGAAAAATAAGCAGAATGGGCCACCATATTTGCCCAACTACACGAATAGCCGTTTCCCATGGTAAAATGAATTGACAGAGGAGCATCGCCAAATGGGTCAGAAATCCCATGGCGAGCAGGTTCAGCGGGCTTATGTTTTCGGGTTTGCTGCTCAGATAGCGTCTAAATGCCAGACCAATTAAAGCCGACACAATAATGGTGGTGGTGCCGGCTAACACGCCAATGCCACCAAGAATGATCCTGTAAACAATGGCGAGAATCGCCGTGATAGCAGTAACAAGGGTTCCGCCAAAAAGGCCTACAAGCGACAGGATAATCGATCGTCCATCGAAAAAGATCCCCGGTTGAAAATTGACGGGCATGTTCATTCCGATGATGGTAATGGAGCCAAATAACAGGCCTGCAACTAGTTTTAAGCCATGGCTGTTTGCTTTTTTAGTACGAAAGAGAAAACTGTATGAAACAGTCAACGTTATGAGTAAAGTTGCATTTTGAAGCAGGTCCGTTATCATCGTTTTTCGTTTGCTCTCTTAGCTTCTGTTAGCATGGCTCCACCTTTGAAGACAAGCGCATTTCAAAGGCTCAAAGATAGTATTTTTACAATATAAATTGTGTGAGCCTACAACATTCATCAAGGGGAAATAGGCAATTCCGGATTAAGCTTGTGTTGCCCTGCCCACAAGTCAACCCGAGGTAAAGCTACCATTCCATTTGACAGAGTTCCTCCGTAATGGCAAACACTATCGGGCAAACTTCACAATTTTTATGGGTCAATTTCAGAATCTGGTAAAAACGCTTGCGATCGGTGTGCGGATATTCGCGGCAGGCGCGTGGACGGTTTTCATACACACAGCAGTAGTTGTCAGTTAGTAAAAAAGGACAGGGTGTCTGCTGAAAAACATAATCTTGATCCTCATCCATATACAAGTGTTGGCTGATAAAGTCAGCAGGTTTCATTTTTTGGTTTTTGGCCAACCGTTCCACATCCCTGTCCGTTACAATCGGGCTGATTCCTGAGCAGCAATTGGCGCAGTCGAGGCAGTCAAACTGATCAAAAGCCTCGTCGTGCAAGGCATGAACAACCGCATCCAGGTTTTTGGGCTTTTTCTTTTTCAATTTCTGAAACAAAAGACTGAATTCCTGCTTGCGGTTGGCAGTCATTTGTTTAAGCTCGTCTCTTTTGTAATACCGGATAGATTTCATGATTGCGTTTTCTACGTTTAAACTGGGCCAAAAATAAACCAGCAACTACTACGGTAATGCCCAGCAGTTTTTGACCATTGATTTCATCTCCTAAAATGAGAAAGGAGAAGACGGCTACGAACACTGGAATCAGGTTGATGAACATATTGGATTTGTTGATGCCAATGTGCCGGATGCTGTAAGTGAAAAAGATAAAGCCAAGGATAGAGGCAAAAACGGCCAGTTTTATAATAGCCATGAAGGCTTCCGGTGCGAAAGGGATGGCCAATGCCTCGCGTGCCTCAAAAATTCCCCAAAAGGGCAAAAACATGAATGTACCAATTAGGTTTTGATAGCTGATAATGGTGTAGCCATTGTAACGGCCTACCATTCTTTTGAGCACAACCGTATAGCCAATGGTGGAAAGTACCGCGATAAATTCGAGTCCAACACCAAGGGGAGAAGCCATCAAACCGGCCGATCGGTCGAAAACCACCAGGCTGACTCCGGCAAAGGAAAGCACCAGGCCAGCCAGGTTGGCGCTGTTTAGTTTCTCTTTAAAAAAATACCAGGCTGCAAACGGGGTAAACAAGGGAATGGTAGCAACAATAACGGCAGCAACTGTTGGCGACACATACTTCAACCCAAAACTTTCGCCCATGAAATAGAGGAAAGGTTCAAAGAAGGAAAGCAAAATCATCCAGGCCAAGTCGCCTTTCTGAAGGGCTTGAAGCTTTCCTGTAAGCCGGGAGAAAATAAACATAATGGCTGCTGCCAGGCTGAGCCTGATGAGTATTACTGTCATCGGCTCATAAGCCTGATAAGCGATTTTAAACCAAACAAACGAAAAGCTCCAGAAAAACATGGCCAGTAAGGCCGCCATGTAGTGCTTCAGTATGTTATTTTTCATGATATCCCTGGTGAATTGACCGCAAAAGTAGGGATAAATTTGATGATCTAAAACAGTTTTTAATGGCCGGTCATTTGCGCTGAGTTAAGGCCGCAAGTAGCAGAAAAACAACCAGCGAACTGGAAATTCCAAAGATAATTGGATCCAGCCCCAATGGAAGATCTGGGTTGAGAATGATCAGGCTGAGTGAGGTTCCGCCACCTGCAATCATGGACCAAAAAGCCGCCGTTGGATTGTTGTTGGGTTTGATCAGTGCCGCAACAACCGGAATAAACAGTCCGGAAACCATAAAAGAATAGGAGTGAAGCATGAGCTCGAGCACATTGGGCATTTTGAGTGCAATCAATAGCGCAGCGGCTCCCATCAGTAAGGTAAGGAATTGCGAAATCCGAAGGCTGGAAGGGTGATTGTGTCCCCGGAAAATATCAGTCAATACGTTGCCGGAAGCAGCCATCAGGCAGCTGTCGGCGGTGGACATGATGGCCGAAAAGTAGGCCGATAGCACAATGCCTGTAAGCCCGATGGGAAGCACGGTTTTGAGTAGTATGGGAAGCCCCATTTCCGAGTCGATTGCACTGCCAGCCGGAAAGCCGGCAACAGCAAGCATGCCGTTTTCAAAAGCCACTTTGGCAAGCAGGCCTAAGAGTACGCCGGTAAAAGCCATCAATGGGTACTCAAACAAGCCAGCAATGAACCAGGCACGTTGGGCCGACTTAGGTGTTCGTGAGGCATAAATTCGCTGGTAAAGGGTCATCCCGATGAACCAAATGGGAATGACTGTTGCCATCCAATTCAGAAATTGCTGCCAGCTGATGTTACGGAAGCTGAGAAACGAGGCAGGCAGTGTTTGTTGAATGGCCTCGAACCCGCCAACAGCATAGTAGCAAAGGGGAAGAGCTACAAAAATTAGTCCTCCCATCAAGATGATCCACTGAATGGTATCGGTGTAAATCACGGCTTTCATTCCGCCAATAACCGTGTAAATGACGGCAATGGCTCCCATGACCATCAAGGCAGTATTGAAGGTGAGTGCCGGAAAGGTAGCTGCTGCCAGTTTGGCGCCGGCCAGAATCTGGGAGCTGGTGAAACCGAGGTAGCCAATGGCCGATATGATTCCTGCAATAAGTGCCACTTTTTTGCTGTAGCTGTTCTGAAGGAACTGCGGGAATGTTAAGAGGTTTTGACGTTTGGAGAGGCGATGAACTTTGGGGACCAGCACGACGGCCGTGAGCCAGGCACCAATGAGCCCGGAGAACAGCAGCCAGCTGCCCGACAGCCCCATGACAAAGCCCAGGCCTCCCAGCCCGATTGAAAATCCTCCGCCAACATCAGTTGCCACAACCGATAAACCAATATGCAGGCTGCTCATCTGGCGTCCACCTACAAAATAGTCATCGGTATTTTTGTTTCGGCGCAGGAAGAAAAAACCTACGCCTAACATAAACATGAGGTAGACCACAAAAATGGTCAAGTCAATCCAATGCATTATTTAAGGTCAATATTTAGGGTGTAGTAGGGCGCTTTTTCTGTGTTGCTTACCCAGTTTTTATCTAAAAGTGAATTGAGATATTCATGGCCTTTCTGGTAACTTAACTTTAATCTCATCAAGATATCACCCATCATGAATTTCTCATTTTCACTCAGAAGTTTAATTATTGCTCTTTCCGTTTGATCTTCAATTTTGTTCAAGTCAATCTGTTCACGCATAGTTATTTTACTTTATAGGGGGTTGCTGTTGTCGGAATTGCCAGTCCTTCATCGGCCAGTTTAAAGCGTTCGCAATTTTTCCATCCTTTGTAGCCTCTGTTGCAGAAAACATTTTTAATCAAAAAAGAAGAGACACGCTCTATTTTTAATTCTTCCTGATAAACTGGGCAGTTTTTGGAGTAAGGACATAGTTTTCCCAAATGTCTTTGATTAATCATGGTTCAATGGTTTTATAGTACACATTCATGCTTTCGATTTGCCCTGAAATATTGGTGTTGTTTTTCAGGACGCCTGAAAAATGATACCCATGGTTGATGAAGGTCTTGTTCATTCCGGGCGAGTTTAATCGGGCAATCGTGTATAATGTTTTGTATTCTCTTTTCTTCAGGTTTTCTTCCATCATGCTGAGCAGGAAGTAAGCCAGCTTATGGCCTCGGTAATCGGGCAGGACAGCGAAATCCGTCATCTCCGCATTCCTGTTTGCCGGGTCTACCTCAGCTGAAGAAATACCCACTAGTTTGTTTTGATCCCATACTCCAAAGTAAAGTACCGATCCGTCTTGCATGGTTTGACGAATGTAATCGGGATTGGTGACCGGGAATGGGTAGGTGGCAAACACTTGCTCAAAAATTTTAGCCATCTCCGGCGCCTCATCCGGGCTAAGCTGATCGAGTTTAAAGCGATCTGCTGGCGAATCCCCATTTTGGCTGGGCGCCTCAGAAAGCAAATCGACCAGCGTTGAGAGTGCTTTGTTGGGGCTGGTCTGGCGATCCTCACTTAAAAACTTCGACATGAAGAAAACATCCTCTTTGCCTTGGTAAAAGGCAGGAATGAATGCTTCCTGGGTAAATCCGTCCTGCAGGAAAACGGGCTGTGCAGCCGCCGGAACTTTGGCGATAATCTTCGTGTATCCTTTGGCTTGTGCCAGTTCGTTGAGTCGTTTGGTTATGGTTGTGCGATCATTCGGGTGATATTTCAGCAGAAAAATCCGGTTGTTGAAAGTTCCGTGGTGTACAACCGAATGACCTATTTTTTCAATAATATCCATCTTAGTCTTCTCTTCTGTTATAGCGTTCATTGTTTTCAGGGATTAAGGAAATTGAATCGTTGGAGTCTGCCAGCAATCGTTCAATTCCGAGAGATTCCACTTCATCACTTTCCTGTAATTGCAGATCCAGGTTGCAGTTTTCGCAATCGCGGTCGCAAAAAATATTTTCATAATGATCCGGCTCCTTGTAGGTGGTAATAACGCCTTCGTAATTGCGCAGGACGACCTTGTGGGTGGACCATGAAATGATGTAGTTGGGCATAACCGGAATTTTGCCGCCACCACCAGGCGCATCAATAACATAGGTTGGCCGGGCAAATCCGCTGGTGTGCCCAATGAGGCTCTCCATAATTTCAATGCCTTTCCCAATGGGGGTCCGGAAATGCGACAGCCCTTCTGAAAGGTCGCACTGGTAAAGGTAATAGGGGCGTACCCGGTTTTGAACCAGCTTATGCACCAGGTTTTTCATGATTCGCGGACAGTCATTTACATTGGCCAGCAAAACACTTTGGTTGCCCAATGGAAAACCGCCATCGGCCAGTTTGCGCAAAGATTCTTTGGCAGAAGAGGTCATTTCGCGTGGATGATTGAAGTGCGTATTGATCCACAAGGGCTGATATTTTTTCAGAACAGCCACCAATTCATCGGTTATTCGGTAGGGAAGAACAACAGGCATTCTCGTTCCTATGCGAACAACCTCTACGTGTGGGATGCTGGTTAGCTCATTGAGCAGCCAGTCTATTTTGCTGTCCGGAAGCATCAGCGGATCTCCACCGCTCAATAGAACGTCTCGGATTTGAGGCGTCTTTTTAATGTATTCAATGCCTTTTTGAAGTTGCTCCTTGGAAGGAATAAAATCAATATCTCCTACTTTTCGTTTGCGGGTACAATGCCGGCAATACATGGCGCAGGTATTACTTACATGAAATAAGACCCGGTCGGGGTAGCGGTGAGTGATGCCCTCTTCCGGGCTGTCCCTGTCTTCGGATAGCGGATCAGCTAATTCGGTATCAAGTACATTTAGTTCGTTGATGTTGGCAAATGATTGTTTGAAGACCGGATCGTTTTGGTAATTTTCTTTTGAAATGAGGGAGGCGTAATATGGCGTAATGGAAAGCGGAAACTTTTCCATCGTCTTGTTGAGTTCTTCTTTCTCTTTTGCGCTGAATCGTATTCCTGTTAGTCTTTCAAATTGTTCAACAGTGCTGATTGAATTTTTTAACTGCCATTTCCAATCCCTCCAATTAGAAACGGTTGATGTTTTGTTGATTTTGTTTGCAATCTCTTGTTGAGCTCCATTAAAAATATCCATAGTACATTTATTAGTTTCTATAGGAACAAATGTACGTTTTTAGCCGTCAACAGCCAAATGTAGACGGAATTAATCACTCGCAGATAAAGGTAATTCGTGGGTGAAAATACTGAAAATAAGTTGATTGTATTTGTTGATTAAAATGACAATTAACTGTAACAGAAAAGGCCGAAGATTTCCGGGCACTTGGGGTTGATGTTGTGTATGTCGTTTCTAGTTAGCTGCTTATAGCTTATGTTCGTCGATTGGTTCATCGCTCGTCAGCATGGGAGAAGCCTCTATTTGTCCAATATTTAGCAGATTCACAAGTGTTTGAAGACTTTCTTGTATCTGTTGCAACTTCATATTGGGAAGGGCATCCAGCTTTTCAGTAAGTCGGTCGTGTAGAAGCGGTGGGATGCTGTTGAGCAATTCCGAGCCTTTGGAGGTTAAGGCGATATTAACAACACGCTTGTCTCCTTGTTTGGGCAAACGGGCCAAACAGCCTTTGTTTTCAAGCCGGTCAATGATTCCACTAGTGGTACTTGAATTCAAGTTTAGGAAGCGTCGGATTTCACCTTGTGTTGACTGAAAGTTTTTTGATGCATGCAAGTAACTTAAACACAAAATTTGAGGGATGCTCACGCCATGTTCCTTTTGAACCTTCTTAGATTCCAGGTTGATAGATCGGACAATTTTCCGAATAGTAATTAAGATTTCAGTCGTATCCATTTGAATTTGTTTCAACAGGACAAAAATAGATGAGATTTTGGATATAACAAAACCAAATTGCCTTTGCGATGGAAAGAAAGGCGGTGTTATTTTCTTTCAGCATTTGCCTGCTGAATGCTGTTGCGATTGGAGTAAGAGCTGCTCAGGAGCTGGAAAGCGGCGCTTAAGCATTTACTTCAAAAGGTACCCGAAAGTCGCAGCCATTTTTGAAGTTGGAGCACCCCCAGGCGGTTTTCCCTTTGAGTATTTTGCCGACCTCGCATTTGGGGCAGACAGAATCATCTTTGACCTGTGGTTGCAGTTGAATAGAAGATGTGTCTGTCAGAATCAGTTTACCATCCAGTTTTAAGCCTTCATAAGTTAAGCCTTTGATGAGTGGAGATTTCTTTTTGCTGACCAAGGTTTGAATTTGCTTGTCGGTTAGCTTTTTATCAAAACATTTGAATGGAACTTTGAAACGACATCCATTCTTCCACTCCGAGCAGCCCCAGGCTGACTTGCCTTTCAGTAGCTTGCCTTTTTCGCAGCGGGGGCAGGTTAAGTCCTTTGCCGCTTTGCTTGGTGCTTTCTTTTCGCCCTTTGCTTTGGCTTTTCCCTTAGCCGCGGTTTCTTCTTCTTCCAGAATCGTGATTTCTTTTTTACGCGAATTCTTCACCTGCCAGATGACTTCGGTTACCATGTTTTTAAGTTCGGCCATAAATTGAGCAATCTCCAGTTCGCCAGACTCAATTTCGCGTAATTTCTTTTCCCACATGCCCGTTAGTTCGGCTGACTTTAGCAGGTCATTCTCAATGGTGTTGATCAGATCCATGCCGGTAGGGGTGGCTACCAGGCGTTTGCGTTCCTTGCGGATGTATCGTCTGCGAAACAAGGTTTCAATAATGTTTGCGCGGGTTGAGGGGCGTCCAATGCCGTTTTCCTTCATCAGTTCCCGCAATTCATCGTCATCCATGTTTTTGCCGGCTGTTTCCATGGCGCGCAGCAAAGTGGCCTCGGTATAATAGTTGGGCGGCTGCGTTTGTTTTTCCTGCAGTTCGGGCCGATGCGGCCCGTGTTCGCCGGAGGTAAATGCCGGCAAAATGTTGTCGTCCGATTGGCTTGTCTTCTTCTCGTTTTTATATACCATGCGCCAGCCGGGTTTCAGGATTTGCTTCCCTGTGGCTTTAAACTGGTGTTTTTCAATGTTTGCCTCCACTGTGGTGTTGGCAATTTCGCAATCGGGGTAAAAAACAGCAATAAATCGTTTAACCACCATGTCGTAAACTTTCCGTTCGGCTTCGGTCAGGTCAATACGGGTCATTCCGGTCGGAATGATGGCATGGTGATCGGTAATCTTTTTATTATCGAATACTTTTTTCGATTTGCGGATTTTTCCGGCGCTTAAAACCGGCTGGGTGAGCTCCTCATAGCCTTTCAGATTTTTCAGGGTGGCAGGAACTTTTTTATAAATATCGTCCGACAGGAAAGTCGTATCAACCCTCGGATAGGTGGTCACTTTCTTTTCGTACAGCGATTGAATGGTGCGCAATGTTTCATCGGCACTGAGGTTGAATTTTTTGTTGCACTCCACCTGTAGCGAGGTCAGATCGAACAGGCGCGGTGGGTGTTCTTTGCTGTTCTTCTTGGTGATTTTGCCAATGAAAAGGTCCATGCCGGAAATTTCCTGCAGTACTTTTTCGGCCTTTTCTTTTTGCTGAAAACGTCCTGTGGTGTAGGAAAATACCGCTTCCCTGTACAGCGTTTTGATTTCCCAAAAGGGTTCAGGCTTAAAATTTTCAATCTCCTGTTGGCGATTCACGATCAAGGCCAGTGTTGGCGTTTGCACCCGCCCGATGGAAAGCACTTGCTTGTTTTGACCGTATTTTAGCGTGTACAGGCGTGTGGCGTTCATGCCCAGCAGCCAGTCGCCAATGGCGCGTGCGCTGCCTGCCTCGTAAAGCTTGTCAAATTCTTCGCTGGAGAGCAGCTTGTCAAATCCTTCGCGAATCGCTTCTTCTGTCAGGGAGGAAATCCATAACCGTTTGATGGGGGCTTTGTTTCCGGCTTTGGCCAGCACCCAACGTTGAATGAGCTCTCCTTCCTGACCGGCATCCCCGCAATTGATGATCTCATCGGCTTGTTTGATCAGGTTTTCCAGTATCGAAAATTGCTTTTTCACCCCTTGGTCATCAATAACTTTAATGCCAAACCGGGTCGGAATCATGGGCAGCTCGTTGATGTTCCAGTACTTCCAGCGAACGGTGTAGTCGTGGGGTTCTTTCAGCGTACACAAGTGCCCGAAAGTCCAGCTTACCTGGTAGCCATTTCCTTCAAAATAGCCATCGCGCCGGCTATTTGCTCCAATAATCTGGGCAATCTCTTTGGCAACACTTGGTTTTTCGGCAATGCAAACTTTCATGAAACGAGATCGGTTGTCTGTTGTCGGTTATGGAGTTTAATTGAACACTTAAAGCAGTTTAATTCCGTTGTCTTCCAGCGAAATTAAACGATGCTTGTACAAGGAGCCAATGGCTTTTTTGAAATTCTTTTTGCTGATATGGAAGGTGGCCTGAATCAATTCGGGCGAACTTTTATCGGTTAAAGGCAAGAAACCATCGTTGGCAGCCAGCTTGTTCAAAATGCCTTGCGAAATATCGTCAATTTTCTCGTAACCTTCTTTTTGAAGCGAAAGGTCAATCTTCTCATCTTCCCGGATGTTTTTGATAAAACCTTTGATTTTTTGTCCGACTTTCAGCGGCTGGAACACTTCGTTCTTATAGATCATTCCCCAGTGGCTGTTGTCAATAATAGCCTTGAAGCCTAAATCGGTTTGTCTGGCAACGATCAGGTCCACCTCTTCGCCCACTTCATAATCGATGGGAACGTTATCGACACATTTATCCAGCTTCGAGGTCGCAGCAATGCGCTGGCTTTCATCGTCGAGGTAAACGTAAACCAGGTAGGAGTGTCCGGCTTCCATGGTTTGTTGCTGCTCACGGAATGGAACCAGCAAATCTTTAGGAAGTCCCCAGTCCAGGAAGGCACCAACTCCGGTAACCGAAACAACCGGCAGAAAGGCAAATTCGCCAACCATCGCCTTGGGACGGTCACTGGTGGCGACCAAACGGTCTTCCGAGTCGAGGTAAATAAAAACACTAAGAATGTCGCCTGGTTTGCAACCTTCAGGCACATACCGCTTAGGCATTAAAATCTCACCATGCGGGCCACCGTCAAGGTAAACCCCAAAATCAACTTCTTTTACAACTTCCAATTCGTTCATCAAGCCTATTGCTGCCATTTCTTTGTGTTTTATTTGAACAGGCAAAGGTACGCTTTCGGCGGAAATTTTGGTAATAACTCTTCGATTTAATATGGAAAGTCAACTGGTTCAGGAGAAAAGGTTTATTTTTGACAGTCAAACTGAAAAAACTTACTTATGTCAACGGTTAAAATTGGATTTTTAGGTGCTGGAGGAATTGCCAAAGCTCACGCTTATTCATTGAATTCACTACGATATTATTACCCGGAAATGCCACCGGTTGTTTTTGAATCGGTATGCTCGCAGCGGGAAGAAAGTCGTCAGCAATTTGCCCGGGATTATGGGTTCCGGCAATCTCAGGATGAGGCTGATTTTTTGCAGAACGACGCCATTGATACGGTCTTGATTCTTGGTCCGAATAAGGTGCACGCCGAGCATTTGAAAGCTGTAGCCCAGATGCCCAATGTGAAACGTATTTACCTGGAAAAACCGGTTTGCTCAAACTTGCAGGAGGAGCAGGAACTGGCCGCTTTAGCCTTAGCGGGTAAAAAAGTACAGGTGGGATTTCAGTATCTGCAAACGGCTTCGGTGCGCGAAGCGATTGCTTTTTGGAAATCCGGAAAACTGGGCAGACCCATTCATTTCGACTTGAAATATTACCATGGCGATTATTTGCAGAAAAGTTATCGCGACAAGCGACAAACCCGCTTAACACCAGCGCCTGATGGTGGTGCTATGGCTGATTTGGGCTCTCATGGCATTAGCTTGTTGCTTTCTTTTTTAGGCGAACAGCTCGAAATTACCAGCGCATTGCAGGGCGGTGATTTTGCAGATGTGCCCGGGGATTCAGATTTGTTTTCTTCGCTTTCGCTGGTTGACCCGGTTACACGGGCAGTAGGAAATATGTCGGCCAGTCGCATTAGCTCTGGTTCCGGTGACTTGGTTTATCTTGAGATTTATGCAGAAAAGGGAACCCTGCGTTATACCTCGCAGCGTCCCGAGTCTTTCGATTATTTTCTGGAAGAAACCCAGCAGTGGATTAATCAGCCTGTTGGTAGCCACTATAAGCCAATCAGTAGTTTCCCATCGGGGCATGTGCCTCCGGGCTGGTTGCGCTCGATGGTGCATGCGCACTATTTGTTTTTAGGCGGAGCGGATGAGAAAGCATTTGTTCCGGATTTGCAGCATGGCTTGGCGGTTCAGCGTTTGGTGCGCGAAACGGCCACCCACTTGAGTTCATTCCGAAAACAGGTATCCGTACATGTCAAGAAGTAGTGGAATTTTGGTACATATTAGCTCGCTTCCTGGAAAGTACGGGATTGGTAGCATGGGGGCCGATGCCTTTGCCTTTGTTGATTTTCTGAAAGAAACGGGGCAGAAGTGGTGGCAGATTTTGCCTTTGGGGCCCACGGGCTATGGCAACTCACCTTACCAAAGTTATTCTGTTTTTGCTGGAAGCGAGCTGTTAATTAGTCTGGGTAAGTTGGTGGAAGAGGAGCTTTTAAGCGAATCAGACTTGGCCGATTTGACCCGGCTTCCAAGCGAGAAGGTTGATTACGACCGTCTGGCACCTCACAAAAGAAGGCTTTTGAAAAAGGCCTATGAATGTTTTGAGGGGCAGTTTGATTACTTTAAGGAGGCGTATTATCAGTTTTTGGGCGAGCATTCGTGGTGGTTGGATGACTATGCTTTGTTTCAAGCGTTGAAAGAGCAGAATACGGAGTTGTTGTGGAACGAATGGAAGCTTCCTTATAAGAAACGCGATGTGCATGCGTTGGATAAAGCCCATTTGACTTATGTTGAATCGATCAATTTTCACCGCTTTGTCCAGTTCATTTTTTTCAAGCAGTGGTTCGAGCTTAAGGATTATGCCAATGAGAGCGGTATTCAGTTGTTTGGCGACCTTCCGTTGTATGTTGCGCTGGATAGCTCGGATGTGTGGGCTAACCAAGACTTGTTTTTGCTGGACGAGGAAGGTCGGCCTACGCATGTGGGGGGAGTTCCTCCGGATTATTTTAGCGAAACAGGTCAGCTGTGGGGCTGTCCGGTTTTTGACTGGAGCCGCTTGGCTGAACGAAACTACGACTGGTGGATGGCGCGCATGCACTTTTGCTTGAAAATGTTTGACCGGGTGCGGATTGATCATTTCCGGGGACTGGAATCATTTTGGTCGGTGCCTGCGGGAGAGACGACGGCTATTCATGGGGAATGGTGCCCGGCCAAAGGCTATGAAATGCTGAAGCTGTTGAAGTCACAAATTGGCGATTTTCCGGTAGTGGCTGAGGATTTAGGAGTCATTACGCAGGAAGTGGAGGCGTTGCGGGACGAGTTTAAGCTGCCGGGAATGAAAGTGCTGCAGTTTGGTTTTGCTTCGGATGCGGCCAATGAGCACCTGCCGCATAATTATGGACGAAACTTTGTGGTTTACACTGGCACGCATGACAACGATACGACTTTGGGTTGGTTGAACTCAGCGACAAGTGTGGAGCGCAGAAACATCCGACGTTACTTTAAGCGTGGCAGGCGAAGGGCGCTTGACGCGATTCTTGAAGCTACTTGGGGTTCGGTTGCCGAATTGGCTATGATGCCCATGCAGGATTTGCTGCAGCTGGACACCAAAGGGCGGATGAATGTTCCGGGGGTGGCTGCCGGAAACTGGGAGTGGCGCTTTGAGTGGAAACAGATTCGCCCTGCTCGCCGTCGTTTTCTGAAGCAAATTACGGAAAAATACAACCGTTGTTAATCGCTTAGATAAACTGCTCCAGGGCTTCCATGAATAGCTGGGGCTGTTCGGCATGAAGCCAGTGTCCGGCATTGGGAATGGTTGTAAGTTGTGCTTCCGGATAAATTTCCTTGATTTTTTCCTCGTCCTCTTTCGAAATATAAGGAGACTGTTCGCCTTTGATAAACAGAACAGGGTAGTTTAAAATGGGCATACGGTCTTCAAGCCACCGGTAGTTAACCCCGCTGATTACTTCGTCCAAATGGTCGTAAAGCACATCGACATTGATCCGGCAGTCAAACTTTTTGGTTTCCTTGTTGCGGTATACATTTTTTAGCAGGAACAGAACCAGTCCTTTGTTGTCGAGCTGTAGTTCGAGGAAATCGCGGATTTCCTCGCGTGTCTCAAACTGGTGTTTGCGCACCTCTTTCAACGATTCCAGAATATATTGGTGCTGGTAGTATTGGCTTTTATCCTGTAGTTCAAAATAATCTTTCGGAGCAATATCGGCAACAATCAGTTTGTCAATTTTCTCAGGATATTCTGAAGCAAAAAACATGGCTGTTTTTCCACCCATGCTATGACCGATTACGGTGGCCTTGTCAATTTGGTGCTCGTCAAAAAAGTTGGCCAGGTCGTTGGTCATGTCTTGGTAATTGTGTGCATCCGCATTGGGTGAGCGTCCGTGGTTGCGCTGATCAATCAGATACACATGGTGCTTCTTGCCCAGTTTTTTTCCAACAGTCAACCAATTGTCCGACGAGCCGTAAAGCCCGTGGACGATGACAATGGTTTTGGGGTTTTCTTTGCCTTCTTCGCGGTAAAATAACTTCATGATAGATTCCAAAATGCAGGGTGCTGTTCTTTTTAACTAACCACAAAGGGAAACAGCCAGCCGTATGTTTTGTTCCCAATGATCAGGGGCGAATGCAGTCCAGGTACTCGTGAATGGTGTTTTTCAAGCCCAGGTAAAGTGCATCTGAAATCAAAGCGTGCCCAATGGAAACTTCGTCGATGTATGGAATTTTATCGATCAAAAACTTGAGGTTTTTCAAGCTTAGGTCGTGTCCGGCATTGATGCCCAGGTTTAATTGCCGGGCCAGCTCAGCTGCTTTTATGAACGGAGCAATGGCTTTATCCGGATCCTCCGGGTACATGGTCGCGTAGGGTTCGGTGTAAAGCTCAATCCGGTCGGCTCCGATTTTGGCTGCTGCTTCAATAATATGCACATCAGGATCGACAAAAATCGAGGTCCGAATGCCTTCGGCTTTTAGCCGGGCAATCACATCAACCAAAAAGTCGTGATGCTTGATGGTGTCCCATCCGTGGTCCGAAGTCAATTGTCCGGGTTGGTCGGGCACCAATGTGGCCTGGGTTGCCTTTACATCAGTTACCAGTTTGATAAAATCTTCACTGGGGTAGCCTTCAATGTTAAACTCGGTGGTAATGTGGGGCTTAATGTCGTAAACATCCTGACGGGTAATGTGCCGTTCGTCGGGACGTGGATGTACGGTAATTCCTTCAGCACCAAACTTCTCACAGTTGATTGCAGCATCTAGTACACTGGGGGTTTGGCCCCCGCGCGAATTTCTTAATGTTGCTATTTTGTTTATATTTACACTTAGTCTTGTCATATCGAATAAATAGAGGGCTGCAAGTTACAACATAGAATTGAAACAAGTAAAAAATTGATTGCAAAAGAACTCATATCGGACGTTATTCCTTCCTTACGCCTGACCGATGACGGGCAAAAAGCACTGAACTGGATGGAGATTTTCAGGCTCTCTCATCTTCCGGTTGTTGATAAAGGAGAGTACATTGGCTTGATCTCGGATAAAGCAATTTATGATTTGAATTTGATTGAGAAAAAGATGGACGATTGCCGCGAGCATCAGGTCCATCCGCATGTACATTCCAATCAACATATTTATGAAGTGGCTTCCATTATGTCTGAACTGAAGCTGAGCCTGGTACCTGTGCTTGATTTGAAACACAATTACCTTGGGTGTATTTCGGTGATGGATTTATCCCGGAAATTTGCCACGCTGGTTGCTGTGCATGAGCCGGGGGGGATAATTGTGTTGGAATTGACGCCAATAGACTATTCGCTTTCGCAAATTGCCCAAATTGTAGAAGGCAATGACGCTAAAATTTTGAGTTTATATACCTACAAGGAAGAAGATTCGAAAGAATTGTTGGTCACCTTGAAAATAAATCAGATTGATCTTTCACCAATTATTCAGACTTTTGTGCGATACGACTATTCAATCCGGGCGGTTTTTATGGATGAGGCAATCCTGAATAACCTGTATGACGACCGGTTTAATCAGTTGATCAAGTATATGAATATTTAGCACAGGCAAACCTATGATTATTGCAATTTTTGGAATTAGCACAGACCTAACTTACACCCCTGATCTGGCCAAATTATTTTCCTTGTTGAAAGAGCGAAATATTAGTACGTACATGTACCGGCCGTTTTTCGACTTTGTGCAAAAACACTGTCTGATCCGTCCGGAGGTGGCCGGTCTGTTTAATTCGGGCAAGGACTTACCCGATGACGTTAGTTTCCTGATTAGTATTGGTGGTGACGGGACTTTCTTGCAGTCGGTCTTAACCCTGAAAAACAAGTCTATTCCGGCAATTGGACTCAACCTGGGACGCCTTGGTTTTTTGTCGGATATTTCGCGAGAAGACATGCAGGAGGCGATCGATTCCATTTTGCAGGGAAACTATGAAATTGAAGAGCGCTCTTTGCTTCAGCTAAATGAACATGAGCACTTGTTTGGCGATTTCAATTATGCCTTAAATGAAATTGCAATAACCAAACTCGATACCTCTTCGATGATTAGTATTCATACCTATCTGAACGAAGAATACCTCAGTACTTATTGGGCCGATGGATTGATTATTGCCACACCAACCGGCTCAACAGCTTATTCGCTGAGTGTGGGTGGTCCCATCTTAACCCCGGATTCCAAAAGTTTAATCATAACACCTATTGCTCCCCACAACTTAACGGTTCGCCCGATTGTGGTGCCCGAAAATATCACCCTGCGCTTGCAGGTTGAGGGGCGGGGGCACCAGTTTCAGGCTTCACTTGATTCACGCTCCGAAGCCATTAATTTTCCGGGTGAACTGCGCATTCAAAAAGCCGATTTTCATGTGAAAACATTGAAACTTCCCGGGCATGGTTTCTTTAGCACCCTCCGCAACAAGTTGATGTGGGGCGCAGACAAGAGAAATTAATCAATTTAGCTTAACAATTTTTAACCTCTATTTCGGTTTTATAATAGGCAGTCGGTAAGATGTTTTCAGAATTATATTACTTTTGTAGCTCTTGAAAGGAGTTATGTTTTAATGTTGTTGTTAAATGCCAGAATATTTTACGATACTGTCTTTTTATTAGCAACCTTTCAATGAAAACGATAGTCGATGAAAAGATTTTTTTTAATCGTTTGTAGCATCCTGACTTTTAGTTCAATTTCTGCTCAGGAAACAGCAGATATTGGTATATGGGGTGGCGTTGGCAGTTACTTGGGAGACATGACTCAGATTGATCAGGCAAGTTCTTTGAATCCAAATGTGGGAGTATTCTTTCGTTATAACTTTAATTCACGGCTGAGTTTACGGACCAGTCTGATGGCGGGAACGATTGGGGCTACCGGGAAATATGAAGCAGATCCCTGGGAGTTTGACAAGTTTATGACGGATGTTTCTGTCATGGGCGAGTTCAATTTCTTTCGGTACATCATCGGAAGTAAGCGGCATTCAATGACCACTTATTTGATGAGTGGTTTAGGAACCAGTTTGTACAAGTATACTTACGACCCGGCACTCTTGTCACCCATGGTGTACTACCTGAACAATGAGCAGTTAGGTATTGTCCCTGCGGAAATTCATGATGAATTAATTCTTGAAAAAGAGGAATCAATCATTGGGTTGAATGTGCCGATTGGCTTTGGTTTCAAGTTCAATATTGGCGAACGCATGGGGATAGGAATAGAGGCGATTTTGAGGAAGTATTTCAACGACAAGGTGGATGATCTGGATGATCCTCGAAAATTCTATTCATTGACTGATGGTCCGAACGGGAGTTCGCAGGGAGCCTGGAAAAGCTATAACACCTTTCTGCACAATAACGATTTCACCTATCATTTGGGAATTCATTTGACCTATCGGTTTTATAGGGGCGACCAGGAATGCCCGGTGTATGAAAATATTAAATAGACTAAATGACCATTAAAGATAAAATACAACAAGCCAAGCTACCTAAGCACATCGCGATCATTATGGATGGCAATGGGAGATGGGCAACTCAACATGGCAATCAACGAGTTTTTGGACACGAACATGGCGTAGAGTCCGTGCGTTCAACCGTTGAAGGGGCAGTAGAAATTGGTCTTGAATATTTAACCCTGTATGCATTCTCAACTGAAAATTGGGGACGACCTCAGGCGGAAGTTAATGCCTTGATGGGACTGTTGGTTCAGGCGATAAATGAGGAGACGGCTAAGTTAAAAAAGCAAAATGTTCGTCTGACCATGATTGGAGATTTTAACAGCTTGCCCGAAGAAGTTCAGGTGAAACTGAAATGGTCCATCAACGAGCTGAAGGATTGTACCGGACTAACCTTGGTGCTGGCCTTAAGCTACAGTGCGAAATGGGAAATCACCGAAGCAATTAAAAAAATAGCCTATGAAGTGGTGGATGGCACCCTCCAAATTAACGAAATAGATAAAAACCTACTTGATAAATACCTTGCTACAGTTGGAATACCAGACCCCGAATTACTTATTCGGACAAGCGGTGAGAATCGGGTGAGTAACTTTTTACTTTGGCAAATTGCTTATGCCGAGTTCTATTTTACTCCTACACTTTGGCCCGACTTCCGTAAAGAAAACCTATTTGAAGCCATCTGCGACTTTCAAAACAGAGAAAGAAGGTTTGGTAAAACCAGCCAACAATTAGTTAGCTAATTAATCCCAGAAAATGCGTAAACTGAAATTTCTTCTAATTTTATTCCTGTTCAGTGTAAGTGTTCACGCCCAGGTAAATGAAAACACAAACTTTACAGTCCGGTATTCCAGTGCCCAAAACTACACGATTGCCGGCATTGATGTGGTCGGTATTCGTTATCTAGACTCGGATGTTTTAATCCAGATTTCGGGACTAGCTGTTGGCGATGAGATTACTGTTCCGGGCGACAAAATTACCGCAGCGATTAAAAAGTTGTGGGGACACCAGATGTTTTCGGATGTGAAAATTGATGCAAGTAGAGTTGAGGGTAATAAAATTTGGCTGGTGATCTCTCTACAGGAACGCCCCAAACTTGCCGATGTTAACTTCTATGGCGTTTCCAAAGGTGAAAAAGATGATATTACCGAAAAGGTGCTGTTGCTGAAAGGCAGTCAGGTGACGGATAATCAGTTGAACAACGCTGAGCGGGTTATCAAAAATATTTTCCTTGAAAAAGGCTTCTTAAATACAGAAGTCAACATCGTGCAACGTGACGATACCGCTTCGGTAAACAGTGTCGTGCTGGATATTCATGTTGACAAAAAGGAAAAAGTTAAAATTGATGAGATCGAATTTCATGGCGTAGATCAGGTGAAAACGAAAGTGTTGACCCGAGCCATGAAAAAGACCAATGCGAAAAAGCTGAGAAACTTCTTTTTGACCAAAAAGTTCAACGAAGAGAAGTACGAAGAGGATAAGCAAAATATCGTTAGCAAGTACAACGAAAAGGGATTCCGTGATGCGATTGTGGTCAAAGACAGCATTACCAAATTGGATGATGACCTGATCAAGCTGGACATCTGGGTTGAAGAAGGTAACAAGTATTACTTTGGCGATGTGAACTGGGTGGGAAATACCATTTACCCTGGAGAGTACCTGGATGCTTACCTTGGAATTAAAAGAGGAGATGTTTTTGATCAGAAGCTGTTGAACAAGCGTCTGACCGAAGATGATGACGCTGTTGGAAACCTTTACCTGGATAATGGTTATTTGTTTTTCAACCTTGATCCGGTGGAAGCACGGGTTGACAATGATTCGATTGATTTGGAAATGCGGATCTACGAAGGTGATCAAGCGACCATCAACAAAGTGCTGATTGAAGGAAACACCAAAACCCACGAACATGTGGCCCGTCGCGAGATTCGGACCATTCCGGGTGATTTGTTCAGCAAATCGAAAATTATCCGTTCAGTTCGTGAGTTGTCGCAATTGGGACATTTTGATCCGGAAGCGATCAATCCCAATGTAATTCCACATCCTGAAGACGGAACGGTAGATATTAAATACGAGTTGCAGGAAAAAGCCAACGACCAGATTGAACTTTCCGGAGGTTGGGGAGCCAACATGTTTGTTGGAACAGTCGGATTGCGATTTTCCAACTTCTCGGTTCGCAACATTCCTAATAAGGAAGCCTGGCGTCCGTTGCCAACGGGTGATGGTCAAACCTTAAGCTTGCGTGCTCAAACCAGTGGTAAGTTTTACCAGTCTTACAGTGTGTCATTTATTGAGCCTTGGTTAGGTGGTAAAAAACCCAATTCATTCTCCATCTCGTTTTCGCACTCTCGCGTAAACTATTCAGCTAATAATTATTACAATAGTTCTTATAGTCCTTACGGATCAGGTTACGGTGGTTATGGTGGCTACGGTGGTTACGGAGGCTATGGCGGTTATTCACCCTATGGTTATTCACCTTATGGCTATGGTGGTTACGGCTATGGTTATGATCCGGGTGACTATTACCAATATAACGATGATGAGACAACGGATGATGATCAGATTCAGGTGACTACTTCATTTGCCTTGGGATACGGTTACCGTTTGTCATGGCCCGATGACTTCTTTACGGTTTATCACGAAGTTTCATTGGAGCACTACAAACTTCAAAATATGTCAAACTACTACTACTTCCTGAGCGACGACGATGGATCGGGTGGTGGTGGTTTTAACAACCTGAGTTTCAAAACCGCTTTTGGTCGTAACTCGGTTGATAACCCGCTGTATTCAAGAAGCGGTGCCGATTTCTCGTTAACCGTTCAGTTGACTCCTCCATTCTCTTTGTTTAACGATGTGGATTACAGTAATCCGGATTTGACCAGCGAAGAGCGTTACAAATGGATTGAGTATCACAAATGGAATTTGAAAGGAGCTTGGTTTACACCGCTTTCACGCGACAGAGACCTGGTGTTGCACACCAAATTTGAATATGGATTTCTGGGGTATTACGACAAGAACCGACGTTCTCCATTCGAACGTTTCCGCGTTGGAGGTTCTGGAATGTCAGGATATAACTTTTACGGAGCCGATATCATTTCATTGCGTGGTTACAAAGACTACAGTTTGAGTCCAACAACCGGATCAAATATGTATAATAAGCTGACCATGGAAATGCGCTACCCGGTTACCTTGAAACCATCGGCTACTATTTATGTCCTCGGATTTATGGAAGCTGGTAATGCCTGGATGGATTTTGAAAATTACAACCCTTTTGATTTGAAACGTTCGGCTGGTGCCGGTGTGCGAATCTTCCTGCCTATGTTTGGTTTGATGGGAATCGACTGGGGATATGGATTTGATAGCGTGAACGGTGATAAATCAGTTGGAGGAAGCCAGTTTCACTTTGTTATCGGACAGCAGTTCTGATGATTACAAGCTTGGCTCGGTATTTGTTTTGTGTGGAAATAGTATGAATTTAAATTGAATTGCCATGAAGAAGAAAGTAGTATTATTTGTTTTTCTGATTGTTTTTGGAACAGTTGCAATGGCCCAGAAATATGCCTACATCGATACCGAATATGTTTTAGAAAATATTCCTGCCTACATTGCGGCTCAGGAACAATTGGACCAGATCTCCAAGCAATACCAGAAAGAACTGGAAACTATGCATGCTGAAATTGAGCAAATGTATCAGGATTTTCAGGCTGAAGCAGTCTTGCTTTCCGAAGACATGAAACGGAAACGCGAGGATGTAATTATCAGCAAAGAAAAAGAATATAAAGAATTGCAGCGCAAGTATTTTGGGCGCGAAGGCGACTTGTTTAAAAAGAGACAAGGGCTGATCAAACCCATCCAGGATGATGTTTTTAATGCCGTTCAGGAACTGGCAACCGATGGAGGTTATGCCGTGATTTTTGATAAGGCCGGAAGCCTCACCATGCTGTATACAAATCCCAAATATGACCTAAGTGACCAAGTCCTTGAAAAACTTGGTTATAAAAATTAATAAACTATATTTGTCACCAAAATTTTAAAATCCGAAAACGATCATGAAAAGTATTTTCAAAATTTGTTTAATAGCTGTCTTATTCCTTTCAGCTGGAATGGTAAACGCGCAAACTTTAAAATTTGCACACATTGATTCACAGGCGTTGATTCAAGCCATGCCTGAAACGAAAACAGCTCAGGCTTCAATTGAAAAAGAAGCGAAAGGTTTGGAAGATCAAATGGATGCTTTGCAACAAGAATATCAAACAAAATTGGCTGATTTGTCAGATAACCAAGATTCATTAACGGAGATTGTTTATCAATCAAAAGTAGAAGACCTGCAAGCTCTTCAGCAACGGATCCAAAACTTCAATTCTTCTGCACAACAACGCATACAGCAGAAACAAGGAGAGTTGATGCAACCTATTTTTGCAAAAGCGAACGAAACGATTGAAGCCGTAGCCAAAGAGCAAGGTGTGATTTATGTTTTTGACGCTAATGCTGTTTTGTACAAGTCGAATCAAAGTATTGACTTACTTCCTTTGGTTAAAGCCAAATTGGGTATTCAGTAAGCCATAAGAAATAAGATATCAAAAGCCATTCGGGAATCCCGGATGGCTTTTTTGTTTACTTTTGTTTTCAAAGCAACTTTATGACAACAAGCAATCATCCTATTGGTGTTTTCGATTCTGGCTACGGAGGCCTGACTGTTTTAAAAGAGTTTATCAGTCAAATGCCCGAGTATGATTTTGTGTATTTGGGCGACAATGCGCGTACTCCATACGGTACCCGCTCGTTTGATGTGGTGTATGAATATACCTTGGAAGCGGTAAAGCGTCTGTTTGATGAAGGCTGTCACCTGGTCATTCTGGCTTGCAACACAGCTTCAGCCAAAGCGCTTCGCAGCATTCAGCAGCGCGATTTGCCGCAGATTGCTCCGCACAAACGCGTGCTTGGGGTTATTCGCCCCAGTGTTGAAGAGGTGGCCCAAAGTACGCAAAACGGGCATGTGGGGGTCGTAGCCACTTCGGGCACGGTTGCTTCCGACTCGTACCCGATTGAGTTGGAAAAGTGGTCGGAGGGAAGGGTGAAGCAAACCAGCCAGGAAGCCTGCCCCATGTGGGTGCCGATTGTAGAGAACAACGTGATGAATACGCCCGGAGCTGATTATTTTATCCAGCAGAATTTGGAGGCTTTGTTTCAGAAAGATCCTTTAATTGACAGCCTGATTCTTGGTTGTACGCATTATCCTTTGCTGATCGAAAGCATTCGAAAATTTATTCCCCAGCAAGGGGTTCGCGTAATTGAACAAGGTAAAATTGTTGCTCAAAAGTTGCAGGATTACCTTTATCGCCATCCGGAAATAGAAGCCAATTGTACCAAAACTTCAGAACGGAAGTTCTTAACTACGGAAGAAGTTCACTTTTTTGAAGCCCGTGCTTCCCAGTTTTTGGGGTATCCGATTCGGGCAAGGAAAATCGAATTGTAATCCCTGCGATCGGTCATTCTAAAAGTTTTCCGGTTAAATCAAGTCCTGTTCTATTTTTTTTTCTTGAGCAGGAATTTTAGGTTTTGCTCCGGCCCTGAAATCAGATCAGCAATTAATCGGGTCTTGGGAAACTGTTCCAGAATAATTCGAAGGAATACCGTAATGGGGATAGACATGATTAAGCCCGGAATGCCCCAAATAAAGCCCCATAGCATAAGCATGACCAAAATAGTAATCACATTGATCGAAAAGGTTTTTCCCATGAATACGGGCTCTAAAACCCCTCCCATGAGTACCTGGACAAGGGTGATGCTGAGAATGAAAAACAGGAGCGTGCTGGTTGGATCAAGCTCTATGAAGGCAAAAACCGAGAGTAGAACCACTGAGATGACAGAGCCGATCATCTGAACAAAATTGATCAGGAAGGCCAGTAAGCCCCAGAAAATGGGGTAACTCACGTCAAAAAAGATACAGGCAAGACTAAAGCCGACTCCGGTGAAAAGACTGATCAAAAACTTCACTACGACAAACTTGATGATGTCTTTTTCAATTTTCATGAATATTTTGACCGAAGAATACTGTTGTTTGAAGATGGTGTCGTTCAGGACCTTTTGAAAGTTGATGGAGCCTGATAGTAGCAATACGGTAAAAAACAGGGTCATTAAAGTCATCGTAAGCGTATTGCTGATGAAATCGACCGTTGAGCCAAAGTTTTCCAGGTTGCCGGCATTTTTGAAGTAATGCGACAGGATGCTTTCGCCCTGAGTTCGCTGAAAACCAAAAAACTGCTCAATGGATACGATTAACGCGGTGAGTTTTGTTTCTGCTTTTTCCAGAAACTGGCTGTCGGTGGTCATGATTTCATTGCTCGATAATTGAATCAATTCGCCACTGGCTTTTAAGCCTCCAATGATTATCAGAATAACCAATAGAATGCTGATTGGATTAGGCACATGCTTTTTATTCAGCCACCGCATCAAAGGCAGAAACAGCAGGGCGATAAACATGGATGCAATGAGTGGGATAAAAATGAAAGCCAGGATTTTCAGTAAATAGAAAAACAGTGGAATGGCAATGGCCAATAACAGCTTATTAGTTGTTCGTATGTCTTTGAGGTTCATTTGATGAAGTCTTCATATTAAATGTAATCCTAAACAAGAATCCAGGCTTAAAGTTTCGCTTGGATGATGCAAAATTTCAAGCCTGAAAACCGGTTAGAATATGCTCTTTGCTATAAGGGCAATGTATTAGTTAATCATTTCATAATGAATGCCCGCATCGGGTCCCAATGGGAGACCAAACAGGAGCCAGCCAACCAGCAGGACGATCCAGAAAAGCAGGAAAACGATGGAATAAGGGAGCATGGTTGCAATGATGGTTCCAATGCCTGCCTTGGCATCGTATTTTTGAACAAAGGCGATAATGAGCGCGAAAAAGCTCATCATTGGCGAAATGATATTGGTCACACTGTCACCAATTCGGTAAACCACCTGCGATAGCTCCGGAGAATAGCCCATAATCATAAACATGGGGATGAAAATAGGAGCCAGAATAGCCCATTTGGCCGAGGCGCTACCCATTAGCATGTTAATTGAGGCTGACAACAGGATGAACAGGATCATGAGTGGAATGAGGCCAATATCTGCTGTCATAAGCAGCTCAGCACCTTTCACGGCCAAAATCATCCCCAGGTTGCTCCATTTGAAATAAGCGACAAATTGTGCGGCAAAAAACACAAGCACCAGGTAGGTGGCCAGGGTTTTCATGCTCTCAGCCATGCCGTTCATTACGTCGGCATCGTTGCTAAAGGCTTTGGTGGTAAATCCGTAAGCGAGTCCGGTGGCTCCTGCTGTGACAAAAAGCATGGCAACCACGCCTTCGATGAGGGGAGAGCTCAGGAAACCGCCATCAGTTCCGCGTAAGAACCCATCAGCCGGAATAAGGCCGGCAAGGGCGATGGCTGTGATGCCCAGGAAAACGATTAAAGCCCAAAGAAGGCCTTTTTTCTCCGCTTTGGAAAGTTTGTCAAACGAATGATCATCGTGCGGGTTGTTACTTTTGTAGGTTCCTAAACGCGGTTCCACAATTTTTTCAGTCACGAAAGTACCTGCCAACGCAATGATAAAGGTTGAAGCGACCATGAAATAATAATTGGCTGTTGCGTTGACCATGTAGCTGGGGTCAAGTATATGAGCGGCTTCCTGCGAAAGACCTGCCAGTAGTGGATCGATGGTTCCGAGTGCGAGATTGGCGCTAAAACCGCCGGAAACCCCGGAGAATGCCGCAGCCATTCCGGCAATTGGGTGGCGCCCCACTGCTGCAAAAATGACGCCGGCCATTGGGATCAGCAGCACATAACCAACATCAGAGGCAATGTTGGACAAGATGCCCGAAAACACCAGTACGAAGGTGAGCAGGTGCCGTGGCGAGTTGAGAACCAGCATGCGAATGACTGCAGAAACCAGGCCACTTTGCTCTGCAATCCCAATGCCGAGCATGGCAACCAAAACGATGCCCAGCGGAGCAAAACCGGTGAAATTCTCCACCATTTCAAGTAAAATCCGGTGAATACCTTCAGCAGACAACAGGTTTACAGGGCGGATGATTTCTTGTGTGCCGGGGTGAATGACTTCCCAGGCCATAAAATGACCAACGGCCGAAAAGACCAGGGCAAACAGGGCAAACAAGGCAAATAAGGTGGCCGGGTGGGGCAGGGCGTTTCCTGCGCGCTCGGTCCAGTTCAACATCTTCTGGAAAAATCCTACTTTGGTCTTTGCGTTACTCATGGGCGTTCTGCTTGAAAAAATTCGTAAACAATTCAGGACTGGTTTTTATTTAAACCAATCGATAACTTAAATAATGTGCGGCTTTATGGATATAAGGTTTGCCGCTTTGAGTTTGTTTTGTTTTTGGGATTGAAACGATAGATGAATATGGACTAACTCATACTCATCTATCGTTTGTAGGCATTACCAGAGCTTTTCAGGATAAGCTCCTTGCTGCGTCAGTTGTTGCACTTGTTCAACAACATAGGCTTTGTCTTCCGGATAAGTAACACCAAACCAGGGTGAGCTGGCGCGGAGCACTTCTGTTTTTACTTTGCCCGACTGAATGAGTTCAAATACGATGCTGGGGATGTAAAATTCCGATTTTGGAAGGTGCATTTTTTCATCCAGGAAAGCTTTAAACTGACTTTCGATATATTGAAATAAGCTGGGGTGAAATCCCCAGAAGTTCATCGAAGCTGGCGTGTCATCGTCTACCGGAACCGTGTTGCCATTGTCATCGGCAAAGGTTATTTGGTCACCAGTGCGGGCAATTTGGTGCCGCTCGGTGATTTCAACCAATTTATTGTCCGCGTCAACTTTACAAATTCCGCGGGAAACCGTACCGAATTCAGACAAGGTGTTTTTAAGCTGGTAACCTACCATGCTGTAGTTATCTTCAGCTACCTGGCTGGTCAGAAAATCAGCAGCTACCTGAAAGGCTTCCTGTCCGTAGAAATCATCTGCGTTGATGGCAGCAAAGGGCTCGTTGATAACATCTTTAGCCATCAAAATGGCGTGTCCGGTTCCCCAAGGCTTTTCGCGTCCTTCGGGTAGGGTATAGCCTTCAGGAAGTTTGTCCAGTTCCTGATAAACATACTCAATCGCTATTTTATCGCTTAACTTACTTTCAAAACGGGTTTTAAACTCTTCTGCAAAGCTATCGCGAATAACAAAAACAACTTTACCAAAACCCGCCCGGATGGCATCAAAAATGGAATACTCCAAGATGGTTTCTCCGTTGGGGCCAATGGGTTCAATTTGTTTTAATCCGCCATAGCGACTTCCCATGCCTGCGGCTAAAATTAATAGTGTAGGTTTTTTACTCATAATTATTTGTTGATCGTCTGTGTGTGGAAACTGGAAAATTCGCAGCTTCCGTTATTTTTTTTATCGTTGATTTCAGGTGAAGATGAATCTCATTAATCATCCTGCAGTCGGTTTGCTTCAAAGGTTTAACAGAAGGCAAGCCGATCGCACGGAACCGTCACTCAATTTTGAGCCTGAAAGATAGGAAGAATATCTCATTCTTATAAAATCTCTTCTGCTCTTTAACCGGAAAATGCATGGAGGACGTTATTCCTTGTACCAGCCGGCATACATGTGGTAGGCATTGGCAATCCGATGAATTTCACCTTCCAGTAAATCTTTTCCCAGTGCTTTCACCTTTTTGGCCGGAATTCCGGCATATACACTGCCCGATTCAACCCGGGTACCCTTGGTAACCACCGAACCGGCTGCAATGATGGAGTTACTTTCAACAATTGCATCATCCAAAATAACCGCATTCATACCGATCATGACGTGGTCTTTTATCGTACATCCGTGGACAATCGCTCCGTGAGCAATGATGACGTTATCGCCAATGTTGGTGGGCGATTTTTGATAGGTGGCGTGAATGACGGCACAATCTTGCACATTGGTATTGTTTCCGATTCGGATGGAATGAACATCGCCGCGAATGACTGCGCTGTACCATACACTGCTGTTGTCGCCAATTTCAACATCGCCAATGATGGTGGCATTTTCTGCCAAAAAGCAGTTTTCGCCAATTACTGGAGTTTTTCCTTTGAGGGGTTTTATTAGAGCCATTATCTATATCCATTTTAAATTGAGAACAAAGATATTAAAAGCTATAAATAATTATATGCTTCTGATTTTCCTTGTTAATTATTAATTATTTTTGCTCGATGACCATGGCTGCGAGCGCTATTCAAAATGGTTCCAAAGTTATAAATTGTTATTTTAGCGGTCGTTTTTTTAGAATTTATAAGGAAAAATCCAGCTATTTTAAAATAATTGTCAAATGAAAGACACAAAAGTTATTGAGTTAGAAGAAGTGAGCATTCGATTTTCCGGAGATTCTGGTGATGGAATGCAGCTTACGGGTACTTTGTTCTCTGACGCGACGGCGTTATTTGGGAACGATATTTCAACTTTTCCAGATTATCCATCTGAAATCAGGGCTCCTCAGGGAACTGTGGGTGGCGTTTCGGGTTTTCAGGTACAGTTTGGTCATAAAGAGGTGAACACTCCTGGAGATGATGCGCATGTTCTTATTGCGATGAATCCCGCTGCGGTAAAAGCCAATGCTCGCTTTATCCGCCCCGGAGGAACCATCATTTATGATGTGGATTCTTTCTCTCAGAAAAATTTAGACAAGGCAAAGTTCTCAACCCAAGATCCTTTTGCAGAGTTGAACCTGGAAGACTACGAGAAAATTCCGGTGCCAATTACCAGCTTGACACGCGAAAGCCTGAAGGATTTTGGAATGGATAATAAATCTGTTCTTCGAAGCAAAAATATGTTTGCCCTGGGATTCATTTGTTGGATGTTTGGCAGACCCATGGACTACATTGAAAATTTCATCAAAACCAAATTTGCTAAAAAACCGGTGGTGGTTGAGTCCAACCTGAAAGTTCTTCACAGTGGCTACAACTATGGCATGAACATGCAGCATATGACTCCCCGTTACCTGGTGGATGCAGCAGCCATTGAAAAAGGAACTTACCGCAACATTAACGGAAACCAGGCTACTGCCTGGGGATTTTTGGCAGCTGCTGAAAAAGCCGGGCGGAATCTTTTTCTGGGATCGTACCCAATTACTCCGGCCACTGATGTATTGACAGCCTTAGCTGCGCGTCGCGATTTAGGGGTTAAAACTTTTCAGGCTGAAGATGAGATTGCCGGAATTTGTACAGCAATCGGTGCGGCATTTGCCGGCGACCTGGCGGTAACCAGTACTTCTGGTCCTGGATTAGCGTTGAAATCAGAAGCCCTTGGCTTGTCTGTGATGGCCGAACTTCCTTTAGTGGTGGTGAACGTACAACGCGGAGGCCCGTCAACCGGACTACCTACGAAGACTGAACAATCGGATTTATTGCAAACCTTATACGGACGTAATGGTGAAAGCCCTGTCGTAGTTATTGCAGCAAGCACACCGTCCGACTGTTTCTACTATGCATACCTTGCTTGCAAAATCGCATTGGAACGAATGGTTCCTGTGGTGTTGCTGACGGATGGTTTCCTTGGAAACGGAAGCGAGCCCTGGCGTATTCCTGCCATGAGTGAGCTCCCTGAAATTAAGCCACGAATTGCCAAAGATAGCAGTTCATTTAAAGCGTACAAACGCGATGCTGAAACCTTGGCACGCGAGTGGGCATTCCCAGGAATGGCCGGATTCCAACACCGTATTGGCGGATTGGAAAAGAATGTTGAAGGAGCAGTAAGTCATGATCCGGAAAACCACCAGGAAAACTGTGCGATTCGTGAAGAAAAAGTGCAGAAAGTGGTTGGGATGCTTCCTGAGCTGGAAGTGTTTGGCGATGAAGATGGAGGTGATGTATTGGTTGTTAGTTGGGGTGGAACCTATGGACATACGGTTAGCGCAGTTCGCGAATTGCGCAAGGACGGTAAAAATGTGAGTCTGGCTCATTTCAATTTTATTAAACCGTTGCCGGCTAATACCCGTGAAGTATTTAGTAAATATAAGAAGATCGTTGTTTGTGAGTTGAATCTGGGACAGTTTGTGGCTTACCTGAGAGATCGGGTCCCCGGATTTGAGTATCATCAGGTAAACAAGTTGAAAGGATTGCCTTTTACGGTTACCGAATTGAAAGAAAACATCGAAAAACTACTGGAGGACTAAGACATGACAGAATTGAATTATACGATAAAAGACTTTAAAAGCGAGAACGAAGTACGTTGGTGTCCTGGTTGTGGTGATTATGCCATTATGAATGCTGTTCAGCGCACCATGGCTGATATGAATGTGCCACAGGAACAATTTGCGGTAATATCCGGAATTGGCTGTTCTTCGCGTTTCCCTTACTATATGAGTACCTTTGGCTTTCACTCCATTCACGGTCGGGCAACGGCTATTGCCTCGGGAGTGAAATGCGCCAACCCTGACCTGAACGTATGGGTAATTACGGGTGATGGTGACTCCATGGCCATCGGAGGAAACCACTTTATTCACTTGGTGCGTCGTAACATCGATTTGAACGTGATCCTGTTCAATAACAAGATTTACGGACTGACCAAAGGACAATATTCACCAACAACCGATCGCGGGTTTATCACCAAAACATCGCCATTCGGAACAGTTGAAGATCCATTTGTTCCCGGACAGTTGGTGCTAGGATCAGGCGGTAGCTTTTTTGCCCGCGCAGTTGATTCGAACGTGAAACACAACCAGCAGGTATTTGCTGAGGCTGCCAAGCATAAAGGAACCTCGATTGTTGAAGTGCTGCAAAACTGTGTGATTTTTAATGACGGAATTCATGAGCAAATTGCTGATCCGAAACACCGGGCCGAGCGCCAGTTGTTCTTGGAGCATGGTAAGCCCATGATTTTTGGCAAAGAAAATGAAAAAGGTCTGGTGCTGGAATGTGGTCGTCTGAAAGTGGTGACAATCGGCGAAAATGGGGTGACCCAGGACGATATTTTGGTGCATGATGCCAAACAGGTTGATTTATCCATTCATATGCAGCTGATTCAAATGAGCTTGCCGGAATTTCCAATTGCGATGGGCGTTATTCGTGCCGTTGAAGCACCGGTGTATGATGAAGAATTGGTGAAGCAGGTTGAAGAGGTCACTGCCAATCGGAAGGTTAACTCGATGGATGAGTTGCTGTGTTCCGGAAACACGTGGGAAGTGAATGAGCCCAACAGCAGCGAGCCTGTTCCTTTCTTCAAGAAGAAATGCCCGATCAGTTAGTGTCGAATTAACAAGGTCCGAAATGTCCCCGCAAGCCGGAGATTTTGTCGGGCTTAAAAATAATGCAGAGGCCGTTCCAAGTTTATTTGGAGCGGCCTCTTTGTTTTGTTATGGGGGCAGTGAACGAATTCTTCCAGTCGAAAATGAATGCTGATCGTGTGTTGTGAGAATAGGTCTGATGAGTGATATGTTTAAGAAAAGGGGCTGTTCATCCCCTTTTTTTGTTGCGGGCAACCGGATTTTACCTAATTTCAAACGTTCAATAATGTAGCGAATGGAACTTCTGGTTTTACTGGATGTTGGTATCCAGTGCTCTTGAAGTAATGATTACACAGGAGTTCAGAAAAATAGTCATATGGATAATTTAGATAGCATATCTCTTTCGTCGATTTATAAGCGCAAAAAGAGTGATCGGGATATTTTTGAAGAACTGATGCCTACCAAGGTGAAAGAGGTTTTGCTGGTGGCCACTTTGTACGATAGTTACTCCATTGTTCGGGAAGGACAGTTTACCGATAAGATTTTTGGTGAGTTCTTGCAACTGAACCTTTACACCTATCCCCGTTTTACCAGTGTTAATTCCGAAGAAGATGCGCTAAAAATGATGAAAGAGCGCGACTTCGACCTGGTAATCATTATGGTAGGGGTGGACAAGGATATTCCGGTAAAAATGGCTGATGTTATCCATGATGCGAACAGCCAGGTACCCATTCTTCTGTTGGTAAACAACAACGGCGATTTGCGCTATTTCCAGGAAGCAGCAAACCAGTTTGAGTCAATTGACCGGGTGTTTGTTTGGAATGGGAATTCCAACGTGTTTCTGGCAATGGTGAAGTACATTGAGGATAAGAAGAACATCGAAGCGGACATCAACAATGGAAATGTGCGTATGTTGCTGCTGGTGGAAGATTCAATCCAGTATTATTCGCGCTACCTGCCTATGCTGTATACCAACATTATGACCCAGACACAAAACCTGGTTCAGGATGAATCGACTGACGACCTGCACATGATTTTGAAAATGCGGGCTCGCCCCAAAGTTATTTTGGTGAGCACCTATGAGGAGGCCATTGAAATGCTGAATAAATACCGCGATTATCTTTTGAGCGTAATTTCCGACGTCCGGTTTACCCGCAATGGGGTGGACGATCCGGAGGCGGGCATTGAGCTGCTCAAGTATGTGAAACAGATTTTGCGTTTTCCGGTACCTTTTCTGCTGCAGAGTCACGATGTGAACAACGCCTCACGTGCCCGTGAAATAGGTGCTGAATTCATCAATAAAAATTCGGAAAGTTTGTCGATGGACATTCACAATTTCATCTACAAACGGTTGGGTTTTGGTAGCTTTGTGTTTAAAGACATGGCGGGAAATCCCATTATGGTGGCCCGCAACCTGCAGGAGTTTCAGGAAATGTTTAAGCTGATTCCAGATGAAGCCTTGTCGTATCACGGCAAACGCAATTCATTTTCAACCTGGCTAATGGCCCGGGGCGAAATTAATATTGCCGAGCAACTGTTGCCCTATCGCTTTGAAGATTTTAATAGTGCCGAAGAGTTGCGTAATTTCTGCTTGGACGTGTTTGAAAAAGTGCGGGTGAAGAAGATGCGCGGCCGTATCATTAATTTTGATTCGGCCATTGTTGACAGCGACCATTACATTGTACGCATGGGAAAAGGTTCGCTGGGAGGCAAGGGACGTGGTATGGCCTTTATGAGTAACTTCATTGAAAATATTGACTTTAAGAAGATTATTCCCAACATCAATATTCGCATTCCGGCAACGGCGGTTATCGGAGCCATCGAGTTCGATAAGTTTTTGGAACTCAACAATCTTTATGAGGAGATTTATTGCAACAATGATTACGAACATATCAAATCGATTTTTCTGGAGTCGCATTTGAGCGAGGGGTTGAAAGCCAAGTTGTTCCGGTATGTCGAAGTGATGCATGGACCTTTAGCTGTGCGCTCTTCCGGCTTGTTCGAAGATTCGCTGCTACAGCCTTTCTCGGGCGTTTATTCTACCTACTTGCTGCCCAATAATCACCCGGATAAGTACGTGCGCTACCAGCAGTTGATTAATGCCGTTAAGCTGGTGTATGCCAGTATCTTTACGGAGTCAGCCATTTCTTATTTTGATGCGGTAAACTATAAAATTGAAGAGGAAAAGATGGCCGTTATCATTCAGAAGGTGGTTGGCCATGAGCACAATAAGCGTTTTTATCCTTCCATTAGCGGAGTTGCTCAATCCTACAATTACTATCCGGTGGCTCATATGAAACCGGAAGATGGTTTTGCGGTGGCTGCTGTTGGTCTGGGGATGTATGTGGTTGGTGGCGAGCAGGCCTTTCGGTTTTGCCCTAAATATCCGATGATCAACCCGACACTGGTGCGCGACCAGGTGCGCGACTCGCAAAAGGAATTTTATGCGCTGGACATGTCGCAGCCCAATGTCAACATTGTGAGCAATGGGGAAGATGCAGCCATTAAGAAATTCAAAATTAAGGAAGCTGAAAATGATGGCTTGCTTCAACACTGTGCCTCGGTGTACGATTTTGAAAACGACGACCTGGTGCCTGGAATTAGTATGAAGGGGCCGCGTGTAATTGACTTTGCCAATATTTTGAAGTACAACTACATTCCATTGGCGGATACCTTGCGCTTTTTACTGCGTTTATTTCGCGAGGCTATGGGATCGCCGGTGGAAATGGAATATGCCGTTGATTTGGAAAAAGGGTCTGATGGTTTGCCAACATTTCACTTGCTTCAAATTAAGCCATTGATCCGTCGGGAAGAAACACTTAGTATTGATCTGGGGCAGGTAGAGCAGGATAAAGTGATGCTTTTTGCCAAGCAGGGCATGGGCAACGGTGAGATTTTGGGTATTCGCGATGTGATTTTTGTGAATCCTGAAACCTTTGATAAAATGAGCACCAAGGAGATTGCCCGAGAAATTCATCAAATGAATAAGAAACTGGATGCAGCAGACAAAGATTACATTTTGATAGGTCCCGGACGCTGGGGAACGAAGGATCCGTTTACCGGCATCCCTGTGGTGTGGTCACAAATATCGCGTGCCCGGATTATTGTTGAAATGGGCTTACCCGAATTTCCGCTTGATGGGTCGCTGGGGTCTCACTTTTTTCACAATGTAACCTCCATGAATGTTGGCTACTTCTCGGTAAAACATGCTTCGCAGGATGAGAAAATAAATATTGACATGCTGAACGAACAGCCGGTGATTGAGGTTCTGAAGTATGTTAAGCATGTTCGGTTTGACCAGGATTTGAGCATTTTGATGGATGGGCGAAACCGTCAGGCTTTAATTAGCTTGGGAGAACCCAGTGATGAAAAATAAGAAAGGCTGTCCAATAATGAAATGGACAGCCTTTCTTAAAGTCTTTTTAATCTCTTGGATTAAGCTTCAAAAGCGCTTACGCCGGCAGTTTGAGCTTGGCGGTCAACTTTCTTAATGAGGCCTTGCAATACTTTGCCCGGTCCAATTTCTGTAAATAAGCTTGCTCCGTCTTTGATCATATTTTGAGCTGTTTGGGTCCATTTTACAGGAGCTGTCAGCTGGTCGATCAGGTTTCCTTTGATTGTTTCAGGATCGCTAACCGGTTGCGCATTCACATTTTGGTAAACCGGACAGCTAGGGGTGTTGAAGCTTGTGGTTTTGATGGCTGCAGCCAGTTCTTCACGGGCAGGCTCCATCAGTGGTGAGTGGAATGCTCCGCCAACTGGGAGTTTTAAGGCGCGCTTGGCTCCTTTTTCGGTTAAAACTTCACAGGCTTTGTCAATACCAGCAATCGATCCGGATATTACTAACTGTCCGGGACAGTTGTAGTTGGCAGGTACAACAACTTCGTCAATAGAAGCGCAAACTTCTTCTACAATCGCGTCTTCCAGTCCAACAATAGCAGCCATGGTTGATGGCTCTAGTTCGCAGGCTTTTTGCATGGCTTGGGCGCGTTGTGACACTAAGCGTAAACCATCTTCAAAGTTTAATGTTCCATTGGCAACCAAGGCTGAAAATTCACCCAATGAGTGACCGGCAACCATTTCAGGTTTGAAATCAGGCAATGTTTTGGCCAAAATTACGGAATGCAGGAAAATAGCTGGTTGGGTAACTTTGGTCTGCTTCAGGTCTTCGGCAGTGCCGTTAAACATGATATCGGTAATGCTGAATCCAAGTATTTCATTGGCTTTATCAAATAATTCTTTGGCAACAGGCGAGTTTTCGTACAGGTCTTTCCCCATTCCCGGAAACTGAGCACCTTGCCCTGGAAATACATATGCTTTCATATTAAACTCTGTTTAAGTTAAAATCGCGGCAAAGTTAAAACGATTTTTTTTGCGCAAAAGGTTATTGAAGTAATTGAACAAAAATAGTTTGACTTTTTTAATACTTCTTATCGACTATTGAAATTGAATGTTCAATAGTTTTCTTCTTAGCGGTAAAAAGTGGCTTCATACTTGGTCGCGTTGCCTTTGTTGTCTGTAACCGTCAGGTTGAGTTGGTGTTGCTTGCCAAACTGAAAACGGTCTTTGTCAAAAGAATAGGTAATCAGACTGTTTTTGGCATCGTATTCAAACAGTACCCATTGGCCATCAATTTCTCCCCGATAGCTGTCAATGCCTGAAAAGTCATCGCTTATTTTAAACCGAATGCGGTTTTTCTCGGTCAGGCTTTTTCTGCCCTGAATGCTGAGAGGACGAATGGTTGGAGCCACTGTATCCACACTGATGGCAAAAGTACCCATCTGCCGAATACGGGCCGTTACCCAGCCATCTTTGTATGCACCGCCTAACGACCATTTCTTGCCGCTTTTTTCATCAATAACAGCAATCAGACTTTTGGGCTGAAGCGAGTCGGGTAGTTCATCCGCCTTTATTTTCAATAAGTACGAGTGGTGCACTGGCAGCCGGTCGTTGTGTAGTTTATGCAGTGGCGAGTAGTAAAGGTTATTGGCCGGTTTTTTTGCATATTCCAGGTTGAAGTCAGAATAAAAAGTTCCGGCAGTAAAGTGAGCTTCCACGCCAGGCTTTTCGAAAATGGTTTCTTCATCAAATGAAATCAAAGGCCCATTTTTTTCCGGTTTATCAAGAGCGCTTGCCCGCGATTTCACCCGGAAAGCAAGGGTGCTTTTATTACCATAAACATCTTTCACAACATAGTTGATTTGATGAGGTTGTCCATCCGACAAGTTTACGATGCCTTGGTTTTCGAGGGTGGGGTAGTTGCTTAGCTTGTTGCCTTGCTCCACCCAGTTTCTTTGGATTCGTCGTGCGTGCTGCCGGTAATGGGCATAATCGATATGGCTGTTTAAATAGCGGGTTTCGTCAAAGCTGAACTCATCAAGTCGAAAGGAGTAAATCGGCTGTTGATCGACGGAAAGGCTAATTTCATAAACCCCACACTTGCTCCAACTGCCATTGAGGTAGTCCATTGTTTGCAGGCCGAAGCCAACCTTGCCGTAAACAGGAATGGTCGGGTTACCTTTTAAGTGGTAAGCGCCATCATAATACACCGTTTCAATGAGGCGGCTGTCTGGCTTGCCGTAAACATGAGCATCTTCCGAAAGCGGATAAATGGCAACAGCCAGAATTTTAGGTTTCATGTCATCAATAACAGGAAATTTGTAAAGTAACGGATTTTGCGGTTTCTGACTTTCGGTATCCCGGATTTCGAAATGCAGGTGTGGCCCTCCCGAGCTTCCGCTGTTTCCACTGTGAGCAATCAATTCTCCCTTTTTTACCTGAAAGGTTCCTTGAGGAACCGCAAGATCTACGGCAAAGGATTCACGTTCGTATTGTATTTTTTTTGCGTAAGCCTGAATGTCATCCCGGAAACTTAACAAGTGTGCGTAAACCGTTGTTTTCCCATTGGGATGATCCAGGTACAAAGCCAAGCCAAATCCTGAAGGCGAGATTTTTATGCGTGAAACTTCTCCGTTAGCTGCCGCATAGATGGGGAGTCCGGTTTTCCCCTCAGTTTTTATGTCAATCCCGGAGTGGAAATGGTTGGAGCGCAGTTCGCCAAAATTGCCCGATAATTTGATGGGAATTGACACAGGAGTGTGAAAGTCTTCTGGCGCAGGCGCTTGTGCGTATATGAGGTTTGAAAGCAATAAAAACAAAATCAAAAAGCGAGTAGACATAAATTAAATCATTAGATGGTTTGTGATTAAAACCGAACAATGGAATTTTTGTTGTACGGCAGTTTGCAATAAGCAAAATAAAACTATCTTCGTATTAACTATCGGCCAAAAATATTAATTTTGTCCAAGAAAGTACGCAGGAATGACCGAGCAAGATCAATATTTGATTGATGAATTTAAAGTGCGACTCAGGCTGCTGATCAACAAGCAAAATAGCTTGAAAAACGAGAATAAACAACTTTTAGATCAGTTGGAAGGCCTTCAGGATGAATTGACGAGGATTCGCAAAGAAAATGAAATGCTGGTTAAACAATACGAAAGTCTTAAATTAGCTAAGACGTTTACTGCTTCGGATGATGAAAAGCAAAATGCGAAGCAGACGATAACAAAAATAGTGCGGGAAATTGACAGGTGTATTGCTCAATTAAATGTGTAGCAAATACTGAGATAAATGACAGATAAGCTTTCAATAAATATCAATATCGATGGACGAATTTATCCGTTGACCATTGTTAGGGACGAGGAGGAGAAGTACAGGAAAGCTGCGAAAATACTAAATGATATAATTCTTCAATACAAGAAAAAATATGCAGACCATGATTCGAAAGACTTTCTTGCTATGACTGCCTTTCAGTTTGTACTGAAGAACTTAGAGTTGGAAAATCGAGCAGATGAATCTCCGTTTATTGAAGAAATTAAGAAACTTAATGAAGTATTAGGTGATTATTTGTCGGTACACCAATAGAAGAGATAAAGATCGTTGAAGCCCGCTTTTGATTCAATCCCAAAAAAATGTTTGGGATCGAATCCATAGGCTGGCTTTTTTGTTTAATATATATATAAAGTAATACTTAATTGAACTATGGAAATTATATACATTATTTCCGGTTTTCTGCTTGGAGGAGCTGTTTCCTATTTCTTATGGGATAAGGCGCTGAAAAGTAAGAAAGGAAAAATTATAAAGGAAGCCGAAGTCGAAGGCGATGTGATCAAGAAGGATAAAATTCTTCAAGCGAAGGAAAAGTTTTTGCAGTTAAAAACCGAGCACGAGAAGTTTATCAACGAGAAGAATAACAAGGTTGCTTCGATTGAAAATAAGCTTAAGCAAAAGGAAAATGCATTTTTGCAACGTCGGGATGAACTGCAGCGAAAAGTCAAAGAGTTTGAACTGACTAAGAAAGATGTTGAAGCCATTCGTGAAAATCTCACCAACCAGTTAAACATGGTTCAGCAAAAAGAAGAGGAGCTGGATAAAATGCATCGGCAACAGGTTGAGCAGCTGGAAGCAATTTCTGGGTTGTCTGCTGAAGAAGCTAAAAATCAGCTTGTAGAGTCGTTGAAGGGTGAGGCCCAGACAGATGCCATGTCTTATATCAATGAGATTATGGAAGAGGCTAAGTTGACTGCCAACAAAGAAGCGAAAAAAGTGGTTGTAAAAACCATTCAGCGAGTGGCTACTGAAACAGCTATTGAGAATGCAGTTACCATTTTTCATATTGAAAGCGATGAAATTAAAGGACGGATTATTGGTCGCGAAGGACGAAATATTCGTGCTCTTGAAGCAGCTACCGGAGTTGAAATCATTGTGGACGATACGCCTGAAGCCATTGTACTGTCAGGCTTCGATCCGGTAAGAAGAGAGATTGCCCGCTTGGCCTTGCACCAGTTGGTTACGGATGGTCGAATTCATCCGGCTCGCATTGAAGAAGTTGTTTCAAAAGTGAAAAAGCAGGTTGAAGAAGAGATTATTGAAACCGGTAAACGGACAACAATTGACCTTGGCGTTCATGGTCTGCATCCTGAATTGATTCGCATGATTGGTAAGATGAAATACCGGTCATCTTATGGACAAAACCTGCTGCAACACTCGCGTGAAGTAGCTAACCTTTGTGCCATTATGGCTTCAGAGTTAGGTTTGAACCCAAAATGGGCGAAACGTGCCGGACTGCTGCATGATATTGGTAAAGTGCCTGACGATGAGCCGGAATTACCACACGCAGTACTGGGAATGAAACTGGCTGAGAAGTTCAAGGAAAAGCCAGACATCTGTAATGCGATTGGAGCACACCACGATGAGGTTGAAATGCAAACTTTATTGGCTCCTATTGTTCAGGTATGTGATGCCATCTCTGGTGCCCGACCAGGAGCTCGTCGCGAAGTGGTTGAATCGTATATCAAGCGATTGAAAGCACTGGAAGATTTGGCACTGTCTTATCCTGGAGTTCTGAAAACGTATGCTATTCAAGCCGGACGTGAGTTACGGGTAATTGTAGGTAGTGATAAGATTTCGGACAAAGAGTCAGAACAATTATCGTACGATATTGCTAAGCACATTCAGGATGAGATGACTTATCCGGGACAGATTAAGATTACAGTCATTCGCGAACTACGTGCTGTAAACTACGCCAAATAGAGAAAATTTCTGATACAGAATAAAAGCAAAGCGGGAAGTGATCATCACTTCCCGCTTTTTGCTTTATCGGATATTGTATACTGATACTTAGATTTCCACCAAATCATTTTTTAAGGCGTAGATAATGACCTCGACAATGTTTTTGGCTCCGGTTTTTTCCATCAGACTGGCCCGGTGTTTTTCAACAGTCCGGTCAGAAATGGAAAGTTGGTCGGCAATAATTTTAATCGGAAGACCTTTGCAAGACAAGTTCAGTACCTCTTGTTCTCTTTTGGAGAACACCGATTTGGCCACCATGGTTGAGGTGCTTTGTTGATGGGGACTGTGAGCTACGGAGGCATCAAAGGCCTGGTGAAGCTTATTAGCCAGGTTGCCGGAAATATAGATTTTCTCTTCTTCCAGTATATTAACCAGCTTTTTGTATTCGAGCTGAGCTGATTCCCCCTCTTGCTCTTTAGGGGCAAGCAAGCCGATCAAAAGGGTAAAACCATTGTATTTTTGACTTGGGGAAACATGCAAGACAAATTTTTCTTTTGTCCCTGATGCCGTTTTAAGTTCAATTTCTTCACGGAAGTTACCCAGCAGTCCGTTGGCGCATTTCATTATTTTGTTTTCAACTTTCTGATATTCTTTGTCTGAAATCAGTTGGTTGAAGGATATTTTCTTGACCTCGGCCTCCGATAAGCCCAATAGATTGAGAAAAGCTTGATTGGTTTCATAAATCGTTTCGCCATCAAAAACAAAAACACCATTAGGTGACAGGTTCAGAAGGGCTTTGTAGTCATTCTTCCCGATATTGACCAGCTTTTCGTACTTCTCAAGTCGCACCTTAATTGATTTTAGTAAGTCTTGATTGTCAAATGGCTTTACAATGTAGTCGTCAACTCCAAGTTCCAGTCCAAAGCGGATGTCATTCAGCTGCGATCTTCCGGTAATGAAGATAAACGGAATTCGGCTGGTTAATGCGCTATCTTTTAGTATGTTGTATACCTGGTAGCCATCAATGGGCTTCATGTTTATATCGCACAAAATTAAGTCGGGGCAATATTCATAGGCTTTTTGAATACCTTCGGCACCAGATTCGGCCAGGTCAACCTCGTAGTCATTAATCTTCAATACATTTCGGAGCGTCTTACCCAACGCTAAATCATCTTCAATAATCAGTATCTTCTTAGCGTTCATCTGAAAGAATTTTTAGTTTGGCTGTTGTACCTTTTGAAAGAGTACTATCAATTATTATTTCACCATTCAAACAGTTGGCTGCTTTTTGGGCAACAGATAATCCCAAGCCTGTTCCACTTAGCATTTTTACATTTTCGCACCGGTAAAAAGGCATGAAAATAAATTCAATTTGATCCGCCGGAATACCAACTCCCTGGTCCTGTATTTCAATATTTAACTGGTTTGCACCATTGCTAACTCGCAGTGCAATTTCTTTCGCCGAGAACTTATACGCGTTGCTAAGCAAATTGGTAATGACTTTGGTTAATAATGTTTCATCGGTCTTGAAGACCAATGCTTCCGACGGGCTGAAAACATGAATCCTGTTGGAATTGTAAAAGCAGGTGTTCTTGGATTCGAGAACCTTCGCAATTAGTTGATTGATGTCAACATCTTGTGGGGTTTGCTTCAGTTCATTTTTGTTTGAAAGGTTTATAAAGTGAATATCATCAAGAAATCTGGAGACAGCAGTCAGGGCTTCTTCGCATAGCTGAAAAGTTTCAGCACGCAGAATCGGATCCAAGTTCTGATTACTGCTCTTCAGTAATTGAAGGTTAGAGCTTAGGATTGTTAGCGGAGTCCTTAATTCATGCGATAAGGAACTTATAATTTGACCTATATTCTGATCTGAAGAATATTCCATATTGTCTCCTGTTCTTGTGCTAATTGCTTTCTTGTGTTATGGATAATCTTATTCTTTTAAAGAACTAGAATATCCCCTACAAGTTAAAACATATTCGCTTTTAATTGGTAATAATTAGTAACTTATTTCATGAACTGCGTGTTTCAGCCTCAAAAAGCCGTCTCTCAGCCTACGAACTGCAAAATTGGCCTTACAAGACATGCATTCTAAATAATTTTATAAATTATTTAAATAAACACAACAAGGCGAAATATGTTTTTATCAGGAGGAATTTAAGTGTGTTATTTAATGGTTAACAGATTGTTAATAGTTTAAAGACGGCGAAGTGATATACAGGTATTTTTCTATTTTATGAAAATCTGCAAAATAATGGAAGCTCTGTATCTGTCTAGCATTGTAGGTTAAAAATAGTTTTAGCAAGGATGGTCGCTATTTTGTGTCGTTATTGCGCAGTGAAGACTCTCTGACAACAAGTTCACTTGGCAGGGTTATCGTTTGATAGTCTTGTGTCGTTTTATTTTCTATTTCGTGAATAAGCATTTGTGCAGCTTTGGCCCCCATTTCCTGTGCGGGTTGTTTAAGGGTAGAAATGGAGGGGGTAACTACTTCCGAGAAAGGCTCATTGCTGAATCCCACAATTCCAAAATCTTCAGGAATGCGAATGCCTTGTGATTTTAAGTACACAATCATACTTAATGCAGAGGTGTCATTTCCGCAGAATACCGCATCCGGTGGGTTTTTTAGAGCCAATAATTGTTGAATGGCCTGCTGTCCATCCATTCGGGTTAACCGGTTGCAAATGATCAATTGATCTTCCACGGCTAAATTATTCTTACGGAGTGCTTCTTTGTAGCCTTCCATCCGGTCATGATAAGTATTGAGAACGGTTGGTCCGGCTAGGTGTGCAATACGCTTATAACCTTGATCAATTAAATGCTGGGTTGCTTTAAAACCGCAGGAAAAGTCATCAATGACAATCTTGTTTGCTTTCAAATCAGGGGCTACTCGGTCAAAAAAGACCAATGGAATATTCTTATTCGTAAATAGCTGGAAATGGTCAAATTCATTGGTTTGCATACTGAGCGAGGTAATTAAGCCATCGACCCGGTTTGAAAACAAGGAATGCACAATTTTTTTCTCTTTTTCCAAGAGGTCTTTCGACTGAGAGATAATAACATTATAACCTGCTTCAAAGGCTACATCTTCAACACCGCTGATAAATGCCGAGAAAAAATGCCGATTGATAAGGGGCACAACAATGCCGATTGTATGCGTTTTTTGGGTTCGCAGGTTGGAGGCAATGGTGTTGGGTTGGTAGCCAAGCTTCAGAGCCAAGGCTTTAATTTTGTCCTTGGTAGCTTGACTGATCCGTGGGTTGTCATTTAAGGCTCGGGATACGGTTGAAGCGGAAATCTTAAGTTCCCGGGCAATATCGTGAATGGTGACTGATGTTTTTTTATCCATTTTATTTGAATCGGATGAAATGCTGCTATTCATTTGCTTTTGGCTGCAATCAATGTACAAATATGATAATTATTTTTCAAAAAAATGAAAAGAAAATGCAATCGATTGCATAATTGCTTCCTTTATCTTAGATTTGTGCTTCTAACTAATTAATGAAATTTAAAATGAAACATAGAAATTTAATTCTAATCAGCCTGGTGTTTATTGCAATTCAGGCTTGCTCTCCCCAAAAGGCTAGCAATGAGGACTTGACACAACGGCTTTCCGATCAGTTGAACGTGTTGGTGCAGGCAACCGATGATTCGGAGAAACTGCCTCGTTCATGGACTGAAAAAGATGGGTACAAAATGATTGGCATTCGAGACTGGTGCAGTGGTTTTCCACCAGGAATGTGTTGGTATATGTATGAGTTGAGTAATGATGAGCAATGGAAAAATACTGCGATTAAAACGACGGAGAAATTGGACGGAGTGCAGTTTTACACTGGAACGCACGACTTGGGTTTCATGGTGTTTTGCAGCTATGGAAATGCTTACCGGCTAACCGGTGACGAAGCGTACAAAGAGGTAATTTTACAAGGCGCCGAAAGTTTGGCTTCGCGCTTTAACCCGGTTACTGGAGCTATTCGTTCGTGGGACTGGGGGAAATGGCAATTTCCGGTTATCATTGATAATATGATGAATTTGGAAATGTTGTTTTGGGCATCCAAAGTTTCCGGTGATAACCGTTTTCGGGATATTGCCGTAACTCATGCAAACACCACATTGGAACATCACTTTAGGGACGATATGAGTTCGTACCATGTGGTAAGCTATGATACGATTACCGGAGAAGTGGAGCGCAAACAGACTCACCAGGGATACAGCGACGATTCTGCTTGGGCACGTGGACAATCCTGGGGACTATATGGCTACATTGTTTGTTATCGGGAAACAGGTGATGCGAAATACCTGAAAGCCGCAGAAGATATTGCTGCTTTTATTATTCCGAACCTGCCGGAAGATTTGGTTCCTTACTGGGATTACAATGATCCTAAGATTCCAAATGTAAAAAGAGATGCTTCAGCAGGAGCCTTGTTGGCTTCGGCTTTTTATGAACTGGGAACAATGGTGGAAGACGGGCAGCGTTATTTCGATCTGGCAGATCAGCTTTTGGAAACGCTTTCTTCCCCTGAGTATTTAGCAGAAGGAGGAGCCAATGGCGGATTCTTGTTAAAACATTCAGTGGGGCATCTGCCTGGAAATTCAGAAATCGATGTTCCTTTGAATTATGCCGATTATTATTATTTAGAAGCAATTAAGCGAAAACGTGAATTAAAAAAATAAGAGAATTATGACTACAAATTTTGAAGAACGCTATGCGTATCATCCGGACGATTTTAAAACCTATGATACGGAGAAAATCAGAAAAGAATTTTTGGTAGAAAAAGTGATGGAAGAGGATACCATCAATTTAGTGTACTCACACATTGAGCGCTACATTGTAGGAGGAGCTGTTCCGGTAACTAAAGCATTGACACTGGGAACGGTTGATGCATTGAAAGCAAACTATTTCTGCGAGCGACGCGAAGTTGGAATCATCAATGTGGGTGGCACAGGAAGTGTGAGTGTTGATGGAAAAGAATATGTGCTTGAGTTTAAAGATGCCCTTTACATTGGAAAAGGAGCGAAGGAAGTGGTATTCAAATCGGCTGACAGCGAGAAACCCGCTCGTTTCTATTTCAACTCGGCACCGGCTCACAAAGAATTCCCAACCAAACACGTGACTTTAAAGGATGCCAATGTATTACACCTGGGCTCTCTGGAAACATCCAACGAGCGTAACATCAACCAGCTGTTGATTAACACCGTTGTTGAAACATGCCAGTTGCAGATGGGAATGACCGAGCTGAAACCCGGAAGCGTCTGGAATACCATGCCTGCGCATACTCACAGCCGCCGGAATGAAGTTTACTTTTACTTCAATGTACCCGAAGACCAGGCCGTGTGTCACTTCATGGGACAACCCCATGAAACTCGTCACTTGTGGATGAAAAACGAGCAAGCTGTAATCTCACCAAGCTGGTCGATTCACTCGGCGGCGGGTACAAGCAACTACATTTTTATCTGGGGGATGGCCGGCGAAAACCTGGATTACACCGATATGGACATTATTAAACCAACAGAATTAAAATAACCTTATTACAATACCCCTTCGAGGGGTATTGTTGTCTTTCTGACAAAATACCTAGAAGATGAGAAGAAGAGATGTTTTCAAATACTTGTCATTAGCGGGATTGTTGCCACTTAGTGGAAAAGCAACAGCTTCTGTTTTTGCTGCAGATGAACCAACCAATCATCGTGAATATTGGGTGCACGTACTAACCAGTATTTCTTCTCCATTATTGGAGGCATTAAGCAAAGGCGAATTAAAAAAGAATATGCCGGTAGAATGCAAGCCGGGAATGAAGGCGAACAGGGAAGAGGTTACCTACCTGGAAGCTTTTGGTCGACTTTTGGCAGGTTTGGCTCCTTGGCTTGAATTAGGGGCTGATAACAGTCGCGAGGGAAAGCAGCGCAAACACTTCATTGAGTTGGCCCAGAAGAGTCTGAAAATGGCGGTAGATCCGGATTCTCCGGATTTTATGAACTTCACCAAAGGCTATCAACCATTGGTTGATGCTGCTTTTTTAGCACATGCTATTTTAAGAGCACCCAATGTGCTTTGGAAACAGTTAGATAAAACGACTCAAAGGCAGTTGGTTGAGGCGATGAAAAGTTCAAGGGAAATTACCCCTTGGTATAACAATTGGCTCTTGTTTAGTGGCATGGTTGAGGCTTTTCTGGCTTTTGCAGGCGAAGACTGGGACCAAATGCGTATTGATTTGACCATTAAAAAACACATGGAATGGTACGTTGGTGACGGGATGTATGGCGATGGTCCTCAGTTTCACTGGGATTATTACAACAGCTATGTTATTCAACCCATGATGGTCGATATTTTAGCGGAAACAGTCAAGCATAGCAAGCGTTATGATTCCACCTATCAGACTGTTTTGAAGCGAGCTACCCGTTATGCGGCTATTCAGGAGAAATTGATTTCGCCGGAAGGAACTTTTCCCGCAATTGGCCGGTCATTACCTTACCGTTTTGGAGCATTTCAACACTTGTCACAAATGGCTCTTCAACATCACTTGCCCGAATCCATTAAGCCGGCTCAGGTGCGGTGTGCACTTACTGCCGTTATCAAACGAATGTATGAAGCCGATGGTGTTTTTGATGCCAATGGCTGGTTAACAATTGGTTTTGTTGGCCATCAACCGGATATTGCTGAAAGCTATATCTCAACCGGAAGCTTATACTTGTGTTCGGTAGGCTTACTGGCCCTTGGTTTACCTGAAGATGATCCGTTTTGGGCTGATCCGGATACAGACTGGACGGCGAAAACAATTTGGGGAGGCACGAATTTCCCGGCCGACCATGCATTGAAAGATTAATTATACAAGATATTTAAATACAACTCATAATGAACGAATTATTTGAATTAACAGGCAAAGTAGCCCTGATTACCGGGGGAACCCACGGAATTGGAATGGCTATTGGTAAAGTTCTGGGAAAAGCCGGAGCAAAAATCTGTGTTAACGATTTATCAGGCGATAAGCTGGAAAGCTGTCGGGCAGAATATAAAAAAGAAGGCATCGATGTGTTTGCCTTGAAATTTGATGTGACCAGTGAAGAAGATGTTGATCGCGGCATTTCCGAAATTGAAAAGGAAGTGGGGGAGATTGATATTCTGGTTAACAATGCCGGAATTATCAAGCGAATCCCAATTCTGGATATGCCCATTGCTGATTATAAGCAGGTGATTGATGTGGATTTGGTGGCTCCTTTGATTGTTTCCAAGCGTGTGGCGCCTAAAATGATTGCCAAGCGCAGCGGAAAAATTATCAATATGTGCTCGATGATGAGTGTGTATGGCCGCAATTCGGTTTCTGCCTACGCTTCAGCTAAAGGCGGATTAAAACTGTTAACCGCCAACATGTGCTGCGAGTGGGCTAAATACAATTTGCAGATTAATGGTATTGGACCTGGTTACATTGCTACGGCGCAAACAGCTCCTATTCGTGAGGGCGGACACCCTTTCAACGATTTGGTGATGACTCGTACTCCTGCAGGCCGTTGGGGTGAACCTGAAGATATTGGTAATGCCGCACTTTTCCTGGCTTCAGCAGCAAGTAACTTTGTCAATGGACAGGTGCTTTATGTTGATGGCGGAATCCTGGCCAACTTCGGCTATGTTAAAGGTGAAAACGATTTGGACTAAGGTTATGAAAAAGCTAATCTACCTATTATTTGTTGCCGGACTTTTTTCCTGTTCAACACCGAACAATCAACTTACGATGAAGAACCCGATGGATACAGACCGTCCGGATGAGACCATCCTGATTGAACGAGTTGACCTGGAACAAAAATTCGGCAAAATTGAAGCCGGGCTAGCTCCTGTTTTGAAACGCAACGGACAGTTGGTGCCGACTCAGGCTGACGATATGGATGGCGATGGTTATTGGGATGAACTGGTTGTTAATCTCGATTTCCTGGCCAATGAAACCATTACTCTGCAGCTTGAATTTATTGCGGTAGCCGATTATCCTGACTTTGAGAAACGCACCAATGTACGTTTGGGAATTGTTCAGGAAGATCACTCTTTTAAGGAAGTGGATCAGTACTTTGCTCCTCAGGGACTGGATGGATTTCCAACCATTGCTCAAGGAGAAAGTGTTAACTGGGAAAACGACAAAATGGGTTTCCGCAATTATTTTGATTGCCGGAATGTGAAAGACCTGTTTGGAAAACTTCAACCCGGTTTGATCATCGATAAAATTCATACGCCGGAAATGGGCGACTATCACAAGTTGGCCGACTGGGGAATGGATGTCCTGCACTGTGGAAGTAGCCTAGGATCCGGAGGTTTGGCCATGCTCGAAAATGATTCGCTTTTTCGACTGGGCTCCACCGATGTTTATGAGTATCAAAAAGTCGTTGAAGGTCCCATTCGTTCGGTGTTCGATTTGAAATACAAAGGATGGGATGTGGCCGGCCAAAAGCTGGATGCAGTTGAGCGGATCAGCATCTATCCAGGCAAATATTGGTTCCAGTCGGATGTTACGGTGACGGGGTATACCGGTCAAAAGCAACTGGCAACAGGCATTGTTACCAGCTTATTGAAAAACGAGCCCTATTCGTTTGATGCCGGTAAAAACTTTGCCGCCATAGCCACCCTTGATGTGCAATCGCTAAACCAGGATGAGCTTGGAATGGCCGTAATGGTTCCGAAAGATGAGCTGACAGCCATTGACCGGACAACCGATATCAACTTCTTTAAAGAAGGCTACCAAACGGTGCCGGCAAAAAACTTTAGCCACGTTATTTCTGAAACATATTATGTGGCACAGAAGCTTGCCAATGAGCAACCAGCGCGTCATTATTTCTTTGCGGTTTGGGGGCTTGAAAATCCCAAATGGAAAGAAATTGACCATTTTAAAAGCTACATTAACGAAGAGGCTGAAAAACTAAGTCATCCCATTGACGTTATTATTTAGGAAGGATCGTTTTTCGTTAAATGCAAAGGAGTCATGGCAACATGGCTCCTTTTTTTTGAATTGAAAATTACAGCTGGGCTGAACGGTTCAGTGTAAGCTTATGTTGTTTAACAGTTAAGTCAGGTAACGTTAGGTAGATCAGGAGGAATTGTGCTCTGTTTTGAAAATGAGACTGTTCTATAATAGCAAAATCCCTTCTTGTATTTCAACAAAACTTTCTATATTTCGTTAAAATAAAACTGCTTATGTTGCAGTTTTGTTTTTTTGTTGTCCGATATACTCCTAAACTAACGAAGATGAACTATGCCAAACATGGATCAAATCTTATTTTCACGGGTAAAGTTTCATAATGATCAAAAAGCTTTTGAGTATATTTTTGATGCCCACTATGCTGCGCTTTGTGCTTATGCTTCGGGAATATTAGGGAGTCATGAAGATGCCAAAGACATTGTCAATGATTGTTTCCTGGAATTCTGGAATAAACGGCAGTCGATTGAAATTACCAGTTCATTAAAGTCTTATTTGTACATTGCCGTCCGCAATTTGTCGATTAACCAGTTGCGCAAGCGGAAGCAGAAAGTGAGCCTCAGTTCGGAACTGACTTACCCATTTTATAAACAGGAAGAAGTCTCAGCCAAAATCGAACAGCTCCAACAAATGGAAACGCTTGAAGAACGGTTGAAAGAGGCTATTGACTCCCTTCCGAAGCAATGTCGCTACATTTTTTTCCTGAACCGGTTTGAGCAAATGCCTTACAAAGCCATTGCGAAGAAACTGAATTTGTCGGAAGGCACGGTGAAAACTCAAATTGGCCGTGCTTTGAAAAAAATACGCCTTGAATTTGAGGGTGTTAAGACAAAAGGTGAAATTTTCTTGTTTAATCTTGTATGCCATTTTTGAATTTCATTGTCATAGAGGTAAAAGTTAGTTTACACATCGGCTATGAGCATGAATTCAGAGATTGATGTCCTTATTCTGGACTATGTAAATGGAACGTTAAGCAAACAGCAGGAAGCTGAGCTTTTTGAATGGGTGGAGGCTTCGGAGCAAAATGCCACATATTTTAGCCAGTCCGTTGCTTACATCGAACTTTCCTCGGCGGCTTTAAAATCCGAACGATTCAATACCCAAAAGAATTGGAAGCAGCTTGCTTCTAAAATAAACCCCAGGGCCAAGCTTCTTCATATGAGCATTGAGCTGGCCAAAATCGCCGCTGTATTTGCCATCGCCTTTATTCTGGGGCATTATTATTTTCAGCTTAATCCATCCGAAGAAGTTAATGAGCTAAGGGCTGATTACATTGTAACAGAAGTCCCATTTGGAAGTAAATCGGTAGTGACTTTGCCCGATGGCTCGCGCGTTTGGATCAATGCGGGAAGTTCTGTGCGGTACCCCATAACTTTTGATGAGAGCCAACGGTTGGTTTGGCTGGACGGAGAAGCATTTTTTGATGTTGTAACCAATAAAGAACGCCCCTTTTATGTTGAAACCGCAGGGGTGAAAGTGAAGGCCACTGGTACGCGTTTCAATGTCAGGGCTTATAGCGATGAGGGATTTATTGAAACTCTTTTGGTAGAAGGTGAAGTGGCTGTAAATCGTGCGCTGGCTCCCCAGAAGGACGATGTGGTGCTAAAGCCCAACCAGGTACTTACCATTTATAAAAATAAGAATCAGCAAAAGTGTGATCAGCAATTGGCTGACCAAAAAACTCAAGAACATTCAGACTGCCAGGATAAAGCACCCCTAAAGATTGAAAAGGCGGTGCTGACTTCCGATGTTCGAACGGATATCTACACTTCTTGGAAAGAAAGGGAGTGGGTGATTTATAAAGAACAGTTTGGCTCACTCATGAAGAAGCTTGAAAAGCGGTATGATGTAAGCATCAACATAAAAGATTCTTCATTATTTGACCTGGCCTATAGCGGCACACTGATGGATGAAAACCTGAAGGAAGTATTGGATGTGCTTAGCATCACCTCTCCAATTAATTATACACTCGACAATAAAAATGTAAGCATATGGTATAACCCTAAATTCTAGTAAATTAACAAACGTTCTCAAAAAAAAGAGTAACAGGATGGTACCAGCATCCTGCTACTTTATTAAACAACAGCATACGTAAGTATGTATCGTCTAACTAATTATTTGTAAAACTATGAAAAAAAAACAGTTCTTTGAATCCCCCTGGGATCAATTGAAAAAACTTTTTCTATTTATGAAACTAACAGCCTTTTTTTTACTGCTGGGATTAGTTCAGGTAAGTGCGGAAGTTCATTCTCAAAACACCAAGCTTAACCTGGAAATAAAAAATCAATCCTTACGTTCTGTATTGAACGTTATTGAGCAATCAAGTAATTTCCGTTTCTTCTACTCGGAAGACGCTTTATCGCTGGATGAAACAGTCAATATTGATGTTCGGAATAAAGATGTCAATGAAGTTCTAAATGAACTGTTCGAAGGAAAGGACTTGGCTTACAGCTTTCAAAACAACAACTTGATTGTTTTGAAAGCCATGAATTCAGAGCAACAAGATGAACGTGTTATTACCGGTGGGGTAACTGGTAGTGATGGTACTCCAATTCCTGGGGTATCGATTGTTGTGGAAGGAACAACCAACGGAACAATTACCGATTTGGACGGACACTTTACCTTAGAGGTTCCTGAAGAAGCTACAGCCCTTACCGTATCGTATATCGGGATGAGAACCGAAACGATTACACTTGGCAATCAGGCCTCTTTTCAGATTGTATTGGAGCCCGACGTGATTGGAGTGGACGAAGTAGTGGTAGTTGGTTATGGTACCCAACAGAAGAAAACCTTAACCGGAGCTGTTGCTTCAGTTGATGAAACAGAATTGCGCTCGGTGCCGGCTGCAAGTGCTGCTGCCAAGTTACAAGGACGAGTGGCTGGTGTAACGATTACCAATGACAATACCCCCGGAGGAGAATCAATGGTGAGGATACGGGGAATTGGCTCGGTCAACAACAACGATCCGTTATACATTATTGACGGCGTGCCGACAACCGGAGGATTGAGTAAGATCAACCCCAATGACATAGAGTCCATGTCAGTACTAAAGGATGCCTCTTCTTCTGCGATCTATGGAGTGCGTGCTGCCAACGGGGTCATTCTGGTAACCACCAAACGTGGTAAAGCCGGAAAACCGGTTTTGCGGTTTGATGCCCGTTATGGAATTCAACGGACCATTAACAGCTTGGATCTATTGAACTCTCAGGAATATGGAGACCTGCTCTGGCTGGAAAGTAAAAACCTGGGATTGGAAGTTGGTGACGAAGGTTGGGGAAACTCACAATATGGCTACGGATCTGTTCCTGTGATTCCTGATTACATTATTCCTGAAGGAGCCATGGCAAGCGAAGTTAATGAAAGCGATTACAGCTATCCAAGTCCTTATAATGGAATTACCCGTGCCAATAAAGAAGGAACGGACTGGTACGATGAAATTTTAGATCCAGCTCCTATTCAAGAGTATAACCTATCGGTATCCGGTGGTACTGAAAAAGGGAAATATGCCTTTTCCGGTGGTTATATGAGCCAGGATGGTGTTGTTATTCATACTGGATTCGAGCGCTTTTCCTTGCGTTCAAATGCTGATACAAAAATTACGGATTGGCTTGAAATAGGTGAAAGTCTGGGCGTATCCTACACCGACAGAACCGGACAGGGAACCAATAATGATGAAGGAAACTCTATTTCGCAAGCTTATCGGATGCAGCCGCTTATTCCGGTATATGATATTGCCGGAAATTTTGCAGGAACACAAGCCAAAACCATGGGAAACGGAGCCAACCCCGTAGCTGTTCTTACAAGAGACAAAGATGATTATTACCGTGATTTACGCGTTTTGGCCAATGCCTATGCACAGGTTAATGTGCTTTCAGGCTTGAAGTTGAAAACCTTAATTGGGGCGGATTATACGACGACCCGTCGTCAGGATCGCACCTTGACGAACCCGGAATTCTCGGAAGCTATTCCAACTGAAATTCTATCACAGTACTATTACGGAACATTCCAGTATAACTGGATCAACACCTTGAATTACGAAACCAGCATCAACAATGAACACAACTTCAATTTCTTGCTGGGAACTGAGGCGGTTAAATGGAATTACGATTGGTTCCAGGGTGGACGTTCAACATTTGCCAGCACCGATTTGGATTACATGGTTTTAGATGCTGGAGAAAAGGATCAGGTGGCCAATGGCTCCTTTGACGAGTGGTCTACCTTCTCGTACTTTGGACGTATCAATTACGACTACATGGGCAAATACCTGGCGGAAGCTGTTGTGCGTCGCGATGCCTCTTCGCGTTTCTCGGAAGATAATCGCTGGGGAACTTTCCCGGCATTCTCTTTAGGATGGCGTCTTTCGGAAGAAGACTTCATGAGTAATACGGACTGGATTGATAACCTGAAACTTCGTTTTGGTTGGGGTAAAAACGGAAATGATAACGTTGGCGGCTACTACAATGCCTATACCACTTACCGCGTTTACAATGGCGAATCGTACTACAGCTTATCGGGTTCCAACTCGGCTACTGATGCAGGTATTCATAAATACAAATTGGGTAATCCGGATGGAAAATGGGAAGCCAGTGTAACAACCAACTTCGGGATTGATGCAACCATGTTTAATAAACTGGAGGTTAACCTGGATGTTTACAAACGGGTAACCACGGACATGCTTTACAATCAGAACCTGCCTTATACTTACGGACGTTTGGTACTGCCAGCAGTGAATATTGGTGAGATGGAAAACAAAGGATTTGACCTGATGCTTTCCTACCGGGAAAAGATAGGCCGGGATCTTAAACTGAATCTTCGGGCCAATATCTCGCATTACAAGAACGAAATTGTTAAGCTGAACGAAAACCCGAATGAGATTCTTTACGGACCTTCATTGCGTCAGAATACCTATACCGCTACAATGACCGGAGAGCCTATTTCTTCCTTCTACGGCTATGTTGTTGATGGTATCTTTAATTCTTGGGATGAAGTATATGATCATGTGCCTTATAACTCAGAATCTTTTGATGGGGATTCATACAGCCAGCCGGGTGTGTTTAAATACCGCGACATTAGCGGCGATGGAAAGATTGATGCGGCAGACAGAACTGTCATTGGAAATCCTCATCCTGACTTTACTTACGGTATCAATATTGATCTGGAATATAAGAATTGGGATATGACCATGTTCTTCCAGGGATCGCAAGGCAATGATCTGATTAACTATGTAAATCGCTGGATCATGTTTAACAACTTCTCCGGAAACCGTGGAAAAGCACGTTTGTATGAGTCCTGGACTCAGGAACGTTATAATTCAGGTGCTAAAATTACCCAACCCATTGCCTTACGCGATGATGCCGTTATGCAGAAGAACTCCAGTTTCTTTATTGAAGATGGGTCTTACTTCCGGATGAAAGATTTACAAATTGGTTATAGTTTACCCCGCTCTCTGATTAGTAAAGCAGGTATTGAAAGCTTAAGGCTGTATATTCAGGCTACCAATTTATTCACCATTACAGATTACAGCGGTTTAGATCCTGAACTTTCTAACCCGGATTCCAATCCTGATCGCTTGATTGGTGTTGATGAAGGTGTTTATCCAACTTCCCGAATCTTCATGTTTGGTGTTAATCTGAATTTGTAATCACTTAAAATGAAAAGACATATGAAAAAGATATTATTTCTATCCTTCATCTTTGTGGCAGGACTGATTTCTTCCTGCACCAATGACTGGTTTGAGATAAAACCTAAGGGACAAGGATCTCCAGCAACCTTAACCAGTAAAACGGGAATTGAATATTTGTTGACAGGAACTTATGCTGTTGTTGACGGAACACATTTGCCTACCGATGGTGCTGTTTGGGCCAGTGCTGTTTCAAACTGGGTATGGGGGAGTGTCGCTTCCGACGATGCCTATAAAGGATCAGATTATGGCGATCAGGCAACTATCAACCCTGTAGAAGCGTTTACCGCTGATGCAGACAATGGCTATGTGGCCAACCATTGGCAAGGATTGTTTGACGGTGTTATTCGTGCCAACGATGTACTTCGGTATTTGCCGGAAACTGAAGACATGAATGAAACCGAAAAATTGCAGGCTGAGGCTCAGGCCAAATTTCTACGTGCGCATTTTTATGTTGAGCTGACCATGGTTCATGGTAAGGTTCCTTACATTGATGAAAACACAGAAACGCCTAAAACAGTAGCAAACGATCATTTGCTTTGGCCGGAAATTGAAACTGACATGAAATTCGCGGTTAGCAATTTGCCCGAGTCCTGGAATGAGGTTGGTCGGGCTACCAAGTGGGCTGCCAAAACTTATCTGGCTCGCATTTATTTACTTCAAGGGAAATACAGCGAGGCTTTACCGCTTTTGGATGATGTTTACACCAATGGGCCTTTCGAGCTCATGGAGAGTTATGAGCAGAACTACCTGATTGAATTCAATAACAACAAGGAGTCTATTTTCGAAATTCAATATGCAACCAACGATGGAGCATCGGGGTCGCCTAACGGTGGCTGGGGCGATGCCTTAAATTTTCCTCATGGGGTTGCCGGCATGGGAACCTGCTGTGGCTTCTTTCAACCAACACATAGCTTGGTAAGTGCTTATCGCGTGGGCGATGATGGTTTACCACTGCTGGATGATACCTATTCGGCTGACGATATGCTTCCTTACGATACTGATATCACTAAAGGTGAGGATGTAATGTACGACGGGCTTGTTGATCCGCGCCTGGATCATACGGTTGGACGTCCGGGAATTCCATTTTTGGATTGGGGAATCCATGTTGGTTATGGATGGATTCGTGATCCCAGCAATGGCGGCCCCTATTTGTATAAGAAGAATATGTTCAAGCAATCTGAAAAAGGATTGGCTACCACAACCGGTTGGGCAACGGGTGTGAACCCCAATAATTTCCGGAAATTCCGTTTTGGTCATGTTATTCTTTGGTTAGCCGAATGCGAAGCCCAGGTTGGTTCGCTGGATCGTGCAACTGATTTGGTGAATGAAATTCGTAGCCGCGCTAAGGACTCTAACGTGGTAAGGTTTTCCGATGGAACTCCTGCAGCCAACTACATGGTTGAAACTTATGATGATACTTTCGAGTCAAAAGAGTTTGCCATGAAAGCCATTCAGCATGAAACCCGAATGGAGTTTGCTATGGAAGGATTACGCTTTTTTGACTTGGTACGTTGGGGCATTGCTGCTGATGTGATGAATAACTACCTGAGCGTGGAAGGAACTAAAATGACGCATTTGTCAGGTAAAAGCTTCACCGCAGGAAAGCATGAGCGTTGGCCAATTCCGCAGACACAGCGAGACTTGTCGGTTGACGAAACCGGAGCGACTGTGTTAGAACAAACACCTGGCTACTAATCGAATCAATGTTTAAGTATAACGAGTTGCTCAAGGGCAACTCGTTTATTTTTAGTTGGAATATATACATCTCTAAATCGGAATCCCTTTGAAAATGAACCATTATTTTGACATTAAAATAAACGGATTTAGAAATTACATGCTGATAACTGTACTTGCTGTTTTTATTTGGAATTGCCAGGGACAACAAGCCAGTAGGGGAGAAACCAAGATGATGGAATTAACAGACTCGGCCTATGAAGATGTGGTTTATGAGCTGGGGACCCTGGTTGTAGGGCAGGAGCAGGAAGTTGTCCTCACCCTGACAAACAAGACCCCAAAACCTGTTTTGATCAACAACGTCCGGGTATTTTGCGGATGTACCATGCCCGAATATCAAACAGAGCCGATTCTTCCCGAAGCTTCATCAGACCTTAAAATTCGCTTTGTTGCTGACAGTCCGGGGCTGTTCAACAAGGCCGTTAGGGTCTATCTAAGCAACCAGGATGATCCCTTTGATGTGCAATTTACAGGAGAGATTACCCAAACGCTTTAAGCCGTTTTTAGTCATCGGCTCATCTGCCCAAAAAAGAGTTGTCCATTCGGTCAACTCTTTTTTTTTGTTTGTTTGGTTGGGGCTAGCCAATAGGATATTCCGGATCGCCTGAAAAACTGAAGATGCAAATTGGGCAAGTTTGATGGATTATAAATCTAATCCGGCTTGGATTTTGCAGTGCTTCTAAAGTCAGTTGCAACTTTGCTTATTTTCTCCGTAAAAATCGGTCGCGTTTTTTTCAACCTCGATTACAGGAGAAACAATTCGCCTGCACAATTTTTTTTGTGAAAAAAATATTCAAGCTGTTCGCCCTCATTGTCAGCTATGTATGACGTGTTTGCATTTTCTTCGTAAGCAGATAATGTCCAAAAAATTATAAAAACTTAATTGTATTTCGTTATTTCGCGAACTATTTGGGAAATTGTTATTCATAACGAAAGACAAAATGTCTGTGGGAAGGTAAGTTCAATACAAATTCAGTCCATCTTTAGAAAGATGGTGTCTGTCTTCCCATTCTGAAGTAGCAAGTGGTTGAGAGTAAGGTTTGTGGTTTCCAGTGAAAGCTCGTTAATGAGTTCCGCCGCGCTTTAATACTTAACCGGCTCTGCTCCGAAACAATATTGTGAGAAATGAGAAATATGCAGGTTGAAAGTAGGGTTTCATTTTTAATTACATGTATATCCGCTCAAATTAATCCATTCTTGCCAGGACACTAATCTGATTATTCCTGTATTAAAACTTGTTCGTAGAATGTTTCCGCCAATTAAAAATTTTAAGTGTTTATTTTAACAATAGATTGTATGAATCAAACTGTCGCATGGGCCGTTCTTCAACCCAGCATAGTAAATGATATTACCGGAAGCAGTGTCGAAAGTAGTGAATTAGAGGTTCCCCCCTAGGAAAAACCACTCCAATTAATTCTTATTTCAAATTCTTAGTGCCAGACAAGGAAGAAAACTTATCAGGCAGCTACTTCCATTTTGGAGTACTCCACCTGGAGAAGGTTTCAGGTCAGGAAAATACATTTTAAATCAATAATGGAAGCTCTTAATTTCTTAAGCAATAGTAATGAATAATTTCAAAAACAAGTATTTTGATATCTCAAAGCCGGTTTTCATTCCGGCAGCATTAATCACCTTTTTATTTGTCAGTTTTACCATCATTTTTAACGAACAATCGGAAGCTGCATTTTCCGGTTTTCAGGCTTATATGTCGCGTAATTTTGGTTGGTTTATTTCTCTAAGCATTAACTACTTTCTAATATTTGTACTCTACCTGGCATTTAGCAAATTTGGCAAAATCAGAATTGGAGGGAAGGATGCAAAGCCCAGCTTCAGCAAGTTTTCCTGGGTAGCGATGTTGTTTTCAGCGGGAATGGGAATTGGCTTAGTCTATTTTAGTGTTGCAGAACCGATGCTGCATTTTAGCCACCCCATTGTTGATGGGGCTTCAGATATTTATAAATCTCGCTTAGCCATTCGCAACACCTATTTTCACTATGGTTTTCATGTTTGGGGAATTTACATGTTACTCGGAATTGCACTGGCCTATTTTACCTTTAATAAAAACAGTTCATTATCATTAAAATCGACCTTGGTTCCGCTATTTGGCGATCGGATGAATGGATGGCCTGGCTATCTAATTGATGTTATTGCGGTTTTAGCAACACTGTTTGGATTAGCGACCTCACTGGGCTTTGGTGCCTTGCAGTTCAGTACCGGCTTATCCGAGTATTTTGGATTAGAAAATGCTACTAGTCTACAAGTGAGTTCCATCATCGGAATTACTCTAATTGCAACGATCTCTGTTGTTACGGGTTTAAATAAAGGACTAAAATATTTAAGTAATGCCAATATTGTTATCGCACTAATTGTTTTTGCATTTGTGCTAATCTTAGGAAATACGGTTCGCTTAATCGATGGTTTTGTGCAAAGCTTAGGAATTTACCTTTCTGATTTGATTGAATTAAGCTTATTCCGAAATCAAAATAGTACGGCCGGAAGCTGGTTTAAAGGTTGGTCGATGTTTTACTGGGTATGGTGGATTTCCTGGTCGCCATTTGTTGGTACGTTTGTTGCCCGGATTTCCAAAGGGAGAACCATTCGGGAGATTGCGATTTTTGGCTTGGTTTTACCTTCTGTCTTTTCATTTTTATGGATGTCAGTTCTGGGTGGAACCGCTATCAATCTGCAATTGGATGGCAATTTGGATATGGCATCCATCGTAGCACAAGACAGCTCCATTGGACTTTTCAAAATGCTGGAGACCCTCCCTTTTTATGACATCACTGCATTTGTGTGCATTATTTTAGTGGGTACTTTTTTCATTACGTCTTCGGATAGTGGCTCTTTGGTGGTAGATATGATGACCGCAGGAGGGAAATTGAATGCCCCCAAAGGACAAAAAATATTTTGGGCTTTTATGGAGGGCGCTATTGCCATCGCCTTATTAGTAGGAGGTGGTTTAACGGCTCTTCAATCAGCTTCTATTTCAACCGGCTTTCCTTTTGCAATTATCCTGGTGCTGGTTAGTCTTTCGTTGGTTAAAAGCTTAAAACAAGATGAGCAGTTAAAGCACGTATAGTTTTCTATTGATGGCGTTTCCTGACAGAATGATGCGGTACGATATGATCGATTGAAAAAGCGGGATTACATCCCTTTACTGGATCGCTACAATCAAGTTAAACCAAGTACGGTTCTGTTTCCTATGATTTAACGAACCGCCGGGTATGTGCCTGATTTTTAAATGTCCGGTGGACATTTAAAACGACAGGGAGGAGCGTAGCTCGCGTACGCTGGGTGGTGTGAGGGGTTCCCCGCTAGGCTTTTAGCCTAGCGGCTTCCCACTCGATTAGCATTCGTATTTCTTAATCTATAATCTTTCAAATATTTTCCTGTATAACTTTCTTCACAATCGGTTATCTGGTCGGGAGTTCCTTCAAATATCAATTCTCCTCCTGCAATTCCTCCTTCACGCCCGATGTCAATAATCCAATCAGAATTATTTATTACGTCCAGATTGTGTTCAATTACGATTAATGAATTTCCATTATCAACCAGTTTGTTCATTAGGTCAATAATCTTCTTGATGTCGGACATGTGCAAACCAGTTGTTGGCTCGTCCATGATGTAAATGTTCCCTTGCTTGTGTAATTCGCTTGCAAGTTTTACTCTTTGACATTCACCTCCTGATAATGTTGAAAGCGGTTGTCCAAGTTTTAGATATCCTAATCCTACTTCAATGAGCAATTTAAGCTTTGATTGGATTTCTGCGCTTTCAAAGAAATCATATGCTTGATTAATTGTCAATTCTAAAACTTCAAAGATGTTCTTTCCTTTGTAGACATATTTTAAAACGTCTTTGCTGTATCTTTTCCCATCGCATTCTTCACATTTTGATTTTACTGAATCAAGAAATGCCATATCAATAGTTATATAACCTAATCCATTACATTTAGGACAAGCTCCTTTTGAATTGAAACTAAACAGAGAGCTATTTACTTTATTGGCTTTCGCAAATTCTTTTCGGATTAAGTCAAATACTCCTGTATAAGTTGCTGAATTAGAGCGTTCAGATTGACCAACAGGACTTTGGTCTATAACAATTGATTCAGGATTTTTCTTTACAAATTCTTTATGAATCAATGAACTTTTACCTGAACCTGCAACGCCAGTTATACAAACAAAAACTTTCTTAGGAATTCTTACAGAAATACACTTTAGGTTATTAGCTGTCGCATTGGTTATTTGATAATACTCGTCCGATTTTCTTAATCGGTTTTGACGCTCAATTGGATCGTTTAAAAACTTACCTGTTAAAGTATCAGATTTTTTTAGTCCTTTATAGCTTCCTTGATAAACTATTTCTCCGCCTTTTGCTCCTGCATTTGGTCCAATATCAATAATATGGTCTGCGATTTTAATAACATCGGGGTCGTGCTCCACTACCAAAACTGTGTTCCCTGCTTCTTTTAAGTCTTTGAACAACTCATTAACCAAATGCACATCTCTCGGATGCAAACCAACACTTGGCTCGTCTAATATATAGAGCATTTCGGTCAAGCTGCTTCCTAATTGTTTTGCCAATTTAACTCGTTGAGCTTCTCCTCCCGACAATGTACTTGTTTCTCGCGATAGGTTTAAATACCCAACTCCAATATTTACCAAATACTGTAAACGTATTTTAATTTGTTGAAGAACTGTTTCTACAAGTGGGTTTTCAATTTGTGAAATAAAACCATACAGTTCATTTAATTGCAACAGGCACAATTCATAAATATTTTTTCCATTTATTTTTATCGAAAGTGCTTTTTCGTTTAATCGTGCTCCACCGCATTTATCACAAGTCCCTTGATGAATGTAGTTATTTATAACATCCTGTTTCTTCTTTGATAAACTTGCAATGTCTTTATTTAGATACAAACGGTTAATTTTTGTGTATATACCTTCATAATTTCCTTTCAGGAATCCTTCTTCACTTCCCATGTTGTAACGAATGGCTTTCGCATACAAAAAGTCATTTATTTCTGATTCTGAAAAATCTTTAAAAGGTTTATCACAATCAAACAAATTAGACATTACAATCTGTTTCCAATAAATCGAATCAACTTTGAAATCACTAAATAAGATTCCTCCATTATTTATTGATTTATCCCAATCTATCAAAGAATTAATTTCGATTTTTGTCGCTTTACCAGTTCCACTACAATTCTCGCACATGCCCTCGGGAGAATTAAAAGAAAAATGATTTGAACCTCCAATAAATTCAGAACCGATTCGGGAATATAATAATCGCAGGTATGTGAAAATTTCGGTTACAGTACCAACTGTAGACCTTGAATTTCCAGAAAATCTCTTTTGCTCAATTAGGATAACAGGAGATAAGTTTTCAATCAAATCATAATCAGCCTGTTCATATTTAGGCATTCTGCTTCGCGCAAATGTGCTAAATGTATCATAAAGTTGTCTTTGTGCTTCGGAGTTTATCGTTTCAAAAACAAGCGATGATTTTCCTGAACCAGAGACACCAGTAAACAGTACAATCTGATTTCTTGGGATCTCTAAATCCAAGTTTTTCAGATTGTTTTGTCTTGCTCCTTTTATGACAATATTTCTCATTGCTTTGAATAATGAAGTTGAACAAGCCCTGTGTCAAAGCTTTTACTCGATAATGCTTTTAAGTTTATCGTATCTATCCCACCAATAAATAAACGTTTTCCGTCACCCAAGAATACAGGTATTACAGAAATGATATATTCGTCAATTAAGTTTTTCTGCATCAACAATTTTACAATCTGACCGCCGCCATCACAAACAATATTTTTTCCTTGCTCGGATTTCAATTTATGTATTAATTGCTCAATATCACCGTTGTAAAAAGTAATATTTTCCTTGTCTGCAATATTTTGTCTTGTAATAACATAACAATCCAAATTTTCAGCTTGAGGTAACTTTCCTCCTGTAAGCTTTAAAATTGTATCGTATGTTGTTTTGCCAACAATGTAAGCATCAACATCCTTATAAAAATCATGATAACCATAATCTTCACCTTCTTTTTCAACTATTGATAACCAAGACAATTCGTCATCTTTTGTTGCCAGATAACCATCAATACTCATACTAATGTACAATACTAACTTTCTCATAATATTCTCCTTACTTTATTTCGCAAAAATAAATAATGAGCTTTTGATAAAATTGTACAAAATTTACCCATTTAAAAATTGTTTTGGGGTTACTCCGCAGAATTTCTTAAAAACTCTTATAAAGTGCGATTGGTCGTAAAAACCTGAGTCTAATCCAATATTTATAAGCTTTTCCGAGTCTTTATTTTGTAGCAATTGAATAGCATAATTTACCTGCTTCAATTTTATATATTCACTTGGGGTAAGAAGAAAATGTTTTTTAAACTTCTGAATAAAACTTTTCTGTGATATTGAAATAGACATATTGAAGTCTTTTAAGCTTCCTTTTTCCAAAAGATTTTTAGATATATAACTTTCAAACTTTGCCAAATCATTATCAATGGGGGTAACTTCAAATATTTTTAATAGATGCTGTTCTACTCTTTCAAAGTCAGGGTTTGTTGGCACAAATAGTTGTTCGAATAAAATTGCAGAAATGTTATCCATTGCCTTTGAACCAAACTTTTTAGTAAGCATCCCATAGCAAAATGGTTTTAGAATAAGTCCCACATTGCCATAAGTTCCAAATATTTTAGTTTGAAAAGGTGATGTTTTTAAACCTGATAAAATTTGATGACCATTACTTGAAGCAAGGTTCTCAACATTCTGACCTTCAATCTCGAACTTGTCTCCATAATTAAAAATGAGTTCGGTAAATAAAGCAGCATGATGACTTGAACTCATTTCAAGTTCTGATGCTTTACCAATCCAGATTAAATCAACATATTGGTTTAGAGGAAAACTGGGATTATATGTTTTTTCAATAATCACTTTCTTATTTGCAGTGCTGTTTTTATATGAATGCTAACTTAAGGCTTTGTTGAACCCAAAAATTAATTTTAACCTTCCCGTCTTGGTTTTGATGATTAAAAGCTCATTCGCATTTAAGGTTCTTTGCGCATCGGTACTTGTTTTGACTTCCTGCTCTTCATGAATAATCAGTTCGCTAATCCGATCTTTAAAATAGTCGTTAATCAGCTCTAAATTGCCCGGGTAATTCGGCACAATCCAGCAAAACTGTTTCGGGTCCCACCGGCTGTAGCGCAATGAAACAATAAAGCGAGTGTCACGGTCATTCTTAGGCAGTTTCAAGATGATCTTCCTGCCGATGACCTGCACCGAAACACCTTTTCGTTGTTGCGAAGGCTTAGGGTGAACCGCTATGGAGGAAATGAGCTTCGATTCTTCCGGTTTTTCAACAAAAACGTTGGGGGGACAGTCCATCTTCGGGAAAAGTTTTTTCAACTGATTAAATGCACGTTCGGTATAGGGGATATGCCATGCACCCAGCGTTTTGCTCCATTTAGCATCCTGAATTTGCTTAATCAAGCCAGCAATCTCCTGGTTGTAAGGGAAATCAACTTGAATACGATGCTCTCCCCGGTGGATGATTTTTGTTGCCCGCATAAGATAGCGTTGAGTATATACACCAAAATTAAGAAATATCTACAGTCGAATACCTCATTTTTTGTAAGAAAAAACGAGTTCACTAGTCTTTAGTCGCTGAAAACCAATTCGACAGCAGGCCCCGCGCTGCCGCGCGATTGCACCTGGAATCCGCGGTAGCAGGGATTGAAATCGAAAATTGGCCAAGGGGAGGCTTTTGATAGCCAATTAAATCAAAGCAATAGCCAGTTGGAGCGGAAATTTCCCCGATTAAATTTGAAAAATAGCCTATGGAAGCACATTTTTTGCCAATGGAGTTAAAAAACAGGACCGATGGGCTGGTGCTTAGGGTAATTGTATTCGGAAAATGGCCGATTGGGATCAAAATAGTGCCAATTGAAATCAAAAAAGGCCCCAAGGGACTTGTGGAAGTGCCCTTGGGGCTAATAAAATCAAGGGTTTCAGGAATGGTTAGCGATAATATCGCTTTCTTTTATCCTCATCTTTCCAAAAGACATAACGACCATATTCGCGAACAGCACTATCCGTTTTATACAATAGGGTAAATGCCTTGTCGCGCAATTGTTTCGTGCCACTGCTTTCATCCAGCGAACCATTGGCTGCCGCCAGCAGTTCAGACATGGCGTGCGACAGCGCACGTGCTGTTTGTAATTGATCCAGATTGAAATTGATGGCCGTTAGTGGTTCGGGATGTTTTTCACCTAAAACGGCCAGTTCAATTAAATCCTGAACCATATCAGCGTGACTGGTTCCTTCGCGAATGCGCATCACCTTTTTCTGAATGTTATCATCCTTACGGTAAGCAAACGAAAAATGATGTAATAAGTCTTTTTTTAACCCATAGGCCATGGGTGATTTTTCCTGCCATTCCTTTTGAGCGTCAATACGGGCGCGGTATTCGCTCTTCCATTGGGCCTCGCAGTAGCGCAAAGCTCCACTAAGTGTTACTAAGTTATCAATAAGTGAAGGATCCATGCCTGCAGCGGTTAAAGCGTCCCGGTCTTCGTTCGCTTCAATAGCCAGGGTTTCGGTGCTTGCCACAAAATCATCTACGGGCTGGTTGGGTAATTTAATCGCATCGGGTGCGAGGCTCTCGATTTGCTCTTTCCAAAGTTCAAAATCATTAAAATAACTCATGGTAAGATTAAATTATGTGATATCTTGCGGAAGTTCCGTCGGCCTCCTCATCCGATCCGAGCTGCAAAACAGGAATGGTTGATGACCAGCCGACGGTTTACTTCTCACAATCTTATGTTTCAAGTTACAACACATCTTCGAATATTTCCTAATCACTTTCCTCAAATTACATAATATAGAATACTTCTTAATAAGTAAAATGGCTTAATAAGCTCGCATATAATCAGACAATTAGATCGCAGGGCATGAGCGTACGAAGGCACGAGGTCACGAACGTACGAACCGATTACCAGCAATATTTAATTCCACGTTTTGAGCAGCAGTGCTGCGAAATATTTGTAGCTATGGATGTAAGGGAAACAAAGGTGCAGCGCACCGGGACGGGTGGGTTAAGAGGAGCAAGGAAACAGGCAGAAGGGAGAAGGCACGAGGTTACGAGCTCAGGAACGCACGAACGTAGGAAGTCACGCACAATCTGAATAACTGATAACCAATAACTGACCTTTTAACCGCCAAGTCGCCAAGAGAATGCGAAGAAAGAAGGCACGAAGGCATGAACGTACGGAGTCACGCACAATCTGAGAATCTGAACATCCGAAAATTTATTTTTAATCCAATTCGAAAACGCTCCTTACGCTGGTGGTTGGACTTCCTTCTCTTCTCGAAGGGAAGGTGTCCCGAGAACCGGGACGGATGGGTTACCAAAAAGGGAGCAGATGAGACAGGCAGAAGGGAGAAGGCATTAGCGTACGAAGGCACGACCCCACGAACACATGAACGTACGAACCTTGGTACTATCTGAACATCTGACAATCAATTTTAACAGTCGAAGAGTAGCGAGTACAAAACCGAAAACTGATAACTGGAAACTGAACAGGGAAAAGGATAAAGCAGAAAAGAAGAAGGACGGCCTACGAGGGGGTGTAACTAACAATACGAGATAGTCCGAATTAAAGCCACGTAGGCATGCGTGGCTTTAATTTTTATACATGTAAAGTAGCAAAGGCTTCTATCTCAACTAATAATTCATCGCGGCAAACGTCGGCCTGAACGTAAATGATGGCTGCATCCGGATAATGTTCATGACAAATTTTCTGAACCTGGTCAAAGTCTTCTTCCCGCTTAATATAAACCCGCAGTTGTTGAATACCTGGTGAATCATTATCAAGCGAAGAGCAAAGCATTTCGATATGTTTCAGTGTGAGCAGTGTTTGCTGCCTGATATCAGTCAGGTCACTTCCTTCACCCTTTATAGCAGCCGTACCTGATATAAAAAGCATGCCGGAAGTGCCGGATACTACAGCTTTGGCTCGTTCAAATTTAGGACTTGTTTTGCCATTTGATTGGCCTATCAAAACATCGGCCGAGTAGTCATGTGCGTCAACTTGTTTATGGTTACTGATAGTCTGAGTAGTGTAGCCATCAACTGCCAGTATGTCTATTATCAGCTGTTGTCCATCAACGCCGATGCCCGTTGCTGCCGGATAGCCTGAGGGCCACGAGGTCGTGTTGTATTTACGGCTTCTTACATCATTAAATGCCTGGTAGTTTTGTATTCCTTTGTCGAAGGCAATAATGCCGGGAATATAATTCCACTGCCTGACGATTGAGTTTAATGGAAACCCATTTTTCTTAAGGATGAGACTTACTGATTCAAAAGCCGTTTTTGCCTGTTCTTCTAATGTCAGATCATGGCTGTTAGAGATGCCATTGAGGAGGAGCAGTCGTTTATCCTTTTCCTCAATGATTATATAATCAAGACCATTATCATGTTTGTGGCATATCGTGCCATCGCCTTCATAGGTTGCGTATTCCACAGAAAGGAAACAGCCGAGCGGGGGCTGTTCAATTACTGATATGCCTGTAGGGACGTCAGCAAGACTCTCTTGCGCATATTGGGCGATAATTGCTTTGGGGTGATCCGGATGGCAGTTGGAATAGGGTTCGGTGAAAAAGCTGATCTTTACCAGGTTATTAATTGTATGAAGTTGTTTGAAGATGGCACAGACAGCCTGTTCAAACTCAGGGATAGCACTGTGGATGGAACTAAATTTTAACATTAAAGTGAATTAAGGTATTCAACTAGCTGGTTTATTTCTTCTTCGCTTAGTTTGTGGAATTTCAAACCGTGCTTTTCTGTGATGAACACATCTTTGAGGGTGGCGCTTCTGCCGTCGTGCAGGTATGGTGCTGTTCTCCATATCTCAACCAATGTGGGAGTGTCCCAGGTGTTTTGATGGTCAAATTCACCCTGTTGTCCCATTTCATGACGTTTGAGATCGGAATAGTAGGCACCATGATGACAGAAGCTACAATTTGCTTTTTCAAATACGGCTTTTCCTTTTAAGGCTTTGGCCGATAATTCTCCGTCGTCATTCAAAAAAGGACTGGGAACAGCTTTCAGGCTTTTCAAATAGGCATTAACTTTACGTGCGTCATCCTCGGTAACTTCGGCAAATTGAATGTGTTTGAATCCGGCTCGCACAGCCACTTCAGCATTGGGACGTATGCCCGTTATCATAGAAGGAGGGGTATGGTGACTAATCAAAAGACTTTTGCAGTTTTTCGGATTGCCAATACCATCGTTCAGCAAATCCCAGTTTAAACCATCTGTCCTAGCGTCGTTAGGATGGCATCCGTTGCACGACTGCCAGCCCTGGAAACAATGCGAAGCATCATTGAATATCATTTCTCCCAGTCGTATGTCATCTGGCTGATAACCCTTGTTCAGTGCAATGACTTCGTTTGCGTTGTTGGACTTATCAAGATCGATTATTTCGATGTTGTCGCTGAAGTAATTGGCGACGAACAGCTGCTTTTCGGTCATCACAACACTTCTTGGACCATTACCTTTTACCGGATATCGATTACGAACATCCTGAATAAAGTTCAGATCGTAGGTGAGTTGATGCTTATTGGGATGACTCATTAGCTTGTCGATGAATGCCTGATAAGAAATGCGGCTATAGTCATGTGTCCCCGAATGAGCAACAACCAATTCTTTGCTGTTTATATCGATTCCCCACGAGCCTGCTGCTCCCTGTTCCGGTTGATCCAGAATAACGGTTGCAACATAGGTAAGTGCACGTGCATCAATCACAGATATGGCAGAGGTATTCATCCATCCCTGTACAAGCTGAGTGGTTGGCACCTGAAAACGGCCCAGGTTATGGCTGATGAAAACATATCGGCCGTCGGGAGATACTTGTATGTCGCGTAGGGCGTTACTGCCGTTTGCCAGCCGGATGTCTTTGATTTTTTCCGCTGTCTCCGTATCAATGATCGATACGGCCGAGGCAACTGTATCAATATCGGCTCGTGTTTCAGGTAGCAGATTAGCCACAAAAAGATATTTGCCATCCGGTGATATGGTTTGGGCCATAGGCTGGCGCAATACTTTGATCCGACTGGTTTCTTTCAGTTGATTGATATCTACTACCGATATGTCATTGGAGTACTGGTTGGCTACATAGATAATGTCTTTTGTAGGATGTACTATGGGAGAGCAGGCGCCATGTCCCACTTTTACGTTAATTATTTCATTATTCCTGAGATTCACTTTTTGAAGGTATCCCTTGGAATCGGTCTTACTTATCCAAAGTGCCTCATTCTTAAATATAACTCCAGTGGGTGACAGATCTGTATTAATCGTTTTAACGACTTTACCATCCTTTAGCCGTATCACCAGCACTGTATTGGCTGTCTTTCCTGCAACGGCAATGAATTTGCCATCGCTGTCAGTAGCCATGTCAGAGGGTGAAAAAGGTTGCTGACCTTTTTGCGCCTGTAGCAATATGGTGCTGAACAGGAAGATACAAACTGTTACTAAACGAATAATGCGCATTGCTTATATTCCTTAAGAATTTAATACTAGTCTTCTATTATTAATCTGAAACCAACATTGAACACTTTCTGATAGCTCAGATAACCTTCCTTGATTGCCGAAGTAGCGTACTTAGACCGGTCTCTCCATGAGCCACCTTTGGCCGTTTTCAGTTGTTCTTTATTCACTGAAAGGCCAAAGATAAAGTGTTTGTAATCGGATCGTGTCCATTCAGCCACGTTACCCAGCATATCATGCAAGCCCCATGCATTGGGATGGTATTGTCCTGTGTTTTGTGGTACCAGTATTCCATCGTTATAAAGGGTGTCGCGGGGTACAAAATCATAGTAGCGGCGGCGTGAATCCTTGTCATTCATTGGTTTTGGATCAACACCAATTACCGCCAGGTCCTTGAGGCTGATATCTGCCAGGTTTTCATACTTTGAGAAGTCATCATTTACGTTGCCAAAATACATGGGGGTGTTGCTTCCTGCCCGAGCAGCCCATTCCCATTGTTCTTCGGTTGGCAAGGTGATGTTTAAGCCTGTTTTATCGCTCAGGCGCTTGCTAAACTCCATGGCTTGCTCCCAGGAAACCCTGATGACCGGCATTTGATCCTCATTGGCCGGATACCCCGGAAAGATATGGTCTTTCCACTGTTGGTCTATTGCCCGGCTGTCGTGGTCTTGAAAGATGGTTCTGAAATGTTTGTTAGTCACCTCGGTCTTCATCATCCAGAAGGGTTTTTCGATGGTCACAATTTTTTCCTCCTGATCAGGTTGTCCGGCATTATCTCCCATAATATAGGTTCCCGCAGGGATGCGAATAAAGTCAAGCACGATGCCGTTGCCAATATCTACCTGTTTGGTAAGTGCGTTATTGACTGCTGACTCTTCCTGAAGCTTTTTAACATCATCGGCTGATATCGGCCAGCCATTTAGCTCTAACGGTGCCTTCTTTTGGGGGTTGTAGTCTGGCATGATAGGAGTGATTGGGCCAGTTTCTTTTCTCTTCCGGTTGGCTTTTTCCAACTCTTGTTTACTATTAATGCACACGTTAGCAAATTGTTTGGCTAGTTCTTTTCTTCTTTCGTACTGGTTGTAGCCATTAAACTCCGGCGCATTATACTCGCCATAATACGGAACGTTTAAGTCAATCCAGGTTAGCAAGCGATCCCACTCTTCCTCGTTCAGTTCAACCCCATAATGACCTTTACCCAGAATCTGAACCAGGTCGCTGGTATTGGCATAATAGTCCATAGGCTCAAGGGTATAAAAGTCTGATTCGCACCCGGGTCTTCTCACATAGGGATGAAGAGCCATATATGATTTTGAGAATCCATTGTATCCACTATTCTCGTCACTTGAAAAGTCAGGGATAGATGAGCTGTTTCCATTATGACAGGCAACGCATCGTTTCTCAATAATGGGTTTAACCTCGTTATTATAGGTGAATGGACGGATATCGCCATACCAATCAGTGATTTCAGAGGGTTGTTTCCTCGATGCAGCGGTAAATCTGGATTTGGGCATGGTGTTTTGCGACTCGTGACAACCGACGCAGCTGACTACCTCGCCGGGCATGCCTGTCATCCAGCTGCGCATTAGCTGAAGCGAAGCACCGTTTTCGTCTAAAGGCTGAAGGGAGACAGGGGTGTTGGCAGGTATCTTGAAGGTCGCCGAACCGTCTTCTTCAACCGGTACTGTACCTAATATGCGTTTCACATCCCAGCTGCTTTCCAGGCCAATTATATCGTGACCGCCCCGTTTATTATAGCTGTATTCGTAGGTGAAAATACGCAATTGTTTTACCGTTCCCCGTGGTACACCTTCCAGTCCTTGTCCCTGATAAATGTCCATTATATACACTGTTGAGGTGGAGTCGGTAAGGTTGACGCGCTCAGGTATAACTGGTGGAACAGGGCGTTTCTTAAGTAGGTTAGGCTCAACTAAAGCAGCTCCTTCCTCTTCGTGCACCAGTGTCATGTTATCAAATTTGTCAACCAGATAGATGCCCCATAACTCATCAGGACCCATTTTAGCTGAAACAAGAAAATAATTTTCACTTAAGGGGTAGGGGGTTAAAAACTGTGGCCAGACACCATCTACCAATCGGTCCTTAATTATTGGTTCTACTGTTTTGCCATGGCCAGGAATTTCCTGCACAACGCCATCTGCTTCTTTTCTCCCTTTAACCGGATCAAAGATTATCAGGCGGCCCGATCTGGCTATGCCATGATGACCGGATACAATACCAACGAATTGAGAAGGATGATTGGGAATGGGTTTAACATCAAACAACGAATTAGGGAAATATGAGCCACTGCCATAGTATTCCTTTTTAGTTGTTCCATCCGGATTCATGTTCATGAGAATACGGGTAAAGTAATGTGAGTTATCGGTGTATTCCCACCTGAGATAACAGACTTTTCCGTTATTGAGCACCACGGGATTCCATTCGCTCTCTTGTCCGAAATTCAGTTGTCTCAAGCCATTGTTCTCAGGATCGAGCAGGTGTAAGCTTGATGCTTTGTTATTACCTCCGACACAAGGCACAGCTACATACGCCGCTGTTGTTGATAGAACTATCTTACCGTTAGGAAGGTAGCAGGGATCGAAATAATCAATATCATCATATCCTTCAGGAGTTAATACTGTTTTGCTCTGATTGGTGAGATTATGCTCCACTATCTGCCAGCGTTTATTGGACCCAACGGTTGCATATATAAGTCGTTTGCTATCCCAGTGTAAGTCGATGTCCATGATGGGAGCACCCTTGTTCGATTTTATTAGAGAGTTGACCTTTATATCTCCCTGAAGGTTGCTTAACACACATATATCATTGTTCCATCCTTGGCGTCTAATTTCATCGGCTGTTGACCAGTTGTTTTGATTGCGACCAATCTGAGCAGCCATTGCTTTACGGGCATTTTTCACCTTATGTCGGAGTACAAGTAACTCTTTATTATTCAGGTACGGGTTTTTGAGTAAAATAGCACGATGATGGTCCAGAAACTGTTGAACCTCATTGATGGCTTTTTTATCAAGTTGATAAATGCTGCTTTTGATTTTATTTATTCTGGCTTCTTTTTTATCAAGTTCTTTCAGGTAATTTTTGAGTTCTTTACCAGCTTGAGGATGCTTGGATAGGATATCTACGAGAGCTAGTTTGGTGCCGCTGAAAGATATCCATTTTAAGCTATTCTGGAGGGTGATAATGGTATTGATATCAGCCAGGAGTTGTTTTTTTAATTGGTTATCTTCCGTGTTTTTGACTACAGTCGCGATATGATCAGGTTTGTCTAATTGACTTAAGGATAATTGAATAAGCGAGTCTGTTTTATGGTCTGTGTTTTTATAATTAGCTTGCGCTGTGCTGGAGATAAGCAAGCCAATACACACGGTAAAAAAAATGGAGAGTTTATTGATTTGTTTCATGAAGTTAATCATTTATGTAGCCTAATTGTTTTGAAATTTCCAGAGCATATTGAGTAATTATTTTTCCATTCTTATCAAAGTCTTCCTTTAATAAGCGCGATGAAGGACCGGTTGTCCATATGAGTGCGACAGGCTGACCATTGGATGAAAATATTGGGGCTGAAATACAGTGAACCCCTTCCATTTCTTCAGCACAGTCTATTGCGTATCCTTGTTCTTTTATGCCTTTAAGGTGTTTTCTCAGAATTGATTTATCGGTGATGGAGTTTTGATTATATCGTTTCATTTCCAGTCGGTCGATAATTGCCTCTCTTTCCTGCTTGTCGCAAAAGGCTAGATAAGCTTTACCCGGCGCTGATATGTGCATTTCAACTTTTTTCCCAGGTCTTAGGTAAAAGGTAAATGGATGGTTGCCAATGACCTGCTCCAGCATCACAATTTTATCATCAACCATGGTGCCAAGCAAAACCGTTTCGTTAATTTCATCCTTCAAGAGTCGCATTATGCTTAATGATTTTTCAATCAGGTTTTCGTTACCCATGCCAGCTAGACCAAGTGTCAGGAACTTTTTCGTTAACCGGAAACAGCTATTCGTTTCCTTGTACAGATAACCATGGTTAACAAAGGTGTTCAAAATACGAAAAACGGACGTCTTCGCTAATCCTGTCATATCGATAAGCGCTTGGAGCGTCATGCCATTCGGATGCCTGGAAAGTATCTCAATAATGGCTATTGCTTTATCAATATTCGGTACCGTGTTGGGTTGTTTATTCATAATCTTTTATCTGAATAGTTCTCCATGTTCCATTTTGCCTTCAATATCAAGTATCTGCATGGTGGATATCATGCCCAGTTTTTCCCAGTTGTTAAACTCCCAGACTACTTTCTTTTCCCGGGTTATCTCAAAAACCTGTGCTTGTCCGTTTTTGTGACCATGACCACCCCAATTGCAGATGACTGTATTGCCGTTGGGTAGGCGTTGAACATTGGCAACAAAACGCAAGGGATGGTCGGGTATCTCATTTTCTTCAACTGTCCACACTTCATTGCCCTCTTTGTCGATTTCAACCAGACGGTGTCCATCGCCACAGGCTATCAGCGTATTTCCATTGCTCAGGCGAATGGAGGAGAACGCATTCCCTTTGATTGGGATGGTTCTGATAATGTTTCCTTTTGTGTCAAATTCGCAAACTTTGTTTTCCCTGAAATAGCCTATCAAATAGGTTTTATCAGGTGTTTGCCTGATATTGCGAAACTGGGCGTGCGGATTTTTCATGGAAGTTGGGATGATCAACTCCCTTTTTACCTTGCCTTTTCGGTTAATTTCTTTCAATAATGCAGGGGTGCCGTTTTGTATGATCAATATGTTTCCGTTGCGTAGCATGGATGCCGATTGAACCTCCGTATTTGGTGCTCCTTTATATTCCCATAGGACTTCTTTCTGTAAAGACACCAGTTTGGCGCCTGTGCTGCAGCTAAACAGTACGGTACTATCCGATAATAAACTCACATCATTGCATTCTTTACCGGCAGGATAGCTCCATTCAATGTCACCTTGTTCATTAACAATAACGATGTTTTTCATACCACTTCCTGAAGCAATAAAACGGTGTTCTACTTCCTGTCCTGTTGCATGGAGGGAGAGGAGTATTATGGTCAATGTAAGAAATGATTTAATCTGTTTCATACTCGCTTAAAATTTAGAACTGATACCCAATGAAAACCAAAATTCATCTTCTATATCATTTCGCTGGTTAAAAGACCATTGCTTGTTGATGGCAGCAGAAAGTTTGACAGCTTTTACTTTAAGCGAAGAGGAGATGTGCGAAGTCGCATGGGTCCAGCCAGAACCTCCGTCAAATACGCCAGTATGATAGTTTACTGTACTTCCTATTTTAATGCGGCTCAAAACTGGAATAGTGTAAAAAAGGGAACACTCGTGAATGGTTCCATCGGTAAAGTCAATGCTTCCGAACGGACGAATGTAATACATGTTATAAGCGGGTATAACTGGACTATTGGCGATTTTGACAAGGTTGGTGAAAGTGATGCCTAGATTGTACTTCCATAGCATTTTTGTTTTGCTTGAACCATCCGTTGTGGCCATTTTTACATTGGGACAAACAACATAGTCAATAAAGCTATTGAGCTTTATGGCGAATCGTTTCTTTTTCAGAGCCTCTTTGTTATACTTCAGGAAAAACTCAATGTCGTCGTTGAAGCTCAGATTGCGGTCAGTAGGCAGAGATGCCCAGGCAGCCAGTGAAAAATCGGTTTTGGGGATGGCATACTCGAGATAAGGATGTATAACCGGACCGTTATTAATATTTATATCCCAACCGTGCCATATTGAGCTGCTGGCTGTTGTTAAGTCGGCATAAAACATTTTGTCTTTCTGTCCCTTTGCAAAGGTTGAGCAGAAAACAATACTGATAATTACAATTGTTATTTTTTTCATATGATAGTTCAAATAAGAAACACGGTTTCTGGATTCAAATATAGAATCTTTTTTTTTATTTCCATCCATGATTTTTGACAGACCTTTTTTTTTCTAAACATATTCATTCCAAAGTTTTAAACTTTTTGAAAAGTTTAGATTTTCATTCCTGTTGATGTCATGATATCGTTGAAGTCGCAGATTACTGTTTTAATGTGACAAAGTTATTAGCCTGAGGTCGGCAAGTATCTTCTGTTGATTCTGGGTAATCAGGTTGAGGCTGCAAAATCAACCATGGACATTACTCTCCTTGGCGACAAAAAATACGGGCCTACAGGCGACAGCATTGATATTATTTCAGTGATTGCTACCATTTTTGATTTGGCTAACATCATAGGTATTGGGGGCAACAGGTTAATGACGGACTTGATCAACCAGTCAATGTCGCAATCAGCACCAATACGCCAATTATACTAATCATACTTATTACTGCCGTTGCTAGCCTATCGTTAGTAAAGGTGTTAGACGATTAAGCGAGTGGAACATGCGATTAGCAGTGGGCTACCTTATTTTTATGATTGTTGTGGGGGCGACCATATTCGTGTTCATATCCTTTGTACAAATCGTAGGTTATTCTAATGGCGACTTTTTTGAAATCAGAAGCAGATTTTCCATGCTCTTTGCCGCCAAAGTATTTATGAACTGGAGTATTCAATAACTTTAAAAGTCCAATTCCCCAACTTCACCGGCAGGTGAAAAGCGCGCTGGCCGAAAATTTGGCCCGGGTCAGCGGGGCCCTTGCGGGCGGAAGGATGAAATTTTCAGGCTGTTTCTTTTTTCCCTGCCCGTTCGGCAGGCGGGTGTTTCTTTTCATCGGAAAAGAAATGAAAGAACTCATTTAGCTAAGGCCTGACCATCAACAAAACCACCTCGTCACCGGTAAACCGGTGCCACTCCAGCTTGAAAAAAGAGGAGAAAAGACCTCAAGAATTTACGCACAATCCGAATAGTTGACGATCTGAGCATCTGAGAATCAGGGAAACAGGTAGAAGACAGCAAGGAGAAGGCACGATCCCACGAACACATGAACTTACGAACCTTGGTACTATCTGAACATCTGAGAATCAATTTTAACAGTCGAAGAGTAGCGAGAACAAAATCGAAAACCGATAACTGGAAACTGACAATAGCCTACAGATGGCTTCGCTGCGCTCGCAATGACGGAATTGGAACTCAGGTACTCAGCATTTTAAATTATCGATTCGCCGTTCGTTGGCGATCAGAACAGGGAAGCACTTGAAGGCTGATGCCCGATTTCTCAGGCTTTTTTTGTAGTTTCGGTTTTAATTTTGAGATCGAGTGCCCGGCTCCCGGGCTTTGAATAAGCTTATTGGTATGGTATTAAATTACATATGGATCGGATTCTTTCTGGTGGCCTTTGTGGTTGCTCTTATTCGCGTGATGGGATATTTGTTTCGCGACTTTTTTGCCGATGCGCTGGGCATTATTTTCACCGAAGTTGACCTGCATGTTTTTAAGGACATGGTGGATGCCTCCTTTTCGATGGCTACCGCCAGTGTCGAATTGATTATTGCGTTAATCGGTGTAATGGTGCTGTGGCTGGGCATTATGAAAGTTGGCGAAGACGGGGGGGCGGTGAACATTATTGCCCGGATTTTCGGACCGTTTTTTAACAAGCTTTTCCCGGAGCTGCCTAAAAATCATAAATCGATTGGGGCCATGATGATGAACCTTTCGGCCAATATGCTGGGGCTGGACAATGCGGCAACACCGCTGGGCCTGAAAGCCATGGAGGACTTGCAGGAGCTGAACGTGGAAAAGGACAAAGCCTCGAACGCGCAGATTATGTTTTTGGTGCTGAATACCTCGGGGCTGACGGTGATTCCGGTGAGTATTCTGGCTTACCGGGTGGCTGCTGAGTCGCAAATGGTTTCGGTGGTTTTCCTGCCCATCTTGTTAGCCACCTATTTCTCCACCCTTGCCGGTCTCATTTCGGTATCAATCTACCAACGAATCAATCTTTTTAACAAAACCGTGCTGGCCTACCTTGGAACAGCAACCGCTTTGATTGCCGCCCTGTTGTGGTGGTTCTCCGGCATGACACAGGACCAAATCACCGAGGTATCGTCTTTTGGCGGTAACCTGATCATCTTTCTGATTATTATTGCCTTTATCTTTTTGGCATTTCGCAAGAAGATTGACGTTTACAATTCCTTCATTACCGGGGCGAAAGATGGGTTCAATGTCGCCATTAAAATCATTCCTTACCTGGTGGCCATGTTGGTCGGAATCGGCGTATTCCGGGCATCGGGAGCCATGGATTTGGTGATAAGTGGCATTAAAGGACTGGTTTCGCTGGTTGGGCTGAACACCGACTTTGTGGATGCCCTGCCCGTAGCTTTGATGAAACCGTTGAGTGGGAGCGGGGCACGCGGCGCCATGCTCGAAATTTATAATAACCCCGGTTTTGGGCCCGACTCTTTTGCCGGCTTGTTGTCCTCGGTTTTTCAAGGCTCAACCGAAACCACCTTTTATACCCTGGCGGTTTACTTTGGCGCGGTCGGAATATCAAGAACCCGCTATACGGTGGTGTGCGGCTTAATTGCTGACCTTACCGGGATTATTGCAGCGATTCTGATCGCTTACCTGTTCTTTCATTAAAGGGCATCGTAAACAATCACCTTTTCCCATAAATCGCCATACTCTTCAATAAATTTCAGATGAGTCGGATGGGTTTGGTAAGTTTCCTGGTCGGCCGGATTGTCGAAAACAGCCAGGTAGGAATAGCTGAACGAATCATCCACCACATCGCGGTGGGACGCAACAGCTTTGCCCCAGTGGTACATTTTAATTTCGGAGATGCTAACCAGCAGTTGCAGGCCTTCCTCAAAGCGTTTGCAATCGGCGGGCTTTTCCGGGTGTTTAAGCCAGAAATAAACCTGGTGCATGAAACTGCCTTTCAGCGCAATTTGCATTCCATTTGCCGGAGCCGAATGGATCAATTGCGGAGCCGCTAAAAGACTTGCTCCAGCCAGTGACTTCTTCAAGAATGAACGTCGATTTTTCATAATCAGTTATGGTTTTAGGTGAAGAAACAGCTGAAAACGTCCGCTTAAGTTGGTGGAATCGTGTTTAGCTGCCTCTTACTGGTTTTTACGGTTTTGTGCGTTGGCCTACAGCTGGTCAACAACCTGTTTAAGTTTAACCAGTTTGGTCAGCAGGTCTTCCAACAGATCAAGTTTCAGCATATTGGCTCCATCCGATTTGGCAACTGCCGGATTGGGGTGCGTTTCAATAAAAATTCCGTCGGCACCAACAGCCATCGCTGCCTTGGCAATGGTTTCAATCAGTTCGGGTTTTCCTCCGGTAACACCACTGGTTTGATTGGGCTGCTGCAACGAGTGAGTAATGTCCATAATCACCGGACAATTGTTCGCCTTCATCACCGGAATGCCCCGGTAGTCAACCACCAAGTCCTGGTAACCAAAGGTGGTTCCGCGCTCGGTAAGCATCACATGGTCGTTGCCGGCATCGCGCACTTTGCCAACAGCAAACTGCATGGATTCAGCCGACAAAAATTGGCCTTTCTTGATGTTTACCACTTTGCCGGTTTCGGCTGCCGCTACCAGCAAGTCGGTTTGGCGGCAAAGGAAAGCCGGAATCTGCAACACATCAACATATTTTGCTGCCAAGGCTGCCTCGCTGGCCGAGTGGATGTCTGTTACGGTAGGAATGTTGAACTTCTCGCCTACAGCTTTCAGAATGCTCAGGGCCTTTTCGTCGCCAATGCCTGTGAAGGAGTCAATCCGCGAGCGGTTGGCTTTGCGGTACGAACCTTTAAAAACGAATGGAATTTCCAGCCGGTCGCAAATGGTGGCTATTTTTTCTGCTATATCAAAGGCCATTGATTCTCCTTCAATGACACAAGGACCTGCCAGCAAAAGGAAATTTTTGCCGGCATGTTTAAGTTTTGGAATCATCTTCTCTTTTTTTAGGCGAAGATACAAATTGCAAGGAAACCTGAAGGAATTGCGGGCAGAATAATGACCGGCTGAGAGCAGGAGGACGGATGTAAGCGGAAAAACTAGCCCGTTGCCAGGCCGCCAGCTTATGAAAGCGATACTTACTGGTAGAAACGCATTTCTTCGATGTACTGCCAGGTAGCCGGTGGAATAAAGTGCCGGATGTCTTTGCCATTGGCAATGGCTTTTCGGATAAATGAAGCCGAAATTTCCATGACCGGAGCATCGATAAATTGGATGTTGGGATGGCTTTTCAGCTGATCTTTGTCAAAGCCCGGACGCGGATAAACAAGCAGCTTATAGTTGTCCAGCAGCATGTCCACATTCTTCCATTTATCAATCGATTCGAGGTTATCCGCCCCCATGATCAGGTAGAAATCATACGACGGGTATTGGTCCTTCAAATACGTCAGCGTATCGATGGTGTAGGAGGGGCGGGGAAGGTTGAACTCGATGGAAGAAGCCTGAAACCGATAATCTTTGCCAATGGCCCGATTGACCAATTCAAGCCGCTGGTAGTTGTCCAGCAGCTTTTGCTTGGTTTTAAATGGGCTTTGGGGGCTTACAACAAACCACAGCTGGTCAATTTCAGAAAATTCAACCAGGTAGTTGGCAATGGCTAAATGGCCAATATGAATGGGGTTAAATGTTCCGAAATAGAGTCCAACTTTCATAACCGATGTTTAGCGATGGATAAAATCAGTGACTAGTTTTTCGGCATTGGCCAAGGTAACCGACAACTCTTCGCTAACCAAAATCACATCGAAATTGGGGGCGAAGGTTAATTCGTAAGCGGCTTTTTCCACCCGCTTTTCAATTACCTCGGGCGCATCGGTTGAGCGTCCGACCAACCGGTTGCGCAACTCCTCAATGGAAGGGGGCTGAATGAAAATGGCCAGCGCTTCGTCGCCATAGTATTTTTTGATGTTGATTCCACCGACCACATCCACGTCAAACACCACGTGTTTTCCCTTGTTGCGAATGCGTTCCACTTCCTCTTTTAAGGAACCGTAGCTAGTTCCGGGGTAAACTTCTTCCCACTCCAGAAAGTCGCCATTGGCCACCTTTTGCTGAAACTCGTCCTGGCTCAGGAAATAATAGTCCTTGCCATGGGTTTCGGTGTGGCGGGGTGGGCGGCTGGTGGCTGAAATCGAAAACTCCAGTCCCAAATTCTGACTCAACAGATGTTTGACAACGGTTGTTTTGCCAGCTCCGGAAGGGGCCGAAAATATAATTAATTTACCTTTTTTCATGTTCAACTAAATTCTAAAAATGGCTGTGTGCCCGTTTACAGGATGTTTAGCATTTGTTCTTTGATACGCTCCAGGGCGTCTTTCATTTGCACCACAATACGCTGGATGTTGCTTTCATTGGCTTTACTTCCCAGGGTATTGATTTCGCGACCAATTTCCTGTGCAATAAAACCCAGTTTTTTTCCGGCTACTTCATGGCTTTCCATGGTTTCCAGGAAATAATTGCAATGGTTGAGCAAGCGCACCTTCTCTTCGTTGATGTCCAGTTTTTCCATATAATAGATCAACTCCTGCTCAAAACGATTCTGGTCGTAGTTGCCATTCAGGTTCAACTCATTCAAGCTGTCTGAAATACGTGTTTTAACATTTTCCAGCCGTTGCTTTTCGAAGGGTTCAACCTGTTCCATCAATTGCATGATCTCCTGTATGTTTGAGCGAATGTCCTTTTCCAGGGCAATGCCTTCCTGAGCCCGAAATTGATCAACCGATGCAATTACTTTTTGAACGTTGGCATAAATGGTTTCCCATTCTTTTTCATCCAGTTCTTCATAAACTGTTTTTACCGTGTCGGGCAACCGCATGATGGATTGCATGATCTGGTCGGTAATGGGCAGACCCAGTTTTTCGTGGATGCTACTCAGCTGGCGGTAATAGGCTGCTACAATGTTTTCGTTGATGGCTGAATTACTCTCGGTACCCAGGTTTTCCAGGTAAAGCGAGAAATCCATTTTTCCGCGCACCAGTTTTTCATTGATTTCTTTCCGTATTACAATATCCTTTTCACGGTAAAGGGCCGGTATCCGGGAGTTAATATCCAGTTGCTTGCTGTTCAGTGTTTTCAGCTCAATCGTAATTTTTTTGTTTCCGGTTTCAAATTCGGCTTTTCCGTAGCCAGTCATCGATTTGATCATGCGGTAATTTTTAGTTGCCTGCAAAGTTAATATTTTAATAGGAGTTCAAGGGCATGCTCAAGTAAGTTTTTAAGGTCATGCAGGGCTTGACGGAGAAAGTTGGAATCCTGGATTTTTATTGGTTGAGCGTGGCATTGTTTCATCGGAAACTTAAATTAGGTTTCGTCAGTTAAGCTTGAAAAGAAATATTTGCTGCGACGTTCCGGGATTAGTATTTCCAGCGCCTGAGGATTTATTTCCACGTTTATCTCCTTTAAGCGTCCAATAAGTTCCCCATCAATTTGGAGTTCCTTTTTACCGTAATTATGGATGGTCACCTTTTGGGCACTAAAGCTTTTAATATAGTCTAATTCGTGAATTTTGTGGGTGAAGAAGGGAATGATCATTTGAAATAAATGCCACATGGAGTAGGGACGGACAAAAATGATTTCAAACTGCCCGTCGCTGATGTTTCCCCGGGGATTGATGACGGCACCTGTTCCATATTTTGTTGCATTGGCTATGACCACCATATGTGCTTTTTGGGTGATTTTTTTTTGATCCAGCGTTACTGCAAATTTGAAGGGTTTAGCAGCAAAAAGCTCTTGGATGAAATGTTTGGCGTAACCTGTAAAACCCCGGATGCTGTCGCGTTCAAAACGTTTGATAACCTGAGCATTTATGCCAATGTCGGCCAGGTGAAGCGACAAGTGCGTGCCGTTGATTGTTATTGTGTCGATGGCTCTTGTTTTCCGGGCTGCAACAACTTCCAGAGCATCAGACAGGGTTTGCGGAATGTTCAGTTCTCTGGCCAGCCCATTGGCTGAGCCCATGGGGATTATTCCCATGATAATTTTTCCATTGATCAGAATTTTGGCGACCAGGTTGCTGGTCCCGTCACCACCAACAGCTACGACTTTGTCCGGGGCAAATCTCCGGATTGCTTCAGCAATGAGCTGGTTGTCCTTTTCGCCTTTAGTATACTGAATTTCAAAAGCAAAATTTCGTTTCTCCGAAAATGTTTCAATTTTTTCTTTAAGGTCATCTTTAACGATGTCACCCGCAATTGGGTTGACTATAAATAGGATTCTTTGCGGTTTGTTCAATGACTTGTTTGGCATATGTTATGCATCTTTTTTTGTTTGTAAGCTATAAAACTCATGCCAAAAAAGTAGACTTATGGTTAAGGCACCAAAAACATTTCGATACTTTAAGAAGATTACAAAAAGTGTTTATAAGCGCATCAAATTGTTTGTCAAGTACCGTTTGGGTTGGCTGAGGGTGCCTATTATTATCCCTTACCACGGGTATGGTGATGGTGAAACCTTGTTGGTGAGTGGTTATGTGACCGAAGACAAGGGAATGGCCAAGCCAGATGAGAAGCACACCCGATGGGAGAATCTGCTTGCGATGATTAAACGCTACTCAAGTGATGAAATTCCGGGGGCGCTTGTTACTATTGATGTTGACGGGCAACGGCAGGAGGCGACTACCGGCGACACGGGCCTGTTTAAAGTCAGGTTTGACACGGTTGCATTGTCGTCAAAGAAAAAGTCCGAATGGATTCCTTATGTTGCCACGCTTCACTCAGACATTACGGAAGATGACCGGCAGGTGAGGACCCGGGGTGAAATTCTGATTCCTGGAGCAGACTGCGAATTTGCCGTGGTGTCGGACGTAGATGATACCATTTTAGTTAGTCACGCAACACAAGCCCTGCGCAAGTTATGGTTGATGTTATGGCGGAATTCGCGTACGCGCAAACCTTTTCCGGGGGTGGCCGCTTTCTATCGGGCACTGCATGTTGGCCGGGATGGGAAGCAATTCAATCCTTTTTTCTACGTGTCGAGCAGCGAGTGGAATTTGTACGATTTGTTGGAAGATTTTTGCATTTACAACAGTTTCCCCAAAGGGGTGTTTTTGTTACGCGAGTTGAAGGTGAATATTTTGAAGTTCTGGAAATCGGGCGGTGGCGATCATCAGCATAAGTATCGAAAAATTAAAGCGCTGTTTGATACTTATCCCGGTATGTCCTTCATCCTGATTGGCGATAATGGACAGCACGATCCGGAAATTTACTCTCAAATTGCCAAAGAGTACCCGAGTCGTATTCGGGCGATTTACATTCGGGTGGTGAGAAAGAAAGGAAGATACAGACGACTGAGTGAAATTAAAGCACGGTTAGAGCTGCTCCATGTGCCTATGATTTTGGCTCACGATACCGTTGAGGCGGCTCGCCACGCGATAGAAAATAAATTAATAGCAGCAGATTCAGAAGCAGGTATCGTACTTGATGCTGAGGAAGATTCTTTACGATGAGGTCGCACATGATAGAAGCTCTTCTCATTTTTAAATCGACTTTCGGGATTTGAACGCTAAGCACAAAAAAGGATTGCCACCGGCAATCCTTTTTTCCTTTTAATAAGGTATTCATTTAGGCCTCATCATCGTTGTCCTCATCATCATCGTTGTCGCCCAGATTTTCGGCGATGTAGTCCAACTCGGCGTATTTGTCTTCATACTCCGAGCGCGATTCATCTTTCAGGGTGCCATCATCATCGTAATCATCATCATCGCTGATAATGTCCTCGGCTTGCTGAGTTGTCATTCGAACCAAATAGTATTTTTCATCCGTTTCGAATGGCAGGGCGCTTACCAGCAAGCCATCTTTATTGGTAAAGGTAATTAAGTGTTGGCTGAACCCTTCCGGGTACACTAATTTGATCTGCTCCTGGATTTTGTTTTCCAGCTTTTCAAAGTCTTTTATTACTCTTGGTTTATTGACAGCCATTGTTTTATCCTCCATATATTTTACGCCAAAGAAGGCAGTTTTTACCTTATTTTTTAAGTTTTAATCTTGTCGAAAAATACGAAAATGACTCAATAAAAAAATAGGTTTGATAGCATGCTCACTATTTTTTTTGTTTCGAACGGTATAAAATTGCGAAACAAAAAAGAGGCTCTTTGTTATTTGATTGACTATTAGCGGGTAGGTGCTTTTTTGATTTGGGAGGTTTCGAGCACAGGCATGTTATACAAGTTGTAAAAAACATTGATCAGACCCATTTTTGGGTATTCAAACAGCTCATTATCGGTGATGATGGCTTCGTGAATTTGCCCTTCATCGAGTAATTTTTGACGTTGGGTACCATGCAATAATGGATGAGCAGGAGTAACCCATTTTTCCCCATCAAAAAACACCAAGTTGGCAATAAAACTGTCGGTAACCAATCCTTGCTTAACGATGATGATTTCGTCGGCAGTTCCGCGCTGGTCATAGAGGCTTTGTAAGCGGGAACGGTCGGCAAACTTGTGGCTGTAGCTGATCTGGTCGTCATAAACCAGTTGCAGCGATTGGATCGACCGGGCTTGCCAGGGGATGAACTCCACTTTTTCAATGTTTTCACTATAAAGCACCCGGCAACGAAAGATTCCGTTCCGACAGTTTTCGGGTATCGTAATACGTTCGCTTAAGTCTTGTCCGGGCAATGAAAAGAGTTCCTGCCGGGCTTTGTTGTACCGCTGGTTGTGGTAAGGCAAATTTTGGAGTTTGCCGTTTTCCAGTTTGAGGGTTTCAAGCAAGAGGGACATAGACTTTTTTTACCAGTTCTTCGTATTCCGATTGACAGTCGCTTTGGAAGGTAATTCCACCGCCACTTTTAAAAATCAGCTTTTCGTTTTGCTGCTCAAGGTAGCGAATTAACACGCAGCTATCGAGATTTTTTCCGTCAAAAACACCAAACACGCCTGAATAATAACCGCGGTCGTAGTTTTCGGCTGCTTTAATAATCTCCACGGTTTTCTTCTTGGGGGCGCCACAAATTGAACCGGCAGGCAAAAGTTTGGCTATCAAGTCGCCTAGGTTTTTGCGGTAATGGGGCTGAAGCTTCCCGATGATTTTTGAGCTCATCTGCAGCAGTTCGTTCCGGTTGGACTTGATGTGGTCGAGGTAGCGAAATCTTTCCACCTGCACCTGGTCGGCTACCATGCTGATGTCGTTTCGAATCAGATCAACAATGGTGCTGTGCTCGGCCAGTTCTTTGGTGTCGTTCATCAGAATGGATGCGGCATTTTCCAGGGTTGCATCAATGGTGCCTTTCATGGGGTATGAGGAAATTTCATCGTTTTCAATCCGGACAAAAATTTCCGGGGAAAAGCATACAAATTTCTTGTTCAGCATGACTTTGTAGGGCGCATGGCTTTGATGAAAAATATCCTCCAGACTCAGGTTGGTTTCAATGCCACTGGGCATGGTCAGGTTAAGCAAATAACTGTCGCCGTTATGGATGTGGCGCTGAACCAAATCAAAGGCTTTCTGATAGCGTCCGTAATAAACCGGAAGCACTTTCCAGCGAAAGGGCTGGTTAATGGGTTTCTGCTCTTTAAAATTGGTATGTTTGGGGGTTTGCCACAGCAGTTGGCTCTGGCTTTCTTCCCATTCCAATACAATTGGTTTTTTAAAGTCGAAATCAATCAGAAAAGCAAAGGGACGCCTGGCTTGCCCCAACGCGTTCATCTTTAAAATAGTATCTTGTTTGCCGGTGTTCATGGAGGGCTCAAAGATAGGAAAATGCCGTGAAAACAGAGAGCGCCGTATTTTGATTCAGCCTTAAAATTAGCGAATTTTACCGGTGCAATTGAACCTGCTTTAGTAAATTTGTGCTACACATTATTAGATATGGAAATTACGGAGAATATTGAACGCATTAAAAAGGAAATTACCAGCGATGTTTGCCTGGTAGCGGTGTCGAAAACCAAACCCAAAGAAGCCATTCTGGAAGCTTACCAGGGCGGACAGCGGGTTTTCGGAGAGAATAAGGTGCAGGAATTGGTGCAAAAGTATGAGGATTTGCCCAAGGATATCGAATGGCACTTTATCGGGCACCTGCAAACCAATAAGGTGAAGTACCTGGCTCCTTTTGTGAGCTTGATTCATGGTGTTGATTCGTTGAAGCTGCTGAAAACCATCAATAAGGAAGGACAAAAAAACAAGCGGGTAATCCCTTGCTTGCTTCAGTTTCATATTGCTGAGGAAGAAACAAAATTTGGCTTGAACCTGGCTGAAGCCAAAGAACTTTTGGAAAGCGAAACTTTTGCTTCGCTCGACAATGTTGAGGTGCGGGGGGTGATGGGAATGGCTACCTATACCGATGATGAAAACCAGATTTGCAGAGAGTTTCGTTTGCTTAAGAAGCTCTTTGATGAGTTGAAAACCAGCTATTTTAAGGATCAACCTTCTTTTTGTGAAATCTCAATGGGGATGTCGGGTGATTATCAACTGGCTGTTAGAGAGGGGAGTACCATTGTTCGGGTGGGGAGTAAAATCTTTGGCGAACGGGACTACCATTGAATAACATGAAATTAGAGCGGTTTTTTTAATATATTCGGATAATTAAAAAAGAGAAAGATATGGCAAACTTAGAAACCACATATATGGGGTTAAAATTGAAAAACCCTATTGTTGTAGCCAGTTCTGGCTTAACCAATACTGTTGAAAAGATTAAAGCACTGGAAGAGGCGGGGGCTGCAGCGGTGGTACTAAAATCTATTTTTGAAGAGCAAATTAACAGCGAGGTTAGTCATTTGATTAACAAAGACCCACAAAATTTATATCCGGAAGCCGAAGATTACATCTGGAATTATACGCGCAACAATTCCATTACGGCTCACCTGGAATTGGTCAAAGAAGCAAAAAGTGCGGTTTCGATTCCAATTATTGCCAGCATCAACTGCGTGACAGCCAAGGAGTGGACCAGCTTTGCCCATGATTTTGAAAAAGCGGGTGCCGATGCGCTGGAGTTGAACCTTTTTGTTGTACCAACTGATCGTCATCAGTCAGGCGAAGAGATTGAGCAGTTGTATGTTGATGTACTTACTAAAGTCAAGAAAGAGGTTAGCATTCCGGTTTCCGTAAAAATCGGGTTTTACTTTTCAAACCTGGTTTCTATGGCCGAAAAACTGAAAGCCAATGGAGCGGCTGCCGTAACCATGTTTAACCGTTTTTACGAGCCGGACATCAACCTGGATAAGCTTGAGCTTTCGGCTTCCGAAGTTTTTAGCGAACCGTCTGATATCCGTCGTTCACTGCGTTGGGTTGGTTTGGTTAGCGCTGCGCTTCCTAAGCTTGAAATAGCGGCTTCAACCGGAATTCATGATGGCGCTGCTGTGGCCAAACAATTGTTAGCTGGCGCTCAGGTGGCTCAACTGTGTTCGGTAGTTTACATTGAAGGCGCTCAGGTGATTAATGGAATCTTGAAAGATCTGGAGGCTTTTATGGATAAGTGGAATTTTGAAACCATCGATGCTTTCAGAGGCCGCTTGTCGTATGCCCGGATTAAAGATCCGATGATGTATGAGCGTTCGCAGTTTATGAAATATTTCTCTTCCAGAAACTAGAGGCCGGAGCCTGAATGCTCCACTTCGGTTTTGTATAACGAACAACTAACTTATCTCTGATGACCAGGACATCATTATAACATCTGTTTTATGAAAAGGAATGTGCTGGTCATCGGATTTGTTTTTTGCAGCCAATTGTTATTGGCTCAGCCTGAAATCAGTTCCATTGCTTTGCCACCGGTTGATTATTGCAGCGAACCTGTCGAATTTGGGGAGCGCATCAGCATTGAAGGCGATGCCGTGGAGGATGGACTGAAAGTTTCAATTTCAAACTACATTCAGGGAGAAGATCAGCTGAGTCTGGTTGAAACCACCAACATTTCCGGGCGATGGGATTCTGAGCTTGGGACACTTTTCTTGACCGGAGCAGCCACGGCTGCAGCGTACGAGGAGGCCATCCAACGCATTGCTTATACTAATCTTGCAGATTCGCCCACCAATGGCACACGATCCATTGCCATTACCTTACAGGATGCCGATTACTTACCTGCCACAGGGCATTTTTATCAATACATAAGCAGTCCCGGGATCTCCTGGACCGATGCCAAGCTTGCGGCAGAAGCGAAAAGATACCACAACTTAAAGGGCTATTTGGGCACAATCAAGTCGAAGTCGGAAAATGATTTTATCTGGACCAAAGTGCAGGGAGTGGGGTGGATTGGTGCCAGTGATGCACAAAAAGAGGGAGACTGGCGTTGGGTGACCGGGCCTGCTGCCGACCGAACCTTGTTTTGGCGAGGCAATTATAATGGGGCTCCTGTTAATGGTGAGTATTCGTTTTGGAGTTCAGGCGAGCCTAATAATTTGGGGGATGAGGACTATGCCCACATCAATCAGAATCCGGCTTACAAAGATAAATCATGGAATGACCTGCCCGATGGAGGGGGTGATGGATATTATTTTCCGCAAGGCTATATTGTTGAGTTTGGAGGAATGGAAGGGGATCCGGAAATTAGCTTGTCAGCTACTTTGGAGATCAATGTTTGGAATATTCAATTTGATACGGATACGGTAAAAACTATTTGTAAAAATGAAGAAGTTCGCTTGAATCAGGAATTTATCGGTTCTTATGAATGGTTTCCAAAAACAGGCTTGGACGATCCAAACAGTTCCAATCCGATTGCCCGGCCGATGGAAACAACGGTTTACAAGGTGGTGTCGAGAAACGGAGTTTGCGCGGATTCCGCTTACTTTAGGGTGATTGTGAATCCTGTTCCGGTTGTGGATTTTGAAGGAGACCGGCATATTTGCATGGAAGACAGCACCGAATTAGATGCTGGCAGTCATGCACTTTATGAGTGGAATACCGGCTTTGACCAGCAAGCGTTTTTTACTTCAGAGGCCGGAGTTTACCAGGTACGGGTTGAGAATGAGTTTGCCTGCTCAACCACGGAAGAGGTGAGGGTGACGGTACATGCCTATCCTGAAATTGACCTGACGGATACCGATACTTTATTCTGCGATTCGAAAACTGCTGAAATAACAGTTGATTTGGATAAGGGACAGTTGGCTTGGCAGCCACTAACTTCAGCCTTGGATTTTTCAGTTAACAACACCCCTGCACAAGCCAATGTTACGGATTGGGGAACTTATAAAACCTACCTGACGGTAACAGACCAATACGGATGTGTGACCAAGGATTCGTTGGATCTGAGTTTTTACAAAACGCCAACGACCGATTTCAGCATTGATGAATCGGAATGTTATGGTTACAACCTGGATGTTGTTTACACAGGTGATGGAACATTGGATGCAAACTACTCCTGGTTTTTCTTGGATTCCATTTACGCCAAAGGTATTGGACTAACCGAGGTTGCCGTTGCGTTGGGCTTTGACCGGGGCGATAACCGGAAGCTGGGCCTGATGGTGAATGATGGGGGCTGCCTGAGTGATACTTTATGGGAACACATTAAAGTCATTCCAAATATTGAAATCAGTGTGGTGGATGATGAAGGGTGTGAGCCTTTTCTGGCTGAATTTTTAGCTGAAACGAGTGAGCCGGTTTCAGAGTTTATCTGGTCCTTTGGCGACGGTGGGGTAAGCCAGGTGCAAGCCCCGGATTATACTTATACCGGGGATGGTTTTTATGATGTGGGCTTGCGAATTGTTTCGGAGGAAGGCTGCGAAAATTTTGGCTTAATAGAAGACTTCATTAAAGTAAGGCCGGTACCTACGGTACAGACGAATCTTGATCCGGATTCCTGTTTTTCGCACCAGTTCGAGGTTCGGTATACCGGAACTGCCAACTCACAGGATACTTATCATTGGGATTTATCGGCTCTGGGGGCGGAAGAGGTTTTACAGGATCCGGGGAAGGGGCAGGGGCCTTTTCTGCTAAAATTGATTCAGCCGCAGGCCAGCCTCGGACTTCAGATAACCACTGAGTTTGGCTGTGAAAGTGAGCTTCGGAATTTTACGTTTAGGCGAAAGCCCTGGGTTGAATTGTCGGCTGATGTGCTGGAGGGATGTTCGCCTTTGGAGGTAAATTTTCAGGCAATGCCGGTGGATGCTGTAGATGAGTTGAATTACTCCTGGAATTTTGATCAGGGAGAGGGAGCTGTTTCTGGTTCGGCTGAATTGGCAAATACGTTTCAAACCGCTGATCAGCAGTTTTCCGTGTTTGCTATAGCCCGGTCATCGTTAACCGGATGTGAGGACACCACTTGGCTACAGGCTCCAATCCGGGTTTACCCCAAGCCGTTTGCCGCTTTTAGTGCGAATCCCAATGAAGTCAGTATTGTGGAGCCGCTTGTTCATTTTAAAAATGAAAGTGAAGCTGCACAGCGATACGCTTGGTATTTTGGCGACAATGCAGGAACCTCCGCTGAATTTGAGCCGGCATACAGTTACTCCGGCCTGGGATGGTTTGAGGTGGAGCTGATTGCTGAAAATGAATTTCTATGTACCGACACAGCCACTCAGAAGTTAGTAGTAGCGCCCGATCGGATTTTTGCGCCCAACGCTTTTAGTCCGAATAGTCCAAGTGTTGAAAATCAGGTGTTCTTGCTCAAGCACGTTGGCGTTGAGGAAGCCGGTTACCATATGCAAATTTTTAATCGGTGGGGAGAACGCATCTTTGAGGCCAAGGATGAGTTTGTGGGTTGGGATGGCACCATGAAAAATGGTCAGGCAGCACCAACCGGTGTTTACACCTGGGTGTTGGCTTATCAGGATTTCGTGGGGAAAAGCCATCGTCAAACCGGGACGGTCACTTTAGTTTATTAGGAGGAGTTTGGCCGCGATAGGCTTTTCAGGTGCATTTAGCAGGGTTTTACTAAAGCGATGGAATCAGCAAGGCATCACGACTGCTGTGTTTTTCTCCAATAAAAAATGTGAGCGAAAACTCATGCGACCCATTCGAATAATTGGATAACCCCGATAAGGTGTAATCGTAGCTGTAACCTATTTTGAACCGCTCTTTCATAATGCCAATCATCAGGATTAAGGCATCGGGTTGTGCGCCCAGGTTTTGCCGGTACCAGACTCCTCCGGCCAACGACTGTTCCAGCATATAAAGGCCCAGGTTGATTTGTTTGAATGCCCCCTGTTGCTGATAAATCAGGTTGGGTGAAAGCGTAAACTCACGCGATAAGAGTCCGCGATGGAATTGGTGTGTTCTTGCACCGGTGTGAAGCGTGATTTTTAGAGGCAACTTCCCTTTTTGATCTCCCGTGAAAACAGATTCGTCGGGTTGGGTTAAATGCATCAGGCTGAATCCAAAGAAGAAAGCATCGTATTGGCCCAGAGCACCAAAGCCGAAATCAGGATAGAGTTTGCTGGCATTTTCCGGTTGGTCCATTGTTCCCGGAAGGCTGATTCCGGTTAGTTGGTCAATCATATCCGGGAAGATGAGCCGCCCATAATCCAGCTTTTTATAGCTCATTCCAAGCTGAAGTCCGGCATCAACGAACAGACGATCATTCACTTTAATGTGGTGCGAGTAAAACAGGTATCCCGAAGAAGTTTCAATCAGTCCGTTCAGTTCGTTGCTGTTTTGAAGCTGGATGCCCAGACCGCCTTTCATTTTGGGGATATATTGATCGTAGGATAAGCTGTAATTAACGTAGGTCGTTCCCTTTTGAGGCCATTGGTTGCGGTAGTTTACAACCAGCCTTGGAGCAGCAGAAGTTCCTGTCAGCCCCGGATTTAAATATAGCGGGTTGGCGTAGAATTGCGAATATTCTGCATCTTGCCCGTTGGCCAGCATAATCCGGCATAGGAAAAGCACGAGAAAAAAAGCCTTTTTCACGAAGTTTATCGATTAGTAGTCCCCATTGATCACAAATAGTAAAAGTAACATTTAAGTTTGAAAATATTCGGAGCGTGAGCTGAAGCTGTTGAATAACAGTAAATCCGGCTTATAACGATCGAATGAGGGCAGGAACCGGAACATCGAAGCGTTTTAGTTCAGGCAAAATAACCTGCAGGCTGATGTTGTGCATTGGATCCTGAATTCCCTGGGGCGTTTTCAGAAGCGAACCCAGGTAGCTTACTTTTAAAACCTTAAAGTCATAGCCGAGGTGGAGGGAAAAACGACTTTGCGACGTGTCGAAATTTGGCAAAAACCCAATGCCGGATTCCAATTGCTTGCGTTGGACGGTGACCTCCGCAAACAGTTGCGTGAATTCATTTCCGTAGTGTAAAACTGCCCTGGGGCGAATCAGGTAACGACGGCTGAGCAGACCTCGCTGGTACCAAGTGAAAATTTTTTCGGCATGAAACAGGATATGCCAATCGAGTTCATTGTACGAGTCGGTGCTTGGGTTTTTCTTATACGATCGTCTGATTTTGCTCGCCACGCCTACAGAACCATGGTAGTTGGAAAGTAAGAGACCTGCACCGGCACCCAGCTCGGTGGTGCGAAAAAAACTACTTCCGTGCAGCGAACCATCTTCAGGTGAAGGATTCGAATTGGTCATGTGATCGGCCAAATATTGCTCCGGATCTCTAAAAGCCTGATGAACCCCTAAGGTTAAAGAAGGAGTAAAATACCGGCGACGATTTAGAGTGATAAACTTTGCTGCAGAAAGCTCCAGAAATGGAATATAGTCTTGCTTTTGATGATTGCGCCGGATACCGGTGATAAAACCCAGTCCCAGACTTTTCTTCTTCAGGAAAAAATCGTGACTGATAAATTTCTGATAGGACTTGGCATTTTGCCGAAGCGAAGTGTACACCGAAGCCAAAAGCCGGTCTCCTCCGGTTTGTCCGGCATAGGAGGGATTGAGCAGAATGGGGGTTGAGTAATATTGAACCGCACTAAAATCCTGCGCCAATGTAGGTCGTTTGAAGGTGATAAAAACCAGGCAGACCAGTAGGAATCGGATTGTCGTCATGGTTCTTTGTGTTAGAAATGACCGATTAAAGATGCTGTATAAATTAAGAAAAAGTGGAAGGCCTTGCAACCTTCCTTATCCGGAGAATTGTGTGTTGACTTGTTTTGCTCATTCTTTGACGAGCATAAAAGGCGTGGCGGAAAGGAAAGCCAAATTCAAAAAGGCTTCCTTTTTTGGAGAACGATCTAATAAGCTTGGGGCTCAATTCCTCGCTCAAAGTCAGGGAGAAAGTGGAGCAAATCGTGGATCAATTCTTTCTTTTGGTCATCTGCCTGAAAGAAGGCATCTTTTAATCGGGCACTTTCTTTTTCAAGGATTTCTTTCGAGATTTTCCCCGACATATTGGTTATCACCGTGTAGGCTTCAAATGCGACCATCAGCTCGTGTTCAATCACCAGGTTGATAAACAGCGACAAGTGCATGCTAAAGTCCAAGCCGTTTTCCCAGCAGGCCGAAACTAACGGTTGCAGTTCGTTGTTGTACTTTTTGTTTTCAATGGCTTCGATCAGAAATGGAACTGCTTCTGTTTGTTTGATTTCTGAAAAAAGCACACGCAACTGTGCCTTTACTTCCGGATGTTGGGTGGTATGGAGCAATTCCACCAAAGCCGGAATGTAGTTGACATTGCCGTTCTCCTTTAAGTTTGAGATTGCCTGGATGGAGGTATTTACATTGGTTGAGTTTAGCTGTTCAATGATTTGAGCACTAATCTTTTTGGATGTTTCTGTTTTCATGACGGTTAACTTTAAGCTGCAAATTTAATATTTCCGCAGCAATAATGAGAATTGGAGGGTGTCTGATTTGTTGATTTGAATGAGTACCTTTGCACCAATTTTTTTGAAATGGACAAAACAAGCGAGTTGGGTGAGGGAAGTATACCTCGCTTGATGGTGAAATACTTTATTCCTGCGTTTATCGGGGTGTTTGTAAATGCTCTGTACAACATTGTTGACCGGGTTTTTATTGGTCAGGGGGTGAGTGCTGTGGCTTTAAGTGCAGTCTCTGTCATCTTCCCGGTTATGTTGATTGTCATGGCTTTTGGAATGCTAATTGGTATTGGTGCCGGGGTATTGGTGTCAATCAATATGGGGCGCCGGGATATGGATCGGGCCGAACGGGTTTTGGGCAACAGCTTTACCATGATGATCCTCGTTTCCGGATTGATCATGCTTATTGGCTTTGCAATTAAGATTCCGATGTTGAAACTTTTTGGAGCTACACCGGAAACGATTGAGTATGCGAATGATTATCTCAATATTATTCTGCTGGGAGTCGTTTTTCAGGTTGTGGGCTTCTCGCTGAATAATGTTATCCGAAGCGAAGGAAATGCGAAAATTGCCATGTACTCCATGCTTTTAAGTGCAGGCATTAATTTGATTCTGGACCCGATTTTTATTTTCTGGTTTGACATGGGGGTGAAAGGAGCGGCTTATGCAACGGTTATTTCCATGATCGTTTTGAGCGCTTGGGTGCTTGCTCATTTTAAGAGTGGTCGATCAATTGTCAAGTTACGACCACAGTACTTCCGCCTGGAGCTCCCTATTATTAAAGAAATTTTATCCATAGGAATGGCGCCCTTCTTTATGCAGACGGCCAATTCTGCTGTGCAGGCGCTGATTAATACGAAACTGATTCGGTTTGGAGGTGATTTGGCTGTTGGTGCCATGGGTATTATCAACTCGGTGGTGACCCTGATTGTGATGTCTATTGTAGCTATTAATATGGCTACGCAACCAATCATTGGGTTTAACTATGGTGCGAATTCCGGAAGCCGGGTAAAAGAAACCTTGCGATTGGCCATGATTGCCTCGACCCTTATTTCCATTGCTGCTTTTATGTTGGTGCAAGCGATACCGGAGCTTATCGTGGGCTTGTTTAACTCGTCTGATCCGCAATTGCTGGAGTTGGGGAAGCAAGGATTGCGATTGTCGCTGATTGCGCTTCCAATTGTGGGTTTCCAAGTGGTGGCCGGTAACTTCTTTCAATCGATTGGAAAAGCCAATATCGCCACCTTGTTAACTTTGTTGAGGCAAGTTATTGTGTTGATTCCCCTGTTGTTTGTGCTTCCTAATTTTCTGCAGTTGAATGGTATCTGGATTTCAATGCCAATTTCGGATACCTGCTCGGCATTGATTGTAGCTTACTTTATTTCACGGGAGTGGAAAAAGCTTGATTAAGGTTTTTATACTTCTGGTTCTAGCTGACAGGTAAGTTGACTGACTCCTTTTATTTGGGGATAAACAAGTCGGTAGAGATAAAAAAATCCGGGTATCTGAAGCTGACTTCAACATACCCGGATTTCATTAAGTTAACTCAGATAGTTTAAATACTTATCTGATCCAGTTTTTTAGTGAAGGCTTCCAGTTCGCTGAAAACATCTTTCTTCATTTCCTGAAGTTTAGCTTCATACTTTTTGAAAAACTGCTGGTAATAGCTGATTCCGTCTTTCAGGTTCGACTGAAATTTTCGCAGGTAAACCAATTGTTTGTCATCCTGTTCTTCACGAGCCTCTTTCAAATTGTTTTCAAGATACTCGACATACATTTTGAGTTCTTTTACAAACAGGTTGGGACGCTTGATGTCTTTGAGCAGGTTGATGCGGCCATAGATGTGATCAACCATTTCCTTTAGTGAAACAACTTGTTTGAAATATGCAATGTTTGGTCCGGGGCAAATACTTACGCCGTTGCGTTTGCTGTCGGTAGGAAGACCATTGGCCAAGTAGGTTGAATTGGTCAGTCCCTCGCAAAGGCATTCTTTTTCCGTAAGTTTTGCTTTTTGAGCTTGTTTTCGCTCAGCTGTCAGATCGGACTCGTCCACTTCCTTGAGCTTTTTGCGCAGGTATTGCTTCGATGCCGTACAAATTGGTTTATCGGTATATTCCGTGTTGAAGACCAAGTATTTTTTGGTGCATGGAAAACCGGGTTTTCCTTCTTTCAGGTAGTTCTGAATGGCTTCCTGCTGGCTGGCTCCCCGAACGTTGTTGAAATGCACTCCCAGTGGGGAGGCGTTGCTCAGATACATGTCTTCTTCGCCGGCATTTTTTAAGAGCTCGAGGCTTTTCTCATCAATATTACAGGCCTCAGGAACCAGCATGAAAGGGCTTCCCCAGCCAACGCTGTCCAGTTGGTATTCATCCAGCAACAGTTGATGTTCTTCATGGGTTCCAACACCACCTTGCGCTGTAATTTTTACTTCGGGAGCCTGATCCAGCTCTTTAAGTCCTTTGTCTTTCAAGCCGGATTGGTAAACACTGAACGTTGAGTCGATCAGTTCCTGGCGTTTGTCTTTAAATTCCTGCATGATTGGCCCAAGCAAATAGCCTTGGGTAGCAAAGGCGTGTCCTCCGCAGTTCAAACCTGACTCGATACGGTATTCTGAAATCCAGATTCCTTTTTTAGCAAGGAAGCGGCCTTGAACCATGGCTGAACGAAAATCGCTGACTTTCAGTGTGATTTTTTTGCGAAGCTGTCCTTGTTCGTCCGGATAGAAATCGCTGAAGTTTTCCAGGTAGCTGTATAGCCTTGGGTTCATTCCGGCCGAAAGTACGATGGATGAACTCAGGTTACTGGTGGCAAAGCCACGCAAAGCTGCGTGAGCATCATTGTATTCGATGGGCAGCTGCTCGTTGTCTTTGTAGTTTGCCTTATCCAGCTTGGTCATGATGTTCACATCAATGCTCCCGGGCTTTAAGTTGTTACGCAACCAGTTTTTCACATCCTGTAGACTTGTGTTTTCAAGCAAGTGGTTAAACTTTTCGCGAATTTGTGTGGAGTTTGGAAGTAATTCGAAGTATTTCTCAATTTCATTTTCCTTCTTATGAAAGTTCTCCACAAGATCGTCGATTTTTTCGTTTACCAACTTGTCAACCAGGTTCAGGTAAGCGGCAATGCGTTTAGCCCGAAAGTCTTCTACCTTGGAGGTGATGGTTTGGTATGGAAGGTCGAACTTCTTGCTATAGAGTTCGCGCATCTTTTCAATCAGAATATCATCAACGATGGAAATAACGGATGATATTCCCAAGTGTGCCACCCGAACGGGGGTGTCTATGGTGTATCCCAGCCCCATGACCGGAATACTAAAAGTATGCCTATTCAAATTCATTGGATTTTTTTTGGGGAGTTTGCAATTTAAGGGGTGATCTTCTGATCTTTAAATCCCTTGGCAAGTTCCCGTATTTCACTCTTTTGTCGCCTGTAAAGATACGGATTTTTATCTGGCTTGAAAGAAAAACCCCAGAATAGAAAGACTTCGTACTAGCTCATTTTTTCAGCCAGAGCCTTGGCGGTATATGAGTCTGAGTTTTTTATCAAATCTTCCGGTGTTCCTTCAAATAAAATATGACCACCATTTTTACCTCCTTCAGGCCCTAAATCAATGATCCAATCGGCTGATTTAATAATCTCCAGATTGTGTTCAATGATGATGATACTGTGTCCTCGCGAAATAAGCGCGTTAAAGGAGTCCATCAGCTTTTTGATGTCGTGAAAGTGAAGGCCGGTGGTTGGCTCATCGAAAATAAACAGGGCAGGGGAGTCCTTCTCTTTTGATAGAAAGGCGGCCAGTTTTACCCGCTGGCTTTCTCCGCCCGACAAGGTTGAGGAGCTTTGTCCAAGCTTCACATAACCCAAGCCAACATCCTGTAAAGGTTGAAGCTTTTTGGCAATCTTTTTCTCAAAACTTCCTTTGAAACTGCTGAAAAACTCAATGGATTGGTTGACGGTCATTTCCAGGATGTCGTGGATGTTTTTGCCGTGAAGTTGCACTTCCAGTATCTCGTCTTTGAAACGCTTGCCATGACAGCTCTCGCATTGCAAGTGAATGTCGGCCATGAATTGCATTTCAACTTTGATTTCTCCCTCGCCCTGGCATTCTTCGCAGCGACCGCCATCAACATTGAATGAAAAATGGGAGGGTTTGAATCCCTGGTATTTCGAGGCTTGTTGTTCGGCAAACAGTTTTCGTATTTCATCATAGGCCTTCAGGTAGGTGACCGGATTAGACCGTGATGATTTCCCAATGGGATTTTGATCGACAAACTCAACCGACGTTAAACGGTTGAAATCCCCTTTGACCGTGTCGTGTTGCCCGGTTTTTTCGCCATAGCCTCCAAAAATTTTGGCCACTGCCGGGTACAGGATGCGGCTGACTAAGGTGGATTTGCCGGAACCGCTGACACCGGTAACCACCGTCATGGTGTTGAGTGGGAACTTAACGGAGACGTTTTTCAGGTTGTTTTCGCGTGCTCCTTTTATTTCGATGAAATTGTTCCATTTCCGACGTCGCTCGGGAATTTCAATCTTTTTAGTGCCATTCAGGTAGTCGGCGGTCAGGCTGTTTTGGGCTTGCAGCAGCTGTTTATGATTGCCCTGAAACACCAACTGGCCACCATGTATACCGGCTTTGGGGCCGATGTCGATAATTTCATCGGCAGCACGAATGATTTCCTCATCGTGCTCAACCACCAAAACGGTATTGCCAATTTTCTGCAGTTTTCGTAAAACGTTGATTAAGCGCTCGGTGTCTTTCGGATGAAGCCCGATACTGGGTTCATCTAAAATATAAAGCGAGCCGACCAAGCTTGATCCCAGCGAAGTGGCCAGGTTGATCCGCTGCGATTCGCCGCCGGAAAGCGTGCTTGACAGGCGGTTGAGGGTAAGATAACCCAAACCGACATCATCCAGAAAATTCAGACGATTACTGATTTCGATCAGAATGCGTTTGGCAACTTGCGTCTCGTGCTCGTTAATGTCCAATTCTTTGAAGAATATTTTCAATTCATTAACAGGCAACAAAACCAAATCCTGAATAGAATACCCTCCGACTTTGACATAGCCGGCTTCCTTTTTTAATCGCGTTCCGCGGCAGTCGGTGCAGTTCGTCTTTCCACGGTAGCGCGAAAGCATAACGCGATACTGAATTTTGTAGCTTTTCGATTCCAGCATTTTAAAGAAGGCGTTTAACCCTTCAAAGTAACTGTTGCCGGTCCAAAGTAATTCCCGCTGTTCCTCGTTCAGTTCGTAATAAGGTTTGTGTATCGGAAAATTGAATGAGGCTGCATGCTGAATGAGTTCATATTTCCATTTTTGCATACTTTCGCCTTTCCAGCAGGCCACGGCATCCTGATAGATGGAAAGCGATTTGTCCGGAATGACCAGATCTTCGTCAATTCCGATAACCTTGCCATAGCCCTCACAGGTGGGACAAGCGCCTACGGGATTGTTAAAGCTGAACAGGTGCTCGGAGGGTTCTTCAAATTCAAGACCATCGGCTTCAAACAAATTGGAAAACACGTGTTCCGTTGGTTGGTCTCCCTCATAGGTTTTAACAATTGCGGTTCCACGGCCTTCAAAAAAGGCCGTCTCCACTGAATCAGCCATGCGGCTTACATTGTCTTCGTCCTGGGAGGCTTGTAACCTGTCTATAACAATGTTGCACTGCCCCGAGCAGAAATCTGCTTTCTGGTCGGCTATTAATTGATCGATTCGCTTAATTCCTTCGGGAGTTTCAATTCTTGAAAACCCTTGTTGCAGTAAAAGTTCAGCTTCTTCTTGCACTGTACGTCCGTTTTTGGTTGTCAGTGGTGAGCATATCAGTACGCGGGTGTCGGTTGGGTGAGTACAAATATAGTTGACCACATCGGTTACCCGGTGACGCTTAACTTCCTGGCCGGAAATGGGGGAATAGGTCTTGCCAATGCGGGCAAATAACAGCTTTAGGTAATCATAAATTTCGGTTGATGTTCCTACTGTAGAACGTGGATTTCGGGTGTTTACCTTTTGTTCGATGGCGATGGCCGGAGGAATTCCTTTGATGAAGTCAACCTCTGGTTTGTTGATTCGGCCAAGAAACTGCCGGGCATATGAAGACAGGCTTTCTACATACCGTCGTTGCCCTTCCGCATAAAGCGTGTCGAATGCCAGCGATGATTTTCCGGAGCCTGAGAGTCCGGTAATAACCATAAGTTTGTTTCTGGGTATTTTGATTTCAACGTTTTGAAGGTTGTGAACCCGAGCCCCTTTGATATGTATTTCCTGAGTTGTTATTTTATTCTTTGCCATCGACGTATCTCTATTTAGGCGGTAATAAATTTGTTTTTTTAGCAAAAAACCAGCATTTTTACCTCGTGCAAAATTAAGAAATTGTTTTACTCACACCTAAAATAGATCGCCTATAGAAGAATTTTACTTTTGTTTATCAGTATAATATAAATTGAAAGTAATGTTCGATACAGATACATTGAACGAAAATCAACTCGTTCAGAATTTTATAAATGGTGATCAGTTGGCTCTTGAAGAGCTCGTCAAAAGACATAAAAACAGGGTTTTTACCTACATTGTTTTAATTGTCAAAAATCATCAACTCGCAGAAGACATTTTTCAGGATACCTTTATCAAGGTAATCCGTTCGTTAAAAACAGGGAAATATACCGAGAATGGGAAGTTTGTTTCTTGGGTTCTCCGGATTGCCCATAACCTCATCATTGACCATTTCAGGAAGGAAAAGTTGCTGAATACAACGTCGAATGATGATACCGAAATTGACCTCTTCAATTCGCAAAGGTACTCCGACGAAAATATTGAAGATAAGCTGGTGTATGAGCAAATAACTGAAGATGTGCGGAAGTTGGTTGAACTGCTTCCGGAAGATCAACGGCAGGTTATTGTGATGCGACATTACATGGGCTTGAGCTTTAAGGAAATTTCAAAACAAACAGATGTGAGTATTAATACTGCCTTGGGGCGCATGCGCTATGCGCTGATCAACCTGCGAAAATTGATTGAGAAGAATAAGCTGAGTTTGACAAAAATTTAGGGATAGGGTAGACAATAATTGTTAAGGGTTGGCGTTTTCTATTTGAATCTTAAAATGAAACGAAAATGCCTATGAAGAAGAATTTTACCTTAGTTTATTTTATTCATGATTTTGCGATTGATCGGTGTGGACCTCAGGAAATTGAAACAAATGACTTGATGGGAGAAAATGAACATCAACAGGGAAAGGAGCGTTCGTTTACGCCATCAGAAAAGTCAGTTGAGGCAATTTTGAATTTTTCCCGGTCATACGATGTTTTGAATTCGCGTTTAACCGCAAGCATCGAGCTTATTAAGAACTAATCAAAGTGAAAAAGTGGTTGTAAAGCATCTTGACAAAGATGCTTTTTTTTGGTAGCTTAGTGATATCATATTAATATCAATCTAATCTTCAAGCTATGGAAAGAAATCATCATGCGCTATCTGGTTATGTTTTTGTTCTTGTTGAATTTGTACTAATTGTGCTCATTGTTCTTGGTTTTACTCTGGGAATGGCTCTTCCTGCCGTTGCTTTAATCGTGGTTTTTATTTTTCTGGCCGTTGGCTTTACAGTTGTTAATCCGAACGAGAGTGTTGTTTTGGTGTTGTTTGGCGATTACCGAGGGACTGTGAAAAAGAATGGTTTTTGCTGGGTCAATCCTTTTTTTACGAAGAAGAAGATTTCACTGCGGGCTCGTAACCTGGATAGTGAGCCAATTAAGGTCAATGATAAAATTGGAAATCCCATTCGGATTGGTGTGGTGCTGGTTTGGCGGGTAAAAAACACATTTAAGGCGGCTTTCGATGTGAACGATTTTGAACATTTTGTAACGATTCAAACGGAAGCAGCGATCCGTAAGCTGGCCGGTCTTTATCCATATGATAATTTTGAAGATCATGAGGCTGAAATTACGCTTCGAAGCGGAGGCGAAGAAGTGAATGAGGAATTAGAAAAAGAAGTAACAGAACGACTGGCAATTGCTGGAATTGAAGTGATGGAGGCCCGGATTAATTACCTGGCTTATGCGCAGGAGATTGCCCAGGCCATGTTGAAGCGCCAACAGGCAACCGCTATTGTTGCTGCACGATTTAAAATCGTGGAAGGAGCCGTTGGTATGGTCGAAATGGCTTTGGACGAATTAGGCGAGAAAGGAATTGTAGAGCTTGATGAAGACAAAAAGGCGACCATGGTCAGTAACTTGATGGTTGTTCTTTGTGGAGACAAAGAGGCTACTCCCGTGGTTAATACAGGCTCTATTTATTAAATGAAAATTTTGTGACGAAAAAGAACCTGAAGTCAGTAAGCACTCTTTATTCTAATGCATTTCAGTTGTATGCAATGCATGTTTACCTGGACCATGCTGTTGGTTGGAGCCGTCCCCAGCTGATAGCTTGGCCTAAAAATTGGTCGATTTTTAATTATACAGAAGGATAGGATGAGCAAGGGAAAGAAGAAATCATTTGTATTGCGTTTAGATCCGAAAGATTATGCTGCGCTGGAACGCTGGGCAGCGGATGATTTTCGGAGTATTAATGGTCAGCTGGAATGGTTGATAAATAAAGCTTTGAAAGAGGCAGGCCGAAAGCCTGGAAAGGAATCAAAAGACGAGTAGCAGCATCTGGTCAGTTCCGGATGGCTGCTTTTTATAGAATTTGTTTAACATGAAACAGGGATAAGAATATCTGTATGAGAAAAGTTTATGTTTGCCCCAAATGCGGAGGGAAAAAGCCCGAAGTTGATGAAATTCGAACAACCGGATCCGGGTTTACCAAGTATTTTAATATCCAAAACAGACGATTCACCGCAGTTTCTTGCACTGCCTGCGGATATACTGAGTTGTATAAGGGAGCTAAACTGCCGGGAGGGAGCAGCGTATTGGATTTTGTAACCAACTAAAAGGTTTTTGGCTAGTTGCCCGGATGTGTTTTGTGAATTGAAGAGATCACGATGGCTCCATCCGGGGTTTCAGGGCGCATTCCTATGTTCCAGAGCATGTTCTGTGGTTAAATGCTGCTTAAAAGGAATATTGTACAACATTTTTTGGGAAAATCCGGTTTCTTAATTCGCGTATTATCAGTATATTAAAATATTGAAAAAAAACAGCGTTTATCCTAGCCCTAAAATAGGATATGATTTATTGAAGCATGCGAATATTAATATATATATTTATACCAGCATGTGATTTAACTCTAACTACAGACTTAAAACCGGATGTTTAAAGAAGCGGAAATAAATGATTGTGTAAATTGTGGATTAACCTGCTGCTTGAATTGTTTGCCTGAGGCAGAGTCCAGTATCTTCGAATGCCTGTCAAAGGAGGATATGGATTACCTGATGACAAGTCGGCGAAATGTAGTCTTTAATCCAGGTGAAACCATTATTAAGCAAAATACATCGACCACACACTTCGTATGCATGAAAAAAGGTTTAGCTAAGGTGGTTGCTGAAGGAAGTACGGGAAAAAATGTCATCATGCGCCTGATTTCTACCCATAATCTGGTGACAGCCGGAGGAGTAATTAGTGATGATATCCGGCACTTTACGGTTACCGCGTTAACAACGGTTGAATGTTGTTTTATTGACTCCAGTCGGTTAAATACGCTGCTTGCCCGCAATAGTCGCTTTGCTTATGAGCTTCTGAAATATAATAATAAGCAAAGTATTCAGATGTTGAATACTTTGATTGGTTTAACTCAGAAATACATGCCCGGTCGCGTGGCAGACACCCTCCTTTACCTGAAGAATGAAATTTATAAAGCAAATCCTTTTCAGTATAAGCTGAGTAAGCAGGAATTTGCTGAAATGTCGGGGATGACAAAAGAGAGCTTTATTCGGAACATGAAAGAATTAGAGGTCTCAGGAATCATCTTGCAGCGACGTAATGAAATTGAGATTCTGAATGAGCCGGAGCTGATAAAAATCAGCAAAAACGGCTAATTGACATATGTCAACTTTTCCCTCGAAATATATCACTGCTTAGGCTTTAGAACTTAGTGCTTTCGGTTATACTTTTATAATCAAACTAAAGAGTTGGAAGGAATTCCAAATTACATGAATGTACTAAATTTTAAGCGTATGAAACTTAGAGAAATAACCAAGTTATTGTTTGTTGCCTCGCTCGTATTATTACTTATTCCAGCGTGTGTTAAAGAAGGACCTCAGGGACTTCCTGGGGTAGATGGTGAAGACGGTCTTGATGGTGCTGATGGTGCTGATGGACATGTAACCTGCCTGGTTTGCCACGGCGGAGAGAATATTGAAGCAATTCAAGGGCAATTTGCAATGTCAGTCCACAAAAGTGGAGTAAATGCAGTTGCTTATGCAGGTGCCAGAGCCGATTGTGCTCAATGTCATTCGCATGAAGGTTTTGTTCAGTTTGCTGAGTTCGGTGAGGTTTTTGGAGCCATTACCAGTCCTAATGCATGGGAATGTGGGACTTGTCATGGTTTGCATAATTCATTCGAGTCCGGAGATTATGCCCTTCGTTTGAGTGATCCTGTTAATCCGATCTTCGATGAAACTGTAACAATGGATTTGATGGGCAATAGTAATTTATGTGCAAACTGTCACCAGTCTCGTCGTGCAGAACCTGCGATTGATAAACCAGGTGATACCTACAGAATTACAAATACTCATTATGGACCGCACCACGGAGCTCAGGCCAATGTTGTTGCTGGTGTTGGTTTTGCCGAAATTGAAGGGTCAACAGAATACCCAACAGCAGGTTCTAACTTACACTTAGCTCAGGCTTCTTGTGTTGGATGTCATATGGGTGATTTTGTGGACGGACAGGGAGGTCACTCCTGGAATCCGAGTGTGAATGCTTGTAATGAATGTCATGATGCAGATGCGACTGATTTCAATTACGGTGGTATTCAAACAGATATTCAAGATAAATTGGTTGAATTAAGAGACTTGTTAATTGCCGCTGGCGTTGTGGCAGGTGATGATGCAACAGGTTATCATCCGGTAGTTGGAGAACACTCAATGGTGAGAGCCCGTGCATTCTTTAACTGGGCTGGCTTGGACGAAGATCGTAGTTTAGGCGTGCACAACCCTAAATATGTGAGAGCTTTGTTGAATAACTCCATCGAAGCATTAGAAGCAGAAGCTGTTAATTAAAAAATACTCCATTTAAAGAAAAAAGCTTCTTCTCCAAACAGAAGCTTTTTTCTTATCGAGATAAGCTAAACACCACGCAAAATGAAAAAAATTAAATTATTCCTGATTATTGCAGTTCTTGGCTTAGCAATTAGCGCATGTGAGTATGATTTTATTGCTCAGGAAGAGCTTCCCGATATTCCCGTCGATGAAGATGTAAGTTTTTCTGAAGTCATTCTCCCCATTTTTACTTCACGTTGTGCTGAATGTCATCAAGCCGGAGGGCAAGCTCCTGATTTAACTGCAGACAAAGCCTATCAGAGCATTAATACGGCTAAATACATTGATACCGCTAACCCCGAATCAAGCTTGATTTATTCCTATGTGGCTCCCGGAGCATCAACGCACGGGCACCGGCAATATACAGCAGCCCAGGCCCAGTTCGTTTTGGTTTGGATTCAGCAGGGAGCGATGAATAATTAGTGAAAATCAAAAGAAATCATACTATGAAGAGTAAAATATTATATATCCTTTTAGGTCTGTTTGTTTGCACTAATTTGTTTGCTCAGGAAGAAACGACTGAAGTTAAAGAGAAGGATAAACCGGTACGGTTTGCCTGGGAAAGCGGAATGTTAATTGACCAGCAAACTTCGATGGTGCCAACCGTGAAAACCCTGGAAATGGTCATTCAGCATAAATTTGGTAGCATCGACAATGGCAGCTCCGATTTATGGGGGATTTATGCGCCTGCTGGTAACATCCGGTTAGGATTGAACTACGTTGTTGCAAACAATGTGCAAATCGGTTGGGGAATCTCGCGCAGGAACATGTATAACGACTTCAACATTAAGTGGACCATTCTGGAGCAAACGCGTAAAAATAAAGTGCCCGTTTTTGTCACAGTCTTTGCCAATACCGCTATTGACGGGATGGATCGTGACGATCTTGAGCTTTATAATTACGACATGCCTTATGCCAGGTCCCGCTTTAATTTGAAGTCTCGCATGTCTTACTTTGCTGAGTTAATTATTGGACGTAAAGTGACCAATGCTTTGTCGGTGCAAGGTGCAGTAAGCTTTTCGCATGCAAACTTTGTTCCCCAGTGGCAGGATCACGACCGGGTTGGACTACACTTTAACGGTCGTTTGAAAGTAAGTCCCCAGGGAGCTATCATCTTTAACTTTGATGCTCCTCTGCAAATTGATGATCTCTCAGAACAAAATCCGGGCTGGAATGCGGAGAACACGCCGGGGTGGGATGGACCTTATCATCCGGAGCCAAACCTGTCATTCGGTTATGAAGTGTCAACAAGTACGCATGCTTTCCAAATTTATATGGGTAATTCTCAGGCCATGTTGTTGCAAGACATGATGATTAACAATTATAATGGCATTGATTTTGATAACTTTGCTATAGGGTTTACAATTACCCGGTTATGGAGTTTTTAATTGACATTTTAAAATTGAGAGATATGAAAAAGTACAGAAACCTATTGACATTTTTTGTCATCGTATTTGTCGGCGGAATTTTACTGTCGTTTGTAACCGTTCAAGATAAAGTAAAACCTGCTCCCTGGGATATTCCAGAAAAATATCAGAAAATGGAAAATCCTTATGTCGGAGATGAATCACTGGAGCGCGTAGGAAAGATTCTCTACATCAAGCACTGTCGTTCCTGCCATGGAAACAATGGCGAAGGTGACGGACCAAAGGCTGCTAGCATGAAAACAGAGATCTTGTCATTCACTTCAGAGAAGTTCAAAGAAGAGGCCGATGGCGTTGTTTATTTCCAGTCTATCATTGGACGGGACGAAATGCCTAATTACGAAAGCAAAATCCCGGAAGAGGAAGATCGCTGGGCATTGGTTAACTACATTAAAGCAATGAAGAAGTAAGAACCAGATAAGCCGGAGGTAGCGACTTCCGGCTTTTAAACTTCACTAAAATGTCAATTTTAATCAGGAGTATTTTACTCACCGCATTTCTTTCAGTTGGGATCGTATCCAGTGGGCAGGGTAAGGAAATGCCCGCCGAAAATAGTCATTGTTTAAGTTGTCATGCCAAGCAAACCTACTCTTTTTATAACGATTGGTTAGAGGTAGAAACTAAAAGGATGATGAATCCTTTCTATATTTTAGACTCTACACTGATGGTGGCAGGTGTTCATGGCGGATTTAGCTGCACGGATTGCCATTCGCCCGATTACGAAACTTATCCACACAACGCCGAACTCAAACTGGAACCGCTGGCCACATGCCTCGACTGTCATGGTGGCGATGAGACCTATGCCGATTATCAGTTTGATAAAATTGAAGAAGAGTTTCACAAAAGTGTACACTTCCAGCAAAGCGGCGAGAGCTTTACCTGTTCCAAATGTCATAATCAGCATTACTACCGTGCTACCGCACGAACAAGCAATCAGGTGTCTGAAATTGTTTCTTATAATAACAACATGTGTTTGTCGTGCCATGATGATGTGTTGAAATACCAGACCGTATCATCAGGCGAAAATCCACAGCTGAGCCAGGTACACGATTGGTTGCCAAACCAAAAGCTGCATTTCGAAAATGTTCGATGCATCGAATGTCATACCGTGGTTGTTGACTCATTCTTGGTGTCGCATAATATTTTACCCAAAGAAGAAGCTTTGAGAAACTGCAATGACTGTCATTCATCGAACTCTATGTTGAAAGCATCGTTGTATAAATATGAAAATCTGCAGGCGCGTTCCGAAGAAGGAAAAATTGGTGCCATTCTTACCAATGAAGCCTATGTGATTGGTGCCAACCAGAATCCGTTGCTGAAACTGTTAAGCTTCATTATCTTTGGATTGGCTGTACTCGGAATCGCTATTCACTGGATTTTCAGAATCGTTAAAAAAAGTAAGTAATTATGACTGCTGAGAATAACAAAATATACCTTTACCCGCTTTGGCTTAGAATCTGGCATGGCGTTAATGCTTTGGGGATTATTCTATTGATTTTAACCGGAATTCGCTTGCAGTATTCCGAACTAAGCATGCTTCCGATGGACTTTGGATTGGCCGTTCAAATGCACAATATCGTAGGGGTAATTGTAACGCTAAGCTACTTCGTATTTTTTATTGGGAACTTGGTTACCCCGAACAAAAAATACTATAAAATAAAGCCCAAAGGCTTGGTTAAGCGATTGACCAAACAAATGAATTATTACATTTCAGGCTTGTTTAAAGGCGAAGAAAGTCCGTTTCCGATTTCTGAAAAAAGAAAGTTTAATCCCTTGCAAAAGTATGCCTACATCTTTGTGATGTATTGCTTTGTTCCCTTGGCAATTGTTACCGGAATTGCTTTGCTTTTTCCTGAATTAATAATTGAACAGGTGTACTCGGTTAGTGGGATTTTTCTGACCGCTGTTTTGCACGGTTCTGTTGGGTTTTTAATTTCTATATTTCTGATCATTCACTTGTATGTGGCTTCCATTGGAAAAAATCCGCTGGATAACTTCCGAAGCATCATCAATGGATATCATGATGTTCATCCAACAGAAAAGGACAAAAAGAAGGAGAAGTAGCCTGCCGGAAACGCGTTTTTTGATAATGGGATTTTGATTTGGTATAAGGTCGCTCAGGGTTATAACAGATCCTAAGGCGTCTGGATATTTGTAAAAGGATTTGCATTCACTTTTAAAACAATCTCCATGAAATTACCACAGTCCGTCAGGAATTTAACTTCGGTTATTGGAGCGTCAATTGCACTGATAAGCTTACTCATCATTCTGTTCTTATTTATAATCTCAGCCATCTTTGACATTGGCAGTTCCTACCTGGGCATTTTTATCTACATCGCTTTGCCCATGGTGCTGGTTGTGGGCTTAATTTTAATTCCAATTGGGGTTCTCAAAGAGAAAAATCGCTTAAAAAAGCACCCGGACGAAGCTCATGTAAAGGATTGGCCGATTATTGATTTCAACCAGACTTCGGTGCGTAATGCTTCCATCATCTTCGTGGCTGGTACAATCTGTTTTCTGATCTTGTCAGCTATCGGAAGTTATGAAGCCTTTCACCTAACCGAGTCGGATGAATTCTGTGGAAAATTGTGTCACCAGGTTATGGAGCCAGAGTATACTGCTTATCAGGAATCGGCTCACGAACGGGTAGGTTGTGTGGAGTGCCATGTCGGTTCGGGGGCCGGTTGGTATGTGAAAAGTAAAATGTCGGGTTTGTACCAGGTGTATTCGGTGCTGTTTAACAAATACCCCAGACCAATCGAAACTCCGATTCATAGTCTGCGGCCGGCGCGCGAAACTTGCGAAGAATGTCACTGGACAGAGAAATTTTATGCCCGCAAGATCAACACCAAAAAGTCGTACCTGGCCGATGGAAGCACCACGGAGTGGGACATTCACCTGATGATGAAAACCAGTGCTACTTACAGCGCACAAGGCCTTCAGGAAGGCATTCACTGGCACATCAATCCCGATATTAAAATTGAATATCGGGCGGTGGACGAAGGACGTGATACCATTCCCTGGGTTCGCTATACCAACCTGAAAACTGGTGAAGTTAAAGTTTACCGGGATGAAACGGTGGCAATGTCAGACTCGGAGTTGGAAACAGTGGAATTACGGACCATGGATTGTATCGATTGTCATAACCGTCCTTCGCACAACTATTTGTCTCCTGCCAACTTTATCGATGATTACATTACTGCCGGTGAAATTTCCAGGGAGCTGCCAGACATTAAGCTTGTGGCGATGGATGCTCTGAGTTCGGAATATCCAACGGTGGACAGTGCCATGAATGCGATTGACGCTTATGCCAAGGAGTATTACGAAATTATGTATCCGGAAGTCATGACTGATCAGAAAGCGCTATACGATCAGGCAATTCAGGCAATTAAAACAGGTTATCAGAAGAATATATTTCCGGTGATGAAGGTAAACTGGACGGTGTATCCAAACCATCTGGGGCACCTTGAAACAACGGGGTGTTATCGTTGTCACAACGATCGTCATGAAACAACGCAGGGCGATGTTATTTCGCGCGATTGTAACCTGTGTCATGATATTCTGGCCCAGGGAACTGCCGACCAACTTGTTTATGGAACATCTGCCAGTCCGTTGGAATTTGAACATCCGGTTGATATCAATGAAAAGTGGCGTACAACATTCTGTTCCGATTGTCATTTTAGTTTGTATTGATCAGAATATTTGATTATTTTGGAGCTGGATCGTTGAAGTAAAATAGAATTTGAAAAAGATCGTAATTACTTCAGCCTTACATGAGGTTGGAGTAATTTTTTGTTAAGAGGAAAGATGAACTAGTAAGTTACTACTTAAGCTTGTGAAGAATGAAAAAACTAAAGTCTGCGTTGTTTTCCATGTTAACCAGCTCTTGCCTGGTCGTTATATTTGGGGTAGCCATTGCATATGCTACATTTATCGAAAATGATTATGGCACCCAAACTGCAAAAATCTTAGTTTACAATGCTTGGTGGTTCAATATTTTGTTGGCATTTACAGCATTCAACCTGGTAGGCGGCTTGTTCTACTACAAGGCTTTTCAGCTGAAACGTTGGAGCATGGTGCTTTTTCACCTGGCTTTTCTTGTTATTCTGGTTGGAGCGGGTATTACCCGTTTTTACAGTTACGAAGGCATGATGCATATTCGGGAAGGACAGGCTTCGAATCAACTGATATCCACCAATACTTTTATACAACTTGAAGCTTCCACAGCTGAAGCAAACAGCCAGGAAGACTGGTCGGTGATGTTTTCACCTTACACCCGAAACAATTTTGATAAATCGCTGGAAATTGGAAGCCAGGAATTGGAAATTGAGGTACTTGACTATGTTTCTTCAGCGGTTGAAAACATTGTTGCAGATGAAGGAGGACGGCCTATGCTCTCTTTTATCCTGGTTAATCGGAATACCTCGCGCGATGATGTTGTGTTGGAGCTAAACGAGGAAATTACTCGAAATAACTTTCGGGTTAGTTTTGAAGGCGAAAACACAAATGCGTCCATTTATTTGAAGCGCTCGGCTGATGGTCTTCTGCTGAAAGCAAAAGATAGCATTCATGTGGTTGCCATGACTGGCAACGTGGAGCAAACCGTTGCTCCGGGAGAAGAAATCCCGCTGAAAGGGCAGGGCATGTACCAATTAGGCAGCTATATTTTTGCCATGAAAGGGTATTACCCATTTGCCCGCAAAGTGTTGTCGCGTGTTACCGGAGCGGCAGCCAAGCAAGCCAGCGATGCCATTATGGTAAACTTGAAACTGGCTGATCAGCAAAAACAAGTAGCAGTATTTAAAAACTCGGGAGAGCAGGCAAAAACCACGCAAACTCGCCTGGGAGATGTGCATGTAAACGTGGGGTTCGGACCCAAATTAATTGAGCTTCCCTTTAAAATCCACCTGCGCGATTTTCAGCTTGAACGCTATCCGGGAAGCATGAGTCCTTCTTCGTATGCCAGCGAAGTAACGCTTATTGATAGCCGCAACCAGCTTGAAATGCCTTATCGGATTTTCATGAACAACATTCTGGACTACGATGGTTATCGTTTTTTCCAATCTTCCTATGATACGGACGAAAAGGGAACGGTTCTTTCGGTGAGCTACGATTATTTAGGAACGATGGTCACTTACATTGGTTATTTTCTGATGACCTTGGGAATGGTTGCGACCTTTTTTAATAAGAAAAGTCGTTTCCAGTCGCTTTTGCGTTCCAGCTCCCGTTTAAAAGCGTTGAAGAAGAAAAGCTTTGCCGGCCTGTTTGCTGCAGCCTTATTCATCTTGCCCACGGTGGTTAATGCTCAAAATGATAACCTGGTTAAAATTGACAAGGATCATTTGAAGCGGTTTGAAACCTTGCTGGTGCAGGATACCAAGGGACGCGTAGAGCCGGTGAATACACTGGCTTCCGAAGTTATGCGTAAGTTGAATAAGAAAAATACCTTTAAAGGCTTGAGCGCTTCAGAAGTGTTTTTAGGCATGAGCGCCCGTCCTGCGGCCTGGAGAAATGTACCCATTATTCGGATCAATAACAGCGAACTGCGCAAGCAGCTGGGATTTCGGGACGAATATGTTACTTTCAACCAAATGCTGGACCCGAACACCGGCGTTTACAAGCTGCAGCAACTGGTGGATGCCACCTATCAAAAGCAACCTACTCAACGCAATAAGTACGATAAGGAAATCATCAATGTGGATGAGCGTATGAATATTTGTTACCAGATTTTTCAGGGAGATTTTCTCAAGGTATTTCCCCTGGAGAATGATGCGAATAACAAATGGGTGGGAGAGAAGGAATATTATAAAAACCCGGCTAATGAAGGGCGTGATGAACGTTTGTTGACCGGTTATTTTCAGGCGGTAAACGAAGCCATCAGCCGAGGCAACTTCGGGTTGGCCGATCAAAAGCTCGCAGCCCTGAAAGAATTTCAGCAGACCCATGGCAACGAAATTATGCCAAGCCAGACGAAAATAAAGTGGGAAATCCGCTATAACAACTGGAATATTTTTGGATGGCTGTCCAAAATCTGTGGCGTGGTGGGCTTCCTGCTGCTAATTATTCACCTGCTCGGTATTTTCAACGAAAAACTAAAGCTGAAAAAAATATTGAGGGCAGGAACCTGGCTGGTTGCTGTTGTGTTTGCAGCCTATACTGCAGGATTGGCCTTGCTTTGGTACATTGCCGGGCATGCTCCCTGGAGTAATGGCTACGAAACCATGCTTTACATTGGTTGGGCTTCGTTGCTGACGGGTTTTGTCTTTCTGAAACGATCGCAGATTACCCTGGCCGTTACCACCATTTTGGCTTCGCTGATTTTAATGGTGGCGGGCATGAGCTGGATGAATCCGGAAATTACGAACCTGGTGCCAGTGTTGAAATCGTATTGGCTGATTGTGCATGTGGCTGTTATTACGGCAAGCTATGGCTTCTTAGGGGTGGCTGCGCTGGTTGGCTTTCTGAACCTGATTATTATGACCTTGCGTAAGCCCGGGAACCTGAAAAATACCTCATTTACCATTGTGGAGTTGGCCATCATTATTGAATTAAGCATGATTGTCGGGTTGATCCTTCTAACCGTAGGAGCATTTATTGGTGGCGTATGGGCCAATGAATCCTGGGGGCGCTACTGGGGCTGGGATCCAAAAGAAACTTGGGCTTTGGTTACCATCCTGGTATATTCTTTCATCATTCACCTTCGGAAAGTACCGGGTATGTACAATCACTTTGTGCTGAGTGCACTGGCTTTGGCCGGCTTTAGCTCGGTGCTGATGACTTTCTTTGGAGTGAACTATTATTTGTCGGGAATGCACTCCTATGCTCAGGGCGATGCACCTGCCGTTCCGGGCTTTGTATATGTTGCTGTTGCGGTGGTGTTTGTATCGATCTTTTTGGCAGCTCGGTCAGAAAATAAATATGGCGATGCTGAAAAAGTGGTGAAGTTGGAGGCTAAAGACTAAAAGGAGATTGCAAAACTGGGCAGGAATAGTCCTGGTTGGTTCTGTTGAAAAATCAAAATATATTAAAAGCCAGTAGCTGTTTTAGTTGCTGGCTTTTAATATGTTTCGGGCCATGCCCCTGAAAATGAAAAGATGGAAGGGCCAGGACAAACCCCAGTAAAAGCGGCCCCAGACTCCAATGGGACGATAAGTAGCGGTTTGTATCAGGCGGTTTTCATTGCCCGATTGCACAATCTTAAATTCAAGCCAGGCTTCTCCCGGAAGCTTCATTTCGGCATAAAGCAGCAAGCGCTTTTTTTGCTTGTCGGCCAGCAACACGCGCCAAAAGTCCAGCGCATCGCCATTCATAATTTCATCGGGGTTGGTACGTCCGCGCCGTAAACCAATGCCACCGGTTAGTTTATCCAGGTAACCTCTTATTTGCCAAAGCCAGGTGCCATAATACCAGCCATTGTCACCTCCGATTGACCAGATGGTTTGCAACACCTTTTCGGGATCCTGCGTGAAGGGCACCGACTGTTTGTTCCAGTAGCACCCATAGTTCGGAACATCAATATGATCGGCATAATTGGGATTGAATTCGGTGGAACTCAAGGCATCTTTCCAACTGGAGAATACCTGGTTTTGACGAATTTTTGTAAAGGCAGCTTCAACGGCTTCCCGGTAGGTCAGCGGTTCAATCTGAAGCATTTCGGCCAGTGAATTGTCTTTGGCAATCACCTCCACTTTTAAGCTGTTTACCAGGTTAACAGCCAGTTTGTAAGAGGTGGAAGTGATAAAGAACAGCCAATAGGAGGAAAGTCGCGGCGTCATGATGGGCAGGGTAACGATGCGACGTTTTAGCTTGCGGATTTCGGCATACTGGAGCAGCATGTCTTTGTAGGAAAGAATATCTTTTCCGCCAATATCAAAGGATTGGTTGAAGCAGCTTTCGTTGTTCATGACCCCAATCAGAAACTTAAGTACATCCCGAATGCTGATGGGGTGGGACAGGGTGAGTACCCATTGGGGGGTAATCATTATGGGTAGTTTTTCCACCATGTCACGAATAATTTCAAAGGAAGCACTTCCGGAACCAATGATGATGCCGGCATGCAAGGATGTCAATGCGTAGTTCCCTTTGCCAAGTTCTTTCTCCACATTTAAGCGCGAACGTAAGTGTTTGGAAAGGTACTTGTCGTTGGATATTCCCCCTAGATAGATCACTTGCCTCGCTTGCGATTGGCTAATCAAATTTCTGAAATTGCGCGCTGCTGTCAGTTCCAATTCTTCAAAATCTCCGGAAGTAGAAGCCATCGAATGAATTAAGTAATAGGCAACATCAATTTCCTTTGGGAAATCCTGCTGATTGTGTGGCTTAAGAAAATCGATTTCAACCAGTTGAACTTGGGCGTGGTTGAGCCATTTTTCTTCCACGCGATCCAGGTTTCGGACACAACAAAAGACGTCATGTTTTTGCTCCAGCAAGAGGGGCAAGATTCGCTTCCCAACATAACCTGTAATGCCTGTAAGTAATATTCTCATGGTTTGTCTTTGAAAATTAAACAATCAAAAACATAAAAGGATGAATCATTGATCCTCGGATAAGAACGCGGCTACCCATTAGGAGACGTATAGCTTGTAATTAAACGAAAAACCTGTTCGGCTGTGTCGGCAATCAGTCCAGGAGCTTGTGCCAGACTCTCTTCAAATGAAAGTGGCCCGTTGGGGAGTGCAAACAATGAGCTGAAACCTTCGTGGTAGAGCTCGTGGTAACGATCGCCCAGTAAGCCGGCGATGCCGATGCATGGTTTGTTGTGTTTGCGGGCAAGCTGAGCCACACCCCATGGGGTTTTTCCCTGTTTGGTCTGATGATCGATTCTTCCTTCTCCGGTAAAGACCCAATCAGCTTCTTGGATGGCTTGTTCCAGTCCGGTTTGCTCGCTGATGATGGAAAAACCAGTACGTAAGGTTGCTCCGGCAAAAGCCACTAAGCCGGCTCCTAAACCTCCGGCAGCACCGCCGCCCGGTAGCTCAGCAACGGTTAGCTGCAATTCTTGTTGAATGATTTTCGCCAAATGCTCCAGGTTCTGGTCAAGTTGGGAAACCATGGCTGGCGTGGCTCCTTTCTGGGGACCATAAACTGCCGAGGCGCCACGGGGGCCGGTTAGCGGGCTGTTCACATCGCAGGCCGCCACAATCTCGGTTTTTTTCAGAAGTGGAAAGACGGATGACTGGTCAATGTGGTGCAGTTGACCCAAGTACCCGCCTCCTTCGGGGATTTCCTGCTTGTGTTGATTGAGATACCGATAACCCAGTGCCCGCGCCATGCCGGTTCCTCCGTCGTTAGTGGCACTGCCTCCAATGCCGATAATCAGTTTCCGACAGCCCCGCTGCATGGCATCTTTCATCAGCTGCCCTGTGCCTCGCGTTGAAGTGATTAGCGGGTTCCGATCTTCAGGCTTCAGGAGCTCAATACCGGAAGCTGCAGCCATTTCAATAACGGCAGTTTGCCCGTTGTCCACCATGCCGTAGCGGGAATCAATTTCTCTTCCCAAAGGGTCAGTAACTCGACAGCTTATTGGGGTACCTTCTTTTATCGAAAGCATGGTTTCCACAAAGCCTTCACCACCATCTGCTAGCGGAATGCTTCGGATTGTTATGTGGGGATTCACTCGTTTGATTCCTTCCGCCAAATAATTCGCTACTTCAGCGGCAGAGAGACAGTCTTTGAACGAGTCGGGAGCCAGGAGTATTTTCATTTCAGCTTGATTTTGAAGTTAAATTTAGCAGAATGAATTGAATTCTTCGTAACCTGCAGGATAATGCCGGAAAATTAACGGATTTCAAAGCCGGTTAAAGACTCTGTCGGGTGTTTTCTTATCGATAATGATTCGCTTATTTTTTCTGAAAGGGTGGAGATTGTTTTCAACTTGTTATTTTTGTCTGAGTAAATTATAGTTACATTTAATTTGACCAACTAATGAAACGTTACCTTCTGTTTTTTCTATTTGTATTTTTTATTTCTACTACGTTTGCAGCCCGGGTTGATACCCTGAAAGTAGAAAGTGCTGCAATGATCAAGACGATTTCAAACGTCGTGATTCTTCCTGAGGGATACAGTGCTGAAAGCGAAAAGCTACCGGTTATTTACCTGTTGCATGGCGCAGGAGGCAATCATACGGACTGGGTAAGCAAAGTTCCGGCCATTAAAAACTATGTCGATCAATACAATTTGATTATTGTTTGTCCGGATGGCGGTGTTACGAGCTGGTATTTTGATAGTCCGGTTGATCCGGCCATGCAATACGAAACGTATGTCTCCAGTGAATTGGTGCGTGCAGTAGATCAAAAATACCAAACAATTGCCAATCCTGCTGGCCGTGCCATTACGGGGCTTAGCATGGGAGGTCATGGTGCTTTTTACCTGTCTTTTCGTCACCAGGATATATGGGGGGCTGCCGGAAGTATGAGTGGGGGATTGGATATTCGACCTTTCCCAAACAATTGGGATATCCCCAAGCGCTTGGGAAGCTATGCTGAAAACAAAGCCATGTGGGAAGAAAACTCGGTAATCAACCTGGTTTACTTGCTGGACGGACGAAAATTGAAGCTGATTTTTGATTGTGGTGTGGATGATTTCTTCTACGGAGTTAATCAACGGATGCACCAGAAACTGCTGGAGCGAAATATTCCACACGAATACACCGAAAGACCCGGAGTACACAATTGGGAGTACTGGGCCAATTCAGTAAAATACCACTTGTTGTTCTTTCACGACTATTTTGAAAAGAACCCCTAGAGCCGATCAAGTTCCTTATTATAAAGTGGATTGGGATCCAACTCAATTTTAATCGAAATGTTTATGGGGTGTTAAGTCAGTAAGGCTTAAACGAGAATTGTTCGGGCCTCGGGTTTAAATTTACTTTAAATCAGAAGGACTCTCTGTGCCAACTGGTCCTTTACTCCGATTTTAGGTTATTTTTGCAGCAGATGATCCTAAATATTAAATAGTAATACGATCCTAAAAAATTAATAACATGACCATTAGTGCATTACAAAAAGCCAGGGCTCAATATCAGCCTAAACTTCCTAAATCATTGAAAGGTGCCGTTAAACTTGTTGATGGTGCTGCAACTGAATCGGTTGCTGATCAGGAAGCGATCAAGAACTTATTCCCCAATACTTATGGAATGCCAATTATTACCTTTGAAGAAGGTACTGATGCGGAGAATTTTGCTCCTGTGAATGTTGGTGTTATCCTTTCAGGTGGCCAGGCTCCCGGCGGACACAACGTGATCTCTGGTATTTTTGATGGAATCAAAAAACTGAATGCAGATAGCAAACTATACGGCTTCCTGGGTGGTCCGGGAGGATTGGTAGACCATGAATACATTGAAATTACTGCCGAATACCTGGAAGCATACCGCAACACAGGTGGTTTCGACATCATTGGATCAGGTCGTACGAAATTGGAAGAAGAAGCTCAGTTTGACAAAGGACTTGAGATTTTGAAAAAACTGGACATCAAAGCACTGGTTATTATCGGTGGTGATGACAGTAATACCAACGCTTGTGTGTTGGCTGAGTACTATGCCGCTAAAAAAGCAGGTGTTCAGGTAATTGGTTGTCCTAAAACAATTGACGGTGACTTGAAAAACGAAATGATTGAAACATCATTTGGTTTTGACACCGCTGTAAAAGTATATGCTGAATTGATTGGTAACATCCAACGTGATGCAAACTCAGCTAAAAAATACTGGCACTTCATTAAACTGATGGGACGTTCTGCGTCGCACATTGGGTTGGAAGCTGCCTTGCAAACACAGCCAAACATCACTTTGATTTCAGAAGAAGTAGCTGAGAAAAAGCAAACACTGGATCAAATTGTAGAATACATGGCTAACATCGTTATCAAACGTTCTGAGAACGGTGATAACTTCGGTGTAGCTTTAATTCCTGAAGGACTGATTGAGTTTATTCCAGAAATGAAAGTTCTGATTGGTGAATTGAATGATTTGCTGGCAGAAGGAACTAAAACAGCTGAAATCTTCCAGGGAGTTAAAAGAAGCTACCGTCGTGAGTGGGTGGCTGAGAAAATTTCAGAAGAATCAGCGGCTGTGTACCGTTCATTACCATCCGGAATTGCCAACCAATTGACATTGGACCGTGACCCACACGGAAACGTTCAGGTTTCTTTGATTGAGACTGAAAAACTGTTGGGTGAAATGGTAAAAGCCAAATTGGCCGAGATGGCAGAAAAAGGTGAGTTTAAAGGTAAATTCGGAACTCAGTACCACTTCTTCGGCTATGAAGGTCGCTGTGCTGCTCCTTCTAATTTCGATGCTGACTACTGCTACTCGTTAGGAACAACTGCTTCTGTATTGATTGGTGCAGGAAAAACAGGATACATGTCAAGTGTGCGCAATACCACTGCGCCTGCTGAAGAGTGGATCGCTGGTGGAGTGCCAATTACGCAAATGATGAACATGGAAAGACGCCATGGACACATGAAGCCCGTAATTCAGAAAGCTTTGGTTGAGCTGGATGGCGCACCATACAAATACTTGGTAGCTAACCGCGATAAGTGGGCTGTTGAAACCAGCTACTTGTACCCGGGACCAATTCAATACTGGGGACCAAGCGAAGTTTGTGACCGTACAACAGTTACCTTGAAACTGGAACAAGAAGCAAAGTAATTTGCTGATTAAGCAATATAAAGAAACCCTCCCGAATGAATTCGTGGAGGGTTTTTTCGTTTGTTGAAGGGCTTTGTTATCTTAAAATAAGCTCAGGATTGCCTTTGAATTTGGTAAGCTCCCAAATAATTGCCGTGTCGCAGGTAAAGTAAGCCACCGTGAATAACCGGGTGAGCAAAATGCTCCTTGCTGCCCTTTGTTAGTTTGAACGAGCTTCGTGTTCTTAAGCCCTCAGCACTGGCTTCAAGGAGTGAAATGGTTCCTTTATCGCCATAGAAGAAGAGTTTTCCATCAGCCTGAATGGTGCTTCCCCGCCCAATTTTTAGGCTGTCGGTTTGCATGCCGGTCTCGCAGTCAATGGCAATAAACAGATTTTGACGATGGCTGCTGGCATAAAGGTGGTTGTTGGCCAAAACAAAGCCTCCCATGTAATTGTCCAGGTTAGGTGTTTGCCAAAGTTGTTCGATGCCCGTTGCGTCTTCATTGAGCTGCAATTTCACTCCACAGTTGCCATCGCCGGCCGAATAATAAATGGTGCCTTCATTAAACAGGATGGTGTTGGCATGGGTGTCGCCTTTCCCGGGAGCGCGCTCTTCTGGTTTCGTATTTGTTTGCTCCTGCGACCAAAGTAGTTGGCCGGTTTCTGCATCAATGCCTAAAAGGTGATAGGCCGAAAAAGTTGCAAGAATCTTTTTTTCACCCCATTCAAACAGCAGGGGAGAGTTGTATCCGGGGCGTTCTCCAAAGCCAGCACTGGACCAAACCAGTTCGCCCGTAAAACGGTTGAGGGCAACGACATTGTGCTGTTCGCCTCCCGGCTGACAGTAAACCCATTCATTGTTTACCACCAGTGCCTGTGAAAATCCAAAGCGGGGACAGGTTCCCTGAAGATCAGTAACCATATTTAAGGACCACAGTTGCTCTCCGGTTTCGGTATTCATGCAGGAAATATCGCCCAGACCAGAGCACACATAAATCAGGTTATCAGCGAGGGTAGGGGCACCGCGTGAACCCTTAAAATTGGTGGTCCATTCTTTCCCATAAACCGAGCGCCATACTTCACGGCCGGTATGGTCAAGCTTAAACAGATAACCAAGACTATCAATTTCTCCGGTGGCGTAAACAAATTCGTCGCTAACAATTGGGCTGCTGTAGCCGTTGCCAAGCGATTCAGTTTCCCAAACGACAAGCGGTCCTTCATCGGGCCAGCTTGCCAACAAATTAGTAGCAGGGTAGTTTCCTGAGCGGTTTTCGCCACGCCACTGCGTGATTTCGGGGCCTGACTTGCAGCTAACCAGACAGGCCAATAAAAAGAGAACAGCGAGTTTTTTCATACGGTAGTGAAAATTGGTTGAGTTTTTTCTTTACAAGTATGAAAAAAGGGGCAGGCATTACAGCTGATCGTATGAAAAACTTAATCTGTCAGTGAGTTATCAATCCAGTTCCGGAAAGTTTGAATTTCCAAAAGAACGCTTGCCCGGTCCAGCTTATGATTGGGGTTTATAGGTACTCCATCCGCATGGTTTTGTGTGTAAACAAAGGCTTGCTTACGGCCGGTTTTGCATTCAACAGTTTGAAGTTCCCGCCTGTACATTGGCACTTCTTCCCAAAGGTCCAGAATAGCAAGTTCCTGTTCGGTTACAGCAACTAATTTTCCGGAGACTTGCTTGCCGTTTGACGGTTTTACAAAAAGATAACCCGTGTCTGGGTTGAGCAGGCATTGGTAGCCGTGTAATTGCGCAGTTTGATATTCTGCTTTCCGTTTTAGCAGGTCTTCAAAAAATTCCGGATCGCCAATGGTTCCATAAGTAAAAAGCAGAAATTCTCTCATTGTATCCAATTTCGTTCAAATTCCAAAAGTAGCAGCTGGTTTTCAACCGATTTAATTAACCAGGCTGCTTTTCGATCATCCGGATTATTTGTTAAATTTAATGGCATTGAAATGAGGTATCAATACTAACCACTAAAATTAAACAATTATGACTAGTCGTCGCGATTTTCTTCGAAGCTCTGCAGCCTTTGCAGCTGGAAGCATGTTTGTTCCTATGCTTGCCTGCGGTGGTTCAAAAAAAATAATTGGACTTCAACTCTATACGGTTCGCGATAAACTGAAAGCTGATCAAGAAGGAACGCTCGCAAAACTGGCTGAGATCGGTTACAATTCTCTTGAAGCTGCCGGCTACAACATGAATGATCGCACTTTTTACGGCATGGTTCCTCAGGCTTTTGCAGATCATGTGCATAAGCTGGGAATGCCTTTGCATAGCTCACATACGGTTTTTGAGTTGGATCAGGCTGAGGTGGTTTGCGAAGATGCAGCCAAAGCGGGGTGTAAATACATTATTTATCCTTACTTGCCGGATAACCTGAGGCCAAACCTGGATGGCTATAAAGCGACTGCTGAAAAATTCAATCAAATGGGAGCAATCGCACAAAAGCATGGGTTGCAGTTTGGGTATCATAATCATGCCTTTGAGTTTGAAGAAATGGAAGGGCAGATTCCGATGGATGTGCTGATTAGCCAGACCGATCCCGATTTGGTGACTTTTGAGCTGGATTTGTACTGGACAACACGTGGCGGTTTTGATCCGGTTGATTATTTCAAGAAATTCCCCGGACGTTTTGGCCTTTGGCACGTGAAAGACATGGTTACTACTGATGATCAGTTTTTTGCGCCCGTGGGGAGTGGACGCATTGATTTTGAGAGAATTTTTGCTGAAAAGGAAACAGCCGGAATGAAGTATTTCTTTGTGGAGCAGGACAGTTTCCGCGATCTTGATCCTTTTGAAAGTGTGGAAATTAGCTTGAACTATCTGAAACAAGCAAAATTTGTTTAAATTCGTTCATTCATTATAATTTAAACCCCCGCCATAAATCCTTTCTCTCACCTTACCGGCGGGGGATTTTTTTGTCCTTATTTTTTTTGCTGATTTTAGGAAGATAATCGTTTGATCCCGCTGAGAACTAGTTGTTTTTGTTCTCTAATTTGGCGAAATAGGCCAATTGCATATCCAGTTCTTCCGTGCTCGGGACATCGTTGAAGTGCCATTTTTCCATAATCGTTCCATTTTTAATCAGCATCAGCCCCGGGTTTGAACGAATCATGGTTTTTAGCGTGATTTCATCGGCATTGAATAATTCGAACCGAATGTTATTGTCTGCCCGAAACGCTTCCATATTATCGGTTAATGAAGAGGTCAGCCCAATGAAGTTCATGTTATTGGCTTCGGCATGGTCGGCCAATTGGTTGATGGCTTCCATTTGAGACAAGTCCGTTTCTTCGAGGTTGTAGGCGATGAAGAAAAAGGTATAGTTGTCATCGTACAGGAAGAAATCTTTGATGTCTTCGCCTTCCGGCGTTTCAATGAAAAAGTTATGAATCGGTGGTTCATAGCCTTTCTGAACCAGCACCGGATCATCCATCGATACAAATTCCCAGTTGACGGTATCCTGCCAGGGGTAATTGTCCTGATTGAATTTTTCAACGACTCCGGTGTTTTTGTTTTTGTAATGAAAGGTATTCTCATAAACATCTTTGGGAGCTCCTTCCGGAACCTGCATGCTTTCAGGAATATTCACGCCGATTTTGTAAGGGCGAAAGTCCATAATAGGCAGGTGGTTGTAGGAGTAATCAACCAGGTAGGCAAAAACAAAAATGGTTGCCCCTGCCATAATGGTTGCAATCAGCGGGAAATAGGCTGGTTTGTATTTCTTCCGATAAGCAAAAACCACGATGGCAAAAGCCATGAGAACAATGTTTTTCCCGAATGTTTCCCAATTGGTCAGAGTCAGGGCATCGCCAAAACAACCGCAATCGGTGACCGGATTGTTGATTGCAATAACGAGCGTCAGGATGGTGAAAAAGCCCATCATGACCAAGCTCAGCAACGAAAAAAGAGCGATAAAAACGTTTAGCACAAGCGCTACACCAATGATGAATTCAGAGGCTGAAAGCAGGATTCCGAGCGGAAAAGCAAGGTGGGTGAGCGATTCCATGCCCCAGGCATTGAAATAGTCGGTAAACTTGTAGGCCATTCCATAAGGGTCAATCCCTTTTACGAAGCCCGAAAAAATGAACAGTAAGCCTAATACGATGCGTGCGATGTGCCAAAAAGTTTTCATTTAGTTATTCTTTAAATTCAAGCTTTATTAACGCAAAAACAGCATAATTGATCATATCAAGATAATTGGCATCGATCCCTTCCGAGATGATGGTTTGTCCGGCATTGTCTTCAATTTGCTTGGTGCGCTTGATTTTCATTAAGATAAGGTCGGTGATGGAGCTGACTCGCATTTGTCGCCATGCCTCATCATAATCATGATTTTTATTAAGCATGAGGTTTTTGGCCTGGTTAAAATAATTCAGGTACAACTCATGGGTTTCTTCGTAGCTCAGGTCATCCTGGTCGGCAATGCCTTTTTCCAGCTGAATCAAAGCCATGATGCAGTAGTTGATGATGCCGATGTATTCGGAGCGGCTGTCTTCGGCTACCTTCATGGTTCCTTTCATTTCAATGCTTCGAATTCGCTGTCCTTTAATGAAAATTTGGTCGGTCATGGAGCTGGGGCGCAGAATTCGCCAGGCAACACCATAATCTTTCATTTTCTTAAGAAAGATATCTTCACAAATTTTGATGACGTGGTTGTATTGTTGAATGGTTTTTTCCATGTTTTGCTTTTTAATATTGGGCCATAAAAATAGAAATTAAATGCGTATTTTGTTGGCTTTATCTTACTTTTGTAGTTGGTATTGTCTAACTCCTCAAATTATTATGTTTTATGTTGGTCACAAGTTCGACGAGTAAGTTTTTTAAACGAAAGCATTCAATTAACCTCAATGGTCAGTTGATTGATCTGAGTAACCCAATTGTGATGGGAATTTTAAACGTAAGTTCCGACTCGTTTTTTGATGGAGGCAAGTATGAAACCGAAGATGCGATTCTACGCCGGGCTGAGCAGATGATCGAAGAAGGCTTGACGATTATTGATATTGGAGCAGTTTCTACACGTCCGGGCTCAGGTGCTACATCAACCAAGGAAGAACTATTGCGTTTGTTGCCTGCGGTGGCAGCCATACGGAAACGGTTTCCTGAAATTCCGGTTTCCATTGATACCTTTCGCTCGTGGGTGGCTCTACGGGTGGTGGATGAATGTGGCGAATGCATTGTTAATGACATCTCTGGTGGCGATTTTGATGAGCATATGTTTGACACGGTAGGTAAAATGGGGTTACCTTATATTTTAATGCATATTCGTGGCAATCCGCAAACCATGCAAGAGAACCCGCAATATGACGATATTATAAAGGATATTTCCAAATATTTTTCAGAGCGCGTGCGGCGTTTAACAAAGGCGGGTGTGAAAGATGTCATTCTTGATCCGGGCTTTGGCTTTGGAAAAACCGTTGACCATAATTACGATTTGCTTAACAGGCTGGATGCCTTTAAAGTTTTCCAATTGCCGGTTTTGGTAGGAGTTAGCCGGAAATCCATGATTCAAAAGTTACTGGATGTAGATGCAGCCAATAGTTTGGGTGGAACAATTACAGCAAACACCATGGCGCTGCTGGGCGGGGCTGATATTTTACGGGTGCATGATGTGAAAGAAGCTGTTGAATCCGTTCGAATTTTTACCAAGCTGAAAGAAGTAGCTAGCGTATGAACCTATTTATAACCTTACGATTTCTTGATGTTTTAGACATTTTGCTGGTGGCCTTTCTGCTCTATCAGCTATACTTGCTCATTAAAGGAACCGTAGCGTTCAATATTTTCATTGGCCTGTTCTTAGTGTACCTTTTTTGGTTGTTGGTACGCGCTTTAAACATGGAGCTTCTGGGATCAATTATGGGGCAGTTTATCGGTGTGGGTATTTTGGCACTCATCGTTGTTTTTCAGCCCGAAATCCGTCGCTTTTTGCTGCTTATTGGTAGTAATCCGCAAGTGAAAAGATTCTTGAGTGTTGAAAAACTCTTTAGCTTCGACAAGACTCGAGTCGCTTCAGGGCAGCATTTACGCATGCTTTCCAGAGCCTGCGAAAATATGGCAAAGACGAAAACAGGGGCTTTAATTGTTATTGCGCAGGACTCGGAACTGAAAGATTATGTGCGGACCGGAGAAAAAATTAATGCCCGGATTTCGGATGCACTGCTTGAAACCATCTTTTTTAAAAATACCCCTTTGCATGACGGCGCGGTAATCATTAACCGAAACAAAATTGCTGCAGCCCGCTGTATTATGCCATTAACCAATAAAGAGGATCTGAACCCTTTGCTGGGGCTGAGACACCGCGCAGCGGTTGGAATTACAGAAAACACCGATGCTGTTGCCATTGTTGTTTCAGAGGAAAATGGTCATATCTCTGTTGCCCGACAGGGTAAACTAACACAGAATATATCTGTTATTGAACTGAGTAATATTTTGGAGGACATTATTATTGAGATAGACGATGTTGACTAGCCTGAGACATATTCGAATCCTACAATCCGGTAGTTTTGAAGTAGACCTGCTGGATTTGATTTTTATTGTTTCCCTTTTAATTTTCAGTTTTTTTCTGCTCCAATTTCTTCATCGCCTCATCAGTAGGTTAAGTGATTCGAAGAAACTTTCTTCCCGCTTTAAACGCTTTTTGCATCAGGGGGCCCGTCTTTTTGTTAGTGGTACCTTTTTGCTTTTATTCCTGAAGGTGCTTGATGTGCAGGTTTCTACGGTGTTTAATTATGAATTGTATGCCGATGAAAAGTTCCAGTTTCGGATCTACAATATTTTTATCATACTCATCTTACTCTATTTCATAAACGGGCTTTCGTTTGCGGTTGAATACTGGTTTGATGCCCGCATTGAAAGCAAGAAACTGGATATTGGCCGAGGCAAGTCTTTTCTCCAAATTGTAAAATACCTCATTTGGCTGGTTGGAATTATTATCCTCATTGGCAGTATGGGGTTTAAGGTGACCCTTCTGATTGCGAGTATTTCAGCCTTGTTGATTGGCGTTGGATTTGGGTTGCAGCATATTTTCAACGATTTCTTTTCTGGAATTATAATTCTGTTTGATGGCTCGGTAAAAGTCAATGATGTGGTGGAGTTGGAAGGTGTTGTTGGGCGTATTTTGGACATTGGCCTGCGTGTATCCAAAATTCTTACCCGTGATAATGTCGTTATCATTGTCCCGAATTCCCGTTTCACAGGACAGGAAGTCATCAACTGGAGTCACAATGCTGATGTCACGCGTTTCTTTGTGTCAGTGGGAGTGGCTTATGGGTCTGATGTCAGACTGGTTGAGCGCATTTTGCTGCAAGTAGCCAAGGAACATTCGCAAGTTGTTAAAACCCCGGCACCCTTTGTTCGGTTCAAGGATTTTGGGGAATCTTCGCTTGATTTTGAGCTTTATTTCTGGACCGCGAATGATTTTCTGGTTGAGAATATTAAGAGTGATATTCGTTTTGAAATTGACAAGCAATTCCGGGAGAATACGGTTGAAATACCATTCCCGCAACATGATCTTCATCTGAAAAGTAAAAGCTTCGATTAGTTCGTCAGTGAATGTGGTGCTGGCTTAATCATTAAAAACGTCCGGGGTGGATTCCTCCAACCCGAACGAATAATTGCAAATCTTAAAACTGGTAGCTTAAGCTAAAGTTGAAACTCCGTCCTGGTGAATAGATCGGGCGGCTTTCAGCACTTCTCACCGAGCGAGCCAAGTGTTCATAGTAGGCTTTATCAAACAAATTCTGAACAGCAGCTGTTGCCTGCAGACGATTAAACAGGAGATAAGAAATTTTCAAATCGATTAAATCGAAAGCTGGGGTTTTGGTTTCTCCATAAGTCGTAGCAATGCGGTTTTGCTCAAAAGCATGTCGATAGCTAATCTCGGTTCGTAGCTTTTCATCAACAAACTTTCCAAGCAAGCGATAGCGAAATTCCATCGGAGGAATTTCGGGTAGTGCTTCATCAGTTGTCGTGTTTTCTCCGTGCGTGTAAGCCAGCGTCGCCACTTGTTGCCAATGCCGAGTAAGCAGTTGTCGCCAACTGAACTCGAATCCGGTAAGTCGAGCCTTATCTCGGTTTACAAATTGACGAACGCCTGGTGACGAACTCATACGGGGTTGCAAGTCTTCTCGTATTTCAGAGCTGATATAGTTGTTTACAAAAGAGGCAAACAAGTTCAGGTCGATAGCTGTTTGGTCCGTTTTGTAGTTGAAAACCAAGTCGGCTTGGTTATTGGTTTCAGCTTTCAATTCCGGATTTCCAAGCATTTCATAGGGATCAACTCCAATGGGGAGAAAATTGATGTAGCGTTCGGCCAGCCCCCCGCTTCGTTGGGCACTTCCGAGCCAGAGTCCCATCGAAAAGTGCTCACTGATTGTTTTTGTCCCTCCCAAACTGAATGAAGGATTTAGCAGGTCTGAGCTCATGTCAGAATAATTCTCTGCAAACTTTTCGTCAGGATTGCCGGCTTCTGCATGGTTTAGCTCCAGGCGTCCGGAGAAAACCAAATGATAGCCTTGCCCTTGATGATGATATTCTGCAAACAAACCATTTTTCCGGATCGAGGCATCTTGCCAAACATTGTCAAGCATGGTCTGTCCTTTCATAGGTCCCATGAGTAGGTTTCGTTCGCGTGTTCCTTCTGCTTTTTCATAGCGCATGTCTGTTCCTATAAAGAACCAGTCATTGTTAAGGTCAAACCTTAATTCGGTGCGTCCTCCGGCATTGTTTGTTTTTGCTGCTGTGCTGGCGTCAACCATTCTGGGGGTGATTTCCTTATCGAAATTATCCATCAGGTGATCGACCCATGTCGCATAAAGAGTCGTATTCCATGAGGAAAGCTTGCCATTGTAAAACAAGGCTTCGTGCCCTAAATTCAACAGCCAGGTATCATCTTTTCGCAAGTCCATCGGTAGAGCGGGGAAATCCACATCTTTGGCATAGTTATTTGAAACCAATAGATTTAGTTGTTGTGTTTGACTGAGCTTAAATCCGAACTTTCCTCCAAAATTGGTTCGATAAAAACGAGCAGGAACGCTAAGTCCATCGCCATCGGTATAATCATCTCCGGTGGATAAAGCACCAAATAAACGAAGGTCAACAGCTTTATTGCTTAAGCCAACAAGGGCTTCCGACCGGCTGATGGATCCATTGGTTTCAAAGCTGCTTCCCAATCGTCCGCCCAGTTTCGCTTGCTCGGAAAAATGAGATGGTGCACTCTTAAAGTTGATGGTTCCACCAAAGGCACTTCCATAGCGAAGGCTGTGTGGTCCTTTTAGCACTTCTGCCTGAACGATCATATTTAGTGGAATTTGACTGGATGCGGGGTCCATGCGATTAGGGCAACCCGCAGTTGCACTCTGCGTTCCATCAATGACCAGGTTGAGCTGATCATATTTAAAACCACGGAGTACGGGGTCGAAACCATAAGCTCCACTCTTGCGGATGCTCGAAATGGCACTGAATTGCTCCAATACCTGACCGGCATCATGAGCGAGTTTATCCTGGATTCGAAAAGTCATTTTTTCCTGTTCACCGGCTTCTGGATGAATACTTAAAAAAGTAACAGGTTGTAAATTGTGGCTTTTGGGACTTAGTTCCAACACCTGTTTTTTGATGGCTTCAGCAACTTCTTCAGGCGTGAAACTCAGCTTCCCATATTGAATGTGTGAAATGATTAATGGAACATCTTCTTGATAAACGAATGAGATTTCACCATCGATGGATGAAATGCCTTGTTTTGAGCCGTAGGCATAATTGGCATTTTCAATTGGTTGACGGGTATCTTCATCAACCAGTTTTAAGTAGGGCGTTTGCGCTTGCAGTGTAAAACTGAGAATTAACAAGCTAAGTGCCACCCCAATTCGTTTGTAAAAACGATCAAATAATTGATTCATTATGAATTGAATTAAGAGTTTGTATTGATTTTAGTGCTGATTAGCGACTAAAAAGCGTATTCGATAAAAAATCAGGCTTGATCTTTCGGAGGGTGAAAAAGCGAATAGGCTAATAAAACTCCTTTTGTGTAGACGATTTGATAGCCAATGATTTCAGAACTTGGGAATTGTCCTTGTGTTATTCCGGAGTCATCGGCAAATAATTGGATTTCGTATTTTTTGTTCTCTGATTGGGGAGCTTCCTGTTTTTGCTTTTCGTGTTCTTCCAGCTTGTTTTTTAGCTGGCAACATCCTTGGCAGTTTGAGTCGGGGATATCTTTTTCGATACACAGAAATTCTGCAATATAATCCTGGTTAATTTTAAACGAAAGATAAATGGCAGCCTCCGCCATAAAATGCAGGCTAAATGCAAAAATGAGAAGGTATGAGAAAATCGGCCTAATTATCATCGTGAAGAATAACTTTCTTTAAAGCAAAGGATTGCTTGATTATTTAACCCCAAAGACAAAGATTTCTGTAAATTGTTCAGAACGAATGTCAAATTATGATTTAGACTATTTGTGAAAAGACATTGAATGTTGATGGAATAAGTAGTTTTTTTGAGTAGGCTCTTCGAATTTGAATTATCGATTGTATTTTTAGCCCTTCAATAATAGCCAATGTACACACAAGAGGAAGCAAAACAACTGCGGAAAGATTTCTGGATTCTTTTTGGAAAACGATGTAAGATTGTTCCCGAATTGCAAGAGAAAGGGAAAAAATGGATGTTGTATGACACCAAAATAACAGGGCTGGACTTGAAGTTTGAGGTTGACCGCAGAGCTGCCCGTGTAATGATTGAGCTGAACCATCGGAATGAAGGCAAGCGACTCGATCTGTTTGAAAAGTTACAATCGTACAAGGCAATTTTGGAAGATGGCTTTGAGAATGGATTGATTTGGGATTTCTTGTTTATACGCGAAACCGGAAAAGAAGTGTGCCGGATCTATGTGGAGCAGGAAGGTTTCGATATTCATCGCCAAAACCAATGGCCTGATATTTATAACTTTTTCATTGAAAACATGCTCCGGTTAGAGACCAACTTCCTGGATATTCGCGATATTTTGAAGGAACAGGAATGAGGAAAAAACTGTTAGCATGCCTGATGCCTGAATGCTATGAAAACGTTTTCGTTATAAGCTTCTGAGGGGACTGTTTGTTGGGGATTTGAGGAAAACTTGATCGTTAAAATGGGAGAAGTAAAATCTCATTGTCGATACAAATTAGTATCATTGCAGTAAGATTAGCAATACCTAACAATGAATACATACCTAAACGATAATGTTGCTATGGTCGAGGTTGCCAAAGGAGACCTTAAAGCTTATCGTTATCTTTTTGACCATCATTTTGCAGACCTCTGCAATTTCCTGTTGATTTATTTACACGATAAAAACCTTGCGGAAGAGCTTGCGCTGGATATTTTCGCTTATGTGTGGGAAAAGCGGGAAGACATCGAAATAAAATCATCGTTTCGAAATTACTTATTTACAGCTGCTAAAAACCAGGCAGTATCCTATTTCCGAAAACAACAAAAAAACTTCTTTACAGACCTTGGGCTTGAAGCTCCAGATGCTGTTGATCCCATTTCAGCTGAATATATTTTAGAGAATGAGGAATTACAGCAAATGATCAATAATGCAATCGATAGCTTACCCAAACAAAGCAAGCGGATTTACCAAATGGCTTGGGAGCAAAATCTTTCGTACAAAGAAATCGCGGATGAACTGGGTTTAAGTGTAAAGACGGTGGAGAATCATGTTGGAATAGCCCTGCGGAAACTTCGCGAAAAACTACGGCCCTATTACAAGCAAATCTTCGCTTTCTGGATCATCTCTAATTTTTTTTAAAAAAAAGCATTTTTTGCTTGAGGGATTCATGAGGTATCTGCGACTATAAGAATAAACAGCCTGGTTAAAGCAGGTTGGAAAAATAATTTGTCAATGAAACCGATGAATCAAGAAAAAATACCTTGGGAGATTATTTCAGCCCAACTCAAAGGCAATGCTTCTTCTCAGCAAAAAGAGTTGCTGAAAGATTGGTTGAGTGAGTCTGATGAAAATGCGAAGACTTATCAGCAGATTTTATGTGATTGGCAAATCTCAAATCAGAAGGTCAATTTTTACTCACCCGATACTGAAAAACTATGGGGTAAGCTACTTACCCGAATTGAAAAGCAACCTCAAAAACGTTTCATTCCACTTCGAGTTTATCGTTGGGTCGCTGCAGCTGCGGTTCTTGTCTTGGTTTTCCTCAGTGGAATGTGGATGGGGAACTTTTCCAGCTTTTTTGCAAACGAACAGGTTTACACAACCGTGATCTCTCCAAAGGGGAGTCGCACGCAGGTTATTCTGCCAGACAGCACATGCGTATGGCTTAACTCAGGAGCTGAGATTCGCTACCCAACTTCTTTTAAGCAGAAAACCCGTGATGTTTATATTGTTGGCGAGTGCTTTTTTGATGTGACAAAAGACAAGCAAAGGCAATTTGTTGTACATGCCGAGAAGGTTGATGTTAGGGTGTTTGGAACCCAATTTAATGTTCGGGAAAACGAGAGAAGCAAACAAGTTGATGTGGCACTGCTCGAAGGGAAGGTAAAGGTATTTGGCAAGCAAAACCAACCGCTAACCGAGCTTAAGCCAGGTGAACAGTTTACTTTAGCCAATGGGAAGGGGACAGTTCAACAAGTTTCAAATATTGAACGCTTGGTGGCCTGGAAAGATAACATGCTCATCTTTGTGGATGATCCATTGGAAGAAGTCATTCAGATATTGGAAAGCTGGTATGGGGTCAAAATTACGGTTGATTCACAAATGCTAACAAAGCACAATTATACTTTTAAGGTAAAGACCGAAAGTTTGAGAGATGTGCTGGATCTGATTTCAGTAATTACACCAATTGAATACAAAATTGATGGAGACGAAGTAATGATAAACTATAAGAATAAGTGAAAATAAAACAGGGAAGCGATTAACTCCCCTGCCTTTTTAATGTCGAATCTGAATTTGACAGGTATCCAGCCGTCTACCAAACAAATTGGAACCTTTAAAATTCAAAAACTAATCATTCAAAATTATGAAAAAAAAATGGTTTGAACCTGCATTGGGACTCCCCCGATGTAAAAAACTCTTTCTAATCATGAGACTGACTCTTTTTCTTGTGCTCGGTATCGTCATCAATTCCATGGCTTCCGGATTTGCACAAAACACAAAATTGAACCTAAATCTCGAAAACAAGCAGATTCGTGAAATTCTGAACGAAATTGAAAATCAATCGGAGTACACCTTCATGTACGATAATCAAAAGGTTGATGTGGAAAGACGGGTAACAATTCGCGTCAATACAACTTCTATTGAAAAAACCTTGGCTCAAATTTTTAGAGATGAGCAAATTGATTTTCGCATTATCGATCGCCATGTGATGATTTATCCTAAGGAAGGGAATGGAGTTGTTCAACAACAGGTGAAAATATCAGGACAAATTGTTGATATGGCTGGACAGCCTTTGCCCGGAGTAACTGTTTTGATCAAAGGAACCAACCAGGGAACAGTTAGTGACTTTAATGGAGAATACACCATTGCTGATGTTCCGGTGGAAGGCGTATTGGTATTTTCCTTTGTGGGGATGAAGACGCAGGAAGTTCAGGTTGGAAGACAATCCGTGATCAATATTTCGATGAGCGAAGATGCCATTGGCCTGGATGAAGTTGTGGCGATTGGTTATGGAACACAGAAGAAGATTAACTTGACCGGAGCTATTGCGACAATGACTAGCGAAGACTTAAACAAACGCGTAATCACCAGCCCTGAGTCAATGCTGCAAGGGAAACTTCCGGGATTGCAGGTGATTCAAAATTCAGGAGAGCCTGGAAATAACTCCAATTCGTTGCAAATTAGAGGACTTGGAACTTTTGATGGAGCAGGTAAAAATCCATTGGTATTGATTGACGGAATTCCAGGAGATATGTCATCCATCAACCCAAACAATATCGAAGCAATCACCCTGCTGAAAGATGCTGCTTCAGCTTCAATTTATGGATCGCGGGCTGCCAATGGTGTGATTTTGATAACCACCAAACAAGGAACTAAAGGACAATTGTCGGTTGAATATGGTTTTAACCTGGGGAATTATTCACCAACTGTATTGCCAGACTTAGTTACGAACTCGGCTGATTATATGGAATTGTATAATGAAGCGATGGAGCATACCGGAGGACGTCCGGTACCCTATACGGAAGAGGAAATTAATACGTATCGAAATGCCACCGACAGGGATAAATACCCCAATACCGACTGGCTTGATTTGATGGTTAATCCAGCCTGGGTGCAAAATCATTTTTTGCGCATGTCCGGTGGTACTGAGAAGACGACTTACAGTGTAAGTTTTGGTCTCAATGATGAGCCAGGGGTTATGAAACCTTTCTACTACAAGAAGTATAACACGCAGTTCAATATTACGTCATCTTTGGATGACCGTATTACTTTTGGAGCAAATGTTGGCTTGAACTACGACATTACGGACCGGACACCTGGTGGCGGTACTGACCAGTATGCAGTTATTCTTTCGCAAGGGCCAACTTACAAGCCTAAACTTCCCAACGGCGACTATGTGAAGAATGCTTTTCTCGATGAGTACGAAAATAAGTTTCAACCCAATCCTTATGCGATAATTGAGACAACCTCAAGCAATACCAAAGGATTTGGCATGCAAAGTAGTGCTTTTGTTGATGTTAAGCTGGCTAGCTTCCTTCGTTGGACAGTTAAGGGTGGAATCAACATTAACAATACCAAAAACAAAACCTGGTACTCTGACGGCGTTAAAACCTATCATTACAATACGGGAGAATACGCCGAGCTTCTGGCATATGGAAAAGCTGGGTTGTCAATCTCTCAGTTTAACGACATTCAGCCCGTTTTGTATTCTCATTTAACCTTTGATAAAGATTTTGGGAGTCATAACCTGAAAGCACTTGTTGGATACCAGCAGGAAAGTTACAAGTATGAAACGCTCGGTGGTTTCAGAGAAGGCTTTTTTAACAGTTCAGCACAGGAATTGGATGCTGGATCAAGTAATGGACAAACCGTAAACGGAACGTCAGAGGAATGGGCGATCTTGTCTTATTTTGGACGTTTGAATTACAATTTCAAGGAAAAGTACCTGTTTGAAGTGAATGGAAGATACGATGGCTCTTCCCGTTTTAGCCAAGACAACCGTTGGGGGTTCTTTCCATCGATGTCTGCGGCCTGGCGAGTATCTGAAGAATCATTCTTAGAAGATGTTCAGTCCTTATCAAACTTAAAAGTTCGTGCTTCATACGGCGTGTTAGGTAACCAAGATATTGGCTATTACCCTTACCAGGATATTCTTTCAATTATTAAAGGGTATCCTTTTGATGGAGCTTTGGTGTCAGGTGCGAAGCCAACTTCAATTGTGGATCAGAACATGAAGTGGGAAACCACGCAGATTTATGATATTGGGTTTGACTTGTCGCTGTTTGACAGCCGCTTCAACTTTACATTCGACTGGTTCAACAAGTTTACCTATGATATTCTGAGAAGAAAACAGGTTGGTGGCTTCTATGGCCTTCAAGGACCGGTAATTAACGGTGGTGAGATGAGAAATACCGGATATGAATTTGACGTAAGTTATACGGATAATATCGATGAGTTTAGATATGGTTTGTCGTTTAACTTGCAAAGTTATAAGAATGAGGTAGAGAAATTTGGAGAAAAAGAGATTTCAGGAAATACCATCATTGAAGAAGGAAGACCTTGGAGAACATGGTACATGTATGAATGGGTTGGTATCTTTCAATCACCGGAAGATGTAGAGAATTCAGCAACTCATCCAAATCAGCCTAAGCCTGGAGATATTAAGTTCAGAGATGTGGATGATAACGGAGTTATTGATCAGAATGACCGGGTTTATATGGATGGTGCTTTCCCGAAATTCTCCTATTCGTTTAACCTTAATGCATCATGGAAAAACTTCGATTTTAATGCTCAGTTCTTTGGCGTTGAAGGACGGAAGTTGTATCTGAATGAACAAGGAATGGACCCATTTTATAAAGGAACACCTCCTTCTAAAAAATGGTTGACAGACCGTTGGACTCCCGAAAACCCAACCAATGAGATGCCTGCTATTTATGCTGGTTTCTATCATCGGGCTATTGAAGGATCTTACTCAAGCTACTATTTGCATAATGCTGACTTTTTGAGATTGAAGAACCTTCAAGTTGGTTACACCTTACCTCAACGACTTGTGTCTAAGCTAAAGCTTAAAAATGTACGAGTTTACTATTCAGGAGATAACATTCTGACGTTTAGTAAATTGGATGGGGTTGATCCGGAGCGGGTTTCTAATAGTGGAAAATATGCCGCTTATCCACAAAACAAAGTACACTCTCTTGGAGTGAATGTCAAATTCTAATGTTTTAAAAAGCAGTTGATATGAAAAAGATAATATACCATATTGGAGTACTAGCAATCGTACTTGCTTTGTCGTCTTGTCAAGATAATTTTCTGGATCGAAGTCCCTTGTCAGCTATTTCATCCGAAACTTTTTGGAAAAGTGAACAGGATGTGATGGGGGCACTTTCAGCCTGTTATGACCCACTAAGTCCTGTCGGCTGGGAAGCCGGATTTGGAGGACTTACTGCTCAATGGGAAGCACTTTCGGATGATGGATATACTAATGCCGGCTGGCCAAGTAACTTTCCGGCACCTTCTCGTGGACTAATTGAGTCAACTACCGGAGGAATTGTACGGGATTGGTACTTCTTAAATTATAAAGCCATTGCAACTTGTGATTTCTTCCTTCGCAATATTGATTCGGTTGAAAAACTGGATGAGACCGTCCGCAAACAGTATATTGGCGAAGTGCGTTTTTTAAGAGCGCTGTACTATTCTCGCTTGGTTAAGGTGTATGGCGGCGTTATTATTACAGGCGAAGTTGATATTGATAATATGGACTTGCCTAAAAACACGCGTGAGGAAGTTGTTAAAGAAGTGTTGGATGATTTGGAATATGCCATAGCTAACCTCCCGAATACAGCCTACTCAGGAAGAGCTGTAAAAGGATCAGCACTTGCCCTAAAAGCTCGTGTGTTGATGACTGAAAGTCGTTGGGCTGAAGCTGCTCAGGCGGCGAAGCAAGTGATCGATGATAAGAAATTTTCACTGTCGGATGATTTTGCCGGAATGTTCAATGGCCAAAGTCAGGATGGAAATCCGGAAATCATTTTTTCTTCCGTTTATACAGCTCCTGATAAAGTAAGCCATTTAGATATCATGTATGGTAGTTGGCGTTCTTGTTCTCCTTTGCAAGGATTGGTTGATGCCTATGAATGTAAAGATGGTAAATCAATCTCCGAGTCTCCTTTATTTGATCCGGAAAACCCATATGAAAACAGAGACCCGCGCCTTGACTTAACTATATTTCTCCCTGGTGAACCATGGGAATATGGAAATGGTGTTGTCGATGAGGTGTTTCTAACAACAGGCTTTGCCTGGGAAAAGTATATCGATCGCACACAGGCTCCTGTTACCGGCACTATTAAAAGTGCACAGGATGTAATCATTTTACGATATGCTGATGTGTTATTGATGTATGCCGAAGCTAAAAATGAAGCAGATGGCCCTGACCAGTCAGTTTATGACGCCTTGAATGAGGTAAGGGCAAGAGCTGGAGTTGATATGCCTGCAGTCTCAGGTTTGAGCAAAGAAGAACTTCGAGAAAAAATAAGGAATGAACGAAGAGTTGAGTTAGCCATGGAGGGGATCAGGTACTTTGATCTTAAACGATGGGGAATAGCACATACTGTGATCCCTCAAATTGAAGATCCAGGTGTTACACGGATTTTTGAACAAAAACACTATCTGTGGCCTTTTCCACAATCCGAGATTGACATTAATGATAACTTGGTACAGAATGACGGTTACTAATTGGCTATGCGTATCTGCTTAGTTCTCGATAAAGTAATGTCTGTTTTAAAGAGATTACCTTATTGACGAAAATTTCTCGGATACTTATTTAAGATTACAGAAATAATAACTCCATGGTGTGGTTAAAAGCGATTGTTTTTATCTTACGCCATGGAGTTAATAACTATATACACATAATGAGCCTCCTGTATGTTTTTGCTTAGCAAACAACGTTATAGGCTTGAGATCTCTTTGTTCTTATAGAGTTGCATTAAATTGCACTGAATGGGAATATGTGTTGGCTTGTTAAAAATGATTTGAACCCTTAAAATACGATTTACTCATGAAACGTTTACTACTACTTCTTTCAATTGCATTGTTGACAATAAACTCAGGCTTTTCTCAATCGCCGAAAGAGCAACTAAAAGTGATTAGCTACAACATTTGGAATGGTTTTGACTGGGGAAAAGATGATGCCCGCCGGGCAGAACTGCAGCAATGGGTCGCCGGGCAACAGCCCGATGTGGTGGCCTTGCAGGAACTCTGTAAATACACGCCTGAAAAGTTGAAGGAAGATGCCAAATCGTGGGGACATGCTTATTCGGTATTGCTTAAAACCACTGGATATTCGGTGGGGCTCACCTCTCGATTTCCCATTGAATTGAAGGAAAAGCTTTTGGAGGGACTGCATCACGGAGCCTTGCATTGCCAATCAAATGGCGTTGACTTTTTGGTGGTTCATCTGCATCCCGGTAGCATTCAAAGGAGAAGGGATGAAGCGAAATTATTGGTCCACAAAATTGAAGAGATTCGCGAGCAGAATCCCCGCTATATGGTGATGGGCGATTTCAATGCACATTCGCCTTTTGATGCTGATTTGTATGATCCGAACGGTCCTTTGTTGACTCGAATGAAAAAGGGCAATCAAGGAAAAGGACTGGAAGGCAACTTGGTCAATGGCGATTTTGATTATGCGGTTATTTCTTCTTTTCTGTCATTGCCTTTAGGGGATGTCGTTCGTAAGCACACACAGGGAATGGCTCAGCGCGGAAGTTTCCCGGCAAGGGCGCTGGCTGCCGTCAATAAGGAAGAGCCAGAGTCATTGGACAGGCGTAAAGAGCGAATTGATTATATCCTGGTGTCTCCGGAGCTGGAGCAGCAATGTGTGAAAGCCAGGGTTGGCAATGGCGAAGCTAACTGGTTATTGTCCGATCATTATCCGGTGATTGCCGTGTTTAGTGCCGAATAGTTCCGATTAACTTGCCGGTTCTTTTTTCTTGCTTTAATACTCTTCTTTCGCTTTGCTGCTGTTTTAGGGAGGCTGGGGGTGAGGTGGTTTCAGAATACTAAAATCCGTAGGAATAAACGATGGGTTGAAAGACCTAAAAACAGCAGACGAATTTAAACTTCGGAGCTGTCGATTTTCTTTTATCTTTGTTTTTCATGACTAAAAAAGGAACGCTTTGGACTTAACGATAAAGGAAGAAATTATTCGACTCTACGAAGGCCATTTCAAGGAAGAAATGACTGCTTTTGAAGTATTGCCGCCATCAGGCTCGTACCGCGAATATTGTCGCATAAAAAGTGCCAATCATCAGGCCATTGGCGCCTGGAATCAGGATGTGAAAGAGAACACCGCTTTCCTGGAGTTCTCTGATCACTTTTTTAGGCAAGGCGTTGCTGTGCCTGAAATTTACACGGTGAACCCGGAGAAAACCTGCTACATTCAGGAAGACCTGGGAGACCTGACCTTGTTTGAATACCTCAGTCGGACACGGGAGTTGGAAGGTTTTTCGGAGAAGATTGTCAATGTCTATAAAAAGGTGTTGATGGAGCTTCCCAAATTGCAAATCACGGCAGGGAAGGGAATCAATTATGATTTCTGTTATCCGCGTGCAGCTTTTGATAAGCAGTCGATGATGTGGGATTTGAACTACTTCAAATATTACTTCCTGAAGCTGGCTAAAATTCCTTTCGATGAGCAGGCCCTGGAAGATGATTTCCAGCATTTCAGTGATTACCTGCTGGCTGCAGACAATGATTTTTTCCTGTTCCGTGATTTTCAGTCGCGCAACATCATGCTTCACGATAACAAGGTTGCTTTTATCGATTACCAAGGGGGCCGGAAAGGTGCTTTGCAGTATGATATTGCTTCCTTGCTTTATGATGCAAAAGCCGATATTCCGCAAGCGATTCGCAACGAGCTGTTGGAGTTTTACCTGGATGAACTGGAAAAGCACATCACGGTTGATCGGGATGAGTTTAAGGCCTATTTTACAGGTTATGCCTTGATCCGGATTATGCAGGCCATGGGAGCCTATGGGTTCCGTGGTTTTTATGAGAAGAAGGAACATTTCCTGAAAAGTATTCCGTTTGCCCTGGAGAACTTGAGCTATTTGCTGAAAAACAATACGATTACGATTGCTTTGCCAGAACTTTTCAAGGTGTTGGAAGCCGTAAGTGAATCGGAATTTCTGAAAAAAATTGGGGTACAACAAGGAAAGTTAACGGTTCGCGTGGGAAGCTTTTCGTATAAGAAAGGATTACCGGCTGACCCGTCGGGCAATGGTGGCGGTTTTATTTTTGACTGCCGTGCAATTCACAATCCCGGGCGCTACGAGCAATACAAGCAGCTTACCGGGAAAGACCAGCCTGTGATTGATTTTCTGGAGGCTAACTCCGAGATTGCTGAGTTTTTAAGTCATGTGTATGCACTGGTCGATCAATCGGTACAAATGTACCTTTCGCGCGGCTTTACGCACTTAAGCGTGAACTTTGGCTGTACAGGAGGCCAGCATCGGTCGGTTTATTCGGCGGAACAGGTGGCTGCACACCTCCAGGCAAAATACGATTTGAATGTTATTCTGACCCATCGGGAGCAAGATTTCTAGCAGTTCAGTCTGAGCGGTCTGCATCTTCAAGCAAGCGATTGATAAGGGCAATCTTAAACCGGTTAAATTTCCGGCTGGACTGGTTGGCGCTGAAAAGCACCAACAGAAAGCCAGCGGCACTCATTTTCCAATCGTGATAAGTTTGCCCACTTTCAACAGCGGTGACAAAAAGTGGTTTGATGTAATGGTGGGGATTGAGCCCCGAGCGGAACAAGCTTTGGTTGGCATGTCGAATTGCCGAAAGCAGTTCTGTTTCATCCTCAACGCCGGCTTTATATAGGTCGGTACACCGGTATTTTAACTCCCGGTCGTGCACCAGCTCATCCAAGGTATTAAGCCATTCAACTTCGTTAGGTGGATAATGAATTAGATCTTTCATGATGTCCTTGTTTTTTCGTCTGCTGAATATTGGTTAAACGGAATTTTCAAATCACTACTTCAGTTGAAACTTAGCCGAAGCTTTTCAAACAGTTCTTTCTGGGCAGGGGTTAGCTTATCCGGAATTGAAACCTGAAGTTGAACCAGTAGGTCCCCCTTTTGTCCGGGCTTGCCATAAACCGGCATTCCCTTGCCCTTTACCCGCAGCACTTTGTCATTTTTTGTTCCGGCCGGAATTTTGATTTTAATTTTGCCGTCCATGGTATTAACCTGAACTTCGCCGCCGAGCACAGCATCAAACAGGTTGATTTGCTGACGCGTTTTTAAGTCATTGCCTACCCGCTCAAAGCTGGGATGTGGCAATAGCTGCACGGTTACCATCAAGTCGCCCTGATTGCTTTTGTCGCTTCCTTTTCCGCCTTTCCCTTTTATGCGCAGTACTTGCCCATCGTAGGCTCCGGGTTTAATTTTTAACCTGATTTTTTCATCCTGTAGCTGAATGAGTTTGCTGGTGCCATGAAAGGCTTCTTCCAGACTAAGTGACAGCTGTGCATTCAGGTTTTGCCCTCTGAAATTAAAATTACTTTTTGATCTGCCTGATGGTCTGCCTTGACCAAAAAAAGCTTCGAAAAAATCAGAAAAGCCAGATGAGCCAAAACCTCCGAAAACATCATTCAAATCCTCTTCCGAATAAAACGATTGGCCTTGCTGTCGGTAACCAGCAAATGGATTTTCGCTGCCATATGGTCCTGCTTGTCCATAGCGGTTCCAGTTTTCGCCCAGCTCATCGTATTTTTTGCGCTTGTCGGGTTTGCTGAGGACTTCGTGGGCTTCATTGATTTCCTTAAAGCGGTTCTCGGTTTCCTTATCCCCGGGATTTTTATCCGGATGATACTTGACAGCCAGCTTACGGTAGGCTTTTTTGATTTCAGCCTGTGAAGCATTCTTGTCAACCCCCAGTATTTTATAGTAATCTTTGTATTGCATTGTTTTTTGTTTGCGAATCAATAAAAAAAAGGGTGTTCCCTGACGGAGCACCCCTTTAAACTGAAGACAGGTTCCGCCTTCCATTACTTAATTTCAATGTTTCTGGCTGGTTTCGGTTTCGCTTCTTCTTTCTTCGGAATAGAAATTTTTAGAATACCATTGGCATAGCTGGCCGTAATTTTATCACTTTCAGCTGACTGTGGAAGCGTAAATGAACGGCTAAACGATTGGTAGCTGAATTCACGCTGGGTAAACTGCTGGCCTTTTTTGGTTTCGCTGTCCACTTTTTTTTCTGAAGAAATGGTGAGCATGCTATTGTCCAGATCGATTTTGAAATCGTTCTTTTCAAAGCCCGGTGCAGCCATCTCAACTTCAAACCCATTGTCGTCCTCCTTGATATTTACGGAAGGAAGCGTCGTATTGGTATTTGAAAAGTTGCGGGTTGAGAAATTCATCCAGTCCCGGTCAAAAAAATCATTGAACAATTTTGGCCAGAGTGGTAAGTTTTCATGTTTTCTAATTCCATTCATAACAACCTCCGTTTTTAATCGTTAAACTTTATTTTTTAGTAATCCCCACAGGGAAAAGTTTATTTGTTCTGCGGAAACTGGTCCATGAAAAAGCGATTCTTCATGGAATCCATTTCCTGAAAAAGAGAGTCCATTCGCTTCATGTTGTTTTGAAACCGTTCGTAGAAAAAGTTTTTCTTGTAGAAATCGTATTGCAACAAGGAGTCCTGAAAAAAGAAATCGTTGAAATACGACCTGTCAGAGAACGGATACTGCAAATTGAAGCGATTTTTGAATTCACTCAAAATGCTGTCAGCCAGAAGGCTGTCTTGTTCAATACTGTTGTAAAACTGTGTATACGTTGAGTCGTACCGGATAAGGTTCCCGTTTTCATCGAATTGTCGGTTAACAACAATGTCGGTTTTGGGTGCTATCGAATCCAGTGATTTCGTTTGTTCCGAACGGGGTTGACCGGAACAACTGCTAAGCAAAAAGAGTAAAAGCGTTGTTGATAAGCCAATGTACTTCATAGTCTTCCTTGTTTTGTGGTTAGACAATTAAGTTGGCAACTGCAAGCTGTCTTTTTATGCGTTCCGTCGATCGTTCTTGGCCTAATTAAGACCAGTGAATGAGCTGTTTATTCAGGAGCGTCCAAACGTGCGGACGCTCCGTTAACAGAGATGAATCAATTTCTATTTAATTTCAATTTGCTTTGGTGGCTTGGGTTTTACTTCTTCCTTTTTCGGAATTTCGACACGCAAGATGCCGTTTTCATATTTAGCTACAATGCTGTCTGTTTTTACGGTGTTGGGCAAGGTAAATGTCCGGCAGAATGATTGGTAGCTAAATTCTCTGCGAGTAAATTGCTGGCCTTCCTTGGTTTCGTCTTCCACTTTCTTTTCCGAAGAGATGGTCAGCAAATTGTTGTTCAGATCAATTTTGAAATCTTTTTTATCAAAGCCCGGAACAGCTACTTCAACCTCAAACCCATCAAGGTCTTCTTTGATGTTGACTGCGGGTAGGGTTGTGTTGGTGTTTGAATAATTCCGGTTTGACCAATCGAATAAATTGTTGTCAAAAAAGCGGTCAAATAAATCCGGGTACTGATTCGAAAATGTTGGTAGTGCCATAATTTTATCCTCCATACTTTTTAGTTAGACATTTAATTTCAACTCGAAAAAATCAAAATAAGTGCCAGTGCATTTGGATGGACAATTTTTCAAGTTCAAGCTGTCATTTGTTCAGTGTCTTCACGCTTTTAATTACGATCGCACTGGAAGAAAGATTCATGCATTAAATGTCAATATGGCAGTTTGTTAGCCGAAAAGTGGACATGATTTACGGGCAAGGAGAGGCCTGTGGAATGGGAAGGAGAACCTGTTTGCCTGAGCTTGCTTGTAGTAGGCGTAAATCCCTGCAAACAAGCTCAGGATTGCTTTTTATGGGCTAGGCTGATTGTGCCTCGGAAGGACATCCTTCCTGGTACTCCGCAATAATTTTTCCAACCTGCTGTGGAGAAACCCGTCCATAGACTTTTTCGCCTACGGTAACTACGGGGGCTAGCCCGCAGGCGCCTACGCAACGCAGGCTGCTTAGTGAAAATTTACCGTCGGGGGAGGTTTCGCCAACTTCAATATTGAGCTGGCGTTTGAATTCGCTCAGCACCTGCTCAGCGCCACGCACGTAGCAGGCTGTTCCCATGCAAATAGAAATGGGGTGCTCGCCTTGGGGCAGCATGGTAAAAAACGAATAGAAAGTCACCACACCATATACTTTGGCGACTGACATGTTCAGTTCTTTGGCAATTACTTCCTGTACCTCAGCGGGCAAATAGCCCAGCTTGCTTTGCACCTGATGCAGAACATTAATTAGTTCTCCTTCCTGGTTGTCAAACTGAGCACAGATTTCCTTAATCTGGCTAATGGTCTTTTCGGAAAGTTTTATTTTTGGCATTGTCTTCTTTTTAATTCAGTTCTTTTTTGAATACTCGTAACACGAAACGCGATACTCAAGACTCGTTTCAACTTCTGTCAAAATACTCGGTGTGCAGCAGGTGATGTGCTTTTTCACTGAGCGGTTCACCCAGAAACTCATCGTACAGTTTTTTGATGTACGGATTTTCGTGCGATTTGCGAATGGTTTTGCTTTTATCTTCAGCGTAAATTGCTTTCTGGCGCTTTTTCAAAACCTCCACATCGCCATGATGATAAGGCTGGCCACCGCCGCCAATACAACCCCCGGGGCAAGACATGATTTCAATGGCATGAAACTCGCTTTTGCCAGCTTTTATTTCTTCCAGCAACTTTCGGGCATTTCCCAGGCCGTGGGCAATCCCAATATTGATGGGTAAGCCGTCAAAGTCGATGGTTGCTTTCCGCAGCCCTTCCATGCCGCGCAATTCTTCAAAATCGAGGCGCTCCAATGTTTTGCCGGTTTGTACTTCGTAGGCCGTGCGCACGGCGGCTTCAATTACACCTCCGGTAGTTCCGAAAATAACACTGGCCCCGGTTGATTCACCCATTGGTTGGTCAAACTCTTCATTGGGCAGAGCTTTAAAATCGATGTTGGCCAGGTTGATCAGCTGAGCCAGTTCACGTGTTGTTAGTGCATGATCGACATCCGGATTGCCATTTACGGCAAATTCATCGCGACTACTTTCGTATTTTTTGGCCACGCAAGGCATGATGGAAACAACCACCAGGTCTTCGCGTTTTACCTTCATCTTATCGGCAAAATACGTTTTGGCAATGGCGCCAAACATTTGCTGGGGGGAGCGTGCTGTTGACGGAATGTCTTTCAGATCGGGAAACTGATGCTCGAAAAACTTCACCCAGGCCGGGCAGCACGAAGTCAGGATTGGCAACTTCACTTCCTGGTCACCGGCCAGGTATTTGTTGAGTCGTCCAAGCAATTCGGTTCCTTCTTCCATGATGGTCAGGTCGGCTGCAAAATCGGTGTCAAACACATAATCGAAGCCAAGTCGGCGCAAGGCTGCAGCCATTTTTCCGGTTACCAGGGTTCCGGCTTCCATGCCAAATTCTTCGCCCAAGGCAGCACGTACCGCCGGAGCAGTTTGTACAATCACCGTTTTGGTCGGGTCAGAGAGGGCACGAATCACGGCACCGGTTTCATCCACTTCGGTTAAGGCGCCTGTTGGGCAAACGGCCACACACTGTCCGCAATAGGTACAGGAAGAATGGTCGAGATTCATTTCAAAAGCAGGGGATACTACACAGTGAAAACCACGGTTGATGGTGGAAAGTACACCAACGGTTTGCACCTGGTTGCACATGGTTTCGCAGCGTCGGCAAAGGATGCACTTGTCCATCTCACGGATGATGGCCGGGCTGGTATCTTCGCGATAGTGTGATTGTTCGCCTTGGTAGTGAATTTCGCGAATGCCAAGATGATGAGCCAGATCCTGCAGGTCGCAGTTGCCTGATTTGGCGCATACCAGGCAATCGGCCGGGTGATCAGATAAAATCAGTTCAACAACGGTCCGGCGGGCGTTGATTGCCCGAATGGAGTGTGAGCTGATCTCCATGCCTTCTGCTACTTCGGTGCAGCAAGCAGGAGCCAGGTTTCGACGGCCCTTTACTTCGACCACGCACACCCGGCATCCACCGGGATTGTTTTCAATGTTCATGTCGTGCAGGTTCATGTGGCAGAGCGTTGGAATGTCGATGCCAATACTTGAAGCTGCTTCTAAAATGGTAGTTCCTTTTTTGACGACCAAGGGTTTTTTATCGATGGTTAAATTGATCATTTCCAGCGTAGTTTTGAGGGTTAGGCAATTTTGATGGCATTAAACTTACATTTTTCGAAACAGGCTCCACATTTGATACACAGCGACTGATCAATGTAATGCGGACTGCGTTTTTCTCCGGAAATTGCGCCAACCGGACAAATTCGGAAGCATAACGTACAGCCGGTACATTTTTCATCGTCAATCTGGTATTGCAGCAATGCCTTACATTGCCCCGCCGGACAATGGCTATCATTGACATGTGCTTCATATTCATTCATGAAATTATCGAGGGTAGAAAGTACCGGGTTGGGAGAGGTTTGCCCCAGGCCACAAAGCGAAGTGTCTTTGATAACATGACTAAGCATGCGCAATTTGGTCAAATCTTCAGCAGTTCCTTTTCCTTCGGTAATTTTGTCCAGAATTTCGTGTAGCCGTTTGTTGCCAATACGGCAAGGGGTGCATTTTCCGCAGGATTCATCAAGGGTGAACTCCAGGTAAAATTTGGCGATGGATACCATGCAGTCGTCCTCGTCCATTACAATCATACCCCCGGAGCCCATCATTGAGCCGGCAGCCAGTAAGTTGTCATAGTCGATAGGGGTATCCAGAAAATCTTTGGTCAGGCAGCCGCCCGATGGTCCCCCAGTTTGTACTGACTTAAATTCTTTGCCATTCTTAATGCCCCCGCCAATGTCGTAAATAACTTCGCGTAAAGTGGTTCCCATAGGCACTTCAATCAAGCCGACATTGTTGATTTTTCCAGCCAGGGCAAATACTTTGGTTCCTTTTGATTTCTCCGTACCAATGCTGCTAAACCAAGCAGCACCTTTATTGATGATGGGCGGAATATTGGCAAAGGTTTCAACATTGTTTACGTTTGTGGGTTTGCCCAGGTAGCCTTCCTGCGATGGAAATGGCGGCTTAAAGGTTGGCTCGCCACGTTTCCCTTCCATGGAGTGGATCAGGGCTGTTTCTTCGCCGCAAACAAAGGCTCCGGCCCCGTAGCGGATTTCAATGTCAAAACTGAACTCGGATCCCAGGATATTTTTGCCCAACAAGCCGTACTCGCGGGCTTGTTTAAGTGCTGTTTTCAGGCGTTCAATGGCCAGCGGATATTCCGCACGAATATACACCAGGCCTTTATCGGCCCCAATGCAATAGCCGCAAATGGCCATGGCTTCAATAACCGTGTGCGGGTCGCCTTCCAGGATGGAGCGATCCATAAAGGCACCCGGATCCCCTTCGTCGGCATTGCAAACCACATACTTTTGGTTGTTTTCCACTTTTCGGGTAATGTCCCATTTCAGCCCGGTAGGAAAACCTCCGCCACCCCGACCGCGCAGGCCTGAGTCCATGATGGTTTGTATGGCTTGTTCGGGAGTCAGCTCTTCCAGGCATTTGCCCAAGGCTGCATAGCCTTCGTTGGCAATATATTCTTCAACGTTTTCAGGATTAATGAATCCACAGTTTCGTAAAGCAATGCGGACTTGTTTTTTGTAAAAGTCCATGTTTTTGCTTTCGGTAATGGGCATTTGAGTGTTGGGATCGGTGTAAAGCAATCGCTCCACTTTTCGCCCTTTGATTAGATGTTCTTCAATAATTTCCTTGGTGTCTCCAGGGCTTACTGAAACGTAAAAGGTGTTATCGGGTTGTATTTTTACAATTGGGCCTTGTTCGCAAAAACCAAAACATCCGGTATGAATTACCTGAACATCCTGTTCCAGCCCCATTTCTTCCAGTTGGGTTTGAAAATTTCGTCTGATTGGTCCGCTTTGAGAAGCTTTACAGCCTGTTCCTCCGCAAACCAGCAAATGCATTTTATAGTTAGCCATTCCTTGCGTGGTTTTTATTCGTCAATGGTTTTATAACTTACCGGGATGATGCCATCAACCAGTTCATTTCGTTTGATGTGCTTATCAATGATTTCCTGTGCCTTTTCTTTATCTACATACCCATAAATTACAGGTTCCCGGCCAGGCATGGTCAGTTCAATGGTCGGTTCGGCATAGCAAAATCCCATACAACCGGTTTGGGTAACCAGGGCATCAATGCCTTGGTGGTCGAGCTCTTCAATGAAATGGTTCATGGTGTCTTTAGCTCCGGAAGCAATTCCACAGGTGGCCATCGAAACTTTAATTTGGATCAGATTCTCCGGATGGTCCCCTTTTTCTCTAAGTTTGATTTTAGATTGAACCTCCTCTTTTAATTTCTTGAGGTCGGCAAGTGACTTTACTTTTGACATTAGGTATCGTTTTTTTGTTTTAAATCAGTAGGTTAATCGTCTCCTTTCTCAAATGTCCGACGATAAAGACAGATAAAATCTAATTTTTATCATTATTCGCTAATTTGAATTTGTTCTAAATTCTCTCGAATCATTTCCAGCAGGAATTTTCGAATTGATGGTGTAGAAATGGGCATCCCATCCAATTCCTTTTTGATTTCCCGGCTATCAAATTCAAACTGCCCTTTGGGCGTTTGGTGGCTATAGTGTATTTCAGTGTTGTTTTCGTTGCTAAGCAAAATCAGTAAGCTTCCGGCAATATCGCCCAAGATGGGCCGGTCGATGTGTTTAAAGCCAAAACTTACTTTTAGCTGCGTGCCTATATTTTCATCCGAACGGAGTTGGAAATGCCCTCCGGTTTGTTCGGCATTGTGTTTGAGCAAGGGGAGCCCAAGACCAACTTTTCGGGTGGTTTGCGTAGTGAAAAAGGGGTTTGTGGCCTGTTCGAGCTGAGCGGGGCTCATGCCATGTCCGTCATCGTTGATGGTAATGGAATATTGGTCTTTGTCGGGTTGTTCTTTAACTTGAATTTCGATCAGGCTGGCATTGGCCCGAATGGAGTTTTGTGCGATATCGAGAATGTGTAAGGCAAGTTGGTTCATGATTCAATTTTTACAAATCGACCGTGTTTTTGATTTAAGGCCCAGCGGATCTCCTGAAAAGTAGGCTCGAACAAATAGAAGGAAGTGCATGCAGCACCGATATCTTCCGGATAATGGGCATCAGAGGCGGTTATCAGGCTGGTGTCCGAGTGAATATCGTATTGTTTGCGTATTGTTTGTTCATCGGCAAACCGGGTAATTTGCAAGCCGTCAACATGGAGGTCGGAGGGCAGGTAGCCCAGCTGGCTGTAAAGGCTATTTATGGGCCGGTCGATGTGGGCCGGAATAAATAGGCCGTTGAGTTGGTGGGTGTATTGTTCAATGCTTTCCAGGTCAATCTGAAGTGGGCTTCCCAGGTAGTGTGGAAAGTACTGGGTGATTTGGTTTTTCCGGTTAAGCAAAACCTGGTGCCCATGGTACTCCGGACGGTTCGGGATTTCCGGCAGGTATTGATCCAGAAACCGTTGAAACTTGTCGCGGGTATAATCATCTTCAAACAGGCAGATGGCATGAATTTCTTCGCGGCTGTTGACTTCACATCCATTGATAACCATCAACCCAGTGCCTTCGGCATGTTTTTTTACCATGGCGCATTGGCGTGTTGAGTTGTGGTCGGTAATGGCCAAAATGTCGACCCCTTGTTCGATGGCCCGTTCAACAATTTTGTCCGGGCTCATCTCCAGGTCGGCACAAGGTGATAAAATGGTGTGGATATGTAAGTCGGCCCGAAACTTTTTCATCCTTTCTCTTTCAGCAACTCATATAATTTCCCGCTTAAGTCAAAGGTTGAATCGGAAGAGGACAGCAAGGGGATTTGCTCCTCTTTGCTATGGGCAATCGTGCTTTGGTGGGGCTGCAGTCCTTTCACCAGGATGACTGCGGCCAGATCTTTTAGTGAGGCAATGGCCATCACGTTTTGATGTACCTGCAGGGTAATCCACACTTGATCTTCAAGGGCATTTCCCATAACATCACTAAGTAAGTCAGAGACATATGCTCCACTGATTTCGCGGTCGAGTCCTTTCTCGCCTGAAATCACTTGTAAATCCAATAGTTCTACTAATTCAGAAACCTTCATTTCTTCGTCCTCGTTTATTGCAGTCGGCTTGAAACCGTTTTTCTCCCCATTTCTTTTCAACGTTGCGCAAAGCCTTTTTGGTGTCAATTTTGCCTTCGTTTTCCCACATTTGCTGGAGGAAAATGCAGTCAGACATCTTGGCTTTGCCATTGACCATATCTTCGGCTAAGGCCTGACAGTTGGGTGCTCCGCATGCGCCACAGTCAATACCCGGCAAAAAGCAGATGATGCGCTGGGCACGGGCCATTTTTTCCAGGGCTCGTTTGCGGTCCTTGTCCAGGCTAAAGGCGGGTTTGGGGATAATGGTATCAGCGACTAACTTTTGTTTTAGTTGTTTCGATTCTTTAATAGCCGGTGAGTTTTGAAGTTTCCAGGTGGGCGGATAGCGCTTGGCGCGTCGTTCCAGCCGTTCAACCGTCAAAAACCGGTTCCCGGTCATCATAATGCCCCCGGCGCAACTTTGGTCGCAGGCCCGGAGTTCCAGAAAATCAATATCCGGCACTTCTTCGTTTTCCAGGCGTTCCAGAAAGCGGATCACATTGTGAATACCATCAATGGCCATGCTACGTTCGCCAAAGTTTCTGGCTTCGCCACGTGTTAAGCTCCATAAAATGCCGTCCCGCGTCAGGTTTTGCCGCCGCGCACTGGTATCTGCTGCTTCGCTGTCATCAATGGCTTTCATCACCCGGTTGTAGATTGCATCCATGTTGATGATGCCGTCCACGATGGATTCGGTTTCACCAACCGGGCTTTTCACCGAACTGATTTTGGCATTGCAGGGAGTCACATAAAATAAGCCGATCTCTTCTTCTTTGGCTCCTTGCTTTTTCAGTTCGCTGATGGCAAAATGCGCAACCAGGTCGTGGGGCGCTTTTCGCTTAATCAGGTTCTCCGTCAGCGATGGATAGCGAATCTGAATCAGCCGGACAATAGCCGGGCAAAAAGTTGATATGTGTGGCCGGTTGTCGGGCGATTTCCGGCAGTATTCCTTAATCGAGGTTTTTAAAATCCCGATGGGCTGCTCGACCTCAAACACATGGGTGAATCCGATTTTGAGCAGTGCCGCGTAAATCTGGTCTTCGGTATATTTCTCCGGAAATTGTCCAATCATAACCGCAGGAAATAATACAACGCGGTATTTAAAAGACTGGATATTTTGCAAGTCATCCTGCTCAACATAGATTGCCTTGACGGGGCATGCCCGCATGCAATGACCACAATCCACACAGCGGTCAGCTCTGATTTCAGCCAGACCACCAGCCACCCGAATTGCTTCGGTGGGACAAACTTTCATGCAGTGCGTACAGCCCATGCACTTTTGTTCATCGATGGTTAATGCGTGATATCGTTTTGCCGGTGACATTAAAAGTAATTAATCATTTTAAGTGTTGTTCCACTGTTTACTGTTGACTCAATATAAAATTCGTCTGTGTTTTTCTTGATGTTTGGAAGCCCCATGCCGGCACCAAAGCCCATTTCTCTGACTTTTTTGCTGGCCGTAGAGTAACCTTCCTGCATGGCTAACTCAATATCCGGTATTCCTGGACCTTTATCAATGATTTCTGTCGTTATTTTGTCGGTTTCAATATCCACCAAAATCTGACCCTCAAAGGCATGAGCTACCACATTAACTTCGGCTTCATACATGGCAATGACAATATTTCGAATGCATCGGGCCTCTATCCCCAGTTGTTTAAGCATCTTTTTTATTTCGCTGGCAGCATGCCCGGCGTTTGAAAAATTGCCTCCTTCTATGGTAAATTGAAGTTTCATTAATAAACCGGTTTTAAGCCTGCCTGGTATAAAATGCCACTGGCCTTGAACAAGGTGAAAGGCGACTCCAAAATGCAAAGGTTGTTTTCTTTGGCAAGAGCCAGCATGTCATCGTTTACCTTTTTATTGCGGACAAAGACGATGAATCGGATATCAGCCATTTCCGAAGTCCGGATTGTTTGCAGGTTACACATCCCGGTTATCAGAAGCAGGTTGTCTGTATCAAGGGTCAGAACATCACTCATCAAATCGGAACTATAACCTCTTTCAATTTGGGCTGTTGAGAGTTCTTCGCCGCAAATAATTCGGGCGGACAATAGTTGGCAAATTTTACTGATCTGCATGGTGCTTAAATGGGTTTGTACAAATATGATTGAAAACTGTGAGATGGGAGTCAATTTTGAATGGAATATGCGCCCGGGGATTAAAATTTAGATTGAATTGAAATAAGGGCTGAAATTTGTAATTTCGTAGAACCAGTACCCAAAACCAAGTACCCAAAATCATGATTTACGACGACAATTCCTTACACACGGAAATGATTCAGCATCCTGACTTGCATCAGAAGATTATTGATGCCTTGCCGATTCCTATTTTTTACCGGAATATTCATGGCGTTTACATTGCCACCAACCGGGCACATGAGAATTTTATAGGCTTGAAAAAGGAGGAAGTGATTGGAAAGACGGTGTTTGACGTACAACCCCCTGATATTGCGGAGATGTATGCTCGTCGTGATCAGGAGTTGTTTGAAAATCAGCAGGGACAAAGCTATGAAACCAAGTTTCGTTTGTCTGATGGTTCCATACACGATGTAATTTTTAATAAGGCGGTCATTCGGAATGGCAACGATGAAATTATTGGTGTTGTGGGTTCCATTATGGATATTACTGACCGCAAAAAAGCCGAACGTAAGCTGGCAAAGGCCAAGGAAGCTTCCGTGATTGCCTCGGCCATGATTCACAAAATCCGGGCGGGAATTGTGATTGTTGACAGCGACTTTAAGGTCATCGATTCCAATGAAGGTTTTGCCCGCTTGTTTGGCGAAGAACTGGAGGAACTGTATGAAACCATTCCCGGCTTGCAAGGAGCGGATTTGAAAGAGTTAATTCCGGAAGTGATTTTTAAAATGTTTGCAACCCTGATGGCCTCAGGTGAAAACATGGTTGAGCGCGATTTAAAGGTGCAGAATCGCCTGTTGCATATTTCGGTCATCACCATCTATAAAAACCGGGTTGTTGGGGCACTCATTCGCGATATGTCGGCTCCTTCACTGGTGCGTGAAGAAATTATCAGCCGGGCCCGGCAGGTGAATAAGCAAAACCTGGAAACGGTTCGTCAAATTGCTTTTCTGTTGGGCGAAAATGCCTCCCAAACCGAAATCATGCTGAATTCAATCATTGAGTCCTATAAATACGAGGAGGATAACTGATGGCTGATTACCACTTTGATGTGCACATGCAACAAAAGCTCCCGAAAGGTGAAGTGGTGTGTGGCGATGTATTTCTAACGCGCCGGATCAAGGAAGAAGGCCGCGTAATCCTGGTGTTGTCCGATGGAATTGGGCATGGTGTAAAAGCCAACGTACTGGGAACTTTAACAGCCTCCATGGCACTGAATTACTCCTCGCTACACACACAACCCGATGTGGCCGCCAAAGTATTTATGCGTGCTTTGCCCCGCAGCAGCGACGGACAGGAAAGTTATGCTACGTTCACCATCATTGAAATTGAAGTGGACGGCATGGTTCGTATTGTTAATTACGACAACCCGCAAACAATCATTCTTCGGCATGGGAAGCCTTATGTTCCCAACGAAATTGAGGTGAATATTCGCGGAGAAGAAAATGTGGGTAAAATTCTTCGCATCCGGGAATTTAAGCCGATCCAGGGAGACCGGATTGTTTTTATGACTGATGGCGTGGAGCAAAGTGGTTTGGGGGGAAAGCGTTATCCGATGGGCTGGGGGCTTGAACAGGTGTGTAGCTTTGCTGAAAAACAGCTGGCTCGGGAACCGGAAATTTCCGCCACCCGACTGGCGCGCAAAATCCTGAACCAGGCAGCCATGAATGATGGCTTTGAACTGAAGGACGACACGAGTTGCGGCATTGTTCATTTCAGGCAACCGAGGGAGTTTATGCTGATTACCGGTCCGCCTTTCTATAAAATAAAGGACACGGATTTTGTCAAGCGGGTTATTGAGTTTCCCGGTAAAAAGATCATTTGTGGAGGAACAACGGCTGAGATTATTGCCCGTGAACTCGACCTGGAAGTCAACATTCAGCATCGGTATGGCTACGAGGAAGCTGGGATTCCGCCTGCAGCAGAAATGAAGGGCTTTGAAATGGTTACCGAAGGAATTTTAACCATGGGGAAGGTGGAAGAGATTCTGGAGGCCTACTCGCGCGAAGACCGTCTGGGAACAAGTCCGCCGGAGGAAGTCGCCAAACTACTGCTGGAGCATGATAACATTCACATCATTGTTGGCACACGCATCAACTGGGCACATCAGGACCCGGATCAGCCCGTGGAGCTGGAAATACGTAAATTTGTGGTTAAACGAATTGCCCGTTTGCTGGAAGAGCGTTTCCTGAAGAACGTGACTGTTGAGCTGGTTTAATTCTGTTATTTTTTAGATAAAAACATATTGTATTGCCGTTACCGGAACTTCGTGGGCTTTTGCCCGGAGTGGAACGGCATTTCATTTTTGAATAAGAACTGAATGACTTTCAATACAGAACTCAAAGAACAATTGCTGAAGCAGCTGAATGACTTGTTGGATGAACGTATCGGCGCGAGCTTAAAAGCCATAGAATCGGCTAAGGAAGCGCGGGATAATGATACGAAAAGCAGTGCCGGCGACAAATACGAAACCGGCCGGGCCATGATGCAAATGGAACTGGACAAACACCAGGCGCAGTTGAGTAAAAACCGGGCTCTGAAAAATGAGCTGTCAAAAATTAATCCGTCAGTTGCTATGCAGGAAGCTGCGTTTGGAAGCCTGCTTGTTTGTAATCAGGGCCATTATTTGCTGTCGGTAGCCATGGGGAAAATCCGGATTGGGCAAACCGATGTTTATTGCTTATCCATGCTGTCGCCTTTGGGGCAGGCACTGCGCGGTAAAAAGGCTGGCGATGAACTTGATTTTAATGGCCAGCTCATTCAGGTTAAATCAATTGTTTAATTGCGCACACTTTATTGTCGGTATGCCGGTGATCAAAGGAAATGAATTACCTTTGCCGGATGTTAAAAAATCAGGAAAATATTCTGGAAAAGTTAGGCATTGAGCAACTGAATGCCATGCAGCAGGAGGCCCAGGAGGCTATTCAGTCAAGCGCTGAAGTGGTATTGCTGTCACCTACCGGAACCGGAAAAACGCTGGCCTTTTTGTTGCCGGTGCTTGCCGAATTGGATCGTGATTGTCAGGAAGTGCAATGTGTGATTATTGCGCCATCGCGCGAACTGGCTATTCAAATTGAACAGGTGGCCCGCGAAATGGGGGCAGGCTTTAAGACCAATGCGGTTTATGGCGGTACGTCATTTTCGAAAGACAGGCTGGAGTTGAAACACCGTCCGGCTTTATTGATTGGGACGCCCGGCAGAATCGCGGATCATTTTCGGCGCGAAACCTTTCCAACGCACACCATAAAAACCTTGGTGCTCGATGAATTTGACAAGTCGCTGGAGATTGGATTTGAAGGGGAGATGAAACAGATTCTGGCTGCTTTGCCTGATCTTCAGAAGAAAATATTAACCTCGGCAACCCAAAAAAGAGAGGTTCCTTCGTTTGTGAGACTGAAGAAGCCCCGAATAATCAATAACCTGAAGGAGCAAGGTTCGCAGTTGAAGATCAAGCGGATTCTTTCGCCTGAAAAAGACAAGCTGGAAACCTTGGTTGAGGCGCTTTGCCATATTGGCAACCAGCCCGGAATTATTTTCTGCAACTTTAAAGATACCATTCAGCGGGTGAGTGCTTTTCTGACAGAAAAGCAAATTAGTCACGGTTGCTTTTATGGAGGGATGGAACAGGTGGATCGCGAACGGGCCTTGATTCAGTTTCGGAATGGCTCGCACCAGCTTCTGATTGCTACCGACCTGGCGGCGCGTGGACTCGATATTCCGGAGATCAAATTTATTATTCATTACCAGCTTCCGGGGCGGAAGGATGAATTTACGCATCGTAACGGGCGTACTGCGCGCATGTTTAACGATGGAACGGCCTACGTGTTGCAGTGGGAAGAAGAAAATTTGCCCGACTACATGGGGGCTTTAGGGATTGAACGGCTTCAGGAAGCACCACTTCCGGAGAGTTCTGCCTGGACCACCTTATTTATTTCCGGCGGACGAAAAGATAAAATATCGAAAGCTGATATTGCCGGTTTTTTCTTTAAACAAGGGAAGCTGAACAAAGATGAATTGGGCGTGATTGAGCTGAAGCAGGACTGCGCTTTTGTAGGCGTACATGCTGCAAAGGCAGACCAATTGGTAGAAATGCTTGACAAACTTCGCTTAAAAAACAAAAAGGTACGGGTGAGTTTGGCAAACTAAGGCAATCACCTTTGCCTGGAAGAATTCGGGGGTGTAGTATCCCCAAAACATACATGAATACCAGGAATCAGTAAGAGGAATGAAGTTACCTGAAAGGAAAGAATGTTAATTAGCATTGAGATAAACAGATTGGCCTATTTTTATCAAGGCCGGAATTAAACTGAAAGCCTAGTGCAAACGAGAAGTTCCGACGAAGGAGGAAATCACTCGTTGAACTTGGCTTTTAGGAAGATGGAGGGGGAAGATAAAAATCAGCCTTGAATTTTCTGTTTACTCTTTGTTTCAAGACAAAGAGTAAAATCCGTCTGATAAGACTTTATGGATTGATAATGATTAAGTAATTATCGAATTATGGAGTCCTATTGAAAGAAAAGATCACCAGAAAAACCAAAAGGCTTTAAACAATTGTTTAAAGCCTTTTGGTTTTATGCGTTTATTCCGATTTAAACCATCGGGTATTTCTTAAAAACTTCTTCTGATTTCATTAAGATCTCAACATACTGAGCCCGTTGGTAAGCAAAGGGATCTTTCAGGTTTTTGCGCGATAATTTTCCACGAAAATCATCCAGCGATTTGTAGCCTTTGTGATCCATCCAGTCGGCCAATTCGCGGAGTACCTTAGCTACAAACGGAGGTTGGTTACGATAGATGGCAGAAACAACCTGAACGACATCGGCCCCGGCAAGCAACATTTTAATGACATCCTTGGTGTCTGAAATTCCACGGCTGGCACATACGCTGGCGTCAATGTTGCCATACAGCAACCCGGCATACCGCAGCGCAAGCTGGTGATCTTTTTCATGACTCAATTCCCAGGGATAGTAGAAAAGCTCTTGTTCAATATCGATTTCCGGCTGGAAAAAGCGGTTGAAAAGCACATAGCCGTCAACACCCACTTCGTCCAGTTTTTTGATGAAGTTTAAGGTATTGGTATAAAATGGACTGAGTTTTACGCTAACCGGAATCTGAACGGCTTTTTTGATGCTTTTAACAATCTGAATTTGTTTGTCTTCAATGCTGTTGCCGCTGGTTTCAAAATAGCCCGGAGTAGCATACAGGTTCACTTCCAGGGCATCAATGCCTGTTTGTTCCAATTCTTTGGCATACTCAACCCACGAAACTTCATAGATGGCATTCAAACTTCCGATTACAGGAACCGAAGTATTCTTTTTCAAGGTTTTCAGATTGAAAAGATGCTCTTTCGGGCCGGCATGTTCCAGGTCCGGAAAAATGCTGGTCATTTCAGCATGACGCTCTTCGTATTCGTGCAGTTCATCTTCAAGTTGAAGCGATTCCAGTTGGATTTGTTCTTCGAAGAGCGACTTGTACACAATGGCCCCGATGCCTGCTTCTTCGAGCTGTTTAATCACTGCTGGTTTATTCACCAGGTTACTGGCACCTAAGATTATCGGGTTCTTTAGCTTTAGCCCCATGTAGGTGGTTGATAGATCTGCCATAATATTGATTTTACAGGTTATTTTCTGTTAGTTAAACTATGGAAGTTCTGCTTTTGTTCAAAGCCAAAAGCACAAAGATGAACAAGTGTTTGAAAATCTTTACGACAGAGTCTGAGCGGAAGTTACTGGCTTCCCGAAGTATCTGATTTAAGGTTTCGACGTATTTTAGCCGCCAGGCTGGTGGCATCAGGCTATGACACCCGAACCAAGCAACTCTTTGCCATCATACCAGGCAGCAAATTGCCCGGCTGTAATGCCACGCTGTTCGTCATCGAACAACAGGTACAAGCCTTCTTCACGCTGATAGAGCGTTGCTTTTTCAAGCGGTTGGCGGTAGCGGATACGCACATCGTAGCGTCGGCTTTCTCCAACAGCCATTTTCAAGTCTTCCCGAATCCAGTGGGTTTCCGCTTCTGAAATGAACAGTCCCGGACGGTAAAGTCCCGGGTGGTCAGTTCCTTCACCTACATAAATAATGTTGCGGTTGACATCGGTTCCCAGCACAAACAGGGGTTGTTCGTGGCCGCCAATGTTCAGCCCCTTGCGCTGACCAACAGTATAGAAATGCGCGCCACGGTGTTCGCCAATTACTTTACCATTCCAGGGTTTGTAAGGGTAGGCAAAACACAGTTTTTTGAAATTATCGGGAGTCTTTTCTACCGCCTTTTTCTTCGCCATGAATTCGGCTGGCACTTCAATCACATTACCGGTTTTGGGTTCCAGTTGTTGTTGCAGGAAGGTAGGCAAGTCCACTTTCCCCACAAAGCAAATGCCCTGCGAGTCCTTACGGGTTGCTGTTGGCAGTTCCTGCTCGGCGGCAATTTTACGAACCTCGGGCTTGTCCAGATGTCCAATGGGAAACAGCGCTCTGCTGAGTTGTTTCTGGCTGAGCTGACACAGGAAATAACTTTGGTCCTTGTTGTTGTCTTCGCCCGCCAGCAACTGGTAAATGGGCTGGCCGTCTTTTTCCACTTCCCCTTTCTGACAATAATGCCCGGTAGCCACATAGTCGGCATCAAATTTCAGGCATTCATCCATGAAAATATCAAACTTGATTTCGCGGTTGCAAAGCACATCGGGGTTGGGGGTGCGGCCTTTGCTGTATTCGTCAAACATGTAGTCGACAACCCGTTTCTTATAATCCTTGCTGAGGTCGACAATATGAAAGGGCATGTCCAGTTTTTTGGCTACCATTTCGGCAATCATGGCATCGTCTTCCCAGGAGCAACTGCCCGTTAAGGTGCCTGTACGGTCGTGCCAGTTCACCATAAATAAAGCGATCACCTCGTATCCTTGTTGTTTCAGCAAATAGGCTGCAACACTTGAATCTACTCCTCCTGAAAGTCCAATAACTACCCTTTTCATCTTTTGAATCAATTGAGCGACAAAAGTAGAACGAAATTTGGAAATAGGCAATTCGGTGGAAAGAAGACCGTGATATTTAAGATGCGGGGTGATCTTTTGTTAAGATAGGGCAGTTTCGCGGTAGTGTTCATTCGTTTGGGTGAGACACACTTTGGTTTAACGCGAGTTGCTATTCCTTAGGTTGAAGCTGTTATTCGTTAACATGCATTCGTGTTTCGTTGAGGTGAAGTGGTTATTCGTTTGAACCGATCGGCCCCTGGTTTGAGCGAAGCGGTAAGGAGTGACTAGTTATTTTGATTGAAAGGTATTTATTATTGCTTTTCAATGCAATTGGTCTGTGTATGGTCGTTGCAAACGAGAGCCCACGTAGCTCTCGACACCACCAGACTTAGGCGAGGGGAGAGCAGGTTTATTGCTTTCGACGTAATTTGTTGGTTCCAAAACAGGTGTAATCTTTTCCGAATGAAACGTCGAAAATCGTTTCAATTTCATTTTCGTTTATCCGTTTTATTGTCCATTTTGCTTTTCCGTTTGGCACAAAGTTTTCAATAAATTCCGTTTCAAAGATCAATATGTTTTCGTTTGAAATAGAATCATTTAAGACATATTGGTTGTAGTATCCTTCATTGTTGAACTGCCTTAGAATTATTGAATTCCTGCTTTTGTCAAAACTGATAAAGCCCTTATCGATATGGTGTTCTCCTTCGGGATTTTTATCGGTCGGTTCAAATTGAGATTCATTTTTTATTTCAATGTACTGCCCATTCATTGTAAGATGGAAACTGGATTCAATTTTCGATTTATTATTGCCAAAACCAGATCCTGTTCCTACCCAATCACCAATAATAAAGTCAATTTTTTCAAACTTGTTTGTTTGAGCAAAGGATATCCCCAATGACAGGATTAATCCCAACGTTAGAAATGCTTTCCTTTTCATATCAATATTTTTTCCGGGCTTTCCCTGTTTTGAGCGAAGCGGTAAGGAGGGGTTAGTTACCCAACCTTATTCAAATTTGTATTCACTATCATTGGTAGGAATAAAAAATTCAACTTTCCCACATTTGGGACATGCATAAATATCAAATGCCTCCCGATTAACCAGTGCTTCAAATAAATTTCCAAGTATTCCAATCTTTGGCCCTTCATGAAATTTATACTCTCCGGAATAGATGTATGGCGTATTGCATCTGAGACAATTAATGTCTTTTTTGTTGTGGTTTAAGTCTTTAATGTCAATTATCTTATTCTCAGTCAGGCTGAAGTTGCAATTCCAGCACAATTCAAAACTCTCTTCAATCTCTGCGTTGCAATTTGGACACTTTTTCATGATAAATTCAGTTAAGGGTTGTTGTCGATTTTTTATTGGAGGTAAGTTGGTTACCTGTTATCCAAAGATATTTTAAAAAAAATCATTTTAAGCATTGTGCGTATTTTTTCTTTTATGCGGTGAGTGTTGCCCTGCTTTTGCCTGCCCCAGGTTTGAGCGAAGCGGTAAGGAGTGACTAATTATTTTGAATAAAAGATATTCCTTATTGTTTTTCAAAGCAATAGGTCTGGAGTATCGTCGTTGGCAGTTTATTGTTCTGAACGTGAAGGGTTGGTGCATGGTCGTTACAAACGACAAGCAGTTTACCCCTCGGCATTGCAAAAGAAATGATTCATTAATTTCTCTATCTTTATGAAAACCAAAAAAAAATCAATCATGAAGAGACTTTTAGTTTTGTTTGTCTGTTTATTTTTTGCAGCTATGATTAACGCCCAGACCGTAAAAAAAGGGGATGAGGTTGCCAATCTTAAAGATATTACGGGCCATTACTGTACTGTTCATTTTGTCTACTCCAAGATGGGGAACATCGTAACTGTGCAAGGTGAGGAAGCAACTTACAATTTCTCTGATCAGGATGGTAGTAAGATGAAGTTCAAGACAGAAACCCATTTATTGAACTTCATGGATAGAGCGGGCTGGGCTATCAAGCTAGCCTATGTAGCCTATGCGAGCGAGACCGAAGTTTTTATATTTGAGCGCAAAGAAGAATCAAAAGATGCCAGCTAGTCTGCCTGCCCTTTGTTTGAGCGAAGCAATGATGAGGGAGGAGTTATTTTGATTGAAAGATATTCCTTATTGTTTTTCAAAGCAATAGGTCTGGTTTATCGTCGTTGGCAGTTTATTGTTCCGAACGTGAAGGGTTGGTGTATGGTCGTTACAAACGACAAGTAGTTTACCCCTCGGCACCGCTTCGCTAAGACGAGGGGGAGTTAGGGGCGGAATCGTCAAAGACGAATTGGCGGTGTTGCAACAACGAACCGCAGTCCGAAAGAACCGCTGAAACCCGCATTGCATATACATTTTATTAGCGGGCGTTATTGTCAACGTCCTTAATATTTCTAATTAATAACGAGTCATTTCTAACTTGATTCTTACTATTAAAGTCCCGTAAAGTCAGTGTGCCGTAATTATTTGTATTGAAAACCTTTTCTTCTGAATTATCCAATGAAATAAACATAAAATGGTTTCCAGCCTTACCTAAAAACTTATAATATTCAGTATTGATTTTCGTGTATTTGAATTTACTATTAGACAATATTTCCATTGAATCAATCTTCCCCATGGAGAAAGAGGATGATAGAATAAATACTACAATTGCAATTATGGCACTATTAAAATTATTCGGTAATACGATTTTATAATTCACTAAGAAATTAGTGACAAAGACGGAAAACGGAGCAAGTACAATTGGCAACATTTGGTAAAATAGTCCCTTGTCTATGAAAAATGACGCAATTAGAGTTGATGGAAGTATGGTGAAAATTGAGATTCCAATAATCCTTTTCGTGATAATATCTCCTTTTGACAATTCTCCGTTTTCTTTCATTTTTTCATATCCACCAAAGGGGAAAATGTTACTTAATAAAAGTAACGAAATCAGAGCAGAGAATATATAAGGAAGTGCTTTATCAATTATTGGGGCAAGAGCATATAGAATTAATTGATTTAAATCAAGAAAAGGAAATATATTGATTCCAATATTACCCCAGTATGTGCTGATATAAATTCCAGAGGCAACAAAGAAAATTCCTATAAAAAATGTTGTTTTTAGTAATTTACTTTCCATTATCGTATTTCAATTGCTTTATGAATTTCATGTACTCATTCAAATTTTGGTTCTTCTAATGCCCGCTAACGGTCACTTGCAAGTTGTCGGGGCGGATTTCGAAGAGCGTTCCTGTCCGAAGGACACGGAACTGCGATGCGAGAATCCGCAGTTGGCGTACCACCGAACCCCGCCCTGCAATATGTACCGTGTTATGCATAGAATTTTTATTTTCAATTGTCTTGCCATTGAAACTGCATTCTTAAAAATACTAGTAAATTCATTAATCCATGTGCAATTATCAATGGCCAAAGCTTTTTGTATTTAAAGTAATAATATCCAAAAATTAATCCTGTTGGGATAATGTAAAATATTCCTATCCAACCTTGGTAAGTATGAAAAGAAAGCCTTATTAATGTACTCAGTCCAATTAAAATGGCTGGATGATATTTTTCAAGTCTCTTGAAGAAATATCCAACCAATATGAATTCTTCATAAATTGAATTTATGACAACAAATAATAAAATTACTATCCAATTAGCTTCCAGTCCGTAATGAACATGTTTTGTCCCCGTATCGCCAATGACTGTTGCAAATTCAAAAATTTTGCTCAAAATACCTCCAGTTATATTCCTTAAAACCAACAAAAGTAAAGCAACCCATATTAGTCGAAATTTAAAACTGAGATTAAAATCGGTCAATCTCCACGCTCTAACTTTCAAAATGTATAGAATAATTGAGAATGCAATCACTTCATAAATCAAAATAGTCGAGTGGCTAAAATTGGTAATTTTATAACCCCATGAATGAGTATAGTCTGAATTGACAGCAAAGAATGAGATTGTCGAAGAATAGATAAAAAGTCCGAACCCTAATATTAATATAATAAGAAGTTCTATTGTCGGTGAAAATTTGCGTATTAGTTTGTTCATTAGTTCAAGGTTATTTCAATTTTATGCATAACGGCTCGGCTATGCGCAGTGTGCCTGTGTTGCGCCTGCGGCAGGCATATTGCGTATGAGCCATTGTGTGTGCCCAGCATGAGCATGTGCACACACTACTGAAAGCTCTTAAAAAATGTTTAAAATACAAATTTTTGGAGT
>NZ_CANLZV010000002.1 GCF_947495665.1 uncultured Sunxiuqinia sp.
TAAATATGAGTACTCAAGTTAAGCCCATTTCCTGCACAATCAAAGCCCAGCCCGCATCGCGGGGTTTAGTTCAACACTTGTATATCCACAGTCTTGTGGATCTATTCGCTTTAGCTGGAGGTATTTTTGTTGGTTAATAGGCTGATTGTGTGCGGTGGGTGTCCGTTGGTTAATACTGTCATTGGTTTTTTCCTTTTTCGATTTCGCCGATTAAGTTACAAAAATTTACAAAATGTATGTACGAGTAAGCATCTTTTTGTTTTCATTCTAAGTAGTTGATAATCTTTATGGAGCATTTTCTATTTAACACCCCAGGGGGGTACCTCCGAGGTACCCCCCCCCACCTCAAACATGACTCGAGTTACCTCTGAGGTGACTGCAGTCGGTTCTGACCTGACTCGACTTACCTTGGGGGTGACTGCAGTCGGGTTCGAACGGACTCAAGTCATCAAAAAGGTGACTGCAGTCGGTAAAAGGGTCGGCGAAGTCAGCGCTGAGCAAACTCGAGTCGGCAAAAACAGAACTCGGGTTGGTTCCGGACAAACTCCAGTCGGGGATCAACTACGAGCTTCCCACCTGGGCCCATGTTCACCTGTAAGCTCAGAAGCTCCATTTTAAGCGGGCAAAGAGTAATTTACCAATTTCACCAAATTCGGTGCCTTCTTCCCCAAAAAACAATTGCCCGGTGGCCATTAGTTCCAGGTTGTTTTGAAGCGAATAGCTTGCTGTGGGGCCAATGTACCAGGAGCCATCGCTGGGATTCAGGATGCTGGAAAGATCGACGGAAAGCAGGGGCGTAAGCGGATAGGAACACTGCCCGAACAAGGAATAACGAGCCAGCGAAAGGTATTTGGCGGAAAGTTTGTTGTTGAAAAAGGGGTCTAATCCGCCCGCTTTGCCTGTGGTGCCATGGCTATTGTACAGAATGCCGGAGTGAATATAGAGGGAGCCAGGAAAAGTATAGTCGGCCGAAATGGAGGCCACCGTTGCGGTTTCAGACCCGGAGTCTTCTTGTCGTGGCTTGAAATGGGTGATCTCTCCGCGAAAACCGGCACCTTTAATATCGCCAGCCCAGCCGGCGCCCAGCATGTAGTCGGTACCAACCCATCCGCCGATAAACTGAAAATCGTAATCCCATTGTGAAAATCGGTACAGTCCGGCCAGGGCCATGTCGTTTGCATTTTCTCCCAATTGGTAAACCAGTTCAGCCGAAGAGGTCATTCCGGTATAGTATTGAATGCGCAAGGCATCGGTTCCGGGGCGCTCTTCGTAGTCGAAATCGAAATAGGAAAAGGAGTTGAAAACGTCGTTTGGATTCCACACCAGGTTGACACCCCAGTTGATTCGCTGGCGTCCCAGCCGGATTTGCCAGTTGCCCGAAACCCAGTCGAGGTAAGCCCGGTCGAAGAAGCTGTGCATGAACCAGCCTTTTCCTTCGAATGGCACAAAGGATAAATCCAGGTAGCCATTATCCACATCAACCACCGACTGGTAGGCAGGGTATTGCTTCACGAGGTTTCCAAACAGGATGCGGTTGCGCATTTCCACCACGGCTGTCAGTTGGGTGGACGCGTACCATTTAAAATTCAGTCGGTTGTGAAAGGTGTTGGCCACCAAGGCATCGGAGCCAATGCCCGGCAGCTCCTGGTCGGGTTTGTAATACATGAACAGCTCCTTGGCATACCCGGTCAGGCTAACCGCTTGCTGGGCCTCTGCCAGCAAAGGAACAGCCAGGAGCAGGAGCAGGTAAAAACGTTTCATCGTCCGGTTGCTGTAAAGCCATCAGTAAATTCAATGGTGCAAAAATAGTTGTAGGTCGGATGCTTATCTGCTGCCACGCCAACGGTGGTAAAACCGGCATCCAGAATGTTGGCACGGTGTCCGCGGTTAGCCACGCCGTCGTCAATTAACAGCGAAATGATCGCGTATTGGGCATTGGTGTAGCCGTACACCAGATTTTCGGCCAGTCGCGAAGTGTAGGTGCCAAAGCGTTTGACCCGAACCTGAGGCGTCCAGCCACTTTTGGTCAGGTGGCCGGTTCCGCCATAAGACTTTTGATCTTTGACCAGCAATTCAGCGGCGGAGGTTAAGCTGCGCGAAGGTTCCAGTGGCGGAACCGGAGCTGCTGTTTTCAAGGCCTGAATGGCTTCTTCCAGGGCGGCAACTCCCTCGCGGGTTTGCAAAGGCGCCTCGCCGGGGAAGGTGAGCACCTTGTTGTTGTAGGCCGCTTTTAACGGTTCGAGGTAGTCGGCCGCATAGCGGGCCGGGTTGTTGCGAACCTTGTTCAATTCCAGTACAATTGCTTTTTCGTAAGTATCCAGGTAAAAGGCTTGCTCGACGGTATTGATGCTTTCAGGCCACGAGTCATCCTGGGGCGTGTTGGCTGGTTCGTGGTTGTTTGAGGTGGAGACTAAAACTCCGAAAAGAATGAGCATGAGGTTTAAGATTGCCTGCATAATTAGCTGTTTTTACGATTGTCATTAATTATTTTTCCATCTTCAAGGGTAATAACCCGATGGGCTTTGTTGACCACGCGCTGGTCGTGCGTGCTAAAGATAAAGGTTATTTTTTCTTGCCTATTCAGCTCTTCCATGATATTGAGCAGATTTTCGGTTGATTTTGAATCGAGGTTGGCGGTGGGTTCATCGGCCAGCACAAACCGGGGTTTCGAAGCCAAGGCCCGGGCCACAGCTACCCGCTGTTGCTGTCCGCCGGAAAGCTTGGCCGGCCGGCTGTTTTCGCGTCCTTTTAGCCCGACAGCTTCCAGCAGTTGCATGGTGCGCTCCTCCCGTTCTTTTTTGGGCCTTCCTTGCAGGTGCATAACAAACTCCACATTTTCTTTGGCTGTCAGTACCGGAATCAGGTTGTAGGACTGGAAGACAAAACCTATGTTTTTCATTCTGAAATCAATGAGTTGTGACGATTTGAGCTGGGCCAGTTCGGTTTGATCAATGCGAATGGTTCCTGAACTTGGTTGGTCCAGTCCGCCAAGCATGTTGAGCAGGGTGGTTTTGCCCGAGCCGGAAGGGCCAACAATGGCGGTAAACTCTCCTTCATCAATGGATAAGTCAATGCCATTGACCGCGTGTACCTCGATTTCTGAATCTTTGTAGGTTTTAAACAGGTTATTGATGCTTATAATTGTCATCGTTGGATGGTTTTAAAAGTTGGTTCTTGAATTATTCTGTTCTGATGGCTTCGGCCGGATTGTATTTCAGTGCTTTGCGGGCCGGGTACACCGAGGCAATAATTCCGGTGAGAATGACCAGCAGGATAATGACCAGCACCATTTGAGTTTCAACCACCGGGTAAATGATGGCCGAATAGCCAAAATCTTCCAGCCCCTGTGCCCAGTTCGACAGGTTGATGCCTTTTTCCTGAAGGGCAAAAGAAGCTCCCAGCCCCAGGACGATTCCAATGAGGCCACCGGTAAGCGTGAGCAGGGTGGTTTCAAGCATAAGCATCAGGAACACCCGAAGCCGGCCCATGCCGATAGCCATGAGCATGCCAAGCTCTTTCACGCGTTCCATCACCACCATCAACATGGTATTAATAATGCCGAATCCCAGGGAAAGCAGGATGATGATGACAAAGATGTAGGTGTATAAATTGCCAATTTCATTGAGGTAGCCGAGTTCAGGGGTGAGCTCTTTCCAGTTCATGACTTCCAATTCAGGGTATTTGGCTCGAAGCTCTTGGGTGACGGACTCCAGCTTTTTCTGATCGTTAAGGTGAACAATGATTTCGTGCGCCACTCCTTCGGGAAGCATGCCTAAGCGGGCCAGATCGTTGTACCGGACAAAGACATTGGCCTCTTCAAACATGCTGTTGGTCAAATCAAAAATACCACATACCCGGAACGCTCCGCCGGTAATGTTTCCATCGGCATCCTGAAGTGTGATAACCACTTTGGATTTTAACTTGATTTTGAGTTTTTCGGCCAGTTTTTTTCCGATGATGATTGGGTTTCGGCTGATGCTTTCAAAATAGTCCCCTTCAGTAACAAACTGGCTTAATTTAGTCACCTGCTTCTCTTTTTCAGGAATGATGCCCATAATTTTAACGCCGGTGCCGGTTTCGGCCGAAGCAATCATGGATTGAATGGTTACCCGCGGACTGACTCCATCAACTTCAGGGAGCGCTGAAAGCTGGTCAGCCAGCTGAACTCCCTGCCGGATGAATTGGTTGATCTCATAATTTTCGCGATAGGTCGGCTCATGCAGCTGGATGTGTGAGGTTTCTGTCTCCACGCCGGCTTCCAGCCGCTGGTTCATCCAGCCTTTTGTGAAGGTAGCACTAAACACGCCGGCAAACATGCCAATTGAAATGGCCGTGATGATAATGCCTGACCGAACCGGGTTTCGCCAAATATTTCGCCATGCAACAGAAGTAATCATATCGGGTGGGTTTAAGCGTGTAGTGCGTTAATTAATTTCATTCGGTTGGCCGAAAAAATGGGGTAGAAGGCAATGAGCAGCGTGATCAGGAATACGGTGAGTGCCTGGTGCCAGAACACCGAAGGGGCCAGGGAAAAGAACATATACGGTTCAAAGCCGTAGTCTTCCATCAGTTGGGCTGCTTGTCCGGTTAGAGGAATGGGGTTTTGCGCCTGGAAACTGAGTAGCGGAATGCTGACCAGTAAGCCTGACAGGGCGCCAATCATGCCGATAAAAACCGTTTCGTAGAAAAGGATGGTGGCCAGTTTATAGCGTTGCATGCCAATGGCAACCATCACGCCAAACTCCCGTCTGCGTTCAGCAATCATCATCATAATGGTGCCCAGAATGCCAAAGCCTATGACAATGTAAAGCACTGCTTTCATGATGATGCCACCTGCCCGGTCGCTTTCAATTTGTTGCACCATTTCGGGCGACATCTCCTGCCAGCTCATAATGGAATAAGGTGAGGTGAGATCGGCCCGTAGTTTCTTCAGGCTCCGCTGAAGCAGGTCGTTGTCCTTGATGTTAACCACCAGGGAGCTTAGTCGGTTGGGTGCCGAAAAGAAATCCTGACAAACGGGAAGTGTCATGTAAACAATCATTTTATTCAGCTCTGGTGAGGCATGTTTGATGATGCCGCGAATGGGGTATTTCCCGGCGGCACTGATGCCGTGGTACCCTTGACTGATAAGTACCAGCGTGTCGTTCACACCCAGACGGAGATAGTTTGCCAGCCCTTCGCCAATCAGCAGTCCCTGGTCTTTTTCATCCAGGTAGGTGCCTGAGCGAACATTGCTTTTTAGCGAGGTCAGGCGGTTTTCCGGTTCCGGTTCAATTCCTAAAACCAAAACGCCCTTGGTTAGTTCGCGCGAGGAAGCCAGTGCGAAGGATTCCAGCCTCGGAATAAGAAAGTCCACTTCGTTGTGGGCTAAGATTTTTTGCCGGAGGGAGTCGTTGTCTTCAAAAGTGTCGTTGATGCTTTTGCTTTCCCAGTAGTTTTCGTGGTGTACCTGCATGGACCCCGAGTAATACTTTACGACCATGTCAACCATTTTTTCGTACGAACCTTCCTGCATGCTGGTCATGTAGGCCGAAAGCAGTACGCCAAAAAAGATGGAGGCCACGGTAATCAGGGTTCGCCGTTTGTTGCGCCAAAGGTTGCGCCATGCTATTTTTAGGTTAGTGGACATAAGTTACGGATTGAAGGATTGAAGGATTGGAGGATTGAAGGATTGATGGGTTGGTTTCATCGTTTATTGGTTTGAATTTTTTCGGGCTTTTGCCATGATCTTTAGCAGTTCAAGACTTTCGTTATGCAGGGCCTTTGTTTGCTTGTTGTTGCTCAATTCTGAAAGAATCAAAAGATCAAGCCACATTTCCGTTTCATCGGCTTCCTCTACGACAATGCACAGTTTACTGTAGAATTCATTTTTTGAACGGGCTCTGCAGGCTGCTCGGTAGTTGGCGTAAATTGAACTTCCTGATCGGATTAACTGATCTTTGATAATTTTCGTCTCTTGAGAATATGGGATTTGCGTTGTTAATTCCAGAAGATTGAGGACGAATGTTCTCAACCGCTCTTTCATCTCCATTCGATATTCTATTTGCTCTGAGGTTGCCATTCCTAGTTGTTTTTTGTTCGAACGTTCCATCTCTGCACCCTTCTGTCCATCAATCCTTCCATCCCTCAATTTCTTATTCTTTTCATATTCTGAATGGAGAAAAAAGATGCCTTCAAATCAACATCAAAATCGATCTGGTCAAAGGTCATGATGGTTTTGTGTCCTTCTTTTTCGGCCGGAATCATTTCCAGATGCGTTGGAATAATCCGGTCATCCATTTGCCTGATATCACTTAAAATTTCGGTGTTGACCAAAAAATTATCTTCGTCGTAAAATTCGGCTTTCAACCACAGCAGCTCTTCCTGGCTGACCCACATGTAAATTTTGCCCCACACAACGGCTGCTTCTTCATGTGGAATCAGTTCTATTTTATAGCATGCATAGCCTTCAAGGTTTTCTTCGCCTATCAGCTGGTGTTTATAATCTTTCACCAGCGATGATTCCTTCACCAAATCGTCGTTGGTAAAGTCGGAACCCATCCAGGATTGCATCATCATTGATGGCGGTATTTTAATCATCCGGTCAATGCTGGGAACCCAGTTCCACATTTCGTTTTCACGTTTCAAAAAAACCTGTCCTTTTTCTTTGGCAGGCGCTGTAATCAAAATCAAAGAATAGTCGGAGCCCAACGTCCAGTTTTTCATCGAAATGGTTCGTTCCCACGCCGGGCGTTGAATGGTCATGGTAAACTCGCCAATGCTGGAGTTGCCGCGTAGTTTTTGGTCGGCTTTGCGAACGATCTCTTTGATATCGACCGATTGGGCAGTGGTTGACAGGGTCAGGATAAACAGGACGAAGTAGGTTGTTAATTTTTTCATGAAAGCATTTTTAGTGAATGGTTTCGTTGACCGGTCAGGCAAACAAGTTTTGCAATTTATCCATTCGCTTGCTTGATTCGGTTTTTGGTTATAACCATTGTGTTAAGTTAAAACAGTGTGGCTTATTTTGCAACTTAATGGCCATGAAATTGCCTGCGGTATTGGGTAATTGGTTATAAGCGGCTTAATGAACCGCCTGATTTTTTTTGCAGGATAACTCTTTCCATGAAAAATAAGGAATTTGTGCAATCGAATTCGCATTTTACTTATTTCAATTATCTTTACAGGAACTACCAAATAAAATTAATTAAACACAACGTGATGAACGATACCCGAAGAACCTTTATCAAACAGTCGGCTGTTGTTACTGCCGGAATAGCTGCATTGCCTACGATTATGAATGCCGGATGTGCTTCGCCCAATGAAAAAATTACGGTGGGGCTGATTGGCTGCCGTGGAATGGGTTTTAACAACCTGCAATCATTCCTGAAAAACAAGGAAGTGGAATGCCTGGCTCTTTGTGATGTGGATCAGCGTGTGCTGGATAAGCGGGGCGAAGATGTGGAGAAAATGACCGGCAAACGTCCGATTTTATACAACGACTTTCGGCAGCTGATTGATAACAAGGATATTGATGCTGTGATTGTGGGAACACCTGATCATTGGCATTGCTTGCCCATGGTTTATGCTTCGGAGGCGGGAAAACATGTGTATGTTGAAAAACCCATTGGAACGACCATTGAGGAATGCAACGTGATGGTAGCCGCACAAAAACGCTATGGTAACGTGGTACAGGTAGGGCAGTGGCAACGTAGCCACCAGCACTGGAACGATGCGGTAAACTATGTACAAGGCGGAAACATTGGACGGGTGCGCTCCGTACGTTCGTGGTCCAATGTGGGCTGGAAACGCTCCATTCCGGTAGTGCCCGACTCGGAAGCTCCGGAAGGTGTTGACTACGACATGTGGTTGGGACCTGCTCCGAAACGTCCGTTCAATAAAAACCGGTTTCATGCCTCTTTCCGTTGGTACTGGGACTATGCTGGTGGGGTGATGACCGATTGGGGCGTACACCTGCTTGATTTTGCCTTGTTTGGGATGAATCAGTATGTGCCGAAATCAATTATGGCAGTGGGCGGAAAATATGCCTTCCCGGATGATGCTATGCAAACACCCGACACCATGACGACGGTATATGACTTTGGCGATTTTGGCTTGGTGTGGGACCACACCATTGGTATTTACGGTGCCAATTACGGAGGCCGCGGACATGGCGTTGCTTTTGTTGGCGAATACGGAACCTTGGTGATTGACCGTAGTGGCTGGGAAGTGATTGCAGAAACCAAAAGCACCAGTAAGAAGGAAGGTTATGATGGAGTGAAGTTGCAAAACGCCCAAGGAGATGGCCTGGATTTGCATGTGAAAAACTTTTTGGATTGTATTCGCACGGGCAACAAGCCCAATTGCGATATTGAAACCGGGGCGCACATTGCCCGCTTTGCTCACCTGGGGAATATCTCTTATCGCCTGGGACGCAAAGTAAACTGGAACCCCGATGCACAGCAGTTTATTAATGACGATGAAGCGAACGAACTGGTTAAAGCCCATTACCGTTCGCTCTGGACACTGCCCAAAGTATAACAATAATATTCAAATACAAAGCCCGGAGATTTCAAATTCCGGGCTTTTTTATGAGCTTAAACCAAGCTTCCTGGTTTGGTCTTCGAAGCCGGTTAAATGTTGATGATTTCTTGCATGTTCAATAAATCGGTATCAATGCTGTTTTTCAGCCTAACTGCTTTGCTAAAGGGAACATGCGTAATCCGGTTGTTCCTTAGCCCGATCATAATGCTTTGCTGATCGTCAAGCAGGGCCTCAATGGCTGCAATCCCAATTCGGGTGGCAACAATCCGGTCTTTAGCTGTCGGACTTCCGCCGCGCTGCATGTGCCCCAAAATGGAGACGCGGATTTCCAGATCCGGATTTTCCTGTTGGGCTTTTTCCGCCAGTTTGATTGCGCCGCCCATTTTGTCGCCTTCAGCAATAACAACAATGCCGCTTGTTTTTTTACGCTTGTAGCCCTTGCTGATGTAGCGTTCAAATACCTCTTTGTCTTTGGTTGACTCCGGAATCAGAATGACTTCAGCGCCAATGGCAATCCCGCTGTTCAGAGCCAGCAGACCTGCTTCCCGCCCCATCACTTCAATAAAGAAAATGCGACCATGCGAGGCAGCGGTATCCTTAATTTTATCGACTGCCTGAACAACCGTGTTAAGGGCCGTATCGTAGCCAATGGTGTACTCCGTGCCATAGATGTCGTTGTCAATCGTTCCCGGAATCCCAACAATGGGGATGTTGAATTCCTTGGAGAAAATAAGAGCTCCGGTAAACGAACCATCGCCACCAATAACGACCAAGGCGTCGATTTCGGCTTTTTGCAAATTTTGATAAGCTTTTTCGCGTCCCTCTTTGGTCCGAAACTCTGCGCATCGGGCCGTTTTTAAAATCGTTCCTCCTTGCTGAAGAATACCGCTGACATCGCGCGAACTAAGCGGTCGAAAATCGGCGTCAACCATTCCTTTATAACCATGGTTAATTCCAACCACTTCTAATTTATTGTAAATGGCAGCTCGTGTTACGGCGCGTATGGCCGCATTCATCCCGGGAGCATCACCTCCGGATGTTATAATGCCGATTTTTTTAAGCTCCCGTGATTGTCTGATGTTGGTTTTTTCTGATTTTGTCATGGAATACTTCGATTTATATTGACCTTGCAAATTAGCCATTCACGGGGCGATTAGCAATTATTTCGAGGAAATTATAACGGGTACCCTGCCTTGGGGCGTTTTCGAAATCCAGGTTATGAGAGATTCAAATTTCGGGAATTTTAAGCCCAAAGGGTGTGAGTTTCAGAGAGAGGATTCAGTTGCTTGCAATTAATAGCTTTTCACCAGTTCGGCTACTTCTTCCATCAGCCACTGCGGGGTAGAGGTTGCTCCGCAAATGCCCGCCGACTTTTTCCCTTCAAACCAGCCCGAATCAAGTTCATCTGGTGATGAAACAAAATGGCTGTTGGGATTTACTTTCAGACAAACTTCGAACAGAAACTTCGCGTTTGAGCTTTTTTTGCCGCCTACAAAAATCAGGATGTCATGCTGAGCGGCAAACTCCTTCATGCGGGGCACGCGGTTGGCTACCTGCCGGCAGATGGTGTCTTTCACCACAAGCTCTCCGGTTGATCGGGATTCAATCTTTTGGGCAAGCTCGTAAAATTCATCCACCGGTTTTGTTGTTTGCGCAAACAGGTAGGCCGGCTTGTTGCTGTTGATTTTTGCTAAGTCGTCTTCGTGTTCAACAATGATGGACTGGTTGTTGGTTTGCCCGTTAAGACCAATGACTTCGGCATGTCCCTTTTTTCCAAAGATGATAACTTGCCCGTCTTTTTGTTCCATTTCCTGAAAGGCTTCTTTTACCCGCTGCTGAAGTTTAAGTACCACAGGGCAAGTGGCATCAATCAGCTCAATGTTGTTGGCTTTGGCGTAAGTGTAGGTTTCAGGGGGTTCGCCATGTGCGCGAAGCAAGACCTGGCAGTTTTTCAAGGTGAAGTATTTCTCGCGATCAATCGTTATTAGCCCAATGGACTCCAGTCTTTTGATCTCCATGCCATTGTGCACAATATCGCCCAGACAAAAGAGCATACCTCCCTTGTCAAGGGTTTCTTCTGCTTTTTTGATGGCATTGACCACGCCAAAGCAAAAGCCTGATTTATGATCGATCTCTACTTTCACGGTAAAATTCTCTGTTGTCGCTTGGTCATTCAGCTAGCAGTTTTCAATACGCTCTTTGGCTCTTTCCACCGCCCATTTCAGTTGTTCTTCACGGTTGAGGTAACTGTTGTCCAAAATCAAGGCATCGTCAGCGCGCATTAGCGGGCTTTCCTTCCGGCCTGAATCAATCCGGTCACGGTCTTCCACATTTTTCAGAATTTCGTCCAGCTGCACCTGCTGCCCTTTGGCAGTTAGTTCATCGTATCGTCGTTGTGCCCGGACTTCAGGGCTGGCAGTCATGAAAATTTTCAATTCAGCCTGAGGGAAAACCACTGTGCCGATGTCCCGCCCATCCATAACAATGCCTTTGTTTTTGCCCAGCTCCTGTTGTTGCTTGACCATGGCCTGACGCACTTCTTTGATGGTGGCAACCGGGCTTACATGGTTTGCAACCGGAAGCTGTCGAATTTCTTCTTCTACATTCTCCCCATTCAGGTAGGTCTCGTTTTGCCGGGTGGCTTCGTTCCAGTGAAACTCAATTTTAATTTTCTCCAAACGGTCAATCAGGCCCTGCTCATCCACAGTCCCGTTTTTGGCCAGTTGGTTGCGTAATGCAAACAAAGTTACTGCGCGGTACATGGCACCGCTGTCCAGGTAAAGGTAGCCCAACTGTTTGGCCAGTTGTTTGGCCACCGTGCTTTTGCCACATGATGAGTGTCCGTCAATGGCAATCACAATTTTTTTGCTGTCAGTCTGATTCATTGTCGCAAATATATTGTTTTCTATGGAAGTTCCGGAAAATTGAAGGAAACAAATCACTAAACCAATACGGTTTGTTTGTGGGAGGAGGAAGTAGAAAAAGTCAGACCTGTCGTTTTTTAATGAAAGTTTTCATTCAAATTAATGGCCACGGAAATGTGGTTGCTGCTGGCTGCCAGGTGGTAGCGGGCAGACCCGTAATTGAAGTGAAACCGGTTGATTTTAAATCCGAAGCCCCATGAAAAACCAACAGTCGAGGCTTTGTCGTTAAAGATGAGCTCTTGCCGGCGTTGGTAATTGTAGCCTGCTCTTAAAGTCAGGTTTTCTGTTGGGAGCAATTCAATACCCAATAACAGGTGCCGCATAAACTGTTTCCCAAAGCTGTCTTTTTGAATGGTACTTTCAAAACCGTTATCGTTCTCTTTAGGTTGTGCCAGTTCCCATTTTTGAAGGTGCTGCAGGGTAGCCGACAGGCGCAATGGAGCGTGCTCAAGGCGCTTGGAAAAACCCAGTTGAATATCGAATGGAATGGACTCGCGCTCGGCTCCATCGTAATATGTGGTGACCTGACTACCGATATTTCGAAAGACAAGGGCAACATTGCTTAGCCGGTTGGGACTGGCATAACTTACGCCCAAATCGATGGCAACTCCGAAAGACTGGTAAGCCTCGAAAGAAGATAAAATGGGTTTTAGTGTGGCTCCAACCCGCAGCCGGTTAAAGGATTTTGACCAGAGAATATTCAGCGCATATTCCGCAGCTTTAAATGTTCCGCCTCGCTCTCCAAATTCATCGGCATACACAAATTTGCCGTAATTGATGTAATGCATGCCCAAAGCAAATACGCCTGCTTGTCCGTAGTTTTTCGCATACGAGGCGTAGCCAAATTGAATATCGTCAAAGTAATTGATGTAGTTGAGCAATAGTTTATTGTCCATTTCAGCATGGAGCAGCGATGGATTGTTGTAGGCAACATTCAGGTCGGTGGAGTCGTTGATGGCAATTTGGTTACCTCCAAGTGCTGCCATGCGGGCCGAGTTGGGAAGGTTGAGAAACTCATAGGTATTTTCGCCCCCAATTTGGGCACGAACTTGCAGTGTGGCAAAAATAAGAGCAAGCAAAATGAGTTGTTTGGTTTTCATCCCTCAGGGCTGGTTGGTGCTTCAAATGCCAAAGATATTTTTTTATTTTGATAAGGAGATGATTTGTCGCGATTTTCCCGACAGCTTAGGAGCTTTTGGGTGCTGATCAGGGAAGGCTAGGTTGCCCGTTTTTTCGGAGATTGCTTTTGTCAGCAGAAGGAGCGAGGGGTATAAAAAAACAGAGGCTGCCTTTTTAGGACAGCCTCTGTGAGCATATTTTGTCTTTTTTTATTTTGCCTCTTTATAAGTCAGGCGGTCAACGGTAGAGATTTCCATGAATGTGGAACCACCACCAATTCCAAAGCTTCCTCCAACATAGATCACCATGTCGTCTTTGGTTAAGCGACCCATTTTCTCAAGGGTTTTCAATGAGGAGCGAACAACTTTAAATTTGTCTTTTTTAGGCTCAATTAAAATTGGACGAACACCATAGGACAAGGCCAGTTTACGGAAAATCTTCATTTCGTAACAGCTGGCATATACTGGGTTTTTACCACGGAAAGCCGCCAGGTAGCGAGCTGTTTTGCCTGTTAGTGTGTTGGTAACAATGGCTTTGGTGTTTAGCTCTTCTGATGCAAGAATAGCTGCTTCTGACAAATAAGCCACCACCTCGTTGTTCACAGCTGGCAATGTAATGTCGTTCCGCTTGTCTTTGCTTCCTTCAACCTGATTTGCAATTTTTTTCATGGTAGCAACGGCTTCAACCGGGTATTGGCCGTAAGCTGTTTCTCCACTAAGCATTACTGCATCCGTTCTGGAATAGATCGCGTTGGCAACATCGCTTACTTCAGCACGCGTTGGGCGCGGATTCTCAATCATGCTGTGCAGCATTTGGGTAGCAATGATTACTGGTTTTTTACGCTGAACGGCTTTCTTGATTAAGAGGCGTTGGATGCCTGGAATTTTCTCTGCAGCAATTTCAATACCCAAGTCACCACGGGCAACCATAATACCGTAGGCGTGATCCAGGATTTCGTTGATGTTGTTTACGCCATCCAGGTTCTCAATTTTGGCGATGATTTCAATCGGACTGTTGTATTTGTCCAGTTCCTCCTGAACTTTCAGCACATCCTCTTTATTACGAACAAAGGAGTGAGCAATGAAGTCTAGTTCATGCTTGGCTGCAAATTCAATAAATTTTCGGTCTTTTTCGGTGACTGAAGGCAGGTTGACGCTAAAGCCCGGTGTGTTTACACTTTTCTTACTCTTAATCTGCCCCGGGTTTTCAACCCGACATAAGACGTAATCATCGTGTTTTTCCTGAACGGATAGTTCTAATTCTCCGTCATCAATCAAGATAGTTCCATCTGCCGGAATTTCAGTATGGAAGGCATTATAAGACACTGTAAGAACAGTTCGTCCTTTTTCACTTTTGCGTTCTATTCCTGAGACTTCAACCAGTTCGCCTTCAGCAACATCAATTGGGTCTTCGAGTGCACTTGTTCTGATTTCGGGTCCTTTGGTATCGATCAGAATGGCAATCTTGTCAGAAACTGAACGGATGTTGTTGACCATCATTAAAGCTGTCTCCTCAGTGATGTGGGCAGTGTTCAGCCTGGCAACATTCATCCCCGCTTGATATAAGGCTTTTACGAATTCTGGCTCGCACCTTCGATCTGATATTGAAGCGACAATTTTGGTGTGTTTCATCTCTGTTATTTAAAAATTAAGGGCTGCAAAATTAGGCTTTTTTCTTTCAGAGCGAAGAAAAGTGCATCACCATAGCGTTAAATGATTCAAAAATTAACGTTAGAGTAGACTTTCGATACCCAATCGGTAAGAATCAAGCCCAAATCCCATAATACTTCCTACACAAACGGGACCGATCAACGATTCGTGGCGGAAGTTTTCGCGCGTGAGTATGTTCGAAATGTGTACCTCAATTACGGGAGTTTTCACGCCAGCGATGGCATCGCGAATGGCAACAGATGTATGTGTATAAGCTCCCGCATTTATGATGATTCCATCATAGTCAAAACCCACCTCATGGATTTTATCAATCAGTTCGCCTTCAATGTTCGACTGGTAGTAGCTTAAGTCTAGTTGTGGGTATTTAGCTTGAAGGGTTTTAAAGTAGTCATCAAAGGACAAATCACCATAAATATTCTTTTCTCGTTTGCCTAATAGGTTTAAATTGGGTCCATTGATTAACAATATTTTCATTTTTATTGTATTTTAATTTAAAATTTTAGTAACTTTAACAAGCCGAAGGACGTATTGATAATTATGTATTCTTGGGGAAGAAACTATGTACTAATTAATACGTTTGAAAGCAACAGAACCAAAATTACAAAAATTGATTAGAGAACAAATTTAAATGCTTTTAATTATGAAATGGGAAGATAGTAAAAAAGGTTTTGAAAATTTCTTGAGATTGGAAAAATCATTGTCACAAAACTCCATTGCCGCTTATGTCAATGACATTAATAAGCTGATGGTTTTTTTGGAAGAAAATTTTAAGAAACTAGCGCCGGAAAAGGTCAAGTTAAATCATTTAAGAAGTTTTGTGGAGCACTTAAATGACCGGGGCGTTTCTCCTCGTACGCAGGCGCGTACCATCTCTGGTATTAAATCGTTTTTTAAGTATCTGTTAATCGAAGGCAAAATCCAGGGAGATCCGACCACGCTTTTGGAATCACCCAAAATCGGGCGTAAACTTCCGGATGTATTAACGATGGAAGAAATTGACACGATTATTGATGCCGTTGATTTAGAAAAGCCCGAAGGACAGCGCAATAAAGCAATGCTGGAAACGCTGTACAGCTGTGGTTTACGGGTGTCTGAACTGGTAAACCTGAAAGTAACAAACTTGTTTTTTGAACAAGGCTTTGTTAAAGTAGAAGGAAAAGCAGAAAAAGAACGTTTGGTACCGGTAAGTGAAAAAGCGGTAGTTGAAATTAACAAGTACCTGAATGGTTACCGGAAGACCTTAAAAATTAGTCCGGAGAGTGAAAATGTTTTATTCTTAAACCGGAGAGGTAAAAAATTGAGTCGAGTAATGATCTTTACCATTATTAAAAACCTGGCTCAAAAAGTTGGGATGGATAAAAAGATCAGTCCACACACCTTCCGTCATTCTTTTGCCACTCATTTAATTTCCGGAGGAGCGGACTTAAGAGCCGTTCAGGAAATGCTAGGGCACGAATCCATTTTGACTACGGAAATTTACACACATTTAGATCGTGATTATTTAAAATCAACGATTAGCCAATTCCATCCAAGATCTTAAGAAATTACCTGGTTCTGTTAATGATTTCTTAACATTTTAAGTTTGTGAATTTTTGGGTTTTATAATCTTCAAAGACAGCCTGTTGGTAAACAGGCTGTCTTTTTTCTGTTAATTAAATATGAACTTCTTCCAAATTAAAAATATAGGCCCGACTGCATCGGAAAAAAAAATTATTTTTGTCTTCCGAGAAAAAAAATAGGTTTTGTTGGAACTATTAATTTTTAATTGTTGAATATGAAAAATTTAGATTTATCAAAGTACGGCATTGTTGATGTAAAAGAAATCGTACATAACCCATCTTACGAGCAGTTATTTGAAGAAGAAATGAATCCGGCCTTGGAAGGATTCGAGAAAGGTCAGTTAACAGAGCTTGACGCTGTTAATGTAATGACTGGTGAATTCACAGGACGTTCTCCTAAGGACAAATACATTGTAAAAGACGATGTAACTAAAGATACAATGTGGTGGACATCTCCAGAGTCTCCTAACGATAACAAACCAATTACTCCTGAAGTATGGGCTGACCTGAAAAAAACAACTACTGATCAGCTTTCTGGAAAGAGATTGTTTGTTGTTGATACATTCTGTGGAGCAAACGAAGATTCACGCTTGAAAGTTCGTTTCATCATGGAAGTAGCATGGCAGGCACACTTCGTGACTAACATGTTCTTGCGCCCAACAGCAGAAGAATTGGCCAACTACGGAGAGCCTGATTTCGTTGTAATGAACGGTTCAAAAACTACCAACAAAAAATGGAAAGAGCATGGCTTGAATTCAGAAGTTTACACTGTATTCAACATGACTGAAAGAATGCAGGTTATTGGTGGATCTTGGTACGGTGGTGAGATGAAAAAAGGTATGTTCGCGATGATGAACTACTACTTGCCATTGCGCGGTATGGCTTCAATGCACTGTTCTGCCAACGTAGGTAAAGAAGGTGATGTTGCTATCTTCTTCGGTCTTTCTGGTACTGGTAAAACTACACTTTCAACTGACTCAAGCCGTCAATTGATCGGTGATGATGAGCACGGTTGGGATGATCAAGGTATCTTCAACTTCGAAGGTGGATGTTACGCAAAAACAATCAACCTGGATAAAGATGCTGAGCCAGAAATTTTTGGTGCTATCAAACGTAACGCTCTTTTAGAAAACGTAACTGTTGATGCTGATGGTAAAATTGATTTCACTGACGGTTCTGTAACTCAGAACACTCGTGTATCTTACCCAATCAACCACATCGAGAATATTGCAGTTCCTTCAAAAGCAGGTCACGCTAAAAAAGTTATCTTCCTTTCAGCTGACGCTTTCGGAGTATTGCCTCCGGTTTCAAAACTGACTCCTGAGCAAACTAAATACCACTTCCTTTCAGGATTTACTGCAAAATTAGCTGGTACTGAGCGTGGTGTAACTGCTCCTCAGCCAACTTTCTCTGCATGTTTCGGTGCTGCTTTCTTGACGTTACACCCAACACAATACGGTGCTGAGCTGGTTAAGAAAATGGAAGAGCACGGAGCTGAGGCTTACTTGGTGAACACTGGATGGAATGGTTCAGGAAAACGTATCTCTATTAAAGATACTCGCGGTATCATCAACGCGATTCTTGATGGTTCTATCGAAAAAGCAGAAACTAAAGTTGTTCCTGTGTTCAACCTGGAAGTTCCTACTGCATTGCCAGGTGTTGATTCTAACATTCTTGACCCACGCGATACTTACGCTGATGTTAAAGAATGGGAAGAAAAAGCAAAAGACTTGGGTGGCCGTTTTATCAAAAACTTCGAAAAATATACTGATAACGAAGAAGGTAAAGCATTGGTTGCTGCTGGTCCTCAATTGTAATCTTACGAAAACTAAGATATGGAAGCCCTGCTTATGCAGGGCTTTTTTTTGCTCAAAAAGTTGGTTGATACAGGCTATGTGTTTAGAATCTCATCCAAACAGGAGTCCAGCGTGGGGTATTGGTAGTTAAAGTTTTGTGCTTTGAGCCGGCTGGGTAAAACAACCGGATTGTTCAGAATGAGAGTTGATGCTTTGCCAAACAAAAGTTTTAGCAGGAAAGCGGGCACCTTGAAAACTGCCGGTCGCTTGAGTTTTTTAGCCAGCACCTGCGTAAACGATTTGTTGCTTATTTGTTCGGGAGCAACCAGGTTGTAAATCCCAAAATAGCTTTCGTTAGAAGCCGCTTCAACAAAAGCTTTCGTCAAATCCTGAATGTGAATAAATGGTAAGGCTTGTTGTCCATTGGCTATCTGACCACCAAGCCCGAGCTTGAAAACAGGCAATAACCGGCTCATAAATTGCGATTGTTTGCCGAGCACAATGCCAATCCGAAAAATGACTAGTCGTGTGGTGTCGGGAAGACCAACCAGGGCATCTTCCCAGTCGTCAATCACACGGGTAGCAAAATGGTTGGCAAATTTGGAGCTGGTTTCATCATGGTTCATGTTGTTGCGGTAGATGCCAACAGCTGATGCGGACAAAAATGTTTTGGGTTGCTGGCTGTCTGGAAGCAGTTGGATGGCTTCACAAAGATGTTTGGTTGTAAGTACCCGACTGTTGTATATAATGGTTTTATTTTTCGATGTCCAGCGTTTTAGAATGGGAGCTCCGGCAAGATTAATGACCACATCATGCCCTGCCAAATGATTGGCAAGTTGCTTCGGATCGCCATATAGGAGATGCCGTTTCAAGGGTTTGATTGTTGCGCCCTGCCGCTGCAGTTCGCCCATTATGTTCTGACCGAGGTAACCGTTGGCCCCTGTAACTACTACTTTCATCTAGGTATAAATCTTAATATTCATTCTAAAGACAAATTTGCTGACTGAAAAGTTCTTAAATGTAAGTACCGATTCCGGCATCTGTTTCCGTTTTATTTATCTAATTTTGTTTTTTAATTCAGATTAAAATGACTTCAAAGAGCTCTAAAAAGATACAAACAACTAAACGAAAGCCAGCCCCAAAACGCAATAAAAACACAAAGAAGCGGAAAAAACGCAGTTTATGGCTGATCCTGTTTCAGCTGTTTCTTGTTGGTGTAATCTTGTTTTCGATCTTCTTCATGATTGTTTACCTGGGTTTCACCGGCCATGTGCCCAGCTCAACGCAACTGAATGAGATTAAGAATCCGCAGGCCTCTGAAGTTTTCTCTGAAGATGGCAAGTTGCTGGGGCGCTACTACATTGAAAACCGGAGCAATGTTCGTTTTGATGAGATTTCTCCGAATGTGATCAATGCCTTGGTGGCCACCGAGGATGCCCGCTTTTATGAGCACCGGGGAATTGATGAGATTGCACTGATGCGGGTCTTTTTTAAGACGATTTTGTTGCAGGACCGCAGTGCCGGGGGAGGAAGTACGCTTAGCCAGCAGATTGCCAAAAACTTGTTTCCCCGAAACGACTTATGGGTATTCAGCATGCCGGTTAATAAATTGCGTGAGGCCATTATTGCTTATCGGCTCGAGCGGATTTATTCCAAAGAAGAAATTCTGACGCTGTATTTGAATACCGTTCCTTTTGGTGAAAATATTTTTGGAATAGAAGTAGCTGCTGAACGCTTTTTTAGCAAGAGTCCGCGCGATTTAACTGTTGACGAGGCTGCTGTGCTTGTCGGAATGCTAAAGGCCAATTATACCTTCAATCCACGGATTAATCCGGATAAATCAAAAGAACGCCGTAATGTGGTAATCAGCCAGATGGTAAGCAACGGCTTCCTGACAGAAGCGGAAGGCGATGTTTTCAGCGCGAAACCTCTGGGAGTTAAGTACCGTCGAATTTCTTACAACGAAGGACCGGCTCCTTACTTTTTGGAAATGCTGAAACCAGAATTGTTGGAGTGGTGTGCCAATCATACCAAAGAGAACGGAGAGCCTTATAACTTATACACCGATGGTTTGCGGGTTTCGACAACCATTAACTATGATTTTCAGTATTATGCCCGGCAGTCGGTGCTGGAGTACATGAAAAATCTTCAGCAGGTTTTTGACGATCATTGGAAAAATGCAGATCCCTGGCGTGGAAATGCCAGCATTTTAGAACGTGCCGTTAAGCGATCGGAACGCTACAAAATCATGCATGCCAATGGCAAATCTGAGAATGAAATAGATGCCGCTTTCAACCAAAAAATAAAGACCACTCTTTTTACCTGGAACGGGTTAAAGCAGGTTGAAACCACTCCAATGGACTCAGTCAAGCATTACCTGCGGTTTCTGAATTCGGGCTTTTTAGCCCTGGAACCTTCAAGCGGAGCTTTGAAAGCCTGGGTGGGTGGTATTGATTTTCGCTTTTTCAAATACGACCACGTGCTGGCTGCCCGGCAGGTGGGATCAACCTTTAAGCCGTTTGTGTATTTAGCTGCTCTGGAAAACGGCCTCAGTCCTTTTGATTACTATCCGAATGAGAAGAAAGTGTATGAAGAATACCAGGACTGGTCGCCAAGCAACTCGCATGGCCAATACAAAGGCTTTTATTCCATGGAGGGCGCCTTGGCTCAATCGGTCAATACCGTTGCGGTGGATGTTCTGATGAAGACAGGAATTGACGAGACCATTGAGACCTGTCGGGAGCTGGGGCTGGAAGCTGATTTGCCTGAATTTCCCTCGCTGGCCTTGGGGGTAGCCTCCATCAGCCTGAAAGAGATGCTTTACGCGTATGCCACCATGTTGAATGGCGGAATTTGTGTCGAGCCCAATTACCTGGTGGCTATTTCGGATAATCAGGGGAAAACGCTGGAGACATTTATGCGCCAGCCAGCCCAGCCCACCAAACTGAATCCAGTAAATTGTCGAATTATCAGTCATATGATGGAGTCGGTGGTGGACCAGGGAAGTGGACGGTCGATCCGCACGGTGTATAAAGTTCCGGGCGAATTTGCCGGAAAAACCGGGACGACGCAAAACCACTCTGATGGCTGGTTTGTTGGCCTGACTCCTAAGCTCGTTACCGGGTGTTGGGTGGGGGCGGCAGACCCTGGCGTTCACTTCCGAACCATCCGCTACGGACAAGGGGCTTACATGGCATTGCCCATAGTCGGGAAGTTTTACCATAAATTGTACCGGGACTCGCGCTACCGGCAAATGCAATATGCTTCTTTCCCTCGTTTGGATAACCAGCTGCTGGCTGATTTGCATATTCCGGCTTACCGAGAAATGCTGGAACTGGACAAAGAGGATAATTTTATTGAACGGTTATTTGCCGGAAAATCGAAAGAAGAAAAGTTGAAAGAAGTACAAGAACCTTCCAAGAAGAAAGAGAAGAAAAAGGTTTGGGAGACGATTAAGAGTATTTTCAAAAAGAAAAAATAGATTCAATCTGGAAATCGATACCCTTTTATTACTTTTGCGCTGAAATGGAAAATAAGCTGCCGATAGTTGTTCGTTTTCACCGCTGGCGTTTAAAACATTTGAGCGAACGTCGATTTGTGGTGATCTTGAGTGGAGTGATTGGCATACTTGCCGGGCTTGCTGCCACACTCATCAAAAATGCTGTTTGGTTAACCGAGCGATTGGTTCATGCCCTTACTGATGGGAAAGATGTGGAGCACTACAGCTATTTCATTCTTCCCAGTATTGGTATTCTCATTGCTGTCTTGTTTATCAATTACATTATTAAGAGTCCTGTTCGACACGGAATTCCCAATGTTTTGCATAGCCTTTCCAGGCGACGCGGAGAATTAAGCCGACATAACCTGTTTTCATCCATCGTTTCCTCGGCTTTTACCGTTGGTTTTGGGGGCTCGGTGGGGCTGGAGGGACCAACAGTGGCTACTGGTGCTGCTTATGGCTCCTGGTTGGCCAAACTCATGCGCTTAAGTTATAAAAACACCATTCTGATGCTTGCCTGCGCGGCAGCAGGAGCGATGGCTGCTATTTTCAAAGCGCCCATTGCAGCCATTGTTTTTGCGGTTGAAGTGATTATGATTGACTTAACGGTCTTTTCGCTGATTCCCTTGTTGCTGGCTTCTTCAGCGGCTGTGTTGACCTCTTATTTTTTTATGGGGCAGGATGTTTTGTACCCGTTCACGGTAGAAACCAGCTTCGAAATGAATGATCTTCCTTACTACATCTTACTTGGAATATTTGCCGGCTTGGTTTCAGCCTATTTTTCCAAAATGTACTTGTATATTGAAAATATATTTGAAGGATTTCAGAAGAAACGAACACGTCTGGCGGTAGGTGGTATTGGACTGGGGATTTTGATTTTCTTTTTTCCATCGCTCTATGGCGAAGGCTACGAGGATATTAACATGGGGCTGCGAGGTGACATGTCTTTCCTTTATGACAATACCATTTTCCACAGCCTCAGAGACGAGTATTGGAGTGTGTTCGTTTTGCTGGCTGCCGTTATTCTGCTGAAAATTGTCGCCACCGCTTTGACCTTTGGAGCTGGAGGTATTGGAGGAATTTTTGCTCCCACGCTTTTTATGGGGGTGAATACCGGAATGCTGTTTGCCCATTTTATCAATATGACCGGATTGAAACAGTTAAGTGTAAATAACTTTGCATTAATCGGGATGGCCGGTTTACTTGCCGGCGTACTTCACGCGCCTTTAACCGGTATATTCTTAATTGCCGATATTTCCGGCGGCTATAAATTGTTTGTTCCGCTGATGATTGTGGCAACTTTTGCCTACCTTACGGTAAAGGCTTTTACGTCCAACTCGGTTTATCATATCCAGCTGGCGAAACGCAAGGAACTAATGACCCACGATAAAGACCTGAACATTATCCGAATGATGGAGGTGAAGAAACTGGTGGAAACCGACTTCCAGATCCTGCATCCGGATGCTACATTGCGAGACCTGACGCAAGCCATTTCAAAAGCTCATCGTAACCTTTTCCCCATTGTTGACGAAAATGGATATTTGAAGGGGATGGTGAAAATGGATGACGTAAGACATCTAATCTTCAGACAAGAACTGTATGATAAAGTTCATGTGAGCCACTTGATGTACCAACCCGAACACTTTATTTCAACCCTTGATTCGATGGAGCAAGTGATCGACAAATTTGAATCAAGCGGGCGGTACAATCTGGCTGTAATCGACAATGGAAAATACATCGGCTTTATTTCCAGAGCTCGTGTTTTTTCTATTTACCGGAAGAAAATGGCAGACTTTTCACACGATTAAGAAAATAGTATAAGACATGTTGGGTATTGATCATTCGAAAATGAACACATTGGCTAAACAGCTGATGGGTACAAAAAAACTGTATTGGATCAGTTTTGTGATTGGAGTAGTGAGTGGGGTAGCAGCCTTGATTCTGAAGAATCTGATTCACTTTATCGGGAACAACCTGGTGGGGCATTTTGTCATTACCAGCGAAAATTATTGGTACCTGGCGTTTCCGCTTATCGGTATCGTCATCACCGTATTAATTATTCGGTTTTTTATTAAAGACGATTTGGGGCATGGGGTATCCAAAATTTTAGCGGCCATTTCCTTGAATAAAGGAAGAATTAAGCCGCATAATTCCTTTTCGTCCATGATTACCAGTAGTTTTACCATTGGTTTTGGTGGATCGGTTGGAGCTGAGGCCCCGGTGGTTTTAACCGGAGCTTCGATTGGGTCGAACCTGGGGCGGTTTTTTAAGCTCGACCAGGCTGATATCATGCTGATGATTGGCTGTGGGGCAACCGGCGCCATAGCCGGTATTTTCAAAGCACCCATTGCCGGCATTGTTTTCACGCTTGAAGTGCTGATGCTGGAGTTGACGATGGCTTCGCTGGTTCCACTGCTGATTTCCGGAATTACGGCTGCCGTGATTGCCTTTTTCTTTATGGGCGATGCGGTATTATTTCGCTTCAATGTTATTCATTCGTTCGAAGCAAAGCATATTCTCTACTACATTGTACTTGGGATTGCAGCCGGTTTCTTTTCGGTGTACTTTACCCGGGCAACCATGTGGGTTGAACGTAAGATGAAAGGCATTGGGAAGCAATCAACCCGCTTGATTTATGGCGGGATTATCCTCGGGGTTCTCATTTTTGTTTTTCCTCCGCTATGGGGTGAAGGCTATAATTCGATCAATAAGGTTTTTAACGACATGGGCTTGAACTTGCTGGATAACTCCATGTTTTATGACTTCCGAACCAATCCCTGGTTTTTTGTCGTTTTCCTGGTAGCGCTTCTGTTTTTCAAAGTAATTGCCATGTCGGTAACCACGGCTACCGGAGGTATTGGAGGTATTTTTGCGCCAACCTTGTTTGTTGGTTCCATCGGTGGCTATCTCTTTGCCTACCTGTTAAACCTGGTGTTTGGGGTGAATTTGCCTTTGGATAATTTTGCTTTGGCTGGCATGGGAGCCATGATGGCCGGTGTAATGCATGCCCCTTTGTTGGGGATCTTTTTAACAGCCGAAATTACGGGAGGCTATGAGCTTTTGTTTCCCTTGATCATCTCTGCCCTGGCAGCCTACATAACCATTATGCGTTTTGAACCTCACTCCATTTACACCAAGCGACTGGCGATGGATGGTAAATTGGTGACTCACCATAAGGACAAGGCCGCACTTCACTTTATGGAAGTAGAGGAGCTGATTGAAACCGACTTGGAAATGGTTGATCCGGATGCGACGCTGGGGGATTTGGTGAAGGCTATTTCACGCTCGAAACGTGATTTGTTCCCGGTTGTTGATGCCGATGGCATGCTGAAAGGAATGGTGAAAATGAATGATATCCGGGATATTGTGTTTAACCAGGAGTTGTACGACGAAGTGCTGGTTAAAGATTTGATGTACATGCCTGAGTTTTTTATTTCACCGAAAGATTCGATGCATAAAGTGGCGGAAAAATTTGAAACCAGCGGACGTTATAACCTCGCTGTAATTGATAAAGGAAAATACATCGGGTTTATTTCACGAGCCACCGTCTTTTCGATTTACCGCGATACGGTTCGTACTTTCTCACAGGAATAAACTTCCTGCTCACCTATTCCGAAAAAAGCAAGAGTGCTGCTTTCGGAATAGTTAAGTCTGAATAATGGTTTGGGAAAACGGAGAATTTGAATTCAAAAAAATGGAGTAACTTTGAGTAAGAGGTATTTTACAGTTTCCTTGCTCATGGGCTCAATAAAATTAAATAGATTAATTACCCTCTTGAAAGAAGACTTGAAATTCTTACTTAGCATTGCCTTAGGCATTTATTTATTTCTTCTTTTCTTTCAACCTATTCCGTTTGATCAGTTTGATTTCAACAACCGGCTTTTATTTGCCGCTGGTTTTGTGGGCATTATCTTCTTTTTCCAGGTGTTGATTCGGGGGCTACTCCGCAGCTTCCTGCCCCTGTCTCGTTTTAGTAAGGATGAATTACTGATGTTTTCCTATAGCGGCATTTTCTTAATTGCGACTTTGAGCTCTTTGGCAATTGCTTTTTACCTGCGCTATGTGGGGTCTGTAATCATAACTTTTCACCTGGTGTTTAAGGTTATATTTATTTGCCTTGTCTTGCCAGTACTTTCTACGATTTACGATGCCTTTTCAAGTCTGAAAAAGCGGCTTGAACAGGAGATTCAGGAGAAGGAGAATATGCAAAAAGAGATCAGGCACTATCAGGAAGGCTACCAAAATCAATCGATTGAACTGATTTCGGTACACCAGGCTGATCACCTGAATGTATTGGTTGTAGACTTGCTTCTTCTGCGGTCGGCTGACAATTATGTCGAGATCATTTACCGAGAAGGCTCCAAGCTGAAAAAAAAGTTAATCAGAAACACTTTAAAAGCAATCGAGCAGCAGATTAATTCATTTTCCGGTTTTGTGCGTTGTCACAGAACCAGCATTGTTAATGTGTTTCATATTGAAAAGCTGAACCATGAGGGAAATAGCTATTGGCTCAAAATGAAAAATATGGATGAGCCTGTACCCGTTTCCCGCCAGTATTTACTGAAAATAAAAGAAGTTATTTCGGTTATGGGGTGAATGGTATTCACCTTCCCTTTTTTTTACTCGCCCCAAAATATTTTGAAATTCGTGCTTTTAATAGCCGTTAATCCCTTTTTTGTTTCGGAGCAGTTTATTGGAGGTATCTTTGTAAAGTCTTTCAGAGCGTCACTCCACACTTGAAAGACATTTTGTTTGATAAGCAGGGCTGTATTCGATCAGTAGATCTGATCATCGTCTTGTCGCTACTATTTACAGACAGGCTTTTTATTAAAGAATGATTACCATGAAAACACCAGCAATTCAATTCCCCAATACCAGTCAGCAAGAGTTTGTTCTTGAACTTCGAAAACGCATTTTCGATTATTTTGAAGAGAATAATATTTCGAAATATGGCAATAGCACCATGTTTCTGAAAACCGCCTTCATGTTTAGCTTGTATTTGGTTCCCTATTTTCTAATGATCTTTTCGGTTGTTACAAACCCACTGATTCTGTTTTTCCTATGGGTTACTATGGGCTTTGGAATGGCGGGTATTGGCCTGTCGGTTATGCATGATGCCAATCATAATTCGTATTCGAAAAATCAGACGGTGAATAAAGTGTTGTCTTATTCTCTGAATCTTTTGGGGGGATTTTCGCCTACCTGGAAATACCAGCACAATACGCTGCACCATCATTATACAAACATTGAAGGGCATGATGAGGATATTGATGCGGGGAAGGCATTGCGCCTTTCTCCTAATAAACCACGGTATAAATTCCATCGGTTTCAGCATTTTTATGCTTGGTTTCTTTATAGCTTGATGACTTTGATGTGGACCACCAGCAAGGATTTTAAACAGTTATACCGTTATTCGAAAGAAGGGGTGCTATTGGGCCGTAAAAGCACGTATAGAAAGTTGCTGATGGAATTAATAGTGTCCAAAGTATTTTATTACAGCTACATTTTGCTAATTCCGATTTTGGTCCTACCCGTTGCGTGGTGGATGGTCCTTCTGTTTTATTTGAGTATGCACTTGATTTGTGGATTTATATTAACTGTTATTTTTCAAACAGCGCATGTGATGCCCGGTGCTCAATACCCGGTTCCGGACGACAGTGGAACTGTTGAGAATAACTGGGCTATTCATCAATTGCTGACAACCACAGATTATGCGCCTGGAAATAGGTTGTTCTCCTGGTTTGTTGGAGGATTAAATTTTCAGGTTGAACACCATTTGTTTCCGGCGATTTGTCATGTCCATTATCAGAAAATTGCGTCTTTGGTCAAGGAAACGGCCCGGAAATACAATTTGCCTTACCGGGTGCAGTCAAGCTTTTTTCAAGCTATTGGGAGCCATTTTAAAATGCTTCGGATGTTGGGGCGCTAAGCTAAGTTCTTCTTCGCTTTAATTTTGGAGCTGATGCCTATGGTCTCTTTCAAAGGTTCTTGCTTTTTAGCTCATGTGCTTGTAAAACGACAGGTAGATCAGCAAAAACAGGGAGGTGAAAATGAGATTGATGACCGAGAAAGCGCTCCATCCGAGCCAGAGCACGGGCATAAACAGCAGGGCCACTTGTGCCCCCAGGTAAAAGAAGAAGCCTGCTTTTTGCCATTTTCGGATTTTAATTACGCCGATCAATGAAAGCAGCGAAACAGCCATCAGCAGCACAAAGTAAACAGGAGTAAAATGGTCCATACTGGTGCTGTTGGTTACGCTGATGATCCAGTTTTTGGACGGCTCAAAAACGAGAGCGACAAAACCAAAGGCCAGTACGCCAAGTCCGCTTCCAAGCAGGCTTAACAGGGTGGTGGATACAAATAAAAGCGGTTGATTTTCGCGGTCTTGCTTCATGATAACTTTTTCTGATTCGGCTCAAAAGTATTCATTTCTGTCCGAAAATAGAATCGGGCAGCTGAAGATTTCGCTTAAAGGCTGATGGACAGATTCCAAAAAAAAAGAAACCTCAGCCCAATGAGGTTTCCTTAAAGATCGTACGCGTTTGTTCCGGCTTGCAGAAGGAGTGGGCACGGACTAAATGACCCGGGCTGTACTAAAAGCCAGTACAACGGGCTGTACCAATCGTTCAAAATCGGCATAGGTCATTCGGATGAGTTCAACATGAGTGCCGGCGTTGAAGGCAATTTCTTCATCTTCAGCCAGGCTTTCTGCAACAAAAACTTCCATATCGTACAGGTTGCCAAAAGGAGGCATTGCCCCGATTTCGCACTCAGGAAACAGGTGCTTGAATTCCATTTCATTGGCCAGTTCCACTTTTTTGGCGCCAATTAATTCTTTCAATACATCCAGTTTCACCAGGTAAGAAGCCGGGAGAACAGCCATGGCCATTTTGCCATCAATTTTGACCATCACTGTTTTTGCCAGTTCCTTGCCCGGAATATGGGTTGTTGCGGCAATTTGTTGGGCGTTAAATGCCAGTGAGTGACGGATGGTAATGTACTCAATGTTGTTTTTGTCCAGATAATCTTTTAGTTTTTTGATCGGCATGACGTTCGCTTTTTGGTCGTAAATCACAGATGTTTCGTAAACATCACATAGCACTTAACACAAAAATCACCGTCAATAGACATGGTTTGAAGAAATGATTTTTGGTTAATCTAAAGTCAGGTCATTGTTGGCTGTTCAAGAAAACAACACCAACCGGTTTATTTAATTCTACTTGATCAATTCAATTTTTGTTACCAAAAGCATTCGTATTGAAGGGAGTATTGCCTGTTCTTTGCACGTGTTGGAGGCTGATGCAGCTGACGCGAAGCAGGGGCAAATGTTAAGCGATGGAAAAAACTGGCCTATCTTAATTTCTATTCGTTTCCGGTGGACGCAAAATATTTTACCTTTACGCTTTATTTCTATTTTTTCGAGAAATAGCAGCAGAAACAAGTCATCAGGAACGTTTTCATGGAAAGCAAGCCTGATGATGCGTTCAAGGTATATGATCTAAAATAAACAATTATAATCACATGAAAAGAGATCAAGTTGTATTTGACATTATTGAAAAAGAACGCCAACGTCAGTTGAGCGGAATTGAATTAATTGCATCGGAAAACTTCGTGAGCGAGCAGGTTATGGATGCGATGGGTTCTGTAATGACCAACAAATATGCCGAAGGCTATCCGGGCAAACGCTACTATGGCGGATGCCAGTTTGTGGATATGACCGAGCAGTTGGCGATTGATCGTTTGAAAGAACTATTTGGTGCAGCTTATGCCAACGTGCAGCCTCACTCAGGAGCGCAGGCCAACGCTGCCGTATTAAGTGTGATTCTTAAGCCTGGCGATAAATTTTTGGGACTTGATCTCTCTCACGGTGGTCACTTGTCACATGGTTCTCCGGTTAACTCATCGGGTATTTTATATCACCCAATCGCTTATCACGTGAAAGAAGATACCGGTTTGGTGGATTACGATGAGATGGAAGCTTTGGCACGTGAGCATCAGCCCAAATTGATCATTGGTGGAGCATCGGCATACTCGCGCGAGTGGGATTATGCCCGTATGCGTAAGATTGCCGACGAAGTAGGAGCAATGTTTATGGTTGATATGGCTCACCCTGCAGGATTGATTGCTGCTGGTTTGCTGGAAAACCCGGTAAAACATGCGCACATTGTCACTTCAACAACACACAAAACATTGCGTGGTCCTCGTGGAGGTATCATCTTGATGGGTGAAGATTTTGAAAACCCATTTGGATTCAAAACACCTAAAGGTGTGACTAAAATGATGTCAGCCGTATTGGATTTTGCGGTATTCCCCGGACAACAAGGTGGCCCGCTGGAGCACGTAATTGCTTCCAAAGCCATTTCTTTTGGCGAAGCGCTTGATCCTTCTTACAAAGAATACCAAACTCAGGTGAAAAAGAATGCTGCTGTTATGGCGCAGGCTTTTGTAGACAAAGGATACAAAGTTATTTCCGGAGGAACGGACAACCACAGCATGTTGATCGATTTGCGTACCAAATTCCCTGAACTGACGGGTAAAGTAGCTGAAAACACCTTGGTGAAAGCTGATATTACCATCAACAAAAACATGGTGCCTTTCGATAGCCGTTCACCATTCACTACCTCAGGTTTGCGTGTAGGTACGCCAGCCATTACCACGCGTGGTTTGAAAGAAGACCAAATGGCCATTATCGTTGACTTGATTGACGAAGTGCTGAGCGATGTGGAAAATGAAGCCGTAATCACTTCAGTTCGCGAAAAAGTGAATAAAATGATGAAAGACCTGCCTTTATTTGCCTGGTAGTCGCTTTCGGATTAAAGCATATTGAAAAAGGTATTCCGTTTTGGAATACCTTTTTTTTGTGCCCATTCGGCATGGGACGAGAGTTATTGCTTTGCTCTGCCTGAAGTCTGTGGAATTATTCGCTTGAACGTTTTCAACACCTTTTCTGCCCGGGATATGCCCAAATGGTAATTGGTTTCATCCTGATGAAGGCGAGGGGAGAGGCGCGTTTTTGGCGGACGATTTCCGGATCATCGAATGGTTTTTCTATATTCGTTGTTCAATTACTATTAAACGAAAACGTATGCATATCAAATCGAACAATCTCATTCGCCTGATGCTGTTAGTGCTGTTAGCCACCCAAATAAGCCTGGCATCGGCTGGTACTGGTAACCAAACAACTCCGGAAGAGCCGGTTGAAACCCAGTCGGTCTTTCGTACCAAACCCTTTCTTCAAAATCCGATTGGTGGAGGAATTACCGTATCGTGGTTTACCCATGTGCCCACACATGGATGGGTGGAATTTGGCATGGACGAAAGCCTGGGCACTAAAATGGAAACCCTGATTGCGGGACAGGTTGTGGCCAACGTGAAACAGCACAAGGTGCGGCTGAACGGACTTCAGCCGGGACAAACCTACTATTACCGGGTGTGCTCCAGGGAGGTGCTGACTTATGGAGCCTACAAAAAGGAATTCGGAGAGGTGGCCTACAGCGAGACCTACCAGTTTACACTGCCCGATACGAAGAGCCCCGATTTCACCGCCATTATTTTTAACGATCTGCACCAGAAGAAGCAAACCCTGCAGCAACTGATGACACAGCTTGAAGGGGTGAACTACGATTTTGTGATTTACAACGGCGACTGCATTGATGACCCGCGCAGTGAAGATCAGGTGCTTAATTTCCTGACCTTTTCCAATGAGCAGGTTAATGCGGCCGAAAAGCCTGTGTTTTACATCCGTGGAAATCACGAAATACGAGGTGCCTATTCGGTGGAATTCAACCAGCTTTTTGATTATGTAGGGGGGAAAACCTATGGTGCTTTTAACTGGGGCGATACCCGTTTTGTGATGCTGGATTGCGGCGAGGACAAACCCGATTCGCATCCGGTTTATTATGGCCTGAACAGTTTTGAGCAATTGCGAAACGATCAGTTGGATTTTCTTCGCCATGAAACCAAGAGTAAGGCCTTTAAAAAGGCTGCCAAGCGGGTGCTGATTCACCACATTCCCTTGTATGGCATGGATGAGAAATACTACCTGCCATGTGCTGAGCTGTGGGGCGAAACCTTAAACAAAGGCCGGTTTGCCGTTGCCATAAACGGGCATACCCACAGTTCTGCCTACCAAGAAGCGGAAAGCCTGGGCAATGCTTATCCGGTAGCGATTGGCGGTGGCTACAGTGCCGACAATGCCACGGTGATGGTGCTGAGCAAAACCGGCAATACGTTGCACCTGAAAATGATTGGCTACGATGGTACTGTATTGGGCGATTTTTATTTCTAAGCGGAGATGCCAATTGGGCCGGAGATAAATACTTCTTGCACCAGATTCGGTCTGAATTTTCAAATTCGGGATTTAAGTTGTATCATTGCAGGCTATTAATCGCACAGCGTAAAAAAGAATTAATGAATTTATCATTTTCCATCATCAACATGACAACTATGTGTTGCTGTATGTTTTTCAAACATGTGGAGGGTGATGCTGTGCTTCTATAAATTATAGAATACTTAAATATAAAAATAGGTTTCAGCCCTTCACAGTTTTGTGAAGGGCTTTTTTTTTACTAAAAATTCAAAAAAGAATGGCAGATTTAAATTTTAAAATTGAAGGTGAAGCTCAAACAGGAGCGCGATTTGTTGCCGGAGCACGGCAGTTTACGATTGTAATTGATGAGCCCCCAGCGCTTGGAGGAGATGACCTTGGAGCAAACCCTGTTGAATACCTTTTGGCAAGTTATGCCGGATGTATCAATGTTGTTGCCCATCTTACAGCGAAAGAACTGGGAATTCAGGTTGAAAAATTGGGTATTGAGGTCAGTGGTAACCTGAACCCTGCCCGCCTGATGGGGCAGGCAGATGCCGAGCGTGCCGGATTTAAACAAATTGATGTCAAGTTTTCGCCCATTACCGATGCCGGGCCCGAGCAAGTCAATCAATGGATTGCGCTAATCAAAGATCGTTGTCCAATTAATGATAACCTGACCAATACGACTCCTTTGACCTTTAATCTGGTTTCGGAGGAAGTAAGTGTTTAAGTAGTTTTAAGGAAGCTGTCTGGAAAGTCACTGGAGTAGGAAAAACCGTCATTGCGAGTGAAACGAAGCAATCTGCTATTTAAAAGATTGCTTCAGTCGTTCCTCCTTCGCAATGACGAAGAACCATACTTTTTAGACAGCTTCATTGCTTTTTCATTTTATCCCAGCACCCGAAAGGATGCGCGCAGGAGCAGTGTCAGATCAAATAAGCCATTGCTAGGACGATGCTGCTGGCTGCTCGATGTTGACGGAAGCTTCTGCATGATTGTTTGCTTCCGGGCTACCTGCCGCCTGTTGCAGGCCCAGGTAACAAGCCAGACGATCGGCGCAAGCTCCTTGTTTTTTATTTGCTTTAAGCATCCAGGAATAGTTTAACTGCAACAAACCGCCACATCCAACTTGATTAAAAAGTTCTCTTAGTTGCTGATGCTCTTTAATATCGGATGCAATAAACGTGTGGAGACGATCAATTCCAAGGTAAGCCTTATCCAGTTTGGCCAGGCCGGCCAGCTCTTGAAGCTTTTTCCCTTCGGGTGTTCCGTTGTTGGTTACAAAAAGGAAGGTTCGAACCACCAGCTTATCGCCAATGATATCAGCTTTCAGATAACCCAGCCGGATGTCGCCCTCAGTCATTGGGAACAGAAAGCTGTTGGGTTTACCTGCCGGAAGCGGTTCTTGCAGCAAGGCCGTAACGATATACAAATACCCTAAATCAACGAAAGGTTTTCCGAGCCGTTCTTCCATACGCACCAAAACATGCTTTTGCATAAATACCTTTAGCGGAAACTTTTGCATCATTCCTTTCAGTCCCAGTTTTTCGGGAGTGATTGTAAGAGGAGTAAATGTTTGTTGCGTATTTAAACAGACCTGGAATACGGTGCGCCGGTGTCCGCCAATTTCCAGCAACTCGGTTTCCACCTCTTTTTGTTCCACCACATAGTTGTTGTAGAAAGCCGATAAATCGAGGGGGGAGCGATCATCCTCCAGCTTTTCTTTAACAAAACGGGTCGTACTGGTTGTGAAATCGGAAAACAACCAGGCTAGCGTCTCTAACCGGCGTTCAACCGTATTGAATACTTTTAGGCGTTGTGCATCAAACTCCTCTTCTTCAAAAATAGGGAAACACGCATAAAACTGTTCGCCAACATCGGGCTCCTGCCGCGCCACATTGCGCCAAAATAAGAACAGGGTTTCGGCATAGATTGAAAAATCATACAAGCTCATCTTGATTTGGTGCTTGTCCAGCTCAACCCAGGTGTGCTGCAATAAGCGAGTTAAGTTGCTATTCAGCATCTGTAAGGCAGCTTTCGATGCCCGCTTCCCTTCGGTTGGGTTAATGACCTTAAAAGGACGAATGCGGGTGTGATAAATCATCAGGCGCCTTCTTTTATTGAGCAAATCAAAGGCCGAATCATCGCCCAGTAGCGCCATAATTTGTTTCAGCTTTTTAAAAAACTCGTTTTGGCGGTGCTGACGCTCTTGTTTGTTTTGAATGGCATTGTTTTTCTTTTTCCGTTTCATAAGCAGTGGTAGGTTAAGTTAAGCAGGGCGTAACCTATTCGGTTAGAATAAAAAAGATATTAAAAAATGCGCTTCAATGCAACAGTTTCGGATACCTCCGCTGGTGCCAATTCCAATTTGTGCCTTGCCCCTCAAGGTAAATAACTTCTTGCTTTTACAAGCAAGGCCGGATTTGAAAAACCGCGCCAGCGGAGGCGGGCAACACCGCGTTCAGCCATTGTGCTGCACACTTAATTGTTAACATCAGTTTTTCATATTCTGCCGTCTTTTGCCAGTTTGTAAAATATTGTAATAAAATGTAAAGTATCTAGGATTATCCAAATAAAAAGAAGGATGTAAATGCTTACAAACCATTCTTTTGATTTTAATAAACTTATTTTGTCAAATAATGATGAATACAGCAACGAATAAAATCCAAGGCTTATAGACAAATACACGATTCGTTTATTATAGTCAATAAGTCTCGAATACAAATTTCCATCTTTTATTTCTTTTGTCGATTGAATAATTAATGCCAAAACTGTTAATAGGAAACCGAATAAAATAAATGAAATGTCAACACTTTTGGAAATAATTAAAGTTGGGTCTTTGCACGATAATAAATTTGGAAATACAAGATTTAATACTCCCGCCAAAAGAGCAATGAAAGGGGCGTGAAGAATTTCCAGATAGTATTTATCAGTTTTCATTGTATTGGAGCTAAAATTCTAAAATCATCTCTACAACCAACATAAACTTCAAACAGGGAAGTGGTTTTTTCCCTAATTTGTGGGTCACTCAGTACATTAGGTTCATCAACACTAAGTGTTTTGTGATACCTATCTAAGAGTAAATCAATATCGTCTCTTTTTGTGACATCTTCTTCAATGTCTTGATAATAACCAGAAATGGTGAATTTTTCGACAATTCTTTCGTCGTAGTTATTGGCTAACCTTTGAATGCGCCTGATTAAATTACTTATTATTTGATTTGGCATTCCCTCCAAAGGACGACCTTTTATATCAAACTTTAAATCAACTGTATCTGAATTTAATAATTGGCAAGTATTTATTGCTGAAGAAATAGCGTCATTTTCATCCAAAAAGTCCTGGATTCGAACAGATGGATTAGCTATTTTTACTTCGACACTCTTATAAATATCAAGATTAAGCATCCTTTGATATGCTTCAATTCTCAATAAAGGAGCAAATGAAATGTCTAATAATTCATCCTCATTTTCGTTAAATAGATTTATTAGATATCGTCTTAATGATGAAAGGTAACATCCATTTTTATTGAATTCATACATTAAAACTCCAAATTGTTTGTCATAAATAAAAACGTTGGCATAACCCAATCCTTCTCCATCTCCTTCGTTGATTTGGATTTGTTCAAATGTATTTTGTGTTGGATTATGTTTTGGGGGAATACCCGTTTGCTTTGTCGTATTTACATACCCTTGAAAGTAGTCGTCGGTTTCCCTTATTCTGTGCAGAGAGATTAGTTTGCCATTTCCTTCATCATAATTCATATCAAGGACTGAATTTAGGACTTGGGGGAATGATATTCTATTCTCGGAGAGACTTACTCTCATCGTTTCGATTTTTTTTCTTCGTACTGTCATAGGTCAGGTTTTTTTTAATTGGCGCTAATGTCCGTGTATATTTTCCAGGTACATATATCCCGCTAGTATTCGACTAGCTTTTTACACTTTCGATGATTGTTTTGCTATGCCGGCTTGAAAAGGGGTAGGAGGGCTGGTGTTTAAATTCATCGTTTTAAGTTTAGTTGGTTTCGATTTCGCCGATTAAGTTATAAAAATTTACAAAATGTATGTACGAGTAAGCGCCTTTTTATTTTCGTTCTAAATAGCTGATAATCTTCATGGAGCATTTTCTATTTAACACCTCAGGGGGGTACCTCCGAGGTACCCCCCCCCACCTCTGAGGTACCCCTCCCCACCTCCAAACCGAACTCGCGGAGGTCGAACATGAACTCGCGAGGGTCAAAACCGAATTCAGTTCCCTTGGAGGTGAATTAGTTCGGCTAAAACATGAATTAATTCGGGTCTGAACCAAACTCATTCGGGTCTGAGGTGAATTGATTCGGTAAAAAGGTGAATTAGAGCAGGTCGGAATTGAACTCGCGCACCCAAAAGCTGCTTGAAAGCGGTTTTTAGCTCCGGCAGTTCGGTCGCAAGCTGAATGCACTTGGTTTTAACCGGGGGCAAGCTTACTGGCGCTCTTTTGGAGCGAAGCTAAAACAGCAAACCGGAATTGGCTTGCTGTTTGGCTCTTCCTGCTGTTGGTTCGTTCTACTCGGCCGAACTCCTTGGCCCATTGCTGGCAAATCGTTTCCGCAAATCCTCGTAAATGGCTTTTGAGCCGGGAATACTGAGTTTGGCGGCCTGTTTCACCGAGTTGTAATAAGTAAGTGCTGCGGTGTAGCTTTCTGATCCGGCCTGGGTGGTGGTGTCATCCAGGTTCAACACCAACTGCTGAACGGGGCGCAAGACCGCCATAAGTTTCTCCCAGCTATCCATGTCGTTCTTGAAACCTTCAACATCGAGGAAAGGAGGTGCAAACTGAGGATCGCTGTTGGAGTAATCCAGGCATTTCTCGACAAACGGAGCCGTGCCATCGCTCATTTTCGGTAGCGCCATCCGCTCATCGGCATTTAAGGCAATCAGGTAAGGTTTCAGCAAAGTAACGGCTTCATTGATGTGGTTTGCTGCTTCTTCGGCCACGGTGTCGGGCAACTGGTAATTAATCTTATTTTCCATCTGTTTAGGTATTAAATGATTAGTGACTAAAAGTTAAATGTTCTTTTTCATCTCTCATAAGAATTTACCATAAATTTCATGAACTGACCATTTTAGCCCCGAAATGAGCCCTCCCGACTCATGAACGAACATTTTTGCCCCTCAAACAAAAGCAAAAAGCATTGGTTTTCAGGATCATTTCTTCTGACTTACTCGTCAAAAACAGTCGTTGAGTCGAGAGTCGCTTGTCACGAAGGCACGAGGACATGAACGTACGAAGGCACGAAGGCACGAGGTCACGAAGGAATGAAGTCACGAACGCACGAGGGCACGAAACTGTCAACATCCAACTTCTCCATTTCGCCGGAAGAACAAGATTTCACACCTTACGCTAGTGGTTGGATTTCCTTCCATTCTCGAAGGGAAAGTGTCCCGGGAACCGGGACGGATGGGTTACCCAAAAGTGAGCAGATGAGCCAGGCAGCAGGGAGAAGGGAGAGGGCACGAAGGTACGAAGTCAAGAACGCACGAGGGCACGAACTCAGGAACTGCTGATAACTGAAAACCGACAACTGACGACACTCCTTTTTAACCGCAAAGACGCAAAGAGAACCGTGAAGAAAAGAACACACGAAGTCACGAACGTACGAAGGTATGAAGTCACGAAGGCACGAACGTACGAAGGTATGAAGTCACGAAGGCACGAACGCACGAGGGCACGAAACTGTCAACATCCAACTTCTCCATTTCGCCGGAAGAACAAGATTTCACACCTTACGCTAGTGGTTGGATTTCCTTCCATTCTCGAAGGGAAGGTGTCCCGGGAACCGGGACGGATGGGTTACCCAAAAGTGAGCAGATGAGCCAGGCAGCAGGTACGAACGCACGAACGCACGAAGGTATGAAGTCACGAACGCACGAGGGCGCGAACTCAGGAACTGCTGACAACTGACGACACTCCTTTTTAACCGCAAAGACGCGAAGAGAACCGCGAAGAAAAGAACACACGAAGTCACGAACGTACGAACTCACGGGGGCCGAAGCTAGCAAAACCTAACTCCCCAGCTTCTCCGCCAGGTGAAAACCCTCGTCTGCCTTGATCTTTTCGTTCTTTTGGATTAAGCCAAAAGGACAAGGTTGCTTGATGGAAAAGAGCAGAACGCATGGGGCAAAGAGCAAGGAAGAAGCGGGGCAGGTGAATCATCCAGTAAACAGTGATCGAGGAACCGATTTTGTTTTAATCAAACTCTCCCCGGAGTCGTTTTCAATCCTAGCGGATTAAACCGACTCTTCCCCTCTCTTTTAAAGAGAGGGGAAAAGCCTGCAAAGCGGGCTTGGGGAGAGTTTTGAAATAAGCTGTACCTATTTAATCAGGCAGTTACGGAGATTCTATTTCCAACTTCACCGCAAGAAATGAAAAGCCTCGTTTACACTGAAGCCTTAATAACAAAACCACCTCGTCACCGGTAACCCGGCGCCACTCCTCCTTGCTAAAAAGGAGGAGAAAAGAGCGCATCGGCAAACGGTGCCTACAACCTGACAGCGTCGGAAGGTCCTGTCAGCGTTTAATCAAAACCGACAACTTCTGACCAATAACAGATCCTGAAACAAGTTCAGGAAGACGCTCAAAGCGGATAACCGAAAGCACGAGGGTACGAACTCAGGAACTACCGACAACCGACAACTGACAACCGAAAACTGACAACACTCCTTTTTAACCGCAAAGTCGCAAAGAGAACTGAAAAGGTTAAAGAATCAAGGAGAAAGGTTAAAGGAGGAATCCAATAAAGCTTATTTTTCATTAAACCTTAGTAGTAAGATGCAGCCCCAAACGATCAACCTTATTTCCTTATTTTAATCCGACTTAATTCGTATTTGATAATAGTAGATATCCTCTTTGAATAAGGTAATAAGGTTTGCTTTGTGAAAAATTGAATAGTGCTACTAAGGTTTTATGAAACGCACCTTACGCTAGTGGTTGGATTTCCTTCCATTCTCGAAGGGAAGGTGGCCCGGGAACCGGGACGGATGGGTTAAGGAGAAGTGAGCAGATGAGCCAGGCAGCAGGGAGAAGGGAGAGGGCACGAAGGTACGAAGTCAAGAACGCACGAGGGCACGAACAATCCGAATAACCGACAACTGACAACACTCCTTTTTAACCGCAAAGACGCAAAGAGAACTGAAAAGGTTAAAGAATCAAGGAGAAAGGTTAAAGGAGGAATCCAATAAAGCTTATTTTTCATTAAACCTTAGTAGTAAGAAGCAGCCCCCAAAAGATCAACCTTATTTCCTTATTTTAATCCGACTTAATTCGTATTTGATAATAGTAGATATCCTCTTTGAATAAGGTAATAAGGTTTGCTTTGTGAAAAATTGAATAGTGCTACTAAGGTTTTATGAAACGCACCTTACGCTAGTGGTTGGATTTCCTTCCATTCTCGAAGGGAAGGTGGCCCGGGAAACCGGGACGGATGGGTTAAGGAGAAGTGAGCAGATGAGTCAGGCAGCAGGTACGAAGTCACGAACGCACGAACGCACGAACAATCCGACAACCGACAACCGAAAACTGACTCTCACTTTACTTCAAATACAAATTGCTGTCGCCATAGCTCAGAAAGCGGTAGTTGTTGTTCAGCGCGTGCTGGTAAACCCGCTGCCAGTCGTCGCCCAAATAGGCTGAGATGAGCAAGAGGAGCGTGCTTTGGGGTTGGTGAAAGTTGGTAATCATGCCATCGACCAATTGAAATTCGTAGCCCGGAACAATAATGATTTGGGTGGATGCCACCAGGTGACTCAGTTGGTTTTCATCCAGGTAAGTCAGCAGGGCATTCAGCACTGTTTTTACGGCCGGTTTTTCCTCCTTGCGGTAAGGCGACCATTGCTCAACGGTGAGGTTCTCGGGCGAAAGCTGCTTGTTTTCAAGCAAGCTTACCCCCAGCCAGTAAAGACTTTCCAGCGTACGGATGGAGGTGGTTCCAACGGCAATCAACGGCCCTTCGTGCTGCAAAAGCTGCTCCAGCAACGGACGCGAAACCACGATCTTTTCGGCATGCATTTCGTGTTCGGCAATGGTAGCCGCTTTGACGGGCTTAAATGTTCCGGCACCAACATGCAGGGTCACTTCGGCCAGGGAAATGGATTTTTTCTTCAGCGCTTCAAAAACCGAATCGGTAAAATGCAGTCCGGCTGTTGGCGCAGCCACCGAACCTTTAATTTTCGAGTAAATGGTTTGGTAACGCTCCAGGTCGCTGGCTTCGGTATCGCGGTGCAAATAGGGGGGAATGGGCAAGATGCCGCTGGCCTCAATCAAGGAAGCAAAATCAACCGTTGCATCGTTCCAGCTAAATTCAATCACCACATTGCCCGGAGTTTGCTGTTGTTTGCTGGCAACCAGTGTAACGGGCTTCCCATCTACCAGAACCTCTTTCTCCAGCGGTTCATTTTTCCACTTTTTCAGGTTCCCCACCATGCAGTTCCAGCTGCACTTTTGGGTTTGCTGAAAAGCGACCTGGTAATCAGCAGGCGATTCCGGATCGAGGCAAAAGATTTCAATCTGGGCCCCTGTTTTTTTCTGAAAAGGCAAGCGCGCACGAATGACTTTGGTGTTGTTGAAAACCAGCAGGCTTTTTTCAGGCAGGTAATCGGCAATGGAGCGAAAGCTGGCATCGCTGATTTCGCCATTTTTCCACACCAACAATTTTGAGGCATCCCGCTCGTCCAACGGATATTTGGCAATCCGGTTGTCGGGTAACTCATAGTTCAAGGCCTGAGCACTTTGATTAAAAACAGGTTTTATGACTGATTTTTCATTCATGGGCCGCAAAAGTACGGAATAATTATTTTCGGTTAAAATTGTTCTTAATTTTGTAGTAAAAATAGAACGAAATGATAAAAGTAGGAGATCGGGTAAAGTTTATGAATGATGTCGGCGGAGGCATCGTGACCAAGATAATCAGCAAATCCCTGGTTCATGTTGAAAATGACGATGGGTTTGAAATTCCAACCCTGGTAACCGAGTTGGTTGTGGTGAATGAAGAGCTGGACATCAACCAGAAACCTTCGGTTGAACAGTTTGCCGCTCAGGCCAGCCCGAAAAAACCAACTCCGGAACCCGAGCCGGTTAAAGCCAGCCCGGTGATGATTGCAGGCAACGATGAGCCGAACTTCCAGTTGGCTTTTGTGCCGGACAACAGCCGGAATCCGTTGGAGGGATCCATTAAACTGTATTTAATCAACGATAGTAATTTTTCGGTGCTCTATCATTTTTCGGAGTTTAAAAACAATGAATACACCAGCAAGGAAGCCGGAGAACTGGAGCCCAACACCAAATTGTGGCTCGATTCGATTGCCCAGGTGGATATTGCCGGACTGCCCGAGTACTTTTTCCAGCTGATCTGCTTTCGCGAGCAATCCAGCCGACTGGAAAAGCCGGTAGAAGCGTCAGTAAAAGTGAACCCGGTGAAGTTTTATAAAACCGGCAGCTTTGTCGCCAATGACTTTTTTACCGAGAAGGCCATGCTGGTGAAGTTAAACCAGTCGGCCATGGAAAAGGCGATAGAGAACCTGACCGAAAAGGAAGTGAAAAAAGTGGTTCGCCAGAAAGAACCGGCACGCAAGGTTAAGCCGGTGGTTGAAAATACCGATTTGCTGGAAGTTGATTTGCATATTCATGAGCTGATTGATAATACAAAAGGGCTAAGCAACAAGGAAATGCTGGACTTGCAGATGAAGCATTTTCATGAAAAGATGGATGAAGCGATCAAAAAGCAGGTGAAAAAGGTGGTTTTCATTCATGGTTTAGGCCATGGAACCTTGAAACAAGAGCTCCGTCGTGAGCTGTCGCACAAATACAAACGATATGCCTTTCAAGATGCCAGTTTTCAGGAATATGGCTATGGCGCCACAATGGTTATTTTAAGAAAATAAACGGCATTAGGGTGCTGGAATATCAGCATTTTTCATAATTTTGCCGGGCAGACCGCTCTATCGCTTTTCCTGAGCAATCGGGGAAGGAGGAAAGTCCGGGCAACGCAGGGCACCATGTTTCTTAATGGGAAGGCGGGCGAAAGCTTGCAGTAGTGTAACAGAAAATAACCACCTCGATTCGTCGGGGAAAGGGTGAAAAGGTGAGGTAAGAGCTCACCGGTTCCGGAGGTAACTTCGGAAGCCGTACACCTCATGGGTTGCAAGACCAAATATATCACGACCAGGGGCGGCCCGTTCCATTTCAACTTGGTTGAAAGTCGTGAGGGGTAGGTTGCTAGATCGTAGCAGTGATGCTGCGGCCAGATAAATGATAGAGGTTCTTCGTCTTCTGACGGAGAATACAGAACCCGGCTTATAGGTCTGCTTTTTAAAATTAAAAACAAACGAACAAACTATTCGCATCACTTTTGTGTGCAAATAGTTTGTTTAGTTTTAGGACATCGCTGCATGGTGTCAAAAGCATTACAATTCCATGGTACAGAAAATAGTCACACTCGTATTTCCTTTATTCGTATCCCTGGGTTTGCTGGCTCAAAACACAGCAAACAAACCCGCTTTAAGTCTGGAGTCAAGAACGCTTGTTTCTACCGGTAATCAGCTTCCTTTTTGGATGCAGATGAACCAGCTGGGCATGGTTGATGGCTCAGACGCATTTCAACAACTCGTTGTCCTGCATTGGCTGCAGCAACCTCAGGAACTCGATCCGGAGCAATGGCAGTTTTCGTATGGCCTGAGTGTGGCTGGACGTTTGTCGGAACATGCCGTGCTTCAACCCAATGAATACTGGGGACGGCTGCACTATAAAGGATGGTACCTGCATGCGGGCGCCAAGGGGGAACCGGTTTTCGCCAATGGCTTGAGCATGACCAATGGAAATATGTATTTGTCGAACAATGCGCGTCCGATGCCGCGTGTGGGCTTCGGAACGACCAACTTTCAGTTGTTTCGTTCGGGATGGCTTAGTCGTTTTGCCTTCGACTTCGAGTACAACGAATATTTTTTGCTGGATGACCGGATTGTGGACGATGCGAATTTGCACCACAAGCGGCTGGATATGAATTATACGATTGCTGAAGGATGGCGCTTGTCGCTTGGCCTGGATCATTGGGTTTTTTGGGGAGGGACCTCTCCAACACATGGAGAACTACCGGGATTTGAAGATTACCTGAGATACGTTTTGGGACATACCGGAAGCGAAAATGCGCCGGAGACAGATCAGAATAATGTTGCAGGAAACCAATTGGGTAATTATGCGTTTTCGCTTACCCGCGAAGCCGAAAACAGCTCGGTTGAACTTTACTGGCAACATCCTTGGGAAGATGGTTCCGGCACGCGTTTCGAAAATATGCCCGATGGACTCTGGGGCGTTTCCTGGAAGCAGCACCAGCCGCACCAGCTTTTGGAAGCAATGGTTATTGAGTATGTCAACACGCGCCATCAAAGTGGAAAGTACCACAAAGAACCCAATCCGGATAAGCCTGGTGAGGTGATGGGGAATGGGCGCGACAATTATTTCAACAACAGTGTCTACCGGTCGGGCTTTGTCAGCTATGATCGCATGATGGGGTTACCGCTTTTTATTCCCGGATTCAATGCGGATGGTGTTTCCAGTGGATTTCCCAACACCCGTCTGTGGGCTGTTCATCAAGGCATGAATGGCTGGCTGTCGGAGCAAATTGGCTGGAAAACCCTGGCAACTTACTCCAAACACTACGGACAACATTGGGCTGAGTATCCTCGACCGAAAGAATTGTTGTCGCTGGCTGCACAGGTCGATTATTATCTACCCACCAAGCCTCTGGCCTTTTCGTTGAAACTGGCTTACGATAACGGAGCAGTGCTTGATTCGGGCTTTGGTGCCGAACTGCGTGTGCGGTTTACCTTGAAATAAGCACGAGCCGTGCGATTAGCTTGGGAAACTTTATCCTGATCGAATCGGATAAGGCAATAAACTTACATTGATTACTGGTCTGTCTGGAAGCTCTACGTGAAGCTATTCATTCAATAGCCGTCTTGCGTTTCCATTGATTGACTAATTGAAATAGTTGGCCTGGGCACTAATTGCCCGGCAGCTAAACCCATTAGCTGATTGAAACATCATTGCAAGCAAGCTTTTTTGAAGCCTGTTAATTCTGATAAATCTTCTTCTTTGTTTCCAGGATATGGAACGGATCTTCCTGCAAAGGAAGGCCTGTTGACAGAATTTGACGGGTAAGCCGGATTTGCTGCTCTCTTCTTTCCGTAATCTTATCCGTCCGTTTTTTCAGCAGGGCGATGGCGCCAAAGCTCATTCCAAGCACTAGAATAAAACTGATGGTGCTTGACAAATAGGTTGCTGTTGCCAGCGTAAACGCAGCAAAAAAGGCGGTGTATAAAACCAAAAATGAGCTGGCCTGAATATGCTTCATGCCTGAGCGAATCAGCAGGTGATGAATGTGATTCATATCGGGTGAGAAAGGAGACCGCTTTTGGTAAATCCGGATCGTGAATACCCGTAAAGTATCGGTTACAGGAACGATCAGCAGAGACAGGACAAAGGCCGGTGCATTCTGCATTTTCACCAAGGTAGGCGCTGCGATATTCAAATTCAGAAACTGAATGACCAGAATTCCCAATAGCCCCCCCAAAATTAAAGAGCCGGTATCTCCCATGAAAATTTTGTTATCGCCTCCCCATAGGTTATAGCGAAGAAAAGCCAGTAAACTACCTGCAATGGCAAAGCTCAGAATGGCATATTGAATGTGTCCTGAAACAAAGAACCAGCTTCCTAAAACACCTGAAACCAGAATGGCAATGCCGGATGCCAGGCCGTCAATCCCGTCAATCAGGTTCATGGCATTGATGATGAACAGCAACAGCATGAAGGATAACGGAATGCTGATCCATGCGCTAATCTGGTTTAAGAAAAATAAGTTTGAAAGATTGGTAATCTCAACATTCCCTAAGGTAACCAGAATGATGGCTGCAACAATTTGAACCATCAGCTTTTTGCGGGCAGAAATCACCAGGATATCATCTTTTAGCCCAATGAAGAATAACATAATCAGTGCCGCAAAAATATACCGAAGCTCAAAAAAATGCAGGCTTCCAAGAAACAAGGTGGCTCCTAAACTTACTCCAATGAAGATACTTACTCCACCAAGGGTAGGAATAGCTGTTTTATTTAATTTTCGCGAATTGGGCTCATCAAACAAGTGTTTTTCGTTTGAAATGCGCACAATCGGCGGAATTGACAAATAAGTAAGCAGGAAACTTGCTGTGATAGCAGCAAATATATTTAATAAGTATTCAGTCATAAAAGTCGAGTTTGAAAGTGCAAAGGTAAATCGAGAATATGTTTTTTAGCAGCTTTTTGTGTTATTAAAACGTTTTGTTTTCATTCTACTTCAGGTTTGTTATGATTCGTTTGTCTGTCAGGTTTTTGTTCGTTTCATATTCGTTTGTTTTATTCCATCATCTGCTGTCAATTCTATTTTTAGCGTTATACCGATTCATTGAAATGTATACCTTTGTCCAACGAAATTGGATGTTCACTTATTATGAATTCCGAATAAACAAAAAAGGTAACCCTGGTTCAACTTCTTAGTTGATGTTTTTTTTTAACAATGGTTGCGTCAGAACTTTAAGTTTTTTTACTATGATCAAAAAGGGGGTATACAAATGGCATGCCGTTTATGTCAAATCCAGAGCTGAAAAACGTGCCTTGGAGGATTTAAGGTATAAAGGCATTGAAGTTTATTTGCCACTTCGTATCCAGAAAAAGAAATGGAGCGATCGGATTAAAGTAGTTGAAGAACCTCTTTTGAAAGGGTACTTGTTTGTGCGTGTCAGCCAGGCTGAGTATGCGGATGTGTTGCGGACAAGCGGCGTTGTGGCTTATGTAACCTTTGGAGGTGTGGCCGCCGAAATTCCGGAGAAACAACTCGAAGACCTGCGCTTGTTTCTGGATAAGGTGAATGCTTCGGTTTGTGTTACGAGTGAGGCAGTAACAAAAGGACAAAAAGTTAAAGTGGTCGGGGGTGTGCTCCAAGGCGTTGAAGGAGAAATTGCGGAAGTGCGTGGAAAGAAACGAATTGTGCTGCGTTTTGAAAGCCTTGGATGTGTCGTTTTTGCTGATGTTGCTATTGATTTAATTGAAAAAGTAGAGCCCATTGAGCCCTAAGCCTGTTGCAGCTTAAGCTGGGCATTCAGCACTTTATAGAGGGCAATTCCAAGAACAACCCCGGTGGTGTTAGCCACAATATCGAGCATGGAAAACTGACGCCCTGAACGCATCAGAATCTGTAAAATTTCCATAAACAAGCCCCAGCTGATAACAAAGGCATACAATTTCCAGCGTGCAACTTTGCTGGTATGAAAGGTCCATAAACTAAGCACGGAAAGAACAAAGTACATGCCGGCATGGATCAGTTTATCGGCGCCGGGAAACAGCGGCACCTGTGGCAAATCCTTGACAGGAAGCAATGAAAGAAGGGCAATAACTCCTAAGTAAAGAATGGTAACGGCTACTTTGACCTGAAATGGGATGTGGTTGAATATTTTTTTCATGTTTGTAATAAACGTCTCGTTGTCAATTTTGTTGTTATCAGCAAGTTTTGATTTTTTTGATAAAAAAGTGTCAAAATGATAATTTTGCAATTGCTTGCTTTATGTTGTGGGAATGCTGTTATTTGAAACCGACAAAAATAACGATAAATAGGGAGCTTATGAAAAAACGCTTGAACTTCGTACTCATTCTTTTAGTCATGCTAACCACTCCAGGATGGAGTCAGGAGCATCGTTTACAGTTTAATACTGATCAAACCTTTAAGATCGTTCAGTTTACCGATATGCATATTAAGGCGAAAGACCCGGCCTCAAAAGCTGCGTTTGAAACCATGGACAAGATACTGGACCAGGAAAAGCCGGATCTGGTGGTTTATACCGGTGATATTGTAACCGGAAAGCCAGTGCAGGAAGGATGGGAATTGGCCTTAAACCCTTGTGTGGAACGGAAAATTCCTTTTGCAGTGGTCTTTGGCAACCACGATGATGAACATGGCGTATCGCGTGCGGAACTAACAGAAATGATCCGCCAGATTCCTTATAGCTTATTGCAACCCAAAGTTAAGAAGGTAAATGGCTACGGGAACTATGTGTTGGAAGTAAAGTCAGCAAAGTCTGATGAGAATGCCGCGGTGCTTTATTGCATGGATTCGAATGCGTACAGCACGCTGGAAGGCGTTGACGGCTATGGCTGGTTCGATTTAAGTCAGGTGGTGTGGTATCAGCAGCAGAGCCGCAAGCAAAAGGAAAAGAACGGAGCTGTTTTGCCGGCCCTGGCCTTTTTTCATATTCCTTTGCCCGAATACCGCGAAGCTTACCGGAATGAAAAGAATCCGGCGATTGGTGTGCGTTTCGAAGATGAATGCGCCCCGAAAATTAACACCGGCATGTTGGCGGCCATGTTGCAGGCTGGCGATGTTATGGGCACCTTTGTCGGGCACGACCATGTGAACGACTACATGGCCTACTATCGTGGCGTGGCACTTACCTACGGACGCTTTTCAGGAGGGAAAACAACCTATGGCGATTTGGAGAACGGTGCCCGGGTGATTGTACTCCAGGAAGGCGAACGTGCTTTTGAAAGCTGGATTCGCACAGGTTCGGGCGATAAACTTTTGCCGGTAAATTTTCCGGCCGATTTTACAGAGAAAAAATAGAACGGACAAAGAAGGGGATTTTCACGCCCCGACGGAACTAAAACGAAGTAGATGCCATGAAAGCTTCTTCACTTAAAGAATTGCGGGACGAGCTGAAAATCTATCCGCCGGAACAATTGCAGGCTTTGTGCATTCGGCTGGCTAAATACAAAAAGGAAAATAAGGAGTTACTTACTTATTTGCTTTTTCAGGCCGATGATGAACAGGGCTATATTGAGGCGGTAAAGGAGGAGATTGATTTGGGGTTTGAAGGTATAAACATGAAAAATACTTACCTGATCAAAAAAGGGCTGCGCAAAATTTTGAAGGACACCAACAAGTACATCAAGTATTCGGGGATTAAAACCACGGAGCTGGATCTGCTTGTGCATTTTTGCCGAAGGGTACGAACATCAAAAATTCCCTTATCGCGTCATGTCGCACTGAAAAATATCTATGCACGCCAGGTGGCTAAAATTGAAACTGGATTAAGCAAGCTGCATGAGGATATTCAGATCGATTACCAGGACGATCTGATGTTTTTAAAGGCTTAGTAGCCGCCAAAAAAAAGCGAAACAGGATTCCTGCTTCGCTTTTTTTGTATGATTGATACCGATGATTAATCGTATTTGTGATTGGTTTCAGCATCTCCGCATTCACAGTCGCAGTCCAAGCCTTTTTCGTATTGTTCAAGGGCTCTCAGGCTCATTCCCATCGAAGAGAATCCACCATCGTGGAACAGGTTCTGCATAGTCACTTTCCTGGTCAGATCCGAAAATAGAGTGATGCAGTAGTCGGCACACTCATCGCCGGTTGCATTGCCAAGTGGAGACATCCGTTCGCCAAAATCGAGCAGTTTGTCCATTCCTTTCACGCCGCTTCCGGCAGTGGTAACTGTGGGTGATTGCGAGATGGTGTTGATACGAACATTGCGCTCACGTCCGTAGATGTAGCCAAAGCTACGTGCAATGGACTCAAGCAATGCTTTGGCATCAGCCATGTCGTTGTATCCGTAAAATGTGCGCTGCGCAGCAACATACGATAAGGCAACAACAGAGCCCCACTCATTGATTGCATCCAGTTTTCGGGCTGCCTGCAATACTTTGTGGAATGAAACAGCAGAGATGTCCAGCGTTTTCTCCAGCGATTTGTAGTCCAGATCACTGTAGTGACGTCCTTTGCGAACATTGGGTGACATACCAATGGAGTGGAGGATAAAATCAACTTTTCCACCCAGTACTTCCATCGATTTCTTAACCAGGTTTTCCAGGTCTTCAACATTAGTTGCATCAGCTGCAATAAGTTCAGCACCGCATTTTTCAGCTAATTCTGCAGTGTTTCCCATACGTAGGGCAACGGAAGTATTGGTTAATGTGAAGGTTGCTCCTTCTTCATGAGCGCGCTCAGCAACTTTCCATGCAATGGAATCTGCATTTAGTGCTCCGAAAATAATTCCTTTTTTACCTTTAAGTAAATTATAAGCCATGGTTTTAAATTTATGAGTTAAACAACTCTATTTTAAAATGGTTGTCAAAAATTATCAAACAATAAAAAAACCGGTAGTTGCCGGCAGTTTTTTAGATTTTCTCTATGCTGTTTTCAGGTAACCATCCCTGGTTCCCATCAGCTATTCGGATTTCTCGCCAACTTCCTAAACTGTCTTTTATTTCGACTTTTAGGCCTTCATGAATCAAAAACAAATCCGTTCCGGTTTCGGAAGGAGAGCTCTTTACGGTTACGCTAGGTTGAGTTATAATGGCAAAATTATGGCTAGTCATGCGTTTTTTCTGCCGCGCGGCAAAGTTAAAACTAAAAATGGAAATGGCTACGATTAATATTCCAAACCAGAATGAAAGTCGTTTGATGGCTACTGTGCGGGTAAAAAAGAATATGCCGGCAAGCAACAAAAACAAGACAAAGGAGAATACACTGATTTTTGCCCAGCCGTCCGTTGAAAACTTATTGGCGATGTTATGCCACCAACGCACGAAGAAAACCTGGGGCAGCGGATCGATGGCATCCACCACATGCTGATTGGCCAAATCCAGGTTGAATTGAATGTCTTCATCGTTTGGAGCCAGTAACTTGGCTCGCTCGTAACTGATGATGGCTTGGGTGACCTGACCGGTTTTGTAATAGGCATTTCCCAAGTTGTAATGCACTTCGGCTGATTCCTGGTCGCCGTTCAAAATTTCCAGGTAAGTGTCAATGGCTTCTTGGTATTCTTGCTTGGTGTAGTGTTCGTTGGCTTTTTCCAGCAGGCTGTTTTGGGCCACAGCATTTGCTGAAAAAAGAGCGAATAATATGATTTGAAAAATAGTCTTCATTGTTTCAGGTATTAACGAATTTGTTTTTCCAGTTTTCCCATCAAGGCTGCTGCCCTTTGGTAAAGGTCTTCCTTGGTCCCTTCAACCGCACTTGGCGCATAACGGGCATATTCACAGGTATCGACAATCTGAATAAATTCGGAAATGATTTCTGACTGAACTTGTCGTTTTTTCAACGATTCTGTTGCATTTTCCCGATTTAAATCAGCTGCCGGAATGCTCAGCTTATCGCTTAAGTAACCCCAGAAAGCTTTCAGAACGGCTTCGTAAAAGGCCTCGTCATGGTTCTGTTTCAAATGAGTGGCAGCGGCTTTCAAGCGTTTGCGTGCAATTTTATTAGCCTTTTTGTTTTTAACCAGTTGAACGTTGGCATTTTCTTTTAGCTTTTTTCGGTACACCAAGGCAACCATGGCAAAAAGCAACAAAGCACCAAGATAAATCAGGTAGAAAGCCAGACTTCCAAAGAAGGACGATTCCTTGGTTTTTAGCTTGTACTGCCCTTGTTTGATGAAACGAATGTCCTTACCAATAAAGCGCACATCTTCTTTCGAATACGCGCTGGTTACTGTCGTATTCTGGTCGTCGCTTCCTTTTTCAACCTGCAGCACAAACTCGTCCGATTGCTGGTAGCTGTACTTTCCGGTGGAAGGATTGAACGAGGCAAACTTTATGGGCGGAATGGTGTATTCGCCGGCAAATCGAGGAATAAACAAGTATTCAAATGTTTTAGTGCCCGTAAGTCCATTGGTTGAAGCTTTTAGTTTTTCATCAGTTTTAGGATCGTAAACTTCAAAATCGGCCGGAAATTCCACCTTGGGAGCATCAATCAGGCGCAGGTTTCCGTTTCCGGAAATCGTAATTTTCAAGGTGGCAGCTTCGTTTGATTTGAGTTGCTGCCGGTCAACCGAGGCCCTGAAGTTCAGTTTCCCAACTCCGCCGGCAAAGCTGGCAGGTGGCGATGGCAGCTCTTTTACGTTGACGCTAACCGGGTCGCTCACCACCTTGGCTTGAAGGGTACGGTAGTTGTCGAAAAAATCATCGAAAAAGCTGCGCTGTTGCCGAATACGCTGACGAACCAGACAGGTAATTTCAAAGGGATCGATGGTTATTTTTCCGGTTTGTTGCGGGAAAAGAATGGTCTTCTTCAGCACACCCACCTGGTAAATTTTATTGTCGAACACTTCGCGGGTGAAGCTGATTTGATTGGGAATATCAATTTCCTGAGTCCAGAATCCAGCGTAGGAGGGGAGTTTTACATCATCGAAACTGGTGATGGGCACATCCGGAGCCACATAGATTTTTACGGTGGCAATAATTTGTTCTCCCTTAAAAACTCGGCGTTTATCCAGATCTACTTTGACAAACAAATCTTCTTTGCCAATGTTGGTGGCTGAAGATGCAGGCTGCTGTTGCTGCTGCCCTCCTGAAGAAGTTTGTGGCTTTTGGCCTTTTACCACCTGAATTTTGAGTTCGTTGGACTCGTATACCTTGCCATCAACCTGAATGGAGGCCGGGCGAATGGTAAAAGTACCTTCCTCCTTGGCGCGCAAAATATAAATGTAAGAAAAGCTGACCGTTTGCGTCGTTTTTCCATTGATGATCTGGATGCTGGAACTTTGCGATGTGGAGGGCCCCATGAGTACATCAAAACTGGAGATTTCGGGTAACTGCAGGTTTGAGCCACGTTCATTCAAGGTAAAGGATAAACGAAACTGCTCGCCCACAGAAACCACATTGGGCCCCGACATGCTAAACTTTACGCTGTCGGCATCGGCAAAAAAGGCCGGAATAAGTAACAATAGTGTGACTATAATTTTTTTAATCATTGTGCTTAATTATGCTTTGACTAAAATTTGGTGCAAAAGTAAGAAATTATGAACTACCAGTCTTTGTCGGTTTTGCGTTGCTGCGCTTTGGCGGCCTTCGCTTTTTTTACTTTCTCTTGAATTTTTTCTTCATCGTTTTGCAGAGCCTGCAACAACCGTTCCGCATTTTCCTTTGAAATTTTTTGCTGCTGAGGTTGCTGTTGCTGCTGGTTTTGTTTGTTCTGGTCCTGATTCTGCTTTTGCTGGTCTTTATTTTGATCCTTGTTCTGATCTTTGTTTTGATCTTGTTGGTCTTTGTTTTGCTGTTGATCCTTATTCTGATCCTGCTGATCCTTGTTTTGGTCTTTATTCTGATCCTGGTTTTGTTGTTGCTGCTGTTGCTGCTGTTCCTGCTGTTTTTTCAGGTTCATGGCGTACACCAGGTTGTATTTGCTTTCCAGGTCATCCGGATTGTTGCGAAGCGCTTTTTTGTATGCCTCAATGCTTTCATCCAGTTTGTTTTGCATCATCATCGAGTTACCCAGGTTGTGGAAAGCCCGGGCTTTTTCATACTTATCTTCGCTTTTCTCGGCAATCTCTTCAAACTTGGAAGTTGCTTCTTCAAACTTCATTTGCTTATACAAGGCGTCGCCCAGGTTGAAGTTCCATTTCAAATCATCCGGTCGCTTGTCCAGGGCTTTGCGGTAGGCCGTTTCAGCCTGGCTAAATGCCACCGTGTCAATTTGGGTGGTGTCCTGCAAGGCCTGTTCAAAGATTTCGTTTCCTTGCCGTACGAACTTCCGTTCGTTTTGGGCCTGCGAACTGATGCCCAGCAAGAGCATAAAGATTAAAAGTCCTGTATGTAAGATCACTTGTTTCTTCATCATCCAAATAGTTTGATGTTTTTCAAATATTTGTTTTTCCGTTCTAAAATCAGAAAATCAACAAGAAGCATCAGGATGGCAAATCCTAAAAACCACTGAAACTGGTCTTCATAGTCAGAATAAACCAATGATTCCATTTCTGCTTCCTCCATCTTGTCAATCTCGTTAAAGAGTGTGTTTAAGCCTACCTGAGCATTGTTGGCACGAACATAGATTCCGCTTCCGGCTGCTGCAATCTGCTGCAGCATTTCTTCATTCAGCTTGGTAATTACCACCTTGCCATCCTTGTCTTTCCGGTAGTCCTTTTGTCCGTTTACAGAGACCGGAATGGGGCCGCCTTGGGGCAAGCCCATGCCGATGGTGTGCACGATAATACCACTTTCGGCCGCTGCTTTAGCCGCACCAATGGCATCGTCTTCATGGTTTTCACCATCGGTAATGATGATGATGGCTTTGTTGCCTTCAAACTGAGGGCTGAAAGACACTTGGGCCATCTCAATGGCCGCGCCGATGGCCGTTCCTTGGCGAGGAACAATGTCTGTACTTACCGAATTTAGGAATAGCTTGGCCGAAGGGTAATCGGTGGTAATTGGCAACTGGGTGTAAGCATCACCGGCAAATACAATCAGTCCGATTTTGTCATCACTCAGGTTGTCAATTAAACGCGAAATAGCCCGCTTGGCCCGCTCGAGGCGGTTGGGTTGAATGTCTTCGGCCAGCATGGAGTTAGACACGTCCAGACCGATAATCAGCTCCACGCCTTGACGCTTGACTGTTTTGAGTTTGCTGCCAAACTGAGGGCGGGCCAGTGCCACAATCAGTGAACTGATAGCCAGCAACCAGATAATGAATTTAACCACTGGTCGTGACTGGCTGACGTTGGGCATCAATTGGCTGATGGTTTCCGGCTGTCCGAAGCGTTCGAGGGCTTTTCGCCGGCTTCGTCGTGTAATCCAAAACAGGAGGATGAGCACTGGAATAATTGCCAGTGCGTATAGGTATTCAATATGTGCAAATCTGAACATTTCCATGGTCTGTGTCATTAAGGAATGTTTCTGAATAAGGTTGTTTTTAGGAAGAGTCCCAAGAGAAGAACAACTCCGGCCAGTATGGCCACTCGGCTGAACTCTTCGTCTTTCCGACTGTATTCCTTCACTTCCATTTTTGATTTTTCAAGCTGATCAATTTCCTCGTAAATCTGAATCAGCTTATCGTTGTTGGTGGCCCGGAAATAACGTCCATCGGTAATGTCTGCTATTTTCTGTAAAGTTTCCTCGTCAATTTTTACTTCCACCTCACGCATTTGGGTTCCAAAAGGCGTTTGCATGGGGTAGGGGGCGGTACCAATGGTTCCGACACCAACTGTGTAAACCCGGATGCCAAAGGTTTTGGCCAGCTCGGCAGCAGTTTCCGGAGCTATTTCGCCGCGGTTGTTCTCACCGTCAGTCAGCAGAATAATGACTTTGCTGATGGCATCACTTTCTTTCAGGCGAGCCACAGAGGTTGCTAGCCCGTTGCCGATGGCTGTTCCATCCTCAATCATACCACTTTCAATATCCTTGAAAAGGTTGATTAGCACCGCGTGGTCGGTGGTCAGCGGGCACTGGGTAAAGCTTTCGCCTGAAAAAACAACCAGTCCCATTTTGTCATCGCGGCGGCCGGAGATAAACTCGGTAGCCACATTTTTTGCCGCTTCCAACCGGTTGGGCTGGAAGTCGCGCGCCAGCATCGAGCTGGAGATATCCAGGGCAATAACAATGTCAATTCCTTCGGTGGTTACATCCTGCCAGCTGTTGGAGGATTGCGGGCGGGCCAGCGCCACAGTTAGCAGTCCAATACCGGCCAGTTGCAAAACAAAGGGCAAATGGCGCAGGTAGTGTTTCCAGCTTTTCGATAAGCCGCTAAATCCTTTTAAGGTTGAATACCGGATGCTTGCTCCTGCTTTTCGGTACCTGAAAAGATACCACACAATCATGGGAATGAGTACCAGCAACAGGTAAAAGAACTCCGGATTTTTATAGGTTACTCCGTTCATCATTTTTCCTTATTTTAAATCAACCTCTTCGCCTTCGCGGTCATCTTGCGGTTGACTTGTTTTTTTATCTTCCTGTTTGGTTTGATTCACAAAGAAGTAAGCGTTCATCAACGTCAGGTTATGGTCATCCGGCAGGGGATGGTATTTGGCAAATTTTACCAGGTCAGACAAGTTGAGAATGCTTTTCAGTTCTTCCAGTGATTTGGCCGAAATCAGATTTTTTTGTTGTTCAAAGGCCTGTACCGTTTCAACGGTAGTGTACTCCATGGCCTGAATCTGAAACCGGTCTTCAATGTAGGTTCGCAGCGTATCGGACACCAAACTGTAATAGGTTTTGATTTCTTCACTCTGCCATAGCTTTTCTTCTTTAATCCGGTCTAATTCGCGCAAAGCAATAAGATGTGCCGGTTCTTTCGGTTTCGGCGGCTTCACAAAAATGGGTTTGTTTTGGCGTCGGCGCTGGATGTAGTAAAACAAGAAGAAAAGCAGGGCTCCAATCAAGATTACCCCCAAAATGTAGGGGGAAACTTCCTTGAGTGTTACCGGAGCCTCATAAGGCCTTTTGATGTCAACTGGTCCTTTGGTTGTATCAATGGGCATGCTGTGCACAAAAAACTCAGCAGGCAAGGTTTCAATGGAATCGTACAACTCTTCATACTTCAAACGGAAATAGAAGGGAGGAACCACCTGCCGGCCACTGTCAAAAGAGGTGATGGTCAGGTTCTGGATGATTTTAATTTGATTTTCGGCATCCAACTGAAACGTGTCCAAGGGAGATTTTTCAATGACTTCAACCGAAGAAGAAAGTGAATCGCTGATCTCCGGAAATTCGAGGATCACATTGTTGGGCTGATCCACCTCAAGGCGCAGATTGAGTTGGTCTCCAATCAAAACATTGGTGGAGTCGATTACAGCGCGTGCCTGTATTTTTTGTGCTTGAACGGTTGGTGCTTCCAGTAAAAATAAAGCCATTCCAACCGCCAGGTATTTTAGTTTTTTCATGCTGTTATGCTTTTAAGCCCCGCTTTTTGAAAAGCGTCATCAATGATCTCACATAGTCCTCATTGGTATTGATGTCGGCATAGTCCACGCCACTCTTTTTGAAACTGGTATCCAGTTTTCGGCTGGTTTCCTGCCACCATTGGGCATAGGTGTCGCGCACTTTTTTGCTGCTGCTGTCCACCCACGTGTATTCGTTGGTTTCGGCATCTTTTAGCTTGATCATGCCAATGGGCGGCAGTTGTGTTTCCCGTTCATCGTAGATGCGCAGGGCCACAATGTCGTGTTTGTTGTTGGCAATGGTCAGTGCTTTATCAAAGTCGGGTTCGTTATGCAGAAAGTCGGAAATGATGAATCCCGTACATCGCTTTTTGATTGCGTTGGTCAGGTAACGAATCGCTTCGGTGATGTTGGTTCCTTTGTTTTCCGGCTCAAAATCAATCAACTCACGGATGATCCGCAGAATGTGCGATTTTCCTTTTTTGGGTGGAATGAATTTCTCAATCTTCTCCGAAAAGAAAATGACCCCGATTTTATCGTTGTTTTGAATGGCCGAAAAAGACAGGATCGCTGAAATTTCGGTGATGACATTCTTTTTGAACTTGTCCAGCGAACCAAAATCACGCGAACCACTGACATCAATCAGCAGCATGACCGTTAGCTCACGTTCTTCCTCAAAAATTTTGATGTACGGTTTGTTGTAGCGGGCGGTTACGTTCCAGTCGATGTTCCGAATATCGTCGCCAAACTGGTACTCGCGCACTTCGCTGAAAGCCATACCACGGCCTTTGAAAGCCGAGTGGTACTCGCCGGCAAAAATATTCCGGCTCAGCCCTCGGGTCTTAATCTCAATTTTCCGTACTTTTTTTAATAGCTCTGTGTGTTCCATATTTACAAGTTTGTGAAAGTTCAAAGTTTAAAGTTTCAAGTTGCCCAACTCGCAACTCACAACTCGTAACTCATTCTAAGGAACTTCAATCGTATTCAAAATATCTGTAATGATTTCTTCGGATGTGATGTTGTTGGCCTCGGCTTCGTAGCTTAATCCAATACGGTGGCGCATTACGTCGTGACAAACGGCACGCACATCTTCGGGAACCACATAGCCCCGGCGCTTAATGAAAGCGTAGGCTTTGGCTGCTTGTGCCAGGCTGATACTTGCACGGGGCGATCCTCCGTACGAAATCATGTCGGCATATTTTTCGAGCTTGTATTCTTTGGGTTCGCGGGTTGCAAAAACAATATCGACAATGTATTTGCTTATTTTTTCATCCAGGTAAACGTCTTTCACCACATCGCGGGCATTTAAAATATCTTGTGGTTGAAGGATGGTTGTTGCCTTGGGGAATTGCTTCAGCAGGTTCTGCTGAATAATCATTTTTTCTTCTTCCTTTTTCGGATAATTGATGACCACTTTCAACATGAAACGGTCAACCTGAGCTTCAGGCAGCGGGTAGGTTCCTTCTTGCTCAATGGGGTTTTGGGTGGCCATTACTAAAAATGGTTCCTGCAATTTGAAGGTTTCATCGCCAATGGTAATCTGGCGCTCCTGCATGGCCTCCAGTAAGGCCGACTGCACTTTGGCGGGGGCCCGGTTAATCTCGTCGGCCAAAACAAAGTTGGTGAAAATAGGCCCTTTTTTAATGATGAATTCTTCGTTTTTCTGGCTGTAAATTAGTGTTCCCAGCAAGTCGGCAGGTAACAGGTCAGGGGTGAACTGGATGCGGGCAAAGTCGGCATTAATGGTTTGCGAGAGGGTGTTAATCGCCAAGGTTTTAGCCAATCCCGGAACCCCTTCCAAAAGGATATGACCACCGGAAAGCAATCCGATTAATAAGCTTTCTACCAAGTGTTTTTGACCTACGATGACCTTGTTCATCTCCAAACTGATCAAATCCACAAAAGAACTTTCTTTTTGGATTCGTTCATTCAATTCACGAATATCAACTGCTTGATCCATATTTTAATTATTTGTTTCGATTTTGGTTCACGAAAATAGTTTAATGATCTTCTAAAAAGGATGTAACTTTGTTAAAAATTGTTAAGTTAACTTCCCGCTGAAAGAGCTGTAAAATTAATAATTTCAGACTTCCATTCAGCCTTTTAGCTTATCTTTTTTACATTTGCGGAAAATGCTATGTTTTGAAACAACGATATTTTATAGAGTTAGCTTATAATGGAACCCGTTTCCATGGTTGGCAGGTACAGCCCAATGCCAAAAGTGTGCAGGAATCGCTGGAGAAAGCGCTGAGTACGATTTGTCGGGAATCCATCGCTGTTACTGGTGCCGGGCGAACGGATACAGGGGTTCATGCCAGTTATTTTGTAGCCCATTTCGAGTCGGAAAAAACCGTGCTTGATCATCCGGATTTCACCTACAAAATGAACAGCTTCCTGGGGCCTGACCTGGTGATTTTTCGAATCAGCAAAGTTGGTCCGCAGGCGCATGCCCGTTTTGACGCCACCTCGCGAACTTACCATTACTTCATCAACCAGCGCAAGGATCCGTTTGCCCGCGAAACTTCCTGGTATTTTACCCGTCCGCTTGATGTGCACCAAATGAATGTGGCCTGCGCGGTTTTGTTTGATTACATCGATTTTACCAGTTTCAGCAAGTTGCATACCGATGTGAAAACCAACAACTGTCAGATTTATTATGCCCGGTGGGTGGAGAAAGACCAGCAGCTGACGTTTACTATTAAAGCTGACCGGTTTTTGCGTAACATGGTTCGGGCTATTGTGGGAACCATGGTGGAAGTGGGACAGGGAAAGCTTGATATTCCCGGATTCCGACAGGTCATTGAAGCCAAAGATCGTGCTCTTGCCGGGGCATCTGCGCCGCCTCAGGGCTTGTTTTTAGCCAATATTGCTTATCCCGAAGATGTCTTTCAGCGTATGGAAGATTAATTGGTGCCGTTGGACCTGGAGGTGAGCAACAATTGATTTTATTTAAAATGCCTGTGTGTAGTTTCAATTTTCAAGTTGAAGTGTCGATTTTTGAAAATTTAGCAGCAAAATCTGTTTGTTGAGCGTCAGTTTTTATTTAAAACCTGACAATTTATATTGTTTCTTTGGTCTGTGCTGCTAATTTTGGACTTCGAAAAAAAGAACTAATAAATCGATACCATGCAGAAGCATTTGTTATTAGGAGTTGAAGCTGTCGGACAGGGAGCGATTGACGGTGGAATGTCAGGCGTTTATGCTTATCCGGGTACCCCTTCAACCGAAATTACTGAATATATCCAAGACAATGAGTTAGCCATTGAGCGTAAGCTCCATAGTAAATGGTCGGCGAACGAAAAAACAGCTTACGAAACCGCTTTAGGAATGAGCTATGCCGGTAAGCGAACGATGGCTTGTATGAAGCATGTAGGCTTGAATGTGGCTGCCGATGCCTTTATCAATTCGGCCATTACCGGTGTAAATGGCGGTTTTGTGTTGACTGTGGCCGATGACCCATCCATGCACTCTTCGCAAAACGAGCAGGATTCACGGTATTATGCCAAATTTGCCATGATTCCGGTTCTGGAGCCAAGCAATCAGCAGGAAGCTTACGATATGGCACGCGAAGGATTTGCACTTTCTGAAGAAGCAGGTGTTCCGGTGATGTTAAGGATTACAACCCGTTTGGCACACTCCAGAGCAGGAGTAGCCATGAAACCGGTTTTGGATGAAAACCAGCTGAGCATGCCTCAGGACTCCAAGCAATTTGTGTTGTTGCCGGCTATTGCCCGTCGTCGGTACAAATCGCTGCTTGAAAAACAGGCGGCTTTTGTTAAACTATCTGAAGAGTCAGTTTACAATCAATACATTGATGGCGACGAAAAAAGCCTGGGAATTATTTGCTGCGGGATTACCTACAACTACCTGATGGAGAATTACCAAGACGAGGCTTGTCCTTACCCGGTATTGAAAGTGTCACAATATCCGCTTCCTGAAAAACAGCTGAGAAAGCTGGAAGCCGAGTGTGATGAGATTTTGGTATTGGAAGAAGGTTATCCGTTGGTTGAAGAAGACCTGAAAGGTTACTTTGCGAATGGCACTCAAATAAAAGGACGTTTGGATGGTAGTTTGCCGCGTGATGGTGAGCTGAATCCGGATTTAGTTGGAAAAGCACTTGGTAAAGAAATCTACCAGGGAATTCCTGTTCCCCCGGTAGTGGCGAATCGTCCTCCGGCTTTGTGTCAGGGATGTGGTCACCAGGATGCCTATGAAGCGATGAACGAAGTGCTGGCCGACTATGGCAAAGGGCGTGTTTTTTCGGACATTGGCTGTTATACGTTAGGTGCTTTGCCTCCTTACGAAACCATCAATTCCTGTGTGGATATGGGCGCATCCATCACCATGGCGAAGGGCGCCGCTGATGCCGGTTTGGTTCCTGCTGTTGCGGTTATTGGAGACTCCACGTTTGCCCACTCTGGCATCACCGGTTTGTTGGATGCGGTGAATGAAAAATCGAACATTACGGTTGTCATTTCCGACAATGAGTCGGTTTCAATGACTGGTGGACAGGATTCATCAGCCCAGGGGAAAATTGAAAGTATTTGTGAAGGCCTCGGCGTTGATCCGGCACATATTCGTGTGATTGTGCCATTGAAAAAGAACCATGCCGAGTTGGTTAAGTTATTCCGCGAAGAGCTTGAATATGATGGTGTGTCGGTTATTATCCCACGTCGTGAATGTATCCAGCGTGCCAGCCGTCGCAAAAGAAATCAAAGTCGTCATGCCAACCATTAAAAATTGAAAACATGAAATCAAACATTATATTAGCCGGGGTAGGCGGACAGGGAATTTTATCGATTGCCGCTGCTTTGGGAACAGCTGCCCTTGAAAATAATTTACACATTAAACAGGCCGAAACGCACGGCATGAGCCAGCGTGGTGGTGCGGTAGTTTCGCACATGCGCATTTCAGATAAACCCATTGCATCGGACTTAATTCAGATGGGAACAGCCGATCTGATTCTTTCTGTTGAGCCGATGGAGGCTTTGCGGTATTTGCCGTTTTTATCTGAGCGGGGTTACCTGGTAACCAATACGACTCCTTTCATCAATATTCCCAACTATCCGGAGTATGAAAAGGTGATGGAAGAAATTCATCGCTTGCCGCGTTTTGTGGCCATCGATGCTGACGGAATTGCCAAAGAAGCCGGTAATGCCCGGGCTTCGAACATGGTGATGTTGGGAGCTGCCAGCCCGTTTATCGATATTGATTTTAGCAAGTTGGAAGACGGAATCCGGGAAGTTTTTGCCCGCAAAGGAGAGCAAATTGTTGAAGTTAATTTAAAAGCAATTCGTGCCGGACGTCAGTTTGCACAGGAAAACAAGTAACTCAAGCTTGAGCTTTAAGGTTATAAATGGAGGTTCAATCTTACCGATTGGGCCTTTGTTTTTAGTGGCTTTATGTGTTACCTTGGTCGCTTCATACGAACAAATACTACTCAAAATAATACAGTTATGAACCAATTCGTTTTAAGTGGTTTAGCAGCGCTTTCTGCGCTTACTGCCTGTCAGTCTGCGAAGCAAGGCAATGAAGAAAACAAGCCTGCAAAACCAAACATCGTTTACATTTTGGCAGATGATTTGGGCTACGGAGATTTAAGCTGTTACGGACAGCAGAAATTTCAGACTCCCAACATCGACCGATTGGCCAGCCAGGGGATGCTTTTTACCCAGCACTATTCGGGAACCACCGTGTGTGCGCCATCTCGTTCCTCTTTGCTTACCGGAATGGACACCGGGCATGCGCCTGTTCGAGGAAATCGGGAAGTCAATCCGGAAGGACAGTATCCCATTCCTGAAACCACCTTCACCTTGGCTAAAATGTTGCAGGAAGAAGGATACACCACAGGTGCTTTTGGTAAGTGGGGCTTAGGTTTTCCGGGATCAGAAGGCGATCCGAATAAGCAAGGATTTGATGTTTTTTATGGATACAACTGCCAACGATTGGGGCATCACTATTATCCGGATCATTTGTGGAGCAACCAGGAAAAAGTGGTGTTGGAGGAAAATGCCGGACAAGCCAGAGGCGTTTATGCGCCTAACTTGATTCATCAGGAAGCACTTCGCTTTTTAGAGGATAATAAAGAGCAACCTTTCTTTATGTATTATCCTTCGATCATTCCACATGCTGAGCTATTTGCTCCAGAAGAATACATGGCCAAATTCAGAGGTAAATTTGATCCGGAACGCAATTACAAAGGGGTTGATGGAGGCAAAGGCTTTCGGAAAGGACCTTATGGTTCTCAGCCCGAGTCGCATGCTGCTTTCGCCGCTATGGTAACTTTGCTTGATGATCAGGTGGGCGAAATCATGGCTAAGCTGGAAGAACTGGGGCTGGCAGATAACACGCTGGTTATTTTCACTTCAGACAATGGTCCGCATAAAGAAGGTGGAGCTGATCCGGATTATTTTAAAAGCAATGGCCCGTTAAAAGGGTACAAACGCGATTTATACGAAGGGGGTATTCGGGTGCCGATGATTGCCAGCTGGCCCGGAAAAATTCAGGCAGGCAGTCAGTCTGATCATGTTTCGGCATTTTGGGATATGCTGCCTACTTTTGCCGATATGGTAGGCCAAAAGGCTCCGGAAAACATTCAGGGAATTTCTCTTCTTCCAACCCTGCTGGGTGAAGATAGTCAGAAAGAGCACGATCATCTTTACTGGGAATTTCATGAAATGGGCGGACGACAAGCCATTCGCAAAGGCAACTGGAAGTATGTGACTTATCATGTATTTAATGCTGAAAAGCAGACGACTGAATTGTATGATCTGTCAACAGACCTTGGTGAAGAGGACAATGTTGCGGATCAGCACCCCGACATTGTTGCCGAAATGCAAGCTATTCTGGAGGAAGCACGCGTTCCTTCTGAAGCTTTTCCTTTCGGGCAAAACGAATAGTAAACAAAAGGGACCGTAGCCTTTCAAACATGTTTTTATCTTGAAAGTAGATGCTCCCAAAAATGATACAGTAAAGAGCGGTACTTTATAAAGCCGCTCTTTGCTTTCTTTGTTCCAAATAACAATAACGGTTTAAGCTAAAAAGGATGTTAAACAAGAAACAGCGCAAAACACTTCGAAATATGTTAATGGGTTTGTTGGTGGTTATTTTTCTGGCCTTGGTCATTGCTTTAACTAACCTGATTCCGGGCAACCCGCTTACGGAATACCGCCTGGTTTTAGGACTTAGCTTTATTGTTGTTGCAGCCTTGGCGCGCACCATATGTGTCAGTTGCAGAGAGGAATCAGCCCCGGAGCAATAGCCGGTTATTTTCCTTCATTTTGTGCTCCGATAAGCTGCTGTTCGAAGCATAATGGGCTTTAAATTCGCCCACCATTTGATCTTTCCCTTTTTTCTTCGCTTTGGCATAAAGCGCTCCGAAATTCATATTCCGGATTCTTCTAAAACAAATTGCCGTTAAATGCGGTATAAAGAAGTTGAATGAAGACATGCAACCTTTAATACGCGTCATATGCCAATTTTCATGGATCGCCACGATGTATCGGACGAGGTAACCGCTGAAGTTGTTGCCCGCTTACACCAGCAAGATTTAGCTATTCAGAAACAATATGGTTGCCGGGGGTTAACCTATTGGTTTGATGAGCATCGGAAAATGGCCTTTTGCCTGATTGAAGCTCCTTCTGAACAACACATCATTGATATGCATACCGAGGCGCATGGCGATGTCCCCAATCAGATTATAGAAGTAGATGCCGAAGTGGTAGAATCCTTTCTCGGGCGCATTAAAGATCCGGAGAAACCAAAGGATGCGGATTTAAACATTATTGCCGACCCGGCATTCCGGACGATCATGATCACCGGATTTGATGAAACGTTTATGGACGACAGCCTTTGGATTCATGAAGGGGGAAACCCCATAAACTGCCTGCATTCGTTTAAGGACATTTTTAGCCGTTTTGAAGGGAACATTGCCCGACAGGAGAGTAATCGGTTCATTGTTTCTTTTAAGTCGGTAGCGCAAGCTGTTTGGTGTGCCATTGAAGTGCAGAGCCAATTTGAAGCCTGGAGCGATACCGCGAATTGTCCGAAGGCCATGCTAAAAACAGGAATGAGCGTTGGTGTGCCACTAACTGAGGATAAACCCTTTTTTGAAAAAGCAGTTAAAGCTGCGGAACGGATGTTTTATATTTCCAATGGCCGGATTGTCGTGTCGCACGAGGTAAAGAAGCTGTACCGAAGCGAAAAGCTGAATGTCCCGGTTGATGTCACTTTATTTGAAGTGTTAAGCACGGCTGATGAAAAGTTCTTAACCCGGCTAATGAATTACATCGAGGAAACCTGGCAGAACCCGGATTTGCATGTGGATGACTTGGGACGACATTTGGGTTATAGTCGTTCACAACTGTATCGCCGAATGATCTCGCTGTCGGGCATGTCGCCCAATAATTTTGTTCGGGATTACCGGTTAAATAAGGCGCTGGGGCTCATCAACCAGCAGAGCGGAAACATCTCTGAAATTGCTTACGAAACCGGTTTCAACAGCCCTTCTTACTTTGCCAAGTGCTTCCACAAAAAGTATGGCCTTTCGCCATCCGACTACCAGCAACAGGTAGCAGATTAAAGCCCTTTTTTTATAAGAAAATAAAAAGACCTAAATGTATTTATATTTGGGTCAAATGTGATAGCCTCGTGGTACTAACCCGTTGTACCTTTGAATAAACAGGCCTGTCTGGTTAATGATATTCATTGCGCATGAGGCTGTTTTATACTGGTTTTGCTTTCGGAAAAGTTCTCCTGTGCAAGCCTAAATAGTAACGCAAATCAAAATAAGTTATGAGTAAAAGTTTGTTTGACCGATTGGGTGGAACCGAAGGAATCACCCGAATTGTTGATGATGCCGTGGAAGCACACATGCACAACCCGGCCATTGCTGCTCGTTTTCGCCCTTATCTGGAAACGCCCGGGAAACTGGCCGAGATTAAGAAACACAGTGTTCATTTTTTCAGCGAAGGGAGTGGGGGACCCGCTAAATACACGGGTCGCGATATGCCCACCGCGCACAAGGGTATGAATATTAGCCCGGCAGAATACATGCACACGGTGGATGATATTATGGATACGCTTAAAAAACACACCATTGATGAAGAAACTCAAAAAGATGTGTTAGCTGTACTTTGGTCATTGAAAGGCATGATCATAGCTCAATAGTTCTTCAGAAGGGCTATCGTTCGGGGTAATCAACTTCGGAATATAGGCAGAGCAGAAAGCAATTCTGGTTCGCTGCCACCCAGTAAGTAATTTATAAAAATGAATACATCATGGTACGTCATGTCAAAGATTTGGACCCGACCTTAATGGATGAATTTTCCGCCGGAATCAGAGGCGAAATTATTCATCCGGAAGATGAAGCCTACGATGAAACACGCAAGGTTTATAATGGAATGATTGATAAACGCCCGGCCCTTTTTGTAAAATGTGTAGATGTTGCTGATGTAATTTACACCGTTAACTTCTGCCGGGAAAACAACTTGTTGCTAGCCGTTCGGGGCGGAGGGCATAACGCCGGAGGCTTGGGGCTTTGCGACGATGGTGTTGTTCTGGATCTGTCGGGCATCAAATATGTTCGTGTAAATGTTGAAGACAACACCGTTCGTGTAGGCGGTGGCAACCTGTGGGGAGAAGTCGATCATGGGACCCATCCTTTTGGTTTGGCTGTTCCTGCCGGCATTATTTCCACCACGGGTGTTGGAGGATTGACACTGGGTGGTGGCGTTGGCCATTTATCCCGTAAATACGGACTTACGATTGATAACCTGCTGGAAGCTGATATGGTGTTGGCTGATGGCTCGTTTGTGACGGTGAATGAGAAGCAGCACGAAGACCTGTTTTGGGCCATTCGTGGAGGTGGCGGCAACTTCGGAATTGTTACCTCGTTCAAATTTCAGGGGCATCCGGTAAAAACAGTTTTTGGCGGCCCCACCTTGTGGCCTATTGAAAAGACCGATGAAATTATGACCTGGTATCACGAGTTTATTCACCAGGCTCCGGATGAGCTGAATGGGTTTGCAGCCACCATGATTATTCCGGGACCACCGTTTCCTGAGCATCTGCATGGAAAACAGTTTTGCGCGGTGGTTTGGTGCTATGTGGGCGATATGAGCAAGGCCAAAGCCGTATTTGAACCCGTATTAGCCCTAAATCCGCTTTTTGAGCATCTGGGTGAAATGCCTTATCCGGCCATTCAAACCATGTTTGACGGACTGCTGACGCCTGGCATGCAATGGTATTGGCGGGCTGATTTCTTTGACGAACTCGGACCTGAAGCACGAAGTCAGCACCTGAAATTTGGTTCGTCCATTCCCACACCGCTATCGCAAATGCACCTGTACCCCATTAGTGGTGCGGCTGGCCGGGTAGGCAAGGAGGCCACACCCTGGGCCTACCGAAATGCCAAGTATGCCGGCGTTATTGTGGGTATTGAAACCAATCCGGCCAATAACAATACCATCATCAAATGGTGCAAAGACTATTGGGAAGCCTTGCACCCGTATTCCCTGGGAGGCGCTTATTCCAACTTTATGATGGATGAAGGGCAGGAGCGAGTAAAAGCCAGCTACCGGTACAATTACGACAAGCTGACGAAGATTAAAAAGAAATACGACCCGACGAATTTCTTCCGGGTGAATCAGAACATACAGCCGGCCAGTTAAGGCAGGCACCCTAAGCTTGGTAAAAAGCCTTTCTTGGCTGGCTTGGGCTGGCGGGGAAAGGTTTTTTACGGGCTGTCTGCCTACCTACTTCCCAATCAGAACATGGTATGGCTGCGGAATTTCAACGCCATGCAAGCCGTTGGTCAATCCGTAAAGAATAATCATTGTGAGAATTATGCCACTTGCCAAAATAAATCCGGATTGTTGTTTTACGGAGAAGCCCAGGACCTCACGTTTCATCTTCTGGTAATGAATGGCAGCCAGGTGTCCAAAGAAGGATATGATTGCCAGTGCATAATAGGGGACGAAAAACAAGTTTGACGGAAAAGAATTCAGGCCGGCCACGCCAAAATAAAAGTTGGTATCAAGATTCAGGAGCGTGCGGCCGCTTAAAACGGCGCCAACATGAATCACCAGGAATAGGGCCAAATAAAGTCCGGTGCGGATTTGCAATTTCTCATAGAATCCGGCAACCGTTTTTCGTTTTGAAAAGAACAATTTCAGCCCTGAAATGATTTGAACGACAACGGCTGTCAGTAGCAGCGTTTCTCCCAAGGTGCTTCGGTAAATCAACCTGAATTTATCCATAAAAGCAATGTAGGTATCTATTCCAAAAACACTCAGGGAATGGTTGAGCAAGTGAATCCCGATAAAGCTGGTTATGATCAGACCGGAGATGTAATGTACCTGTTTCATCTTTTTTCCTGCAAAAGTCGGCTCATTTTCCGACCTGTCATTTGATCCAGATCAAATTCAGCTCTTCGGATTTCTGATTCTGCTCAAGGTTTCGAGGGTTATTCCTAAATAAGACGCGATGTGGGTTAAGGGGATTCGACGAGTAATATTCGGATATCTGGTTAAAATATGCGCATACCGCTGACTGGCCGTGTGAAAGAGGATCGATGAAATCCGCTCCCGTTGACGCAGCATGGTTTGCGTAACCACCACCCGAATCAGTCGTTCAAAGTCGTGGTATTGGTTCGATAAGCCATCAATGGTGTCTTTTGAAAGCGCGACCAATGTTGAATCTTCAAGCAGCTCAATATAATGCGGGCTGGGAGTGTCGGTGAAAAAGCTGATGATGGAGCTTATGAATTCATTTTCAAAAGCAAACCAATCCGAAATATCTTTCCCGTCTTTTAAGTAATAAGCGCGGGCGCATCCATCAATGAGGTAGAAGGTCTTGTCAGAATACTGTCCCTCTAGCACAAGGCAGGTGTGTTTGGGCAGCGACAAAATGGTCATTTTATCCATCAGTTCCTTCCGGCACTCAGCAGACAGGGGAGAATAAGTTTGGCTTAGTGTATGAACGATCTCGTTTTGGGTCATAGCGAATTGGGGGTCAGGTGTGGCTGTTGGTGTTTGGAGCAGCGATAATCGCGGTTTAGGTCAACACCGCACTTAAGTAATTCGCTAAGTGCGGCTTGAACGTTTAATTAGCGGCAGTTGTTTTTTAATTTTTTTATCTTAGCTTTAAGTTGTTCATTCTCCTGACGAAGCTTATTTGATTCCATTTGAATATCAAATTCGATCCAATTATTGTATTTGGCAATAGAATGGAAAAGATCAATTGATTGAATAATAAGTCCAATGTCGAGAGTATCAAAATGTCCAAATTTTCGATTTTGAATGAAATTTTCTTTCATCCTTCTTATCTTATTTTGTGGATCTGAAATAACAATATCGAAATCAATCCTACTACTGCTGACATAACTGATGTCTATCTCTTCAATAAGCCATTTATTGAATTCATATTTAAATTCCTTTTTGTCTGGTGTCAAGAAAATGTAGTTTGATATTCGCCAATTAAATCCGTTTCCAGGATTTTTAAAAAATCTGAATTCGTCTCGAATTAGAAACCATATGTCATTTTGAGACATTCTAGGACTATCGAAATTAATATACTCTACAATGTTTCGATCTTTAAAAATTGCGAAATATCTAATCTTCTTTATCGTTTCCATATTCATATTAAAATAACCGCTTGCGGTCACTTGCAAGTTGTCTTTGCGGATTTCGGAGAGCGTTCCTGTCCGAAGGACACGGAACTGCGATGCGAGAATCCGCAGTTGGCGTACCACCGAACCCCGCCTTGCAATATGTACATTGTTACCGCCATGTTGTTTTTAAAATTCAAATCTCCAATTGTTCTTTTCTGCTTTTTCTACCGCTTTGTTCAAGTCATGTTTTGCTAAATCCAATGCAGTCAGCATATTTATATTGGGTTCTTTATTTCTTTCTGTCATCTCAGAAATTCCAATTCTCAGATTATTCAAGTCACCACCTGCATGAAAATGACTCACTAGTTTGTCAAGTTGAACGGGATAAATTTTCCAAATCTCATGTGTTTCAATTAGAAATTCTTTTTTTACACAATGATTTTTGACTAAAAATTTTCCTTGTTTGAAATTAAGATTTAGTCCATTGCTACGACCTCTCAAAAGCGTTATGAAAATTGGGAAGAAGTAAACGCTTCCGAAAATCAGTCCGAAAAATAGAATCAATGCAAGTATTAAAAATATGTGGTCAATGGTCATTTTAATTATTTCATTTTAGCTTGCCAAGTTGCCTTTTCACAATTGGCGGTAACTATTTTTTCTGTAAGGTAAAACCTGATTATATACGCCAAATTGGTTTTTATTGTAAGGTTTTACCTGTTTATATTTTAAAGTCATCAAACGGCTTTTTAAGCCCCGGTCTCCCCCTTGTTTGAGCGTAGCGGTCACTAGGACGAGACATAGCAACCGTTGTTTCTCTTCTGTTTTGTACTTCGCATGAATGCCAACGTTCCAGTAATTTATCATCGTCATAGCGTGCTGTTAAATTAGTAATAATAATTGATATTACTAATCAGGTGTTTGGTCGAAAAACAAACGATGGATAGGATGGTATTGGAGGCTTGCGCGTGATGCGACTGATCAGATGACTTGGAGTCATCCGATCAGTAAGCTTTGCCCAAGCTTTGACTTGGCTAAGCCACAGCGGAACTTCGCTGGAATCAGTGACTTTCAGCACGTAATAGAATTGCGGGTCGCTGTAACTAGCTGATATTTGGGTCCCTGCAGCCGTGCAATAAGCCAGAAAATCTGTTGGCTCGCTTGTCGCAGTACTGCAGCAAGCAAAAAAATGTTCTGGCTCGCTTGCTGCAGCGCTGCAACAGGCTCGCAAACTTCTTGGCTCGCTTCCCGCACGGCTGCGGCAAGCAAAAAATAAATTGGCTCACGTCTCGCACAGCTGCGGCAAGGCAGCAAACTTATTTGCTTGGCTCCTGCAGCGCTGCAACAGGCCAAAAATTTTGGTGGCTGGGCTGCCGCAGGCTTGCGGCAAACACTCTGAACATCTGGCGATCACCTTTTAACCGCTAAGAACGCAAAGAAGTGAAAAGGTTAAAGAATCAAGTAGAAAGGTTAAAGGAGGAAGCCAATAAAACTTATTCTCATTGAACCATGCGCTGGTGGTTGGATTTCCTTCCATTCTCGAAGGGAAGGTGGCCCGGGAACCGGGACGGATGGGTTAGGAGAAAAGAGAGCAGATAAACCAGGCAGAAGGGAGAAGGCAGTAGGCACGAAGTCATGAACGCACGAACTCACGCACAATCTGATAACTGAAAACCGATAACTGAAGACTGACCATAGCCTACAGATTGTTTTGCTGCTCTCGCAATGTCGGAATTGGAATTTGAAGCTCTAAACAGATAACTGAGATCTCCATGCGCTTTGCGCCAAGATACTGATGAACTCAGGCACTGATAACTAAGAACTCCAAATAGAAGCAGGCCGGTGATTGAACCGTTTGATTAACGGATTCGATCCAGCACAAACACGCCACAAACAGCTTCGCTGTCGAAGGTCGATCCGACCATTTGGTTTTCGCTCATGCGCTGGATTTCGAAGGTATTGGGTAAATAGCTAATCGGAACGCCGTTTTGCAGGGCGGTAACCGCTACACTTTCCAGCAACAGGCTGCCATCAGTCATGGTGCCTTTTACTGTTTCCGTGACTTCAATGCGGTAGTTGTTTTCCACTTCTTCGGTAAACGAAAACAGGCCGCTAACCTCATTGCCGGTTTGGGTAAATTCCACCTGTCCTGTTGATTGGCCGTATTCAAAATCTTCGCGATAGGTCCAGTTTCCGCTAATATTCATGTTTCTTTATTTTTGACGGCAAACTTAGCAATTATTTTGGCACAACGGCTCAAGGGCTTGCCGGGCTAATTGTGCTCAGGGGATTCGAATTAAAAAATGGAGAGCTGCGATTTGGTGGTAAATTCCTCGAGAAACTTCATGCCTTTGTACGAGTTTCCTTTGCTGTTCAGCCGGGGGCTCCAAACGGCAATCACATAGTGTTTCGGATGAATGGCGACAATGCCTCCGCCAACGCCGCTTTTCCCTGGCAGGCCAACTTTAAATGAAAATTCTCCCGACTCGTCGTAGAACCCACAGGTTTGCATCAAGGCTTTTACCCTTTTGGATTGGCTTTGGCTGAGTACCCTGCTGCCCGATAAGGTGCAACCGTCATTGGCCAGAAACAAAAATAAGCCGGAAAGCTCCTGGCAATTGACTTCCAGCGAGCAGAGGTTGAAGTAAAAGTCGAGCACATCGGCCGGTTCGTTTTCAATGTTTCCAAACGATTTGATGAGGTTACACAAAGCCACATTCCGGTAGCCCACTTGCTTTTCCGAAGTGGCTATCCGGGACGAATAGTCAATCTTGCGGTTGTTGCTTAGTGAACGGATAAACGCCAGAAAATTTTCCTTGGGATGCTCCAAATGACTCAGCAGGATGTCGGAAATAACCAAGGCCCCGGCATTAATAAACGGGTTGCGCGGAATGCCATTTTCCACTTCAAGCTGAATCAATGAATTGAAAGCTGTTCCGGAGGGCTCTACGCCCAGACGTTCCCAGATTTTTTCGCCAAGAATACGATAGGCCAGGCTTAACGAAAGGACTTTGGCAATACTTTGAATCGAGAATGTTTCGTAGCAGTTGCCAATGCCAAAACCGGTGTTGTCGATGGTTGAAAGATAAACGCCAAACTTCTCCGGCTCAACTTTCTTGAGCTCCGGAATGTAAGAGGCAACCTGTCCTTTGGCTTCCAGTGAATTTACTTCATGAAAGACCTCTTGAATGATTTCGTTTAAATACACCTTTTTCAGTTTTTAATGAACGTTTGAACCTGAGCCTGTTTCGTAACTCGCAACAGCTTTCTAAAAATAGAAAAACCGGGATTACGATCGCAGCTTTCAACAGCACTTTAAAGATGATTTTTGCACATGTTTTCCCGCTACTTCCTGCAGGGGGGCTTGATAGCAGAGGGCAGAGGGCAGAGAGCAGAGAGCAGAGAGCATGGGGCAAAGGGGGAGGGAAGGAGAACACGAAGTCACGAACGTACGAAGGCACGCATCTCCGAAAAGCTGACCATTTGAGCACCAAGAAAATAGCTGCGACTAACAACCAATGACCACCATTGACAACGGAAAACTGACATCAATCTTTTTAACCACAGAGCGACACCGAACAAAAAAAAACCACCTTCCCGAAGGAAGATGGTCTTTTGATGTATAGTAAAACGGTTTTTTGCGTATTACTTTTCTTCAGCTGATTCCGGAGCGAAATCCATCGCAGCCAAACGCTTGTAAGAAGCGTGACGCCACTTGGCATTCTCTTCAGAAGCTTTAAACAGCTCAGCAGCTTGTTCCGGGAATGACTTTTTCAGTGAAGTATAACGAACTTCTCCGTTCAAGAAATCCTGGAATTTGCTCCAATCCGGTTCTTTTGAATCCAGCACGAATGGGTTTTTGCCTTCAGCTTCGTGCAGCGGGTTGTAGCGGTACAGTGACCAGTAACCTGCTTCAACTGCTTTTTTCTCTTCAGCCTGAGAAGCGCCCATGCTGGCACGCAATCCGTGGTTGATACATGGAGAATAAGCAATGATTAAGGATGGTCCTGGGTAAGCTTCCGCTTCGCGAAGTGCTTTCAGGTATTGAGCCTGGTTAGCGCCCATTGCAACTTGTGCCACGTAAACGTAACCGTATGACATGGCCATTACACCCAAGTCTTTTTTGCGGATTTTCTTACCTGAAGAAGCGAATTTAGCAACGGCACCAACCGGAGTTGATTTTGAAGCCTGACCACCAGTGTTTGAGTAAACTTCGGTATCCATTACCAATACGTTTACATCTTCACCTGAAGCCAATACGTGGTCTAAACCACCGTAACCGATGTCATAAGCCCATCCGTCACCACCAAATACCCAAACGGATTTTTTCACCAGGTATTTTTTCAGGCTAACGATGTCTTTGGCGTAATCGGCATCTTTACCTTCCAGTACAGCCAACACTTTTGCTGATGCTTCTTTTGAAGCTTCGGCATCGTTTTTACCTTCAATCCAGGCAGTGAAAGCTGCTTTTTCGTCTTCACTAATTCCGTTTTGAAGCGCCTCGCTCATGATGCTTTCAATGCGGTCGCGTTGAGCTGAAACACCTTCAGCCATACCGAAACCGTACTCGGCATTGTCTTCGAACAATGAGTTGGCCCAAGCTGGCCCTTGTTCGCTTTCTTTGTGTTTGCAGTATGGCGTGGCAGGAGCCGAACCACCGTAGATTGAAGAACATCCGGTAGCATTGGCAACCATCATACGCTCGCCATAAAGTTGCGTAATCAGTTTGATGTATGGTGTTTCACCACAACCAGCACAAGCTCCGGAGAACTCAAACAATGGTTGAGCAAACTGTGAGTTTTTAACTGATTTGTATTTGTCGACAACTTTTTCTTTGTAAGTGACTTTTTTGTCCATGTACTCCCAGCGGGCAACTTGGTCTTCTTGAGTTCCAAGAGGCTTCATTACCAGTGCTTTTTCTTTTGAAGGACAAACATCGGCACAGTTTCCACAACCCGTACAGTCAAGAACTGAAACCTGAATACGGAAGTTCAAGCCAGGGAATTGTTTGGTTGGAGTAGCTGTTTTTGTTGTTGTTCCTTCGGGAGCGTTGGCCATTTCCTCTTCAGTCATCAGGAATGGACGAATAGCAGCGTGAGGACAAACGTAAGCACATTGGTTACACTGAATACAGTTGTCATCTTGCCACTCAGGAACGTTAACAGCGATACCGCGTTTTTCGAATGCTGATGTTCCTTGCTCAAACGTACCGTCTTCATACCCTTTGAAGGTAGAAACAGGCAGGTCGTTTCCTTTTTGAGCGTTGATTACATCCACAAATTTGCTGATGTATTCCGGACGGTCAGTAGCAGCAGCTTCTTCTTCCAGTTTAATGTCAGCCCATTCAGTAGGAACTTCAACTTTGGTTACGTTTTGACCACCAGCTTCAACAGCGGCAAAGTTCATGTTAACGATTTTCTCACCTTTGGCACCGTATGATTTTACAATGGCTTTTTTCATTTCTTCAACCGCTTGGTCGTAAGGAATTACGCCAGTGATTTTGAAGAAAGCCGATTGCATGATGGTGTTGGTACGAGTTCCTAATCCCAATTCTTCACCCAGTTTAGTACCGTTGATGATGTAGAATTTGATTTCGTTTTCAGCCAGGTAACGCTTCATCGCGTTTGGCAAACGTTTTTTGGTTTCTTCCTCATCCCAAATAGAGTTCAATAGGAATGAACCACCTTTTTTCAAGCCTTTCAGTACATCGTACAAGTTGACATAGGCAGGAACGTGGCAGGCAACAAAGTCAGGCGTTGTTACCAGGTAAGTTGAACGGATTGGGCTATCCCCAAAGCGCAGGTGAGAACAAGTGAAACCACCTGATTTTTTTGAGTCATACTCAAAATATCCCTGGCAGAATTTGTCGGTTGCACTACCGATAATTTTGATGGAGTTTTTGTTGGCTCCAACCGTACCATCCGAACCTAAACCGTAGAATTTAGCTTCGTAGATTCCTTCAGGAGAAACTTTTACTTCTTCTTTTAAAGGAAGTGATTTGAAGGTAACATCATCTACGATACCCAAGGTAAAGCCGTTTTTAGGCTCTGCCATTTCCAGGTTTTCGTAAACAGCGATGATTTGTGAAGGAGTGGTATCTTTTGATCCCAATCCGTAACGTCCACCAACAATAACAGGCGCATTTTCTTTTCCGTAGAACAAGTCTTTAATATCCAGGTACAATGGCTCGCCATTTGCTCCCGGCTCTTTGCTGCGGTCAAGTACGGCAATACGCTTAACGCTTGCAGGCAATACGTTCATGAAATATTTTGCACTGAACGGACGGTACAGGTGAACAGACAACAAACCAACTTTTTTGCCTTGAGCAGCCAAGTGGTCGATTGTTTCTTTGATAGTCTCAGTAACTGATCCCATCGCAATGATGATATCTTCAGCATCTTCAGCACCGTAGTAAGTGAATGGGTGATACTGACGTCCGGTCAGTTTTGAAATTTCTTGCATGTACTCATTTACGATATCAGGAACGGCATCGTAGAATGGGTTTGAAGCTTCTTTAGCCTGGAAGAAAATATCCGGGTTTTGAGCTGTACCACGAGTCAATGGAGACTCAGGATTCAACGCACGGTCGCGGAATGCTTGCAGGGCATCGTAATCAATCAATGGGCGGATGTCTTCCTGATCGATCACTTCAATTTTTTGAATTTCGTGTGAAGTACGGAATCCGTCAAAGAATGACAGGAATGGAACGCGTGATTTTAGTGTTGCCAGGTGAGAGACACCAGCCAGGTCCATTTCTTCCTGAACAGAACCGGCAGCCAACATGGCAAATCCAGTTTGACGGGCAGCGTAAACGTCAGAGTGGTCTCCGAAGATTGACAACGCATGTCCGGCCAGGGCACGGGCACTAACATGGAAAACAGTCGGTAACAATTCACCAGCAATTTTATACATGTTAGGGATCATTAGCAACAATCCTTGAGAAGCCGTGTAAGTTGAAGTCAATGCACCTGATTGAAGTGCTCCGTGAACAGCACCAGCGGCACCACCTTCACTTTGCATTTCAGCCAAACGCACCGGACGGCCAAACAGGTTTTTCTTTCCTTTTGCAGCCCATTCATCCACATATTCAGCCATGGTTGATGATGGCGTAATGGGATAGATACAGGCAACTTCGCTAAACATGTAACTCATATGCGCTGCCGCATAGTTTCCGTCACATGTAATGAATTTTTTTTCTTTTGCCATTTTATTCAAGTTAAATTTCAGATGTATATTCTAATTCTAATTTCAAATTCCATGTTTCAAAACCCAATCAGAAACAAGCAACTCGCGGCTAGTATAAAAATCCGAACAGCCATAAGGGGATTTTATTCCCGCTGCCTTCTTCAATCATGTCGGCAGCTGCATAAGTTTCTTTTTCTGGTTCTGTATATTTCCCTCCCACGATAAAGTGGTAGTTGTCGTTGACTTTAAAATCGGCTTTGTCCGAGCTTTTTATGTCGTGCCGATAGCCCACCTGGTTGTAAAAAAAGGTGGTGCGCAGGTTTCGGTTTGTAATGTTATTGGGTTCTACGGCAAATAAAATGTTGGTGTTATGCGCGTAGACCAAATCCGGCTTTTTTAGTTGATCATCGCCCCCGTTGGAGAAAAGCATGTTGATTAGACGTGCATTCTTCAGGTAGCGCAAATAGTTCATCACCGTGGCGCGTGAGGTTTCCACATCGTTGCTGATTTTACTGATGTTGGGCGAAAATGGTACTTCGCTTACAATAATCTGCAACAACTTGCGAAGCTTGGGCAAGTACTTTAACTCAATTTGGTTGAGGTAAGTCACATCCAGCTCCAGTGCCAGGTTAACGTGCTTGAGCAGCGTTTCATTGTAAAACGGTTTGTTGTTCAGGAAATACGGATAAAAACCGATTTGAAGGTACTCTTCAAAATACGCCAGGGGTTTTACCTGGTTGGTTATTTCCTGGGCAATTTGCTGGTGGTTGGTGATGATCTCATCCAACGTATATTGTGGGAACTCAAATTTCCCGCGATAATTCAGGTATTCTCTGAAAGACAAACCTTCCAGATGATATACTTTAATAATGTTTTTAAGGTGAGTGTTGCCTTCAATAACCCGTAAAACAGGTGATGCCGAGAAAACAATTTTCAACTCGGGCATGTCGTCATAACAGGCGCGTAGTTCTTTTGACCACTCCGGGTATTTGTGAATTTGATCGAGGATAAGCACTTTGCCACCCTTCTTGTAGAATTCATCGGCAAAGTTGTAAATCTTTCTGCGGGTAAAATAGAAGTTGTTCAGGCTTACATACAGGCAGGATTTGTCCTCCAGGTATTTTTCCCTTACCAGGTTGTGCAAAAAGGTTGTTTTGCCCACACCACGGAATCCTTTAATACAAATAAGGCGGTGAGACCAGTCAATTTCATCGAGTAATTCACGTCGGATGGTCTTACGCGGTTGTTCAAATAGTGTCTGATGAATTTGTATGAGGTTTTCCACGGCTAAATCTTAATTTCTGCAAACAAAAGTAAGCAGTAAGTTTTATTTTTTGCAATCTGGAGATAACAATTTCATGTGGATTGTGTAATTTATAATTGGTAAAAATAAGCGCCTGAATAAGCTTCTGGACCATAAATTCTAGGGCTAGTAAAGATTATCCCTATTTTTGCACAAATTTGAAATTATCATGCATCAACCAAAACCTGAATTACTTTTACCGGCCGGAAACACGGAGGCTTTTTACGCTGCTTTAGAAGCTGGCGCTGATGCCATTTATCTTGGCATGCGGAATTTTAATGCACGAGGTCGTGCCACCAACTTCAGCGAAAGTCATTTGCTTGCTGCTTTGCAGGAGGCTAAAAAGCGAAAGGTGAAAATTTACGTGACGCTCAATACTGTTATCAAAAACAAGGAAATTGATGATTTGCTGGATGTGCTGACTTTTCTGGAGCGTGCCGGTGTTGATGCTATTATTATTCAGGATTGGGGTTTGTATTATATTGCGCGCTTGCGCTTCCCAAAGCTGGTGATTCATGCCAGTACGCAAATGGGGAATCACAACTCGCTGGGCGTTGATTTTTCGGAGCAAAAGAAAATTGCCCGGGTGATTTTGGCCCGTGAGCTGACAATGACCGAACTGACAAACATTGCCGGACGCTCGAAAACCGAGCTGGAACTGTTTGTGCACGGTGCTTTGTGCTATTCGTTTTCCGGACTCTGCTTTTTTAGCAGTTACCTGGGGGGGCGTGGCGCTAACCGGGGGCTGTGCGCCCAGCCATGTCGCCGCATTTACCAGGACAACCAGCAAAGTAAATTCTTATTCAACCTGAAAGATAACCAGCAGTTGCCCAACCTGGAAAAACTAAAAGAGCTGGGCATCCGTTCATTAAAGGTGGAAGGCCGTATGAAGTCGGCGGATTACGTTTTTCGGGTAGCCAAAGCCTATCGCATGGCGATTGATCATCCGGAAAAGAAGGCGGAAGCCGAAGAGCTGTTGAAGTTGGATTTTGGTCGTGAAAAGATAGCCTATTTCCTGGGGAAAGATGTGAAGGATGGCATTACCGATACTTCAAATACCGGAATTTCCATCGGATTTATCAAGGCATTAAGCAAGGACAAGGTGATGTTTGAATCGACAACCGAAATGAAGGAAGGCGACCGCATTCGTATTCGGAATGTGAAGGATGACAGCACAGTCAACGTCAAGTTACGCGACTTGAACCTTGATGATGATTGCTATTCATTTACCTTTACCGGTCAGGAAAAGCTTCATGTGGGAGATGAGTTGTTTTGGGTGGGGCGTCGCGAACAGCGTTTTCCCGGCAAATTTGCCAATCTGCCACATGCACGTATGAAAGCGCTTCCGTATGGCGAGAAAAAGAAGTTTCGTCAGCAGTTGCTCATCAAATCCCGGCCTTCGAAATCCCGCTTATTTATTCGGGTTGACCAGCCGGACTGGTTACGCAAGCTACGGATGGAAGAAGCTGATGGTGTGATTTTGTCTTTCACGCGTAAAGATCTGGAAAGCTTTGATTTTTCGCTCCGGTTCATTCAGCAAAACAAGCATAAATTGTACATTGAGTTGCCGAAATTTATTTCGGAAGAACACCTGGATATTTATCGAAAGTTGGTTCAACGGATTGAATCGCAAGGGATTCGTCAATTCTTTATCAGTCACCTGTCGCAAAAACTATTGTTGTCAAAGGACAGCCAGGTGAGCAGCAACGAAAATGTGTATGTGTATAATGATGCCGCAGCCAAAATGCTGAACGAAACCCGTATCCGTAACTTTTGTTATCCCATTGAAAATGACTTTGACAACCTGAAAACCATGCAAAATAAGCAGGGAATTGTGCTGCTTCATGCTTATCCGGAGTTGTTTTATTCGCGCATGCCAGTGCAGGTTGCCAATGATGACAACCAATTTGTGGATGATACCAACAAAACCTTTCAGAAAACAAACAAAGACGGGATTACGGTGGTAACACCCGATTTTCCTGTGAGTCTTTTGCAATACAAAAGTCAGTTGGTGAAGGAAGGATTTTCCAACTTTATGATTGATTTAAGCCACGAAAAACCGTCGAAACATATCATTAAAAAGATTTTGACAAAATACCGGTTTTCAGAGCAGTATCAGCCATCAACAACCTTCAATTTTAAAAAGGGTTTGCAGTAGGCAGTATTTATCGGTTTTTCATGTTTTGTAAAATATTGGGGCTGAAACTGGCTTTGCCATTAGGCAATTTTATATCTTAGTCAGCCAATTTACTGAGAGCACTAACTAAGACGATGAACTAAACATGAATAAATCGAAATTTTTAAGCCTGCTAATTGTTGGTCTTTTGTTGGGTTGCCCGGTTTTTGCTCAAATCAGCATGGAGCGGGTAGATGAGGGGATTCTATTTACCGATGGGAAAAAGAAAATTGCCTTTTACGTGAAAGAAGCTCCGGCGATGAATCTGGACAAAGGGCGTACCAACTATTTCCACCCTGTTTATTTGCCGGATGGGACGGTGCTGACGGAGAATTCTCCGAAAGACCATATTCATCATCGCGGAATTTTTTGGGCCTGGCATCAGATTTTGATCGAAGGCGAGTCCATTGCAGATCAATGGGAGTTGAAGGATTTTATTCATGATGTAAGATCGGTCGAATTTGTTCGTCCTTCGCCGGACTTGGGAACACTGAAAACCCGAGTGGAATGGAAATCTCCGAATTACAAGGAAGGAGCAACGGCTTTTGTGGAAGAAAGTACCAAAGTGCATTTTCATCAGCAGTCCAAAAACTACCGGATCATTCAGTTTGAAATTCAGTTAAAAGCCTTGACCGATGGGGTTGCGTTGGGGGGATCGGATGATGTGAAAGGCTATGGCGGATTTTCAACTCGTATCAAGCTTCCGGAAGATGTTACTTTTTCTTCGGAAAATGGAGCAGTGCAACCCCAAAAAGAAGCGGTTGAAGCCGGAAAACTGATGCATATAAAAGGTTCAATGGCTAAAAATGGCGGCCAGGGAGGAATGCTGATTTATTCTGAAAACGATTTTGAAACAGCCCAAAGCTGGATTTTACGTAGTCAAAGCAGCATGCAAAATGCCGTATGGCCGGGACGAATACCTGTCTCGATTTCAACGATTAATCCCACCGTGTTGCGTTATGCAGTTGTTCTTTATTCCGGAAAAATCAATGAAGGGCGTGTATTGAAAGCGCTTCAGAAATTACAATGGAACTAAGAGCTTACAGGAAGATTGTTCGTTTCTCTTCGTGGCTTTGCAGGCAATAATCCAGCAGTTGAATCACATCACGGCTTTCCTCTGGTTTTACAGCCAATTCTGCTCCGTTGGTTAACACATCGTATATGTTTTCATAGTAGGAGTTATAGTTGCCTGGCAGGGTTTCAATGGTACCTTTAATGTTTAGTCCGTTCCACTCCGTATTTAGTTGTCCCCAGTATGCTTTGGGCTCAGTGCCCCAATGTGCTTCATTGGGCAAATGCCCGGCTTTTAGCAGTTCTTCCTGCGGATCAATTCCCCATTTATGAAAGGAGCCAAGCATGCCGTGCAGACTGAAACGTGGCCCCGGCTCGCGAACCAAGTACGATGATTTGAGTATGGCTGCAAAATCGGGGTATTGCATGCGAATATCAAAATAGTCATTCACCTCTCCGCTGGTACGTAGGATGTCCAGATGAGCAGTAAGGGATTTAGGAAGGCCAAAAAGCTGAACAACCTGGTCAAGGAGGTGTGAGCCCAGGTTGAACAAGACGCCGTGGCGTTTATCGCCGGCCTCTTTCCAAGTTCCTTCCTGAATAAAATTGCGGTAGCGGTCAAAATGCGACTCGAATTCCACCAGGCGTCCAAGCATACCTTCGTTCAGTATTTTTTTCACTGTCAGAAAATCATTGTCCCAACGCCGGTTTTGATAAACTGACAGTAGGCGGTTGTGCTTTTGGGCCAGTTGAATCAATTCATTTGCCTGCTCAACGGTTTGGGTAAATGGTTTTTCAACAATGACATGCTTGCCCGCTTCCAGTGCCTGCTTGCACATTGGGTAATGAAACCGATCGGGTGTATTGATAATGACCAAATCAACTTCGGACTGATGGATTAACTCCTCAAAGCTTCTGACAATGCGAGCCTGGGGGTAATCTTTGATGGATTGATTCTTGGTTCGTTCTAAAATTGAATGAACGTTAAAGTTTGGATTTGCTTTCAGGCTTGGCCCGTGAAACACCATGCCTGACATCCCAAAAGAGGCGAGCGCTGTCTGGATTGTTTTTCCCATTCGAATAAGTTTTAGGCGAAAATACTAAAATGTTTCATGTTGTGTAGAGTAGTTGTAAAACATGAGCGAAATCAACTATTGTAGAGCAGGTTTTGAAACTTTTTTGAATTTCAGGTTGTAGCTTTAATTGTGTTTAAGGGCCACTTTAAAATTTTTGACTATGAAAAACTTTCTAAGTAACTATTTGGCAGCATCAACGGCTCAGGAAAAGAAAACGAAGTATCCCGGACCAGTGATTATGATCTCGCGCGAGTGTGGTTGCTCGGCCAAGCCAATTGCAATCAAGTTGGCCAAAATTCTCTCGGGGTACAGTTACCGGGCCGAAAACAGTACCAATGTGGAGTGGAAGTGGGTGAGCAAAGAGATTATTGAGGAAGCTGCAATGGAGCTGGAAATGGATCCGGGGCAGATAAAAAATGTCTTTTTATCGGAGGTGAAAACGCAATTACACGAAGTAACCACGGCGTTTTCGGTGGAGAAAATTTACGAGGCCGACGACCAGGCGGTTATTGATACGGTAAGAGATGTTATTTTGCGCATTGCCGAGGTTGGCAATTTTATTATTGTAGGAAGAGCTGCAAGTTCTATCGCTCGTGATGTTTCTCAGAAGTTGAGTATTCGGTTGCAGGCACCCCTGGATTGGCGGATCAACCGGATTATGCAGGTAAGTAACATGACCAAAAGCGATGCTCAGGAGTATGTGCTGGAAATTGACCGGCAGCGGGATTTATTTGTTGAACATGTGAATGGGCGAAAAATGAATAACTGCGATTTTGATTTGATTTTCAATTATGCCACCATGCAGGACGATTATATTGTGGACGCGGTTATTAATATCATGAAAAACAAACGGATGATTGTTAGTCACGAAAATGAGTGAGGTTTATAAGAAAAGGTTAGGTTTAAAAGAGAAAAGCCATCTTGCGACTGCAAGATGGCTTTTTATCTGTCTGTTTGAAAAAATGTGTCTGATGTGTGTGTAAAACTAGATTACTCTTCAGTAATTACTTCAAAGTCAAAATCAACAACAACTTCTTTGTGCAGTTTGATTTTGGCCGTGTATTTACCGATTTCTTTGATGCTGTCTTCAGCAATTTTGATTTGCTTCCGGTCAATTTCGAATCCTTTTTTGTTAATCGCTTCAGCTAACTGAATGGTATTAACAGAACCGAAGATTTTACCGGTTGCACTTGTTTTAGTTGCAATAACAACTTGCTTACCTTGCAGTTTTTCAGCAATAGCCAAAGCTTCATCTTTCAATTTAGCTTCTTTGTGAGCGCGTTGTTTGATGTTTTCAGCCAATACTTTTTTAGCTGATTCAGTGGCGACAATCGCCATTTTTTTAGGGATCAGGAAATTGCGACCGTAGCCATCTTTTACAGTTACTAAATCGTCTTTGCTCCCTAAATTCTGAATATCTTGTAATAAAATGATTTCCATTATCTTCAATCTTTAAATTATTTCAACATATCTGTTAAGTAGGGCAGCATTGCTAAATGACGAGCTCTTTTTACGGCTCTGGCCACTTTGCGTTGGTATTTCAACGAAGTACCAGTGATACGACGTGGAAGAATACGACCTTGCTCATTCAAGAATTTTTTCAAAAACTCAGGATCTTTGTAATCCACGTATTTGATTTTGTTCTTTTTAAAGCGGCAATACTTTTTCTTTTTAATTTCAACTGACGGGGGAGTCAGGTACCTGATTTCACTTTGATTGTTAGCCATAGCTTATTTCTCCTTTTCAGTTTTAGCTTTCAAGTTATTTCTTCTCTTCTCACTGTACTCAGCAGCATATTTATCCTGTCTGAAAGTCAGGAAACGAATGATACGCTCGTCGCGTCTGTACTGGGTTTCTAACTTCTCAATCAAAGAAGGCTCAGCCTTGAATTCGATCAAGTGATAAAAACCGGTGCTCTTTTTCTGAATGGGATAAGCTAATTTGCGTAATCCCCAGTCCTCTTCATTGACAATCTCGCCACCGTCTTGGGTGATGATGTCTCTGAACTTACTTACCGCTTCCTTTATCTGTACGTCAGATAAAACGGGAGTTGCAATGAAAACGGTTTCATACTGGTTTTTCATAAAACATCTAATTTATTAAACATTAAAATTCTATAATCCATAAAATATGGACGCGCAAAATTAGAAATTATTTGTGAGTATACAAAGCATTTTTGCGATTGATTTAATGGGGCTAGTTTCTTGTTGGCGAGCTGGTTTTAGATTGTTCGGACATCCTGAAAACTACCACTTTCCATTTTTCTTATTTTTTCAATCGCATCCGCAATTTTTTGAGCGGCTTTTTTGCCATCAGGCATTTGGTCGGTACCCTTGGCTTTTTTCAGTCGTTTTACAACCGGAAACGCCTCCTCATCGGGCAAGTTGTAGATGTAATCTTGCATGCCGGTATCAATTAAACCGGGAGCCAAAGCACAAAAGTGTGTGTCCGGAAACTCCTTGGAATAAAGGCTAATCAACATATTCAATGTTGCTTTTGACAGGGAGTAGGCATTCCAGCCACGTGCTCCGCTTACCGAAGCCCCAGAAGAAATGGCTACTACCTGCCTGACCTCAGCAACCTGGTCGGCTAATACATCAATTAAAACTTTGTTGGCCCACACGTTAACATCCATTACATGTTTAATTTCGTCCAGCCGGGTGTTGTGCAAGTCTTTGATTTCATTTAAGATTCCGGCATTTAGGATGACCAAGTCAAAGGTGTCGATCAATTCAATGAAGCCGGCTAATCGGTCTGGGGTTTCTTCCAGTTTTGATAAGTCATGGGCGAGAAAGTGAAACTGAGGATGAGCCTCCAGTTCGGGGTTGCCCTTACGGCTGATGCCATAGACTTGCCATCCTGCATTGAGGTAGTGTTTGGCTAAACCATCTCCCAATCCAGAACTTGTTCCGGTAATCAATACATTCATGTGCATTTATTTTTTTAGTTAAAAGAATTAACCGCCATCAAAGATAGTTGTTGCGGTGAAAACTGAAGACCTATTTAAACGAGGATTTTTGCTGCCAGGTCGATTGCCAGTAGCGACGTGCGTATAAAGTGAAATGAAGAGCTCGTGCCAGGGCGAATCCTTTCGATGTGCTTTCATGGTTTAATAATTGATTGTCTTACTGGAAGGAATCCGCAATTCCTATTCCTGAAAAGCCATTGACTTATTCGGTAGCGCTGAAACAGGCATAATCCCACGTTACCGATTAGAAGATAGAGATGAAGGACAGTCTGAAAATCTAGCCAGCCATGTGGAAGTTATCGGAAAACTGTGGAATAACGTCACACTTGAAGCAGAATGATTTTTTGAAATACGAATTAAAATACGACCTATGCGTAACATCAAGAGAGACCTTAAAGAAGCACTGAATAAGCCGAAGCAAATTGATGAGATTCTGAAAGAGCAGATTGAAATGGCTATGCATGAGCATAATCGATCCAGCCAGGATTTGTTTCTTTCGGCTATTTCTGCAGGATTAGACGTTGGTTTTAGTGTTTTTCTGATGGCTGTGGTTTACAGCTTGTTTCAGGGAGTTGTCCATCCATCGGTGTTGCATGTACTTTTGGCTTTTGCTTATCCGCTGGGGTTTATTTTTGTGGTGGTCGGCAAGTCTGAGTTGTTCACAGAGCATACTACGCTGGCCGTTATTCCTGTGTTGAATAACGACGTTTCCATAAAAAGCTTGATGCTTTTGTGGACGATTGTTTACGTTGGTAACCTTTTGGGCGGCTACGCTTTTAGTTCGATTTTATCGGTTTTGCCATCCGCTTTTGAGGTAATCAGTTTAAATGCCTTTGAAGCCTTGGCGCAAAAGCTCATTGACTTTCCTTGGTACATCATTTTGCTGAGTGGATTGTTAGCGGGCTGGCTTATGGGCTTATTGTCGTGGCTTGTTACATCATCGCAGGAAACCATTTCCAGAATAATGATTATCGTATTAATTACTTCCGTTATTGGAATGGGAGGTTTACATCACTCCATTGTTGGGTCGATTGAGGTTTTTACTGCCGTATTGACTAGTGAGTCAATCAGCCTGGCCGATTACGGCTGGGTTCAGCTATGGTCTACCTTGGGCAATATCGTCGGTGGGGTGGTGTTTGTTGCTTTCGTAAAATTTAGTCACGTCAACCCACGCAACAAGCATTTGGGCAGTAGCTGATTGTGTTTATCCCTACAGTTGAGTTTTACCTTAGTATATTTAGCGTTGTTATAAATAATAATGCTTGATTGGTTTTAAGTTCTCATCCAATTCATAAACCAAGGGTCTCCCGGTAGGAATTTCAAGGGAGGGGATCTCGTTATCCATGATGTTGTCCAAATGTTTGATGAGTGCCCTTAAACTGTTACCGTGAGCAGCAATTAATACGTTTTTGCCACTTTTTATTGCCGGGGCAATTTCGCGGTGCCAGTAGGGTAAAAAGCGGAGGTAAGTATCTTCCAGACTTTCACCCAGAGGCAGCTCGTTTTTAGGTACATTGCGGTAACGCCGGTGGTTGCAGGGCGAAATCGGGTCATTGCCATCAAGCAGCGGTGGCTTAGTTTTGTAACTGCGTCGCCACTGGTGGACTTGTTCGTCGCCATGTTTTAGGGCCATTTGTTTTTTATTGAGGCCTTGTAAAGCCCCATAGTGGCGCTCATTCAGCCGCCAGGATTTCTCCCATGGTATCCAAAGTTGATCCAGGGCTTCCAAAGTGTACCACAATGTTTGAATGGCTCTTTTTAAAAGGGAGGTGTAGGCCATGTCGAATTGAAAATGATTTACACTGAGTGTTATGCCTGCATTTTGAGCTTCGTAGATACCATGTTCAGACAACGAAACGTCTACCCACCCAGTAAATAAATTCTGTCTGCTCCACTCGCTTTCTCCGTGCCGTAATAAAACTAGTTTGTGCATGATTGATCTGATTTAGTATTCATTTTTCCTATTTATTGTTTTTGCAAGTCAGCAAAAATATTTGTGCTGGCGTTTTTTTACGTAGTCGGATCGCGTAACTCTGCAGGAATGAATTAGAAGTATTATGGCCACGATGAAAAAGCGAAGCGCCAGCAAGTTGCGTCTCTTTCAAATATACTGCATTTGATGGCTTAAAGTTTCCAAGCGCACGATAACACAGCATGCTCTGTTTTAATATTTGCTTGGGGCAGAATCGAAGCTTTCCTCTGTTTTGGGGGTATTGTCTGCATAGCGCTTGGATTCTTCATCGTCTTTGTCTCTTATTTTTCGTTCATGGCTTCAATCATCTCTTTGCTTACCAAGTCTTTTTTCTTGCTTGAGGGGCGTAATATCAATCGTATACCGCGGTCGTAGGTTAAGTAATTCCACGACCAGTTGGCAAACACAACGGCCTTACTTCTAAAGCCAATCAGGAACAGTAGGTGTACCAGCATCCAGATCATCCAGCCGATAATACCACTTAGTTTGATGTTCCCCGGAAGATCGGCTACTGCTTTGTTACGGCCAATGGTTGCCAGAGCCCCTTTGTTGGTGTATTGAAAGGCCTTAAATGGTTTGTTGTCTGAAAGGCGGTTTAAGTTTTCGGCAAGCTGTTCGCCTTGCTGAATGGCAACCTGAGCCAATCCGGGTAAGCCGGTGGGGTAATCCTCATGAAGCATGTGCATGACATCGCCAATAGCAAACAAATGGTTGTATGCTTCATTAGTGTCCTTGTCTTTTATGATATGGTTGGTCTCGTTTACCAGTAGCTGACCTTTGTGAATACTTTTTTCGTCAAAGCCGTCCACTAGGTTGCCTTTTACACCGGCAGCCCAGATGAGCGTTCCGGTTCGAATTTCTTGCCCATTGCTGAGTTTTACGACAATGCGGTCATAGTCATCGGTGAGTGTGTTTAAGCTGATGTTGACGCCCATTTTTTTCAGGTAGTTGTAAGCCCGCTTGCCCGACTGCTCCGACATGGCGGGAAGCACCCGATCCTGCCCCTCAATTAAGTGAATTTGCATGCTGCCCACATTGAGTTGAGGATAATCTTTGGGTAAAACATTGTTTTTTAGCTCGGCAAGAGCTCCGCACACTTCAACACCTGTGGGACCGGCACCTACAACCACAAAAGTCATCAGGCGCTCTTTGTCTTTGGGATTGGTTAGAATCTCGGACTTTTCAAATTGTTGAAAAATATGGCTTCGTAAATCCAGCGCATGAGTCACTTGCTTGAGCGGAAAGGCGTGCTTGGCAATGTTCTTATTGCCAAAATAGTTGATTTGTGCACCCGTTGCTACTACCAGGTAGTCAAAACTCAAATTTCCGGCAACGGTTTCTAAAACTTTATTTTCCGGGTCAATACGATTAACCTTCAGCATCCTAAAATAGGTGTCGGGTTTTTGCTTGATAACTTTTCGCAGCGGACCCGCGATCGAATCCGGCTCCAGTCCGGCAGTGGCAACCTGGTAAAGCAGCGGCTGAAAGGTATGGTAGTTATAGCGGTCAAGCAAAACCACCTGAAATTTGTCGGAGTTCAGCTTGCGCAATAGTCGAATACCTCCAAACCCGCCTCCAATGATGACTAAACGTGGTTTATTGCTATCCGGAATATTCACCGAGAATATATCATTCGTGTTTTTCATTGTTGTCTATTTACTATTAAGGAGAAGAGAAAAAATTGTTCCATTCTCAAACAACAAAATTTTCTCGTGTGGGTTTTAAAAGAAATAATAATTCAGATTGTTTTACACGGCCTCATTTTGGGCATCGTCAGAGAACGCTTAGGAGCAATCCCCTGAAAGTGCGGGTTTAAATAATTAAATAGTAGTGGATTGCTAGATATTGATTGGTATAACTTTCCCTATAGTTGACGAAAATTGAGGCTGCGTAATAATTGCCGGTTAGATGGATGTCGCTCTGAAAAGTTGCCTGGCAGCTGGCTTCTGTGTAGATTAGTTACACGCTTATCCCGGAAATCTCGCAATCATTTCTTTGCTTTAAAAAGACAATTTAATATTTTCTTATTCGTAGCTATCTGTCAGTAATCCCGGTAACGAATTGAGGGGTTGGTGGAGGTGGGAAGCAAAATTTTATTGTCTGAACAATCAAATAGTAATTTTTACAAATTATATTTGAGGCTTACTTTCTTCTTTGGAGATAGGAGAAGTTGAATTCAGTAAGAGAAATTAGAGATGGTTAGCAGCAACAGGATTCGGTTAAAGGGTGGTGAACGACTGGACGTTCAGGATTTCTTTTACGACACGTACGCTGGGTTTACTTCATTCGCATCAAAGTATATTGCAGATGTGGCTATTTGTGAAGACATTGTTCAGGATGTCTTTTTAGCTTTTTATGAGAAACCCCGAAGCTTTGAGAATTTATTTCAGGTTAAATCCTTTTTCTACACTTCCATACGCAATCATTGTTTGGATCACCTTAAGCATCAAAAAGTAAAAGACAAGTATAAAGAGTTTCAGCTCAAAGAGGACGTTGAGGTTGATTTCTTTTTTGCCGAAATTTTACGCGTTGAGGCTTTTAACTTAGTCTATAAGGAGGTTAATAAACTGCCCGATGCGATGAAACAAGTTCTGCTTTTGGCCCTGAAGGATTATTCGAACAGTGAGATTGCCGAACAGGTGGGAATTGCCGTTAGCACTGTCAAAACGCATAAAGCCCGGGCGTATAAAATACTTCGAAAAAATCTGGATAGCTTAATGCTGTTTTTTATCTCCTGGCTAAGAGGTAAATAGCCAATTCCGGAACTTCACACTTAATTTTTTTTACTTCTCTTGTAGTCCTTTTATTTTCCGATGTCGTTGTAGGTAGCGTAATCAGAATATTGAAGTTTAGTTTTATTCAGGTGTAAAAGCATGAAATTAAAGGACGCGATAAAAAAAGGCATTTTTCTGGGTAAATATATCACCGGAAAAGAGAGCAGGGAGGAAGAACTTGACCTGAAGAATTGGGTAGGAGAGGATCCTGCAAACAAACAGCTGTTTGATCAGCTAACCAGTCGGTCAGGTATTGCCAGTCAAGTTGAGGCATACGACAATGTTAATACGCCAAGAGCATGGAATAAGTATGCCGAAAGACTGCGACGCTATCAACTCGAGAAGAGCCTGGGTCGTTGGCGTATTGCTGCCATCCTGTTTTTCGTTATTGGGATTGGAGGACTGGTTGGTAATTCAATGGTTGATTTTATTTTTAAACAAACGCCTGAAAACTACACAACAATTACGGCCAGCAATGGTCAAAGCTCCATGATTACCTTGCCCGACCAATCTACGGTTTGGCTAAACGGAGGTACAACATTAACCTACAACACCGCATTTTTCTCTCAAAACCGGGAAGTCCGGCTGGATGGAGAAGCTTTCTTCCAGGTTACCAAACAGACTGCACATCCTTTTGTGGTGCAATGCAACGAGTTGAATGTTCGGGTCTTAGGAACTTCTTTTAATGTCCGAAGTTATGCTGAAGACGAAATGATAAGTGTAGTGCTGGAAGAAGGGGCGGTTGAACTTAATACGAAAAAGGGAAACTCGCGGAATTACCATCTAAAGCCCGGAGAAAAAGCTGATTACAGCAGAATAAAGAAGGAGTTGAGCATTCACGAAGTAGAAACTTCTCAGTATACATCGTGGAAAAAAGGATTACTCATTTTCAGCGATGCCACCATGAGTGAGGTGGTCAAAAAGCTGGAGCGTTGGTATAATGTCACCATTGAAGTCAAAAATCCACAAATCAACAACCTGTTATTCAATGCAACGATTCTGCATGAAGACATTGAGGATATCATGGAACTGATCAAATTCAGCTGCGCCATCAATTACGATATTGTTTTAAGTAACGACCCCGATACCCCAATTCAAATAACAATGTACTAATACTTAAATTAATTTGCTTATGTGAAAAAGAAGAGACAACAAAAAGGAGATGCGCCAACACCTCCTCTTGATTTCGTAGTGCCTTTAGCTTTTGAACGAACAAAAGGCATCACTCAATTTGAATTATTATTCCAAATCGTAACAAATTTATGAAAAAAAAAGAATTTTTACCGATCCCGGAAAGACGAAGTTTCTGGGCATCTAAACCGTGCAAGGTAATGAGAACAATGCTGATATTGCTTTTCATTTTTATTGGTCAAACATTTGCCATCGATTCGTTTTCACAAAACAATCGGTTAAGCCTCAAGATGGCTGATGTGTCCATTAGAAATGTGTTGAATGAAATTGAAAATCAAACGGACTACTACTTCATGTATGAAGCTAGTAAGGTGGATGTTAACAAGAAAACTCAGATTGCTGTCAATAACAGAACAATTGAAGAAGTCCTGGATGAGTTGTTTCTTGATTCAGACATTATTTACATCATCAATAACCGCCAAATAGCCCTAAGTACAGAAAAGGCCTGGTTATCTACTCAACAATCCAAAGAGATTTCAGGGGTTGTTACTGATGGAGCAGGCTTACCTTTACCCGGTGTAACGGTTATGGTGAAAGGAACGACTACCGGAACAATTACCAATGATGCCGGAGAGTATACGCTAAAAGAAGTAAGCCCTGGAGTAACTTTGATGTTTTCCTTTGTTGGGATGCGGAGTTACGAAACCATTGTTGGGTCAAACGCTGTTGTTAATGTCATTCTGGAAGAAGAAACCTTTGGAATTGAAGAGGTTATTGCCGTTGGTTATGGCGTGCAAAAGAAGGTAAATCTGACAGGTGCGGTGGAACAGGTTACCTCCGAAATATTGGAAGATCGTCCGGTGGCCAACGTTCAGCAAGCCATTCAAGGGGTTTTACCGAGTATGAACTTTTCAGTTGGTAGTACAGGAGGAGAGCCTGGCTCATCCATGGCTATGAATATTCGGGGAGTAGGTTCATTGGATGGAACCGATGCTCCTTATATTCTTGTTGATGGTGTTCCTGTTAACAGTATTAACGATATCAACCCCAATGATATTGAGAGTATTTCAGTACTTAAAGATGCTGCTTCGGCTGCTATTTATGGAGCACGTGCAGCGTACGGTGTGGTGTTGATTACTACCAAAGGAGGTAAGGAGGGAGTGCATGTAAGTTATTCAAATGTATTTACTTACTCTGCACCGCTCAAATTGCCTGAAATGATGAATTCGCTGGAATTTGCCAATTACTTTAATCAGGCCGGCTTGAATGACGGTGATTCTGCTCCTGTTTTTTCTGATGAAATTATGGGGCGTATTGAGCAATACATGAAAGATCCTACCAGTATTGATGGGACATTTCCTGAGCCAGGAAATCCGGACAGATGGGGGGCTTATATGACTGCCAATGCCAACACCAACTGGTTTGATGTATTTTATAAAGACTGGACACCGCGTCAGACACATACCGTTAGTGTTTCAGGAAAAAAAGACAAAGTTGACTATTACGTTTCAGGCGGTTTTTACGATGAGAAAGGCCTGTTGAAATACGGAGATGATGAGTATAAGCGTTACACGATGAACTCGAAAGTTTCAAGCGAGGTAAACAGTTACTTGTCGCTTCGGGCTAATGTTAAGTATACTCGCGGCGTTACAGATCGTCCTAGTTATGACCGATATTTATTCTATCATAATATTGCTCGCCGGTGGCCTACTAACCCTTTGTACACGCCTGATGGAGATTATCATCAAAGTTCGGAGATTCCTTACCTGTTGTCCGGAAGAAGCAACAGCACGTCGGACAACTTCCTGATTTCAACGGGAGCCATTCTGGAGCCGATCAAAGATTGGAAAATTAATTTTGACTATAACTGGACTGTTCAAAGCAATATTGGTAACAACCACTATGGATCTGTTATTTTGCATGGACCGGAAGGAGTTACTTATACGGAACGCCCTAATACCAGTTATTCTGCCAGCGCCAGTAAGAAAACGTATTCCTCTCCGAATATTTACAGTTCTTATGAAAAGGAATTTGACTCAGGACATACATTTAAAGTGTTGACTGGTTTTCAGCAGGAATTGGAACAGTACGAATGGTTGTATGCTTCAAAACAAGGGTTGATCACAGATGAAGTTCCTTCAATCAGCACAGCAACAAGCGAGCAGGATGATGTAGGTGACAGCAAATGGCATTGGGCAACCCGTGGATTTTTTGGCCGTTTGAATTATAACTTTGAAGAGAAATACCTGCTAGAGGTGAATGCGCGTTACGATGGTTCTTCAAAATTTCCGGGAGATGAGCGTTGGGGACTATTCCCATCGGTATCGGTAGGGTATAATCTGGCCCGTGAGGACTTCTTCAATGTTGAGCAAATTGATATATTAAAAATCCGCGGATCGTGGGGAGCTTTGGGTAATCAGCTTGGAAATAAGAATGAATACCTTTACCTGTATGTTCCCACAATTCCGGTTAGTACCAATAACTGGTGGATTATGGGAGATAGCAGACCAAACTATGCTTCTTTACCTGGATTGATCAGTCCGACACTTACTTGGGCAAAAGTGAAAACCAAAAACGTTGGAGTTGATTGGGGAATCTTTAACAACCAACTTACCGGTTCATTGGATGTTTTTGAGCGCTATACCAGCGACCTGCCTGGACCAGCAGAAGCCTTGCCTGGAGTTCTGGGAACAAGTGTTCCAAAAATTAATAATACTGAGTTGCAAACCAATGGATTTGAGTTGGTGATTGGCTGGGAAGATAAAATCAATGACTTCTCTTACCACGCTAAAGCCACACTTTCAAATGCCAAAACCAAAGTAGCGAAGTACCGCAATCCAACCGGAATTTTAACAACCTATTATGAAGGGCAGGAACTAGGCGAAATTTGGGGATATGTTACGGAAGGCATTGCTCAGGATGATGCCGCTTTTGATGATTGGTATGATCAGTCGAAGATTAGCGGACAGGAGTGGAGAGCTGGTGATATTATGTACCAGGATCTGAATGATGACGGAGTGATTGACTGGGGAGACAACACTGTCGAAAATCCGGGAGACAAGAAGATTATTGGAAACAGTACGCCTCAGTATCAGTTTGCTCTTTCAGCAGGAGGAAAATGGAAAGGAATTGATTTCTCCATGCTTTGGACAGGTGTTGCTAAACGTGACCTGGCGATTGGCGGTTCTTATTTCTGGGGCGGTACCGGAGGTGTCTGGCAATCGGCTGGGTTTAAGGCTCACCTGGATTACTGGTCTGAAGACAATCCTGATGCATATTATCCGCGTCCTTATTTGACCAATGGTGGTAAAAACCAGCAAGTTCAAACGCGTTACCTGCAAAATGGCGCTTATTTAAGATTGAAGAATGTTCAACTGGGCTATACATTGCCGGAAATGTTTGTGAAAAAGTTGCAGTTATCCAAAGTACGCTTCTATGTTACCGGAGAAAACCTGTTCGTTCTAACGGACTTGATTGATATTTTCGATCCGGAAACGACTGGTGGTTCCTGGGGAGCTGGTAAAATTTATCCGTTACAGAAAAGTTTTGCCTTTGGAATGAATGTATCCTTTTAATTTTGAAAAATCAGATTATTATGAGAAGAATTAGAATATATATATGTTTGGCTGTAGCGGTTATGGCACTCATGTCATCATGTAACGAAAATTATTTAGATCGTTATCCGCTGGATGAGATTGCCCCGCAAACATTCTGGAAAACACCCAACGATTTGAAATTGTATGCCAATAGCTTTTATGGTGCTTTTCCGGTTCACAGTGGTTGGAGTGGTGGAATCTTTTGGTTCGATAATAATAGTGACAACATGATTCCCGGAACTTATAACAGCCGTTTGGCTGGTAACTGGACCATCCCTTCATCAGGTGGTGGCTGGAGTTGGGGGAGCATTCGTTCGGTAAATTATTTCCTGAATAATTTGTCTACCGTTGAAGGCGATCAGACTTTAATTGACAACTACGCAGGTGAAGGATATTTTTTCAGAGCACTGCATTATTTTAACATGGTACAGACATTTGGAGATGTGCCTTTTTACAGCAAACCCTTATCGACTGATTCAGAGGAGCTTTATATGGCCCGCACTCCTCGTAAGGCTGTTGTTGATTCTATTATCAAGGATTTGGATGTTGCCATTACTAAACTTCCGGCTGTGGATAAAGCAGAAGCTTTCCGTGTTAACAAAGATGTTGCGCTGGCTCTGAAAGCACGTATTTGCCTTTTCGAAGGAACATGGGAAAAATACCATGCCGGAACAGCTTTCGAAGTGGCGGGATTTGATGGCAGTGAATACCTGGAGTTAGCTGCTCAGACTGCAAAACGGATTATCGATGAAGGCCATTATGCATTGTACAACAGTGGCGATGTGAACGATACGTACTACTCTCTGTTTAACCAGGTTGATTTGTCGGCCAATAGTGAGGTAATCTTCTGGAAAAAGTATGACGTTGATTTGGGCGTAACTCACAATGTTCATCGTTACATCCCCCGCATTGGTGGAAATACCGGCTTGTCAAAATCATTGATCGATAGCTACCTGGCTACTGACGGATTACCAATCTCACAAAGTGACTTATATGCTGGCGAAGGAAGTTTGGAAGATGTTGCTGCCAATCGTGACCCACGCCTGGCACAAACGCTTTACTTGCCCGGAGCTGCCAAAGAAATCAAAAATGGCGAGTTGACTGTTGTTTTTGAAAAACCTGACCTGGATTTAACCGGAAGTGCACGAAATACCAGTGGTTTTCAGTTGAGAAAAGGCGGGAGTCCAGACTTCGAACAGCAAAAGGCCGGAGGAATTGGAACCACAGCAGCAATCATCTATCGCTATGCTGAAATCCTTTTGATTTATGCGGAAGCCAAAGCTGAGCTGGGAACAATTACTCAGGCTGACCTGGATCTGACCGTGAATCAACTGCGTGATCGTGTAAACATGCCACACCTGCAATTGGCTAATATTGCTAATGATCCAAACTGGCAATTCCCGGCATTGAGTCCGATTATCAATGAAATCAGAAGAGAGCGGAGAGTTGAATTGGCCTGCGAAGGTTTCCGTTTTGACGACTTGATGCGTTGGCGTGCACACGAGCTTTTTGTTGGAAAACGCCTGAAAGGGTTCAAATTTATTGGAAGCGACTTGGAGAATGAATATAATATTGTGATTGGTGAAACCTTGCTGGTTGATGGCGATGGCTACATTGATCCTTATCTGAAAGTAATTCCTTCAGGTTATCAGTTTAAACCTGAGCGCGATTATCTTAACCCAATTCCTACTAACGAATTGACGCTTAATCCTGCACTGGAGCAAAACCCGGGCTGGGATAAGTAAATCTTCAAAGCTAAGGAGGGCTTTTAAGTCCTCTTTAGTTTATAGGTATTATTGCTTGATAGTAATTTAACCTGTATTGATGATTAGATAGGGGTGGAGTCAGTATTGTTTGGTTGAGCAAACGATACCGGAATTAAGGAGGAGCTCTTTAGACTCATCCTTTTGCTATGTTTAATAATCTATATTGAAATGGTTGATTAATTCTAAATAGATAAACAAATGTATCCTAAACAAAACAGGTCGATTATAGATTGCTTCTTGAAATTGCGAAAGCAGGCAATCAAAGGGATATTCTTGATTGGAAGTCTCTTTTTTAGCTCCTTCGCAATTCAGGGCCAGACTATTCTGCCCACCCCTTTTAAAGTTGAAAAAACGGCTGGTTCCTTTCGCATTGGAAATAAGCTAACAATAGCCTGTGCCAGCCAGCAGCAAGAGGAGGCCAATTATTTAATCCAACGGCTCCAAAACAATGTCCGGATAGAAAAAGCGAATGAAAGAAAAGCCGATATTCATTTGCAGGTTGCTGCGCTTCCCAACAACTTGGGTGATGAAGCTTACCAACTCTTGGTGTCCGGAAAACAAATTAAAGTAACTGCCAACACTTCCACCGGCCTTTTTTATGGCATTCAAAGCTTACTGCAACTTCTTCCGAAGGAAATACAGGCCGGAAAATCGATTACGTTGGCCGGCTATCGTATTCCCGGAATAAAAGTTACCGACTCACCCAAATATGCCTGGCGCAGTTTCATGCTCGACTCAGGCCGGCAGTACCAAAGGCCAGAATTTATCAAGCGTTACCTGGATCACATGGCCATGCTGAAAATGAATGTTTTTCATTGGCACCTGACTGAGGGACAAGGCTGGCGTGTTGAAATTAAGAAATATCCCAAGCTAACCGTGATTGGATCGAAGGTGGCTGAAGGAAAAGAACAGCAAGGGTTTTATACTCAGGAAGAAATTAAAGATATTGTTGCTTATGCCCGCAAGTTGCACATAACCGTTGTTCCTGAAATCGATGTTCCCGGGCACTCGGAGGCTGCCTTAACAGCCTACCCGGAACTGAGCTGCTTCGGTGAGGCTCCCAAAACAGTGATGGGTTTTTCAGACGTACTATATTGTGGGGGAAGGGAAGAAACCTACACTTTCCTTAAAAATGTGTTGGATGAAGTTTGTGAGTTGTTTCCATCGTCCTATATTCATTTGGGAGGGGACGAGGCTCCTAAGGGAAAGTGGAACAAATGTCCGGATTGTCAGGGGAAAATAGAAGAGGAAGGACTAAAGAACTCGCATGAACTACAAATGTATTTTTCATCCCGCCTGGCCAATTATATGAAAACAAAAAATAAAAAGGTTATCTTTTGGGGCGATGTAATTTACCAGGATGATTTTAAGTTACCGGACAACGTAATTGTTCATTGGTGGAACTGGCGGGGACATAAAGATTTGGCTTTAAAGAACGCTATTCGAAATGGACATCAGGTTATCGCCAATACCAATTATTACAGTTATTTAAATTTTCCGGTAAGCCCATGGTCAAACTACTTCGCTGACCGGACATTTGACATGCGCACGGTTTACGAAAATAATCCATCAGACATAAAAGAGCCTGATTCCTTGGTTTTAGGTATGGGATGTGCTTTATGGACGGACTGGTATGTGTGCGAACACATGGTTGATCGGCGGGTTTTCCCAAGGATATTTGCCTTGGCTGAACAAATGTGGAGCAGGGGAGAACGCATGCCATTTGATGCGTTCTATCGCGTTGTGAAAGAAAAGTATCCCGTGTTGAGGGAGAAGGGAATTGATATTGGTCCTGGCATGAAAGACGAAATTGAAGCTGATTTTAGCTGGGAATAACCAATAAAAAAGTTTTCCGGGGAAAGGCGCTGCTTTTTAGCGGTGATTTTCCTCGAACCATATAAAACAAAAAAAAAGTGAAATTAGGAAAAGCAAGTTCATACGGTTTATTGATGGTGCCTTTGGCCTTGGCTACAAGCTCTTGTGCTGAGCAGGAAAAGGTGCAGACTAAACCCAATATCATATTTATTTTAGCTGATGATTTAGGTTATGCCGAACTAGGGGCTTACGGTCAGCAAAAAATTAAAACACCCAATATTGACCAGCTGGCTTCTCAGGGAATTCGTTTCACTGACTTTTACTGCGGAAGCCCGGTTTGTGCACCATCACGAGGCGTTTTGCTTACCGGAAAACATACGGGGCATGCTTACGTGAGGAACAACGATGAGATGGGAGCCACAAAGAAGAACTGGGATTTCCGGGAAGTGATCAAGGATCCGGGGCTGGAAGGACAACGCCCAATTCCAGATACGATTGTGACGGTGGGAGAGTTAATGCAACAAGCTGGCTACCGCACGGCCTGCGTTGGAAAATGGGGATTGGGAGGCCCGCTAACTGAAGGACATCCGAATAAGCAGGGTTTTGACTTCTTCTATGGAGATATGTGTCAGCGGCAAGGGCATAATTATTACAACCTGCACTTATGGAAAAATGATCAACAAGTATTGTTAGATAATGAGTACACCCCGGTTTGGACTTCTTTAGACAAAGGGAGTGATCCGAATGATCCGGCCAGCTATAAAAAGTATACTTCCAAAGAATATGCTCCTGACCTGATGCTGGACGAATCACTACGGTTTATTGAGCAGAACAAAGCCAATCCGTTTTTCCTGTATTTTGCTCCAATCTTGCCACATGCACCACTGCAAGTGCCAGCTGATTCTGAATTCCTGAGCTACTACCAGGAGCAGTTTGATGACGAAGAACCTTACTTGGGGCAGAGAGGATACTTCCCGAACCGTACGCCGCACGCAACTTATGCAGCCATGGTTAGCTATTTGGATATGCAGGTTGGAAAACTGATTGACAAACTGAAGGAAGAGGGACTTTATGAAAATACAGTAATCATGTTTACCAGCGACAATGGCCCAACCTTCAACGGCGGAACAGACTCTCCGTTTTTCGATAGTGCTAAACCTTTTAAAAGCGAATGGGGTTGGGGAAAAGGCTTTCTGCGGGAAGGTGGAATCCGGGTTCCTTTAATTGTTTCATGGCCCGGAGTTGTTGCTCCCGGAACTCAAACAAAGCAGCCATTTGCCTTTTGGGATGTGATGCCCACATTAAATGAAATTGCCGGTCTCGAAACAACTGTGGAGACTGATGGTATCAGCTTTTTGCCTACACTAAAAGGAGAGGCACAAAGCGAAAAAGAATTTCTTTATTGGGAATTTCCGATGAAAGCCTATGGCGGACAACAAGCGGTACGAATGGGAGACTGGAAAGGCTATCGATCTCAAATGAATGATGGTAACTTAACGATTCAACTATTCAATCTGAAAGCAGATCCGCAGGAACAGCAGGACCTTGCTTCAGAGCACCCGGAAATTGTCGCACAGATTGAGAAGATTATGAAGCAGGAGCATGAGCGTTCTGAAGTTCATCCGTTTCCGGCAATTGACTAAGAATTGGTAATGCGATGAAACGAACCTAATAAAAAGCCCTTTCATACACAAAATTCTAACGATACGAGTTACATGAATTACCATCGAAACAAACAATTCTAAACGAATGAAAAAGAATTTTTTACTACTCATATTCTTCCTATTTCTGTTTTGCTTAAAAGGCAATACGCAGGATGTTGTCTCTTTGATAGATAAAAAGGATGCTGAGGTGGAATTTGAAGCCCGGTATTCTTCATCAGATCTTGAGGAAGCACAGGTTAAGCTCATTCCATATCCTGAAAAGGTTCGTTGGGGAGAAGGGGAAGCCCATCCTAAATCGTGGTATCCGGTTTTTCCAAAGGACTTCCCCAAAAATATTGTAGATGAGTTTTATGAGCTTTCCAATTTGCATTGGCTTGAAATCGACTGGACAAGTAATTTTTCGGTCCAGTTTGCTTATGATGAAAGCTTACAAAAGGAAGCCTATAAACTTGACGTTACTGATAATTTGGTACAAGTTGTAGCTTCAACAGAATCCGGGTTTTTTTATGCGCTGCAAACCTTGAGGCAGCTGATTCGGGAGAGTACGGATGAAGATGGGAAACTACTTCCATACTGCTCAATTGATGATCGCCCGGCGCACGCTGTGCGCGGTTTTATGCTTGATGTAGGACGTAATTTTCAAAGTTTATCCTCCTTGAAGGAGCTGATTGATGTCATGGCCTGGTACAAGTACAATACCTTTCATTGGCACTTGACGGATTATCCGGCCTGGCGTATTGAGAGTAAGCTTTATCCACAACTGACAGCAGCCGAAAATCATCGTCCAACGCGTGATCCGGGAATGTTTTATTCTTATGAGCAAATCCGCGAGTTAATCTGGTATGCCCGTAAAAAACAAATTCAGGTTATTCCCGAAATTGATATGCCCGGACATAGCACTTCTTTTACCAAGGCAATGGGTTTTAAAATGGAATCAGCAGAGGGAATGACTGCTTTGGAAGCGATTCTTCTTGAGTTTTTTGAAGAAATTCCTCAGGATATGGCTCCGGTCATTCATATTGGCTCTGATGAAATTCATATAAACAATCCCGAAGAGTTTATTAATCGCATGGTTGAGGTGGTTGAATCCAATAATCGACAGGCGATTGTTTGGAGCCCGGGCTTGGAAGGACCCAGAAGCGTGATTCGCCAAACCTGGGGGGGAGCTGTTCCGCCCAAAGGAGCCAACTTAAAAGAAATCGATTCCCGAAAGAGCTACATGAATGCAGGAGAGCCAATGTCGTTCATCCCAACTTTGTTTTTTCGGCCTTTGGGCAGAGGATCAGATAATGATATTTTAGGCGGAATTATTTGTCTTTGGCCCGATGTCAATTTACGATTCGAAAAAGACGCATTCTCCCAAAACCCGTTTTTTAGTGGCCTGCTAACTTACTCCTGGGCTTGCTGGACGGCTGATGTGAAAACAGCTCCGGAGAAATATATGCTTGTTTTGCCTCAGAAAGACACTGAAGCTTTCAAGTACTTTAAAGCTTTTGAGCGTTATTTACTCGATCATAAACAGCGCTATTTTCAGCATAAACCTTTCCCGTATTTGAAACAAACGGATAAATTCTGGAAGTTAGCTGGCCCCTTTGATGGCGATGAAGCTGACAAGGCATTTGCCGGAACAACGCAAAAGCTGGATAAATTTTTGAAACAAAAGCAGCTCAATTGGAAATTAGCCACAGGCAATACGCTTGTTCTGAAACAGCGGTGGTTGAAAGATGGTTATTTCCCTGAAGCGGAAGCCGGACAAACAGTGTATGCCCAAACTTACCTATACAGTGATCGCAATCAGGAAGTAGATACCTGGATCAATTTCGAAACACCTTTGCGGGCTAATCGTGTTTACTCTGGAATACCCCAAAATGGCTCATGGGATAATTGCGGTGGAAGCTTGTGGGTAAATGGAGTCGAGCTAAAGGGGCCGGAATGGGAGAATCCCGGGTGGCGTTCAAGTAAGCAAACGGGGTGGGGAACTCCTGATGAGCAAGAGATCCCGTGGGCTGATGAAGAGCTTTACTGGCTGCGTAAACCTGCAAAAGTGAACCTGAAACAAGGTTGGAATCGAATTGTGGTTAAGATTCCTTATAAAACGGATTTTCAGAACTGGATGTTTACATTTATTCCTTTGGATATGAAAGGGCTTAAGTTTTCTCCAGATCAATTGAAAGAATTTGAAAATTGAATGGAAGGAGTGGCTTTTCAAGATACTCATCCAAAAAGTACTTAATACTGAGGAAAAATAATAAGATAAGAATGACTAATTTAAAATCGATACAATAATGAAGAATCTATCTTTAATTGCCTTATTTTTTGTTTTGATTCTGGGGTGTTCAGCTCCCGGAAAAGTAGAGGCCCCCAAAACCTATGCGGAGGCGCCTGACCCTTCGGCCGATACCCTGACCGACTGGAGTGTGATTAAGCCGGGCTTGCATGCTACAATTGGTTCGATCGACAACCGGTACAATAAAAGTTTGATTCCGGACTTGGAGCCGAAAACCACTTGGAATGGATTTGCCTGGCGCAATGAAGTAATTTCGGCACAACTGGTTTTGTGGAATAATGAACCGGCAGGAATTGTGGAGTGCCAATTTTCTGATTTCAAATCAGCAGATGGGAAAACGTTGCCAGCAGAAATTGCTCAGGCCCGTTTTGTTCGTTACGTACTAACTGACGAGTTTGGCCCTGGATGTGGGTATCGCAAACCCGAAGATTTTATTGCCCTGACCAGGGCGGATGTACTTGACCCGCTTCCTGCTTTCGAAATGGAAGGCCAATCAACCCGGCCAGTTTGGCTTACGTTTGATGTTCCTGCCGATGCTACCCCCGGAACTTACACTTCCACCCTGCAAGTAAAGCTGGATGGTAAAAAACACAGTAAGTTCACATTTAAGCTTGAAGTGGGGGACCGCATTCTGCCAGAAGCGTCGGAATGGAAATTCCACCTGGATTTATGGCAAAACCCTTATGCTGTGGCTCGTGTGCATAATGTGGAACTGTGGTCTGCTGAGCACTGGGCTTTGCTAAAGCCACTGATGAAGATGCTGGCTGACGCCGGGCAGAAAGTGATTACAGCAACCTTAAATAACCGTCCGTGGGGAGGACAGACCGAAGACGCTTTTGGCTCCATGATTGCCTGGAATAAGCAGGCTGACGGAAGCTGGACTTACGACTACACCATCTTTGACCAGTGGGTACAATTCATGTTGGATCTGGGAATTGATAAGCAAATTAGCTGCTATTCAATGGTACCCTGGGGAAATGAGCTTTACTATTTTGATGTTGCCAGTGGGGAAGAAGTGAAAATTGTGGCTAAAGCCGGAACCAAAGAGTTTGAAGAAATATGGACTCCTTTCCTGAAAGATTTTCTCAATCACCTGGAACAAAAAGGATGGAAGGAAATTGCTTGTATGGCGATGGATGAACGGTCACCAGCCGAAATGAGCGCTACCATGAAGTTACTTAAAGAGCAAGCACCGGAGCTTGGTGTTGGCTTTGCAGACAATCATCATAATTACAAGAAATTCCCGGATCAACTGACCGATCTCAGCATTGCTTTTGGTGCCGAAATTGAACCAGAAATCAGGCAATACCGCAAAGATCAAGGGCATATTTCAACCTGGTATGTATGCTGTTCGGATGTTTTTCCAAATGTTTTTACTTTCTCAGAGCCTGCCGAAGCTGCATTTATTGGTTGGTACACCCTGGCTGCTGATTTCGATGGGTTCTTGCGTTGGGCCTATAACAGCTGGGTAAAAGACCCGTTGATTGACTCGCGTTTCCGGACCTGGCCTGCTGGCGATACTTACATTGTTTATCCTGATGCCCGTAGTTCAATCCGGTTCGAGCGTTTGCGTGAAGGTATTCAGGATGCTGAAAAAATCCGCTTGTTGCGCGAAGAATTTCAGAACAATTCATCGGCGGAGTCTCAAGACAAATTACGACGGTTGAATGAGCTGCTTTCACGCTGCAATGTTACCGCACGGCCTGCTGATTTTAACGAGTTGATGAAGGACGGTAAAGAAACATTGGAGAGCCTTTCTAAGTAGTTAGCTTTAGATAAACAGATGCTTGGATTGCCTGTTTTAAAATTGTTTCAAACTGACAATCTGAGCATCTGAATATGCCAGGTCTAATAACCAATAATCAGATCATGAAGAAACTTTCAGCAATAATTCTAACACTTTTATCGATCCTTTTGAGTGTATTCGTATCGAGGGCACAACTCAATGGGCGTGTGTTTGTCGATACGAATAACAATGGAAAAATGGATGCTGGTGAGCGTGGCGCAAAAGACTGTGTCGTGTCTGACGGACTCCATGTAGTAAAGACGGACAAGAAAGGGAATTTTAGTTTGCCCGGGTGGGAAAAACAACGTTTTGTGACCCTTTATCCCGCGGCCGATTTTACTTGTTTGCAGACCTATTTACCCGTAAAATCAGGTGTGCAGGACTATGTGTTTGCCATTAGCCCCCGCCAACGAAAGCAAGAAGCAAGTTTCGTCCATATTTCCGATACCGAAACCTTTGAATATCGGGATTGGGTGGATCAACTGAAGCAATATGCCCAGGTGCACCAGCCTGATTTTATCATTCATACTGGCGATATTTGCTACCAAAGTGGGATGGCCTGGCATGCAGAACATGTCAATCAGAAATCCTTTGGAGTGCCTGTTTATTATTGTTTGGGAAACCACGACATGATCAAAGGCGATTATGGTGAGCAATTTTTCGAACAGTGTTTTGGGCCGGCATGGTATGCTTTTGAAGAAGCAAACACCCTGTTCGTTGTCACACCGATGATGGGAGGAGACTACAAACCTTCCTTCAACCGGGAAGAAATTGGTACCTGGTTGAAAAACCTGCTGAAAGCTTATCCAGCAGAACAGTCCAAAATATTCTTCAACCACGATTTATTGACTAATGGTGAAACGTTTGACTTTAAAGTAAATGATCAGGAAGTAATCAGCCTGAATGAATCCAACCTGAAAGCTTGGCTGTATGGGCATTGGCATACCAACATGGCCAAAGAACACGGCACGTCAGGTGTGATGTCATATGGCACATCAACCTTGGCTGCCGGAGGTATCGATCATTCTCCATCAGGATTCCGGGTGGTTGATGTGGATGAGCAAGGAAACACCTCTTCGCATTTTAAGTGGACAAGCCTTAACCGGGAGATCAAAATAATCAGTCCACAAAAAGAAATTGCGGTTTTAACTGCTAATGGGCAGCTTCAGCTGGCTGCCAATATTTATCATACGGGTGTTGCGGTGGATAGTGTCCGCTATGCTATTTATGGTGATGAAGGTTTTAACTGGAACACATCGTTGGATGGAAGTCGGTGGAAACCAATGGCCCAAAAATCGGACTGGACCTGGGCGACAACATTAAAACCCGAAGAAAGCGACAACTATACCTTGGTGGTGAATGCTTTTTTGCATAGTGGCGAGATTCTCAATGCCAAGCATTCTTTTTCCGTATCAGATAAAAATGAGGAGGCCCGTGTGAATGGCCAATGGTTTAACCTGGCCGGAAATCCGGCTCACAGCCCAGTGGTTGATGAAGTGCATGGAATGCCTTACCAATTAAAGTGGACAACTAATATTGGAAGTAATATTTTCATGAGCTCTCCGGTTTTGTTTGAGGACGTTCTGGTTACTGCCAGCTTTGATGATGGCGATGCTCAAAATTGTTACCTGGTCGGAATGGATGCAACAACCGGAGTTGAGCGGTGGCGCTACCAGACTCAAAATAGTGTAAAAAATCAGCTAGTGGTGGCACAGGGAATTGCCATTGCTGTAGATATGTTGGGAGTAACTTACGCGGTTGATGTTTTAACCGGAAAACTTCGTTGGAAGCGTGATCTGAACCATAATCGCTTGCCGGGGATTGTCAACGGTATCGTGACCGATGGACAACTGGTTTATTCCGGTTTTGGGAAATCACTTTCTGCCTTAAACGTGTTGACGGGTAAGCCTCAATGGACAAATGAAGCATGGGGTGGTGGTAACGGAACAACGCCAACCATGACCATTGCTGACGATGTGTTGATTGCATCGAGCCAATGGGGGGCTATTTATGCCCACAACCGACACACGGGCGAATTACTTTGGAAACGAGGCGATGCAGGCTTGCGCTTTCGCGATGGCGTTTTGAGCTATAAAGATGGTTCGCTTTGGGTAAGCGGAAAGGGAACGGAGAAAGCGGTTCCTGGCATTTTGCACCAGTTGGAACTGAAAACCGGCAAAACAATTCAGACCTATGAAACAGGCATGCAACAAAGTGGAACATCAGCACCAATTATTTTGAAGGATCGTTTTATTATTGCTGGTTCTCATCCGGGAATTGCTGCTGTTAGCCGCGAAACAGGAGAACAGCTTTGGCGGTTCGAAGTCGAGTCGGCTTTGCTTTACACGCCTTCATATTATGCCGATCGTCAGCAGAGTATCGAATCGACGCCCTTGTTGATTGGCGATAAATTGGTTTTTGGCGCGATGGATGGTCGGGTTTATGCCTTGGATGCAACTAGCGGAAAACTATTGTGGAAAACGGAACTGGGAGCACCGGTGGTAACATCGGTAGCCGTGGATGGAAAAAGGTTTTATATCTGCGATTTTGCCGGAAATGTATATTGCTTCCAGGCAAACTAAAAAAGATAGAATGAGCTAACTAAAGTATATGTTTTTAATCTCTAGGATCTAATACCTTGATCTTCAAATCTAACTTAGAATGAAAAAGCTACTTTTTACAACGATTCTGTTTGCGGTAGGCTTATATTGTTCGGCTCAAACACGTTTTTACACTGGTTTTGAAGGCGATGCCGAAAAGTACTATCCTAAAGTTGAAAAGGAAGCGGCTGTATATGTCACCGAGTTGCAGCGACCAGCATGGGTTGCTGGTGTATCGGGCCGTGCACTCGATTTGTCAAAAAATGCAGTGCTCCGTCAGCCATTGGTTGTCGACAGTTTGGAGACACCGGACTATAGTACATCGGCCGATTTGTCTGTTTGTGTGTGGGTAAAGACTTTGCCCGGAGCTAAGCAGGGAGCAACGATTATCGGTAACAAGACAGATGGAGATTTGAAAGGAGTGGGGTGGAGCATTTTTACCCAGCCGACGGGAGCATGGGGTGCTGTAATTTCTGATGGAAAGAACAGCTACACTTATCAGCCCAATATTCCTCGCCAGGCTGTTAACGATGGCGAATGGCACCAACTGGCATTCAGCCTAAACCGGGAAAAAGGGGAGCTTTGGTTTTTTCTGGATGGGCAAAATGTGGCTATCTACAATACTCCGGAAATTGGAAGCCTGGAAAATACGAACAGAACTGTGGTTGGAGGAACCGATGAGCATTGGGAAGCTGGTTCCTTTGGCCAATGGACGGCTTTTAACGGACACTTGGATGAGGTGGTGATCGACAATGAATCGATGACTGTTGAAACAATTCAGACTGATTATAGTCGCTTTAAAACTTTAGAATGTCCAGAAAAAATCATCGCTCCAATTCGGGTGATGGTTTGGAATATTTGGCATGGCGGACGACGCTATGGTAAGCATGTTGGCTTGGAGCGGGTCATTGAAACAATAAAAGAGGCTCAACCCGATGTGGTTGGCTTGATTGAGACTTACGGGTCTGGGGAGGCGATTGCCGATTCGCTGGGGTATTATTTTTACCTGATTAGTTCTAACCTGAGCATCATGAGCCGGTTTCCGATCAAAGAAACGGTGAAAGCTTTTCGTCCATTTAATTTCGGGGGTGCCATCCTTCATCTTGGCGGTAACCGAGAGTTAGCTGTTCTGGATACCTGGCTGCATTATCTTCCCGATTATTGTGCCGATGTAGCTAAAATGGAGCTGTCTTCTCAAGCGTTAATTCAGGCTGAGGGGAAAACGCGGCATGCTGAAGTAAAAAGTATTCTGAAGGAAATTAAGCCAATATACGCTGAAGCATCAAAGCGGCCGGTGATCATGTTGGGCGATTTTAATAGTGGCTCTCATCTCGATTGGACTGAAGCCACTAAAAAGCTGCACTACGATTATACGGTTGAATGGCCGGTTAGTCAGGAAATGTTGAAAGCCGGATTTAAAGACAGTTACCGTGAACTTCACATTAACCCTTTGTTGGATCCTGGCTTTACGTGGACGCCACGTGCTGCCACATCCTCTGATCGATATGGTTTACGTGATCGTATCGACTACATCTATTATCAAGGTAATTTAAGCCCAGTTGAATCCAAAGTGATCGACTACCACCCAATCATGTTCCCTTCCGATCATGCAGCGGTGTTGACTGTCTTTGAGTTGGACTAGTTGGATGAATACTAATAAAAATTTGGGGTTGATTGATTGATGTACTAGTTATCAGATCTTTAAAATCCCAAAATCTAATGACTTATGAAAAGGAGAGAATTTATACGATATGGTTTTGGAGGAGCGGGTATTCTCATGCTGCCTCTTGGAGTAAATGCATTGACAAGTGGCTCTAAAAAGCGTGTTCGATTTGGTGTGTGTGCCGATGTTCACAAAGACATCATGCATGACGCAGCTGAGCGCTTGCAAACTTTTATTGATGAGGCATCCAACCAAAACCTGGATTTTATTATTCAGTTGGGTGATTTTTGCCGTCCTTATGAGCAAAACAAGGAGTTCCTTGGTATTTTTAATGAATACGATGGAGCAAAGTACCATGTAATTGGCAACCACGATATGGATGGCGGCTTTTCGCGTGAGCAGGTACTGGATTTTTGGGGTGCTGACTCCAAATATTATTCGTTTGATCAGAATGGTTATCATTTTATTGTACTGGATGGAAATGATCAAAATCCATCTCCTGATAAGGCGAAGGGCTATGCCCGTTTTGTGGGGAAAGAGCAACTTCAGTGGCTGGGAAATGATTTGAAAGCAACCAATTTGCCCTGTATCGTTTTATCTCATCAGAGTCTTGAGAACGAGGACTTGGGCATTGAAAATCAAGAGCAGGTTCGGGCTATTCTGGAAAAAGCTGATAAAGTGATTGCTTGCTTCAGTGGGCACCACCATACCGACTATGTATGCACCATCAATGGAATTTATTATATCCAGATAAACAGCATGTCATACAGCTGGTTGGGAGGCGATTATCAAACGATTCGCTACAGTCAGGAAATTGATGCAAAATATCCTTGGATAAAATATACGGCCCCATACGAGAAACCGTTGTTTGCTTTTGTTGAGCTTGACAAAAGGAAGATCCAAATTGAAGGTATTCAAAGCCAGTTTGTTGGTCCGACTCCTGAGGAACTTGGATTTCCCAAGCAGCCCCAAAACAGTCCGGTTGTACCGGTAATTTCTGATCGAAAAATCAAGTACTAAAACAATAAACTATTAATCAAATGCGCACGAAAACTTTTTTACTACTATTTGTCGGTATAGCAATACTGACTTCTTGCACGAAGCAGCCCGCAGCAAAGCGGGTGGTGATGATTGCGTTGGATGGTATTAGCATTGAGGGCTATCAAACAGCTAAACATCCGAATATTGACCGCTTAGCCAAAGAGGGGGTGTTGTCTCTATCAACACGTGCTGTTATGCCGTCGGTTACGCTTCCAAACTGGACCAGTCATTTAACGGGCAGTGGCCCTGAACAACATGGTGTTGTTGGAAACGACTGGACGCTGGATAATATTAAGCTTCCAGCAGTTGAGAAAGATAATTCCGGGTATTATCCTTCAATTTTTGAAGTTTTGAAAAAGCAACTTCCTGAAGCAAAAACTGCTTTCTACTATAACTGGGGGCCGCTGGTATTTCCCTATAATCAAGATTATATTGATGAAGTTAGCTTTTTAGAAAACGATGGTTATGTGGAGAACTATCAGAAAGCGTTGGATTTCATTGATGCCAATAAGGAGTTGCCAACCTGCGTGTTTTTATACTCAGTCCATACTGACCATGCCGGACATCGACATGGCTGGATGTCGCCTAAATACATTCAATCTATTGAAGAGGCAGATGTACATATTGGGGAATTTCTGGACGAGCTCAAAGCCAAAGGCTTGTATGAGGATACTCACTTCCTGTTTGTTTCTGATCACGGTGGTAGAGGAAATGGGCATGGTGGCGTAAGCCCGACAGAGATGGAAGTCCCTTGGTGTATTGCTGGTCCGGGAATCAAGCGAGGAGTAAAAATGACAGCTCCCAACAATACCGTGAATACTGCTGCAACAATCGCAAACTTGTTTCAATGTGAACTGCCAGCTGCCTGGATTGGGAAAGTTCCTTCTTTCATCTTTGAAAATTAAAAATAGAACAATAGTTTTATAGGCTAAATAAATTTTAACTACTCAATTAAAAAACTACTCAATGAAAAGAACCATTTCTCTTTTTCTATTAGCTGCGGTTTTGGGCTGTACAAAGCCCTCGGGGCTGATGATGAAGACAGCCAACACAATTGCAGTTGATGCTGATGATACCAAGGATTCAATTATCCTTAAAGCTGCTCATGTTGTCCCAACACCCAATCAAATGGATGCCTTAAGTGATGAATTCATTGCGTTTATCCATTTTGGTCCCAATACGTTTACCCGAATGGAGTGGGGGAATGGCATGGAAGATCCTAAGGTTTTTGACCTTCGGGAACTGGATACCGACCAGTGGTGCCAAGCGATGAAAGCAGCCGGAATGACCAAGGTGATTTTTACGGCCAAACACCATGACGGCTTTTGTTTGTGGCAAAGCCGCTATACCGAACATGGTATCATGTCTTCTCCGTTTAAAGATGGCAAAGGCGATGTGTTAAAAGATTTGGCCGAGTCATGCGAAAAATATGGTTTGAAGTTAGGTGTTTACCTTTCTCCGGCCGATTTATTTCAGATTGAAAACCCGGAAGGTTTGTATGGAAACCTGAGTAAAAAGACGGAGCGTGTCATTCCTCGTCCGGTTGAAGGACGTCCGTTCGACAACAAAACCACCTTTAAATTCACGGTCGACGATTACAATGAATATTTTCTGAACCAACTGTTTGAGCTGCTGACAGAGTATGGTCCGGTACATGAGGTTTGGTTTGACGGGGCACACCCAAAGCGCAAAGGCGGTCAAACCTACGATTATATGGCCTGGAAAGAGTTAATTCATAAACTGGCTCCTGATGCCGTTATTTTTGGTCGCGAAGATATTCGATGGTGTGGTAACGAAGCCGGACAAACACGTGATACCGAATGGAACGTAATTCCTTATGACGAAGATCCAAACGCGATGAGTCGTTTTGGTGATCTCACGGCAAAGTCATTGGGAAGTCGTGATGATTTACTTAAAGGTAAATTTTTACATTATCAACCAGCCGAAACCAATACGTCTATTCGCGAAGGTTGGTTCTATCGCGATGACACCAAGCAAAAAGTGCGTAGTGCCGATGATGTGTTTGACATGTACGAACGCTCGGTTGGTGGAAACTCCATTTTCCTACTCAATATTCCGCCGAATCGTCAAGGTCGTTTTTCAGACGAAGATGTTCAGGTTTTGGAAGAAGTTGGGAAACGCATCGAGCAAACTTATGGTGCTGATCTACTAAAAGGAGCGAAAGGTCCTGCCGAGGTGTTGGATAATGATCCAAACACATACGAATTGCTTGCCGGCGAAGAGCAGGTAATTGAAATTATCATGGCTTCGGAAGTGGAAGCCAACCGCTTTGTAATTCAGGAAGCCATTGCCAGCCATAGCGAGCGTATTGAGAAACACGCCTTGGATGCCTGGATTGATAACCAATGGCAAGAAGTTGCAGCAGCAACCAATGTGGGCTACAAACGTATTTTACGTTTCCCAACAGTGACTACGACCAAATGGCGCTTACGAATCTTGGAGTCGCGCGTGGCCCCAGCTATTGCCAAGGTTTCGGCTCATTATTATGAAAATCGCCCACCGCAACTTGCATTTTCTCGCAGCATTGATGGCCTGTTGACCATTGAACCTCAAAAACATGATTTTGGCTGGAAGCCTCACGGAGAGGATATTTCAAAAAATATCAATAACGATTTGGAGATTCGCTATACCCTGGATGGAAGTGAGCCAACCCCTGATTCAAAGTTGTATCATGTGCCATTCCTACATGAGGCCGGTCAGGTAAAGGCTCGTTCGTTTACTAAAGATCAAGCGGGAAGTGTTGCCGAAAAAACCTTCGGTATTATCAAGAAAGACTGGAAATTGGTTGGTACTGATCAGGAAGCTGACGGACATGTTGGAACAATGGCTTTCGATGAAAATAGCCAAACCTACTGGACTTCGACACGAAATGGAGCTCACTTTTTAGCCATTGACTTGGGACAGGAACAAACCCTGACAGGTTTCGTTTATACGCCTCAAACAGCGAATGCCGATGGCATGATTGAAGAGGGGATGATCAAAACAAGCGCGAATGGCAAAAGCTGGAAAACGCTTGAAACCTTTAAGTTTGGGAACTTGATTAACGACCCGACTCCCCGGACTCATTATTTTAATGCGCCGGTATCTGCCCGTTTTTTCCGGATTGAATCACGAGTTATCGCCGGAGGAAAATCAGGTGCTGCGATTGCTGAAATTGACTTCCTTACAAAGGAATAGTTGCAGCCATGTTTGAAAAATAGTTTTCTAATGAGAAGAGCAAATTTTACTTTTCATAGAACAATTCTTTTATTCCTGCTTGTTTTTGGCTTTGGATGTAGCCAAAGCAAGCAGGCTAGAGAACTGAAAGTCCTGCAATTCAATATTTGGCAGGAAGGAACGGTGGTCGAAAATGGTTACCCTGCCATTTTGGATGAAGTGATTCGACTGGATGCTGATCTGATTGCACTAAGTGAGGTGCGGAATTATGACGATATTAGTTTGGCAGGGCGGTTAGTCAAGGACTTGAAAGATCGTGGCTATATCTTTTATTCTCAGAGAAGCCAGGATACGGGTATTTTATCGCGCTATCCAATTGTTAAGCAAGAGGCTTTGTTTCCGGTTAAAAATGATCAAGGATCAGTAACCAAGGCAATCATTGATGTGGAAGGTACCGAAATTGCTTTTTACAGTGCCCATCTCGATTACAGGCATTGTAGCCTTTACCTTCCCCGTGGATATGATGGATCAACCTGGAAAAAGTTGGATTCAATTGTTACCGATACGGCGGTGATTGCTGAATACAACCTGAAATCAATGCGTGATGAAGCGATCCGGGCGGTCATTGAAGATGCTGAAAAGGAACAAAGAAATGGACGCCTGGCCATGTTGGGAGGCGATTTTAATGAACCTTCTCATCTCGACTGGACAGAAGCTACCAAAAACTTGTTTGACCATCATGGGGTGGTCATGGAATGGCACAATACCAAAGCTCTGGAACGGGCAGGATTTAAGGATGCCTATCGGGAAGTGTACCCCAATCCGGTGACGCATCCTGGATTTACCTTTCCGGCAGATAATCCGTTGGTGGACATTCGCAAATTGGCTTGGAGTCCGGATGCGGACGACCGGGATCGGATTGATTTTATCTTTTACAAACCGGATGCTAAGATTAGTTTGAAGGCGGTGACCATTGTGGGGCCGAAGGGATCAATTGAACGGAATCAACGGGTTCCTGAAAAAACAGAAGACCCAATATTGGAGCCAAAAGGCATTTGGCCAACGGATCATAAAGCAGTTTTAGCTACCTTTGAACTGAATTAAAACTCAAATAACTACTACTACAAGATGAAACTACTTAAAGCTTACTCGGGAGCGTGTTTGGCGGCAGTCTCTTTGCTGTCAGGCTGTTCCGAACCGGAAGTTCAACAGCCCAATATCATTTTATTCTTAGTTGACGACATGGGGTGGCAAGATACCTCAGTGCCTTTTTGGAAAGAAAAAACAGCGTTTAATGAACGTTATCATACGCCGGGAATGGAGCGTTTGGCATCGGAAGGAATGCTTTTCACACAAGCTTATGCTTCATCGGTGTGTTCGCCCACGCGCGTAAGTCTGATGAGTGGAATGAACGCTGCAAGGCACCGGGTAACCAATTGGACATTGCGCCGAAATGCCTCTGTTGATGCGCAACACAAGCTATTGGACTATCCCGAATGGAATGTCAACGGGGTGCAACCGGTTGATAGTATCGAAAATTCGGTTCAGGCAACCATGCTACCACAACTATTGCAGGATAATGGGTACTTTACCATTCATTGTGGGAAGGCACATTTTGGAGCTATGACAACACCATCAGCCAATCCGCTAACCTGTGGGTTTGATGTAAATATTGCCGGACATGCAGCTGGTGGCTTGGGAAGTTATTTAGGTGAGCAGAACTTTGGCAATAGAGAAAAAGGTGCACATACCGAGCCATGGGGAGTTCCCGGCTTGGAGAAATACCATGGCGATTCGATTTTTATAACCGAAGCTTTGACGATTGAAGCGAAGAAGGCAATGGATCAAGCTTTGGCTGCAGAAAAGCCCTTCTACCTTTATATGGCTCATTATGCAGTGCATATTCCGTTGAATGCTGATCAACGTTTTTATCAGAAATACCTGGATATGGGCTTGCCGGAGTCTGAGGCAAAGTACGCTTCCATGGTTGAAGCGATGGACAAGAGCTTGGTTGATTTAATGGACTATCTGGATGAAAAAGGGATTACCGATAATACGATCGTACTGTTTATGTCCGATAATGGCGGTTTTAGTCTTCGTCCACGAGCGGGAGAGTTGCACACGCACAACAGCCCTTTGCAAAGCGGTAAAGGCTCAGCTTACGAAGGTGGTATTCGGGAGCCAATGATTGTTAAATGGCCCGGAAAAGTGCAGCCAAAATCAAGGTGTAATGACTACCTGCTGATTGAAGATTTTTTCCCCTCTATTTTAGAAATGGCTGGAGTAAACGATTACCAAACAGTACAAACTGTTGATGGAAAAAGTTTTGTGCCCATGCTACTGAATGAGGGAACTACGGCAGATGGCCGCGATCTTTTCTGGCACTTCCCAAACAATTGGGGCCCAACTGGTCCGGGAATTGGAGCAACAAGTACCATTCGAAGTGGCGATTGGAAGTTGATTTATTACTATCGCGATCAGCATTTTGAACTGTTTAATATTCCTCAGGATATTGGTGAAAAGCAAAATCTAGCGGAATCAAAGCCTGAAAAAGTCAATGAACTGGCTCAAAAGTTGAGCGATTACCTAAGAAGTGTAGATGCTCAGCGTCCGACTCTGAGAGCTACCGGAAAATTAGTGCCATGGCCCGATGAGGCCAGAGCTCTTTAAGGTTTCGGGAGTACTGTTTTTTGATGTTGCCCGGCACTATTTGTCTGGCCAGCAATTCTATTTCAGAAAAGAATAAACACCATGCTAATCTTCAAAAACCTAAGTGTTTTATGCTTTGTGCTAAGTTTAATAGCTTACTCATCTTCAGGACTGGCACAGGAAAATACCATTGTTGACCCTTATCATCGAGATGCGGGTGGCTATGGATATTTAATTGAAAACAACGAGCAGTGTGCCGTTTGGTGGGCCGAAGGAGCTTATAAGGTAATGCGGGATACGCCTGTTCCGGAGCGAGAAGGGGACACCATTAAGATTTGGTCCGCTCAAAATGAGTATGAATCATTTTTAGTGGTTATTAAGCCTAATCAACGTTTAGAAAACTTTCGCTTGACCGTTTCTTCCTTAACAAATGAAGATGGAAGTCGGGTCGAGGCTGAGCAGGCTAGTATTCGAAAGGTGGACTATGTGAAGGTGACTAAGCCTACGGATGCTTACGGTTTCAAAGGATGGTGGCCCGACCCCTTACCTTTGGTTGATGGATCGGTAACTCTTTTTGGTGCCGAGAATCAGCCATTTTGGGTGACCGTCAAAACGCCGGCAGGAACCCCGGCAGGAACTTACCATGGAAATTTGAATCTAAGTGCTGAAGGTTGGAATCTGAGTATTCCTATTCAATTGAATGTATGGGATTTTGCACTGCCCAAAATAACAAGCATGCGTTCGGGCTTTGGCTTAAATATGAATACGGTTAACGAATATCATCAGTTGACTGACCCGGAGGATTCGAAAAAAGTATTTGATCTTTACATGCAGGAGTTTAAGAATTATAAAGTGGCTCCGTACAACCCCTTCGAATTTTCGCCAATTAAAGAAACCGTATCAGGAATTTTCTGGCAAGGTGGCTTTTTCGACAGTAAGGAAAAGCATGCCGGTAAGTATGCGCTAAAAGTTGAAGATGAAAGTCGCAGCGAAGATCCGGTTGCTGAATCGGACTTTATTGAAGTTAACCATGCAAAATATGAATTATCCTGGTGGGCAAAAACACAGGAAAAAGAGCAGCAGTTTTGCGTCAAGGTGGCGTGCTACAATGCCGAAAAGGAACTATTGGTTTACGAAAACCGGATGGAAGAATTTACCGGTGAGGATACCTGGAAAGCGTATTCGCTCAACTTGGGCAAAATGGCTGATGAAACACGGTCTTTGAAGGTTTTTCTGTACCCGGTTTTTCATTCCTATACGGGCGAATACATGGGCACATGCTGGTTTGATGATGTAAAATTGAATGACGGCAATGAGAAGAATCATTTGTTGGCCGGAAATTTTGAAGTTGATTTGGAAAAAATAAACATCGACCTGGACTTTACGGATTTTGATCAGGCAGGAGAACGCTACCTGGATGAATTGGGGTTTAATGGTTTTCGTTTAGCACTAAAAGGCATGGGGCGGGGGACTTATTACGACCGGACGCCGGGTGTTTTTGAAGGCTTTGAACAGGGAACTGTGGAATATGAAAAGCTTATGCAGCGTTACCTGGTTCAAATAGAGCAGCATCTCGAAGAAAAAGGTTGGTTGGGCAAAGAATACATTTATTGGTTTGATGAGCCCGATGTCAAAGATTACCCTTTTGTGAGGGAAGGCAACGAAATGATCAAAAAATATGCGCCCAAACTAACGACTTTTCTGACGGAACATGTGGCCGGACAGGACCTGTCGGATGTAACCGATATTAGCTGTACAATCTGGCATAAACTGGATCATGAAAAGGCTCGGAAGCTGAATGAACGTGGGTTAGAATATTGGACTTACCTGTGTTGCTGGCCCAAGTCGCCCTGGATTTCGGAATTTATTGACCATGACGCTGTCAACCTCAGAATGTGGGTTTGGGCTTCGTGGAAATTTCAATTTAAAGGAATCCTGATTTGGTCAACGAACTTTTGGAACTCCCTGTCGGCTTCGCCTAAAGGTTATTTGCAGAATCCATGGGAAGAACCGATGTCTTTTGTGACTGGTTACGGCTGGCCACAAGGAAAACAAACGATTTGGGGAAATGGTGACGGCCGCTTTTTTTATCCGCCAAACAAAGAACCAAATGTAAAAAGTAAAGACTGGATTGAAGGACCGGTTCCGTCTTTGCGTCTGGAAATCCTGCGGGATGGCCTGGAAGATTACGATTACCTGATTTTGTTGAAAAAGGCAATTGAACAGGCATCCGGAAAAAAGAAGAAGCTGGCTAATGAAGCAAAGCAACTGTTGGAACTTCCTGCCGGAATCATTTCCGACGAGAAGACGTATTCTAAAAATCCGCAAGATTTGTTGGAATACCGCAGGAAGTTGGCCCGGTACATTGAGCTGCTTCAGGAGGATTGAAGAGGCACTAAATGAGAAGGAGGACCTGAAAGCTGAAAAAGAACATTTTGTCAACCTAACACGATAAAACTACATGACTACTACACGACAATTTACGAAAGCGACACTAAGCGTTTTTACGCTTACCGCTATGGGTTTTTCGGCCGCGGCACAAACGCCGCCCAAGCCGAATATCATTCATATTGTAGCCGACGATGTCGGTTATGATGATCTGAGCTGCTTCGGCTCAAAAGACATCCACACGCCTAACCTGGATGCGTTGGCTGAAAGTGGCATTAAATTTACCAGTTTTTATGCACCGCATGGAACTTGTACGCCTTCGCGTGCTGCACTCCTAACAGGACGTTATGCGCCGCGCGTTAACAACAACACCGGCTTGTATGTACTTTTCCCTCATTCAAAACATGGTTTGGAAGATGAGTTGGAAGTTTCGATTACAGAGCTGTTGAAGGAGCAGGGCTACCGGACTGGCCTGTATGGAAAGTGGCACTTGGGGCATTTGCCTCAATACCTGCCTTGTGTGCATGGCTTTGATGAATTCCTTGGAATTCCTTACCCGAATGACCACGGGCCAGAACGTATTGGTAATTCCGGTTGGCGGCCAAATGGCATCAGCGATCCGGCGATTCCATTAATTGAACAGGCGCAGGTAATCAAACGATGCGATAACAATGATTTAGCTGAGCTACCGGCACTTTTTACGCGCGAAGCCTGTAAGTTTATCTACCGCTCGGTGAAGGAAGACCAACCGTTTTATCTGCAGTATGCAAATATTGAAACGCACACGCCTTGGTTTGTACCCAAAGGATTTGAAGGCAGGAGCAAGGCGGCTGCTTATGGCGATGCGGTTGAATACCTGGATACCTCCGTGGGGATCATTCTGAATACTTTGAAACGCTTGAAAATAGAGGACAATACCATTATTGTTTTTACTTCGGATAATGGCCCGTTGATCCATAAAGACGAAGAGCTGGAAAACTGCTACGGTCGCTTTGGATTTACGGATCCTGATCGGGAGCATGTGCTTCGTGAAGGAAAGTACCAAGAACGATTTGAGGGAGGGATTAAAGTTTCGTGTATCATGAAATGGCCGGGGCATATTCCGGCAGCCAGCGAGTCGGATGAGCCGATTACCGGAATGGACTTATTCACGACGTTTGCACACATTGCCGGGGCCGAAATCCCAACCGATCGGGTAATCGATGGAAAAGACATCCGGGATTTAATGTTTGGAGAAAAGGGAGCGAAATCGCCTCACAAAGCGGTATATGGTTTCACGGCAACAGGCCGATTGATGAGCGTCCGGTATGAAAACTGGAAATTAATTTTGGGCGGAAAACATTGGACAGGTAACTTTGATGCACCGCAACTGTATGATCTGAATACAGACATGGGAGAAAGCACCAATGTGGCTCCGGAACATCCGGATGTGGTGAAACAAATTTTAAAACTGGCAGAAGAAGCCAAAACAGCAATCGCAAATAATCAACCATTAATATAGAGATAATGAGCAATAACAGAAGAGAATTTTTAAAGAATATTGCCTTGGGTTCAGGGGCAGTAGCAGCTACGTCGCTGATGTCGGCAACGTCTCCTGCAGCGAAAGAAGAAGTAAAATACATTCGGAAATCAGCAGAGCGCGTGCCTGCCATGAAATTCAATATGTGTGGGTATGCAGCTCCAAAATTGGATAAAGTTCGCGTTGGCTTTGTTGGTATTGGAGACCGTGGTATCGGCGCTGTGGAGCGCATGACTTATATCGAAGGCGTTGAGATTACAGCTATCTGCGATACTCGTCAAGCTGCTTTGGATGGAGCTCAGGCCAAATTAGTAAAAGCAGGTTTGCCTAAAGCAAAGGAATTTACTGGTAGTGATACGGCTTTCAAAGACTTGTGTGAAAGTGGTTTGGTGGACTTAGTGTACACGGCGACTCCTTGGGAATGGCACGTACCTGTTGGATTGGCAGCCATGAATGGTGGAGCTCATACGGCCATTGAAGTGTCTACAGCTAAAACGATGGATGAATGCTGGGAGATGGTGGAAACTTCGGAACGTACACGTAAGCACTGTGTTATTTTGGAGAACTGCTGCTACGACTTTTTCGAACTGTTGACTTTGAACATGGTTCGTCAAGGGGCTTTTGGTGACTTGATTCATGGTGAAGGAGCCTACATTCACGATCTGGATTATTGGCATTTCAATAAGCCGAAAGATGATAAGCCAGGTGGTGATGGTGCTTACGATAAATTGTGGCGTTTGCACGAAAACACCCGTAAAGCCAACGTATATCCAACACACGGTTTAGGACCGATTTGTCAGGCAATGGACATCAACCGTGGTGACCGTTTGGACTACCTGACCGCTATGATGTCGGATGATTTCACTTTGGAAAGACGGATTAAAGAATTGGCTCCGGATCGTCCCGATTTAAAACAATTCCTTGGTAAGGAGATGCGTGGAAATATGGATATGCAGATGATTCGCACCGTGAAAGGGCGGACTATAATGATTCAGCACGACATTAGCTCTCCTCGTCCTTATTCGCGTATTCACATGCTAAGCGGAACCAAGTGTTTTGCTCAAAAATGGCCTTTACAACACATTGCATTCGGTCACAATGTAGCTGATGAAGCTAAAATGAAAGAACTTCAGGAAAAATACCAACCAGAAATCGTGCGTAGAGTAGGCGAAATGGCCAAACAAGTTGGTGGGCACGGTGGAATGGACTTTATGATGGACTGGCGTTTGATCGACTGTTTGCGTAATGGTCTGCCAATGGATATGGATGTATACGACGCTGCGGCTTGGAGCTGTATTACTCCATTGAGTGAATGGTCAATTGCCAATGGTTCGAAACCAATTGATATTCCTGACTTTACTCGCGGCGCTTGGAAAACGAACAAACCAATTGATATTACCTTGAATGGAGGTGGCACAACGGGAGTTCGCAACCTGAAAGACGCTGATTCAAAAGGACAGTTAAACGTTCATTAATGAATTTTCAGAAATCGTGAAATAACGATTAAGCCTTTTGTTCCGAAGAAGTCTCTGCTGGTTGCAATACCAGGGAAACTTCTTCGGAACATTTTTTTACTGAAGTACTACACTTCTTCCTATCTTGTACTACCTTATTATTAAAACAACTACTTCAATGCGACTAAACTTTCGTTTTCTCTCTTTTCTTTTTTTGATTGGTCTGGTGGCTTGCCAACCAAAAACACGAGACATTTACGTTTCTCCTCAAGGGAATGATGATCAGAATGGCTCAGCAGAACAGCCAATAAAGACCTTACAAAAAGCTAAAGACCTTGCGGCAAGCTATGCCGGGAAACAAGAAGTTAACATCATTTTGGAAGATGGGACTTACTACTTGAATGAAACATTGGTATTTAATTTCAAGGATTCCGGGACTGAGGAATTTCCCATAAACATTCGCGCGGCTCATGAAGGTGGTGCTGTTATAAGCGGAGGAAAAGAGCTAAGTCTGAACTGGAAACCCTATCAGAATGGAATATATCGAGCATCAGTTGATGGAGACGTCAATATCGACCAGCTTTACATCAATGGACAGCGTCAGCGGATGGCTCGTTTTCCCAATGCCATTGAGGGGAAGAATGTTTTTGATACCTGGGAATTGATTCACACCAAAGAACCTGATCCTGAAAACGATCCTTTAAATCCGGACCGTATTGCTTTGTGGAGCAATCCAGAGAGAGCTTATGTCCATGCGATGCATAGTGCTTTGTGGGGCGACATGCATTGGTTGGTCAACGGAAAGAATGAAGATGGTTCGCTTGACCTGGAAGGTGGCTGGCAAAACAACCGTCCCTCGCCAATGCATCCACGCTACCGGATGGTTGAAAATGTATTTGAGGAGCTGGATGTTCCGGGCGAGTGGTTTTTCAATCAAGCAGAAGGAACGCTTTATTACTATCCTTTAAAAGAAATAAATCTTGCTTCAGCAAAGGTTGAAATTGTTCGGCTAAAGCACTTGATTGAATTTCGTGGGACTAAAGAAAAGCCTGTACGCTTTATTAATCTGCAGGGGTTGGTATTTAAGCATGCTGCCCGTAGTTTCATGGAGAATAAAGAGCAGCTGCTACGAAGCGATTGGACTGTTTATCGTGGAGGAGCCATTGTCTATGATGGTGCTGAGGACTGTTCTGTGACGGATTGCGAGTTTGATCAATTGGGTGGGAACAGCATTTTCGTGAATAACTACAACCGCCGGCTTTCGTTTAAGTCTTGCTACATTCATCATGGAGGTGCTAACGGAATTGCATTTGTTGGAGATCCGGCTATGGTACGCAGTCCGTTGTTCCGCTATGGAAAGCAGGATTTTGAAAAGATTGATCGTACACCTGGACCAAAAGGTGACAACTATCCAGAAGATTGTCTGGTGGAAGATTGCCTGATAACCATGACCGGACGCGATGAAAAGCAAACATCACCCGTGCAAATTTCGATGGCACATAAAATTACCGTTCGCCATTGCTCTATTTATGATGTTCCGCGTGCCGGAATAAACATCAGCGAAGGTACTTTTGGTGGGCATGTTATTGAATACTGTGACGTGTTCAATACGGTGTTGGAAACCGGAGATCATGGAAGCTTTAACTCATGGGGGCGCGACCGTTTTTGGACACCGGATATCCGGGAAACTGATGCAGAAATGAAAAAGGATCCGAATCTTTTTAAGCTCGATATGCTTGCTCCAAATACGATCCGAAACAGTCGCTGGCGTTGTGATCATGGCTGGGATATTGACTTGGATGATGGCTCATCATGGTACACCATTTACAATAACTTGTTGTTGAATGGCGGCTTGAAAATGCGAGAAGGTTATCATCGCACAGCTACCAATAACATCATTATAAATAACAGTTTGCATCCTCATGTTTGGTATCCTGAAAGTGGCGATGTGTTTAAGCACAACATTGTTTTTGGCGCATACCGACCAGCAGTTATGCAGCGGGCAATTGCCGCTGATGGCAAATGGGGACAGGAATTGGATTACAACCTGTTTGCAACCAACCAGGAAGATCGGGAGAAGTTCCAGGTGAATGGATGTGATCAAAACTCCATGGTGGGCGATCCGATGTTTATTAACCCGAAAGAAGGAAACTTTACTGTGAAAGAGGATTCTCCGGCCTTGAAGATTGGATTTAAAAACTTCGATATGGACCAATTTGGGGTTGTTTCTGAAAAGCTGAGAAAAATTGCTAAAACGCCGAATATCCCAAAGGAAATCGTATCAGGGAATACCGTTACCGGCAAAGTTTACACTTGGTTAGGAGCTAAAGTGAAAAATGTTGAGACTCTTGGCGAGCAGTCGGCCAATGGACTTTCATCCATGAGTGGTGTCTTGTTGCTGGATGTTCCTGCCAATTCTGAGTTAGGCCAAAGAGGGTTTAATACCAGCGATGTGATTGTTGGGTTGAACAAACAGGAAGTGAAGACTTTCGAGCAATTGATGCAGTTACTTCAAGGACTACAATCCAAAAAGAACTGCACCATCAACATGATGCGTAATCAGCAAGCAAAAAATCTGATTACTGATTTTTAGCATAAATCATTGGTTCTAATTTCTCATGCCTTTGCCCTTAATCATATTTGAGGGAAGGCATGAGATTGAAAACGACACTTTTATTCCCTGTTTTTTCGAAAGGCCATGGGCGTGTATGAGGTCCATTGCTTAAATATGCGGCAAAAATAGGCCGATGTTTTGAATCCCGTTTGCGTGATGATTTCATCAAGAGGGTAGTCGGTTGTCAATAATAATAACTTAGCCTTCTCAATCCGTTTAAGAATGATAAATTCACTGGGGGGTAATCCCGTAATCGATTTGAATAAACGGGTAAAGTGATCTTTTGACAAGCAAGCTATTTCTGCCAATTTAATTACGGGGATCTCATTGGCTATATTTTCCTGTATGTACTTAAGAATAACCTGCATGTTGTGGTTTGTCAACTGACTGATGTCGGTATTTAGTTCGTCGCAGATAAAGCGGGAAAAGAGCTGCCTGATGATTCCGGTTGTCTCCAGGTAGTGTCCCATCGAATTAAAACGCATTTGCTTGTTTACCCACGGTTTACTTTGGTAAACATTTGGGTCGTGATGCGGTAACTCAGACCCCGGATTCAACTCAACGCAACGTTGAAATAACACTTCATCTAAAGCAGTTGCTTCAACCTGTTTCGATATCGAATACAAATTGTAAGGCGTAAGTCCGGAAGGCATTTCCATGCTAAAATGAATGTAGTAATGAGCAAGGTCTTTATGAAAGAAATAGGAGCAAGGGGCAAAGCTCGGAACCAAGTACATGTGCCCTGCTGTTAGTTCATATTTTTTACTATCCAAAACCAGCAGCCCTGTCCCCTTGGTAATAAGATACAACCGAGTAAACGGACTCACAATATTGTTATAGCGCGAATCTGCACTAAACTTCAATAATGCAATATTTCTTAGTTGAAAATTTATCGATCGCCCAATCTTTTCTATGTGCATTTCTTTTTAAAATAAAATAGTTATAGCCTCGAGTTTCAAAATTACAGAATTTACGTGGGATTGTGAAAGTCGTATTTGTGCAATAAAGCGACGGGTTAATGCAGTAATATCATTGTTTGCGTTCTTAATTTTATGAACTAAAGTCAAAAACCTTAGTTCCATGGAGCTGACTTCTTGCGAAAGTGTTCTTCTCGAAGCTTTTAATCACCCGTTTCGAAAGGAAACTAGCAATAGAATGAAGGAGTTCAAACCATGGAGCGAAGAAAAAACTTTAGTCAACTAACTAATTAAAACCAAACTTGATGAATATTAGCGTGGTATTTGGAATTTTGCTGATTGCTATCGGCGCTTTTTCATCTGGAAGCTTTGCCGTTCCGTTTAGCAAAATAAAAAGCTGGAACTGGGAAACTTATTGGATGATCTTCAGCTTCGGAGGGTATATTATCTTCCCTTGGATTGCCTGTTGCATTTTTGCACCGGGAATGTTTTCGGTATTTGCTAAAACCGGATCCGGAGTCTTACTTTCAGTCTTTCTATTAGGTGCTATTTACGGAGTTGGAAACCTGTCTTTTGGGTTGGCTTTGCGCTATCTGGGGCTTTCATTGGGTTATGCGCTTTCGCTCGGATTAATGCTGGCTATTGGAACCTTAATTCCTCCTCTTTTAGATGGCCGCTTACAGTTAATGCTTCAATCTTCGGGAGGCACTTTGCTTATCGCTGGTGTGGTGGTTGCTGTAGTGGGGATTATTTTTTCGGCCTGGGCCGGAATATTAAAAGACAGAACGGTGTCTGCCGAAAAGAAGCAGGAAACAATTGGAGAGTTTAACCTTGTAAAAGGAATCTTGTCAGCTTTGCTGGTTGGCTTTGCCGGTTCGGCTATGGCTCTTGGGTTTGAAGAAGGTATGCCAATCGCTATCATTGCTGAAGAATCTGGGGTTGATCCACTTTTTTCGATGATGCCCGTTTACGTTGTTTTTCTTGTTGGCACATTGATTACGACCCTTATTTGGTGTGTTTTTCTTGGCGTGAAAAATAAATCGCTCCAAAACTATGTAAGGCCTAAAAACAAACGAGTATTAACGCTAAACTATGCTTTTGGCCTACTCGCAGGATTTTTATGGTTCAGTCAATTCATATTTTTCAGTATGGGAAAGAGCAAGATGGGGCCGTTTACCTTCACCTCGTGGGGAATTTTAATGGCGCTTACAATTGCCTTTGCTACCGTTTGGGGGCTTATCCGAAAAGAATGGAAGGGAGCTTCAGTAAAAGTATATGTATTGATGGCCTGTTCGCTGCTAATCCTTATAGCAGCCTCATTTATGATCGGAATTAGTGGTTCAGAATAATAAAGCAAATAATATATGAACAATAAAAAATCAATGACATCAAGGGAAAGAGTGTTGGCAGCAATCAACCACCAAACTCCCGACAGGATTCCGGTGGACTTGGGGGCTACTCCCAGTTCTGGTATTTCTGCGATTGCGTACAGTAATCTGGTAAACCATATCGGAAATGCTGAACTGCCCGTACAGATATACGACGTAGTGCAACAGCTGGCGCAACCGGATAGGACGATTCTTGATCGGTTTGGTGTTGATGTTCTGGATATTGGCCGAACATTTAATGAAAAACAGACGGATTGGGAACCAACGATTTTGGCTAACGGAGCGCCTGCTTTTTACCCCAAATGGTTTAAGCCCGTAAAAAGGGAAGATGGTTCGTACGTAACGTTTGATGATGACGGTAAAACAATGCTTTCAAGAATGCCTGTGGGAGCTACCTTTTTTGATCAAACTTATTTTCCGTATGTCGACGGTTATCCGGATAGCTATGAGAACCTCGATGCTGAAATGGGACGGATCATGTGGGCGCGTGATGCTCATAGCCCCTGGGATCATGCAGGTGAAGATCGTTTTTGGGAACAACTGCGAGAGCGAACCTTGCGTTTACGCGAAACAACGGATAAAGCTTTGTTGGTGGTTTGCGGCTGCAACCTTTTTGAATGGGGAACTTTTCTTCGGCGTATGGATAACTTCCTGATGGATTTGCTGTGCGACCCGGCAAATGTTGAAAGATTGTTGGATGAATTATTGAAACGTCATTTAGCAACCTTAGAGAAAGTATGCAATGCCGTAGGAGATCTAGTGGATATCATCCGTTTTGGCGATGATTTGGGAATGACTTCCGGTCCGTTTATGGATGCTGATACTTATCGGTTGCTTTTTAAACCACGTCATAAAATATTGTGCGATTATGTGAAAGAACACAGCCAGATGCACACCTTCATTCATTCATGTGGTTCCATCTCATCGTTAATGCCGGATCTGATTGAGGCGGGAATCGAGATTTTTAACCCCGTACAAACCAATGCTTGGCAAATGGAGCCTGAATTTCTGAAAAAGGAATTTGGTAAAGACTGTACGTTTTGGGGTGGTGGAATTGAAACGGCTGGCGTGTTGAATGTTGGAGCACCGGAGAAAGTCAGGGAGCAGGTTCTTGAGCGATTGGAAACCTTCTCCAACGGAGGGGGCTTCGTATTTAATACGGTGCACAATATTTTACCCGATGTTCCACCGCAGAACATTGTTGCTATGTTTGATGCTATTCAAGAGTTTAACAACCGATAGCACGGAGAATAATTTTAGCATTGACAGTAGGATAAGTAGGACTTGCACAATGAAAATTTCGGAGAGTCGGTGATTGATAAATTTATAAATATTTAGAGATGAAACGTTTTGGACAAGTAATAGGAATAAAGCCCGAGCACTTCAAAAAATATTGTGAATACCATGCAGAGGTATGGCCCGAAGTGCTTGAAAAAATCAAAGAGTGTAATATTTCAAACTATTCTATTTTCTACAAGGATAATCAGCTGTTTGCCTACTTCGAATATACGGGCGATGATTTTGAAGCGGACATGAAGAAAATGGCTGCAGATGCAAAAACACAAGAATGGTGGGCCATCATGGAACCGATGCAGCAACCGGTAAAAAATCGCTCGGAGGGTGAATGGTGGGCCAATATGGAAGAGGTTTTTCATTTAGACTAATCGTTTACAGGCGATATCGTCTTTTTGAAAATCCAGATCATCTAAAATTTAACATCTAAATTGAATACCTAATGAAAGATGAACTATTGAAGAAACTATCGGCTTGTGTTGAGTTTGGAAAGACGAACAAGGCCGCGCTTTATCCACCGCAAATGAAAGGCGAGGATGGAGCGGATGAAATTACCAGCCAATTGCTTGATGAAGGCGTTGGCGCACAAGAGATATTAACGGGAGGCTTGATGCCAGGAATGGAGAAAGTTGGAATTAAGTTTCGGGAGAACAAAATTTTTGTACCTCAGGTATTGATGTCGGCAAAGGCCATGGGCATGTCGATGGTTCATTTAAAACCATTCTTCATATCAGGGGCAGCCAAGCAAAAAGGAACGTTTATTATTGGAACTGTTCAAGGCGATTTGCACGATATTGGCAAAAACCTGGTGGCCATGATGGTTGAAGGAAGTGGGTACAAAGTCATTGACCTGGGGACTGATTGTCTGGCCGAGAAATACATTGCTGCGATAAAGGAAAATCCGGGTGCTGCAGTTGGCCTATCAGCTTTGTTAACGACAACGATGGTAAACATGGAGCAGATAACAAAGGATATTAAGGCTGTCTTTCCGGAAACACTGGTAACCATTGGAGGAGCTCCTGTTAATGATGATTTCTGCTTGAAAATAGGAGCTGATAATTACTCGGCTGATCCTCAGGGAGTGGTCGATTTCTTGAACACTAAAATAGCATAGTTATCATGGAAGGATTTAAGTTGCTTGAGAAGGCATTTCATTTAGAAGAACTTGAGAGAGCGCCTTGGGTTCCTTTTGTGGGAGTTCACGGAGGCAAATTAATTGGGGTTGATGCAGAAAGCTATTTGAAGGATGCTGAAAAGCTTGTTGCTGGTATCAGTAAGGCCGTGGAATTGTATCATCCTGATGGCATTCCTGTTGCTTTCGACCTGCAAATTGAGGCAGAAGTATTGGGCTGCAAGTTAGTGTGGAGTAAAGATAACCCTCCAGCTGTGGTTTCTCATCCGTTAAGCGAAGGGGTGGAGCTTAGTTCACTTCAGCTGCCCAAAGAAACCGACGGACGCATTCCTGTTGTTTTGGATGCTGCTGTGACTTTGCGTAAAAAATTTCCGGATCTGGCATTATATGGCTTGATAACAGGCCCTTTTACCTTGGCTTTGCACTTGTTGGGGACCGACATATTCATGAAACTGTTTGAGGATCCGGAATACGTAAATGAGCTGATGGAATTTTGCAGCCAGGTTGGAATTAAACACGCTGAAATGTTGATGAATGCTGGTTGCGATGTAATTGCAGTTGTTGATCCGATGACCAGCCAAATCGATCCGTTATCATTTGAAACATTTGTAAGCCCGTTTGCAACGAAGATTTTTGAATTTGTTCGCTCTCAAAATAAGTACAGTTCTTTTTTCGTGTGTGGCCATGCTCAGCAGAACATCGAGGTGATGTGTGATTGCAAGCCAGATAATGTGTCGATCGATGAAAACATTCCTTTGGACTATGTCAAGAATGTGGCACTTGCTAAAGGCATCAGCTTTGGAGGCAATATGAAACTAACCAGTGTCCTTTTGCTGGGTAATGAAATGGATGCAAAAAAAGAAACGGTAGCCTGTCTTGAACAAGGGGGAAATAAAGGATTTGTACTGGCTCCGGGATGTGACCTGCCGATGGACACTCCGGTTGCAAACTTACAGGCGGTAGCCGAAATTGTTTATGATGACTATGCCCGTCAGGTGGCTAAAGAGGTGGATCATCAATCGACTTTAGAGCCAGCTGATTTGAATGGCCATTTTGAAACAGGCAAAGTGGTGATTGATATCATTACCCTGGATTCTGCCTCCTGTGCTCCTTGCCAGTACATGGTGGAGGCCGTAAAAAAGGCTTCGCAGAGTTTTGGCGATAGGGTGATGGTGAACGAACACAAAATAAAAGACGTAGATGGTATCAGGATGATGTTAGCCTTAGGCGTTCAAAATGTACCGACGACCTGTATCAATGGCAAAGTAAAGTTTATCAGCCAAATTCCGCCTAAAGTAGAAATTGAGGAGGCCATTAAGAACGAATTGACCGAATGAGTATTCCATTGCACCTGGTAACTGGTTTCCTAGGAAGTGGAAAAACGTCCTTTCTCAAGCATTTTCTTAAAAGCTTTGAAGGCAAAGGGAAAATTGCAGTGATTCAGAATGAATTTTCTGAAGTTAATGTGGATGGGGCGGAGCTCAGGGAAACAGCGTCTTACGATCTGTTGGAGATTAATAATGGTTCGGTGTTTTGTGTTTGCCTGCTGGGGGCATTTATCGATTCACTGGCTGATTTTATAAAGGAGAAACAGCCGGATCTTATCCTCATGGAGGCATCAGGACTCTCTGACCCTATTGGTGTAGGACAAATTTTTCAGGCGCAAAAGTTGAAAGGAACGGTTTTTCTGGAGCATGTTTGGTGTTTAGTTGATGCTTGTAACTATAACAGAATACCGGCCTTGAAACTCCGAATGAACCATCAGTTACGAACGGCCGATACGATCATTATTAATAAGGTTGATTTGGCTGAGCTTAAATTAGATGAGGTGATTGCTCAGGTACAAGAAATAAACCCTTTTGCTCGCCTATTACAGGGGGAATACGGTAAGGTAAGCTTAGACGGATTAAAAAAAGCCTTAAGCTTTTACCCTGCCGAGAATAAGGGTTTAGGACGTCCGGATATTGCTTCGGGCATTATCCGCAGTAGTCGGGAAATTAGCTTGGTTCGACTCAAACAGTTTTTACAGGAAATGAAAAACGATTGTATTCGAATAAAGGGCTTTGTAAAAATTGAGGGTGGAAAAATGGTATTTGTGCAGGGCGTTTTTGATGAATTAAGAATTGAAGAACATCGTCATTTTGCAGGTCCGGCGGAACTGGTGATGATCGGTAATTTTGACAGAACGAAAAATCTTCAAATTGTGTTTGATGAATATACTGGAATATGAAAGTTGAATTTACTTATCAGTTTGAGGAACTTGCCATTGACATGGATCGACTTCGGAAAGGCTTAGGGTATTCCGAAGAACCAATTCCAGAGCTTTTTATCGACTATTTGAAAAAAGTAAAGGAAGATTGCCGAGAGCTAACTGACATTTGTGGTGCTTTTCGCATTTGCGAAGAGCTTCAGTTTGCAGACAATAAACGTTCGTTTTTCGCAGACGGTGCAGAGTTTAAGGTTGGAAGAACAATAGCTCAGAAACTTCGGAAGGCTGATAAAATGGCTTTCTTTGTTTGCACGGCAGGAAAAACAATCAGTGAAAAAGCTTCCTCATTGCTAAAAGGCGAGGATCCGGTGTTTGGTTACGTTTATGATATTATGGGAAGCGCCATTGCTGAAGCGGTTGCTGACGAAGTTCAGCACCATATTGAACAACAAATGTTACCCCTGGGAGCGAAAATAACGAACCGATATAGCCCGGGATATTGTCATTGGAATGTAAGTGATCAGCATAAATTATTTTCACTGTTCGACGAGAACCCATGTGGTGTTTCGTTGACAGAGTCCGCCTTGATGAATCCGGTGAAATCGGTTAGTGGAGTAATTGGGATTGGTCAGGATGTTGAGTTTCAGGATTACCAATGTTCGTTATGTGCAATGAAAGACTGCGTTTACAGGTCAGATGAATGAAACAGAAAGTTCGTTGATTGACCTTTTTTAGGATAAAAATCCATTAGTTTGGTCGGTACCGGAGGTATCGTGAAGTAAATACGAATAGCTACAAAAATCTTTAAAAAATGAGAAAACGAAATATTTATACTTTGGCAATCGGTGCTTTAGCTGTTGCATGTAACACTGAAAAGGCACCAGATGCAGTTCAGGACCCCAATATTGTTATCATCCTGGCTGATGATCTCGGATATGGTGATGTTCAACATTACAATACGGAACGTGGAAAAATTCCAACACCGAATCTTGATCGGCTGGCAGCACAGGGAATGAGTTTTACAGATGCGCATTCGTCTTCGGCTGTTTGCTCTCCCTCACGTTACTCATTACTCACTGGTCGTTATCATTGGCGCTCACGGCTCCAGAAAGGAATTGTCGGGCTTTTTGATGATCCTCTGATTACGCCTGATCGACTTACGGTGGCCGGTTTAGTCAAGCAGCAGGGGTACCAAACGGCATGCATTGGAAAATGGCATCTTGGCTGGGACTGGCCAATTGATGAAGCGATGCGTCCGCTTTGGAAAGTGAATAAAACAGTCGAAGGCGAAGATGATGAGTCCTTTGTAGCCACAGACGAACAAAAAAAAGCTTGGCAGAGTGTATACGCTAACCCGATTGATGGTGGCCCTACAACCGTTGGGTTTGATCACTATTTTGGAACGGATGTTCCTAACTGGCCTCCTTACTGCTTTATCGAGGATGATCGAACCATTGGAATTCCGAGTGAGTTTCTTCCTAAAAAACTACTGGGAAATAATATGGCAAGCATGGCTGGACCCGCGGTTAGCGATTGGAAACTAGAAAATATTTTACCTGAATTATGTTCTCGTGCGGCGAAGTATATTACCGAATCCGCTCAAAAAGACGAGCCATTTTTGCTTTATCTACCCTTGACTTCTCCACATACGCCTTTGGCTGTAAATGAAGCTTGGGATGGTAAAAGCAAGCTGAACCGCTATGCTGATTTTGTAATGGAAACGGATGCTCATATTGGGCGAGTGTTGGATGCAATTGAGAAAAGCGGCGAAAGTAACAATACCCTGATTATTTTTACTAGCGACAACGGTTGCGCCCATTATATTGGAGCAAACGAATTGGAAGCTAAAGGCCATTTCCCCAGTGGCCCTTGGCGTGGATATAAGTCGGATGTGTGGGAAGGCGGACACCGCGTGCCATTTATTGTGAAATGGCCGGGCGTGGTGGAAGCAGGAAGCACTTGTGAACAGCTTGTGCAACAGGTCGACATTATGGCTACGCTGGCGGAGGTTATTGGTGCGAAATTACCGGATAATGCAGGCGAAGATAGTTTCAGTTTGATGTCTTTATTGAAAGGGAATGATCAGCCTGTAAGAGATAATGCAGTAAATAGCTCTATTCGTGGAGTGCCGTCAGTACGTCAGGGAGAATGGAAACTGATTCTGGATTCAGGCTCGGGTGGTTGGACCAAAGGTGAGAGTGATCAGGAAATCCAGCTTTATAATCTTACAACCGACCCCGGTGAAACAACCAACCTGGTATTGGAGTATCCAGAAAAGGCAGAGGAGATGAAAACGTTGTTGGAAGAGTTGATTGTACGCGGACGAAGTACACCCGGGGAAGTGCAGGATAACGATGTAGAAGTTGTGCGGTATCTTTAAAGGTCGGGAGTCATTAATTCGCTTGGATGCTACACAATACTGAAAAATAAGTTTAGGATAATAAAGAAAGATAATGATAAGAAAAATGTTTAACCCCTCGCTCTTTGCAGGTTTGATGCTAGTAATCGGAACGATGATCTTTAGTGATGCTAAATGTCAATCCGTCGAAGAGAAAACAAGTTTTGCAGATCGGCTGGAGTTTATCGGAACTGCGGTAGAAGAGCCAGGATATACCATTTGGGGCACTTCGCCTATTTGGGGTGATGACGGGAAAGTGCACCTTTTTGTAGCTCGCTGGCCCGGAGAACTAAAAGTAGACCCGGGATGGCGCACACACAGCGAAATTGCCCATTATGTTGGCGATTCGCCCGAAGGACCGTTTGTCTTTTCAGAAGTAGCGGTAAAAGGAGATATCAACGACAAGGCTCCTTGTAATCCCGCCATTCATAAAGTTTATGCACCGCATAATCCTGCCATTCATAAAGTCGACAGCTTGTATGCTTTGCTTTATATTGTTAACGATGGTATTGAAAAACATCCTTCGAACCAATACATATGCATGGCGACCTCAGAAAGTTTATTTGGCCCCTGGAAAAAAGCCGGTGATGACGGGGTGATTCTTAGGGCTTCAAAGAATCCTGATTACTGGACTTACAAGGCCAGCAATGGCGTTAATAATCCGGCATTTTTACAGCATCCCGATGGGGGATATTTTCTCTATTTCAAGTCAGAAAAAGCTCGTATGGGATTGGCAGTTTCCGAAAGCCTGGAGGGCCCTTATGTCCAACTTCCTTTTCCGGTAACCGCCAATGATCGGAATATTGAGGATGGCTATGCTTTTATGTATGAGGGAAAGTTTGCGCTGCTTACCACTGACAACCATGGAATGATTGAAGAAGGAGGGGGTATTTTGTGGACTTCGGAAAATGGTATTCGTTTTACGGAGTTTGAAAAAGGCTTTCATCACATCAATGATTATACAACGGTGGAGATGTCAAAAGTAAATCGAATCTATGGACCTGGGGGGCGGAACTATGCCAAGTTTGAACGGCCGCAAGTGCTGCTGAAAGACGGGAAGCCAGCTTATGTGTATCTGCCGTCAGGAACCAACATTTATGGCGATGATTGCACGGTTAGCTACGTCTTGAAGTATGTAGAATAGATTATTAAAGCATGAATTGGAAAAAGAACTATGAATAAATTACTCGCACTACTTCCTTTTGTTTTCTTTTGGCAGCCTGCCAGTAGTAAGAACAAACAGGAAAAGCCCAATATCATCTTCTTTTTAGTGGATGATATGGGATGGCAGGAAACTTCAGTGCCATTTTGGACTAAGAAGACCAAGCTGAATGATCGTTATCAGACACCAAATATGGAGCGTTTGGCTAGTCAGGGAATGAAATTTACGCAAGCTTATGCCTGCCCATTGTGTTCGCCATCGCGGGTAAGCCTAATGACCGGCATGAATGCTGCCAGGCATGGTGTTACGAACTGGACCTTGCGCAAAGGAAAATCACCCGATCAACAGCATGAGATTTTTGGAGTTCCGGATTGGAACTTAAATGGACTAAGTCCGGTTGAAGGAATCGAAAATACTTACGTTGCCAATACGCTGCCGAGCTTCTTACAGGAGGCTGGCTACCGAACCATCCATGTTGGGAAGGCCCATTGGGGAGCGATGGATACTCCCGGCGAAGATCCTTTGAAACTAGGGTTTGATGTAAATATTGCCGGGCATGCAGCCGGTGGTCCCGGGTCTTATCATGGAGAGAAGAATTATAGTGCCGTTTGGCGCAATGGAGCTCGTATTTGGGATGTGCCGGGACTCGAAAAATACCATGGAAAGGATATTAACCTCACCGAAGCATTGACTCGTGAAGCACTGACAGAGATGGAGGGCAGTGTCGCTAAAAATGAGCCATTCTATTTATACATGTCTCACTATGCGGTGCATGCCCCCTGGGAAAAGGACAAGCATTTTTATCAAAAGTATATCGATCAGGGACTGACCGATTTTGAGGCAACTTTAGCTTCCATGCTTGAGAGTATGGATCAATCGCTGGGAGATATTCTGAATAAAGTGGAACAGTTGGGAATTGAAGAGAACACCATTGTTATTTTCATGTCCGACAACGGCTCGCCTTCGCAGTGTCCGCAAAACCTGCCGTTGCGAGGGCACAAAGTAAGTCCGTATGAAGGGGGAATTCGTGATCCGATGATTGTGAGATGGCCGGGAACAGTGGAGCCGGGAAGTGCGACCAATGTCCCTGTTATCATTGAGGATTTTTTCCCTTCAATTTTGGAAATGGCTGGGGTGAAAAAGTATAAACAGACTGGTGGGAAAGTGGATGGAAAAAGTTTTGTACCTCTCCTGAAACAGAAAAATGTAAATGCAACGAAGCGTGATTTTGTATGGCATTTCCCACATAATTACGATTTTGAGCCATACAGTGTTATTCGCAGGGGCGATTGGAAACTCATTTATTGGTATAAAAATGGGAAGTCTGAATTGTACAATATCCCGGACGATATTGGAGAACAGAATAATCTGGCTGAAATTAAACCACAGATAACTGCCGATTTAAAACACAGGCTCGGAAAATATCTGAGAAAGGTAAAGGCCACGGTTCCTGTTGACAAAAGAACCAATAAGCATTTTAATTATCCTGGAGAAAGCTAAACAGCTAAGAAGAATGATATGAAACGAACTAAGTTGATTTTAATTTCACTATTAGTCGCTTGTTTAAGTGTTCCGTGTTTTTCGCAAGAGCAGGAGCGTTCTTGGGAAGAATTAAGGGATCAATATGAGTTTCCTAGCTGGTACACCGAAGCCCGATTTGGTATTTGGGTCCATTGGGGGGCACAAACGGAGCCTTTGAAAGGTGGAGGCTGGTATGCCCGCCACATGTATATGCAGGATGTTGGTCGCGAACAATGGGGCGATGCCGCCTATGAGTACCATTGCAAAACCTATGGGCATCCTTCTGAAATCGGATACAAAGATGTTCTCAACGAGTGGAAAGCCGAAAACCTGGATACTGATGCATTGGTGAAGTACTTTAAAAGTCTTGGTGCGAAGTATTTTGTAGCACTGGCGAATCATCATGACCACTTTGATAACTTCAATTCAACTTACCATCCATGGAATTCGGTTAATGTTGGTCCCAAGCGCGATATTATCAAAGAATTTGAGGTTTCCTGCAAGAAGTTTGACATTCCTTATGGTGTGAGTTCTCATGATGACCGGTTCCTTTCCTGGTGGCTCCCCGCATTTGGCGCGGATACATCAGGAGTCTATCAAGGCAAGCCCTACGATGGTAACATGACTGTTGAAGATGGAAAAGGAAAGTGGTGGGAAGGCCTGAATCCGGCTGATCTGTATGGATTGCCACCAACGCAAAGAACTCCGGAGTACCTTGAAAGTGTCAAACAAAACTGGGTGCTTCGTCACACTGAATTGGTAACCAAATACGATGTTGACATGCTTTGGTTTGATGGTTATGGATTCCCTTACAAAGAGTATGGCAAGCAGGTTTGCCAGAACTTCTTCAATCACAAGCTTCAGCAAAACGGAACAATTGATGCCGTTATTGCCGGAAAATTCTCGAACGAGCCTTCAACTGTTAAGGATATTGAGCGGGGAGGAGCCAGTGAGATTTTACCTTACCCCTGGCAGGGAATTACTACGCTTCGTACCTGGTTCTACAAAGAAGATGAGGGAAGAATGGAGTACAAGCAAAACGCCAGAACCATTATTGAATTGCTAGCTGACTACATGAGTAAAAACGGCAACTTGTTGCTTAATGTCGAACTCCTGGCGGATGGAATCATCCCCGCAGAACAAAAGACAATGCTGGATGATATCGGTAAATGGGTAAATTTAAACAGCGAAGCCATATACGCCAGTAAACCCTGGCTGATTTATGGCGATAACCTGGATTCATATCTGAAGCTTGCAGATGATGGCACCGATGAAACGGATCTAGCGGCTTTAAAAGAGCAGAAGAAAGCGGCGCATTTCAATGAAAGAACAATGGCTAGCCCAGCTTATGGACATGACGAAGTCCGATTTGTAACCAACAACAAGGCTTTGTATGTAATTGTGCTAAATCCTGCAAAGGGTGATATTGAGCTGCCATTATTAGGATTGAACTCGGAGCAGAAGCCCGGAAAGATAATTTCGATCAAGATGATTGGAGGAAAAGATTCGATTAAATTCCGACAGGGACAAGAAAAGCTTATACTTTCAGTTCCGGGTAAACGAGCAAATAAGTATGCAGCAGTGTTTAAATTGGAAGGAGTTTTATAGTTTAGCTGTTGATTAAGATAAAGACGGAGTTAGTCAATCTATTGGCTTGGATGCCCTGGGAGCAGCCATTAAACAACTTGGGTGATCCTGGTATCATTTCCTTGAAGAAATGAAACTTAAGCTGGCTGCCATCCCTGAACTTATGCGGTTCAGGGATGGCTTGGTTGTAGCTGCTAAACGGTATTAATTTCGGCAGGATATGATTCGTAGGTGTGTGGCAGATGATTTTTAGTTATATTTAGCCATCACTTTTTTTACGGTAGTTTGGATGGGAGTAATGTTTAAGCACTTCAGTTTTTTGGATAACAGGTTTACCCTTCTTGACCAAAAGTCAGATCGGTACCTTTTGATATTAGTCTGCTTGGTTTTTAGTGTTTTGTATATCAATGTATTTGTTCCTTTTAACATTAATCGTTGGTTTTCCGATTCGGGCTTCATTCAGTTCTTACGACTTTCAAGTTATGGCTTGGTGGTGTCGCTGGTGTTGCTATTTACCCAGTTTCCATTGCGGAAATTGTTTAAAGTAAAGGCCTTTAGTATCAAAAGTTATGCGCTTTGGCTGCTGATCGAAATCTTATTGATTAGCTTGGTGTATATTTTTCTGTACGGAAATCCGGTAGGCAACTTTAGCAATGATTTTATTTTCTCTTTAAAATACACCTTGTTGGGCATTTTGCTGCCTTACTTGTTCTCACTTTTCATTATTTACTATAAGAACCAACGGGCGGAAATAAGAACACTGAAAGACCAGCTTGGCAGTCCGGTTAAAAAGGAAATGTTGGTTTTCAAGGATGAATATGATCGGATTAAGTTTTCGCTGCGGACACAAGATGTTCTTTTCCTGGAATCGACCGATAATTACATTACGGTATACTATTTGGCTGAGGAAAAAATACAACGAAAGCTGCTTCGAAATTCGCTTAAGCGGGTTGAGGAAATGCTGGCTAAAAACCGGATTGTTCGTTGCCATCGTTCGTTTATTGTGAACTGGAACCAGATTGAAATGGTGCAGCTAAACGGGAAACGATTGCAGCTTAAGCTAAGCCATTATGATAAAATTATCCCGGTTTCGGAAAAATATTCACCCCTGTTTTTAGACCTTTTATCCCAACAGGAGGTGATTTAGCCCCAAATAAGGGGCTTGAACCCAAATTTTTTGATAAAAGAAAAATCCCAGTCACTTTTGTACCAGTTAATCTTTTAAATCAAATAAAATGAAAAAGTTATTGGTTATTATTTTTATGATTGGAATTATTCCTGTGTCAGGAAAAAGTCTAGGAACCGCCTCCGTTAAAGAAGTCATTGGCGAGTGGACTTTCGAGGTGCCATCAGCGCCTTATGGTTACGAAAAAGGAACCTTGGTTATTAGTGAAAAGGAAAGCGAATTGGCCGGGGAAGTTAAATTTGCTGATGGCTACAAAATTCAGCTGAAAGATTTAACTTTTACTGATGGTGTTTTTAAATGTGGCTTGTACGTCGATTATGAATATGTGAAGCTAACGGCAAAAATTAAAGACCAAAAGATGGCCGGAACAGTAAAAACCTCCGAAGGCGACATGGAGTTGGCCGCATCCAAAGTTAAAGCGAAAGAATAAGTCGGATTGAACGATCAACCAACTGCCCTATTTTTTATAAGAAATTCTTCTTAGTTACGACTGGGAAGAATTTTTTTTAGGGCCACTTCAGGGCTTGAATGCAGGCCAAAAGGATTCCCGTAAGTTGAACACTATTTCCTATTGCCACTTTATGATTGTTTGCTGTATTCCGGAAAATTTAACGACTATGGGGGTCATTAGAAACCTGTCAGGGGGAGGAAACCGTATTAGCAACTGAACCCAAGATTAAACGATAGCACCATGAACCACGAAGAATTGTATCACTTTTTCAAGCGCTTTGATGATCAGATGAAAGCCATGGAAGCGAATGGGCAGGCTTTTCATCAAAAGCTTCGGCATGATTTGTTCGACTTGGTTTTTGCGCACTGGCCGGAGCTGAAGACTTATCGTGAGGAAATGGAAAAGCCTTTGTTGGACTTGGCGACTCGCAGTGCCCATGAAGCGATGGAATGCCTGAATGTCGCTGAATATTATTGGCGTACAGGTGATCCGGTTCCTAAGGTACGTCCGGTTCCTAAGCCATTGACAGCGCAGGATGCGGAGGATCAGGTGCAGAAGTTTATTCGCGAATATCCGGATGTTGACCCGGAGGAATGGCGCCAGGTAGTATGGGAAGATTTTGAGTGGGAAATGAAGGCCAATCATTTTGTACACCGTATTCATCATGCAATGAAACAAGCGTTGACTGATTTTTACCTGGACAACTTGTTGAGGCTGGAAGCTGGTCAACTTCTGTTGCTGGATGAATATTTATATATGATTGGAGCTCATCAGTATGCTCAAGAGGTATATGAACTGGAAGAGGCCGTGAAGAAGTAAGTATTTTTAAAACCCGCCAGATAAAGAAGTTGTTGGCCACTTTTCTTTAGTCGGAAGGTTGTCAGTCTGTTTGATTTCAATAGCCAATATGCCCGGCGCAAAAAATAAGGGCCTCCGTTCTTTTATGTAGTGACAACCAGGGTATGATTAACTTTTAATCGCACCATGCTGGAGTTGAAATAGCACAACGTTGGCCCGTAAAGCTTCGCCCTGCATGCTTCAGTCATCAAAGTCCATGATGTATTGCTTAAGACTTTGCTCTTTACTTAGGTTTAATTTCTTTTTAAGTCGATATTTTTTTAAATCGACACTGCGAGTGGTGATTTTAAGAATAGGTGCCAGTTCTTTTGACGAAAGGTTCACTTTTAGGTATGCACAGAGTTTTAAATCCAAATCAGTAAGGTTTGGATGTTTTATTCGCAGCTTTTTAAAAAAGTTTGTGTGGGCTTCAGAAAAGGCAGCTTCAAATACCAGCCAGTCTTTCTTTTCATCAAAGTTCACTTTAATCATTTTGGAGAGCCGATCAATTTGGCGTCCGTCAACAAATCGGTGATTCTCACGGATGTGTTTTAACTCCCCGTTAATTTTATCAATTATCTCTTTCTTTTTGTTGTTCTGAATAAGGAGGTTGGCAAGCTTGTCTGATTTGCTGGTTACTTCCTCTTGCAACTGTTTAACTTCTTCGCCCAGCTGCTGTTGGGAGCTTAACATGCGCAAATCGTTTAAACGTTTTCGCTCCTTTTGAAGCCTTGAGTACGCTTTTTTCTTGTGTATTTGATTGAAGGTATATCGCAATACAATGCTCAGAATGATTATTAATACGGCGTAGGCTGCATAGGCCAGTTTCGAACGAAACGGTGGCGGCGCAATCGTAAAGGTAAGGCTGTTTATTAGAGAGCCGTCTCTTTCGCGCACCTTAAAGGTGTATGTGCCTTCGCGCAGGTTCTGAAATATGGCGTGGTTATCTTGCCGGCTTTGCCAGCTATTGTTGTAGCCTTCTAAAATGTACTCGTACGATGACTTAAGGCCATAGCTGAAGGCGGTAAAGGTAAATTGCAGGGTATTGTATTTGTAGGGTATCGCCTCATTAGCCCTAAAAGTACCTTCTTTACCTGTGCGGTCGTTGGTGCATTGGATGCGGGTTATCAATGGGGTAACACTGTTAATTTGTGCGTTTTTAAGTTTGTTAAGTTTCGTATAAGCAATGCGGTCCGATAAACATAGCATTATTTGTCCGTTTGCAGATTGCGTGATTCTTTCATATTTAAAAATCAGGTCATCTTCAATGTTATTCAGGTTATAGGCAAGTGGTACAATTGTATCGGTTTTCAGATTGTACAGAATTAAGTGCTTGTTCTTTCTAATAAATATGTGATCATCAATAACTTCGGAAATGTAACTTGCCTTGTCAAAAGCTGAGGGACAAGGGTGAGTTGTCTCATCAGCCGCATAATAAAAAGAGGTGTCGTTTGAGGTAATTAGCACTTGACCGTTAATGTCAAACGCACGCACCCAGGTTGTGTTGCGCATTTGCGGAAGCAAGCTTAAGTTTTTGAAGGTATATTTTCTTTTTTCATTGTCGGGCCAAATCTGAAACAGCGTATTGGCCGCTCCTGTGATAATGAGAGAGCCATCACTCAGTTCAATAGCATCCCTTGTGAGTTCATCAATATCGGTAATGGAGTAGTGTAGCTGCCATTGCTTGTTTGTTTTTTTATAAACAGCCACTCCAAAATACGATGTTTGGTAAACAATATCAGGATTAAACCGACTTTGAAGCATGGTGTATCCACCAGCTGCCTTTGATAGTTGTTTGAGTTGTGAGCCCTCAAGTAAGTAGGTACCATTGTTATGACCAACCCACAAGGTGTTGTCAATAACATCAAGGTTCCATATTTGTCCTTCTGATCCTTTGATTAGTTCGATATCAAAAACTGATGATTGATTTTTAAGAGGCGTTATTTCATAAAGCCCAAGGTTGGTGCCTGCATAATATTTATTGTTCAGCATCACGATATCGTAGAAAGACCCCAACTCAATGAACTGATTGTTGAAAAATAAGACTGGATTCTTCAGATCGATTAATGAAATGCCATTATTGGTGGCAATCCACAAAAAACGATCCTGCTGTTTGTAAATGGCATGTACCCGGTTGTTTGATAAACCATTCGAGCGGTTTAATACATAGGTTATTTGACCACTTAGATCTCCAATGATTACACCTCCATTCATTGTAGCAAAGGCATAATTGTCTTTGTCTATCCTGATTACCTTATTGAGTTTATTGGTTTTAATAAAATCATTGATGGGCGTGTTAAAGGGAGTCAGCTTGTTATTGGATAAAGTAAATAAGCCGTTTTCAAGTGTTCCAATCAAAAAAGTATCTGTACTCAATTGAGAAATGTACTTTACCAAAAACTTACCTATTTCAGGCGTATCGCAAATGACACGCTCATTGCCATTGGGGGTAATGGCCATCAGCTTGCCATAACTTATTTGATAGACAATTTTTTCACCAATAGGGTAGGTGAAGGTTGTATTACCGTGTTTAAATCGTTCAATGCCAACTAAACCATCTGAATTAACATGGTAAATTTTATCAAATGATTGAAAAATTATCAGTTCGTTAAGCCGGAATATTTTCCAAATGTCGTTCTCAATTTTTGTTAGTGGTTGGAAGCCTTTGTGTAGATCTTTTTCTAAGAAGTATCCCATTAGTCCATTACCACCAACATATATGGTGTCGTTGGAGCAGTATACGGCTCTCAAAATATTGGAGGTTTTATACAGGCTCCAGTTTTCTCCATCGTATCTGAGCAGACCTAGTGTATTGGCAAAATAGGTGGCTCCACTGCTTGAGCTTGAAACGTCCCAATTTTGCCTTTCACCATTGTAATCATCTTTTAAAAAACTATAAATTTCTGGTGCAAGCAAGGCTTTATTTTTGCTGCTTGTATTCGATGCAAAACTATTGATGCTTATCAGTAGTAATGCTAAAACTGGTAATATGATCTTATGCCGCCACATTCACTGGTAATTGAAATCCTTAAATTGTAAAAGATAGAAGAGTCTGCTTGCTTGCAGTTCGTGTAATTAGGTTAGTGCGGCAATATATTTATTTTTTCTTACACCGCAAAAATGATGTATAAAGGGTGATGTAATATGTGTTATCAAAGGTGAATGGGTGGGCGTGTTTCGAGATTAATGATGGTTGCGTAAAGTGCAGGAGATCAGGGCTGTGTGGATGTTGTTGGGCTGATGATGTGTGTTTGATGTATGGTAAAAAATAGCTCTTTGAGAGCAATTGTTCATTTTTACAGGCAAATGAATAGTTAATACAATGAAGAAGCTATTATTAACACTGTTTGTAATAAGTCAATTTGGATACGTTTATGCTCAGGTACTCCAAACATCTTTTAACGAAGGGTGGTTTTTTAAAAAAGAGGGTGCTACTAAGGATTCTATCCAGGTTGCACTGCCGCACCATTGGAATGATGATGCCTATGTAAGCAAAAACTATTATCGTGGAGTAGGTGAATATTCCAAGCGTTTTGTTATCTCTGAAAATGCTGAAAAGACTCAGCAATATCTGTACTTTGAAGGAGTGAACTCAAGAGTGGATGTAATAATAAATAACACCCATGTACTTACACACTCTGGCGGTTACACCGGGTTTTATGTACACCTTACACCACATTTAAAATACAATTCATCGAACGATATTCGCTTAATCGTCGATAATACGAATGATAATTTGGCTCCGCTAAGTGGTGATTTTACCATATTTGGTGGAGTGTATCGTCCGGTTTGGCTCATTGAAAAGAATGACATTAGTTTTGAGCTGGATAGTCTTGGTGGAAAGGGACTGCTTTTTTCTATCGATGAGGTATCTGATAAACAGGCCAAAGGGGAGTTGCAATTATCCATTAATAATACATCGCGTAATGAGGAGTTTGTAACGGTTGAGGTTCAGGGGTTTGATCCTAAGAAGCAAGCCGTGTTTGATTTATCAGTTCGGAAAAAAATAAAAAAGGGGAGTAACCAACTAAAGGTTACTTTACCTATGCTGAAGCGGCCCATGCTCTGGTCGCCCGAAAAACCAAATTTATATACGCTTGATGTTGTATTAAAAGACAACAAAGGTAAAGTTCTTGATCAACTGAAAGAAACGATTGGTTGGCGTTGGTTCGAAATAGGAGCTGACAATGCGCTTTATTTAAATGGTAAGCGAATCAAGCTGATGGGAGCCAGTCGTCACCAGGACCGCGAAGGGTATGGCATTGCTTTGTCTGATGTACAGCATGCGGATGATATAAAGGTATTGAAATCGATGGGCGCTAATTTTATCCGTTTAGCCCATTATCCGCAAGCAGAAGCAGTTCTTGATGCCTGTGATGAGTATGGCCTTTTGGTGTGGGAAGAAGTGCCTGTGGTTGATTTGGTTAATGATAATCAGGTGTTTTTCGATAATGCAGAACGACAACTACGAGAAATGGTACGCCAGCACTATAATCATCCCTCGGTGGTTATGTGGGGCTATATGAACGAGGCAATTATACAGGTGCCTCACCGCATAAAAGATAATAGTGAACGCCAGGAACGTTATGCAGCAACCGTGCGATTGGCAAAGCATCTGGAAAGGGTTTGTAAATCGATAGATCCTAATCGCCTAACTGTTATGGCTTACCATGGAACGACATTATACAATGAAATTGGTTTAGCCGGCATAGCTGATATTTCGGGTTGGAACCTCTACGATGGCTGGTATGGTGGCGGACTGGAAGGGTTTGAAACCTTTGTATCGAAACAGCACCAGGAGTATCCAGAACGTCCATTGATCATCTCTGAGTTTGGTGCCGGATCAGACAAGCGTATACACACTTTAAAGCCTCGGAAGTTTGATTTTTCTATCGAGTATCAGCAATTGTTTATGGAGCATTATTGGCCGGTTATTCGCGATTCCGCTTATATAATGGGAGGAGCCATGTGGAATTTGGTGGACTTTAGTTCAGCCTTGCGCAACGAATCCATGCCACGCATCAACAATAAAGGGCTCATGTACGGCAACCGTGAGTTGAAGGATGTATTCTTCTACCAAAAAGCATTTTTAAGCGATAATACGCCTGTACTGCATTTGGCCACAAGAGACTGGCAGCAACGGATGCTACTCGATTCGGATAGCAAGCAGGCGATCAAAGTGTACAGTAATCTTCAGGAAGTGGAGTTGCGAATCAATGACGTTAGTTTTGGTAAAAAAGAGACGAATAACTTCACTGCACAGTGGGAAGTAGAGCTCAACGAGGGAATTCATAAGCTTAGTGTACAAGGACTGTTTAATGGTGAAGAGGTCAACGATTTTACGACACTGGAGGTCAGCTATCTCCCAAGGCGTATTTCGGAAAATGGTATTGTAGATATTAGCATCAATGCGGGTAGCGACGCCTACTTCCATGCCGATGGTTCAAGTTTGGTTTTTGTGCCAGACATGCCTTATGAGAAAGGAAGCTGGGGATATATAAATGGGGAGGCAATGAAGCGGGGGGACCGCCCTGGAACAACTGCTGAGATTAAAGGGTCTCCCGACGATCCGCTGTTTCAAACTCGCCGCGAGGGCGAAATGACTTACCAGTTTGATGTAGAGCCAGGTACTTACGAGTTGACGCTTGGCTTTGCCGATCTGAATTACTATGGTCAGCCGCTCGCTTACGATTTAGGAAATAGCACGTCCAATGATCAACAAATTAGCGTGTTCAATATCGTTTTAAATGGGCAAGAGTTAGAACCCAACTTTTCACCAGCCCAAATTGTAGGAGGCAACCACGCGTTGCTCAAAACCTATGTAATAGCTACTGATCAGCCTTTTATAGAAGTGAATTTTACCCCTGTAAAGGGGCAACCATATGTTAACAGCTTAAGAATTAGAGCTAAATAACTTTAAAATCAATTTTCTATGATTAATCGACTACTTATTTTTTTCCTGTTGGTCAGCAATATTGCGCTGGCACAGGATGCTAAGAAGGTCTCGGGTGAAATTCGGGACAATCTTGGGTATGGACTGCCTGGTGCAACCATTCTGGTTAAAGGAACAATGAATGGAACCACATCGAACATGGATGGTCAGTTCGAACTGGACAATGTACAATCTACTGATGTGTTGGTGTTTTCATTTATTGGATTAAAAACACAAGAGTTAGTTGTTGGTGAAAAAACTTCTTTTGCCATTACGCTTGAGGATGAGACGAGTGACTTGGAAGAGGTTGTGGTAATAGGTTATGGTACAAGCAAATCGAAAGACTTAACCTCTCCAATTGCAAGCATTTCAGGTGATGAGCTTACTTCCGTAGCAACATCATCACCAATGGGTGCAATTCAAGGTAAAGTGGCAGGTGTTACCATTGTTAACTCAGGTGCTCCGGGTGCCGGACCTTCAGTTACTATCCGTGGTGTTGGAACCCTTCAGGGAACTAACCCATTGTATGTTGTTGACGGAATGTTCTTGGACGACATTAACTTTTTGAGTCCGAATGATATCGAAAGTATGTCCGTACTAAAGGATGCATCAGCTGCCGCCATTTATGGTGTGCGTGCTGCTAACGGGGTGGTTTTAATTACTACAAAAAGTGGTGTTAAGAACCGAAAAATGAATATTACCTATGATGGTTATTATGGTTTGCAATCTGTAACTCAGCGCCTGGAAATGGCTAACTCATCGCAGTATGCAGACTTTATGCGTGCTTCAGGTGTACAGGGCTATATCAACCAGGTAGATGCTGCCATTGAGCGATATGGCGGTGAAAACGGCGTACCATCTGTTTCTACCGATTGGTACGATGAGTTAATTCGAACGACCGCTCCTGTTCATAACCACAATGTATCGCTCACCGGTGGTAACGATAAGTCGGCTTATGCCTTTAGTTTAGGTTATTATGGTCAGGATGGAATAATGGATTCCGATGGCAACTATAACCGGATTAACTTAAGAGCAAAGGTGGATTATGACGTGTCCTCAAGTTTAAAGGTTGGTTTTGGTACCCTGTTAACTCAGGAGGATCGCATGATTGATACCAACCAAGCCTGGTTTCAGGCTTATGTGAGCAACCCAATGTTTCCGGTTTACGATGAATCGTTACCTGATGATGAGGGTTATCCGGTGAAGTTTGGTAACCCACATAACCTGGGCTACAGTACTTATTATAATAACCCGGTGGCAGTGGCTCACTATAATCGCGATAATGAGTCGGCTATTACGCGCTTTTTACCCAATATTTATGCTGAGCTAAGGCCTTGGGAAACGCGAGATATCGCTTTTCGATCGGCTTTTAACGCCGATTTTAGTTATGGAGCTGCTTCCCATTTTATTCCTGAGTACGCAGTTGGAAACAATGAGCAGACGATCAATGCATTGAGCAAAACAACCAACTGGAACTACGACTACATCTGGGATAATACAATTACAGCCAAAAACAATTGGGGCAAACACAATTTAACCTCCATGGTTGGTTTTTCTGTACGCGAAGAAAACTACCGTTGGATGAGAGGTACTGCTCAAGGCGTGATGAATGATGATTATTTAGATTCGGGTAATGAGGAAACAAGACGGGTATATGATGGCGGTTCCCGTTTTAGAGGAATGTCTGCTTTTGCCCGTTTCTCATACGACTTCAATTATAGATACCTGCTTTCGTTAACGATGCGTGCTGATGGTTCATCGAAGTATCAGGAGAAGTGGGGGTATTTCCCTTCAATTGGTGCAGGATGGGTCGTATCAGAAGAGAGCTTTGCAAGTGGATTAAAAAACTGGAAGTTTGATTACCTTAAAGTAAGAGCATCATGGGGTATACTTGGTAACGACCGGGTTCCTTCCAATGATGGTTTTGCTTCAATTGCAACTGGTGGCCTGGGTGATTCTGGAATTTTTGACAGCGTCCTTGTTCCCGGAATGATCAACAACTCACGTTTTAGCTACCTGAAATGGGAAGAAGTAAACGAAACAAATATTGGTATCGACACAAAACTGTTTGACTCCCGTTTAAGTGTTGAAGCTGACTACTACCGGCGCGATACAAAAAATGCAGTCGTGAGTCCACGTGCAGCCTTTGGTAACCCTTCGGTTTTGCAGAATATTGGAACTATTCGCAACTCAGGTTTTGAAGCCATGATTAATTGGTCGGATAATATTGGAAAAGATTTCCGCTATTCTGTAGGTGCTAACATTACAACTATCAATAACGAGGTTGTTGATTTAAATGGTAACCCTTATATCGAAACGGGCTCTGCAGAATTTCCACAACGCCATGTGGTAGGGCATGAAGTTTATTCATTCTACGGCTGGGAAGTTGCTGGAGTGTACCAAAATCAGGCTGAGATTGATGCCGATCCAATTGCAAAAGCCAATGGGTTAACTGCTGGCGATTTCAAATACGTAGACAGGAATGATGATGGTGTTATCGATGGGAATGACAGAACATTGTTAGGAAGTCCAAACCCTGACTTTACCTATGGCATCAACATCTCAGCCGGATACAAAGGATTCAACTTATCGGCTACTTTCCAAGGTGTTCAGGGTGCTACCATATTCAACCGCCGACGCGCAGATATTAATAAGCATGGAAGCAATAACCTGGATGCTAATTTAGTGGATGCGATTTGGACAGGCGAAGGTTCGACCAACAATACGCCTTCAGCAGCAGGTATGTTTAATCCATGGAATACAGGAAGACTGAATAGCTTTTTCCTGGAAGATGGCTCATATTTCCGTATTCAGAATGTGCGCTTGTCTTATGATTTGCCAAAAGCATGGATGGAAAGCGCACATATTGGTGCAGCGCAAGTATTTGTGAATGCCGATCGTCCTTACACTTTCTTTTCCAGCAATGGATTTACGCCAGAAGTGCCAGGAGGTATCGATCAGCAGGTATATCCAATACCGTCGGTTTTCACTGTAGGAGCGCGCGTAACATTTTAATTAATTTCCAATACTTAGCAGATGGCAAATGCTCGTTTTATTTTTGAGTAAATCTTGAGTTGGGCAGGCATAGGCTATACTGTTTTAGAAATAAACAATTATGAAGTACATGAATAAATATATCGTATTATTATTGGGAGTACTGATGTTAACTTCCTGCGAGGACTGGTTGCACATTGTTCAGGAAGGCACCATCCCAACAGAAGACATCGACTATACCGATTCTAGTCAAATGTATGCACCTGTATCTGGCGTATATGCGAATGCACGTCGCAAACTGGCTCAATGGGAAATATGGCCATTACTAAATGTGCGTAACGATGAGGTAACTAAAGGTGGTGGCTCTGTTGCCGACCAGGGTACTTATCTGGATATCGAGAACTTTAATTATGATGCAGTGAAAGGCTTCTGGGTCTTGAATAACACCTGGAATGCTTATTACCAGATCGTTATTGGAGCTTATAATAACATCGAATTATTGAATCGTTTTCGGGAGCACTTGACTACTGATGATCAATTAGTACTGGCCGATCAGTATGAGGCTGAGATCGTATTTCACCGCGCTTTAGCTTATTACATGATTTCGAACCTATGGGGTGATGTGCCTCTTATTGATGCGGAAGATGTAAACTTTGCTTTTCCTTACCGCAGCAGTCAGGCCAAAGTGCGTGCAGCGATTCACGAAGATTTGGACTTTTGCATTACCCACCTTCCCGAAAGTCAACCCGTAAATAAAGGGGCAGTTACCAAGTACACAGCAATGACATTAAAAGCTAAAGTCGCTTTGTTGGAAGGTAATTACGAGCTGGTGAAAACCTTGACTGATGAAATTATCGCTAATGGTGGATATCGCTTGTACGAAGATTACTACAATTTATTTAAGATTCCTGGAAAACTATGTTCAGAGTCAATTTATGAATTGCAGTTTACTGATTTTGGCAATGGAAGCGGTGACCAGGTTTATGGAGGAGCTTGGTTCCAGCACCAGGGGCCACGTAATAATAAAGCACCTATTTCCGGATGGGGTTTTATGTTATTGGAGCCTGAATTTATTCAGTTTATGAAAGACAGAGGTGAGACAAAACGTTGGGATGTAGCAGTTCTGGAATCAGATGCTGTAACGCCAGCCGGAGATAATATCAACTTATTTCAACCTGATTATATGGACATTAAAGCGCATTATAACGGTAAAGCCTATGTTCCTAAATCTCAAATCACCGAAGGACGGAACGATTATGGTTCGAACAACAACATTCGCATCTTGCGATATGCTGATGTGTTGCTGATGAATGCCGAAGCCAAAGTAAAAGTGGGGGGCGATGCAGCTACACCATTTAACGAGGTACGTTTGCGTGCTGGTTTAGAGCCAATCAGTAACCCGACTATTGAAGATATCCTTGATGAGCGTCGTGCGGAATTCTCAGTGGAGTGGGGCGAGCGTTTTAACGACCTGGTTCGCACCGGAAAAGCCGCTGATGTATTACCTGGTTTTGTTGCTGGTAAACACGAGTTTTTACCAATTCCAACCAGTCAGGAGGATTTGAACCCCAATTTGTTAGCTCCTGTTCAGGAATAATAATCAATCATTGTTAGTATAGGGTAGAGGGGGGTACTCCTCTACCTTTTTTAATACCAAATTTTAAATAAACGTTCGAGATAACATTAAACACAAATGAAGTCGCTATGTTAAATAAAATTATCTATAAAGGAACTCTTGCTGTTTCACTTCTGGCAGTAGTAGCTTGCTCGCAGCCCAAAGAGTATAAAACGATGTGGAAAAGCTACAGTGGTGATCCGGTAATTGAGCATAAAGTGGATTCAGTACTGTCACTGATGACCCTTGATGAGAAAATTGGCCAAATGAATCAGTATTCCGGAAACTTTGCGCCAACCGGAGAGGTAAGTGATAATAAATCAGGGGAGTACCTTAAAAAAGGGATGATTGGTAGTACCTTCAATGTGTTTGGTGCCGACTATGTGCGAATGCTGCAGGAGCAGAACATGAAGCACTCGCGCTTGAAGATCCCGATGCTATTTGCAGCGGATGTAATACACGGATTGGAAACAACCTTTCCTATTCCTTTGGCAGAGGCCTGTTCCTGGGATTTGGAGTTGATGGAAGCAACGGCCCGGGCAGCAGCTGAAGAAGCTACTGCTTCAGGCGTAGCCTGGAACTTCGCGCCTATGATTGATATTGCGCGCGATCCTCGTTGGGGGCGCGTTATGGAAGGTGCCGGGGAAGACGTTTATCTGGGGTCTTTAGTGGCTCAGGCCCGTGTAAGAGGTTTTCAGGGAATTGATAATTATACCGGGCTAGATAAAGGAAACACCATGATTGCTTGTGCCAAGCATTTTGTAGCTTATGGAGCTGCACAGGCAGGCCGCGATTATCACACCACGGATATCTCGGAGCACACATTGCATGAAACTTATTTCCCTCCTTTTCAAGCAGCCATCAACGAAGGCGTTGGTTCCTTTATGACCGCTTTTAACGATTTAAACGGCGTTCCATGCACCGGTAACAAATACTTATATACCGATATTTTACGCAAGCAATGGGATTTTAAAGGGTTGGTTGTAACCGACTATACAGCAATCATGGAGCTGATTGCCCATGGGTACGCACAAGATTTGAAACATGGAGCAGAACTGAGCTTAAATGCCGGCATTGACATGGATATGATTAGCGAGGCCTTTGTTGGGTATTTGCGTGAATTAGTGGAAGAAGGCAAAGTTTCAGAGGCGCAGATTGATGTTGCCGTTGCCCGTATTTTGGAGATGAAATTTTTACTGGGACTGTTCGATGACCCTTATCGTTATTGCGATGCACAGCGCGAGAAAGAAGAAATAATGAGCCAAGACAAGCTGGAGTTAGCGCATAAAGCTGCTCAAGGATCCATTGTCCTGTTGAAGAATGAGAACAATGTTCTTCCATTAGATAAAAAGTCAGCTAAACGTGTTGCTTTGATCGGACCGTTTGTTGATGAGCGTGAAAGCCTGAATGGAGAATGGGCCATGAAAGGCGACCGCAAAAAATCGGTAACCTTACGCGAAGGCTTAAATGCTAAATATGCTGGTTCCAACGTCAAATTTAACTATGCTGAAGGTACTAAATTGCCTTTACTCGATCGGAGAACACAAAAAATAACGCCTGTTAATAGTGCTGATAGAAGCGGTTTTGCCAAAGCTGTTCGAGTCGCTCGTAACAGCGATGTGATTTTGGTCGCAATGGGAGAAAACTTTCACTGGTCAGGAGAAGCAGCTAGTCGTACAGATATTACTTTACCCGGAAATCAGCGCGAACTGCTAAAAGAACTGAAAAAGACAGGTAAGCCAATTGTGCTGGTATTATTCAACGGACGTCCGTTGGATTTATCATGGGAAGCTGAAAATGTGGATGCTATTGTTGAAGCCTGGTTTCCTGGTATTATGGCCGGTCATGCCGTGGCGGATGTTATAGCGGGAGATTACAACCCATCAGCAAAATTGGTAATGACTTTCCCTCGTAACGTTGGTCAGATACCTATTTTCTACAATGCAAAAAATACGGGACGTCCATATAACTCAGAGCGTCCGGCAGATTATCGTTCATCATACATCGATGTGGAGAACACGCCATTGTATCCTTTTGGATATGGTTTATCCTATACAAGTTTTGAGTACAGTAACTTGAAGTTGGATAAAGACTCCTTCTCTAAAGGAGGATCGATTAAGGCCTCCGTGGAAGTTGCCAATACGGGTAATTTTGATGGAGAAGAAATTGTCCAGTTGTACATTCAGGATATCACAGCCTCGGTAACCCGTCCGGTTAAAGAGCTTAAAGATTTCCATAAAGTGGCCCTTAAAAAAGGCGAACGGAAAACCATTGAGTTTACCATCGATGAAAAGACCATTGAGTTCCTCGGTTTAGATCTTAAGCCGATTGCTGAATCCGGTGATTTTAATCTGTGGATTGGGGCAAGCTCAGCTGACGAATCAAATCATGCAAACTTCAAATACAATTAATTGAGGGAAGCCCCGCAAGGGGCTTTTTTTATATAAGATATTACCACGTAAAGCAAAAACATTATGCGATACTTTTCAAAAACAATACTTCTATCCTTCAATGTGGCTCTGCTAGCTTCATGCGGCATCACGTCGAAAGATAGAAAAAGTGCCAAGCCCAATATTCTTTATATTATATCGGATGATCACGCGCTGCAGGCAATAGGTGCTTATGGTCACCCAATTACCAAACTGGCGCCTACACCCAACATTGACCGCCTGGCCAACGAAGGTGCGTTGTTCACCGAGAATTACTGTGCCAACTCGATTTGTGGCCCCAGTCGGGCAACTATTCTTACCGGAAAACACTCGCACGCCAATGGTTTGATGCGAAATGACAATACCAAATTTAATGGGCATCAGCCAACGGTTGCCAATATTTTGCAAGCCAATGGGTACCAAACAGCTATTATTGGCAAGTGGCACCTGAATACGCGTCCGGTCGGATTCGATCACTATCAGATTCTGAATGATCAGGGCGAGTACAATAACCCTGATTTTGTGACTAAGGATACGGTGCAGCAGTTCATGGGATATGTAACCAACCTGATTACGGATTTCACTAAAAAGTGGCTCGATGAGCGCGACGAAAGCAAGCCGTTCTTTTTAATGATGCAGCATAAGGCTCCTCATCGGAACTGGATTCCTGATGAAAAATATTACCGCTTGTTTGAGAATACCGAATTTCCTGTGCCCGATAACTACTTCGATAATTACGAAGGTCGCGAAGCGGCTAAGGTTCAGGAAATGAATATTTACCAACATGCCTACGAAGGCCACGATCTGAAAATGGTTGATGGTGTGGGCAGTGATCAGTTACTTTACGACCGTTGGCCACAGGTTTTCTTTGGTCGGATGACCGATGAAGAGCGACAAACATTTCTAGAAGCTTATCGTGAACGCAATGATGATTTTTACCAGACCGAACGCACGGATAAAGAAAAGGCCATTTGGAAGTTGCAGCGTTATTTGCAGGATTACCTGGCTTGTGTTCGGTCAATTGACGATAGTGTGGGAGAGATTTATGACTATCTTGAAGAAAAAGGACTGCTGGAGAATACCATCGTCGTTTACACATCCGATCAGGGCTTTTATCTGGGAGAGCATGGTTGGTTTGACAAGCGATGGATGTATGAGGAATCCTTCCGTATGCCTTTAATTATCCGCGACCCATTTGCCCCCAAGCAAGGACAAAAAGTGGAAGCGATGACGCAAAATATTGATTTTGCACCCACATTTCTGGATATGGCTGGTGTGAATGCTCCGGAAGAAATGCAGGGACATTCATTGCTGCCATTAATTGATGGAACCCCAACGGCAGAACCCTGGCGGAAATCACTGTATTACCATTACTATGAGTACCCTGGTTTTCATAGTGTGAAAGCACATAACGGGGTGAAAATGGGCCATTATAAGCTCATTCATTTCTACAAGGATAATGTTTGGGAAATGTATGATTTAAAAGCCGATCCAACCGAAATGAACAACGTGTACGGATTAGCCGAATATAATGACATTCAGCTTGAATTACATGCCGAACTGGAAAAACTGATTCACCAATACCAGGTGCCTCAAAAATATTTGCAGTAAGCATATGTAAATTAAATCGATATGCAGAATAATAGTTTTTGGAAAATATCACTGGTAGTGGTGCTCTTACAGATGGGCATAACTCAGGTGGTTGCTAGAAATAAACCCAATATCCTATTACTTATAGCTGAAGACATTAATCCATATCTTGGCTGTTATGGCGACACAACAGCCAAGAGTCCAACCATTGATGGTTTGGCAGAGCAAGGCATTCGGTTTAGCAGTATGTATTCGCCTGTGGGAGTGTGTGCTCCCTCACGGGCTGCTCTGATGACGGGTATGTTTCCAACATCCATTGGAGCCAATCATATGCGCACCGGTGGTGGCCCCAAAGCACATCCTTTTCGGATGCCCGCCTACCAGGTTGTTTTACCTGAAGGGATGAAGGCGTTTACGGAATATTTGCGCGAAGCAGGCTATTTTTGCACCAATAATCGAAAAAAGGATTATCAGTTTGCTAATCAGCTTACTTTTTGGGATGAGTGTCATCATAATGCAACATGGGAACACCGGTCTAAGGGCCAACCCTTCTTCTCGGTCTTTACCTATCTGGAGTCACACGAGCAAAAGCTTTGGGAAAGCAAGGATGATACACTTTGGGTAACGGCCGACTGGGTTGCAGCACCTCCTTATTTGTTGAATGATTCTGTTGGAAAGAAAGATTTGGCTGTAATGTACAGCAACATCTACAGGATGGACCAACGCGTCAAGCAAGAACTATTGAAAATAAAGAAGGCTGGCCTGGACAAGAACACGATTATCATTTTTATGTCGGATAATGGTGGCCCAATGCCTCGACAAAAGCGTTCGGTATACGAGCGTGGGACGAGAATTCCATTCATTGTTGTTTTCCCTGATGGAAAAGATCGCGGGAGCGTGGATGAGCGGATGCTCAATATGGCCGATATCCCTCCAACGATATTATCACTGGCCGGTATTGAACCACCAGAGTATATGGATGGAAAAGCTTTTATGGGAGATTTTCAAACCAATACGGGACGGGATTTTGTATTTTCCATTCGTGAGCGTATGGATGCGCGATACGACAAACAACTAAGTGTGCGTGATAAACACTTTCGATATGTGCGTAATTACTTGCCACATCAGCCGGAATACCTGGATGTAGGTTTTCGTTATAACATACCTTCGATGCGCCGGATGCTGGGAAATAAAGATCAACTAACGCCCGCGCAAGCATCGTGGTTTATCTATCCTCGGCCTAAAGAAGAACTATACCATACGACTGAGGATGTGCATGAGATGCATAACCTGGGTACAGACTCAACTTATGCCGATCAGCTGCATAAAATGAGAAATCTGGCTGATCAGGTTGAGGAAAACTATTGGCCCTTCAAAGAACTAACCGAATATGAGTTGATCGATTCCATCGGTAATGTGAAAACTTTACGTGTGGATAAACCGGCGATTATTCGAAAGGGCAATACCATTCGGTTAAGCTGTTCAACGAAAGGTTCATCCATGGTTTATCAGGTGAATGGTGATGGTAATAAACTATCACATTGGAGGTATTATACCCATCCTGTTCAACTTAAGCACGGAGATACGCTTAGGGTAGTGGGGGCCAGAGCTGGGTATTTGGAAAGTGAGGCCTTAATATATCTGCATAATAAATAATTAAATTGAAACACATGAATTTAAAAATGATACTCAGTCTGGCATTGATCGCTTGTGTTATTCATGTTGAATCCGTGTTGGCTCAGGATTACGCTGCCTATAAAAAGAGGACTTTTATAGAAAACGGAGATACCTTAAATTACCGTATTCTGTATCCTCAGAATTACGACGAAAACAAGCAATACCCTGTTGTGTTGTTTCTGCACGGAGCAGGAGAGCGGGGAAGTGATAATGAGCGTCAGCTAAATTTAGGTGGCGATCTGTTTTTGAATGAAAAGCTTCGCAAAAAATACCCGGCCATTGTCATTTTTCCTCAGTGTCCGGTGGATACGATGTGGACAGCCCGTACGAAACATAAGGATGCGCAGCAAAATTGGGTATTTAATTTCCCCGTGAGTAAAGTGGCTCCGCGTCCGGCTGAAATGGTTAATTTACTGGTAGAAGAGTATATGGAGACCCCATCTGTCGATAAAAATCGGGTCTATATTATGGGCATCTCAATGGGAGGTATTGGTACCCTTGAATTTTTACACCGCTGGCCAGAAAAATATGCCGCAGCTGCCGTAATTTGTGGGGGACATGATTTTCGCATTACCGATAATTATAAGCACCTGCCAATTTGGTTCTTTCATGGTGAGGCCGACGATGTGGTGCCACATCACTACTCTTATGAGGTATACAAAACAGTGCGTAAAGGGAATAGACGAACTCGTTATACCAGTTACCCAAATACGAATCATAACAGTTGGGATAAGGCACTTGCGGAACCTAAACTATTAAAATGGATGTTTAATAATCAAAAAGAAAACTAATGAATAAATTGACATACGCTTTGATTGGGGCTTTAATGTTTGTTACGACCCTATTGAAGGCGCAAGAGGTTGTACCTCAAACGTATTGTAATCCGTTGGATATTGACTATACCTACATGGTTTACAATTCCAGCCGAAATATTTCTTACCGCTCAGGCGCCGATCCGGCCGTCGTTGAGTTTCGTGGAGAATATTACATGTTTGTAACCCGTTCATTCGGTTATTGGCATTCAACCGACCTGGTGAATTGGGAGTTCATAAAGCCTGCACAGTGGTTTTTTGAAGGCTGTAACGCACCTACCGCATTCAACTATAAGGATTCTGTATTGTATTTTGCAGGAGACCCCGCTGGTTACGGAAGTATACTGTATTCCGACGATCCGAAAAGTGGTACATGGACGCCTACGGCTTCAATTTCCAAGAATATCCAGGATTCGGAATTGTTTATCGACGATGATGGTAAAACCTATTTATACTGGGGCTCCTCAAACGTGCATCCTCTGCGTGTTAAGATGCTGAATAAAGATGATCGCATGCTTGAAACTGGTGTAACGAAAGATTTGATTAACCTGGTAGAGGAAGAGCATGGTTGGGAGCAGTTTGGCGAAAATAACTTTCACCCAACGTTAAAGGAGGGGTATATGGAAGGTGCTTCCATGACCAAACACAATGGTAAATACTACTTGCAATATGCGGCTCCTGGTACGCAGTTTAACGTATATGGGGATGGTGCATACGTGGGAGAAACACCTCTTGGTCCATTTAAATATATGAAGAATAATCCCATGTGCTTTAAACCGGGAGGATTTACCAACGGAGCTGGCCACGGCATCACCGTGAAGCAAACGAACAATCAATATTGGCACTTTGCCACCATGGCCTTGGCTTCTAATTCGCATTGGGAAAGACGTTTGTGTATGTTCCCAACCTACTTCGATGATGAAGACCTGATGTATTCCAATACCCACTATGGTGATTATCCACGGTATGCACCAAATCATCCAACCAAAGCTGGTGAGCATTGTGGTTGGATGTTGCTTTCATATAAAGGTAAAACAACGGTGTCATCCGCTATGATGCAAATTAAGAAAAGTACATCAACCGATGGCAATTATGATATTACGGAGATGCCAGTGGAGAAAACTGCCGAAGGACAGATTGTGTCAAATGTTTTAACTGACGAAAGTCCAAAGTCGTTTTGGGTGGCCAATGCGAATGACGATCAACAGTGGGTGCAAATTCAGATGCGTGCTCCGGGGAAAATTTATGCGTTTCAACTAAATTATCACGATCACGAGTCAGGTATTTATACACGTACCGAAGGCTTGCGTCATCAGTTTACCATAGAAGTATCCAACGATGGGAAAGAATGGCAAACTGTAGTAGATAGAAGCAATAGCTATAAAGATGCACCCAACGCATACATTGTATTGAACCAGCCTGTTGAAGCCCGATATGTACGTTACAATAACGTAAAAGTCCCTGGTAAAAACTTAGCCATATCTGAAATAAGGGTTTTTGGTAAAGGATTTGGTAAAAAGCCATCTGCTGTTAAGGGATTTACAGTTCAACGCGAAGAGGACAGAAGAAACATTACGCTCAAATGGTCGCCGGTAAAAGGGGCACAGGGCTATAACATCCGCTGGGGAGTTGCACCCGATAAGCTGTATCAATCTTGGCTAATCTATGAGGACACCGAGCATTTTATGCGTTGTTTAGACCGCGATACGGAATATTATTTTTCCATTGAAGCCTTTAGCGAGAATGGTGTTTCAAGTTACACCAAACCGATACAGGTTAAGTAATAGAGAGAAAAGGATAGTGTGATACGAGCCATGAGCAATAAACTCCCACACGAGTATGATTGGATTTGGCAAGTAGCATAGAACCATTGAAAAATAAATTATAGACAGATGAAAAAACTAATTCTGATACTTGTTGCGACAATGATGGTTTGGAGTGCAAAAGCTCAAAAAAACGATCAGGAAATTATAGAAGAACTATTGCATAACACCGTAAAGTTTTATCAAATGCTCCGCGCTGACAATGGACTGTACCATGATTTTGTGAGTACCCATGGCGAAACCAACCGCGGTTCGGCAGCCAATATTGGTATGGGGCTGGTTGCCCAATGCGTTGCAACCGAAATGGGATGGACAACATCGGCCGAAGAGGAGATCGTTGAAACACTAGAGTCGGTATTGGGCCATAATGATAAAAGAATCAAATTAGAACGGACTGCAGAGAACTGTTTTATTCATTTTTACGATATCGAAACAGGTAAGGCCATGGGACAAGACTGGAGTCCTATTGATACTGATTTGATGCTTGGAGGGGTATTGTTTGCCAAACGTTATTTTAACGCTAATGAGCAGATAGCAAAATATGCCGATGAACTATTTAATATGGTTAATCAGTCGTTGTTTGTGGGAGATTGGACCAAGGGGCAAATTTCGTTGAAAATGAAGACTGATGGTTCGCCGGCAGGAAATTGGACATTGCCTTACAATGAATATATGCTTGTAGCATGGATGGCTAAAAATCAGGCAAAAAGGAAAAATGATCCGGCAAATAAACTGTGGAACGAATGGTATGGAACGCCAGAAAACCTCCCGTATGCAACCTATACATCGCGCTCGGGAGACACATTTAAAGTGCCGACAGATCTAAAGGTGACACGTGAATTTACCTCGAATTTTACCTTCATGTTTAACTATATTTTTGTGCATGAATTTTCTACCAGTAAATGGTATCAGGAAGCCATGCGTCAGGCCGCCTTGGCCGATCGTGCCTGGTGGCACGACAGAACTGATTTGGATGACATGGGTAAACAGCCCTACGAATGGGGTACAACGGCAGGTGTTGGTCTACGTGAACGAGAAGGAAAGTTAGAGGAAGGCTATTGCGTGGATCGTATTTGTGCTCTCAAAGATGTGGGAACTAAGCGCGATAGAAATAAAGGAATGAACGTAGCCTTGAGTGCTCTGGCGGGGTATTCACCTGTATTGCCGGATTTAGTTCGTAAAGATCTGATAGCGATGTATCGCGATCCACGTGGATTAGGGAAAATGGCTTTGCCAGCTCGTGAAGGTATCTCCGATGGTGGTGATTATATCCTTTGGAAATACAGCTACAGCGATTTGAATTGGCGTCCTTCAAAAGTTGAAGGTGTTGATTATGCATGCATGTTGCTTGGTTTAGCAGCTTTGCCAGAAATGTTGGGTGTTGAGTTTTTTCAGGAATACAATGACTTCTTTAGTACTGAAAAGCCAAATTATCAGCGACGAAAATAGTTAATACCTGCTTTTGCAGGATTTTTGAGAAAGGTGCAGCGGAACACAGTTTCGTTGCACCTTTTTTTATGTTCGCTCAGCATGAGCGATAACTCTAGGGAACCTGCCTTGATGGAGGGAAGTGTTAGCCTGAGACAAGGGTGTCCATTGTGAAATGAAATTTGAAGGAAGTCGCCGGTAAATTCCATTTCACAATTGTATGCTTTACGCGCACAATTCATCAAGGACCGGAAAGGCTGCTGACGACTGAAAAAGGTCATTATTAGCGACCACATCAAAGCAGCCATGTGCATTGGGTATCTGTTGCCTAGAGCTTCTTTAAAACAATTAAAGTTGAACTGGTTTATCACCAAAGATTCTTTGATCAGGAACATGCTAAACTAATCTTGTTTTGCTGGACTGAAACCTGGTATAACAAAAGAAGTAGGCATTTGAGTTTAAGACACAAAATAATAAACGGATACAGGCAAGTGGCCGATAAGCAGAGGGCAGCGGTGTGCTTCTTAACTGGCCGTACAGTTTTTGTTGCATATCCAGGTCGGTGGTATTTCTTGTGGGGGCGATAAATCACCTATAACAATATTAAAGAATATTTCTTACACTAAGAGTACAACACCATTCAATTAAAAACAAATTGCGATCCGTCAAGCCAGTTTTAGGGCAGGGGATCACGCTCTCCACCTTGGGGGTGATGCTTACCGCTGGTTTTTTAGGGGTATTTGTTTGGGCGGTCACCGATTTCTCAATTTATGAAGGTCTGCTACTTGGTTCCATCGTTTCATCAACTGATTCGGCAGCTGTGTTTTCCATACTCCGATCTAAAAATCTGGCCCTGAAAGGAAACCTACGACCAACTTTGGAGCTGGAAAGTGGTAGTAACGACCCCATGGCTTATATTTTAACGATCGTTTTTACAGGCATTGTAGTTAACCAAGAGGCTAGTTTGTTGTCTATTTTCCCGATGCTTCTGCAGCAACTTTTGCTAGGTGGTATTTTGGGTTTAGTAATTGGTAAACTGGGGAGCATTGTGATTAACCGGATAGAGCTGGTTTACGAGGGCTTGTACATCGTTTTAGTTATTGCAATCATGTTTTTTAGTTTTTCGGCGACCAATTTTATTGGAGGGAACGGCTTTCTGGCTGTATACATCTCAGCTGTATTTCTTGGAAATCAAGAATTGATACATAAAAAGTCAATTCTAAAATCGTTTGACAGCTTTGCTTGGCTGATGCAGATTATTCTGTTCCTTACGCTCGGATTACTGGTCTTTCCAAAACAAATAATCCCTTTTGCAGGAATTGGTTTGGTAATTTCCATGGTCTTAATTTTTGTAGCTCGGCCACTTAGTGTTTTTATTAGTTTGATCCCATTCAAGATCCAAAAGCGAAGTCGTTGGTTTATCTCCTGGGTTGGGCTTAGAGGAGCCGTTCCAATTGTGTTGGCTACCTATCCGCTGATTTATGGAGCCGAAAAAGCGCATGCTATTTTCAATATCGTTTTCTTTATTTCAATTACTTCGGTTTTAATTCAGGGAACAACTCTTTTGGTTGTTGCCAAATGGTTGGGGCTAACTTTGCCCGAAAACTTAAAGCCCAGAACACAAACCGATTTGGAATTAAACGACAGCATCAAGTCCAAGTTGAGAGAGGTGGTAATCCCAGCAACAAGCTCGGTTGTTGGGAAGCAAATTGTCCAAATCGGGCTTCCCAAAACGTCCTTAATAGCAATTATTAAAAGAGAGGAGAACTACATTACACCGCATGGAGCGACCGTATTGAATGCCAATGACAAGTTATACCTATTGGCCGAAGACAACGATTCGGAAAACGAGGTACTAACTTGCCTCGATATTCCTCTTCTTAAGTCGGAAGATTAGTTACTATAGCTAGAATAGAGAAAGAAATTAATTGTATTTTCACTTGGCGAAAAACAGTGTTTTACAACATTAAACGGATGCATTTTTCGGTATAAATTTTAACTTTCTTTGTTGAGATGAATAAGAGAAATGGCTTCGTGCCATTTTTAAAACTAAAAAAGCCAAACCGATTTGGCAAATCTGTAAAATGAGAAAGATTTCAATACAAGATATAGCTGAAGAATTAAAATTGTCCAAGGCAACTGTTTCACTCGTGTTGAATGGGCGGGGAGATGAAAAAAGGATTCGTAAGGAAACTCAGGAGAAGATAAAGAACTATGCAAAGTTGCACAATTACCGTCCAAATCAGTTTGCCCGGGGACTTAGCCGGGGGAAAAGTGAAATGGTTGGTTTGATTATTCCGAATATCTCGGACAACTTTTACGCCCGTATTGCAAGCCGGATAGAGCAAAAGGCCAGGTTATCGGGCTACACGGTTGTGTACAGTAGCTCAGGAGAAAATCCGGATCGGGAAAAAGAACTTATTCAAACGATGTTGGATCGGCAAATCGATGGATTGATCATCGCTTCAACTCAGAAAAATCAAGAAGAGATTAAACGATTGAAGAAGATGAATTTTCCTTTTGTATTGATCGATAGGCATTATCCTGAGATTGAAACCAATTTTGTTATTGTGGACAATGCTGGCGGAGTTGTTAGCGCTGTCGATCAGCTCGTCAAACAGGGAAGAACGCGAATTGGCTATGTTTCTTTACAATCAGATTTGGAAGCTATCCATCAGCGAACAGAGGGATATTTACAAGCAATGAAAAAACATGGACTTCCTGTGGAGTCATCATTTATTCAGGAAGTTAGTCCGGAGTCCTATGAAGTGGAAATGAGCCAGGCAATTGCTCATTTGGTTGAGGCAGAGCCGAAAGTTGATGGGATTGTGTTTGCAACACACTATTTAACTGCAGCAGGACTGCGTAGTCTAAAAAAGAAAGGCTTGTCGGTACCTGCTGATGTTGCAGTAGTGAGCTACGATCAGATGAACGCATTCGACTTAATTGAACCGCCTATGACCTGTGTCATTCAGCCTGTTGATGAAATTGGAGATCGGGCTGTTAATATCTTGTTGGATACGATGAGAGAAAATGAAACAAACAAACAGCTTGTTCTTAAAACTGATTTTGTCGTTCGGAAATCCTGTGGAGGGTAGAATTTTTTTGACTAATTGCTAAATCGGTTTAGCAATAGAAGTGAAGAAAAAAAACGTCGAAATCTGAGAGCTGGAAAACATGGGAGAATGAGGTAAGACGTATTGTATTGGTTCTGATATTTTGATTCAAAACGTATAAAAAATGAAAACAATCTTTTTAAAGACATTTATGGTATTGCTGGTTGCTGTTAATGCCAGTCCATTAATTGCCCAAAATAAGACTGTGGTATTTAACTATCATAAACCTTATCAAACCAAGTATGCTGATGGTGTTCTGCTAGCTAAAGCCAGCGTTGAATCAGCATCAGTCAAAGGATATGACCAGTTGATTTTTGATCGTGGTTATCGTACTGGTTTCACTCAGCAGCATGATACAACCTGGCTTTGGTTGCCGGTAATTGGGCAGCCGGAAAAAATCCAGTTCACATCTGCATCGCAGAAAATGAGTCATCAACAACTATTTACTCCCTTAGTTTCCGATGATTGGGGGTATTTCAAAAATGGACGGATTCATGTTATTTGTTCTTCCCACCAGGATATTGCCTGGATGAATACGCCAGACTCGTGCCGGCATGAGCGCGTTCATGATATTGTGCTTCCTGCTCTTGACTTGATTGATGAACATCCCGAGTTTAAATTTGAGATGGAGCAGAGCCTTAATTTGATGGAAGCGATTGAAGATGCACCCAATGAACAGCAACGAATTATCAAGTCCTATCAATCGGGGAACTTTGAGTGGGGAGCAACTTTTACGCAGCCTTACGAAGGATTGGAGTCCGACGAGCAGTTGGTCAGACAAACTTATCTCGGACGCAAGTGGATCAAGGACAATTTGCCGGGGATGGATGCTAAAGTTGCCTACAACATTGATGTTCCTGGCCGATCGATTCAGGTACCACAAATACTAAGCAAAGCAGGCATTGATTATTTGTTCGTTTCCAGAATGAAAGAGGGTTTTTACAACTGGCACAGTCCGGATGGATCAAAAATTTTGACCTACAGCCCGGGTAATTATGGATGGTCTTTGCTTATTTATAAATACTTGGAAGAAGATGCGATTACTGCACTTCAGAAGTTAAATCAGGTGTTAAAGAACTGGAACGACTATTATCAGGAGCATCATTTGCCTCCTCATTATGCTCTGGTTATTAGTACTGATGCCGGTGGTCCCAAGTATTACGAGGAGGTCATTGGAGAATGGAACAAGATTGCCAGCAAGTCAAAAGCGGGTATTCCACAAATACAACATTCAACGGCCGATGAGTTTCTGAATGAGATCAACACACCCGAAGCTCGTTTTGATTCAATCTCTGGAGAACGCCCAAACCTTTGGGTGTATATTCATGGTGCAGCACATTACGAGGCTATTAAAGCAAAGAAACAAGCTGCGGTAAATGTGCCAGCTGCAGAAACGTTTAGCACAATTAATAGTTTATTAGAGAATAGCTTTGAGGAATATCCTCAGAAAGAATTGTTTGAAGCCTGGTATAAATCAATTTATCCGGATCACGGATGGGGAGGTAAAAACGGAGCAATTACCGACAGCATTTTTCAGGCTTCGTTGGAGCAAGGCAATGAAATAGGTCAAAAGATTCTTCGGACGGCATTGGAAAATATATCGGACAAAGTGAGCTTGCCCAATAAGTATAACGTAATTGTTTACAATGATTTGTCGTGGCCCCGGAATGGGACTGCCAAAGTGGATATTTCCGGATTAAAAGGAGATAATTGGGTTTTGGTAGCTCCTGATGGAGAAATTGTTCCTGCTCAAATCGTAGAAAATCAGGAACTGGTGTTTCAGGTCGAAAATGTTCCATCGATTGGCTATAAAACTTATCAGTTAAAACAGGAGAGGAAAAAGGCTGAAGTTTTGGAAGTTACATCCAACTATTGTGAAAATGATTTCTACAAGATCACTTTTGGAAATGGCGGAATAACAAGCTTGTATGACAAGCAATTGGAGAAGGAGATGATCAATTCAACTCGTTTTGCTGCGGGTGACTTACTTTACATGGGCTACGACGGCCATGGTGCTGGCGAATTTGTCCAGGTAACTGAACCAAACCTGACAGATTTTGAAGAGCTTCATCAGAAAAGTGTACAGTGGGAGCAGGTTGTAAATGGTGATATTTTCTCCGTTTTTCAAGCTTCTTACCAAATGGCAGATTTCAAAGTTATTCAAAAGATAACCGTCTATCATCAGAAAAAACAGATTGATTTTGAGTACAACATCCCCGATTGGAGTGGAAGGCATAATCGGCAAATTCGGGCTGCTTTCCCGCTGAATATGAAAGAAGATGCGCAGGTTTCCTATGATGTTCCTATGGGGATGATTCATGTTGGGAAGGATGAAATGACTCAGCGTCCGAAAGGATGGGCTTGGGGTGGAACTTATTGGCAGAAGCCGGCAGAAATACGTCCGAGGGAGATTCAAAACTTTATGACCGCAAGCGATTCGCAAGCTGGGGTCACTATATCAACCAATGTTGTGACTGCCGATTGGGTTGATCCGACGCGGGAAAAAGCGGACTATACCATCTTGAATTTCGTGCTGCTATCAACGCATAAAAGTTGTCATGGGCTGGGAAACTGGTATCATCAAACAGGAGCGCATCAGTTTAAGTTTTCTCTAAACTCACATGAGCCAGGTTGGAAAAACGGCTATCATTTTGGGGTTGAAGAAAATCACCCTTTTCATGTTGTGCAGCGGGAGGGCAAGCAGCAAGGAGCACTCCCAATTGAAAAAGGCTTTGTGACAACTTCTGATGCCTTGACGAAAATTACAGCACTAAAGAAAGCTGAAAATGACGATAACGTTGTGCTTCGAATCCTTGAAGTGGAGCGGCAAAATAAGGAGGTTTCAGTGACTACCAATTGGAATGCTGAAGCCGTTTATCAGACCAACTTAATTGAAGAAGCACCAACCTTGGTGCCTCACACAGCCAATGAATTTAAAGCTAAGTTGAAAGGAAGTGCGATTGAAACTTACAAGCTGGAATTAAAATAAAACTAAACGGAAAAAGATGACACGGAAACTGATTATTACGACGCTCACTGCATCATTTGGAGGTTTGCTTTTTGGATTTGAAACGGCAGTTATAAATGGAGCTCTTCCATTTATAACCCAGTTTTTTAGCCTGACAGATGCCATGAAAGGAGCAACTGTAAGTGCTGCTCTTGTTGGGTGTATTGTGGGAGCTTTGGCTGCTGGAAGACCAGCAGACCGCTTTGGACGGCGAACGCTTCTTCGTGTATTGGCTTTATTGTTTTTAATCTCGGCTATTGGTACAGGCTTTGCCGCAAACATTCAGGCGTTTATTATTTTTCGTTTTATTGGAGGAATTGCAGTTGGTGGTGCTTCCGTTATTTCTCCCATGTATATTTCCGAAATCTCTCCGGCTGAATACCGGGGGCGGCTAACTGTTTCTTTTCAGTTGGCAGTGGTTGTAGGAATTTTATTTGCATTCTTCACGGACTATTTGCTGATCAATACCGGCGAAAAGAATTGGCGCTACATGATGCTGTCCATGGGATTGCCAGCGATCGTTTTTTACGTGCTCCTCTTTTTCATCGATCGAAGTCCTCGTTGGCTAATAAAAGAAGGGAAACGAGAAGAAGCAATTGAAGTCTTTAAGCATTTAAATCCGGAAGCAGACAGCGAAAAATTGGTCGAGGAGATTCAAAAAACAATTGATAAAAAAGCTGTTCAAAAGTTTTCGGTTCTCTTTAAAAAGGACTACTCAAAATTGTTGATTATTGGGATTGCCGTTGGCATGTTCAACCAATTTACGGGGATTAATATCATCATGTATTATGCAACCGATATCTTTCGGTCGGCGGGCTTCTCGACAGATTCGGCAATCGGGCAGACGGTGCTTATTGGTTTGGTAAATCTCATCTTTACAATTTTGGCGATGCGGCTTATTGATAAGATTGGAAGGCGAAAGCTTTTACTCACCGGAACATTGGGCATGGCTTTCTTTTTAGGCTTGTTTGCCTATGCTTATTTATCTGATGCTTTTAGCTCCTGGATGTTGCTTGTCTCGTTAATCTGCTTTATTGCCTTTTTTGCTTCATCGCAGGGGGCAGTCATTTGGGTGATTCTTTCCGAGATTTTTCCAAACAACATTCGGGCACGAGGAGCTTCTGCCGGATCATTTTCTCATTGGTTTTTTAACGGACTAACCACCTTTCTGTTTCCAGTTGTTATTGGCTTGTTCTCCGGATCGAAAGGTGTTGGTTATGTATTTATCTTTTACTCAATTATGACCTTTCTAAGCTTTTTCGTTTTCAAGAAATACTTGATGGAAATGAAAGGAAAAACGCTGGAAAGTATGAAATAAGAATAGTGCTATGTTTAGAAATTCGTTTTTAATAAAAGTTAAGCTTTTGGTCGTGGCATTTTCCCTGTTTGGAATGAGTGGGAAAGCCCAGGAACATCAGGTTGTAAAAGTTACGAATGAAACCTTCAAGGTTTTGAAAGACGTTTCAAATTCTGCTCTTGCTGGAGGGGAAGTGCTTCTTTCGTTGACAACTCATCAGGATCTGGGGTGGATTGATGAAATTGAAAAATGTGTGGTTATGCGCGATACGCAGTGGATCACGCCCTTCCTTCAACGTTTAAGTGACGAAGCAGCCTTTGAGATGGACGTGGAGCAGGCTTCCATAATGCGTGAGTACATTACGCGTCATCCGGATAAGAAAGAAGAGATTGTTCAGCGGCTTAAAGAGGGGCGGATGCTCGTTGGAGCAACGCATAATCAGCCTTATGAGGAAATGTATTTCTCCGAATCACTTGCTAGACAGTTCTACCTGGGTAAGTTGTGGTTGAAAAATGAGTTTGAAGGCTACAATGCAACATCCTACTATAACTCGGACGTTCCGGGAAGGAGCTTGCAAATGCCACAATTGCTCGCTAAAGCAGGGGTGGAAAACATGTTTATCAGTCGGCATGGAAGAGGAGTGTTTGATTGGAAAAGCCCGGATGGATCAAGTGTCACTTCGTACTCTCCCGGACATTACATCGATTTTTACAATGTCCTGGGGAAGGAAGACGACGAGGCCATTAAGGAGTTGGGCAAGCAAGCTTTGTACTGGACAACAGAGTACGACTACATTCCGGGAGAAAAGGCCGTAATGCCGGCCGTTTTAAACTTCGAATTTATTTGGGATCCGAAACCGGTTCATAACCTGGATCCATTTATGAAGTTGTGGAACAACCTGGCAACCGTCGAGAATGAAGATGGGGAACGTCTGGAGGTGAGCATTCCGAAGATTAAATTTTCGACACTTGATAAGTTTTTCGACCAGATGCGCCAGGGAACAAAAGAACTCCCTTCGATTATGGGAGAACGGCCTAACGTTTGGGTTTATATTCATGGGCCTTCTCATCATTGGGCGCTGGATCATAGCCGAAAAGCTGATGTGCTCCTTCCGGCTGCTGAAAAATTTGCGATGGCCGATGTTTTAGTGTCGAAATCCTACGCCAACTATCCCGTTGATTTATTCGCTCAAGCTTGGGAATCTAAAATATATCCGGATCATGGTTGGGGCGGAAAAGGCGGGCAAAGTACCGATGATATTTTTCTGGCGCGCTTTGCCGATGCTCATGCCAAAGCTCAGTATCTGTTGGATAACTCCTTAAATTCATTGGCATCAAAAGTTGCAACCGATCAAGGAAAAGGAGTGCCGGTTGTGGTTTTTAACAGCCTTAGCTGGGAGCGAACCAGCCCGGTTCAAATAAGTATGCAATTCGATGCAGAAACTGCACGGTCCGTTCGGTTGTTCTCGAAAAGTGGAGCGGAAATTCCGGTGCAACTCAGTCAGGTTGTTCAACGTAAAGATGGCTATTTAAAGTCGGCAGAGCTTTGTTTTGTAGCTTCTAACGTGCCTTCTATCGGGTATGAAACCTATTATGCTCAATTTTCTGATGAGCCCCTAAATCAACCTGCATTGACGTTTAATCCCACTTTTGAAAATGACTTTTTTGAAGCCCAGTTGGCAGATGGCGGTTTGTCCAGCTTATTGGATAAACAGCTCAATAAGGAGTTGGTTGACGATCAGTTTTTTAAAGCCGGGGAGATCTTTACAACCAAGTCGGAAGGAAATGGTGCTGGTGAATTTTTTGAAGTACAGCAAGTCTCCATGGATGGTTTTGATAAAACCGGAAATTATCCGACAGCCTGGGAGCTTGTTGCTGATGGACCGGTATATACTTCATTTCGATACCGACAACCCATCCGAAATGCGGTGGCAGAGCTGCAGATAACCTTTTACAATAATGTGAAAAAGGTTGATTTTGATGTTGAACTGAAGAATTGGGATGGAACCATGTTCCGGGAATACCGGATGGCTCTTCCGCTAAAAATGGATGATGGTAAAGTGGCCTACGAAGTGCCTTTTGGTGTTGTTGAAGTGGGCAAGGATGAGATGACTGGCATTGCAGGGAATGGTTATGAAACACCTTGTAAAGAGCTGCATCCCCGTGGTATTGAAAACTGGATCAATGCATCAGGGACAGGGTTTGGCGTTACACTTTCTTCCAGCGTGGTAGGAATGGATTACGTTGATCCTACAGGAAAAAACTTGCCTGGAACGATTCTTCAGCCAATTCTACTGGCTTCGCGCAGAAGTTGTCATGGCGAGGGAAATGATTACCATCAAACAGGAGATCATCGATATTCATTCTCAATTACATCTCATCAACCCGGGTGGAAAAATGGATTTCGCTTTGGAAAAGAGAGCAACGAAGCACTGTTTGCCGTTGTAGCTCCCGAAAAATATCGACATGCACCACTTCCCGAAAGAGGATCTTTTTTGAGTATTGATCAGGATAACATCGTAGTTACAGCCATGAAAAAGGCTGAGAATGAGGATGGCATGGTTGTTCGGTGTTATAATCTTGATGGTCAGCAAACAACAGCTAAACTGAAACTTTGGGAAGCTTTTGATACCGTTTATGAAACCAATCTGATTGAGGAGAATAAGGCAAAACTGAAGGGTAATCGCTCAGGTGCGGTAAAACTGGACTTGGGCAAGTACGAAATAAAGACGATCAAGCTCAAGTAGGCTTATTTTCTGAAATTACTAAACGAAGGAATGATGATAGATCGATCGGAACTAATTAGTTACTTAGAAATTTTTGAGAAAGAGTTGCACGATGATATTCTGGCTTATTGGATGGCCTATGGCGTTGAAAAAAAAGGCCATGGTTTTTACGGGGCTGTTGATTTGGATAATAAGCCTGTTTTGTCAGCCAATAAAACGAGTGTATTGAATTCACGAATTTTGTGGACTTTCTCTGCGGCAGCAAAACAGTATCCAGAGAAAGCTTATGAGTCGCTGGCTCATCGTGCGTACCGAGTGATTCGTGAGGATTTTGCAGATAACGAGTTTGGTGGCTTTTTCATGGAGCTTTCGTCGTCAAATCAGGTCGAAAGCGATGTAAAGCATACCTATGCGCAGGCTTTTGTAATCTATTCACTCTGCAAGTACTACGAGTTTGCACCAAGTGAGGAATTGCTTAGCGAAATTCAAACGTTCTTCCTTTTGCTTGATGCGAAAACTAAAGATCCGGTAAATCCCGGTTACCTAGAGTCATTTACGAGGGGCTGGGAGCCAATAACCGAAAATCGGATGGCAGACAATAACGAGCCAAAGTCATTGAATACACACTTACATCTTTTAGAAGCTTATGCGGCGGTGTATAAGGTTTGGAAAAGTGAGCTGGTGAAGAGACGCTTAACTGAACTACTGGAGCTTTTTATTCATCGGATTATTCGACCTGATGGGCATTTGGGCGTGTTTTTTACAACGGAATTTGAAGAGACCGAAAGCTCGAAGGAAATATGCTCTTTCGGTCAAGAGATTGAAGGTTCCTGGATGATCTGGGAAGCTGCTGAGATTTTGGGGGATAAGGAAATACTCGCTTGCATCAAGCCTTTAATCCTAAAAATGGCCGATGCTGTTTTGCGAGTTGGTGTCGATAAAGATGGCGGCGTATTTCTGGAGTCAACTCGCTGGGGAAGTCATATCCGAACCAATAAGCACTGGTGGTTGCAGGCAGAAGCCTTGGTTGGCTTCATGAATTCATATCAATTAACAGGTGATTCAAGCTATTGGGAAACAGTGAAACTGACTTGGAGTTTTATCGATCAGTTTGTAATTGATCATGACCGCGGAGAGTGGTTTACGAAAGTGAGTCGACTTGGTGAAGCTTACGTGGTTGAGCCGGAAAATGATCCTTCTCCTTTCTATCGAAACGATTGGAAAATCGATCCCTGGAAGTGTCCGTATCATAATGGCAGGGCGATGCTTGAGTTAGTAAATCGAATTTCGGAACTGCTGGAAAATTCAGCGGATGCAAATAGCTTGTTGAAAACAAAAAATAAACAGAATGGATAGACGTAAATTTATAGTGAATACAGGAAAAGGAGCAGCCCTGCTATCATGTGGTGGATTTTGGGTTTCATGCGATAAAACAACAAAAATCAGCTACGAAGATCAGCTGAAAATAAGGTCTTTTGAAGCTTTTAACCGTTTTGCTGAGGTTTGGAATTTCAATGACTTTTGGAAACGGGGAAATACCTTTGATGCATGTTTGACTTTTGTTGATGCTGCTCAGCAGCGCTGGCCTGGGGAGCCAAAAGTGAAAGAGATGCAGCATGCGGTAAAAAGTATGTTGGAAGAAAATCTGGATTTCTTTGCTCGCTTCGATCCGGGAACACTTTGGGCCGATGATTTTGGATGGTGGGGACTTATGGCCCTTAATGCCAGAAAGCATCTGTTAAAGCTGAATGAAACCGATTTAGCAAACAAATACCTGAAGCTGTCAACGGACCTTTGCTGGGAATATAAAAAGCAAACAGCCTATGATAATACCTCGGATGCAAAACCGGTCCCACATGGTTGCCGCAATGGCGATGCAGCTGGTGAAAGCCGTGGTGTAAAAAATACGGTGACCAATGTGCTGCTGTTTCTGCTGTCTACGCGAATTTACCGGTTATCGCTTGATGAAAAGCTGGAAGATAACGAGAAGTACCTGGATATGGCTTATCGGCAGTGGAAATGGTTCGAAGCATGGTTTGAACTGGATGAGTATGAGTATTTAAAGTCAATCACTGCGGAAAGTGCTTTGGTGCAGGAAAGACCGATGGCCTTTTTTGAGGGCTCAGATTATAAGGAAAAGATTCATCCGCCATGGGCCGAAGGTTGGGTTTGGACAGGCGACCAAGGCATGCTGGTGATGGCTCTGGCCGACATGATTGCCATGAAAGATGAACTTGCAGCATGGTTGCAGAGGAACAAAATAGGTGAAGGTTTTGATGTTCGGGCTTTTGAAAAGAAAGCAGAAACCATCATTCATCGAATTTGTAAAGGAATTGAAACGACTTTGATCGGAGCACAGGATGGAATTATTCGTGAAGCTCCTTGTCTTTCCAGCTTTGGACCAAATCATGGCAATGATTATGTTGCCGGGCGTGGCATTATGATGCGATATGTCAGCCGACAAGAGATTGGCCATTTCGGAAAAATTGACTTTACCAAAAACATCAAGGCTACGGTTGAGGCCATATGGCAAACCCGCGATCAGGCAACCAATCAATTTCAACCTGAATTTACAAGCCGCGAGAATGATAAGCTTTACATCGAGCAGTTCCGAAAAAACTGGGGACTGGCGGATGAAGTGTATCAATGGGACTTAGCCAAAATGAAGGAGCAGAATAAGTGGGGTGTTTGTCAGGCGGTTGGTTTGGACATGCTGAGTGCGGCAATTCGATCATTGGAAAGTTAAACACATTTTAAAAAGAGACGAAAATGGCAATTTGGAAAGACGATAGTGAATTATTTAGCATTGCAAAAAAGGAATTATTTGTCGCTTTGGTAGGCGATATTTTAGATAAGCTCAACTTCAAACATCAATTCCTTTCACCAGGAATTAAACCGTTACGAGACGACTTCGTAGTGATTGGGAGAGCAATGCCTGTGCTTGAAGCCGATGTTTTTGAGGAGATTGTTTCGGTAACTAAAAATCCAATGATGCAAAAGCCTTTTGGATTGATGTTCGAAGCATTGGATAGCTTGCAAACAAATGAAGTTTATATCTGTACCGGTGCTTCGCCAAGGTACGCACTTTGGGGTGGACTGATGAGTACTCGTGCAATTAAACTTGGAGCAGCAGGAGCTGTTTTGCATGGTTATTCGAGAGATACCAACGAAATTCTTGAACTGAATTTTCCAACCTTCTCTTACGGCGGTTATGCACAAGATCAAGGTCCTCGGGGAAAGGTTGTTGACTACCGCGTACCAATCGAGTTGGAAGGAATAAAGGTTACTCCGGGCGATATTATTTATGGCGATCGGGATGGGGTACTTGTTGTTCCTCAGGAAGTTGCTGAGGAGGCTTTCTCGGGTGCGATTGAAAAAGCTCGTGGAGAGCAAGTGGTTAAGAAAGCACTACAAGAAGGCATGAGTACTGTTGAGGCGTTCCGCAAGTATGGCATTATGTAATAGCTAAGAGCATGAAGTATGGAAAAAATTGATTTATCAGGCAAAAGGGTGTTGGTTACTGGAGGCAGCCAAGGAATTGGCGCCGAGATATGCCGGGAACTGGCATCGTGTGGTGCCGATGTTTTGGTGAACTATTTCCGGAATAAGGAAAAAGCAGAAAAAGTTGTTGATGAAATAAAAGCAGCTTACTCGGTAAAGGCTTATCCTGTAAAAGCGGATGTGTCGGTTGCCTCTGAGGTTCAGGAAATGTTTAAGGTTCTGGATCAGCAGTTGGGAGGGATTGATATTTTGGTGAATAATGCAGGAAGTGAAAGTGTAATTCATGTCCTGGATATGCAAGAAGCAGAATGGGATCGTGTCATGAATATCAATCTTAAAGGGCCATTTCTCTGTGCACAGGAAGCCGGGAAACGGATGGAAAAGAGTGGAGGAGGTGTCATTATTAATATTTCATCGATCCATGACAGTGTACCTCGTAAAGGCTTGACTCATTATTGCTCAGCAAAGGCTGGATTGAAGATGCTTTCCAAATGTCTTTCACTGGAGTTGGCTGAAAGCAACGTCCGAGTTGTTTCGATCGCTCCGGGTGCTATTGAGACCGAAATGAATCGGGAAGAAATTGCACGTTTTGGCGTCGACAAATTTGAAAAATGGATTCCCCAAGGCCGTATCGGAAATGTAGGTGATGTTGCCAAGTCGGTGGCTTTTCTTGCAAGCGATTATGCAAGTTATATCAATGGGGCTGATTTGTATGTTGACGGTGCTTATATGAATCATACGATTCAATATGATCCTCGTCCTTCAAGAACTACATCAAAGTGATGAACTTATACATTGGAAGTTATACGCAAGACGGTTCCCCTGCTCCAAATCCTGTTGGGCAGGGAATCGGCTGTTTCGGTTTTGATGCGGAAACTGGTGAGCTGAGTCACAATAACTACATCCCATTGCGGAATCCAAGTTATCTGACGTTTTCTGAGGATGGAAAATATTTATATGCAGTCGAGGAGCTTTTGCATGCGTTGATGCCACATGTGTTTGCATATAAGGTTGGGATGCAGGGAGAATTGGTGCCGATTAACTCGCAGCAGTTGGACGGAGGCTATGCGTGCCACTTGGCGGTTGTAAAAGGTAGTCTAGTCGTTGCAAATTACATGTCGGGTGATTGCTTGGTATTTCCAATACAGAACGATGGCTCACTGACGCCTTGTCAACAACAAATTCAGCATCATGGGGCAAGTTTGAATCAGCAACGGCAGGAAGGTCCTCACATTCACATGGCTTATCCATTTGACGAGGATGGGCTCTTGCTAGTCGATCTGGGAATAGATCGGGTGAAAGTCTATCGGTATAATTCGTCCGACAGTTTGTGGAAAGAAAATCCGGAGTTGGATATAGTCCTTCCCGGAGGAACAGGGCCTAGACATTTGGTGAGCGATCAGCAGGCAAATTACTTTTACTTGTTGAGTGAGCTGTCGGGAGAAATTTTTGTTTTCCGGAAAAGCAAAAACAGCTTCGATTTGGTTCAGCAGGCCTCTGTTATACCGACAGATTACTCTGGGGAGTTTGGTGGGGCTGCCATTCGAATTCACCCCAATGGGCGGTTTTTATATGCTTCCAATCGGGGGGCAGATGTTATTGCCGTATTTGAAATTATTGAAGGGAATAAAAATCGACTTTCCTTGGTTGCTTTCCAAGTGTGCGGAGGGCAAACTCCTCGTGATTTTAATATTGATCCTTCGGGAAATTGGCTGTTGGTGGCCAACCAGGATTCTAACAAACTGGTTGTTTTTAAAATTGATTTGGAAAAAGGGGGATTGACAAGAACTTCAGAAATTGAATGTGGAACACCAACGACTATTTGCTGGTCACCTCATTGAAATATTGGAGTAAGCATGTTGGAGGATGACTTCGAGGCAACTCTGAAACAAGGATGATTGAACTGGGAAATAACTAAAAAAATTAAACAGATGAAACTAGGTTTTGGCTTGTATAAGCATATGCTCAATGAAACGCATTACAAATTTGCCAGACAATGCGGGGCGACACATATTGTTGTTCACATGGTTGATTATTTTGGGCATGAAAAAAACTCGAAAGAAAATACGAATCAGCCTGTTGGCGAAAAAGAAGGCTGGGGCAAGGCCGGTAATGCTTCTCAAATATGGTCTGTTGAGGAGTTATCCAAAATAAAACAAGAAATCAATAAGCATGGCATGGAGCTCGAAGCCATTGAAAATTTTGATCCGGCACATTGGTACGACGTTTTATTGGATGGGCCTAAAAAACAAGAACAAATAGAAGGCCTGAAACAACTTATTCGGAATGTTGGGGCAGCTGGCATTCCGGTGTTTGGATATAATTTTTCATTGGCAGGAGTTAGTTCCCGCGTGATGGGTGAGTTTGCCAGAGGGGGCGCTGTTTCTGTTGCGATGGAAAAAGAAGATGATACGCCAATTCCCAATGGAATGGTTTGGAACATGGTCTATGATCAGGATGCTCCTCCGGGAGTCATGCCACCAGCAACTCCGGAACAACTATGGAGCCGGGTTCAGTTCTTTTTAGATGAATTACTTCCAGTAGCTGAAGAAGCAGGAGTTCGTCTTGCAGCTCACCCGGATGATCCGCCGCTGCCATTTTTGAGAAAAACACCCAGGCTTGTGCATCAACCAGAGCTTTACCAAAAGCTAATTGACCTTAATCCAAGTCCGGCCAACACGCTGGAATTCTGCTTGGGATCAGTTGCTGAGATGACAGGAGGAGATGTGTATGAGGCTACGGATAAGTACAGTAAGCAAGGGCGAATTTCCTACATCCATTTTCGTAATGTTGTTGGAAAAGTTCCGAATTACAAAGAAGTATTCATTGACGAAGGGGATATCGATATGTTGATGATTCTCCGAATATTGAAAGCGAACAATTTTGATGGGGTATTGATTCCTGACCATACGCCACAAATGAGTTGCGATGCTCCTTGGCATTCGGGGATGGCTTATGCAATGGGATATATGAAAGCGGCAATTGCTTTTGTGTAGGGAATTTATTTTGCATAATCAAATTTCGGGGGCTTAGTTGGGAAAAAAATATTTTTAAAAGCAAAAGGATGTATGGTATTTCTAGCAGTGCAATTAATAGGTTATGGAAGTTCTGATTTAAAAATCAAATGATGGACTACTTTTTTTTACTTCGCAAACGGTTTTGCTAATTTTTAAAATGATTAAAACAAAATGAAGACCTTAACTATCTTTAAATTGCGAGCTGTATTTCGAATCTTGATATGCAATAAAACCTGAACGGCTAGTTGAGCATCATACTACTTTAAGGAAAAACTCAACGCCCTAATGATCGTATCTGTTTTAAAACTTCTGCCGATTGATGCGAAAATTTGAATTTTTGTCCGATTTAAACTGCTTGCTTCCTTCGATGAAAGAAACAAAAAATAAGAATCGAATTTATAACCTCAAAGACATAATTGCAGGTTAGTTGCTTAATATTTGTGATTTAGATGCTTGGGCGTGGATGGAGTAGGAGCGAAATTACTTTCTATGAATTAACTAAGGAATGTGAAATGTTTATTTTTAGTTTAATATTTCCATTTTTTTGGAAAATCCCGGAAGATAATAGTTATCTCCGGGATTTAACCATTGATATAAACATAGTAATTGAAATTTAATTTGTTAATGGGTTGGTTTTGGGAGGATCCAGAATATTAACACGATTAAATTTTCTACTATGGAGATGTATTGGGATATCATCATTGAACTGGAAACGGAGTTGTCAAAGATAGAGGCCGTCTCGAATAATACTATTGATCAGGTGGAGTATGCCATTGGTCATTGCAAGATTGCTTTGGAGAAATTGCGCAAATTGATTTTGGTAAAGGGATTTCCCGATCGCAAATCAGAGATTCTGTTTTTCAAGGAAATTAAGCCAGCGGCCTATGGGAGGTTACTGTATTATCAATTGGTTTTCGACATTGAAAGTAAACGCAGAAACGCCGATGTCATGTTAACCAAGCGGTACCTTCAGAACTGCCTTTACAAAATCAATGAGTTCATGGAGAAGCGTCATCTGAAAGTACAGTATTACCGTTGTGGCTATAAGCATTTGGATGAGCAGTACTTTCTTCGATCAAACGCTGAAATTCCCTGGAGTTGAAAGACAGCAGAGAGTTATTGGATGAAGCTTTTTTTACCTGGCACGACCATACCTTTTCGGTGATTATGGCCAACGAAATGCTGCTGGATTACCTCAGTAAAGAAATCGAGAAACTCGAAGACCCTGGCAATAATAATGTCAATGGGGCCAATTCAAGCTACCTGTGGTGTGGTAAAAAGATTGACCTGGCAGAGTTGATTTATGCGCTGCATTATGCTAAGATGGTTAATGGAGGAAAAACAACGATTCGGGAACTAGCGGGAATGTTCGGGCAGTTATTTGGGGTGGATCTGAGTAAGGATATTTACCGGTTCCATGCTGAAATCCAGCAACTAAAAATTGATAGTACCAAGTTTTTGGATTTTTTACGCTCGGTGCTTCAGCAACGCCTGGATGAGGATAACGAATAAATCAGAATATTAACTTTCAAAAAGCTAAATGCCATGTCAATCGAGACACCAAAAATTCGTAAAAATGTTGATTTGATTAATGCCTTTTCTGGCTGTCCCATGGGCAAACCCCTGGATGATTGTCCTTTTCGCGCTTACTTTGAGCTCAACAATGAGAGGGAGTAAATTCTTCAAATTGAAAGCCTTGGTTTACCGGCTGGAGGAATTTTCGACAAGGCCAGATCAAGCAGGGCGCAAGCGAAAGAATAAGATTGGAAGAAAGAAAGGAAAACGGCATTAGAACGCTAGTCAGCCGATTTATCCCTTAGTGGATTCTATATTTTAAAGCATATAATGATCACTTTTATTGTTGTGTTATATTTCTTTGCATATAATTAACTACCTTTGTCTGAGGTTATATCTAAATACATATAATGAAAAAACTTGCAGACTTTGTTAAAGAAAGGCGAAAGGAAGTGAATCTGACTCAGGAAGAGTTTGCCGAACGTGCAGGAGTTGCGCTGACTGTGATTCGAAAAATAGAGCAGGGGAAAACAAACTTGAATATGGATAAGGTTAACCTGGTACTCAGTATGTTTGGACATGAACTGGCTCCGGTTAACAGCAAAGAACTGAAAGCATGAGGCGTGGAAAGGTCTATTATAAAGAGTATCTGGCAGGAATGATAACCGAGACAGATGATGGAGACTATGTATTCCAATATGAAGCGGAATATGTGAAAACCCACCCGGATTTATTCATCACCTTTACGATGGCGGTAAGAGATGAGCCATATCGGGAGAACCGGCTTTTCCCGGTTTTTGAGGGGCTTATTCCGGAAGGATGGTTACTTGAAATAGCATCAGAAAGCTGGCGAATCAATAAAAATGATCGTATGGGGCTGCTGTTGGCATGTTGCCAAAATTGCATCGGAGCCGTAAGTGTTGTACCCGTAATAGAAGAAAATGAAGCATAGATGTTTGTATTGCTATCAGCCGCTTGAAGGGGAGCAGGATTTTCATCGTAAGTGTTCGATGGACTTTTTTGGAACTCCAACACCCCCGATCATTGACTATTCGCTGGATCAAATGAGTGAGCTGGCCAGGTCAGTGGTGGAACGGAGTATTGCAGTGCCCGGAGTTCAACCCAAATTATCAATGTCCTTGGTTAATGCCGTGAAAGGCAAAACAGATAGCCGATTAACTGTTGTCGGAGCTTTGGGAGGGCAATATATTTTTAAACCGCCATCCGATCGTTTTTCGGAGATGCCTGAAAACGAGCATGTAACTATGCGAATAGCCGAAGCATTTGGAATCAGAGTGGTTCCATCCTCTTTGGTTCGTCTGGCCTCCGGCGAATTATCCTACATTACCAAGCGGATTGATCGCAGTGATTCCGGCAAAAAAATACATATGTTGGATATGTTTCAAATCACGGAAGCTTTCGACAAGTATAAAGGTTCTTTGGAGCGGGTAGGTAAAGCCTTGGATCGTTATTCAGCGAATACCTTACTTGATAAAATCTTTTTCTTTGAGCTGGCCCTGTTCTCTTTTCTCACCGGAAATAATGATATGCACCTGAAGAACTTTTCGATGCTGAAACAGCCTTTTGGCTGGGGATTGGCTCCAGCTTATGATCTGCTGAATGTGTCTATTGTGCTTCCAGAGGATGAAGAAGAATCGGCCTTGACATTAAGTGGCAAAAAGAAGAAATTGAATCGTGAGCATTTTGAGCTTCTGGGCGAGGGGATGGGACTGACCGACCGGCAAATAAGTGGAAGCTTTAAACGGATGGCTAAAAACCATAATCAAGCACTGAAATGGATAAATGAATCCTTTCTTTCGGCGAAGATGAAACAAAACTACCAGGAAGTTCTGCAAGCCAAATACCAACAATTGAGGCTGATCATATAAACACAACTTTAGGAGAGGATTGGTTAGGGGATGAAAGCAGAATTGCTGTTGCTAGCTTAGAATCATTCTATAAAAACGCTCCTGTATAAATATTATCATAAAAATTAATAAATTGTAAGTTTGAAATTTAAAACAAGAAGTATTCAGTACAGTTTGGCTGAATCGAAAAAGATATACGATCGATGTCTTTGGAATTCAAACTTTTGAATCAATAAAATCATGGCGAAAAAGAATGGAAACGGAGCGAATGAGTCGCTTGAACAGAAATTGTGGAAAACGGCTGATAAACTGCGCAAGAATATAGATGCTGCCGAATATAAGCATGTGGTGTTGGGCTTAATCTTTTTGAAATACATCTCCGATTCATTCGAGGATTTATATGCCAAACTGAAGGCCGGAGAAGGTGAATATGCCGGAGCTGACCCTGAAGATAAAGATGAGTACGGAGCAGAAAATGTATTTTTTGTGCCGGAGAAGGCTCGTTGGTCTTATATTCAATCGCAGGCAAAGATGCCTAACATTGGTAAGCTGATTGATGATGCAATGGACTTGATTGAAGCGGACAATGCTACCCTAAAAGGGATTCTTCCTAAAACCTTTGGACGTTCTAACCTTGACCCTCAAACATTGGGTGGCTTAATTGATACCATTGGTACTATTGCCTTGGGTGATGAGAAAGCCAAAAGCCAGGATGTATTAGGTCGTGTTTATGAGTATTTCTTAGGTCAGTTTGCTTTGGCAGAAGGCCAGAAAGGAGGGCAGTTCTATACCCCGGAAAGCATTGTAAAATTGTTGGTTGAAATGTTGGAACCCTACAAAGGACGTGTTTATGACCCTTGTTGTGGTTCCGGTGGAATGTTTGTTCAATCAGAGAAGTTTATTGAAAGTCATCAGGGACGATTGGATGATATTTCGGTGTACGGACAGGAAAGTAACCAAACGACTTACCGCCTATGCCGTATGAATTTGGCTATACGTGGTATTGATGGTTCAAACATTAAATGGAATACAGAAGGTTCATTCCTGAATAATGCACATAAAGATTTAAAAGCCGATTATATAATTGCCAATCCACCATTTAATGTGAGTGATTGGAGTGGTGAATTATTACGTGATGATGCCCGTTGGCAATTTGGAGTACCACCAACAGGCAATGCCAACTTTGGTTGGGTGCAACACTTCTTGTATCACCTAAAACCTGATGGTGGACATGCCGGATTTGTTTTGGCTAACGGCTCATTAAGTTCCAATACAGGTGGCGAAGGTGACATACGCCAAAAGTTAGTAGAAAACGATTTGGTAGAGTGTATTGTAATGCTACCTAAAGCCCTGTTCTTTAATACAGGTATTCCGGCATGTTTGTGGTTTTTACGCAGAGGCAAAAAGAAACGCAATGGCGAAACCCTCTTTATTGATGCATCTGACTTGGGCGTTATGATTAACCGTAAAAACCGGGTGCTGGAAGCGGAGGACGTTAGTAAAGTTGCAGACACTTATCACAATTGGTTAAAACAAAGTGATGACTACGAAGATGTCTTAGGTTTCTGCAAATCAGCTACTATTGAGGATATACAAAAACACAAGTTTGTATTAACGCCCGGACGATATGTAGGTATTCCAGATGAAGAAGACGATGGTATTCCATTCCAAGAAAAGGTAGATGACATAACTGCTCGGTTACGAGAACAAATGAATCAAGCCCAAGAGCTTGACCAGGAAATTAAAACACAACTGGCTAAAATTGGGATTGAGTTATGAGTGAGTGGGAATATTATAATTGGGGAGATTTAGTAGAATTGAAGTATGGTAAATCCCTTAAAGACTATAGAGAAAAAACACAAGGATATCGTGTTTTTGGAACCAATGGACCAATAGGCTATAATGAGGAATTCTTATATAACAAACCATCCATAATAATTGGTAGAAAGGGTGCCTATCGAGGAGTAGAATTCTCAAAGGAACCTTTCTTTGTAATTGACACTGCATTTTATACAGTTAATAAAGTTGATTTTCTAGATGAAAAATTTGGCTACTATCAATTGTTAACAAAAAATATTAATGCTCTTGATAGTGGTTCTGCGATTCCTTCTACTTCAAGAGACGACTTTTACTCACTGGAAGCCTATTTACCCTCAAAGGAAGAGCAAATTGAAATCCGAAATATATTAGATACTCTCAATAAAAAAATCACCTTACTCCGTCAGCAAAACCAAAATTTAGAGGAATTAGCAAAAATATTATTTAAACGTTGGTTTGTGGAGTTTGAGTTTCCTAATGAGAATGGAGAGCCTTATAAAAGTTCTGGAGGTAAAATGATTGAGAGTGAGTTGGGTGAAATTCCGGAGGGGTGGCGAGTTGGCTGTTTGAATGATGAATTTACAATTCTCATGGGACAATCACCAGCAGGTTCTTCTTACAATGAGATTAAAGAAGGAAAAATATTCTATCAAGGCAGAACTGACTTTGGGTTTAGATTCCCAACTAATAGACTTTATACAACAGAACCCAAAAGAATCGCAGATAAATTTGATGTATTAGTTAGTGTTAGAGCTCCTGTTGGGGATGTAAATATGGCAAGTGAAGAATGTTGCATAGGACGTGGTTTAGGAGCTGTAAAGTCAGATTTAAAATCGTACTGTTTTAACAAAATTAAGAGCATGAAAAAAGCTTTTGATGTATTTGAAAATGAGGGAACTGTTTTTGGTTCTTTATCAAAGAATGATTTTAATAGTCTTGAGGTAATAATTCCGGAAAAGCATGTTGCAGAGCAATACGAGCAAGTCGCTTTTAAACTGGATTTGAAAATATTTGAGAATTCAAATGAAATACAAACCCTTACACTGCTCCGAGATACATTATTGCCAAAGTTAATGAGTGGGGAGATACGGGTAAAAATAGAATAAACAAGCATGACAAAAGAAGAAATCATAAATGAGTTAAGTGGATTAATCAACATAGCTGAAGAAATAAAACTTCAATATGGGAGACATGATAAACTATTTTCAAAATGGCAAAATGATGTAATTTCTTTTGTTGACAATATTTTGAAAAAACCTGAAGCTAAAATAACTGCCTTTAAGGGTGTCAATTATAATTTTTATGGTTTTGTTTATGATGGAGCATATAAAAATGCTTTTTGCGATGGAATAGATAAAGCCATTGGTATCATACAGTCATGGCAAACTGAAGTCGAAAAGTTCTGGGATAATGATATTCACAATAGGAATGAAGCCCAAAGGGAGTATACATATTCTTGTTTTATTGTTCATGGTCATAACAATGAAATTAAATTGGAAGTTAAAGACTTCATTGAAGATTTAGAATATGAAATTGATTGCACAATCCTTCATAAAAAAGCTAACCAAGGTAAGACTATTGTAGAAAAGTTTGAATCGCATGCAGAGGTCGATTTTGCTGTCTGCTTATGGACTAATGATGATGTTGGAAATGCAAAGGTAAATTATAAACTAAATCCAAGAGCACGTCAAAATGTAATACTTGAGACCGGATATTTCTGGGGTAAGTATGGTAGAGAAAGAACAATTATCCTTTATGAAGATGGTGTTGAGATTCCAAATGATTTTTCTGGTCTGGTCTATATCAGTTATAAAGATAATTGGAAAGATGAATTGCGTAAAGAAATTGAACACATTTATAAAAGTCCAAAATAATCACACTTTTACCAAATTGCGCGACACCTTGTTGCCAAAGTTAATGAGTGGGGAGTTGCGGGTAAACATGGACTAACAAGCTAACTCAAGATACAAGTATGAAAAAGTTATTTATTGCTCTTACCCTTGTAATTCTGGGAACCACTGCTTTTTCTCAATCATACAAAGCTTGGGATGAACATGATGTGGTTCGATTCTACGAAAAGGTTGAATTAGCGTCATACTCTTTAGATGAAGATGGTGAAGAAATTAACGAGGTTTATGTTCCTACTAAAGTAAAAGATGGTGTTTATGAAGTAGAGGTTCGAAAAATTTCGTCGAAACTATACCAAATCGTTGGAACAAGCATTTACATGTACTTCAGGTATTCACCCTACTTGCACACCTATGACGATGGAATTTTGGAGGTGTCGTATTCTTCCGGGACTTTTTACGAAAACCCGGATTAGACCTGTCTAGACCATCAAGAGAATCAGTAACTAAGAAGGACAGTCAAATTTAACAATTGAAGTAACGTAAATATGCTATACGCAGTTGAACACCATAAAGCTGGGCGGAATATCAACTCAGAAGAGATTTCCTGGCAACAGCTGTTTAAGACATCCGAAGACTCGTTGACTTCGTTTGTGTTCGAACGCTTGTTTTACCTTCCGGTGGAGCTCATGTGGACAATCCTGACCAAAGCGTGCTGCGGCAGCGAGCTTCCAAAGCAGGCAGGCAAAATGGTATCAACGGAGTTTTGGCCGCATTGGGATGCCGAACATACATCGAACTCGATTTTTATTGAACCGGATGTGTTTATTCGTTTCAGCGAGTTCGATCTAATTATTGAAGCCAAACGCTACGATAAAGACCAACAATACCAAGGGCAGTGGGAAAACCAAATTCAGGCCTACCGGAACGAGTTTTCCGATGAAAAACCGCTGTTCTATATTGCTTTGGGGGGATTATTCACACACGAAACCCAGACGGTAAACGGGATAAAAGTTGTAATGTGCCGTTGGAAGAGCTTGTTGGAACAAGTTAAGATGGCACACCAGTTACTGTCCGAATCGGAAGGGCTGCTGTATTCAAGCGATGCCATTCTTCGGATTTTATCCGATTTAAAGAAGGTTTTCCGGCTTCATGGATATGCCACCGGCCTGTGGTTTAGTAGTTTGCCTTTTCAGGATTACAGTATCAATAGTGATGGATTTAAACTTAGTTGTGAGCCAATCAGAAAAGACAAGGTAAAGGCTACCTCAATCCCAACAGACTATTCAATAAATTATCAAATAACCTCATACACCTTAATAAAATGGGATCTATAACAAAACAAGAACTTGATGCGGCATTTGTTGATGTCCGTAAGGCATATCGCTTACTATATCATTACCAGAAGAGAGTGCTTGATCTGATGCAGTTTATCAGTGACAGCCTTCCCTTTTCTTTTGAGGCTGGTCATTCACGATTTTCTAGTCCAACTCCCAAGGATAAAAGGGTTGATTTAGGCCGTTGGGCTTGGGATTGGTTGAACTTGTATTTATATGAGTTCCATTTCGGGACGACAAAAATAGATGGTAAGAAAATTTCTTTTTCAATTGTATTGCAAAGTGATACTGGCTTTTTTGATAAAGAAGCAACCGCAAAAACAAAGATTGATGTTTCGAAATTCGTAAAACCAGAAATTTCAAAGACATGCCTCATTTTTGTTGCTGGCTATAACCATTGGAACGAGGAAATCCTGGCTTGCCCAAACAAGTATCTATCAAAGGATAACACCTATGTCTTCAACGAGGTCAACGAGGCAATTGGAAAAGAAAAGGCAATGTTGCTTTGCGCTAAAAGCTACGATCTGTCCCTATTTGTAGATGAAGAGTCAACGCTAGCGCAAATTGACGACTTTAATCTCTTTTGCTCTGCCATTGGTTTAGCAATAAAGGATATGACAGTAGAAGTAGCGTCAAGCCGTTCGAATAATAATGATGGCCTATAGGAGCGTGTGAGTTCGATTGTGGACTTGTGACGCTGTGCCATGCAAAATGATAGACTTATGGATAGAAAGCAACAACATCAGGCATTTATACGAGAAAAAGGTCAATTCAAACTCGATTGTTCAGCAGTTATTTTTGCTGCTGATGAACTTGAGCTACTGCAGCAATGGGGACATTGGTTTCAAGCCTTACAGGAAGGTGTTTTGGAGCCCTTCACGGATTTACAGCATAACTTTGTAGTTATGTGCCGGGGTGAACGCGAGCCGGTGAGCCTTGAAGAAAAAACCTGGCACAAGTACATTAATCGTAAACGTATCGAGGCCAAATCGGGCGACAGTTTACGCCAGCATTATGAATACCGGGAGCAGGGTTTTTATACCCGAGACATGAAGAAGCAACTAACCCGAATGATGTATGCAGAAATGCACAGAAGCCATAAGCTATAAACAGAAAATCGCAAACTAATGGGAACCATTATTAGAAACAAAACCATCCGTCCATCTTCGCGATTGGAGAGCTCAAAAAGCTATGAAATCGACACCCTAAGGGTAAACATCGATCTCGAATCCGACTACTCTAGCATTAGAGAAAGGCGGATTCGTTTGGAATGACAATATGAAATCTTATGCAATAAACACTGAGTTTCTATTGGGAAAAAACGTTACATTTAAAAACTGATGACTAAACTAACCGAAAACGATATTGAATTATGGGCCATCGAAGAGCTTGAAGCTATTGGGTGGAATTATGTACATGGAACTACTATCGCACCTGATGGAGAAAAGCCTGAACGTAGTAGTTACGGTGATGTGATTTTGAAATCCCGTTTGCAGGAAGCTATTGCACGGAACAATTCGGATATTCCGTTTGAAGCCCAGCAGGAAGCTTTGAAAGTGGTTGAGCGTATTGCCTCGCCAGAGTTGATGGTTAATAACCTCCGGTTTCATGAGTTGCTCACCGAAGGCGTTCCGGTAGAGTATCGCAAAGATGGGATTCAGCGTGGAGATCGTGTTCAGCTAGTCAATTTCGAAAATCCCAGTCAAAACGATTTTCTGGTGGTCAACCAGTTTACCATCATTGAAAACAACAATAACAAACGCCCCGACCTGATTCTGTTTGTGAATGGTTTACCTCTGGTCATATTTGAATTAAAAAATGCTGTTGATGAAAATGCAACTTTGCATTCAGCATTTAAGCAAATTCAAACATATAAAGACGCCATACCAAGCCTGTTTACATTCAATACCTTTTGTGTGCTGTCTGATGGTGCTGATGCTAAAGCAGGTTCTTTATCGGCAGGTTATTCAAGGTTTTTAGCCTGGAAAACAAGTGATGGCGTTAAAGAAGCTTCTTTATTGACCAGTCAATTGGAAGTCTTGATTAAAGGCTTAATTAATCGAACTACTTTATTGGACTATATTCGTCATTTTATTGTTTTTGAAGAAGACAAACATATTGATGCAAAAGGAATAGCCACAATTAAGACTATAAAAAAAGTAGCTGCCTATCATCAATACTATGCCGTAAACAAAGCAATTGAATCTGTGAAAAAAGCCTCGGCTGATAATGGCGACCGAAAAGGAGGTGTAGTTTGGCATACACAAGGTAGTGGTAAGTCTCTCTCAATGGTGTTTTTTAGTGGTAAGTTGGTTTTACAGCTTAATAATCCAACCATTTTAGTAATTACCGACCGTAATGATTTAGACGACCAACTGTTTGATACTTTCGGTTCATCAAAACAACTGTTGCGTCAAGTTCCGATACAGGCAGAAAGCAGAGAACATCTAAAAGAGTTGTTGAAAGTAGCCTCCGGAGGGATTGTATTTGCTACCATTCAAAAATTCCAACCCGAAGATGGCTCAAATGTGTATGAGCAACTTTCTGACCGTACCAATATTGTAGTGGTTGCTGACGAAGCCCACCGTACACAATATGGATTTAAACCAAAGTCGATTGATGTAAAAGACGATAATGGCAATGTAGTTGGTCAGCGTTTAGTTTATGGTTTTGCTAAGTATATGCGTGATGCTTTACCCAATGCAACGTATCTGGGATTTACAGGGACTCCTGTTGAATCTACTGATGCAAATACCCCCGCCGTTTTTGGTAATTATGTTGATATTTACGATATAGCACAAGCTGTTGAAGATGGTGCTACCGTTCCTATTTACTACGAAAGCCGTTTGGTGAAAATCAATCTTTCGGAAGAAGGAAAACAGCTTATCGAGGAGCTTGATGAAGAACTGGCAAAGGATGAATTAACGGAAACCCAAAAAGCTAAAGCCAAGTGGACAAAGGTTGAAGCAATTATTGGTAGTGAAGCTCGATTAAAGAAGGTCGCTGAAGATATTGTTTTTCACTACGAGGAACGTACCAATAGCGGTATCGAAGGCAAAGCAATGATTGTTACCATGAGCCGACAAATCGCTGCTGACTTGTATAAGGAAATCATTAAAATACGCCCACATTGGCATGATGATGATTTGGATAAAGGTGTGCTAAAAGTAGTGATGACTGCTTCTTCATCAGATGGTCCAGAGCTAATGAAACATCATACATCAAAAGACCAACGCAGAGCATTAGCCGACCGAATGAAAGATACTTCTGACCCGATGAAATTGGTAATTGTTCGGGATATGTGGTTGACTGGATTTGATGCGCCTAGTATGCACACTTTGTATATCGACAAACCAATGAAAGGTCATAACCTGATGCAAGCAATAGCAAGGGTTAACCGGGTATATAAAGACAAGCCGGGCGGTTTGGTGGTTGATTATTTTGGTATTGCCTCTGATTTAAAAAAGGCACTATCCTTCTATTCTGATAGCGGTGGAAAAGGCGATCCGGCAGAAGCTCAGGAAAAGGCGGTTCAGTTGATGTTGGAAAAGCTGGAAGTTGTTTCTCAAATGTTCTCAGAGAACCCTACGACACAACATGCTGATTATTCAATGGCAGCAGAACCTAAAGTGCCTTACGGTGATGGCTTTGCTTATGAAAATTATTTTGATGCTCCAATAAAAGAGAAGTTAGAGTTAATAATTTCTGCGGTTGAGCATGTTCTTAGTTTGGATGATGGTAAAAACAGATATGTAAGAGAAGTAACTGCTCTCTCAAAAGCGTTTGCTATTGCCTTACCACATGATGAAGCAATGGATGCCAAAGATGAGATTGCATTCTTTCAGGCAGTCAAAGCCCGAATCCAAAAGCTTGATATGGGTGAAGTTTCAGGTGGCAAAACCGATTACGAAATTGAAACCGCCATTAAGCAAGTAATTGATGAAGCAATAGTTTCGGAACAGGTAGTTGATATTTTTGATGCAGCAGGAATTAAAAAGCCGGAATTATCGGTGTTGGATGATGATTTTCTTGAAGAAATGAAAGACATGAAGCATAAGAACCTTGCTTTGGAAGTACTCAAAAAACTACTTAACGATGAGATTAAAACACGCAGCAAGCACAACCTGGTTCAAAGTCGAACCCTAATGGAGATGCTGGAGTCATCCATTAAGCGCTACCAAAATAACCTGATTACTGCTGCCGAAATCATTCAGGAAATGATTGAACTGGCAAAAGAGATAAAGGAAGCTGATAAACGTGGCGAAAAAATGGGATTATCAAAAGATGAGCTTGCTTTTTACGATGCCGTATCATCAAACAACAGTGCCAAGGATATGTTGGGTGATGATGTGCTGCTTAAACTTGCCAGGGTATTGGTTGAGCGTGTTAAAGCCAATGCCACCATCGACTGGACGGTGAAGGAATCGGTAAAAAAGAAGCTGAAAGTAATCGTTAAGCGCACATTGCGACAGTATGGCTACCCTCCTGATTTGCAAAAACTGGCAACCGATACGGTATTGCAACAAGCCGAGGCCTTAGCTGAGTTTTGGAATAATTGAGGATGAATATTAAAATGGGCATTCTCAGTTATTTCTGGGTTGGGGGAGCCTGCCTTTGAATAAAAGAACGTCTACCAACAAATATTGCTACGTTCGCGATAGCATTAGATTTTTTCGAATGATTTTCACCCTACGCCATCTTATGTCCGAGCTTACTATTAACTTAGTGCTATTAATTAGTATTAAACCATGTCCGACCGCAAAACCGTCCTCCGCTATTTCCATATCCTAAACAGGCTGCGAAAATCACCAGCTTCGTTCAGGGAAATTGATGCATACCTTAGCCAGCAATCCGAATGGCAGGATGAAAACTTCAACGTTTCCAAGCGGCAATTCACAAGGATACGAAACGACATGAAATCCATTTTTGAGATAGACATTGATTACGATTCAAGCCGCGATGTGTATTTCATAAACAAAGAAACCGAATCCGACATCACCCAACGTCGTCTGGAAGCGTTGGATACCTTCCAGGCTCTTAAAATGGGGCATAATACCTTGCCCATCATTCATTTTGAGAAACGACAACCACAGGGCACCGAAAATATGTTCGGATTGATCCACGCCATCAAAAATACCCTTCGCATAACATTCACCTATCAAAAATTCTGGGAAGATAATGCCACCCAGCGATTGGTCGATCCTTATGCCTTGAAAGAATTCAAAAACCGTTGGTATCTGCTGGCTAAAGACGAAAAGGATGAAAAAATTAAAACCTTTGGCCTGGACCGCCTTTCCAATCTGCAATTAACCAGCTCAAAATTTGCGTCACCCGATGCATTCAGTATGGAGTCCTACTTTCAAAATTGTTTTGGTATTATCACGCCCAACCAAGGACAACCAGAAAACGTAATTCTGTCCTTCTCCCAATCTCAGGGCAAGTATATCAAAACAATGCCCTTACATGAATCACAAAAAGTACTGTTGGATACAAAAAACGAAATAAGAATTCAATTGAAAGTGCATCTAACCTACGATTTCCTCTTGGAAATCTTGTCGCATGGAGCCGCAGTTAAGGTAATTAGTCCTGAAAAACTGGTTAATCAAATTACAGGATCATATAAAACCGCGCTAAATCAATACAAATGAATAACACAGAACTATTAGAAGAGTACAGCAGAATTGAAAAACGTATCGCTCCAATCGCTGAATTCCTTGAGAAGCACAAGAATGAAAAAGCCTATGCAGGACTCTACAAAGGCATAATAACTTTAAATAGTCCCTTGGTTTATCAACCGGAAATATTATTTGTCGGAATTAATGCAGGGGAAGGAGCATACATTGTAGAAAATCAAAAAAAAGATGCAAACAATGAAACACCTTTGCGAATGCTTGGTGAAGATCAGCGCTGTTTCGAAGAATTAAATTGGTTTGAAGATGGAAATGCGCGAGGAGGGCCCGATCACAATCGGAAATGGCACAGTTATAAATGGTATCAACGGAACAAGAAAACCAATAATCCGTTCTCTAAGAACATGATAGATATGCTCTATGAGATTGCCAAACTGAAATATCCACTGGAATATCAAGCTCAAAGGTACGATAATGATAAACTACCGTTTTGGTTCGAAGGATTTGGAAAATCGATCATGTACACCAACTTATATCCAATTGCCACAAAAGATATAAAACATTTAAAGCAGGTTCACTCAAATCTATCCAGGGAAACAGAGCTGCAAGAACATTGGCTCCAAATCAGGAAAAACGACGAAAAGATCAACGAGTGGACGGTGAGAAGATTCTTTATCAGAAGAGTTTATGAGTTGATCGATTTAGTAAAACCTAAAATGATCGTTGTCATGGGCTTATCTGCCTACAACGATTTTCTATACAAAACAGACAAAGGGATAATACTCAACACAGAGCTAAAAAGAAATGATGCGAGAATTCCTGTCATTGCCTTCAATAGAAAGGGAAATTGGAGTGCGCGTATTCCTGATATCGTGGCAAAAATTGCTGAAATAGAATGTCTCACGACATGATAGAATTCAACATGCCAATAAAAAAGAAAAACACCTTGGTCATGGGGATTGGGAACCATGCCTGCGAGGCTGTTAGCGAGATATATTACGAAAATGAAAACCCGGCCATTGATTTCATTACCATAACCAGCAACAGGGAAGTTTTAAGAAGTTTTTTGATTCCGTCTGAAAACAAAATTTATCTGACTTCAGATCGCAAAAACAATAAGAAGCACGAAAGTCAATCGAACTCGAAGCACGAACCTGTCGGCGAAGGACTCGTTGCCTTGGAAAAATTACTCACTAAGAATTATCAATTAATTTTTATCCTTACAACATTGGATGGAGAAACCGGTACGGCCCTGTCGAAAATGATTGCAGAACGATCTGCACAAACTGATGCCCTCATTATCTCAATTATAGCTTATCCCTACTACCTAAAAGGCAAGCTGCATCATTTCAACGTAGAAAGTGGATTAAATGCTTTAAGCAACTTTTCGGATACCCTATTCTTATTTTCCAACGACAGGTCTTGTCTGTTTCAAGATCTTAAGGAAACTCAGAACATTCCGATCCCCACGCATTCCTTATTCATGCAGCCGGTTGAAGTGATCTTATCTATGATCTCATTGGACGGCTCCATCAATATTGACTTCAATGATATGGAAACAGCAATAAAAGGCACCAATAAACCAGCGGCAATACTAAACGGACTTGGGCAAGGCAAAGAGAGAATTGCCCAAATACTAACAGCAATGTATCAGTCTCCTTATCTGGCAGAAATTGAATGGAGCACCTTGAATACCATCATTATTTGTTTTGAATCGGGTTATGAAAACGAAATCCAGGTAAATGAAATAGCTCAAGTAATGGATTCTTTTCAAAATAAATTCTCGGCAAATCCGGAATTTATCTGGGGAAACTGCACAAACCCGAACTTATCCGGTGCTATACGCGTGAGTGCAGTGCTTACTCAACAACAAGCAGAATAACTTAAAAACAATCTAATCGTGAAAAGATTAACTGAAGCAGCTGACCAACTGAATGAACTACTCAATGCCAATAAACTGGATAGGCATAAATTAGAAAATATTGCTCGCGAGTTAGATCAAATAATAGGCTTGCGACTCAAACTCGTTGACTTCGAAAAGTACAACGAAAAAGAATTGGAGAAACTGACTACCGAGAAACAAATACAAATCAAAAAACAAAATTTCGAAGCTGCTGCCAACGCCCGGGAACAGGAAAAGGAATGCTTTAAATACGCCAATTTTCAAAAGTACTTCCAATTAAAAAACTCCTTCTTCTATCCCGAAGAGGGAAAGCTGTTTTATTTCCACCTGGGAACAGCAAAAAATGATGTGGCGATCAAAGACTACTTCTTCGGGAAAGAAGCCTAAAAATTTGTGATTTTCTATTGGGATAGTTAATAAAAATGCAAAATGATAAGTTTTGTTAACTCGATTCTAAAAGAAAAAACACCATGCCAGGAAGATGGTCAACGCAGAATATTTTGGAACAAAAATCTAAACTTTAAATATTAATTGATTATGCGAGTATATGCAAGGTATTTTTCAGAAGACAATTTAAATTTCCGAAGAACAACTTTAATTCAATTTGGCGATAGCTGGGAACTCATAGGCAGTGCTGTGCTGATAAATCCAGGTAGTGCGCATCCAATTTCCAACACACCCATTGATGGTTCAAAGATTCATGAGATTTCCGCTTTTTTAGGAACTGAGTGTAAAGATGATTGGTATGAGTTCCGGTCAGATCCTACAATGGGTTGGTTAAGGAAAATATTTGAAGGGGATTATGTTTCAGCAGACAAGAAGAGAAATTTGAAAGGAGTAATCCAGCTATTTAATCTATTCAACCTGAGGAATCAAAACCTGACAGAAGCGCTTAGTTGTTCGCAAGAAACTCGCAGTAGTCACCTCTTTTCGGTGGAAGAGGATAAACAATTATTTAGGGAAAAGCCGGTTTATTTGGGCTGGGGTAATACTGGAAAATACGATAGTCGCCTTAAGATTATAGCAGAAAATATCTTTGAATATGCTCGCTCAAATAATCATTACCTGCAACCAAACTTTGAAGACAACTCATTCTATCATCCTCGCTATCTGAACATGCAGTATAAAAAGCCGCGGGCAAGAGCTTTGTTGAACAACTTTTTTGAAAATGATATAACATATCAGCCTGCTGATTTCTTCGATAAGAGTTTCCCGCATAAAGTTAGAATTTCAAGAGGACAAATAGCTGAAGTCATAAAGGAGATTAGAAAAGATGAGTCTATTTTCAAAAAGTGCACTGATATCGAGTTGCTTGAAGAAGGAGAGAAAACCATTCGTTTCGAATTTGCTGGTTACGAAAATGACAAGCTTGAATTTACAGTTACAATGAATGAAAACGGATACATTGGAATACGTGGCAGTAAGCCATCAAATGGAAATGACAGAAACGAAAATCTCTCCTATAAAGAAAAATATGAAGGAGTTCTGAGCGAACTTGATTTTTTGACACCGAGAAAAACATGGTTAGGAACCAAGAACATCTCAGATATTGATTTTGAAAATAGGGATCTAGAATCGATAGTTACTTCAATATTCAAAGAACTTGAGAATTTTATCAGCTCGATGCAGTCTAACTAAGCTGGAGGAGCTAACTCAACTTTGAATCTGAAACATGAAACTGAAAACTGTGACTTCTTCACGTCCTCTGAAACTCCTTCCGGCCCTTTGCGTTAAAATAGACGTTTGATTCATTCATAAATCCCCAACCTGAAACTGACAACCGTATACTGATAACTGAACTAAGAAACATGGGACAAAAACTAAAACATCTGCTCGCTCAGCAAAATGAAACAGAAATACTTGAGTACGTAGACAAAACCCTTCTTAAAGCCTACAACCAAGGATGGAATGATTGTTTATGGGGAGATGATGCTCCAGCCTTGGATGCACAAAGCCTAAACGAAATTTTAAACCGGATTAAGAACGAACCACCGCACAACTCGCAAAAAAACAAATGGGAAAGAATCGATATGGAGCACACACCAGGCTTCCCTGTGGACCTTCAGAAAATATACCAAAACACAATTAAATTTGCTGGAGAAAAACATGCAGACCAAAAAATACCCGGCTCTCAGGCAAGCTATATCGTCCACATTTCAAACGTAGCCATGGAAATACTAATGGCCTATCAGGCAACCCCCAACTTTGATATCCAATTAGCAGTCCAAATAGCCCTCTTACACGATATCCTGGAGGATACCAACACCTCTTTACAGGAATTAGAAGAACACTTTGGTGCAAAAATAGCGGAGGCATGTCTTGCCCTATCAAAAAATAAAGCCATCACTGATAAATCAGAACGAATGAACGATAGCCTCAAACGCATTCGTTTATTGGATAAGGAAGTAGGCATGGTAAAACTCGCCGACCGAATTACAAATCTCCAACCACCCCCAAAACATTGGAGCATGGAAAAAGTACACAATTACAAAAATGAAGCACGTGTGATATTCGAAGCATTGAATCACTGCAATGAATATCTGGCATCCCGGCTAATATCAAGCATCAAAGCATACAACTCCTAATAACTAACTGACAACTGTTAACAGACAATTCTCAACAAACAAAAAGAGGAAAACGTTGAATACGATTTCCTCTTTGGGGAATAAATAGGTAAAAATTTCCTGCTCTTTCCTCTTTATACTCAATTTCCCGCTCCAGGTTCTAGATATCTTCGATAGAACAAGTAAAAAACTTCACCAATAGAAGCCAAACCTCTCAATTCTAGCGCCAGTTCATTTCTTCACATGCCAAGTAAAAATGGCAGCCGCAGTCGTGACGGAGGGGTTAATCCTCAGGTGCAACGGGTTCCGATCCGCTGTTTTTTTTCTGTTGGTTAAATAACATCAAAGACTTTGTCGCTTGCCGTCCGCCTTTCATTTTAGAACTCTGTAGCTTCATTTTATCCCATCTTATTTTTATAGCTTGCAGTTCCTTTTTGATGGCTTCTATTTGTCGATAGATTTGGTTATCAGGATTCTCATCCGGAATTTCATTGGAGATAAAATGGACAAATTTCCATGCCTCGCGGATTTCACTCACAGGCAGATCGTAGGCTTCATAATCCGGGTTCAGAGAAATCATGTGAAGGCTGCCTTTTTCGGTCAATTCATTGCGTACTTTTTTAAATACAATTCCCTCGTTTAGGGTAAGCACTACATACAGTTCATCATCCTTAATGTCGAACAAATCCTGCACAAATTCACCGGTCACCCAGCTTTTATCGGGTATTGGTAACATTGAATCGCCATCAATCTGAAAGGTACGGTATTTCTTCTCGCGGGATAAAAATGGCAGTTGAAACACGGGTAGACCTGCAATAAATTCTGAATCAAAATAACCCACGGTATATCCAGCCTTGGCCTTGATCGAAACCAACTCGATGTTGTCCTGATTTTGGGCATCCACCGTAGTAGCCAGCACCCGGATTTCATTGCCCCGTACAAAAACGTCTGAACCATGCTCAATCAGATACAATTGGCTTTCGCGTAAGCTCGAAAGATTCACCCGCAACAGGGTATCGACAGACAAATGAAATAAATCTGACAAGGCTAGTACCACCGGCAATGGAGGCATAGCAATTCCGTTTTCATAATTATTAATGCTCGACCGCTTGGTGTTCAGTGCATCTGCAACGTCCAACTGCGTGAGTCTGCGTCGCTTGCGCAAAAATTTAAGATTTTCGGATAGGTACATGTTGATTGTATAAAAATAACGACTATTTTATAATCCTTTAGTTTGATTATTTCGTAGTCAAATATACGAAGAATGTACGGATTCAGGCAAGATGCTTATTGCATTTTGCGTAAAGTGGTAGGAGAACGATAAAATGCAGTTACAGGACAGAACAATTGTACACATGGATCTGGATACTTTTTTTGTGTCTGTGGAGCGGTTGATGGATTCAGCATTGGAGGGGAAGCCTGTTATTATTGGAGGATTGTCTGACAGGGGAGTGGTAGCCAGTTGCAGTTATGAAGCGCGGCAATTTGGAGTACACGCGGCCATGCCTATGAAAATGGCACTCAACTTATGCCGTGATGCTGCTGTCATTCGGGGGGATATGGATTTGTACAGCAAATACTCACGGCTGGTTACTGAGGTAATTGCCGAAAAGGCTCCCTTATATGAAAAGGCTTCCATCGATGAGCATTACCTGGATATAACCGGGTTAGATCGCTTTTTCGGATCGTACCAGTGGACACACGAACTGCGGGAGCGTATTATCCGCGAAACCGGACTGCCCATCTCTTTTGGATTATCGGTAAACAAAACCGTCAGCAAGATTGCTACTGGTGAGGCAAAGCCCAACGGAGAAAAATACGTTGAACGCAACGGAGTAAAGCCCTTTTTAAATCCCTTGTCCATTCGAAAAATTCCGATGGTGGGACCAAAAACATACCAGTTGCTTAGGTCGATGGGCGTTTCCACAATTCAAACACTCAGCGCTATTCCACAGGAGATGATGATCAGCCTGCTTGGAAAGAATGGTATTGATATCTGGCGAAAGGCTCAGGGGATCGACTTTACCCCGGTTGTCCCTTACAGTGAAGAAAAATCGATCAGCACTGAACGTACCTTTGAAACTGACAGCATTGATGTGGCTATGCTCGAACAACTGCTTACAGCCATGACCGAGAAGCTATGTTTTAAACTACGAGAGAAAGAAAAGCTGGCTTCGGTAGTAACTGTAAAAATCCGCTATTCCAATTACGACACGCATACCCTGCAACGAAAAATTACTTACACTTCATACGATCATATCTTGATTAAAACTGCCCGTGAGTTATTTCACCGATTATATGAAAGGCGAATGCTTATCCGGTTAATTGGTGTGAAATTAGGAGGGTTGGTGCATGGGGCGCAGCAACTTAACCTTTTTGATAACAATGAAAAGCAGGTTCGTCTTTACCTGTCAATGGACCAAATCCGACTGCGTTATGGCGCCGGGGCTATCCAAAGAGCTTCCGGAATCATTTTCAAAGATTAGGACTATTTATCATTTAAGCATGTATCTTAATACCCATAGTTATTACAGTCTGCGTTATGGTACAATGACCATCGACCAATTGCTTCTTTGGGCTCAAAAATGCCGGGTAGAAGCATTGGCGCTTACCGATATCAACACCTCAATGGGAATCCCCGAGTTTGTAAAAAAGGCAGAAGAGCGAGGCATAAAACCGCTGGCAGGAATTGAGTTTCGAAACGGGGATGAGCTGCTCTTTACTGGTATTGCAAAAAACAATCGGGGTTTTAAGGAATTGAATGACTACCTGAGCTGGCACAACCTGAATAAGAGAAAATTCAGCTTGGATGGCTGGATATTTAGCCAGGTGTTGGTTGTGTATCCCTACGGTCAAAAAAATCCAACAGAGCTGACAGACTATGAGTACACGGGTATCCGCCCTACACAGGTAAACCAGTTGCTGACCTCCCGGTACCGAAAATATCAGAATAAGTTGCTGATTTGGCATCCGGTGTCTTTTCAGGACCAATCTGCCTGGTTTCTGCACAAAAGCTTGAGGGCTATCGATCACAATACACTGATCAGTAAACTTCGGCCGCATCAATTTGCCGGGAAGGATGAGCGAATGGCTCCTGTTTCACGCCTTCGTAAGGTATTCGAAAATTATCCGGGCATAATTCAAAATACCGAAAAAGTGATCAGGGAATGTTCCATCAGCTTCAACTACAAATCTGTAAAAAATAAGAAAACTTTCAGTCAATCGCTATATGATGATAAGCTGCTGCTCCAAAAACTGGCATTCGATGGAATGGAATATCGCTACGGTAAAAACAATCCATTAGCAAAAGAACGGATCTGCCGCGAGTTGGAAATTATTGATAAGCTCGGCTTTTCAGCCTACTTCCTGATTGCCTGGGACATGATCCGATACAGCCTCTCGCGCGGGTTCTATCATGTTGGACGTGGCAGTGGAGCGAACAGTATCGTAGCCTATTGTTTGAAAATCACTGATGTTGATCCCATTGAGCTGAACCTTTATTTCGAACGCTTTTTGAACCCTAAACGTACCAGTCCTCCCGATTTTGACATTGATTATTCTTGGAAAGACAGGGATGAAGTACAAGACTATATTTTCAAACGCTATGGGAAGGATCATACTGCACTCCTGGGAGCTACGTCAACGTTTAAAAATAAATCCATTTTCAGGGAATTGGGGAAAGTTTTCGGATTACCGAAGGAAGAGATTGACCTGTTGATTAAAGATCCGGGGAATGCTTTTAACAAACATGACACGGCCATGCTGATCACAACGCTAGGCAAAAAGATGGTTGATTTTCCCAACCTGCGCACCATTCATGCCGGAGGAATTCTGATCTCCGAAGAGCCGATAACTTGCTATACTGCGCTTGATCTGCCGCCCAAAGGGTTCCCAACAACCCAGTGGGATATGTATATGGCCGAAGAAATGGGCTTTGAAAAACTTGATATTCTGAGTCAGCGGGGAATTGGTCATATCAAAGAGGCGGTTGAAATTATTCACGAAAACCGGGGTGATCAAGTGGATGTGCACCGCGTGAATGACTTCTTGCTGGATGATAAAGTCCGAGAGCAACTGAAGAGGGGAGAAACCAATGGCTGTTTTTATATCGAAAGTCCAGCCATGCGTGGTTTGTTAAAAAAACTACGCTGTAACAACTACTTAACGCTGGTAGCCGCCAGCTCCATCATCCGCCCGGGAGTAGCAAAATCGGGCATGATGAGGCAATACATCCAGCGTTTTCATCATCCGGAAAAGATCAAATACCTACACCCGGTTATGAAGGAACAGCTGGAAGAAACTTACGGGGTAATGGTTTATCAGGAAGATGTGATCAAGGTAGCTCACCACTTTGCCGGGCTCGATCTGGCAGAGGCAGATGTGCTGCGCCGTGCCATGTCGGGTAAATACCGGTCAATTACCGAGTTTAAAAAGATTGAAGAGAGATACTTTCAAAATTGCCGGGAGAAAGGCTATGCCGAAGAAGTCAGTCGGGAGGTGTGGCGTCAAATTGAATCGTTTGCAGGTTATTCTTTCTCCAAAGCACATTCGGCCTCATATGCTGTAGAAAGCTTTCAAAGCCTTTATCTTAAAGCGCATTATCCGTTGGAGTTTCAAGTAGCAGTGATAAATAACTTCGGTGGTTTTTATCATTCCTGGGTATATTTTAATGAGGCACAGCGACAGGGCGGAACACTGGAACTGCCCTGTGTAAACCGTAGTCGCTATACTACATGTATTTATGGGAAAACAATCTTTATGGGCTTTGTTCATGTGCAGAACCTGGAAACGACAACGATTGAATTAATTATTGCGGAGCGTAAATGTAACGGCGAATACCAATCTTTGATCAACTTCATGGAGCGAGTTCCGATCACCAAAGAACAGTTAGTCCTTTTAATCCGGGTGGGGGCTTTTCGCTTTACCGCCAACCCGAAATCCTCCTTGCTTTGGGAAGCGCACCTCCATCTGAAACGTCCTGCCGGAAACCATACTGCTCCGACCATATTTCAGGCTCCGACCAAAACCTTTGAACTCCCTGTGCTGGAACATTCTTTTCTGGAAGATGCTTACGATGAAATTGAACTGCTGGGGTTTCCTGTTAGTGTGAATAATTTTGACATGCTGCAAACTTCCTTTAGGGGTGAAATACAAGCAAGCGATCTTTTATTGAATTTGGGAAGCAACGTGCGTATGGTGGGGCGACTGGTTACAATTAAATATGTACATACCGTTAAAAAGGAAGTCATGCACTTCGGAACTTTTATTGATTCAACCGGTGAGTTTTTTGATACTGTCCATTTTCCGGTCTCCCTAAAACAATATCCGTTTCGGGGAAGTGGCATTTACTTAATTCTTGGCAAAGTGGTGGAAGAGTTTGGATTTCCTTCACTGGAAGTGGAAAAAATGGCTAAATTGCCCTATCGGCCTAATCCTCGGTCCTGATTTTAAAACAGAGTCCCTTGTCGGTTTAGAGGGTCTTCTTTCCGTTTATTGCGCGGATCTGCTTCCTTTCGAAAGTGACAGATGAATATGCTGGAAGGGGAAATCTATTTTAGACTGACGGATTGGGATTGACCACTCCTTTTTTCGTTTCATTAGTTCTAGGGAGATCTGTATTGAGGATTCCTGTTACACTCAAATTTCTGACAAAGTTCTTAATCACTTCCCGGAAGGCAAAAATTGCCAGTTTGCGCTAGCGGAGGAAAACCAAAGATTATAAATACATAACCCAATTGTCTAACTATTCTAACCCAAAATAAAAGCTACCCCACAAGGAGCAGCTTTTAAGCGGAAAATCAACAATAGAAAGGAACAATCAGTCCTGCGTTGTATCTTTTTCAAATGACCAGCCAAAGGCCAGGCCAAACACATGATAAACCAAAACAAATACCCCGGCAGCAAAAATCGTATCTCCAATCACCCGTAACCATTTCAGCGTTGCCATAAAGGGCTGCTGCATAAACTCGGCCGAACGGGCATACCACAAACCAAACTTAACACTGGCCCAGGTTTGTGCCAATCCAACCGGCAGAACACTAATCAACACCATCAGCAAAAGGCCAATGTTAATAGCCCAAAAAGCAAACTTAATTGGCTTCTCTTTCCATTCGCTTTTCAGATTCATATCTCGCAACACAAACAACATCAAGCCAATTCCAAGAAAGCCATAAACCCCGAATAAAGCAGTATGACCATGAACCGGAGTGGTATTCAAGCCTTGCATGTAGTAAAGAGCAATGGGTGGATTGATCAAAAATCCAAAAATTCCGGCTCCCAGAAAATTCCAGAACGCAACAGCAATAAAACAATAGATCGGCCACTTGTAAGCTTTTACCCACTCACCCGAACGACTCAAAGTCAGGTTATGGTAGGCTTCGAAGCCCATTAATACCAGCGGAACAACTTCAAGCGCGCTGAATGTAGCCCCCAAGGCCAGCACCGCCGTGGGCGTTCCTGTAAAATATAAGTGATGGAAAGTTCCCAAAATACCTCCACTCAGAAAAATGATGGTGGAAAACAAAACCGTAGTGGTGGCTATCTTCGAACCAATCAGCTGCATTCGTACAAACAGGTAAGCAATAATCACCGTTGCAAATACTTCGAAGAATCCTTCCACCCAAAGGTGAACCACCCACCAGCGCCAATATTCGGCAATAGCCAGGTGTGTTTGCCGCCCCCACATCAGTCCGGCGCCATAAAACGAGGCAATGGCGATAGACGCAATCAGGAACATGATGAGCAGGTTACGGTTTTCTGATCGCTCGCGCAAAGCAGGCAACAGGGCTCGTCCCATCAAAAACAACCAAATAAATAAGCCAATAAACAGAAAGATTTGCCAAAAACGCCCCAGCTCAACGTACTCATAGCCTTGGTGTCCGAACCAGAAATTCTCAACCAATCCCAGTTTCTGCATCACCCCCAGCCATTGTCCGGCCAATGATCCGACAACAATAACCAGCAAGGCAAAAAACAACAGGTCAACTCCCAACTTCTGAAATTTGGGTTCTTTACCGGCAATGGCCGGAGCAAAAAACAAGCCGGTAGCCAGCCAGGAAGTAGCAATCCAGAAAATACCAATTTGAACATGCCAGGTTCTGGAAATGGAATAAGGCAACCATTGATCCAGCGGAATGCCATAAAAAGCACTGCCTTCAACCCCATAGTGAGCCGTAATAACTCCGGCAATAATCTGCACCAGCATCAGCAGAGAAACCACCCAAAAATACTTTAAGGTCGCTTTCATCGATGGAAACAATTTCATCCCACTAACCGGGTTCACTTCCGGCACGGGCTGATGTTCTTCATCACCTTTGGAAGAAGCATAGTACCACGATAACCATCCAATACCAGCCAGCAGAATAATTACACTGAAACCCGTCCACAAAATCAAAGCACTGGTCGGTCTATTGCCTACCAGTTCTTCCGGGGGCCAGTTGTTGGTGTACGATATTTCCTGTCCGGGACGCTCCGTTACCGTAGCCCATGTCGCCCAGAAGAAGAAAGCATTCATTTGATCCATTCGCTTCTGTTCCTTAATGGTATTCTCCGGAATAGCATAAGCTTCCCGCAGAGCAGCTTCCTCAGGGCCATCCTGAAACAAACCGGAATAGTGCTTACTAACCTCCCGGATAGCCAAAGCCCGAAGTTCTGAAATAACCAGATTTCCCGTTGACTCGTCGTAGGTGTTGGTTCGCATTTCCTTTTGAACCCGAGCCTCCAGAGCCGCTTTTTGCTCTTCATTCAACAGCTCATAAGCCTTTCCAAAATCTTTTTTACCCCAATAGTTCAACAAAAACATGGCCTCCCGGTGAAGCCAGTCTGCTGTCCAGTCTGGGGCCTGGTAAGCACCATGCCCCCATACCGTTCCTAACTGGTGTCCACCAATTGATTGCCATACATTCTGACCATCCTTAATGTCTTGCCCATTAAAAACAGTCTTCCCGGAACTTGTCACCACTTGATCAGGCATTGGCGGCGCTTGCCGGTAAATTTCGTAACCATAAAACAAAAGTACCGCGAAAGACAGCACCATTACTGCGGTAAATCCATACCATAACTTCTTCGTACTCATAAAATTTTAGTTTAGTAGATATTAATCTCCATTGATCTTCTATTGCAAATATAAAAAGATTGCGTTAGATTTGTAGATCAATGGATGTATTTATCCACATTTATTTTTTCAAAGTCTTTATCCCTAAAAATTAAACGTCATGATTAGCTTAGAAACACCCGTTGGCGAAATTGCCAAAAACCATTTTCAAACCGTTAAAGTGTTTGATGATTACCAGATTGACTTTTGCTGTGGAGGAAAAGAAAGTCTGGAAAGAGTCTGTCAAGAAAAATCGCTCAATTCTGGCGAGGTGATTAGCCGACTGGAAGAAGCCATTCAGCAACCGACCAATGCCCCTAACTTTGATTCGATGGAACTGGTCGACTTGATTCAGTACATTATTAATACCCATCATAGTTTTGTCCGGGAGACCATCCCGCTGCTTTCCCGGATGCTGGATAAAATCGAAGAAGTACATGGTGAACGCCATCCTGAGATTATTGAGGTAAATGCCCATTTCAAAGAGTCGGCAGGGCAATTGACGATGCATATGCAAAAAGAAGAAATTGTTTTGTTTCCTTTAATTGAGAAGTTAAGCCAGTTGAAGCGAGAAAACAAAACCATCACGATTTCCAACAATGCGTCGGTAAACAACCCCATCAATGCCATGATGCAGGAACATGAAAATGAAGGAGCCCGTTTCGAAGAAATAGCCAGTTTAACACAAAATTACACCATCCCACAGGATGCGTGCAATACTTATCGGGCAGCTTATGAAACCCTGCACTCTTTCGAAAAAGACCTGCACCGACATATACACCTGGAAAACAACATTCTTTTTCCAAAGGCAGCGCTACTCGAGCAAGAAGTTGTGAAAAAAAACTAAATTTGCGTTCAAACAAAAAAACATGCTTTCAAAATCTGCAGAATATGCTATTCGTGCACTGGTTTACATCCAAATGCAAAATTGGGAAGGGAAACGTCCGGGCTACCGGCAAGTTGCCCGGGAGATTGATTCTCCGGAACATTTTACAGCAAAGATTCTACAGATCATGACTCGTTTCAGTTTGATTTACAGCTTAAAAGGTCGCAATGGCGGTTTTGCCTTTGATGAGCAGGATGGCCCGTTAAAACTGTATCGGGTTATTGTCGCCATTGACGGTGAAAAAACCTTTACACGCTGTAGTTTTGGATTTAAAAATTGCGATGCGACCAACAAATGTCCGTTGCACGATGAATTTTCCAAAATCAGAGACAACTTTGCAGAGATGGTAAACCAAGAAACCATCCAATCGCTGGCCCAGCGCATCAAAGCCGGCGAAGCTGTTTTAACACAAAAAATTCATTAAAATAGAGTAGGAGGGAAATTAAATAGGTTTTCCTCCTTTTTTATTTCCTCTGGCTAGTGCTATTCGTTAGCGAGGCCCAGCTGTATTAAGCTTAAATTCTCTTATAAAAGTTCTTCTGGCTTTTTATATAATACTCAGGTGTAATTTAAGGCAATCATACCTTTACTTTCTGTCTGTTCAAATGTAGCAACTTCATAAATGGTGATGCCACCGTAAATGCCACCCGCATGAGAATAAATAAATGCCGGAAGCCCGATCGCTTCGACATAGTTGGTTGATGGTTTAAGGCGAAACCGCATACTGATAAGGTCAGGCTATTGATGAAGCAGCCGCGTCTGTTACCATGGCTGCTTTTCATTTTTGCTTGTCATTCTGCTTTTTTTCGTAAATTGCTTTACTGTTAAACCACTAAATAAAAACTTATGAAAAAATCGTTTGCCTTTGTTTTGCTAGTGATAGCATTGTTTGGGTGCAAAACTCTTGACATTAATATGATTCCCCGAACTGAACAATTTTCAGGAATTGACTTTCGTCCCTACACCCAAAAAGGATTTCTGATTACTCCTGAGAAATACCAAGGGGAATATGAATCAATAGGAATCGTCAGCTATCTAATTTTTCCAGAGTCTACGCGAGAAGGTATTAAAGAAGAAGGAACGATGCCTTACCAGCACGCAACGATTCGTTTCAAGTGGAACACAGAAGAAATTAATGTACAAAATGCGCTTGAAGGAATGTATAAAGAATGTTTGAATATGGGGGCAGATGCATTGGTCAATTTCGATGTAGCTTTGGAAGAAGAGCTGATTTCGTCGGTAAGTCCGCCAGTTATGCGTAAGGGCTACCGAGTCACTGGCTTTGCCATTCGAAGAAAATAATCAAAAACTTAGATAATCATGAGAACTCTTTTCATTTCACTAGTCCTATTACTGCCACTTTTTAGTGTAGCACAATCCCGCATTATAACGAATGAATCAGACACGATTTTGATAAAGAACTATACGGTCTGGGGAGAAGAGTTGAGCTATTTAAATATTAACACAGACAGGCAGGAATCCATTCAGATAGTAAATATCCAACAGTTTGATGGAGATCTTTTCAGAAGACAACAGAAGATTTTTAAAAAGGTCAACCCTGATCTTAAGATTAACGAAGGCCTAATGGATTTAGAGATGCACCGAATTAAGAAGTTTGATACCATGTATTCAGCAGGAGACCATTTGATGAAAGCTGGAAAATCATACCAAACAGCAACAGCTTTATATATACTTGGGGGAGGGACAGTTTTGTCTGGTGCTTTATTAGAGAATAATGGATTAGGGATTGCCGGTGGTGGTTTATGCTTAACTGGTTTGGTATTCCAGATTATAGGACATTCACATTTGGTAAAATCAGGCTATAAGTTGAACAAGCAAGGCTTGACACTTAAGGCCGCCGAGTCAGGAACTGGATTAGCTTTAGTTTTCTAGTTACAAAAGATCAGGACACCTGTACAAACCAAAATTACTTACTTGCCTGACCGGTATTCAGGGTGCCACAATTGATAACAGTGCTGCTTACATTAAAAGCTGGATCGGGAAATTTAAGGAGGATAAAAAGATGTTGCTTACAGCTTCGTCAATGGCTCAGAAAGCAGTGGATTACATTCTGGATCATCGGACTGCTCCGGACGGACTGGCAAGTTTGCAAAGGTTTGGAGAATTAGCGAAGGCCGATTAGCCTTCGGCTTTTTACTTTAGAAATTAAAGGAATGGCAATTAATCTTTGGGAGGACTGGTCTGGACTTGATTCAATTTCGATTCTAATAATTCCATATCCTCTGCTATTTTCTTATCCAATACTTTGGCATATATCTGAGTTGTTTTTAGCGAAGAGTGCCCCAGTAACTTTGATACGGTTTCAATAGGAACACCATTGCTGAGGGTGACTGTCGTTGCGAAAGTATGTCTGGCAATGTGCATGGTAATATTCTTATTGATATTGCAGATATCACCTAATTCTTTGAGGTAGCTGTTCATTTTCTGGTTCGTCAAAACCGGAAGGAGAATTGCTTTGCCGGATATTTTCGGATAATCTTCGTATTTCTTTAATATCTCCTTTGCTTTGGGGAGCAATGGTATCCGACACCGGTTATTTGTTTTCTTTCGGTCGATAATAATCCATTCCCTGCCATCATTTTTTTGTTGAATGTGAAAAGCACTGAGTTTGGCTATATCTGAGAATGAAAGTCCCGTATAGCAGGCGAAAACGAAAATATCACGAACAACAGCCAACCGTTCAATCTGGATTTGCTTTCCTTCAATCCTCTTCAACTCATCGCTTGACAGAATCTCGCGATGAGTTTCATCCAAGCGAACTTTAAATTTTGAATAGGGATTTTTATCGATGTAATCCAAAGAGATTGCCAGGTTTAAAACCCGTCTGAGGTGTTTGTGATAATTCCATGCCGTATTTTGGGAATTGTTGAAGTTCTTTTTGATGAAAACATCAAAGGCATTAAGGAATTTATAATCAATGGATAAAGCTGAGATGTCTGAACGTCTTAATTTCTTGGTAATAAACTCAGACAACCTTTTTCTGGACGATTTGTAATGTTTGTAGGTTTCCATTGAATAGCCCTTGTTTAGCTTTGCAAGGATGCTATCCAAATAATAATTAAAGACGTCCAAAATACCTTTGGAATCCTGAATTTTCAATAGTTTCTGCTTGATGGTATTTACATCAAACTCCTCATTAGAGGATCTGAGCTGGTTGAAAATATCTAGGATCTCAATTTTAATCCGGTCAAGGTTTTCATTCAGAATCTTTGATCCTTTGACTTTGCTATTAATCTTTTGCCTGGAAACATCCCAATGCTCCGGTAAAGCATATATGCCAGTTGAGAGTTCGGTTCGACTACCTCGGTATGTGTACCTTACACAGATTGATGATCGGCCATCTTCTGATTTTCTGCTTTTTCGTAATAAAAAGTTGATACTAATCTTCATGGTGCAACAATAAAAAAATCAAAAATTAAGTCCATTGGACTAATTAAAATACCTCATTTTGACTTTTTTAAAAAGCGGCAAAATGAGTCAATGTGAATCAAATAAAATGTTTTGAATCAATTTGTTGCGTGATTTGCCGCGACCAGAAGTTTTTTTGGGTGGCTTGGTCTCGATTTTGTCGCGTTTTATTTGTTTTCCGCGACCAATTTTTGATTTGGTCCCTTAAAACAAAAGCGCTTAAATCGTTGAATTTAAGCGCTTTTGTTTTAATTTGAATTTTTAAGTGTGCCCAGAACAAGACTCGAACTTGCACGACCAAAAGCGGTCACCAGCCCCTCAAGCTGGCGTGTCTACCAATTTCACCATCTGGGCAATAAATTCTGTACTCGAACCAATTTTTTGATTGCTTACAATAAACTATTTGCTGATTCGGCTTTTCGTTAAAAGCGATGCAAATATAAAAAAATTGTCTTTGTTTTGTCTGCTTTTAAGAGGAATTATTCGACTTACAGAGGCGAAAATTTGTCAATAGTTAAATTCGCATCATAGCTGGAGGCTATAAAGCGATGATATCAAAAGGGATATCGTTTGTTTATAAATTGATCTCTATTTTTGTTTAGCAGGCGATTATTTATAAGTTTTGCTGTTCAGAGTGAAAAATTCCAAAAGATCCTGCACAAACAGGAAAATGTGTGCGGGATCTTTTATAGTTTTGAATCATTATGAAGTTGCCAGATAAATTTTTACCAGAAACGTATCAGGAACATCCCAGACATTACGTGGCTGTGGACTGTGTCATCTTTGGTTATGATAAGGGAGAATTGAAACTGCTTTTATATCCGCGTAGTTTTGAACCATCAAAAGGGGATTGGTCACTTCCGGGTGGTTTTATTCAGGAAAATGAATCGTCTGACCAGGCGGCTGAGCGTATTTTAAAGAAAACAACCGGCTTGGATAATATCTTTATGGAGCAGGTTGCGGCTTTTACAAATCCCGACAGGGAAAAGGCAGCCAGAGTGATTAGCTTGGCTTATTATGCGCTTGTACAACTTGATCGGTACGATGAAAGCCGGCTGAAAGAGTATGGTGCGGCTTGGTATTCGTTGTCTGAAATGCCAAAACTGATTTTTGATCATTCCGAAATGGTGGAACAAGCTTTGAGCAAATTGCAGGTTAAGGCAGGGGCTCATTTGGTGGGGGCTGCGCTGTTGCCAGAGATGTTTACGCTTACTCAGTTGCGTCATTTATATGAAGCCATTTTTCAGCGTGAATTGGATCCGGGGAATTTCAGAAAGAAGATATTGTCGCTTGGAATCTTAAAACGATCGAATACGAAAGACACCAGTGAATCGAAAAAAGGAGCTTATTTGTATACCTGCCTGGAAAAAAGCAGCCAGGAAATGGCTATTGGACGCATTGTAAAGCTCTGATGACAGGAAAAGAAGGATAAGTTTACATCAAAATAAAAAGCGGGAGTTTTTAAAACAGACTCCCGTTTTTATTTGGCACTAGAGGAGGTTTTAAATTGGTTCCCAGCCGCTCGTTTAGCTTATGGATAAAGTAAGCAGAAAGCGTTGGCGATTCTTTTTCCAGGTTTTGATGCACAAAAAAGTAAATGTTTTGAAGTCCCTGGTCCACCCATTCTCCAAGCCGTGATACCCAGTCCTCCAATCGCTTGTATTCGCTGGCGGGATGATTGGCACCAACATAGCGCACAAAGGCGGTAGGAGTGGTTAATCGCATGTGCAGCAGATCGCGGCGGCCAGCCGTATCAACCAGAATATTGGTAACACCGTGTTTTTCCAATAAAGAAAAATAGTCATTGGCAATTTGGGGATTGCCAAACCATTCCGGATGGCGAACTTCTGTAGCCAAAGGAATCGCTTTGGGAAATTTTTCGAGGAAGGCTTGAAGCCTGTCAAAATTTTTGTACCCAAAGTTATTGTGCAACTGCAGAAAAACCATGCCGAGCTTTTCCTCTAACTGAATGATATTATCGCAATATTCTTCCGTCAGTTGTTCCACCTTGTTTAAGCGTCGCATGTGACTTATGGACTGCGTTACTTTCGGGAAAAACTTGAAATGAGGAGGTGTTTTGGCATACCAGGTTCTCATTTGGTCGGCTCCAAACATACGGTAGAAAGTGGCGTTCAGTTCAATGGAATTAAACTGGGTTGCATAGTAAGCCAGTTCATCTTTGGTTCCGCGCGGATAAAATTTCTTTAGATCCTGCCGGTTCCACTTGGCACAACCAACATAAATTTGCAGGTTTTTATTTCCCTTTTCCTTCTTCAGGGTGACGTGGGTATCCGGGTGATCTTGGGGAAGGGTGAAATCTACCTCATCGGGTTGGTCAACTTGTCCAAATTTCATTTTACGGTATGATGATTTTTGTTAGAAATTGAAAGTATCATTTGTTTTCAGGGAGACAGTCGTTTGAACTCCCATTGTCCTTGCTGCTGGCTGTAGTAGCGAATACGATCATGAAGTCTTCCGGGGCGTCCCTGCCAAAATTCAATTTCCCGGGCTTCAACCTGAAAGCCGCCCCAATGTTTGGGCTTGGGGATGACTTTCCCTTCAAACTGTGTTTCCAGCTTGTGGAAGTTTTGCTCCAACTCTTTGCGTCCGTTTACTGGTTGGCTTTGTGCTGATGCCCAGGCTCCCAACTGGCTCTCGCGTGGCCTGGATTGAAAATATGCTTCAGAAAGCGCTTCATCTACTTTGGAAACGACTCCTTTTACACGCACTTGTCGTTCCAGTTCGGGCCAAAAAAAGTTGAGGGCCACCTGAGGATTGGCCTTCATTTGGAGGGATTTGGAACTGCTGTAGTTGGTGAAGAAAATAAAGCGGTCGTCCAGCACTTCTTTTAGCAAAACAATGCGGGAATCTGGCATTCCGTCGGATACGGTGGATAAAGTCATAGCTGTCGGCTCATCAACCTCGCTCCTGATCGCCTCCTCCAGCCAACGCTTGAACAGCTCAAAGGGCTGGGCTGGCAAGTCGGTTTCCTCCAGTTTGTGTTTTTGATAATTATTGCGGATATCTCGTAGCATTTACATTTGTTTAAGCATATTTACAAACAAGTTGGAAAAAGGTTTTGTTATTCTTTCATAACCAATACAATTGTAGATATGAAAACCTTATTTTCGTTTATTTTGATTTTGTCGGGTTTTCTGGCTTTAGCAGGAGACTCCAAGTTACAGGTTGGCGATCGTGCCGAGCACACCTCCGTAAAGATGTTGGATGTGTCAGGCGAAAAACTATCGCTTGACGATGTCAGGGATGCCAATGGCCTGGTGGTTATTTTTTCGTCCAATACCTGTCCGTTTGTTAAAAAATGGGAAGGACGATACAATGGCTTAAAGCAATGGGCTGATGACCACGATGTGGGTTTAGTGGTCTTAAACTCCAATTACAACAATCGCAATGGGGTAGACTCCTATGAAGCGATGCAGCAACATGCCAAGGAACAAGCATACAATTTTCCTTACCTGGTTGATAAAAACAGTTTGCTGGCCAATGCCTTTGGAGGTCAAACCACGCCTCATGTTTTCCTATTTGATAAAGATTACAAATTGGTTTACAAAGGAGCCATTGATGATAACTACGATGATGCTTCGAGGGTTAAAAAGGCTTATCTGAAAGCAGCGATTCATAGTTTGGTTGCGGGGGAGGCGATTGCAGAATCAGAAACCAAGCCGGTTGGCTGCAGCATCAAACGAAAACTGGATTAAATACTGAAACCGGAGTAGCTTCTTTGGTTTTTTTATTGAATAAAAATTGAAGTCTTAAGAAAAGGAATGGATGGATGAGAAGGTAAGTTCGTTCTGTTGGGGAAGGGCAGAAGATGTTCCAGAATAGAACTTGGTGTGATACTCCGTTTTTTTGCTTATTTTTCAAAAAAAAGTTAATGGCTATGACCAGTATGAACGCTGATTTGTCCGGTAAAACGATTCTTGTTGTTGAAGATAATGAGGTTAGCGCCAGTTATTTCAAGGCAGCCTTACGCAAGCAAGGGGCTTTATCCATCATGGCCCGGAATGGGGAAGAGGCCATTCAGCTGTTTCGTGAAAACAAACAAATTGACTTGGTACTGATGGATTTGAATATGCCTGAGATGAATGGCTTTGAAGCAACTAAAATGATCAAATCGATTCGCCCCGAAGTGCCGGTTATTGCGCAAAGTGCCTACATTTTATCCGGAGAAGATTCCCGGAGCAAAGAAGCCGGCTGTGATGAGTTTTTGGCCAAACCAATTCGGTTGACGGCCTTGGTCGAGGTGCTGGAGCGCTACTTGGCAAAATGATATTTCTACTGTACGTATTTGCTCCCTCTTTTTAATCAAGTAGGAGGTAGGCTCCAAATTTACTGTCATCCCCGGGCGAACTGAGTGACACAAAGCCTTTTTGAAGACGAAGATCTGCCATTAGTGGCGGATTTTTTTTTGCCTGTTCTTCCACGAATTTTTTATAACTGATTTTAGGATGGAAATAGGTTTGATACATGCCCTGGCTTTCGGGATGAAGCTTTTGAGAAATTTTTTGACTTAGGATTCCCATATTGAATCGCGGATTAATTTCAAGACAGGCCTGCAATTTTATTTTACCTTCCGTTTCATAGATCAGCGCATCGATGCCTAGAAATCCTTGATATTGCTTATAAAAGTTGCTTTTTTTGAGCTGGTTCTTCAGCAGCTGAGCAACATCTGCAAAGGTTTCTTTTGAAAAATAACGATTGCTGATGCTGGACGAAGGATTGATATGATGACCCTGGTACTGCCCATTGCTATTGGTTTCAAAATAGCTGATACCGTGATAGACCAATTCACCGGAAGCTTTCAATTTAAATTGAAACGATAAGTCTGTTTTCTTCTGAAATAAAGGTTCGGCAACCAGGTAACCCTGCTGATCAAGCATGGTTTTTATCCAGCGTTTGTTGGATTCATTCAACTGTTGTTTCCGAATCACTTGCAGACCACGTCCACTCGAGCTTAGTGGCGTTTTAAGTACAATCTGTTTATGCTGATTCAGAAATACTTCAATCGCAGGTAAATCCTGAATTAGTCTTGGGCGCTTTTCTTCTTCCGGAAATATATCAAGAGGATGTTCTGCCATTAGTTCATGACAAAAACTAACCGCATGCTTACGCTCAAAAAGATTGCTATTGGCAAGATGGTGGGTCAGATCATCGCGTTCGGCCGGCTGTGTGTAAGCGGATAAATAGTTGCTTTCGGCCGGACTCCAGCCCCAAGGATGGAGGAGGACTGGTTCGTGCTGTACAATTTCCAACGATTCTTTCCGGGACACAATCGAGTTGGCAGGAAGTCCGAGTAAGTTCAGTTGGTTTTTAAAGTCTTCTGAAATCGGGTTTTCTTTCAACACATGGTCATTGGCTGTGGCAAAAAAAAGCATGATGGGAGCAAGCTCTTCCTCAAACTGGCGCAGCAAAGCCGGCGCCTGGTAATAGGGTGAGCCATTGACCAAAGCCAGTTCACAGGTCGGGTTGAAATGGAATATCTTTCGTAAGGTACTCAAAACGGTTTTTATTTTAGATGTCAAAAATAGACATATTCTGTCGTTTTAAACTTACTATTTGAGGATAGCTTTTTGATTGGTTGGGCAAACATTTGTTAAACTGATTTTTCGGTTTCAGTTTAAATTCCTCCAGGATTAATGGTATCTTCACCAATGTTTTGTGAAATAAAACTCTAAAAAGGCAGGCTGGTCGAGTTGCTTGCGATTCAGAACAACCGGTTATTAATTAACTTTTTGGTATGAAACTACTCAGCACAATCATGGCGCTGTTGCTGGCTTTAGGGCTGCAGGGACAGCAACTTTCAACAAGCAGCAAGAAAGCAAAAAAATATTTTGAGAGTGCCACCACCGCTTATCATCAGCAGGATAATCAGCAAGCTGTTGAAGAGCTGGAAAAAGCCTTGCATGCTGATGCCCAGTTTGTAGAGGCCCTGCTGCTTATGGCTGATATTTATGGCGAATTGAAGCAAGACAGTATGCAGGTTGTTGCCTTGGAAAGAGCACTTGTACTTGACTCCGACCAATCGGCTAAAATCAATTATGTGCTTGGAAATACCTGTTACCGGATGGGAAAATACCAACGGGCGCTGGAGGCTTTTCAGGCCTTTTTGTCGGAAGAATCTACTGACCATCCGTTTTATGCCAAAGCTTCGGAAAAAATACCGCTTTGTCGGTTTGCCCTCGACATGCGTGCCCAGGCGATTGAGATGGATGCGGTGAACCTTGGAGATAAAGTCAATTCGGAATACAATGACTATTGGCCCAGCCTTACTGTTGACGGCAAGACGATGGTATTTACGCGACTGATGCCGCCTCAAGGAGCCTCAGCAGCAAGCCGCCATTATCAGGAAGATTTTTACCTGTCGCATTTGAAGGAGGGAGAATGGCAGGAAGCCAAGCCAATGACCACAATCAATACCCGCAATAATGAAGGGGCACAAAGTATTTCTGCCGATGGAAAACTGTTGTTTTTTACGGCTTGTACACGAAATGATGGCTATGGAAGTTGCGATATTTATTATTCCAGAAACCATGGGGGAAGCTGGTCTGTTCCTCAAAATGCGGGCGAGCCGGTAAGCTCCGGAGCCTGGGAGTCGCAACCCTCAATTACAGCGAATGGCGAGTACTTGTACTTTGCCAGCAACCGCAAAGGAGGAAAAGGAGGGATGGATATCTGGCGATGCCGTTTAAACGGATTCAGTCCGACGGGGAGACCGCGCTGGAGTGAGGCTGAAAACCTGGGCGACTCCATTAACACATCGGGCAATGAAACTTCGCCTTTTATTCATGCGGATGGAAAAACCCTTTATTTTGCCTCAGATACGCATTTGGGCTTGGGAGGTTCCGATATTTTCTACGCCACCTTTGATGGAGATTCGGTGTGGCAAAAGCCGGAAAACCTGGGCTATCCAATCAACACCAACAAAGATGAGCAGGGACTGATTGTAAATGCAGCTGGAGAATATGCTTATTTTTCGTCTGACCGGCCCGGTTCTGCAGGGCTGGATATTTACCAGTTTGTGTTGCCGCCCAATATTCGTCCAACAGCGGTTTCCTATGTGCAGGGATTGGTGTATGATTCGTTTAGCCATCAGCCTTTGTGCGCCCAAATTGAGCTGATTGATGTGGATGCCAACCGGGTTGTTTCAACCACCGAATCGTGTTGGGAGAAAGGCGAGTTCTTGATGTGCCTGCCTTTGGGAAAAACCTATGCCTTTAATGTTTCCAAACCGGGCTATTTGTTCCATTCTGAGAATTTTGCCTTGAAACAAGTCCGTCAGGTTTCAGACCCGATCTTGCTGGATATTCCTTTGCAAGCCATTGAAATCGGAAATGTTACGGTGCTTCGAAATATCTTTTTTGAAACCGGAAAATACACCTTGTTGAGTCAGTCGAAAGCTGAACTGAATCAGTTAGCTGCTTTTTTGATCAATAATCCGAAAGTAAAGATTGAAATCGGCGGACATACGGATTCGGTTGGTGGAGAGAAGATGAATCAGGAACTGTCGGAAAACCGGGCTAAGGCGGTTTATAATTACTTGCTTGAGAACGGAGTGGAAAGTACTCGTTTAACTTATCGAGGCTATGGTTTTTCGGTACCGGTTGGCAGTAATGAAACAGAAGAAGGGCGGGCGAAAAACCGCCGGACTGAATTTAAGATTGTAGCGACGGAGTAAAATTATTCAGGTCAGACAAAATGTAACTTTAGCCGGTTGCAGAACCGTGAAGAAAAGTCAATTGTATCTGACCTGAAGAACAATTTCAGGTGCTTTCCCTGAGAGGAAGTGCTTGACTAAAGCGATTTCAGGATGGCCTGAATAATATTGTCAGCCCCATCAGCAATTTGATCGATGGTGGAATCCAGCATGTAGCAGGGGGTGCTGTAAACCTTGTATTTTGAATCGAAGATCACTTCACCATGGGTTGCGTTGGCATGTGTTCCGCCCATACGTTCGATGGCGCCAGCGGTACCCGAGTCATTTCCGATGGTTACTTTTACATCTTTTAGAATTCGGGCGATTACTGCCGGAGCAATGCACAGTGCTCCTATGGGTTTTCCGGCCTGAACAGTTTGCTCCACAGCTTTCTGAACATCCGGATTTACTTGGCAGTCCGGGCCTTCGAAAGCAAAAGTGCTGAGGTTTTTGGCCGCACCAAAGCCACCGGGAAATACCAGTGCGTCAAACGCATTGGCTTGGTAAGTACTTAAATCAGCTATTTTTCCACGTGCTATGCGGGCAGATTCAACCAAGACATTGCGGGTTTCGGGCATTTCCTCTCCCGTAAGGTGATTGATCACATGAGCCTGCTCAATATTGGGAGCAAAGATTTCGTAGCTGGCTCCCTGGCGGGCAATGGCCAGCATGGTTAAGGTTGCTTCATGAATTTCTGCTCCATCATAAACGCCGCTTCCGGAGAGAACGACGGCTATTTTTTTCTTTTCGGACATCGTATTTCATTTTTTAATTCGTTTAAAAATAATGAAATTTTAAGAACGATGAAAGGAGCGAAAAGTGCCTTAGCCAATATCGTCCAGGTTATAAGGCGTTTCCTGATAAACGTAATAGTTCAGCCAATTGGTGAACAGCAGGTTTGCTGCCGAGCGCCACTTCATTGATGGTTTTTCCGAGGGATCATCACCTGGAAAATAATTCTTTGGCACTTCGATCGGTAGATTTTTTTCGAGGTCGCGAAGGTACTCATTGCGCAAGGTGTTTCGCGAATATTCCGAGTGCCCGGTGATGAAAAACTGCCGGCCGTTTTTGGCCATAAGCATGTTGATCCCGGATTCTTCGGAAGAAGAAATAATTTCAAGTTCAGATACCCGGTCAATATCTTCTTTGCGGATTTCAGTATGTCGGGAATGGGGTACGTAATACTCATCATCAAAGCCCCTGAAGATAGGCAGTTTGTTATCTGACACCCGATGCTTGAAGACTCCAAACATTTTTTTATCCAGATCGTATTTCGGAATGCCATAAAAATGATAAAGACTGGCTTGTGAGCCCCAACAAATAAACATGGACGAAGTGACGTGATGCACGGACCAGTCCATGATTTCTTTCATTTCTTCCCAGTAAGTCACCTCTTCAAAGGGAATTTGTTCAACCGGAGCACCGGTAATAATCATGCCATCGTACTTGTTATTCCTGATCTTATCGAAGGTGGTATAAAACGTCTTCATGTGCTTGGCTGACGTATTTTTATGCTTGTGCCCTTTGATCTTCAGGAAATCAATTTCAACCTGAAGTGGGGTGTTTGAAAGCAAACGCAGCAAGTCGGTTTCCGTAGAAATTTTTAAGGGCATCAGATTTAAAATGACAATCTTCAACGGACGGATATCCTGATGAGAAGCTCTTGTTTTATCAATCACGAAAATGTTTTCTTCGCGAAGCAGCTCAATCGCGGGCAGTTGATCTGGAATATTTAATGGCATCTTTTCAAGTTATATAACTTCCCGGATGCGCTTGAAGCACCCGGGAAAGTGTTCATTTTATTTCAATTGACTGAAGGCTTGTTCAAAGTCTCCAATAATATCGTCAATGTGTTCAATTCCAACAGAAACACGCAATTGTGATGGTAAAACACCTGCTGCCAGCTGGGCTTCGGGCGATAGTTGCTGATGCGTGGTTGCCGCTGGCTGGATGATGAGTGTTTTAGTGTCTCCAACATTGGCCAGGTGACTGACTAGTTTCAGGCTGTCAACAACTTTTTTCGCATCTTCCACATCGCCTTTAACCACTAAGGAAAGCATGCTTCCCGGGCCTTTAGGCAAATATTTTTTAGCCAGTTCGTAATCCGGGCTGCTTTTTAAGCCTGGATAGTTTACTGCTTCAACTTTCGGATGTTTTTCCAACCACTCGGCCAGTGCCTGTGCATTGGCTACGTGTCTGTCAAGTCGCAAAGATAAGGTTTCCAATCCTTGCAGCAACAAAAAGGAGTTAAAAGGACTGATGGCCGGACCAAAATCACGCAAGCCTTCAACCCGTGCTTTTGTAATGAACGCGATGTTGCCAAAAGGACCATCAAAGTTAAAGATGTCCCAGTATTTCAGGCCATGGTAACCTGGTGAGGGCTCTGTGAATCCGGGGAATTTGCCATTGCCCCAGTTGTAATTTCCACCATCAACAATTACACCGCCAATGCTGGTTCCGTGTCCTCCAATCCATTTGGTGGCCGATTCAACCACAATGTTGGCGCCATGCTCAATGGGGCGGAACAAATAACCGGCTCCGGCAAAGGTGTTGTCAACAATGAATGGAATATCGTATTTTTTAGCCAAAGCAGCCAGTGCATCAAAATCGGGAATAGCAAAAGCCGGGTTTCCGATGGTTTCTACGTAAATGGCTTTGGTTTTTTCATCAATCAGTTTTTCAAACGACTCCGGCTGCAAGTCTTTAGCCAGTCGTGCGTCAATGCCCTGGCGCTTGAAAGATACGGTGAATTGATTGTAAGAACCACCGTAGAGATAGGGGGAGCTCACAAAGTTATCGCCCTGCTCAAGCAAGGTGTTGAAAACCAAAAATTGAGCAGCGTGTCCGGAGGCAACAGCCAAGGCTCCAACACCACCTTCGAGTGCCGCCATGCGCTGTTCAAATACATCCGAAGTGGGGTTCATGATGCGGGTGTAGATGTTACCAAACTCCTTAAGGGCAAAAAGGTTGGCTGCATGGTCAGCATCGTTAAATACGTAGGAAGTGGTTTGGTAAATCGGCACAGCTCTGGACCCGGTGGTTGGATCGGGCTGTTGCCCTGCGTGTTGTTGCAGGGTCTCAAATTTTAAATTTTCGGTAGTCATGTTACTAAACTTTTGAGTTAAATATTAAAAAATATCTTATGAATCTCCTGAATTGCCTTATGCTTGTCTGCATCATCCACAATCAGGTAGCTTACCAGGTCGGAAGCCCCCGAGCCGCTGAGCAAAACGTTGATTGCATGTTTGGCCACGGCTGAAAACAGTTGAGCGGAGATGCCATGGTTTGTTTGCATACCATGTCCAACAATGGCGATAAGGGAGATGTTCGAAACAAATTCAATTTGGTTCACTGAACTCAGGTCGAGCTGCTGACGAATTTTTTCTGCTTTGGCAATATCGTTTTTATTAATAATAATATTGATGCTGGTTTGGGCAGTAATTACTGAACGAATATTGATTTGATGCTGAGCAAAAGCAGTGGTAACAATGGAAAGGATTCCGGGTTTAAAACCAACTCCCGGGCCATTGAGTTTCAGGATGGCAATGTCGTCACTGTGTGCTACACTTTTAATGTTTTGGCTTCCCTGCTTTTGCGTGGAGTTGATGGTGGTTTTCAGGATCTTTTTGCCTTCGCTCAACTCAAATACCTGAATGGGAATGTGCTGTTCAATCAGCGGTTCTACAATGCGGGGATGAATGGAGGAGTGGTGAAAGTAAGCCAATTCAGAAGCTTCGGCATAGGTCAGGTTTTCAATGTACGCGGAATGAGGGATAATTTCATCATCGGCGGTTTTGAATGATTTACTGATTTCCCAAAGCTCCAGCTGATCAACTTCAAGGATGGAAGCCAATGCCGCTGCTGTATAGTCGGCTGCACGTTCGCCAACCCGTGCAATTTTTCCTTCCGAAGTGCGCCCAAATGAGCCTGGAATTAAAGTTATCCGATCCCAGTTGCGGTTGCGAATGTTCTCAATCGAGGGTGATCGTAGAATGCTGGCATTGCCATATTCTGCACTGACCACCAGCCCGATATCTTGAGGATACAATAAGCTTGTTTCCTGGTTATGGTGGTTTAAAATATCTTGAAGAAGGGCGGTGGTGATGATTTCAGCGTAGCTTAAAACCTGGTCGCGTAGGGCCAGCGAGTAATCACCGGTGTACTGAATTCCTTGCAGCAAGCGTTCCAGCGGGAGCAAGTTCTGTTCAAAAACCGGAAGGCTTTGAAGTTGGTTACTTTGCGCTACCTTCTGGGCTTCTTCACGCAACTGGTTGAGCAAACCACTGTACGTTTGGGAAGAGGCACATATAAGCTCCAGTCCGGAAACCAGGATTTGCTGGATATCTTCTGAAGCGGAGATAACAAGCAGGTGCTCCTGCTCAATTTCTTTCAAAATGACGAGTAAAGACTGGATAATTTCAGGCTGATTGATATTATTTCCACCAAGCCGAATGACATGCACAGGCATAATTTGAGTGTTAAGTTAAACGAAAAATAAAAGTAAATGAGTTAGAAAAATCGGGGGTCGCCTTCACGCAGTATACATACAATACCAGATGAAGGCTATTGCATACACATAGACATGGATGGCATAGACATGACAGCAGCGCTTAGGAAAAGCGTAGAAGAATTGTGCTGATATGTTACTTGAATGTCCATTTGTTGCCTTTAATGTTGATGCAAACCTAGATATTTTTTCTAAAAAACAAAAGTAGTTTCCGAAAAGTTTAAGTCAGGCAACAATTAATTTTATGCACGAACAGCTACTGAAATGGCCGTGGCTTAGATGTTGTGTTATTGTACTTGCTTGAAAGTCATCTCGATTTGCAGATCATCTACAGGCAAAAGCAACTTGATGAAACTGGCGCTGGGCAAGGCCTTAAAAAATACTTTCCCGTGCATGGAATAATTACTTTCAAGCGTGGTGCGTCGAATGGTGCTTGAGGCCCACTCTTCACGCAGCACATTTAAATTATCGGTTTCAATGGCGTTTTCAACCGCACCGGCTTGAACGGCCCCATACATATCGGTACGTAAATAGTCGTTGTGGGGATTATCATCACTGAGGGCAGCCACCCCGGTAGCAATATCTATACCGGCTGCGAGAATACTAATGCCCAGGTGATTCTTGGCGCGGGCCTTGTTGGAAGATAACTCCTGATCAATGACTAGCAATTCTTCTTCGGGATCAATGGCTTGCACCGGATTTGGTGTTTTAACGTTTAGTAACGAGTCGTAAGCCATGTAGGCAAAGTTTACCGGATCAATCAGGATTGGCATATTGGATCGATTGGTTATGTGGAAATCGAACCAGTATTGGTCATTAATAGTCCGGTTAAAACCTACTTCGTAGATTATTCCATAAAGCGAATCGACCACAAATGATTGACCAAAAAGCCATTTTACTTCTTCTCGCTCTGGTTGCAGTTTAATGATTGCTTGAGGAGTGGAGCAAGACTGGAAAAAGATAAGTGCGATAAATGCAATAGAGCTAAAGGCCAGTTTTGTTTTCATGACGGATGGTGTTTTTTGTGGCCTTCCCCCAAAACCAATGCCAAACACGTCTATTTTTCCAACAAATCACGAACAACAACGGAAGCGCAAAAACACCCAAATAAAGGGGGCATGTACGATATGGTACCCACCGCAGATTTTTTATTTTGTCCTTCTTCGGCCCGAACGCGTTTGGGATCAACTTCTTCCGGAGAAAAAATGACTTTAATTCCTTTGTGTACACCCAGTTTGTGAAGTCGTTTGCGGATAACCTTAGCCAACTTACAGTTGTAGCTTTTGGAGATATCGCTTTGCTGCACCATGGCCGGATCAAATTTTCCGCCGGCACCCATCGAGCTGACAATCGAATAGCCAGCTTTCACGCTGTGATAAATCAGAAATACCTTAGGTGACAGGGTGTCAATGGCATCTACCACGTAGTCATAGTCTGCTTCGTTCAAAAGCTCAATCATGCGTTCGTCTTTCAGGTATTCATTGACAATACGCAGCTTAATGTCGGGATTGATGTCTCTGAATCGTTCCCCCAGAATTTCTGCTTTGGGTTTTCCTTCATTGCTGATAAGGGCGGGAAGCTGACGGTTTCGGTTGGTTTGTTCTACCACGTCGCCATCAACAATGGTCATTTGCCCAATACCAGCCCGGCAAAGTTGCTCAGCTGCATAAGCACCAACTCCACCAAGTCCTACCACCAACACATGGAAGTTTTGCAGTTTCTCCAGGTTTTCATCACCCACCATCAATGCCGTACGTTCTTGCCATTTAGTCATTTCCGAAAATTCTTTGATAATTATTGAATACCAATTCTTGCAGCGCAGTGACTGTCAAACCAAGAATTTGGGCTGCAAAAATATAAATTGTTTCAATTTTTTCGGTGCTGTCGTCGGTTTCAAAGAAAAGTTTTTCCAAGGGGATCTGTCTGAGTGAGTTCTGCAGCTTTTGGGGCTTTCTCAGTAATTGGGTTCCAAATGAAAAGTAAAAATCGTGGGCTAGAAGTTGTTGAGTCGTTTGCTGATTGCCCTGATAAGCATGAAGAATCCATGGAATGGAGCTCTTCCGGCTTTTTTTGATGCGGATAATGTCGGGGTAGGATTTTACTACATGCAGAATTAAAGGTTTTTGATAGCGCTCGGCCAGTTCCACCTGTTGAATGAACAGTTCTTCCTGCAGCTGAAGTGGTGTTTCAATTGTTCGGTCCAAGCCACATTCGCCAATTGCCATGATTTGATTTTGAGCCGCCAGCAACTCGAGCTTTTCAAGCAGGGCATTGCTATCTGTGTCCCGAATATGCCAGGGATGCAAGCCGGATGAATAGCTTGCATCCGAATGCTCCGGAAAAGCATGTTGGAGCAGATGGTTGATCAGCTGGATGCTACCGCCGGGCTGCTGGTGGTGGGTATGTATATTGACCAATGGCATAAGCTAAAGGGTGGCCCATATGCGTGCGAGGGAATAACCCGGCGCATCAATTTTTAGATCCAGAAAATAGCCAAAGGGGGTTTGTGTGGTCTCAAAATCCGCATTCTGTAAGCGTATTTCAGCCTGATCAAAAAGGGCTTTGGTAAAGCCAACACTTGCTTTTGACTCAGAAAGATGTGCAAAGGAATGCAGAATGACCCGTTTGCAATTGTTTTTTCGGGCTGTCCACTTTAGGTGGTTGACCAACTTTTTTTCACGGCTTTTTACATCTTTTTCTTCATCTTCCTGCTCTACCTGCACAAAGGCCAGAATCGCATCAGTTATGGTATCTCCATGGTTGATGGTTTCTGCTTCCTCCAGGTTCTTTTCTGCAGGCTTATAACTGAACTCATGGACATACATCACTAAAACCTTCATTCGAATTTGTTTTTAGAATTAAACATTCGATGGTCAAAATTATCATCTTTCAGGTTAAAACCTTTAAATTAGAACAAGTGTTATTATATTTTCCTAATTTTGACTGAATTTGAACTACATGGCTGGTTATCGACTGATATTTTTTGCACTGCTGATATGGATTGCCAATTCCGCTCAAGGACAACTGTCGGATGGCGGAATGCCTTTGGATGTATCCTTTCCCACTTCACTGAAAAGTAGTTCAGTCGTTGCTTTACCGCTGCAGAACAACAACTTGCTTCTAAAAAACAGCCTGGCCCAGGCTGATTCGAACCAGTTAAAACCTTTTCGTTTTGCCGTGCCACTGCCGGTTTCTTTAAATCCTGAAAACTCGGGGCGTTGGATTGAGATGGAGGACTATCGTATTTGGCAGTTGGTTTTGGTGTCACCGGAGGCCAAGTCGTTAAACCTTTTGTTTGACCGTTATCACCTGCCTGATGGTGCTCGTTTGTTTTTATTTTCGGCCGATCAATCTGATTTACTCGGCGCTTTTACATCAAAAAACAATCAGCCGCATGGCGGTTTTGCCAGCTCGCCGGTACTTGGCGACCGGTTGGTGGTTCAGTATGAAGAACCGGTGAATGCTACTTTTCGGGGAGAATTGTCGATCAGCCAGGTGAATCATGATTTTGTTGGTGTGAAAGCCTTGAAGTATGGGCGGCGTCCGTTGGGACACATGGCCGGATCGTGCAACATTAACGTGAACTGCGATTGGGTAAATGCTTACCAAGATGAAAAAAATGCCATATGTCGGATTATTGTGAGTGGCATCGATCTTTGTACCGGAGCTTTGGTCAACAATACTCAAAATGACGGAACTCCTTATGTCTATACGGCAGGACATTGCATTTCCACTAACAAAGAAGCCAATGAGTCGGTTTTCCTGTTCAACTACGAATCGCCCTACTGCGGTGAGATCGATGGTGATGCAAGCCACTCGCTCAGTGGGAGTGCTTTGCGGGCTATGTCTGATAGCCTTGACTTTAGTCTGGTTGAATTAGGAACAAAGCCACCAGCCGAGTATCGTCCTTATTATTTAGGGTGGGAGCGAAGCCTGCAAGTGCCAGACTCCAGTGCTACGATTCATCATCCTCAGGGCGATGTGAAAAAGATTTCAATTGACCAACATGCTCCGAGCATCAGAACCTACAGTTATGACTACATTAAGGATGCCTTTTTTTACATTGGAAACTGGGAAGAAGGCACTACAGAAGGAGGATCGTCCGGTGCTCCGCTGCTGAATCCGGATAAATTATTGATTGGCTCTCTGACCGGTGGGGCAGCAACCTGTGAACGCCCTTATGGAGACTATTTTGCCCGGCTGGCAATTGCCTGGGATTACTTTCCGTTGGAAAGTAAACAGCTTAAACGGTGGCTGGACCCAACCAATATCAATGTGCCATCGATAACCGGTTTTACACCTTACGAACACGAATTGCAGTGTGGGGCTTATACCAATTTTCGGGATGAAGATTCGCATGCCAAGCTTGAAATTGTAGAGGGAGGCGTTTCAAAAGGTTATTGGAGTGGGAATAATACTTATGGCTATATGGAGTTTGCCGAACGATTTGAAAAAACGGCCAGCTCTGAAATCATTGGCGTATCGATGGGCGTTGGCGAACTGTCTTTGGGACGACTAAATTCTGATGGCATGATTACGGTTAAGGTTTATTCGGGAGAATGGCTCCCGGACACCTTGTTGTACGCGCAGGACTTTAGCCTGCAAAACTTGGATGAAGGGGTAATGAATTATCTTGCCTTTGATCAGAAAGTGAAAACCAAAGGGCCATTTTATATCGCTTACTCGCTGGAGTTGCTTGAAGAGGAGGATGTGTTTTCCGTCTTTTTGGCTGATCGGAAAATGGATCCATTGAATTCCTTTCTAATAAAAGACGAGAGTGAATGGTATACCTATCCGGAAAAAACTGCAAGTAGAGGAGGTTCTGCTTTATTGATGGAAGTGGTTCTTTGCAACATTGATGCTTTACCGTCCGAGGATGACCTGAAAAATACAGAGTTGGATTTTGACGTTTTTCCTAATCCATTTCGTAGCGGACAAGATTTGTTTTTTAAGTTTCAGCAAACCATCGATCCTCACTTGGTTCAGGTGGTGGACCTCATGGGGCGCCAGGTGAGTGTGTCATATCGCAAGTTGGGAGATAATTGGCTTCGTTTTGATTTTGCCGGTTTGGTGCCTGGCAACTACATTATCAATATTCTGGAGGCCGATCCGAAGAGGCGTTACACGAGTAAAGTAATCTACTTGGGGGATTACTAGCTTACCTTGTTTTTAGCCACTTTTATGTTGTTGCTGCCGGTTCGACGGCTATGGCGTATTCAGCAACTGTTTCAAAATTATTTTTAAAGTTTCCACTGTTAGCTTTTTGGCGACGATTTTTTTATCCCGGTCCAGCAGGTAAATCATGGGTGTGGTTCGAATGTTGTAATTAACCTGCATGTTGCTTAACCGATCAGGATCCCATAAATTCAACCAGCCATTAAGCTCATGTTCTGCGATGAAATGTTGCCATTCTTCCTGATTATCCTGCGTGTAAATGGCCAAGATAGCTAGCTTTGAAGGATCTGTCTGGAGGAAAACTTCCTCGAACAGTGCCGGGATTTGTTGCTTGCAATGGCCGCACTCGGGTTCCCAGAAGACAACAACCGTAAAGGCGGTGCTTTGCTGATGTAAACTATGGTATTGCCCTTCTTCGTCGGGCAGAAACAGTTCGGCAGCGGTGCTTCCCACCAGGTTGTTTTTCCGGAAGTACACTTCGCGGCGAATGGTTTCCAGTGTTTTGGTACTGGCCCAGAACGCTTGCCCACTCAGATAGTATCTTTCGGCCAAAGCCACAAACACATTTTCCATTCCCAGGTATTCAGACTGCACGCTGTTATTCAGAAGAAAAGAAACAAGGTTTTGAAAGATTTCCGGCTGTGTTTTGCTGGCTTCAATCATCTCAACAGCTACCGGTAACACCGAATCCGGATGCTGAATCAATACCTTGTTGAAGTAGTTTTCCAGTTTGGAATGAATGGTTGGTGTGCGCCACATTCGGGTGTCCAGCCAGTCAAAATAATCCCAATAGTGGTTTTTATTGAATTGATAAGAGTACACGAACATCAAGCTATCGTTGGCTTGCACTTCTGCGGGAAAATCCGCTTTGTTGAGGACTTTTTGGCGGTTAGCAGCCATAAATTTGCCGTAAAACAAACCGGCTCCTTTTTCGGCTTCGCTTTGCCATTTTTGCTGCATCTCTGCATCCAGTTGGACCAAGCGCTTTCTGATTGGTTCCTGCAACTCCGTTTGCTCTCCGGATTCGGCTAGCTGCTGGCGCAGGCGTGAAGCTTCCTGCTGCTTTGTCTTCAGAAAAGTAACATAAGCCTGAAACCACTCGCTTTCACTTGCACCTTCGAGTTTGGTGTGCCCATGTTGCTGGCTGATTTGCAAATGTTGATCCTCGCCAAGCAGCAAATCGACTTGTTGTTTCTGCCCCAAAATAAGGGTGTAAATTCCCTGTGGATACGACTTACTCTTCAGCAAGCTGGCCTGCCCGTGCTGATCCAGCTGCAGACTGTCGTTGGCATAAAGCTTTCCGTTGTAATAATGGGCTAACACCACAGTGTCGTTGGGCTGATCCGGGAAACTGAGCTGAAGGGAGAAGGGCTGGCTGTAGCCAGCTGTAGCCAGGCCAAGGAGAACAAATAAACTAAATAAGTGCGTAAATTTTTTGAGCATTCTTTTCATTCGAAAATTGGTTTTCCAGAACTTCTTTGCGTTGGTTAATCTCTTCGGTGGTGATTTCTTCTTCAAACTTTTGTTGAATTAACTGAATCATATCCACAATATTGTCTGCAAGATAGCAAAGATGACTTAATCCGGTGTTTGAAACCATGGGGGAGTTGGTGATACAGTGTCGCCCAAGAAACAGCGAGGCCAACAATTTCAGTTTTAAGCCTGTTGACTGAAAGGTTGGAATCAGGTTGATTTGGGCATGCTGAATGAGGTGATTCATCACTTCCATGTCGGGGTTGCTGATAAGCGTGACGTGTGGAATCTCCGCAGCCTTTTGGATTAACCATTCTGGTGGGTTCTTTCCGGCAATCATCACCGGCAAGGTAATTTCTGTAAAAATCCGGTCGAGCAAATAACGCACAGCCTGTTGGTTTTCATTGACACTCAAATTCCCGTGAAAAAGAATGTACTCACCCAGGCCTTTTCGGGTTTCTACCTTGTCGAAAGGGTGAAATGCCGGAATGAAATCGCCCATCTGATAGTGAGTTTTAAAGTAGCGGGTATCATCAGGCGAAATACTCAGAATGGCGGAGGCTCTTTTTAATCGCTTTTCAAAGCAGCGTAATTTGAGCGCCTCCTGCTTGTAATAGTATTTGTAAAACAGATTTTGTTCTGAAAGAGCCAAATGATGGTAATAATCGTGTTCGACGTTATGGGTGCGCACAATTTTTTTGAACGCGCCCAGCAGGGGATGATTGAGGTAATAACAGGTATGGAGCCCTTCAAACAGAATGGGAACAATTTCTTGCTGTAAATTTTCGAGCAACTGCTTTGATCGCCTTGTATTCACGATGTAGGGAGAGGTGGAAAGCAGGTAGAGAAGTCCTTTCTTGCGTGGATAGTAATGCACCTGATGGCATAGTTTTTCCAGTTCCGAAGAAGTGTCTCTTCCGTACTGAAAGCAATGCAGGATGATGTCGATATTGGCTTGTGCCAGCGATCTGATTTTATAATACACATCAATAATGCCGCCATAATTGGGAGGGTCGGGGACATTAAAACTAACTATGTGCAATTTTTTCGTCATGTGAAGAATAAAAGTAAAAAAAAACCGCAAGTTTTAAACTTACGGTCATTTATTTTGTGCTTCAAAAGGCTTAATAAAGCTTTATTCCTCCGTAGCGGCTTTTAATCTGTACTCTTTTGCTGGTTTGTTCGCCAATGGTGCCTTGCACATAAAAGCTGTGGTTTTTTTCTTCGCGGTTGCCCACAAATTCATCTTCCGGATATTTCACATCACAATAGTCGCAAGACACGTCAATAGCGTAATCCTGGTCGTCAAGGCCAATTTCCAGACCGCCGTAGCTGTTGATAATTTCAATGCTTTCAAAGTCGTTTGAAACTTCATTAATTCGCACAGAGCCATACTGCGTATCCAGTACAACCAGTTGTTTGAGTTCCTCGATATCGTAGTTGGTATATTTGGAGTTGGCCTGAAGACTGCCAAGTTCTTCAACATTGATCCCATCGTATTTTGATTCCAGAACCAGTTGCCCTAATTCTTCGACATTCAAACCCGAATATTTCGAATCAGCACGGATGGACTGAGCCTGCCCAATGAATAATTTGGAATAGCGAAGTTCAGTTTGCAGGTTATTAACCGATTCAATATCGGCTTTACCATAAGCTAGTTCAAGGCTGACCGGACTGTTTTCCGGGGCTTCTAAATAGCCGGCTGTCATATTGCCGTAACTGATGTTGAATACCCCTTTAGCCGATAGGTTGTTAAGAATAAGATTGCCAAATTTATTGGTCACCTCCAGGTCCCGGTCGGCCGGAATATTGATCGTGTAGTCGATGGAGAAATTTCCTTTGGTTTTAAAGTCATCCTTGATGAGGGTTTCCAGAGTTAAAACCTGTCCTACGCGGCGCATGCTAATCTCAATTTGATCGAGCAGGTAGTTTGCTTTTTTCTCATTGGCGTTTTCCACAGTAATCAGCACATCAACCACTACCGAGTCACCGCCAAAATCGTTGATGGTAATGGAGCCAAACTTGTTGGTCACATCCAGCGCCTGAATTTGTGATCTCAGGTAGGAGGTATGTTCTTGCTTGGTGTAATCTGCTGCCTGAGCAGCCATCATTCCAAATGCCACAAGCAGCATCAGGAGGTTAAATTTGAGTTTCATTATGTGTCAATTTTTGTTGTTTTACTTCTTTTAACTTGTCAATAATCAGGGTAATCACACTGAGTTTTGCCTGGTAATATTCCAGCATGGCATTAATCACCCGTTCGTCATCAGGATTGGCTTCCAACTCTTTTTGAAGCTGGGCCTGCATCTGGTCAAACTCTTCCATTTCTCGTGTCATCATCCGTTGGTCTGCTTCGCTGATGAACCCGTCTTTGCTGAGTTGCTCCCATTCTTTCAGCCCCTGATTGATGGATGAGGTAAAATAATACTCCACCTCACCATATTCTTCCGACACCGATGCCAGTGTAACAGGTTCTGCCTGATTGCTGGCTAAGTGCATGCGTACCTGGTTGCCGAGCAATAAGACAAAAAGCAGGGAGGCTGCCAGTTGCAGGTAGAACTTGCGGTTGAAGCGGCTGCGATGCTTAAACTCTTTGTCCAGTTTCTGTTCAAAACGCTCAAAGTGTCCCTGGGGCGCGTCCTCTTCAAAGGCATCTTTGTTTTCCCGAATTATCTTCTCCAATAAATCATTCATAGCATCCGGTATTAGTTAATTGAAAAAACTTCATCTTTTAATAAATACTCTCTAAGCTTCTTTTTGGCCCTTAGCAGTTGTGACCGCGATGAGGAATTGCTAATGTTTAGTATTTCCGAAATTTCATCATGGTCGTAACCCTCCAGCAAGTAGAGGCTAAGTACCACCCGGTAGCCTTCCGGTAGCTTAAAAATGGCTTTTTTAATTTTTTGCACATCCACCCCCTGGGGCTCCATCATTGGCGCTTCCGTTTCGTCAGCCAGGCGTTCATCCAGTTCTTCAAACTGCACTCTGCGCTTTTTTAAGTAATCCAATGAACGGTTCACCACTATTTTTTTGAGCCAGGCTCCAAAACTTACTTGGCCAGCGTAAGTTTCTATTTTCTTGAATGCACTTAAAAAAGCTTCCTGCATCACATCTTCAGCCTCTGTTGAATTGCCAACAATGCGCAAGCTGGTGTTGTACATCGACTGATAATAGATTTTGTACAACTGAAACTGAGCCTCGCGTTCTCCCGCCCGACAGCGGTCAATCACATCTTGATGAATATTTTTATAAAGTGCTTCCAAGAGTGTTGGTGTTTCTGATTGAAAGACGATTGGTGCTTTTAAATTGTTGCATCAGTTGATCCTGTTTCTGATAAAATTTATGATTTGAAGACGGATTTCAATGATAATGATTTGACACCCTTGCTTTTATTGCTTTTTTGTGTTGGTTGAAAAAGGACAAAAATACAGCCTGCATCGCACAAAGACAATGCAGGCTGTACTTTTCAGGCTGTTTTTCCTAAAGCGTGTTCACATAAGCGATCACTTTTTGAAGGTCATCTTCCCTTTTTACATTCATTTTGTGTTGATCAATATAGGATTCTAAAGCTTCCTTTTGGGATTTCAGGGCCTTCAGCAAATCTTTTTCCTTACTAATTTGGATAAGCTCTCCATTCGAGAGGGAAAGATAAAAATTGGCTGGGCGGGCTTTGAAACTAGCCGGTTTTGGATCGCTGAAGGGTTTGGCTGGCTGAGATTCCAGAAGGCTAATGCTTTCTTTTTTGAGCAGGTTCACGGTTCCTTCCTCCAGCAGTTGAAAAAATCCTTGTTCTTCAGACTTGCTTCCCGGAGCTTTCCGATAGATGTAGGTTTTGTCCTGAAGAATAAATTTCTGGTACTGCTCCGGATTGGTCACGTACAGCACCAGATCCGACTTAGACAAAAACTCCATCCGGTCATCAAAGGCATTGTATCGTAAAGGAACTCCCTCATAGGAAGTGCTATCTTTTTGTATACTCCCTTTCACAAATTCTTCCGTAAGATAAGGAGAGCCATCAATAGCATCGTAAGTTTGTTCATTATGCTTGGAGGCATCTGGCATGCCAATTTCATTGTAGAAATCAAATAAATCACGGGTGTAAAATTTCTGGCCAAAGGCGAAGTCACATGTTAAGCTTAGGGGGATAAGAAAAAGAAGAATGGCTGATTTTTTCATTTTTTAGTTTTTATTCAGGTGTTACTGTTAATCAAATATAAGAAAATAAACTTTCCTATGAGCGATTTGTTAGGGAGCAATATGGAACATCAACAGGCACATAACCGTTTGGGTATAACCATTGTCCTGAATGTGGTGATTACGCTGGCCCAGGTTGTTGGTGGATTAATTTCCGGTAGTCTGGCTTTAATTTCAGATGCGCTGCATAACCTTAGTGACAGCCTGGCTGTGGTGCTGGCCTACGTGGCCAACCGACTAACCTCTCGTGAAAAAACGGTGAAAAGCACCTTTGGCTTTCAGCGGGCTGAAATTCTTGCCGCTTTTATCAACGCGTTGGTGCTGGTCGGAATCTCCTTTTACCTGATGATTGAAGCGGTTCAGCGCTACTTTAATCCGGCGATTGTCGATTTCCGATGGATGTTGTGGTTGGGCTTGCTGGGCATTGTTGCCAATGGCTTTTCGGTCTTTCTGCTTCACGAACACAAGCATCAGAACCTGAACATAAAAGCTGCCTACTTGCACCTGATGGGCGATGCGCTGACTTCGGTCGCCGTGGTGCTGGGAGCAGTGTGCATCTGGTTGTGGGACTGGTACTGGATTGACCCCACGGTGACCTTGCTGATTAGCATTTACCTGTTGTTTCATACCTATAAACTGTTAAAGGAATCGACAGAAATTTTGATGCAGTTTGCGCCGGATCACCTCTTGCCTGAAGAGATTGCTGCCCGGCTTGCCGAGCTGGAGCAGGTAGAGCGGGCCTACCACATTCATATATGGCGCCTGACTGATAAAACCATTCATTTTGAAGGGCATGTGGTGATTAATCGCGACCTGAAGTTGTCGGAAACCGAATCCATCAATCAGGAGCTTACCCACATCCTGAAAGATGAATTTGGAATTCAGCACATCACCTTGCAGCTTGAATGCAACGACACACAAGGTCATTCAGGGCCGGTGAGCCATTAGTAGATAACTATGCTATCTATGATTTACTGTATAAAAAGACCGGCTTTTGACCGGTCTTTTGCGGGTTGATCAAATACTTTCGCTGTTGTCCAGCCTCTGCTGTCCCCATCGCCCGCGAGGTGTTGACCTCAGATTTATCCGAAAGTATTGACTTCAAAATATCCCTGTTGAAAGTCTTGCTTGTTTTACATCAAACCACAACCTTACAAGAACCCACAAAAAGACTTTTTTGGTTGAAAGTCTTACTTGTTTTACATCAAACCACAACAAGTAGCTTCAAGTATTACCAACGTAACAGTTGAAAGTCTTACTTGTTTTACATCTTATCACAATAAGGCTATATGCCGAAGGAAAACATTCCTATACTCCCGCTTCGGTGGGAGTTTTTATTTACAGCCTCTTTAAAGTTTCGGTAAACTATTGTGCGCAAAGCAATTCCTGACAATTGTTTGAATTGCCCTGATACTTGTTTTTGACCATACAAATGCAGAGGGAATGGATAAGAAGTCGCACGCATTATTTTCATTCGAAGCAAAGGTTAAGGAGTTGATCTGATGAATTTAGCATATCGTAATCGAACTTCCCAGCAAACCTATGATTATTTCATGAACGAACCATTTTAAGCCCTAAACAGCTGCTCTGGCTACATGAACGAACATTTTGGTTTAATGCAAAAGGGGTATTTTAGGCCTTCGGGCGGTATTTTTTCTACTTTTGCTGGCAGCAATTGAGCGGCTTGTAAGGATGAACACACCACTACGCAAAATAATACATGTTGATATGGATGCCTTTTTTGCATCGGTTGAGCAGCGCGATGATCCGAACCTGCGTGGTAAGCCGGTGGCTGTTGGCGGAGATCATACGCGTGGGGTAGTGGCTGCAGCCAGTTACGAAGCCCGTCGCTATGGCGTCCGGTCGGCTATGCCCTCGGTAGTGGCCAAGCGTAAATGTCCGGATTTAATTTTTGTGCGGGGCAACTTTGAAAAGTACAAGGCCGTGAGCCAGCAAATTCGAGAGATCTTTTTTGAGTACACCGACCTGGTGGAACCGCTTTCGCTGGACGAGGCCTTTCTGGATGTGACCTTTGCCCGTAAAGGGAAGCCTTCGGCCACGCTAATTGCCCGCGAGATTAAGCAACGGATAAAAGAGACCACGGGATTAACTGCTTCGGCAGGTGTTTCGTACTGCAAGTTTCTGGCTAAAATTGCTTCGGATGAGAAAAAGCCCGATGGCTTGTTTGTGATAACCCCGGAGGAGGCTCAGGCTTTTATTGAGCGGCTGGAGGTGCGCAAATTTTTTGGAATCGGGAAAGTTACCGCAGAAAAACTCAACAAGCAGGGCATTTACTTTGGAGCTGATTTGAAGCAAATGGGGCAGCAGGAACTGATTCGTCAGTTTGGGAAGTCGGGCCAATATTACTACAACATTGTGCGGGGAGTGGATGAACGCCCCGTGGTGCCATCGCGCGAACGCAAATCGCTGGGGGCTGAGCATACCTTTGGAACGGATTATTATTTACTGGCTGACCTCAAGGAGCAGATGCAGAAAATTGAGGAGGAACTTTGGCAGCGCTTGCAACGGGCGCAAAAGTTTGGACGCACCCTGACTTTAAAAGTAAAATTTGCCGACTTTGAGCAAATTACCCGTAGCAAAACCTTGTTGCATAAAATTGAATCGGCACAGGTATTGCACCAAACGGCGCTGCAGCTGCTTCAGGCCGAGGAACCTTATGTGAAGGGCGTGCGTCTGTTGGGTTTAACGGTCTCCAATTTTGATGATCCGCGCCTGGAAGCCGTGCAGTTAACCCTCGATTTTTGAACCACCCGGTTAGTTGATTTCTTCAGTCTTATGACTCCTGCACATTATAACCTGCCTCTTCCTGTAACCGGATGGATGAAAGAGATCATATAAACTGGAGATATCCTGTTCATCCATCCGGAGTTTGATTCAGCCTGGTAGGCTGCCTATTTGATGCGAATCTGAATTTAGAGCTGAAAGGCTTGCAAACGCGCCATGGTTTGGTAATAGCTTTTTTCTATTTCCAAATAAGCATCCATGGTTTCGTAATAAAAAGCCAATTCATTGAAATACTCAATCACGGACATTTGTCCCAGAGCAAGTGCTTTGTCCAGGAAACCAACATTGGCAGATTCTTTCAGCGTTTGCTGGTATTCATCGCGTATGGTGGCATATTCCTTCACCTGCTGATACAAGTTGGTGGTTTCGTTCAGAATGGCCGCAATTCTCGCATTGTAGCGGTTGGTTTCATACAGTGCTTGGGCTTTGGCATGCTGCACCTTGTTTTTATCCTTCCACAGAGGGATGGCCACTCCGGCTTTCAATCCGCGATAGGTTCCGTCCGGGGCACGCTCGCCTTCATAGGATATTTCAAGGTTGGGCAGCCAGTTGTTTCTGGCCAGTTTAACATTCATATCCGCTATCTTTTGGGCTTGTTTCAGGTAGCGAAGCTCCGGTTGTTGGCCCTGAATTTCGTCCAGTATATTGCCCAGCGGCGGAAGTTCTTGGTCGTCCAGCAAAGGCAACTCTTGTGGTGTCAGTTCTTTGCCGGCCAATAGTTCCAGCTCCTTAAGCGTGCTTTCAATGGATTGCAGCAGCAACTGGTAATTGCTTTTGATCATTAAATTCTGAATGCGGGCCTTATTGACATCCAGCACCGAAGTATTTCCCTGGTCAAACCGGGCCTGATACGACTGGTAAATTCGGGTAGAATGCTCCAAGCGATTTTCATACTCTGCCTTTTGCTTCAATAAAAAGGCATAGTCGTAGAATTTGAGCTTGGCTTCCAAAAGTTTATCCTGACGGAAGACCTGATACTCCATATCGCTGAGTTCGCCGCGATTGTTTGCCAGTTTTTTGCGAATGCCGTAAACCGTCGGGAAATCAAACGACTGGCTGATGCCATAAATGGTTTTTGTGCCCATGGCATCGTTGCTTCCCGGAAACCGACCATATTCTACGGTCGGGTTATCGGGGGTGAGCTCGGTCTGAAATCCAGCTTTTTCGGCCTCCGACAGTTTTCGTGCAGCCTGCAATTCCTGGTTATTTTCTTCCACTAACTGCAAAAAATTGTCCAGCCCGGGTTGGGCCGAAGCAGCCAGTGTAATGAAACTTAATAGTAATAGGATGAGGGTCTTCATGATTCTGATTTTACGTCCTGTTTTTTCTGAAATAAGTAATAAATAATGGGCACGATGTAGCTATTCAACAAGGTTGAACTTAACAAGCCACCCAGAATAACAATGGCCATAGGGCTTTGAATCTCATTGCCCGGTTTATCTCCGGCAAGGGCCAGGGGAATTAATGCCAGGGCTGCAGTTAAAGCCGTCATCAAAATCGGATTGAGCCGGTCGGCCGATCCTTCAATGATGCGCTCTTTCAGACTTACAAGCTGGCCGGAAAGCGACTGGTAGCGCGAAATCAGCAAGATGCCGTTTCGGGTGGCAATTCCAAACAGGGTAATAAAACCGATGATGGATGGAATGCTGATCACGCCGGAAGTAAACCAGATGGCTATCACCCCTCCAATCAAGGCAAGCGGGAGGTTAATCAGAATAATCAGAGCCAGCTGTGTATTTTTAAATTCCACATAAAGTAAGATGAAAATAATCAGCAAGGCTCCGAGCGAGGCAATAAGCAAAATACGGGATGCCGAAGCTTCACTTTCAAACTGACCACCATATTCAATGTGGTAATTCTCCGGTAGGGCAATGTTTGCATCAACACGATCCTGAATGTCGTTCACTACGCTGCGTACATCACGATTGGCGACATTGACGGCAACCACAATTTTGCGCATCACATTTTCGCGGCCAATGGTGTTGGGCCCAAAAGTCGATTGAATGTCGGCTACATACGAAAGGGGCACTTTTTGTCCATTAGGAGTGTCGATTAAACCATTCTGAATGGCTTCAATCTGGTCGCGGTATTCATCATCAAAGCGAAGGACAAGATTGAACGCTTTTTCATTCTCAAAAACATCCGATATCTTTTTTCCGGCGTAGGCGTAGTCCACAAACTCCAAAAGCTCATTGACCGAGATGCCGTAGCGCGCCAGCATTTCCCGGCGGGGCTTTATTTGCAACTGCGGAATTTCAATCTGTTGCTCCACGCTCAAGTCTCCAATGCCTTCGATGTCTTGAATCTCATCGCGAATTTGATTGGCCAGGCGAAACAGATCATTCAGGTCCGTTCCGAAAAGCTTGATGGCAATGTTGGTTTTTGAGCCCGAAAGCATCGCATCAATCCGGTGACTGATGGGCTGGCCAACTTCAATGGAGATGCCATCGATGCTGTTGAGTTTTTCCCGAACTTCGTGAAGAAATTCTTCGCGCGAGCGGTCTTCCAGTTGGTAAGGAGCATCAATCTCTGAAACATTTACCCCAAATGAATGTTCGGCCATTTCGGCCCGCCCGGTACGCCGGGCAACGCTGCTAATCTCCGGAATAGTGAGCAGAAGTTTTTCGGCCTGAGTGCCTATTTTATTGCTTTCTTCCAGGTTAATGCCGGGCATGGTGGTTGTGTTAATGGTTAACGATCCTTCGTTAAACGGAGGAAGGAAGCTTCGTCCAAAACCGGTAAGCAGCAACATCGTAAGTACAAAGGCCGCGATGGAAACACCCAGTACCGTTTTGCGGTAGCGCAAGGCTTTGTCCAGCGTGGAGGTATAATGGTGTCTCAAAAAACGCTCAACACGGCTGCCCCGGGCTTGCTTTTGCAAACGTTTTTCATCGGTGAGCAAATAGCTGGAGAGCACAGGAATCACCGTCAGTGCCACAAAAAGCGAGGCAAAAAGCGAAACAATGTAGGCGATTCCCAGCGGTTTAAGCATGCGTCCTTCCATGCCTGACAGGAAAAACAAAGGAACAAAAGCGACAATGATAATGAGAGTGGCATTGAGAATCGAGGCACGGATTTCAACGGAAGCCTTGTAAATTACCTTAAACACGGAGTGCTGATCTGCCTTAGGGAGCAAACTGTTTTCGCGCAAGCGTTTAAAGACGTTTTCCACATCAATGATGGCATCGTCTACCAGCGATCCGATGGCAATGGTCATTCCACCCAAAGTCATGGTATTGATGGAAATTCCCATCCATTTCATGGCCAGAATGGCAACCAGCAAGGACAGGGGAATGGCCAGTACCGAAATAAGCGTGGTCCGGAAGTTCATCAGGAAAACAAACAGAATAATGACCACAAAGATACCGCCTTCGATGAGGGCTTTCTGAACATTGTTGACCGATGTTTGAATGAACTTGGCCTGTTCGAAAATGTCGGTGTGAATGCCAACATCAGCCGGAAGCGTTTTTTGCAAGTCGCTCAATGACTCATGGATTTTCTCGGTTAGCTCCAGCGTATTGACATTGGGTTGCTTGGTGATGGTCATAATGATGGCATCTTCAGCTCGATAGGCGCCATCACCAATTTTAGGTGCTGCTCCGATTTTAACGGTCGCCACATCGCTGACTTTCACCGGCATTCCATCATTCATTTTTACGAGGTTGTTCCCAATCTCATCGGTGCTGTTGCTGCGTGCAATGCCCCGAACGAGGTATTCCTGGCCGTGCTCATTCAAAAAACCACCGGAAACATTTTCGTTGGAAAACTGGCAGGCTTCAATCAGTTCTGAAAAAGATACTTTATGGAAAGCCATTTTTAACGGATCGGCCAGCACTTGAAACTCTTTCAGTTCGCCGCCAATAATGGCCACCTGAGCCACTCCTCCTACCGAAAGCAGGCGTGGACGAATATTCCATTCGGCCAGGGTACGTAAGTCCATGGGAGAGGTTTCGTCGGCCGTAAGGGCAATCATCATGATTTCACCCATGATGGAAGACTGGGGTGCCAGGGTGGGGGAACCCACACCGGTTGGCATTTGGTCGGCAATGGTAGCCAACTTTTCGCTTACAATTTGACGGGCATTGTAAATGTCCATGTTCCAGTCAAATTCAACCCAAACAATGGAGAAACCCATGGCTGAGGAGCTCCTGACACGACGTATGTTGGTTGCGCCGTTCACCGCCGTTTCAATCGGGAAGGTTACCAGGCGTTCTACTTCTTCGGGGGCCATGCCATTGGCTTCGGTTAGCACCACAACCGTTGGGGCATTCAAGTCCGGAAAGACATCGACCTCCATTTCGGTGCTCACAAAAATTCCAGCGCCAAGAATAAGGGTGGTCATAATCAGCACGACCAACCTGTTCTTCAGCGAATAGTCTATAATTTTATTCAGCATAATTAATCAGTTGAATGTTAGTGTTGGTGACTGTGTGCCGGCAGCGCATTCGACATGGATGCCAGTTTGATCTGGTAAGGGTTTTTGGTGGCCACATGATCGCCAACTTCCAGCCCGTCTACAATGTGATAGTTTTCGCCGTCGTTACAGTCGATGGTCAGGTAATGTTTCTGGAACTCTTCACCTTCTTCGGCAAAAACATAATACCTACCGGCTTCTTCCAGCAGAGCAGACTTGGGAATGACAATCGCATTGGGGATTGCCGCTGTCTTCAAATAGATTTCTACAAAGGAGCCGGCCAGCAAATTACCCACATTGTCAACTTCAAAATAGACGGGAGTAAACAGGGAGTTATCACCGGTTGTTTTGCCGTAGGAAATCAGTTTGCCGTTCAACGCTTCGGTTTTATGCAATTGCTGGTCGTAGACAGTAATGAAGTTGGCTGATTGAATTTGGGGCAGCATGCTGAAATAGCGCTGCGGAACATCAGCTTGAATCACCAGCCGTTTGTTTTTGGTGATTTTGACCAAGGCTTGCCCTCTGCTTACGTATTGTCCTTCGGTAACCAGGATGTCTTTTATAAAACCGCTGGTTGAGGCTGTTATGTTTTGACCAGCTGCCGTGTAGTTTTTACGTACAATGTCGTAATTATTTTGGGCTATTTCATAGGTCATTTTGATGTCAGCTAACTCTTTATCCGAAGTAATTTTGTCTTCATTCAGCGCTTGTGCCCGTTCATAATTGGCTTTAGCTGTTTCGTAGCTGGTTTTCAATTCAATGAAGGTGGTTTCAATGTTGTCATTGATCATGCCTTTGCCCGAGATGGTAACCAGCTTTTGCCCGCTACGCACAGCCTTGCCCGGAAACAGTGCTTTGTCTCCAAAAACGACGATGCCATCGTGGGTGGCTGTCAGGGTAATTTCATCGCCTTGTGCAGCCATAATTTTACCACTGCAGTGAATCACCTCCTGAAAGTCCTGCGGCTTAATTTCAATGATTCCGTAGGCATCGTCATCTTCATGAGCATGGGCCTCTTCACTGTGGTCATGTGCATGATCTCCTTCACAGTCGCTGTGATCATGTTCCTCGGCTTCATGGTCATGTCCTTCATGCTCATCTGCCGGGCTTTCATGGTCGTGATCATGCCCCTCATGATCTGCATGGTCATGTGCTGTTGATTCTTCCTGGTGATTGTGTCCTTCGGTGTTATGGGTGCACGCTGACGCCCAAAGTAAATAACCCATTATTAATAAGGGGAATACTAATTTCTTCATGATTAGGATATTAAATCGTTTTTTCAGTTACTTACTGAAAAATGAATTGGATGTAAATAAAATTGATGTAGGGGTGGAGTTATCCTAACATGGGAGGACCACGGGAAGCTGCGCGGGAAAGAAAACAGTATGAATAGTGGTTCGACCACGAATCATAGTGGGTAAGCTGGTCTTGCGGAAAAAGGTAAATACGCAGGATCGAACTGACCAGGTAGCTGTAGTTCAGTACCAATTTGGAAATGGATGTCGTTGCAACAGTAGTGAAGTTACAACCTTGGCAATCTTCATGTTGATGCTCTGCCTGGCATAAGCTTAATGCCAGCGAATGATCCACAAACAGGGCTTTATTACCCGAAGGAACCTTAGGGCTGTGGCTGCATTCCTGCTCACAACTAAGCTCCTCGGCATGATGATGGTGCGGAATGACGCTATGCCCGATGATTACCAGCATCGCCATCCACATAAACAAGGCTCCTATATGTCTGTTTTTCTGAACCATTTACTTAAACTGCTTCACAAAAATACATTTTTCATTTAAATAGAAAAGGATTTTGCCGGTTTCCTCAAGAAGGGGTGCCAACGTGTTCATCCATTTTTGTCCGGTCGTTTCAGTTTGAGAACACGAAAGCAAGGCGGAGATTTTAAAATGTAACGTTAGCGCTGTGTTAATTTTTAAATTGACATGCAAAAAGGTTGATGTCTAGTGTTTTGTGAGTTTGTTTTCAATTTTATTGAGAAAAATACTTGCAAATCTTTTATTTTTAAAAAACATGTAACTACTTTTGAACCGAATTAGAACGCAAGAATAGCGCAAATGAAATTCCAGACTTCTGTATATAAAATGATGATGACAGCATGTGCCATGATGATGTGTATGTATTGCAATCTTTTTATGCAGAAGGGGGAAAAGATATGATTTGACTATACGTTAAAATAACAATCGTAGGAAAGGCCCTTCTGTACAAACAGAAGGGCCTTTTTTTATGTTCAAAATTAACATCCAAGGAGTATGAGAGAGAAAGCTTATCGCAGTGTGGTTAAGACGATTTCATGGAGAACGGTGGGGACCATTGACACCATCCTGATAGCCTGGCTGGTGATCGGGCGGCTGGAATTTGCCGTGACTATTGGCGGAATTGAATTGTTTACCAAAATGGTGTTGTACTATTTCCACGAACGAACCTGGAACAAAATCAAGTTTGGACGGCTGGATGATTCAGACATCGAATACCAAATCTAAGAAACCATGGAAAAGAACTTTTTACCCATCGCACTGAATATTTCTGGAGAGAAGATCTTAATCATCGGAGGAGGGCAGTCGGCCTGGAGCAAGATTCAGATTCTGCAACGCTTTGATGCTGATCTGGAAGTTGTAGCCCTGCAGGTTTGCCCGGAAATCCAAAACAGTGGCATCCCTTTCAAGATTAAGGCCTACGAGAAGGCTGACCTGGATGGTTATTTGATGTTTTATTCGTGCACCAACAATCCCGAACTGGACGCCCGGATTGCTCAGGATGGCAAGGAAGCCGGAGTGTTGGTTAATATTCACGATAATCCGGCTCTTTGCCAGTTTGTTTCGCCCGCAATCTATCAAAACGAGAGCGTGCGTGTGGCTGTCAGCTCCAATGCCAAAGATGTTTATGCGTCTATTCGTGTTCGCAATGAAATAAAAGAATTTTTAGAATCCCAAACAGATAAAGACCAGAACAATGAGTATTAAATTATCCCCATTAAACGATGTTCAACTGAAAGCACTGGAGCAGCTCACCCAAGGAATTCAGCCTGAACAGGCCATTTGGCTGAATGGCTATTTTCAGGGATTGGCCGGAGGCTTAACTACGGCAAAATCGGCGGTTCAACTTCCGCAGGATGATGAGGCCACCGGCACTGTTGAGAAACTTCCCCTGACCATTTTGTATGGCACGCACACCGGACGAAGCGAGGCATTGGCCAAGGCTCTTTGTGAGCAGGCCCGTGCACAAAATATAACTTGCCTTTTAAAACCGATGGACGATTATAAACCCAAGCAACTGAAGGAAGAGAAAAACCTGCTGGTGATTGTAAGCACCCACGGCGAGGGCGAACCTCCTGAAATGGCGGAAGACTTTTACGAGTTTATTACCGGTAAGCGGGTGCCTAAACTGGATGGGTTGAATTATGCCGTATTGGCTTTGGGCGATAAGAGCTACAAGCTGTTTTGCCAAACCGGGATTGAAATAGACCAGGCCCTGCAAAAAGCCGGTGCCCGGACGTTGGTGCCTCTGGTAAAATGCGATGTTGATTATGAATCGGATGCTGCCCGATGGACTCAGGATGTACTAGCTGAATTGGGCAAATTGCAGCCTCAGGCACCGGTTGTCGCAGCAGTACCGGCAACAGCTAAAGGGGGAGAGGAGTATTCTAAAAAGAACCCGTTTAAGGCATCCGTGTTGGATAAAGTGCGTATTACCGGTCGCGATTCGGATAAGGAAGTTTATCATTTGGAATTTGGGCTGGAAGGTTCCGGCATTACCTACGAACCGGGTGATGCGCTTGGAGTGATTGCTCAAAACCCACCTCAGCTGGTGAAGGAAATTATCAAAAGCCTGGGGGTAATTGATACGGAAGTGGTTGAAACCCGCATTGGAAAGCTGCCTTTTAAGGAGGCCTTGGAACACCATTATGAAATCACCTTGTTAACGCGTGATCTTATTCAGAAATATGCTGAAAAGACCAAAGACAAAAAGGTGAAAGCCATTGCGGAATCTGACGAAAAGCTGGATCAGTACCTATACGGACATGATGTGCTCGACCTCCTTCAGGAGTTTCCGGCCAGGCTGACCGCTACCGAATTTTTGGAGCTGCTGCGTCCGCTGCCACCACGCCTGTACAGCATTTCGTCGAGCCAAATGGCCGTGGAAGATGAAGTACACATCACGGTGTCACGTGTTCGTTACGAAAACAAAGGGCGTCAGCGTTACGGCGCTTGTTCCACCTTCCTGGCTGATCGGCTGGAAGTGGATGACCAGGTGCTCATCTACATCGATAAGAATCCGAATTTCCGCCTGGCTGAAAATGGGAAGCCAATTATCATGGTTGGTGCCGGAACAGGCATTGCTCCTTACCGGGCTTTCTTGCAGGAACGCGAATCGGGCAACCAGAAAGGAAAAAGCTGGCTGTTTTTTGGAGAACGACGTTTCTCGTCCGACTTTCTGTATCAGCTTGAATGGCAAAAATACCTGCAAAAGGGTTACCTCGAAAAAATTGATTTGGCTTTCTCGCGCGATCAGAAGGAGAAGGTTTACGTTCAGCATAAGCTAAAAGAACAGCAAGAGGAATTGTTTCGCTGGCTGGAAGATGGTGCTAGTTTTTACTTGTGTGGCGACATGAAATACATGGCTAAAGATGTGCAGATTACGCTGTTGGATATCATCAAAACACAAGGAGGGATGACCGATAAGAAGGCCCGTGCCTATTTCAAAAAACTGAAGAAGGAAAAGCGATTTATGGCCGATGTGTATTAAGAAGACGAACCCCATCAACGAAGTTTACTGAAACAGAATCAGGACGAAAGCATAAACACAAAACTAAAGACAGACGATTATGAGCGATACTATAGATTGGAGCAAACTGGCAGAAGTGGAACGCATAAAATACGAGAGCAACTACCTTAGAGGAACTTTGGAGGAGAGTTTGGCCGACGAAGTTACCGGCGCTATTGCGGCCGATGATACGCAGTTGTCGAAATTCCACGGCATTTATCAGCAACACGACCGTGATTTGGAAAAGGAACGTAAACGCCAAAAACTGGAGCCGGCCTTTTCATTTTTGATTCGGGTGCGCTTGCCGGGAGGCGTGGCCAGCCCTGCGCAGTGGTTACAAATGGATCAGTTGGCAGATACCCACGCCAACGGAACATTGAAACTGACGACCCGTCAGGCTTTTCAATTGCACGGGGTGATCAAGAAAAATCTGAAACCAACCATCCGTGGAATTAATGAGGCCTTGATGGACACCATTGCCGCTTGTGGCGATGTGAATCGAAATGTGATGTCGCATGCTAACCCCGCTGAATCGGAATTGCACGCGGCTGTTTATAAACTGGCTGGCGATATTTCTGCTCACCTGACCCCTCAAACGTCAGCTTATCACGAAATTTGGCTGGATAAGCAGAAAGTAGCCGACAGCAAAACCGAAGTGGAGCCCATTTATGGCAATCGCTATTTGCCACGAAAATTTAAGATTGGTGTCGCCATTCCTCCCTACAACGATGTGGATATTTTCTCGCAGGATTTGGGCTTTATAGCCATTGAAGAGGATGGGAAACTGCTTGGTTACAATGTTACTGCCGGTGGTGGGTTGGGCTCAACCTTTGGAATTCCCGAAGCTTATCCGCGGCTGGCCGATGTTATTGGTTTTTGCACGCCCGAGCAGGCGGTAGATTTAGCCGAGAAAATCGTGCTGGTGCAAAAAGACCATGGAGACCGAACCAACCGCAAGCAGGCTCGCTTGAAATACACCATCGACCGCAAAGGGCTTAATTGGTTTAAAGCAGAAGTGAACAAGTACTTAGGCTATGAACTGCAGCCGGCCAAACCGTTCAAATTCATCCGCAATGGCGATCGTTACGGTTGGAAGCAAGGTGCCGATGGAAAATGGAGTTTGAACCTGTTTGTTGAGGGCGGCCGGGTAAAAGATACCGACACGCTTCAGTTGAAGACAGCTCTGCGCGAAGTGGCTGAACAAGTGAAAGATGCCCAGTTTATTCTTACCGGAAACCAAAACCTGATCATTGCCGGAACCAGCGATAAAGACGCAGTGAACCGGATTATGAGCAAGTATGGGGTTTGGCCCATGCCTTTGTCTGGTCTTCGCCAAAACACCATTGCCTGTGTGGCTCTGAATACCTGTGGACTGGCTTTTGCCGAAGCCGAGCGCTACCTGCCAAGCCTGGTTGGAAAGATTGAAACCATTTTGGAAGAATACGATTTGCTGAAACAGGAAATTGTGATTCGCATGACGGGTTGCCCCAATGGCTGCGGACGTCCATACCTGGCCGAGATTGGTTTCATTGGGAAATCACTGGGGCATTACAACCTCTATTTGGGAGGGAATTTCAACGGTACACGCTTGAATACCCTCTACAAGGAAACTCTTTCCGAAGAAGAAATATTGGCTGAGCTACGGCCCATTATTGCCGATTATGCCACCAGCAGAGAAGAAGGCGAAAGCTTTGGTGATTTTGTAATTCGAAAGGGATACGTCAAGGAAACCAAACAAGGAAAAGATTTTAAACATTGAAACGGAGGGAATCATGGAATTACCGGCAATATTTATAGGTAGAAAATTATCAGCATTGACCCGAAAATGGCTGGTCAGCGAGCAGATTCGCTTTATTGAGCAGCCGCTGATTCGGATTACATATCGTAAACCGGATGTCGCCTTATTTAACTCCTGGCAAGGCAGCAGTAAAAAATGGGTGGTAACCAGTTCGTATGCGGCCCACTGGCTGTTGCGCTTTGCGGATCGTATTGGCTTTGAAAAAGGAGAGCAGGTGTATTGCCTTTCAGAAAAGCAGGAAGGAATTTTAACCCGCTGTGGGGTGAAGGTCCTACGGCCTGCATCGCCCAATGCCTATGCTTTGGCCGAGCTGCTGCTGAAGGAGGATAAGCATAAAAAGATTGTTTACCTGCGCGGAAATAAATCGCTTAATCCTTTGGAGGAAATGTTGGATCAATACCAGCAGGATTGGCAGGCTGTTGAAGTCTACAAAAATACCTCCATCGAAATTTTGATGAATGAGGTGTTTGACGGCTACCTGTTTTTTAGCGAGAGCGCCATTAAAAGCTACAAGGCGTCGGGTAATTTCCCGCCACCCAAGGCGCCGGTTTTAGCCAATGGCAACCGGACGGCGCAGGCTGCCTGGGCCGAATTCCCTAACTTAGTTCTCGAATCGCATGAGCAGGAAGAGCTTTCGTTTGTTAAATATGCGATTCGGCGGATTACCGAGAAATTGAATGAGCCGGAACCCAAGCACCGAATCATCATTGAATAAAGGTGTCACAGGCTGTTTGCCGGAAACTAGAAAGAAATAAATGGTTTAAAAGAAAGGTAATAATGAAACGAATTTCCATATTAGGTTGTGGCTGGCTGGGCTTTCCCCTGGCCGGGCAATTGCTTGCCAAGGGTTTTGAGGTAAAAGGGTCGGTGACCAGCCGATCGAAGTTGAAAACGCTGAAGGCCGCCGGAATAAAGCCCTACCGCCTGGTGCTTGACGTCGATAAAGTTCAGCTGAAAGATCAGTCGTTTTTTGATACGGACTTGGTTATTGTGGCTATTCCTCCCAAACGCGATACGTATATCGAAACCATTTTTCCGGAGCAAATCAAGCAGTTGGTGAAGTTGCTGGAAAAATTTCAGGTGCCACGGGTACTGTTTATCTCCTCCACCTCGGTTTACAATGAGCTGGACGGAGTGGTTCGCGAGGACGATGTTTTGCTGCCCGAAAAATCATCGGGGAAAGCGCTGGTGCTGGCGGAATACCTGTTGACCAGTAATTCGCATTTTAAAACAACCGTGCTTCGCTTTGGCGGTTTGATTGGAGCCGACCGGAATCCGGCGCGCTTTCTGAGTCGTAAAACAACAGCCATCAGTGGCTCCAAGCCGGTGAATCTGATTCATTTGGAGGATTGCCTGCAGATTATTCAACGCATCATCGACAAGCAGCTTTGGGGCGAAACCCTGAATGCCTGCTGTCCGGCTCATCCATCGCGTCAGGAGTTTTACGAGAAAGCCGCAGCGGTTTCCGGTGTGCCGGCACCTGCCTTTCATGATGAACCAGAGCCTTACAAATTGGTGGACAGCAGCAAGCTGATGCATCTGCTCGATTACCAGTTCATTTATCCAAGTCCGATAGATTAACTGGAACAAGTTGTGCGTAGCGAGTAGAAAGTAGTTAGGAGGAAAAAGTATCCATGTCAAGAACTAAAACAGAGCACTCAAACGAGGAGGCACGAAGCCCAAAGAACCACTTGATTTCCATTGTGGGCGCAGGGCCGGGAGATCCGGAATTGCTTACCATTCGGGCTCTTCGCCGGCTGGAACAGGCGGATGTGATCCTGTACGATGCCTTGCATGGCACCGGGATTTTGGAGCTGGCAAAACCGTCAGCCCTGAAAATTTATGCCGGCAAACATTACCAGGATGGTCAGCACCAAACCGAGCGGCAGGACAACATACACCGCCAGTTGAAACAATTTGCTGGGGAAGGCAAGCGGGTGGTGCGCTTGAAAGCAGGCGATCCCTTTATTTTTGGGCGGGGCGCCGAAGAACTGGCCTTTTGTTTTCAGGAAAAACTAAATGTGGAAGTCGTGCCGGGCATTACAGCCGGACTGGCTGCGGCCAGCTGTTTTCACATTCCGGTAACGCTGAGAAATGTCAATAGCATGGCCCTGTTTTATACGGGGCATAAACGCAACGGCGGTTTTGAAAACATGGATGAAGTAGCTGCGGTAATCAAAGCCAAAGCTCCGGTTATGGTTTACATGGGCCTGAAAAACCTGCAGCTGCTGGCCAGCGAATTGCAGCGCCGGGAAGTTTCGGGCGATGTACCGCTCCAAATCGTTAGTCGGGTAGGGCACCCCGATCAGCAGTTGTTCACCTCTTCCCTGGCACAAATTGAATCGGATTTAACTCGAATCGATCCTCCGATGCCATCGGTTATCCTCATTGGTAGCCATGCCCATCAGGTTACCGCAACCACCGTAGTTTAATCCAGCTTAAACACTTTAAGAGTCAACTTTATTCTTCTCCTTAGGAGAATTACTTCCCAATAAGGATGAAATGGTCTTAATTTCGAAACATTAAAAATGTTTTCAAGGTATATTCTTGTAAACGTTTTTAAATCTTAAAGTTATGCGAAAGTTTACTGTGTTTCTTTTTGTTCTTGGGCTTCTGATTACAACATCTTGTGAAAGAGCAGATTTTCAGGATGGTTTTTCAGAGGAAGTCGCGTTAAAAAGTGCTGAAATGAAAATGACCCGGAATTTCAGGGCTCATCTCTCTTCCGATCAGGAGGTCGCTGCTGTTCCGGTAGAATCCATGGCTACGGGGCAGGCAATTTTCCAGCTAAGCAAAGATGGAATGAGTTTGCACTATAAGTTGATTGTTGCAAATCTGGAAGATGTTTTGATGGCGCATATCCACATGGCACCTGCCGGTGCTAATGGAGGTGTTGTGGCCTGGCTGTATCCATCAGGTCCTCCTCCGGCGCTTCTGGCTGGAACAACAAACGGAATACTGGCTGAAGGAACGATTATGGCAGACCATTTGGTTGGCGACTTAGCCGGAATGACACTGCATGATTTGGTTAAGGAGATGAAGAAGGGTGGAACTTATGTCAATGTGCATACCAGCGCGTATCCTGCGGGTGAAATACGGGGCCAAATTAGTGGAGAGTAAGATTTGTTTTATGTTTTTTTTAAGCCTCTCACGCGCGTTGAGGGGCTTTTGTTTTTTTGTTTTCAGCCACATAGCCTGTCCGAATAAAAACACGGGAGGATTTAATCGTTATTTACTTGCATTTTTTGGTGAACTGTTACTTTATTTAAGCTGTTTAAGTGCTGGAAGATTTTAAAAAATAACCATGGATTCAGTATTTATTCAAGTACAACAAGCCTTGGGAAAACCGTATAGAGATCTGAATTTTTTGCTGAAGTGCTTTGCCGAAGTTTTAACGGAAAGCAACAAGCAGGAATTAGTGACTTATATTCCCTGGATCAGCCCTTCAGTAGAACCCCCTCAGCATTTATTACTTAGCAACGACTATATTCACATGCAATCCATGTGTTTTCAGCTACTCAACCTGGTGGAAGTGAATGGAGCCGTGCAAAGCCGGCGAACCAAAGAGGAGGAGGACATGAGTCATGTGAATGGCTTGTGGGCCATCAACTTCAAAATGCTGAAGGAGAAAGGGATTACCGAGCAGCAAATTCTGGAGGTTTTGCCTCAGGTGTTGGTTGAGCCCGTGCTTACCGCGCATCCTACCGAAGCCAAGCGCTCGGTGGTGCTGCAGGAGTATCGCAAATTGTATTTGCTGCTGCTTAAGCGCGAAAACCAGATGTATACCCGGATTGAGCAGGACGATATCCGGGACGAGATTAAGCAAATTCTTCACCGCCTGTGGAATATTGGTGAAATATATATTGAAAAGCCCCGGCTGGAGTCGGAGCTGGACAACATTCTGCATTACCTTACCGAGGTGTTTCCGGATGTGGTTGTTTTACTGGACAAGCGCCTGAGGCAAGCCTGGAAAGAGTCTGACTTTGACCTTTCGCTGCTGAACGACTGCGATTTGTTTCCGGGGCTGGCCTTTGGAAACTGGGTGGGCGGCGACCGCGACGGACATCCGCTGGTAAGTCCGGAGATTACCCGCATGACCTTGACCAAGCTTCGGACGCATGCGTTTATCATTGTGAAAAAAGAGTTGCTGGCCCTGGCGCAAAAACTAAGCATTTACCTCGATATTGAGGAGGTAAGCGATGCCTTTGCCTGGCGTGTTCGGCAATTGGCCGAGGAGCTGGAAGGCCCCGGACAAAAGATTCTTCAGGAACATAACAAGGAAATTTTTAAGGCTTATGTGATGCTTTTGCTTCACAAAATACCGATTGATTTAAGCCAGGAATACAACATGAAGCTGGATGACCGGCCCAACAGTTACCAAAATTCCGACCAGCTGATTGAAGACCTGAATGAGTTGGGCAGGGAAATGGTGCACTACGGCATTCCGGAAGTGGCTCAGGTGGATGTGGGGCGCTGCAAACGCTTGCTGAAAGTGTTTGGCTTTCATTTGGCGCAGCTGGATATCCGTCAGAACAGCCAGTACCACGAAAAAGCCCTTTCGCAGCTGGTGGTGGCTTCGCTGGGCGAAAACAAAGACAGCCGGATGGGCGCGTCACTTGAGGGAAAGCGGGCCTTTCTGGACACCGAACTGAAAACCAACCGGCCGTTTCTGGTGAACCATACCGACATTGGAGCGGAAGCCCGCAATGTGATTGAAAGTTTGCAGGTGGTGAGTGACCACGTCAACAAATACAGCTCCCGGTCCATCGGGAAGCTCATTATCAGCATGACCCGGAACACCGAAGATTTGCTGACCGTTTACCTCTTTATGCGCGAAGTTGGTTTGGCTTTGAAACACGGGCAATGGCTGGCGGCCAAGCTGCCGGTGGTTCCGCTGTTTGAAACCATTGAGGATTTACAGGCCAGTCCGGCCATTCTGGACGATTTCCTGAGTCATCCGGTGGTGAAAAACAGCCTGAAGTACCAGCAGGAACTGCGTCAATCCGAGCAGCTTTACCAGGATGTGATGATTGGGTACAGCGACAGCAATAAAGACGGCGGAATTCTGGCGAGCAGCTGGTTTTTGCACGAAGCGCAGCAGCAATTGACTGAGGTAGGCCGGAAACATGGCGTCATCATCCGGTTTTTCCATGGTACCGGTGGAAGCATCAGCCGTGGATCGGGGCCTTCGCACTGGTTCATTAAAACCCTGCCGCTGGGCTCCATCAACGGAAACCTGCGGGTTACCGAACAGGGCGAAACCATCGAACGCAAATATGCGCACAAGGTGAATGCGGCCTATAACCTGGAGCTGATGCTGGCCAGCGTGACGGCCCAGTCGCTCTTGCACAAGCACTTTCCGGAGGAAAATGAAGAGGTGGCGGGCTTGTTTCATCAGCTGGGCGAACGGGGACGCACTTTTTACCGCGAACTGATTGGCGATCCCGACTTCATTCGGTTTTTTGCCGAGGCCACGCCCATCGATGTCATTGAGTCGAGCAAAATTGGCTCGCGGCCTGCCCGGCGAACGGGTAAACGCTCGATGGACGATTTGCGGGCCATTCCGTGGGTGTTTAGCTGGTCGCAGTCGCGCTTCAACATTACGAGTTGGTACGGCGTGGGTTCGACCCTGAAAGAACTTCAAACCCAAAAATCAGAAGAATACGACAAACTGTGCCGGCTGGTGGCCTATGATCCGTTTGTGCGCTACGTCATTACCAACCTCGATTCGAGCCTGGCATCGACCGACGAAAAAATTATGGATAAGTATGCCAGTTTGGTTGAAGATGCCGCCATTCGCGAACGCCTGATGGGACGCATCAAGCAGGAATTGAGCTTAACGCGCGAAATGTTGAGTGATTTACTGCAAAAACCAATTTACGAAAGACGAAAAAATCATTATTTTTCAACCCTGTTGCGGGCCGAAGCTCTAAATAATTTGCATGAAGCCCAAATCCAACTGCTCCGCAAGTGGCGGACAAGCAGAAGCAAGCAATTACCAGAGGAAAAAGATCATCTTTTTGCTTTGCTCCAATGTGTGAATGCGATTGCCAACGCACTGGGTTCAACCGGATAAAAACGATTGAGAATGAATAGTACGATTGACAAGCGCATCAAAGCGCTTTTCCCGAATGCCTTGCCGCATGAGCAGGTAATTAATGAATATTACTACCGGATGATTACGGAATTTGGCATGGAAATGGATAAAACCATTGCCGCCGTTTCGCTTTGTCCCGACGAGCTGAACAACGTAGTCATTGAAAAAATTCGAAGTTATTTTGGCAATGTGTTTCACCTGGGAGGCCTGGCCGGCTATCCGTTTTCGGGCGAAACCGGTTTTAACGCTTTCGGCGATCACATTCCCGACAATGGAACTGCCTTTATCTTTTTCGGACCGCACCTGGCCATCGATGAAAAAAGCCTCGGCTTTGTGCACCGCATCGGGCAGGCGCGTGGCACCCTTTCCTGCGGCGCGGCCTTTGGAGCTTACCGCATGTTGCTGGAGCAACCCGGCGAGCCGGTGGTTTTAAACCCCGACGATTATCAGCAAGGCCGCATCCGGCAAATGCTGGCGCCCAAGCTCGATCTTATTCCCACGCTGCAGCCCGAACCCAAGGTGATGGATATTCTGTTTGACGAAAGCCATGAGTTTATTGTCCGCCAATCGCAACGCATCAAGGAACGCTTTAAAGCCGAAAAGGTGGTATTGATGGGCGCTTTTGTGGTAAACACCCCCTTGCACATGCCCGACTACCTGCAGGTGAAATACTTCGAACAACTGTAGATTGTTTGTATCATACTGCTGATCGGATGACTCGAAGTTCATCCGGTCAGTCAATAACAGCGGCAAGAGATGTCGCTGTTCCGTGCGTGTCGGTTTAGTCACGGCCTCCCCAATCAAAAAGTGAATGCATGACGATTTAGTCACGGCTTCTCCAACCAAAAAGTGAATGCATGACGATTTAGTCATGGGCTCCCCAGCCGAAAAGGAATGCGTGACGGTTTAGTCATAGGCTCCCCAGCCGAAAAGGAATGCGTGACGGTTTAGTTACGACCTCCCCAATTAAAAAGTAAGAGCATGTTGGTTTTCTTATTTGCTTAGCAAAAATCATTCAGACAGATGTTTAACTCATGCCGTTTCAAAACAAAGCCTGGAGATGAATTCGCCGATTAATATGTTGAAGAAAACATTTTGGCAGTAAAATAATTAAACTATTTTATTGTAAATGGTTGTACAATTAATTAATCAGTCGCTTTTTTATTTGATTTTTAGCTTGATTAAGAGACTGATAATCATACATCACTTAAAAGAAACGAATATGATTCCAAAAGTAATTACAGTTAGTCGCGCTACCGAAATTAATGATGTTGGATCACGTATCGTTGATGCCTATAATAATACCAGCTTAAGCAGCGATGCCTATTTGGCCGGTCTGATGACCGAGCTGGGGAATATGTTGGCTTTATTAATTGCGGCCATCAAGCGAATTAAAATCGCGTCGGAACTGGAAGAACAAGATGAGTTGAGAGATGATGCCATGCGGGCGCTGTACTACCTGATCCTGGGTTTTTTACACCATCCTGACACAGCAGTCAAACAGGCTGCCGAACGCGTGTTTAAAGTTATTGAGCATTATGGTTTATCGATGGTCGATGAAAGCTATAGCTCCGAGTCCTCACTGATTGATTCCCTGCTTCTGGATTTGGAAGGACCTAATTTACAGGCTGACATTGCCGCTTTGTCGGGCTGTGCCGAACTGATTGCCGCCCTGAAAACCGCCGAAGACAATTTTGAAGCCACTCGTTTGGCCTACGAAGAAGGCAAAGCAGCGGAAGCCACCCTGCAAAATGCCACCGCCCTGAAGCGGAAGGTGGCAGGGGTAATTAATAAAAAGCTGGTGATTTATTTACGGGCAATGGTGCAAGTGGATACCGAAACCTATGGCTCGTTTGGCGGAACCGTGGCCGAAATTATTGCCAGCAACAACGAAAACGTCAAAAGACGGAGCAAAACAGTAAAACTAGTGGAGTAACTGGAATCTGATTTTTAGGTTTATAGGGATAAAAGGGGTAGCGTCAATCCGTTGGCAATACCCCTTTTTTTGCTGAAGTTTTGGCTGCTGATCGGATGACTTAAAGTTCATCCGATCAGTACCAGTGAGGATTTGTTTTACTTATATTTCGTCAGTTAATACTCCTATTTCAAATTGTATATCTACATCAAAATCCATAGGGGCCTTATTTGTCGTTCCGGTTACGGTAATCGTTAATTGCTTTTCAGATAATAATACATTGTGAATCACTGCATAACCTATTTCATCATTGGTGCGGCGGGTGCCGTAATCATCTTTGGTTACATTTTCAAAAGCTTCAAACTTGTTCTTATCTTCGACTGAAAACACGATATCCTTAATAACCTCGCCATCTTCCAGTCCGGTTATTTCTATTGAATATCCTTTGTGGTCAATATATTTCATATTGTCCAGATAATCTTTAACATCCTTATTGTCACTCAAATGGTAGCATTGTGAAGCTGTAAATGAATATTCGGTTTGACCTGACTCTTGATCGTTTATAGCAGGTTCTGGTACCTCGACAGCAATTGTAATTGGAAGACTGGTTCTAACTTCAATGGGATCATCCTCGTTACAGGAAATAAGCAGGACAGCGATAATGGAAAGAAAAAAAATGATTCGTTTCATGTCTAAATTGTTTTAAAGATTTTGATTGCAAAGTAGCCTGCTTGAGGTATTTATACAAGATAATATTTGTTAATTAACTATAATCATCCTTAATGTCACAAGGCTAGCATACGTATCTTTATTGCATGGAAACAACCTTCTTAACTTGAAATTACACGCTGCGTTAAAAGTTAATGGATAAGCCGATTAGCGGTTTTAATCTTAGTTCTTCATTCAGATCGCTTGCCAATTCAAGACCGATGGATAGGGAAATATTCTCATTAAAAATATTTGTTTTTTCTAACTCCACGGGCAGCACGCAGTAGCTTTCAAAAAGGTCAGAATAACTATAACCAAGTCCCCAGGAAAGAGAGAGTTCTTTAACCGGGATATCGTTGCGCAGCAGAATGGCATATCGGGCATCCTGAAACTCGAGGTGATTGCTTTCAATCTGAATTTCGGGGTAAAACTTACTGGCAGTAAAGAGGCTTAACGATAAACGATCACCGTTATAAAAACTTAGTTGTGTCTGCTTTTCCTGACCAAATACGTTTAGGACTAGTAGGGAAACCAGCATTAGTAAAAAATACTTTTTCTTCATGTTTAAATGTTTAATTGTGATTCTATAATCATACTTATTTATTATGAAAAAATGAAAGTAGTATTTTTATCTTAAATAAACTACAGGTAAATGGGTGAAGAAAAGCTTCTTATTTTCGACTGAAGTTTTTAGACCTTATCAGATAGGACAAAGTTCATCCGATCAGTAGTTTCCTCCGGTTTCCTTCCTCCATTCTGCGGTTTTTTCCTCCGACTCCCTACTGCCTTCTGCCTGTCCTGCTTCTAGAATCTAAGGTCTAAAGTCTATTGTCTGTTATCAGTTATCTGACTGCCTACTGCCTGTCTCCTTTCGCCGGATCAACCTTCACCCGAAAGCTGGGGGTCTGGTAATCTTTGGGCAGGTAATCGGCCGGAATAGTCGATTGGTTGCCGTCGCGTGCAGCCCGGTAGTGTGGCGACATAATTTCAATTCCTTTTTCATTACACACATCCTGAATGTTTTGGTGCAGGTTGGAATAAATTAGGGCCTGCTTGGTGGGCACCTGTGTATAGGCATTGATTTGGTACGACACAAAAAAGTCGTCGAGACTGGTTTGCAGCACAAAGGGGCTGGGCTCGTGCAGCAAGTGCTCGGTACGCAAGGCCGCATCAATCAAGGCCTGGTGCACTTCCTTCCAGGGCACATCGTAGCCAATGGTAATGGTGGAATGAATAATCAAACCGGTTTCAACGGCTTCGCTGCTGTAGTTGATGGTATTGCCCGAAAGAATGGTTGAATTGGGAATAGTGATGATTTCATTCTTAATGGTTTTGAGGCGGGTAACCAGCAAGGTCTTTTCGACCACATCGCCAAAGATTTCGCCAATTTTAATGCGGTCGCCAATTTTAAACGGACGCATGTAGGTAATCACCAGTCCGGCAATCATGTTGGCAATGGCCGAGGATGATCCCAGCGAAAACAACACCCCGATAAAGACCGAAACGCCTTTGAAAATGTTGGAGTCGGAACCGGGCAGGTAAGGAAATATCAACACAAACATAAAGGCATACAGCAAAAAGCGAACGATGCTGTAGGTGGGCATGGCCCAGTCGGCATGAAAGCCGGATATTTTAAGCTTCTCCGATTCAATTTCAGCAAAAATGTACCGCACAAACCGGATGAAGTATTTCATGACAAAATAAATGACCAGGATGCTGAATAAGTTGGGCAGATAGTCCCAAACCGCAATGAATATGGCTTTAAAGGGCGACCAAACCAACTTAAACAGCTGGTCGGCCCAGCCACGGGTGAACGGAAAAATGCTGAACACCAGGGGTAGGGTAATGTACAGCATCAGAACGTACAGGAACCAGCGCACAATTTTCAATAAAAAGAGGATGGCCTGCATTTCCTGCTCAATGGACAGGAAGGTGTAATCGCGGTACGACAGGCTTTTTAGCCAGGTTCCCTTTTTTTGGTGAATGAGTCTCAGGGCGCGTCGGTAGCCCCGGCCAATGAGCCATATAATCAGCCGCGCAATGATAAAAACGAGAATGACCAGCCCCACCCGGATCAGGATTTTGATCAGGCTGTTTTCCTTTTTGGCATGAGACAAGGCTTGTTTGATGGTGTCGGTGTGACTAAGTGCCAGGTCATGCGTGGTTTGGTTGGTCCAAAACGCATCGGTTTCGGTGACACTCATAACAATGGTTTCGCCATACACAATTTCGTAGCTGTTTTCGGAAGCCACAACGGAAATTGAATCCAGCTTCAGAAAGTCGTCGTTGTACAGTTGCCGGATGCGCTTGCTGATGTTTTCGGCCCGCTCGGCTGGTGTAAAGGCTCCGATTTTGGAGTAGATGTGAAACAAGGTGTCGTGCAATACGCCTATCACCGGCGCTCCAATGGCTGAATTGCGAAGCGCATCAATCCGGGCTCTCTTGTTGTTGATACGTTGTATTTCGGCTTCTTCAATTTGCTGAAGTTGCAGCTGCAGTTCTTCTTTCTTGAGATTGTCGGTCGTTTTTAGGGAATTCAGTTCCTTTTCAAGCTCTACTTTCCGGATGGAGTCGGCCAAACGCAGTTGTTCAATCTCCAAAAGCTTTTGGTTAAAGTCCTGTAATAACACTGAATTAACAGAATCGTTGTGCTGTGTGATACTGTCTTGTTGGGCATAACTTGAGTTGCCAAGCAGTATGAAAACGAAAACAATCAATAAGCGGTTTAGCCTTTTCATCTTTGTCAATTAAGGAATCAATGAAAACGAAATCATCGTAATAGAAACGCTTTGTTTCTCAATATGTTTGCGTTTTCCGATAATTGGGAATAAATAAGGATCGATTATTCCCGGGCTATTTCCGATTTGCGGAGGGGAAGTTGGGCGTGGACCAATTCAGGCATAAAAAAATCCGGCACGTCTAGTGCCGGATTTCTCAATGTTGTATTTAATGCGTTTGGCTGGCTTATTTGGACCAGTTGGTAGACTTAATCCAGTCGACCACAAACTTGGCATTTTCGTAAGGGATGTCTGGCAAAAAACCATGTCCCAGGTTAAAAATCCATTTGTCGTTCTTTTGGAAGAATGGTATGAATTTTTCCAGTTCCCGGGCAATTTCCTCTTGCGGGGCATACAGTTGCCGAGGATCCAGGTTCCCTTGCAAACCAACTTCGGGATGAACCATTTCGCGGGCATCCTCAATGGGCATTTGCCAGTCGATACTCACAAAATCGGCAATCTCAGGCGTCACATATTTTAAGCCGGTGCCAATTCCTTTCGGGAAAAAGATAAACGGTGTACCGGTCTCCCGAACAGCCCGACTGATTTGTTTGACGGCAGGCATAAACAATTCGTTATACAATTCAACCGGGATAAGGTTGGCGTGCGTTTCAAACAGTTGGAAGGCATTGATGCCATGCTCAATTTGTTTTTTCGCGTAAATCACCGACAGGTCGGCAATGGCATCGATCAGCCGTTTGGCTTCTTTTTTGTGCTGGAACAAGAACTTGATCGCCTCCGGGAAATTCGGGTTCGAGCTGATTCCCTGAATCATGTAGCACAAGGTGGTTAGCGGCGCTCCGCAAAACCCGATCAAAGGAATGTTGGCCGGACGCTGACGGATGATTTCATCAATGGCACCATAGATGTATTCCAGTTTGGAGGGATCCGGATTCAGATGATCGGCCGGGTTGGTAAGGCCTTTCAAAGGCTTGTTAAACACCGGCCCGTGATCGGTAAACTCCAGCTCCATGCCCATGGCGTTGGGAATAACCAGAATATCGGAGAACAGAATGGCGGCATCCACTCCCAAATCGTAAATAGGCATCAGGGTTACTTCGGCAGTCAGCTTGGCATCGTCCATCAACTCGCGGAAGGTGTATTTTTCTTTCAACTGGTTGTAGTTGGGCAACACACGTCCGGCCTGGCGCATAAACCATACCGGAGGCCTTTCGGTCTTCTTTCCCTGAAGTGTATCTAGAAATAGTGATTGCATCATTTGATTGTCATTAGTGATTAATACTTGTTTGTGGCGGAACACAGCCTGGCGGGTATTTACAGGCTTTTCAGGGCCTGTTCGTTGGCTTCAATTACCCGTGCAATATCCTCATCGGTGTGTGCATCGGTAATGAATAAACACTCAAACTGCGAAGGAGCCAGGTAAATACCGCTTTCCAGCGATTTTTTGAAATAGGCCGCATAGCGCGCGGTATCCGATGTCATGGCATCGTCAAAGCTTTTGACGGCTTGGTTTTCAGTGAAAAACATCGTCATCATTGCTCCAATCCGGTTGATCACAGCGGGGATGCCTGTTTTCTCCAGGTTGGCTTTCAAACCTGCTTCCAGCAGGGCTGCTTTTCGCTCCAGTTCATCGTAAATGGAAGGATTGTTTTTCAGGGTGCTGAGCATCACACAACCAGCAGCCATGGCCAACGGATTGCCCGAGAGCGTTCCGGCCTGGTAAACGGGCCCGTCGGGAGCCAGCTTGTCCATAATTTCCTTGCGGCCACCATAAGCGCCAACAGGAAGTCCGCCACCAATAATTTTCCCCATGGTTGTGAGGTCCGGCTCAACGCCAAAACGTTGTTGTGCTCCTCCGGCAGCCAGGCGGAAGCCGGTAATCACCTCATCAAAGATGAGCAGTGCGCCATATTCCTGGGTAATTTTCTTCAAGCCTTTTAAAAAGCCTTCTTCAGGCAACACCACGCCCATGTTTCCGGCCACCGGTTCCAAAATAATGGCTGCAATGTTGTCGCCATGTTGTTTGAACAGTTCTTCAACCGACTCCAGGTTGTTGTAATCGGCTGTCAGCGTATCTTTGGCTGACGCTTTGGTTACGCCGGGGCTGTCGGGCAAGCTGAGGGTAATTGCTCCAGAGCCGGCTTTAATTAAAAAGCTGTCGGCATGACCGTGGTAACAGCCAGCAAATTTGACTACCAAATCGCGGCCGGTAAATCCACGAGCCAGGCGCAAGGCGCTCATGGTTGCTTCGGTTCCGGAGTTGACCATCCGTACTTTTTCTACGGAAGGCACCATGCTGGTAATTAGCTCAGCCATCTCATTTTCAATGAGGGTGGGGGCACCATAGCTGGTTCCCAGCTCCGCGGCTTGCTTAACTGCTTGCACAATTTCTTCGCACGCATGTCCCAAAATCATTGGGCCCCAGGAAGCCACAAAGTCCAGGTATTCGTTTCCATCGATGTCCCAGATTTTAGCTCCTTTGGCTTTGGCAATAAATACCGGATCGGCATCTACGCTTTTAAAGGCACGCACAGGCGAGTTAACCCCACCGGGAATCAGTTGTTTTGCTTTATCAAATGCTTGTATGCTTTTGTGTAGTTCCATATTTCAGTTTCAAATTTCAGGTTCCAAATTCCGTTCTCAGAGGCTTCAATTTTTTAGACCCGGTTGCCTTTTTCAAGTTCACTTAAAACAAATTCTTTGGCGTGATAGGTGATAATCACATCGGCTCCGGCCCGTTTCAGGGAAGTCAGAATTTCCTTGATCAAGCGTTGCTCATCAATCCAGCCATTGGCTGCAGCTGCTTTTACCATCGAGAATTCGCCACTTACATTGTAGGCAACCACAGGTACATTGTAGGTTGATTTTACCCGGTTGATGATGTCCATGTAGCTTAAAGCCGGTTTTACCATCACCATGTCAGCCCCTTCTTCCAAGTCGGTTTCCACCTCACGTAAGGCTTCATCGCCATTGGCCGGATCCATCTGGTAAGTGCTGCGGTCTCCAAATTGAGGAGCACTTTCGGCCGCATCTCGGAAAGGACCGTAGAATCCGGAGGCATATTTGGCTGAGTAAGCCATAATTGGCGTGTTTGAAAATCCGTTGGCATCCAGTGCTTCGCGAATAGCAGCAACCCGGCCATCCATCATGTCGCTGGGAGCAATAATGTCGGCACCAGATTTGGCTAAGGTCACCGATTGAGCAGCCAGTGTTGCCAAGGTGCTGTCGTTATCCACGTCGCCATCAACAATGGTTCCGCAATGCCCGTGAGTGGTGTATTCGCAGTTGCATACATCAGCTACAATCATAACTTGCGGCACTTCAGCTTTAATGGCACGAATGGCCTGAGGCACAATGGCATCGTGTTGACAGGCAACTTCACCGGTTTCATCTTTTTCGGCAGGAATACCGAAAAGCAAAATTTTATCGATCCCTGTGCGATCCACCAGGTCTTTGACTTCCTTTACCAATAAATCGATCGACAGCTGAAAGTTGCCGGGCATGGATTTGATGGGGTTGCAGATATTCTCTCCAGGAAGAACAAAATAGGGCATGATTAAATCATCACGGTTCACTTCTGTTTCGCGTACCATATTGCGAATGGTAGCCGATTTTCTTAGTCTTCTTAGTCGTGTTATTGGAAAGCTCATATTTTTTAGTTTTTAATTTTTGCCTGATAATAGTCGATTATTGTTTGAGCCATGCCTTCGTAGCTTGGCTCTTCTGAAGTTGCCACAGGCTCACCTCCATACTTGCGAATGGCCGCTGTTGTTGTGGTTCCGATGCTGACAAAGCGTAGTTGATCTGCAGACTTGCTGACCTTCTCCAAAATTGCCCTAACCGATGAAGGGCTGGTTACCAACAGAAGATCGTAACGATCATGTTCCACCCATTCCATAAATCTTGGGTCCAGCTGCTCGCTGGAGCAGGTTTGATAAGCATTGATCCGGTCAATGGAGGCTTTCGATCCCAATTGCTGCTTTAGTGTATCGGGGGCTAAATTGCCCAAAACCAGCAAGATATTTTCATTGGCTTGTACCACATCAATAAACTGAGTTGCAAAGTCAACGGCTGATTTTCCGGAGCCAATGAATGCCGGATCCACCTTGTATTTTCGGAGGTGGATCGCTGTTTTTTCCCCAAGCGCTGCTACTTTGCACGAAATAGAAGGATACCGATTGGTGAACGGTTCTACCGCATTTTTGCTGGTGAAAATCAGCCAGTCGTAATCGCTTAAATCTGTTTGTAGCTGAAAGGGGAGAGGTGAAATTTCAATTACTGGCATGGAGAATACGCTTGCTCCTTGAGCAGTCAGCATTTCAGCCAATTCATCCTGTCCGGTTTTGGGATAGGTACAAATAATCACCTTGCCTTGTAATATGTTTGTATTTTGTTTCACACGCTTCTTGAAATGATTCATGAATTCGTGCTATTGGGGTGCATGGTTCAGGACGAGCCGATCATTGGTATTCTATTTTCGGGAGCCTTTGTTGCACTTTAATAGCATGGATTGCCGTTTGGTAAAATTTGAGACCAAGCCGCACTAAGCTTCGGATGTGGGACGGATACTGTCCAGAATTTCCTTGCCACCATCGTCCAGAATGGCCTGGGCCAATTCGATGGCTTTTTCTGATGCCTCTTCCAGACTTGCCTCAATCGATTTCCGGATGCGTTTGGCTCCGTTCAGACTGGCTACCATGCCGGTTAGCTTGATTTGATCGCCTTTCACTTCCGAAAAACAGCCAACCGGAACCTGACAACCTCCTTCAAGTTCGCGCAAGAGTGAGCGTTCGGCCAGGGTAGTAGCCCGGGTTGGTTCATCGGTAATGGCATCCAACAGAAGCTGAGTGCGTTCATCATCTTCGCGAATTTCAATGGCGATGGCTCCCTGGCTGATGGCAGGAAGCATGATTTCTGTATCCAGCATTTCTGTAATTACATCCTCGTAACCCAAACGCAAGATTCCGGCTGCAGCCATAATCAGTGCATCGCAATGGCCGTCGTTCATCTTTTTCAGGCGGGTCTCCACATTCCCACGAATATCTACAATCTGCAGGTCGGGGTTAAAATGCAGCAACTGAGACTGACGTCGCAGGCTTGAGGTTGCAATTTTATCTTTGGCTGTGAAGTCTGCTAATTTTCGGCCATCTTTTGAGATGAAAACATCCCGCACTTCGGCCCGTTTCAGCATGCCGCCAATGATGAGGTTTTCGGGCAGCTCAGTAGGCAAATCTTTTAAACTGTGTACCGCCAAATCAATGGTGTTGTCGTAAAGTGCCTGTTCAATTTCTTTGGTAAACAACCCTTTGTCGCCAATCTTGGAGAGGGCAACATCTAATATTTTATCCCCTTTGGTTTTGATAATTTCCAATTCGAATTGGAGGTTGGGGTGTGCTTTTTCGAGTTCGCTTTTTACGGTTTCAGCCTGCCATAGGGCAAGCTTGCTGCCACGCGTTCCTATTTTAATGGTGTTTTTATTCATGAGTTTGAGAGAAAAGGTCGTTGATTACTTTAATATATTCGGTTTTTCGGCCATTGTCACTGATGTTTTTCAGGTTCCGAATCATGGATTTAACTAGTTTTTCGGCGATATGTTTGCCATATTTTTCCATGTTGTGGTATTCCTCTTCATTGTGGAATCGTTTGAAGACGGCCAGCTCGGATGCATTGATTTCATTGACACCCGAAATGATATTCTGAATGGCTGGTGACAAGTTCTGAATACTTAACCAGTCGGAGAATTCATTCAGCTTTTTGGAAATTATTTTTTCAGCAGTGACAATGTAGCTTTTCTTTTTTTCCATGTTCTGGGCAACCACTTCTTCCAGGTCATCCACATTGTACAGACTAACGGATTCCTGTTCGGTAATTTTTGGGTCGATGTTACGTGGAACACCCAAATCAATAAATACGGTTTGTTTTTGTGTGTTTTCTTTGCTGAGAACTTGCGGGGTGATTAAAGGCTTTTTACAAGAGATGGAACTAACCACAATGTCAGCCTCCTGAATGCCTTCTTGCATGGCTTTAAAATCGACCACCTGGCCACCATAGCGCTTGGCTAGTTCTTCGGCTTTGGCAGTGGTCCGGTTGGTTACCAGAATGTTTTGACAGCCTTTTTTATACAGGTTTTTGATGACTAGTTCTCCTGTTTCGCCGGCACCAATCAGCAGAATTTTTTTGTCGGGAAGTTGATCAAAAATGCTGTTGCACTTTTCTACTGCGGCATAGCTTACCGAAAAAGCTCCGGTGCTCATAGCTGTTTTGGTGCGCACTTGCTTGCCGGTTTCCAAAGCTTTATGGAACAAGCGGGTTAGCAATTTCCCGGCTGAACCAATTTCTTCGGCATGGCTGATTGCTTCTTTAATTTGAGCTACAATTTGATATTCGCCCAAAACCATTGACTCCAATCCGGACACCACACGAAACAAATGGCTGGCAGCCGATTTACCTTCGTACTGATAAAAGTGGGATTCGATGCCGTCTTCTTCCTGAATGTGTTTTTTTAGATAATGAAATAAGATATGGAATGCGCCCGGAGAGCAACATTCATCAGCGGCGAAATACAATTCGGTGCGATTGCAGGTCGAAATGATTACGAGTTCTCCAATATTCTTATTTTTCAAAATGGTCTGTGACAAATCGGTGTACTCTTCTTTATTAAGAGCAAACTTTTCACGTATATGTACGGGTGCCGATTTATGACTTAAGCCTACTACTCCAATCATGCGCGTTGAAAATAAATGAAAGGTTGGTTATTGATTTCTTTTATGAATGTACTAAGAAACCAATACCGGAGGCGACAGGCCACAGTAGGTGTGGTGTGATTTGAAGGAATAAGTATGATGTACTAAACTAAAGATCGTTTTCCCACGAGGCTCATAGATTATGAAGTCCGTTTTTTGGAAAAAAGCAGCTGCAGAAGCAAGTTGGGTACTTGGGCTATCTTCATTGGTCTGGTGAAAGTGACAACAGTTTTCGGTGTTGAATTCCTGCTTGTCGGACTGCTGGTACTCGATTGTCTTTTCTGCAATGACCTCGGCGTCATCATCACCCCTCAGGTTTATCCCCAAGGTGAGGACAAACAATGCACCCATTAACAACAGGTAAGGCATAAATGGACCAACTAATCCCAGAAAAAACATAGTTCTCAATTATAATTCAGAAACAAAATTAACAATGTCTATCGAAAAACGACTATAAACGGATTGATATTAATCAATGATTTGACATGTTTAACAATCATGTTTATGCTTTTTGATATCAGCCTTTGCAGACTTTGTTGTCCTCTATTTGTGTTTCCAATGATTCTTTATTTCCTTATTCAGCTAACACAACAACCCAAAGGAGCTTAAGTTTCTGTAAGAAGTGTTTTTCTTTGGGAAACGTTTTTTCCCCTGACTTAGAATTCATGGAACGTTGACTGACCTTTCAGATCTGCAGTTAAAATGGCCTGCAGAGCTTAGAAAATGAAGTCGTATGAGCTGAACCAGTTGTATTATTTTTGCGGAACTTTATACCATTTATTGACTGGGGCAGGTGGTGCGTAGTTCAGTAAATAGTTAATGGCTTCTTCACTGTCCTTGGCAACAAAGTAAAGATCGCGGTAGCTGGCTTTGGCAAAGTTCTCGTTAAAAGATCGTTCGAACTGTTGAAAGAGGTGATCGTAAAAACCATTGGTGTTGACAAAAACAATGGCTTTTTTATGGTAATCGAGTTGCTTGAGGGTAATGACTTCAAGAATTTCTTCTAAGGTACCAAAACCGCCAGGCAAGGCAATAAAGGCATCCGAAAGTTCGCGCATAAGCGATTTGCGTTCCATCATGTCTTTCGAAATGATCAATTCCTGAGCATATTCGGAGGCCAGCTTATGGCCGTTCAGTTTTTCGGGAAGAATGCCAATGGTTTTCCCTCCGGAAGTAACAACTTCTTTTAACACTGTTTCCATGAGGCCTACGTTGGCTCCGCCATTCACCAAGGTCATTTTTTTCTGGCCAATGAGGTGCGACAACTTAACGGCTTCATGAATGTAAACCGGGTCGATTGCATTGCTGGAGGAAGAGAAAACACAAACTTTCATGAAAGGGATTTATTGGGTTGAAAAAAAAGAATGCCATCACAGCGAATGGCATTCTTTAAGTCATTTATTAATTAAGCATCAATGTTGGCATAGATCGCATGGTCTTCGATGAATTTCCGGCGTGGAGGAACTTCATCACCCATGAGCATACTGAAAACGTGATCAGCTTCTGCTGCATTTTCAATCGTCACCTGGCGAAGTGTCCGGCGCTCCGGATCCATGGTTGTTGACCACAGTTGTTCTGCGTTCATCTCTCCAAGACCTTTATAACGTTGGGTGTGTACTTGTGATTCTTTTCCGTCAGCCCACTCGTTAATCAGCTGTAAGCGTTGCTGCTCGCTCCATGCGTATGATTCGCGTTTACCCTTTTTAACCAAGTATAAAGGTGGAGTCGCAATGTACAGGTAACCTTCTTTAATCAGGTCTCTCATAAAGCGGAAGAAGAAAGTCATAATCAAGGTGGCAATGTGGCTTCCGTCCACGTCGGCATCCGTCATGATGATGATCTTGTGGTAACGAATTTTGCTCATGTTCAGTGCTTTGCTGTCTTCCTCGGTTCCGATAGACACCCCAAGTGCAGTGAAGATATTGCGAATCTCTTCGCTTTCAAACACTTTATGCTGCATGGCTTTTTCCACGTTCAGAATCTTTCCTCTCAAGGGAAGGATTGCCTGGAAGCGACGGTTACGTCCTTGCTTGGCTGTTCCACCTGCCGAGTCTCCCTCGACCAGGTAAATCTCGCATTGTGACGGGTCTTTGTCCGAACAGTCGGCCAGTTTTCCGGGTAGTCCGCCGCCAGTCATCACGTTTTTACGCTGAACCAGTTCGCGGGCTTTACGTGCCGCATGACGCGCTTGTGCAGCAAGAATAACTTTGTTTACAATGGCGCGCGCTGCTTTAGGGTTTTCTTCCAGATAGTTGGCGAGCATTTCACTTACCGCCTGATCTACAGGAAGACTGATTTCGGAGTTTCCTAATTTGGTTTTAGTCTGTCCTTCAAACTGTGGCTCTTGTACTTTTACTGAAACAACAGCCGTCAGCCCTTCGCGGAAGTCATCACCACTAATGTCAAATTTCAATTTTGAAAGCATGCCTGAAGTTTCGGCGTATCCTTTCAAGGTGCGAGTCAACCCACGACGAAATCCGGTGAGGTGTGTTCCTCCTTCAATGGTGTTGATGTTGTTGACATACGAATGGATGTTTTCTGAGAAGGATGTGTTGTAATGCAAGGCAATTTCAACAGGAACTCCGGCTTTTTCAGAGGAAATATGAATCGTTTCCTCAATCAGCCTTTCCCGGGTATGATCCAGAAATTCAACAAACTCTTTCAACCCTTCTTCCGAATAGAAGTTGTCCATTTTGTAGTTTCCTTCTTCATCCTGTTCCCGCTTGTCGATCAATATCAGCCGGATTCCAGCATTCAAGAATGCCAGTTCGCGCAGACGCGCAGATAAAATTTCGTATTTGTAAGTGGTAGTCAGGAAAATGGAATCATCGGGCTTGAATGTTACGATGGTTCCTGATTTTTCCGTTTGTCCAATTTCTTTAACATCGTACTGAGGAATTCCTTTGCGGTATTCCTGTTGGTAGACTTTTCCATTGCGGTGCACTTCGGCAATCAATTGTGTTGAAAGCGCGTTCACACAGGAAACACCCACTCCGTGCAATCCCCCGGATACCTTATAACTGTCTTTGTCGAATTTACCTCCGGCGTGAAGCACGGTCATTACGATTTCAAGGGCAGACTTATTTTCTTTGGTATGGTTTTCCGTGGGAATACCACGACCGTCATCGGTAACGGTGATTGAATTATCTTCGTTGATAATAACCTCAATGTTGTTACAATACCCTGCAAGGGCTTCGTCGATGGAGTTGTCAATAACTTCATAGACCAAGTGGTGAAGTCCTTTTTCGTTTACATCTCCAATGTACATCGCCGGACGCTTGCGTACTGCCTCCAAACCCTCCAGTACCTGAATACTGTCTGCAGAATAACTTCCGTTGTCTCTATTCTGCTTGTTTTCTAATTCACTCATCTATTGTATGTTTATTTTTATCAAAAAATACCTCATTCATCTTGTGTGAATGATGAATAATTGGTTGGCTTCAGGTTAATTAGCCTGTTGCCATTTGGTTGTTGATCAAATTGGGCTGATATGAGAAAAAGTGTCTAATTTACAGTTGATTAAAAGTTGTCTTTTGTCTCAAAATCACAACTCACAAATATAAGAAAAATATGCTTAAAACCGACTGAAAAAGCCCGTAGAAAAAGGCATTTTTTTCTACGGGCTTTTTGCGTGTAATTGCCAGTTTATGAGTGGTTTAATCTGGTTTTTGTTTGGGGGTGATATTTATCACCTCCATTTTATCAGAGTCTTGCTCTAGTTAAAATGAAAAACTGGCGCCAATTAGTAAATTGAGGCCTTGTTGTGAGTAGCCAAGCCAGTTTTCATATTTCTGGAACGCAACATTGTTCATGCGTCCCCAGAAGCTAAGATTGGGGCTGTATTGGTACTCAACGCCTACGTTTAGGTCAACATAGGAGCCAAGCGTATGGATGGTTCTGTTTACCTCTTGAGGACCAACGGTTGATTCCATTGGGAAGTAGAGCTCGTTTTGCTCAAGTGCTTTCCGTTCCCCCTTAAAGAAAATGTCGGCGTTAAACTTCAAGGGTCCTTCCGGGTTGATAATTGTTGATAGCGTCAGCTCAAAATCGGGTTTGTTATAGGCTTCTTCCAGCGAATCCAAGGTATAGGAAAAGTAGTTGGCTTGTAAATGAAAGTTGACCAATTCAGATGCTGTGTAATAAAACTCAGCGCCTAAAGTTACCTGCTTCAGGTCGTCGTAAAGAACATCAAACGTGTTTGAACGGGTAACAGTTGGCAGATCAATTACCGGTGATACCGGCGGAATGATCGTTTTCGTGTTGATCAGGTAAAAGTGTTCGTCTTTAATGTTGGCATATTCGGCCTGAAAGCGGTAGTTGAGCTTTGGTGTGAACTTTCCTTTAATACCTCCGGAAAGGATGTAACGGTACTCGGTGTTGCGAATATCCTGCGTTGGGGTGACAAACCGGTTCTCCGCAGCGATAACCGAATAGTGGTTCTGCTCTAGGCGTCCGTCAATGGCAGCAAACAGGGTCATTGTATTTTCGATGGGTGACCAGTCAGCCTTGATGTTCGGCGTCACCAGTATGCGTGCATCATCATCGTCATCTAAAAGAGTGAAAGCGTTTAAGCCCAATTGTAATTTTGCCAGGTCAGCTTGCAGCAAAAAGGCTGGGCTCAAATCAATTCGGATTTGTTGCTTGTCGCCATAATCTTCTGTAATTTCTTTAATAACTCCATCGGTTTTCAGGAAGGACACGGAGGCATCCAGAAGTCCTTGGTAGCTGTCGTAATCTTTTTGGCGTGACGTTCCCAGTTTGATGTAGTTCTCGGTCTGGTCGGTTTTGGTTCCGAAGTGATGGAAGTATAAATCTACGCCATAGTTCATGTCTGCACGCGAGTCTTCATCGTTGTTCAGGTTAAGCTGAATCCCGCCTTTCGAAAAGGCCTGATCTTCATTCCAGTAAGGGAAAAGCAGCTCTTTGTCTGCATCTGGAAGTGCTTCTCCGGTGTAACCGTAATAGCGATGTGCATGCCGATTGAAAAACAGCTTGGTGTTCAGGCTTGACCGTTTGAAAAAGTGCTTGGTGAATAGTTCAACGCCATTTTCGCTGTGCGGAGCATCCACTTTGTCGTCATTCTCCAGCTTGACCGAACCATGTGAGGAAAGGTGCTTAAAATGCATGCCTAAAATGGCGTTTTTCCCGGCTTGGGTGTTAAAAAACAATTCGCCGTAAGGAGTCATGTAATTTCCAAATCCGGCTTTTAGCAATCCTTTGCCAAGCTCTGCCTGAGGTTCGCCCACCATTTCCGCAGCAGGTACGGGTTCTACTTCAAAAGTGCTGAAAACAGGCTGTGCGTTGATTTGATAATTAAATACCGGCTTGTCGCGTTTTTCGTCCTGAACTTTAGGGATGTCATTGATTTTAAAAACATCTGAAACGCTTGGTTGGTATGCTTTTACTACCTCTACTTCTTGGGTTAGTGTGGTGTCCTGTTGTGCTGTTGCCAGGTTGCAGCTCAACACGGTTAATAGAAAAGCAGGGATATAATTAAGATATGATTGGCTCATCATGCTTGTTTTTACTGTTCGTTAATGTTGATTTTCATTGGGCTTTTGCCATCTTGCTCTTGCTGTGCTTCCAGGTTTTCCAGATGCTGCAGCTTAGCATGGGCTGTTTCAATGATGCCGTCATCGGTTTCGGGGTAGTTTTCAATAATGCTCTTGATGGTGTGCCGGGCCTGAAAATGGTCGCCTTGGCTCAGGTAAATGTCAGAAAGCAAAATGAAGCTTTTGGCTAGCCAATATTGATGAGGCGTGTTTTTCGAGATAAAGTCCATCACTTGCTCTTCGGCTTCCGGTAGTTTATTTTTTGCAACCAGAATCTCCGCTAACAGGTATTTGGCTTCTGCTCCTTCTTCTGACTTGGTGTCTTCGGCCAGGTTGCCTAGTACCGGAAGTGCTTCGTCCAGTTGCTTGGTTTGGTAGTACGACTTAGCCAGTTTGTATTGGGCTTCCCGCTTTAATATGTCGGTTAACTTTTCTGAACTTAAAAGCATTTTGGCTGCTTCGATGCAGGCCGGATAGTTGGCCAGTTTATACTGGCAACGCATTCTACCGGCACGAGCCCGAAGCAGGTTCCATTGCGTGTTGGAAATCTGCTCCAGCTGTTCGTAGTAGCTCAGGGCTTGTTCGAAGTTTGAGGCATTGAATTGTAGTTCTGACGCTTTTTCGAGGGCTGGTTCTGTGAAAATATTATCGCCTTGACCGAGCACATATTCATAGTTTTTTAGTGCCAGTGCATATTCCTTGTCTGCATAGCGCTTTTCGCCCAGGTAGAACTGCGCGTTTACGCTGAAGCTTCCCTTGGGATATTGACGCAGATACCTCTCCAGTTGCTGTTTGGCATTTTCGTCGCGGGCCATATACAGTTTTTCTGCTGCCAAATAGGTCAGCGAGTCTTGTTCCGAAACTGAAACCTGGGCGCCTGAACCGAGGCGTTGGGTGTAGGCAAAATAAGCATCAATATTATTCAGCTCAACGTAGTTGTTTTTGATGCCAATTAAAGCTGACTGGGCTTCCGGGCTGTTCGGGTATTCTTCAACCACTTGCTTATAGGCTTCAAGAGATTGGTTGAACTCCGACTGGTTGTACAGCACCAGACCAAGTTGCAGAATTGCTTTGGTTCGGTAGCTGCTCTGCGGGTAATCGTTAATGATGTCGCGGTAATAGCCTTCAGCAACCTTGAGTTGGCCTGTTCGGTCGTAGGTCCGGCCCAGTTCATACATGGCGTCATCAACCAGCGATGAATTTGGGAAGGTTTGAATCAAGGTGCGCAGGTTGCTGATTTTTTGATTTTGCTCACGCTGAATGCCCAAACAAATGGCTTTTTGAAACAGCGCGTAATCCGGATCGTATTGTTTCAACCGGTAAGCTTGCTCGTAATTCTTGATGGCCTTGCCATAATCACGACTGACAAAATACGAATCTCCCAAACGATTGAATGCATCAGCCACTTTCTGGCCTTCTTCTTCACTGGTCGAATTCAGGAATGTTTGAAAAGACTGGCTGGCGTTGCTGTAATTCTTTTCCTTGAAATAGGCGTAGCCCAAGTTGTAATATACGTTCTGAAACTCAGATCGAGCCTTGGCTCCCGGCGTTTTTAAAAACTGATTGAAGCCACTGATTGCCTGCTGGTAATTCTCCAGCCGGTAATTAGCCTCCGCTTTCCAGAATAACGCTCCGGCTTTGATGTCGGAGCTGGCAGCTGCATTTTCAAGCGATTGGTCGAACAATGCAATTGCAGGTTTATAGCGCAGGTTGTTGAACAGCTCCAGTCCTCGGAAAAAGGTAACGCGCTGGTAGGCTTTTTTTACCGCCGGGCTTTTTACTTGAATTTTTTCAATCGATTCAATGGCTTCCTTGTAATTGTTGGTACTCATGTAAACATTGACCAAGTAATCATAGGCGGCGTCATTGCGCTCCGAATTGGCATAAAGCGAAATGTATTTGTCAAAAGCCTTGATGGTTTCATTGAAAGGAGAGTACGAAAGTTCGTATGTTATTTTAGCGTAGTTAAACAACGCATCTTCTTTTATTTCAGGGTTGAAATCTAGCTCGGAAGCCGACTCGAAAGCAATTCGGGCTTTGTCTTTTTGGTTGGTTCTGATGTAGCTGTCAGCCAAATGGTAATAGGCGTTTTGTGCTAACTCGTCTTTGCCACGTGAAGCGTTTTCAAGCGGGGAAATGGATTTTTCATACTGACGGGTTTGGTAATAGCAATAGCCAAGCATGTAGCTTTCTTCGCGCAGCTTACTTTCGGTAAATTCAAAGTAGGCTTCGAAATACGGAATGGCCTTGTCGAAGTTCTTCAGGTGAAAATAGCTGTTTGCAATAATTTTGGCCAGCTCTGGTTTTTTATCTTCGGAAACTTCGTCCAACAAAGGGATCGTAAACTCAATCACCTTTTCGTATTGCGCACGCTTGTAATAAATCTGGCTCATGTAAAACGGAATTACTTCCGCAAAAGCCGGATTGTCTTTCAGCTTGTTAAACTCCGAAAGGGCTGCATCGTAGTCTTCTTTTAAATACTGAATGTGTGCCCAGTAGTATTTGGCAGGCCCTGCATACAGGTTGTTGGTATCCTTGATTTTTTCAAACTCATTTTCGGCTAGTTGGTGCTTTTCGGTTTGAAAAAAAGCATAGCCTTTTTGGTAGTGAACCTTGATTTGATCTTCCGAACTCAGGGTTTTGCCCTGAATGTTTTGGTAAGAACGAAGCATCTGGGCGTATTTCCCCTTGTTAAACTGACTGCTTCCAAGTTCGAACCAAGCCTTGTTGGCGTAGGGACTGACCGGGTTTTCGGCAATGAAACTTTCGATCAGTTCTTCGCCATTTTTAGCATTCAGGCGCAGCGCGCTGAGTGCCATGTAGAATTTGGCTTCAGACTGGATCTCGGAACCAGCCTCTGCTTGTTCGGCAATGGATGCAAATTGCTGCTGGGCAACAATGAATTTATCTTTTTCGAAAAGCTCTTTAGCTTGATGGATCTCGGCTTCGAGAGAAGGATAATAAGCTGTTTCTTGCGCTAAGGCGGTAACAATGAGGGTGCTCCACAATAGTGTGAACAGCAAAATTCTTGTTCTCATAGACTTTGTTTTATTTTTTGCATAAAAATAGCGATTCTGTTTGCTTTTCAAGCGGAATAATGCATTGATTTCTTAACAAAAAACTGTTTATTCCCGGGCTTTATTATTTGGTTGTTTAAAAAAAATTAGTTTTGTACTGAGTAACCAAAATCAGCTCTATGAACTCCGAATCTATTATTTCACTACAGGGTGTCGATGTTTTTCAGCAGGACCAGTTGATCTTAAGTCAAGTTAATCTGGATGTTAAAGCGGGAGAATTTGTGTATTTAATTGGCAAGGTAGGCAGTGGAAAATCGAGCTTGATTAAGCTTTTGAATGCAGAACTGGACCTGTATACCGGCCAGGCGCAGGTAGCAGGCTTTAATTTGGGTAAGCTGAAGCGGTCCGAAGTTCCGTTTTTAAGACGGAAGTTGGGAGTTATTTTCCAGGATTTCCGGTTGCTGACTGATCGAAATGTTCACGATAACCTGTCGTTTGTGTTGAAAGCAACTGGCTGGAAAGTAGAACGAGCCATTGAAAATCGTATCAATGAAGTGATGGAACGGGTGGGGATGAAGTCGAAACTGAAAAGCATGCCCCATCAACTTTCCGGAGGAGAGCAGCAACGCATTGTTATTGCACGGGCTATTCTGAACGATCCTGACATCATTCTGGCCGATGAGCCTACGGGCAATTTGGATCCGGAAACCTCGGATGAACTGATGAGTATTTTTAAAGAAATCAATGAGCAGGGCAAGACCATCCTGGTGGCTACCCATGATTACCATATTTTAAATCGTTATCCGGCACGTACCTTGGTTTGCGGTGAGCAAAAGGTAAGCGACTCTTCAAAAACTGAAAGCGAAGTTGATTTTTCAGAATTGCTGGAGGACTAAGCGGATCGCAAGGCATCTTCCGGCTTATTTTGCAACTTATGTTGCATAATTGGGCGGGCTTTCAGCTGCTTCATTCAAGGTGAATTTTATACATTAGCTACACACTAATTGGAGATTTCCAGTTGGAGGAACAGACGTTTCTCAAAACTGCAAAATCCGAAATTAGGAGAAGGTGAATTCCTCTTTCTGAATCACGTTTCATTGTTTAATAATCAGCCGTGCCTTTTGGGCACGTTAATGTCTAGTACCATGAATTACCTTGATTCTTATCAAAAGCTTAGGGCTGTTTTAGCATTGGAGAGCAACCGGATTGAATTTGAAAACCTGGATATTTACAAGCAGGATTTCCACTCAAAATCACAGCGATTGCTTCCAGGCGAAGAGCATTATTCCTGTAAAGAACACGATGAAGAATTCTATACGCCACAAACTTTTTTCAATGATTTGGGAACCATTGATGGCCAGATTTACAGGCATGATGTGGATATTCAGGAAAATGAGCGGTTTTTTTACCGGGTATTTATGCCGAAAGGAATGAAGCGTGCAAAATGCGCCATTTTCCTTTTTCATGGGTTCAACGAAAAAAATTGGGACAAATACTTGCCCTGGGCCCATTTTCTGGCAGAGCAAACCCAGTGTGCTGTCATTTTATTCCCCATCGCTTTTCACATGAACCGGACGTTGTCGGTTTGGAGCGATAAACGAAAGATGTTTTTATTGAGCGAAAAACGGAAGGAAATGTTTCCCAACGTGGTGAACTCATCGCTTTCCAATGTGGCCATCAGCCTGCGTTTGCATGCCCGCCCGCAACGGTTCATCTGGTCAGGCTTACAAACCTACTACGATGTGATTCAGTTGATGGAAGAGTGCAAGCGGGGAGATCATCCACTGATTGCACCCGATGCGCGTTTTCATATTGTGGCTTACTCCATTGGCTGTTTACTGGCCGAAATTCTGAAGCTGAGCAATTACAACAATTACTTTGAAAAATCGAAGTTGTGCTTGTTCTGCGGAGGGGCTGTTTTTAACCGGTTGTCGCCCGTTTCAAAATACATATTGGACAGCGAGGCCAACATTGCTTTGTACACATACATGGTGGAGCATATCGAAAAACATATGGAGCACAACCCGCATCTAAAACATTATTTAAATGGACCGCACCTGGAAGGTCAGGTGTTTTATTCAATGCTTGACTATAAAGTGAAGCGGGCTTATCGTGAAGAATTATTTCAAAACGTGAGTTCCGATTTGATGGCGATTTCCTTAAAGCAAGATACGATTATCCCATCCTACGAAATTGTAAACACTTTACAAGGGGCTGCGCGCGATATCCCGATTCCGGTTGAGATTCTTGATTTTCCATTTGATTACGATCATGTAAGTCCTTTCCCATTTACCGAAAAAAACAAGGAATTGATTGACGTGGAATTTAAGCGTGTTTTTGGAAAGATTGCCAGTTTCATCAATCGCTAAAGGTGTATCAGCGAAGGTCACGAAAGATATCTTCGAGTATTTTTTCTTCGTGTTCCCAGCACAAATCGCGGGCAGCCAGTGGAAGATTTTCAATCCATTGTTCGCGGAGGTCGCGGTTAAACAAGGCCTCCTGAAGCTGTTTGGCTAAAACTTCAGGATCATGTTTCTCCAGAATCATCCCGATCTGGTAAGCTTCCACAATGGCTCTCATCTCCGGCAGGTTGCTTACCAAAACGGGCACCTGCTGCTGGATGTAGTCGAACAACTTGTTGGGGAGTGCATAGCGGTAATTCAGCCCCAAGTCTTCCTCGATGGATAAGCCCAGGTGTGCTTGTGCTGTGAGGTATTTGAGTTCCTGCAAAGGGATTTTGCCCATAAAGCTAACCCGGTCAGCCAGCTTTAGGTCGGCAACCAGCTTTTTCAATGGCAGGGTAATGTCGCCATCTCCGACAATCAACAAACGAGCGCCTTTGAGGTGTTGCATGGCTTTGATTGCATATTCAAGCCCGCGCCCAATGTTTAAAGCGCCTTGATAGAGAATCAGTTTTCGCTCATCTGCAGTCAGGCTTTTTTCTGGCGGAACCATTAATAGTTCTTCGCGGTGGGGCAGGTTGCGAACCACCCGAAAAGGGGTGCCATACTTTTTTTGATACAAGCGGGCAATGGACTCAGATACCGTGTAGGCTTTTGAAATTTTAGGAAGAATGAGTCTTTCAATGGCCCGCCAAAAGGCTTTTTTCCCAGGGCGGTTAAGCAACTCCGGCACTTCTGTAAATAGCTCGTGACTGTCGTAAACCAGGGGCTTTCCTTTTAGTTTTGAAATCAGGAAATTGGCCGGTAAGGTATCCAGGTCATTGGCTAAAAAGACATCTCCTTTCCGAAGGCGTAAAAACCAAAAGAGCCGGATGTTGTATTCGGCATAAAAAAGCGGGCCTTTTTTGAAGAAAAGCTTGAGACGTTTGGTTTTATAGGGACGATGACCCAACTTGGAGCTACCGGGAAGTTTGCGTCCAACCAGCACCACCTTAAAATTCATCTTCAGGAGGGTAAGAGCTACTTTATGCACCCGGCTATCGGTAACTAAATCATTCGTAACAGAAAGAATAACTTTTTTCAACGGGCTTTTTACTTTTTTACAAAATAAACGAAATTGAAACAGCTTCTATTATCTTTGCCCAAAAAATTCTATGATCCGCTTTTTTGAAGACTTTTCCTTAAAAAACTACAATACATTTGGCATTGATGCCAAAGCCCGTTTCTTTTTTGAGTTCACTGAATTAGACGATTTGACTGAGTTTCTGGAACAAAATACCAGCTGGCGGGAAGAGCAGCTTTTGTTACTTGGTGGAGGAAGCAACCTGCTTTTAGTGCATGATTTCGATGGCTTGGTTATTCATCCTAATGTGCCGGGGGTGCAAGTGGTGCGTGAAACCCGAAACCAGGTGTGGTTGGAGGTTGGCGCCGGTGAAGATTGGGATCGTTTTGTGGATTATTGTGTGAAGTCTGAATTTTATGGACTGGAAAACTTATCGCTGATTCCGGGAACTGTGGGAGCAGCACCTGTCCAGAATATTGGGGCTTATGGAGTAGAAGTGAAAGACTACATTGATACAGTGAATGGCTTTGATCTGGAAACCATGACCAGCTATTCCATTCCGGCCGAAGAGTGTCGGTTTGCTTATCGGAACAGTATTTTCAAGAATGAATTGAAAAACCGCTTCATCGTTTCTTCTGTTGTTTTTCGCCTGGAGAAATTTCCGGAATTTAAGCTGGATTATGGCAGCCTGAAAGCTGAAGTGGAAAAACGCGGCGAACTGCATCCTTTGCACGTTCGTGAGGCAGTGGTTGCTATTCGTCAGTCCAAACTTCCGGATCCGATGGAATTGGGCAATGCCGGAAGTTTTTTTAAGAATCCGGTGGTAGATGCCGAACTGGCTGAAAAGCTGAAGGCAGATTACCCGGGAATGCCTGCTTATCCGGCAGAAGACGGAAAGGTTAAACTGGCCGCTGGATGGTTGATTGAGCAGTGTGGATGGAAAGGCTTTCGGGAGGGCGATGCCGGCGTGCATGAGCATCAGGCGCTGGTGTTGGTGAATTACGGTTCGGCCACGGGAGAGGAGTTGTTTCAGCTTGCTGAACGAATCAAAAGTTCCGTAGCCGATCGGTTTGGGGTTGAGCTTGAGCCCGAGGCCAACATTTTGTAACCGGTTAAAGATCGGTTAAACGGAGAATTGGACTGTTTAACGACATGCTGTCTTCTCTTTTGCCAACGAAATTGTATCTTTCGATTGTAAACCAACTATAGAAATCATGATGAGAAATTTTTTCACACTGCTTTTCTTGGGTTTGTCTGCATCCCTGTTTGCACAAACTGGAAAAGTATTCGACAAGCTTTCTTTAAAAAGTGAGATCCTGAATATGGATCGCAACTACGCCATTTATCTGCCACCTGATTATGAAACTTCGGAGCGCAGCTATCCGGTTTTGTATTTGCTTCATGGAGCAGGTGATGATCAGACGGGCTGGGTTCAGTTTGGCGAAGTGTTGCGTATTGCTGATGAAGCCATTCTGAACGGTTCGGCCACAGCGATGATTATTGTTATGCCGGATGCCAATACGGGGCAGCGTGGTTATTTTAACAACATCAAAGGAGACTGGCGTTACGAAGATTTCTTTTTCAGTGAGTTGATGCCTCATGTAGAAAAGAAATACCGGATTAAAAGTGAAAAGCGCTACCGGGCCATTGCCGGACTCTCCATGGGTGGTGGCGGTACTTTCATGTACGCCATGCATCATCCTGAGTTATTTTCGTCGGCTTGTCCGTTGAGTGCAGCCATGGGGCCGGTAACTAAAGCAGATGCCCGGAAATACTATGAGCGCTGGGGTGAAACGGGCGCTACGGATGAGGAAATCGAAGCTTACTATCAAAAGTACAGTGCCTTGGCTTTAATTGAGAGCATGCCGGAAGATCAAAAAAACGCGGTGCGCTGGTTTATTGATTGCGGCGATGATGATTTTCTGTTTGAAGGAAATTCACTGGTGCACATTGCCATGCGTAAAAAAGGAATTCCGCATGAATTTCGCATTCGGCAAGGAGGTCACACCTGGACTTACTGGCGCGAGTCATTGCCAGTAGTCCTGTCATTTATATCAGACGCTTTTCATCAATATTAAAATTGAAGATTGGCAAACGAAGCTTTACGCATGTTAAATGAAAAAAGCGGAATTGTATCTACAATTCCGCTTTTTTCGTCTTAGGAAAGCTTGTTTGCGCGGGCATTTCCCGTTGCCAAACTATGCCTGAAAGTTATTTCCATATTTTCTTTGCATTCAAGGCTTGCTGGTAACGACGGGCATTCTTGTTGTGTTCCCGAAGCGTGCGTGCAAAGTTATGGTATCCGTTAAATTCGTCGCTGGCGCACATGTACAAGTAGCTGTGACTTTCCGCATTCAGCACGGCTTCTATGCTTGATATTTCCGGAAAGTTGATGGGACCCGGAGGTAGTCCTGCATGCTTGTAGGTGTTGTAGGGCGAATCGACCTCAAGGTGTTTGTTCAGCACGCGCTTGATGCTGAAATCACCCACAGCAAACTTAATGGTTGGGTCGGCTTGCAAAAGCATGCCCCGCTTAATACGATTCAGGTAGAGGCCAGCCACTCGGGGCTTTTCATCGGCTTTAATGGTTTCTTCCTGAACAATGGAGGCTACGGTTGAAACTTGGACCGGAGTTAGGCCCAGGGCTTCAGCCTTGGCCAAACGATCCTTGTTCCAGAAACGCTGGTATTCCGAGTGCATGCGTTCAACGAATTGTTCCGGAGTTGTGGTCCAGTAAAATTCATAGGTGTTTGGGATAAACATGGCGTGAAACGAGTAGCGGTCAAACCCATTTGCTGCAATAACATTGCTGTCGTTCAGGTAAGTCAGAAACTCAATGGAATCCGGCTCCAGGCGCTGAGCAATTGAACCGGCCAGCTCATCTATAAAACGCAGGTTGTTGAAGGTAACGGTTACCGGTTTCTGATTGCCTGCCCGCAACATGTTCACAATCTGATTGGTGTTCATGCCCCGGTTGAAAACATATTTCCCTTTTTTGATGGAGGCAGGGTAGTTCTTCTTCTTAGCCACCCATCGAAAGGCCTTCTCATTTTCTAAAATTTGATGTGCATTCAGCGAATCCAGCACATCCTGGAAGGTCGCTTCCTTGGGAATGGTAATGCTTCCGGGCTGTTTCACGTTTTCAGCAAAAATGTATTGGAAAAGCTGGTAGCCACGCAGTCCGGCAACGATAAACGCGGCCGCAAAAAAAATAAGCACCCATTTGTTGAGCTTTGGAAAAAGGTGTAAACGATTAGTCGATTTCAAATCCATTATATCTTCTCTAATTTCGTTGTTAGGCTACAAAAATAATCTTTTCTGGGACTTTTCGGCAGTGTGAGTTTTACCTTAATTTTTGAAGAATTGAAAGCCCGGAGGTTCAGTTCTGAGCTAAATTCGTTATTTTCGTGACCCGAAGAATGACTTTAAAAAAATAGATAATTATGCATCAGGTTAAGCTTGCTGAAAATATTTACTACTTAGGTTATAACGACCGAAGAACGACCTTGTTTGAAAACATCTGGCCAATTCCTCACGGCGTTTCGTACAACTCGTATTTAATTGTTGATGAGAAAATCGCTTTGGTTGATACGGTAGAGCGTCAGTTCATTGATGATTACCTGGATCAGATTGAAACATTGATTGGTGACCGTCAGGTTGATTATTTGATCATCAATCACATGGAACCGGATCACTCAGGAGCCATCAAAGCCGTAAAAACCAAGTATCCGAATATTACGCTGATTGGAAATAAAAAGACATTCGGTTTTGTGGAAAGTTTTTACTTCAAACCTGAAAATACGTTGGAGGTAAACGACGGATCAACTCTGGATCTTGGAAAAGTGAAGCTTCAATTTCAAACCATTCCGATGGTGCACTGGCCCGAAACGATGGTGACTTATGATGAAACCAACAAAATTCTGTTTTCGGGTGATGCCTTTGGTAGCTACGGAACTTTGGATGGTGGTGTTTTTGACGATGAAATTAACCTGGATTTTTATGAGGTTGAAATCATGCGTTACTTCACCAACATTGTCGGTAAATACTGCCCACATACGCAGCGCGCCATCAAAAAACTGGCTCCTTTGGATATCCAGATGATTGCGGCTACACACGGACCAATCTGGCGTACGGATTTGGATTGGGTGCTGAGCCGTTACAACAAATGGAGCACCTACGATACTGAAAAAGGGGTGGTGATTGTGTATGGCTCGATGTATGGAAATACGCAAAAAATGGCTGAGGTAATTGCTCGTCAGCTAAGTGAGCGTGGAATTAAAAACATTCGTGTTTACGATTCATCTAAAACGCACGATTCATACATCATCAACGATATTTTTAAATACAAAGGGTTTATTGTTGGAAGCTGTGCCTACAACAATGCCATGTTCCCCAATGTGCAAACCTTGCTGACAACCATTGAACATATGGGAGTTAAAGATCATTACCTGGGCGTGTTTGGTAACTTTGCCTGGAATGGTGGTGGTGTGAAAAACCTGATGAAGTTTGCTGAAAAAATTAACTGGGATTTGGTATACCAACCCGTAGAAGAAAAAGGCGCTTTGAAAAAAGATAAGTACCAGGAATGCATTGAAATGGCCAATGCGATGGCTGATAAATTGTTAGCCGAGTAATTGAGCATCTGTCAGGTCCATTTTTTCTCTTTCAGGAAAAGAGGGGAGTGGCTGAACATTGGAGTAATGCCTGTTAAAGTAATTTAGCAGGCATTATTTTTTGTCATTAAGTAGGGGCAGCTATATAAAACAAAATCCCTCCGGCACTCCGAAGGGATTTTTACTACTACTACTCAATTACTACTAACTACCCCTACCCGAGGGGATATTTTAATCTTTTACAGGGTTATTCCGGTTTTAAAGATAGCAATTTCTTTGAACCCGCTAAGCTCATGTTTTAATTTTTTACCTTCTGCGACGAAAATTATTTCGTTAAATAATTCGTTGGTCAATTCTTCCATGGAACAACCTTCAAGAAGTTTTCCTGCATTAAAGTCAATCCAGTTTGTTTTCTTCTCGTAAAGTGCTGTGTTCGTGGCTATTTTCATGGTTGGAGCAAAGCTACCGAAAGGGGTGCCACGTCCGGTGGTGAACAGTACCAACTGGCATCCGCTGAAGCCAAGTGCAGAGGCGGCAACCAAATCGTTACCCGGTGACGAAAGCAGGTTTAACCCATTTTTGCGCAGTGGTTCAGCATAGCCCAGCACATCAACAATGGTTGCTGTTCCTCCTTTTTGGGTACATCCCAGCGATTTATCTTCGAGTGTGGTAATACCTCCCTGCTTATTCCCCGGTGATGGGTTTTCGTATACCGGAAGCTTGTGTCTCAGGTAATATTCTTTAAAGTCATTAATCAGATGAACTGTTTTGTCAAAGACTTCCTTGTTGGCCGAGCGCTCCATCAGCAAGTGTTCGGCTCCAAACATTTCCGGTACTTCCGTCAGAATGGTGGTACCTCCGCGGGCGATCAGGAAGTCGGAAAGCGACCCAACCAGCGGGTTAGCTGTAATTCCGGACAAGCCATCAGACCCCCCACATTTCAGACCAATTTTTAAGGCTGAAACCGGACAATCAGTGCGTTGATCGTAACGCATAACCTCGTACAACTCTTCCAAAAGCTGCAGCCCTTTTTCCACTTCATCTTCAACTTCCTGAGCTACCAAAAACTTGATACGCTGCTCATCGTAATCACCAATAAACTTTTTGAGATGGCTGATTTGATTGTTTTCACATCCTAAGCCCATCACCAGCACACCGCCGGCATTGGGATGGTTGATGAGGTTGGCCAGAGCCTTCTGGGTGTTTTCATGGTCATCACCCAATTGAGAACAGCCATAACTGTGTCGGAATACCTGCACATTATCAATGTCGTTTGCCGGATGGCTGGCCTTAAACTGGCTAATGACCTGATCGGCCTGCCCATTTACACAGCCCACGGTTGGTACAATCCACAGCTCGTTGCGGATACCAACCTGACCATTGCTTCGTTGGAAACCTTTAAAGCTTCGCTCTTCTTCCACAGCTTGCAGGGAATTCAATTTTTGATTGAACTTATACTCCATTGTTCCTGACAAGTTGGTTTTTGTGTTGTGCACATGAACGTGGTCACCGGCCTGAATCGCTTCGGTGGCATGTCCAATGGGGACACCATATTTCATGATGTTGTCTCCCTCTGTGATGGGTTCCAGTGCAATTTTATGTCCTCGTGGAACATCCGTTTTTAAGGTGATTTTCTGATCTTCCAGTTCGATGAACTCTCCGGCAGAAAAGTCTTTTAATGCGATGACAACGTTGTCCTGCGCATTTATTTTAATGGTATTTGCCATGTTTTCCTAATTAATTGTAGCCTCAGCTTCTTTGGCTTTTCCTTCGATGGTCATTTCCATCAGCGGGTTATTTTCGCTCAGCACAGCTTTTACAGCTTTTTTCATGCCTACCTGCTGAATCAGGAAAAGGTAGTGACTAACGGTGATTGTTAAGTTTGGAATTTCATTCAGGTTTTGTTTCCAGACTTTGTCCAGAGCCAGCACTTTTTCAACTAACTGGTAAATTGAAATTGGACGGCCATCGCAGGCTTCCCAAGCTTCTTTGTAAAAATCCAGAATCCACTGATCTTCCTGAATAGGGTAGCTCTTACCTTCAGCTTCGCCTTTGAAATAGGCAATCATAGCAGCCAGCGAGAATACCAGCTTTTGTGGCAGCATGTTATGAAGCTTCACAAAATTGCGTAAAGAGGGGAGGTTACGTGTTTCCCATTTCGACATGGCATTCAGAGCAATACTTTGCCATTGGTGACGAATGTAAGGGTTTGAAAAGCGCTCCAGAATTTTACCGGCAAAGTTTTTCAATTCTTTTTCAGAACCATCCAGAACCGTCAAAACTTCATCGTAAACCAATTCTTTCATGAAACTTCCTGTCTCCAGATTCTCATAAGCTTCGCGCACCGTTTCAATACCACTTAAATACGATACCGCATAGCTTCCGGTGTGGCAGCCGTTGAGTACCTGAACTTTTTGTTCGCGGAAACGGGTCATATCTTTTACAAATTTTACATCAAGACCAGCTTTGGCAGCAGGAAATTCATCGGCAACCCACTCGGGCGCCTCAATCACCCACAGGTGAAAATATTCGCCCACAACAACCAAGTTGTCTTCGTAGCCCAGCTCGGCTTGAATTTCTTTGATATCATCTTTCGGGAATCCGGGTACAATGCGGTCGACCAACGTGTTGCAAAATGCACAGGCTGTGTCCACCCATTGCTTGAATGTATTGCCCAGCTGCCAGTTGTCGGCATGTTGCAACACATATTTTTTCAGCATATCACCATTGCGGTCAATCAATTCGCAGGTGAAGAAAATGAGTCCTTTGTCCTGAGCACCTTCAAAAGCCTTAAAGCGCTCGTAAAGCAGAGCCGTTACTTTAGCAGGGAAAGATTTTTGGGGCTTCATGTCCAATGTGTCAGTTGGATCATAAGCAATACCGGCCTCCGTGGTATTCGAAATCACAAAGCGTAAATCCGGATTAACAACGGATTCGCGATACGTTTCGAATTCGGTGTATGGATTGATCCCTTTATTCAAACATTGAATAAATTCATATTCCTTAACCGGTTTCCCGTTTTTAATTCCTTTCAGGTAAACATGATACAGACCGTCTTGCTGGTTCAGCAAATCCACCATGCCACCGGGAAGGGGTTGAACGACATCAATTCCGGCGTTAAACCCGATTTCATTATTCATTTTTTGTACCATCCAATCGGCAAAGGCTCTTAAGAAATTACCTTCTCCAAACTGAAGAATTCGGGTAGGATATTGAGCTGCATTTTTTACGTTTGGTCTATTAAGCTTCATTTTATTGTTTTTGAGTTATTTAAAAAGAACCGTGTTCGCACACGAAATTGACGCATAAAAAAACCGTGTTCGCACACGATTCGGTCGACGAAAGTATACTATTTTTTGAAATTCCCCTAATTTGTATCTGGATTTTGACGTTAAATTATCTTTAAACAGCTTTCCATCGTCTAACATAAAAAGATAGTTGTTGACTTCATCGCACCTTGCATAGGGGATTAAGCAAATTCGGTGTTCTGTAGTGAAAAATTGACTGCGGTAAAATTATAACAGGATTTATGGCTGAATATTTTACGATGAAATAAAATTCTTCCTGATGCAATTTCTGTTGTCATTTATCGACTGTTCTATTTACTCTTTTAAAGAAAATCTTGTTTCACAAGGGACGTTGGATATTTAAAAAATCTAAAGAATATTTTTATTAACGATCAAGCTGTAAGTTCAGAGTCAGTAAACTTATTTCTTCTAAATAGTATTGCTATTCCTTTGATTTTTTTGATTAACAATCAGTTAGTTAGAATGATTCTAAATTTCAGTTTACTCTTGACTTATTTCAGGAAGAGTTATAAATTGTTTTGTAAAACAAACTTTAACTGCCATGAAATCAATTAATCAGAAGTCCATTTACGCGATAGTAGTTGTCACCATTTGTCTTTTAACAAGCGCTTGCCGTAACAATGAACCCTTACCTGAAGAGATTACCGGAAAACTAAAACTTAAAGTGGGCTTGTCTTTAGTCATAAAAGAAGTCAACAATCCTTTGAAATCAGTATCTACAGGTAATTTTGGTGTGGAAATATTCAGTATTGGGAGTACTGAACCTGTTATGACCTTTGGTAGTGTGCTTGATATTCCGGAGGTGCTTGAACTATCCACAGGTGAATACTATGCAACTGCCTTCTCGCAGGACAATCCAGTTGCTGCATTTGACGCTCCTTATTATTATGGTGAATCTGAGTCATTTACTATAATGGAGGGAGAAACAACGCAAGTAGATATTGCCTGTTCGTTGGCAAATATCATGGTGACTGTTTTATATTCCGACCAGGTGATTAGTTCTTTTACCGATTACAGCACTACAGTGAGCAATGCAGGCGGAAGCCTAATATTCTCCAAAGGGGAGGAAAGAGCTGGCTATTTCAATGCTGGACCTTTAAACATTGAATCAGAACTTAGGTCTGGAGATGGAGTAACCAGTCAACCCAAAACAATTAGCGGTACAATTACCAGTCCTCAGTTGGGTAAACATTATGAAATTCATATAGATGCATCGGTGGATGATGGTCGTGCTCTTTTCAATATTTCACAATCAGACATGGTGGAGACTAAAATAGTTACCTTTTCAGATGGGGCAAATGGAGGTAGTAGAGAATTAGCTCTTGGTGATTTGCTGATTACGGAGATCATGTATAATCCTGGAGCTATAGCAGATTCTGAAGGAGAATGGATTGAGGTGTTTAATAATTCAGCTGAAGAAATTAATTTGAAAGACCTTGTACTTAGACGAGGTTCAACCAATGCATTTCATCAAATAGCAACAGATCTGATTTTGCCTCCTGAAGCTTATGCTGTTCTGGGGAGAACTACATTAGCAGCAGACCGTGTTGATTATGTGTATGGCAATAGTATAGGCTTGGTAAACGGAGGAGATGAACTTTTACTAAATACGTATGGGACTGATGGAACAGATGGACTTGTCATATGCTCTGTAGACTATGGGGCTGGAAGTTTTGTGCCTGATAGAGAAGGGAAGTCTATTCAGCTTGATCCGGTAGTTCGTGATGCAGTGGCCGCTCAGGATGGTTTGAGCTGGTGTTCATCGACACTTGCCTATTCAACCGGCGATTTCGGTACGCCTGGAACAGTTAATTCTTCGTGCGAATGATTTTTTTTAGTTTATCGAAGATTCAGTTATAACACGTAGCAAGGGGCGGGATGGGCCTTTGCTGACTGCGGGATTTCTGATCAACTGGCATTTGCGCGCTATCGGAGATTTCAAAATCCAAAGTTTCTGGTTGACAATGCTAAAAAATATCGTTATTTTCTGGTGTTTTTTTTGATGCCCCCTGGAAAGATATTTACAGCAAGGTTAGGATTTGAACGGAGTCCTTTGAGGAGGCATGCCAAATTCACAAATTAATTGAAAAGACATACCAGGAGCTAGGCTAGCGGTTGGTTGAAGCACCCAAAGTCCCGGTTCCAGAACGGGTCGGGTTTATTCAAAAATATCTAACGCAACTAAATTATGAGTTTATCAAGAAGAAAATTTTTTAAACGCTCTGCTGTTCAGGCGGCCGGAATTGCCAGCATTCCAATGATTTTGTCGGCCACCGTACCTGAAAAGAAAAAGAAAAAAAAGGATCAGTTTGCAATCTTGCCTCAAGATGGGACTGTTCTTTTTCAGGGCGATTCGATTACTGATGCCGGAAGAAACCGGGAAAGGCAGCTCCCCAATGACGCCAGTTCTTTTGGAAATGGATATGCCCTGATGGCGGGAGCGAGTTTATTGACCAAGCAGGCTGAGAAGAACCTGACGATTTATAACCGAGGAATTAGTGGAAATAAAGTGTATCAGCTGCATGACCGTTGGTATGAAGACTGCCTGGATCTGAAACCAGACGTTTTAAGTATTCTGATTGGTGTGAATGACTATTGGCACAAACGTAACGGAAACTACGAAGGAACGGTGCAGGTGTACGAAAACGATTTCCGGGCTTTGCTGAAACGCACGAAAGAGGCCCTGCCTGAAGTGACTTTGGTGATTTGTGAGCCGTTCTCTGTTCCTGGCGGATCAGCCATTGGCGAAAACTGGATGGAGGAATTTAGACCTTACCAGCAAGTTGCCAAAAAATTGGCTGACGAATACAAAACCTTGTTTGTTCCTTATCAAAAGATTTTCGAAAAGGCCATGAACTATGCGCCGGCAACCTACTGGAGTGGGGACGGAGTTCATCCTTCGATGGCCGGAGCTCAGCTGATGGCCAGCGCTTGGTTAAAAGTGGTAAAATAAGCAACAGATAAATCAAAACGGAAATAGACGACAGCTTGATTTTGCTTAGCTTTCGTTTCTGCTATCGAAGATATAGGAAGGTCGGGAAAAATCCCGGCCTTTTTTCGTGTGTTGTACTGATGATTATTTGCCCCAGGCAGGCTTCTTTTTTTACTCAAAATAAATCAGCCTATTATTTTGAATTAATTTAGATAAGGCGTAACTTGATTCCTCATTTGCAAAACTATGGGGCTGATTGATAGTCCGTTCTCTCTCAAACTCACTGCCTGTCTTAAACTGTATGATTCGCCAAAAATCGCTTCTCTTTATTCGTTGAATGAAGTGTTCATTCGTACTGCTATTGCTTTAGCTGGACTCGGAAATGCATGAAAGAGTTCGATTGTGCAATGGAAAAGACCAGCGGCTGCAAGATTAAGCAGATTGAGAAATCAGGGGTAATGGAAACAAATTTTAAATGGGTAACATGGGTAATTTAGAGATTTTAAAAAAGGGCTACCAGGATTTTGCGTCTGGTAACATTAAAGGAGTTCTTTCTTCTTGGCATAAAGATATTGTTTGGGAAGAATGTATCGGTTTTCCATATGTAAACGATGATGGTCGCTATGTAGGCGCACAAACTGTTGTAGATGAGGTTTTGGCACTCATTCCGGAGTATTATGAAAACTTTAAAATTGAAGTTTTTGACTTCGTTGATGGCGGAGATAAAATTGTGATGGTTGGTCATTACACGGGAACCTGGAAAGCTACAGGGAAAAAGTTCAAGGCCAATGCCACACATACCTGGACTTTTAAAGATGGAAAAGCAATTCATTTTTTTCAGGCGGCTGATTCGGCAGCGATCATTAAGCCGTAACTCAAACGATTCTTAGCGAGCAGGAATCCCTTATTGGTTTTTGTTCGCCAGGATTTTCGCACCAGGCCATGCCGAGGATTTTATTCATATAAATACCTCAAGTTGTCGGTTGTCCGCATTTTATCAACTCCTTTTGACAGTGGCTTAATGCTCACTCCCGATTATTAATAATAAACGACAGATATTATGAGAACAGTAAATGCCTATGCAGCGAATGAGCCAGGAGGAAAGCTCGTTCCTTTTTCTTACGAATTGCCGGATATCGGTTCGGATCAGGTCGATATTAAAGTTCATTACTGCGGAATTTGCCATTCGGATTTAAGTATGCTTAACAACGAATGGGGAATGACGCAATACCCGTTTGTTCCCGGGCACGAAGTGATTGGAGAAGTGGTGAGTGTTGGACAGGAGGTTAAAAATATTAAGGAAGGAGATCGTGTTGGACTAGGCTGGAACTCGGGGTCATGTATGCATTGCGACCAATGTATGAGTGGCAGCCATAACTTGTGTTCTACTGTTGAAGGCACCATTGTGGGGCGTCATGGCGGGTTTGCGGATTATGTGAGGTGCCACTGGTCGTGGGCCATTGCTATTCCTGATGGAGTGGATAGTCAAAAAGCCGGTCCGCTGCTATGTGGAGGCATAACCGTTTTTAATCCGATTGTGCATTGGGGAATAGAGCCAACTGATAAAGTGGGGGTGATTGGAATTGGAGGGCTTGGTCATATGGCTTTAAAATTTCTGAATAAATGGGGTTGTGAAGTGGTGGCATTCAGTTCCAATCCGGACAAGGAAGCGCAAATTAAAGCCATGGGAGCAACTAAAGTTATTAATTCGCGCGATCCGAAGCAGTTGGAGAGTATTGCCGGAACGCTTGATTTCATTTTAAACACAACCAATGTAACGCTTGACTGGAATGCCTATTTGTCAACTCTGGCTCCGAAAGGTAAATTTCATACGGTAGGAGCGGTACTGGAGCCCATGGCTATTCCGGCTTTCTCATTGATCATCGGGGAAAAATCGGTTGGTGGAAGTCCGCTGGGCAGTCCTGCTTTGACACGCACTATGCTTGATTTCTGTAAGCGTCATGCCATTTACCCAATGATCGAAGAATTTCCGATGGACCAGGTGAATGAAGCCCTCGAGCATCTTGAAAAGGGAAACGCCCGTTACCGTATTGTGTTAAAACGATAGGATTTAATGGTCCATCTTTAAAACTCAGGACTGTAGTAAGAAACAAAAAAAGGCCGGTTATTCCGGCCTTTTCTGATGTATTGTGGTGTGATTAAGCTAACAGCTTTTTCACTTGATTGTAAACGTTTTGTGCGTTGAATCCTAATTTCTCATCCAGCACCGTGTAAGGGGCTGAGAATCCAAACGAATCCAATCCGAAAACAGTTCCATCAGCGCCAACCAACCCTTCAAGGTTAACAGGCAAGCCAGCAGTCAAACCAAATTTTTTCACGCCTGCTGGCAGTACTTCATTTTGGTATTCAGGTGTTTGGCTTCTGAATAGTCCTTCGGAAGGAACTGAAACAATGCGGCATTTGATGTTTTCTTTTTCCAGTAATTCAGCTCCGGCAACCAATGTGGCAACTTCAGATCCACTGGCCAGCAAAATAACATCCGGTGTTCCTTCAGAATCAGTAACGATGTAAGCACCTTTTTCCGATTTTAACGCATCGGCATAACGATTTTCACCCGGAAGGTTCGGAATGTTCTGACGCGACAGGATTAATGCTGTTGGCGTTTTTGTGTTCTCCAAAGCCAGTTTCCAGGCTACTGTTGTTTCTTCTGCATCAGCCGGACGCAATACCAAGGTTGAATTTTCACCTTTGTGGTTTTTCAATTTCTCCATCAGACGAATTTGAGCCTCTTGCTCAACAGGCTGGTGGGTAGGACCATCTTCTCCTACGCGGAAAGCATCGTGTGTCCATACGTATTTTACAGGCAATTCCATCAAGGCAGCCATTCGGATAGCTGGTTTTTGGTAATCGCTGAAAACAAAGAAAGTACCGCACACCGGAATTACACCGCCGTGCAGGGCCATACCATTCATGATGGAGGCCATGGTTAACTCACAAACACCAGCTTGAAGGAAAGCTCCAGTGAAGTCACCTTTGCTGAAAGCAGTTGTTTTCTTCAGGAAACCATCGGTTTTGTCTGAGTTTGACAAGTCAGCTGAAGATACGATCATATTTTCAACCTCTTCAGCAAAAGCGGCCAATACGGTTGCCGAAGCAGCACGAGTGGCTGTTCCCGCTTTTTGTTGGATTTTGCTAAAGTCAAATTCAGGCGCTTCTTGTGAGTAGAATTTCCCCAGTTTTTGGGCCAGTTCCGGATTGGCTTTTGCCCATTCGGCTTGCTCGGCTTTCTTCACAGCTGCTGCTGCAATTAGCTCTTCGTTGCGCTTTTTGAATAAGTCTTCCACTTCAGGGAAGATTTGGAACGGGTTTTTAGGATCGCCGCCCAAGTTGGCAATTGTTTTGTCTAATGATGCTCCTGCAGCTCCCAGAGGCTGCCCGTGTGTTGAAACTTTGCGTTCGAAACTTTCGCCAGTTTCTGTCATCGCACCTTTACCCATAATGGTTTTACCAATAATCAGGGTTGGCTTTTCAGTTTCTGCGTTAGCTGTTTTCAGGGCCTCACGAAGAGCATCGTGGTTGTTGCCATCAATTGTGAGGACATTCCATCCCCAGGCTTCGTATTTTTTAGCAGTATCTTCAGTTGATACCTCGTCTGTTTCTGTTGAAAGCTGGATATCGTTTGAATCATAGAACATGACCAGGTTGCTCAATCCCAAAAATCCGGCAATTCGTCCGGCTCCCTGCGAAATTTCTTCCTGAATACCACCGTCTGAAATGAAAGCGTAGGTTTTATGAGCCATCCATTCGCCAAAACGAGCTACCATAAAGCGCTCAACAATGGCTGCACCAACGGCCATGGTGTGTCCTTGTCCCAGCGGACCAGACGTATTTTCAACGCCGCGCTCAACATCCACCTCGGGATGCCCGGGGGTAACGCTTCCCCACTGGCGGAAGTTTGCCAGGTCTTCCATACTGTATTTGCCTGTTAAAGACAAAATGGAATACAACATGGGCGACATGTGTCCCGGATCCAAAAAGAAGCGGTCACGATTAGCCCAGCTCATGTCTGAAGGGTCGTAGTTCAAAAACTCAGAATACAATACGCTTACAAAATCAGCTCCGCCCATGGCACCACCAGGATGGCCGGATTTTGCTTTTTCAACCATTGCGGCAGAAAGAATGCGAACATTATCTGCAGCTTTTTCGATCAACTTGTTACTCATGATTCTATTTTTTGCCAGAATTAAAATTATCCAGTTCTAGTGCGTTTTTTCAAACGCTTGCAAAATTAAGATTATTTACGAAGTGAGAAGAATAAAAAGAAAGATACCGGCTGAATAAAGCAAAAAGCTTAAGGCGAGCCGGTATCTGTTTGTGTTGTAAGATCCTTATTGAATGATTCTTACCATGATGACTCCATCGATTGCTCCAATTTTGTCAATTAAGGAAAGATCAGCTTCTTTTCGGTCAACATCAATGATGTTGTAAGCAATGTCTGCTTTGTTGCGGTTAAGCATGTTGGCAATGTTGTAGCCCTCGCCAGCTAATAAGGTCGAGATTTGGCTAACCATATTGGGGACGTTTTTGTTAGCCACTACAATACGTGCTCCTCCTGTGCGCTCCATTTCAGCTGCAGGAAAATTTACCGAGTTAATGATATTGCCGTTTTCCAGGAATTCTCTGATTTCATCAACAGCCATCACAGCGCAGTTGGTTTCCGATTCAGCCGTTGAAGCTCCCAGGTGAGGAATGGAAATTACCTTGTCCATTTTCAGGGTTTCTTCATCGGGGAAATCCGTGATGTAGCGTGCAACTTTACCTGCCTCAATAGCAGCGGCCAAATCCTGGTTGTTCACCAGACCTCCACGCGCGAAGTTGAGCACCCGAACGCCGTCTTTCATCATCTTGAATTTATCCTTGTTGATAAAACCTTTGGTTTCCGGAGTTAACGGGATTTGCAGGGTTACGTAGTCTGCATTAGCAAGCAACGATTCCATGCCTTCGGCTTGTTTTACATTGCGGCTTAGTTTCCAGGCATGTTTTACCGAAATAAACGGGTCATATCCTAAAACATTCATGCCAAGAGCTTGTGCGGCGTTGGCCACTAAAACACCAATAGCACCCAGTCCGATAACAGCTAGCGTCTTTCCACGAATCTCTTGTCCGGCAAAGTTTTTCTTGCCTGCTTCAATTAAGGCAGGAACCTCATCGCCCTTGCCAATCAATGTTTTGGCCCATTCAATAGAACCTGCAATATCGCGCGAAGCCAGCAGGAGGCCGGCAATGGTTAATTCTTTTACAGCGTGGGCATTGGCGCCGGGAGTATTAAAAACAACAACACCCTGGTTGGTGCATTTTTCAATTGGAATATTATTGACACCTGCTCCCGCACGGGCAATGGCTTTCAGGTTTGATGGCAATTCCATGTCGTGCATTTTCATGCTGCGCACAATAATTCCATCGGGATTTGAAAACTCACTGGCAATTTCGTATTGATCTAAAGGGAAGTTTTTTAAACCAACAGGATCAATCTTATTTAAGGTTTGAATCTTAAACATATTATTAAATTTTTTGATGTTATGATTTTAGCTTTGTTTGAGAAGTTTAAAAAAGTCTGACAAATATCAGAATTTTATTTAAGAATTGATCTTTTTTGTTTTTGTTTTTTAAGAATCTGAAGCTTTTGATAACGTTCCGTACACAATGCTAAAAGGAGGAACAGGAAGGAAGAAACTTATTTCCCTTTGCGCCACCGAAAACTGCCTTTTACCTGTTGGGGCATGCTCTTGCCGATCGATTTGACGTCTTCAATGGAATAAAATGCGTTGGGGTTGTAAGTGCGCATGATTTCAAGCACTTTGTTTAATTCATTACGTTTGATGATGGTATAGATGACAGCGACTTTTTCGACAGCTCCCTGGGCTTCATGGTGAGTAATGCCATAGCCACTGGCTTTTAGCTTGGCAATTAAATTCTGGGCACTCTTTCGGGTTATAATCTGAAGTTGAACAATGCCAACAGCCAACTTTTCTTCAATAATTAATCCAACATAATTTCCGGTTGCAAACCCGGCACCATAGGCAACATAAGCGACCCAATTGTCAATGTTTTGGATGATTTTACTCATGGTAATCAACCAGATAATGACCTCGAAAAATCCAAGCAGGGGAGCGATTAGTTTTTGTCCTTTGGAGACCATCACAATACGAAGGGTTCCAACGGTTACATCACTAATGCGGGCAAAGAAAATTAATAGTGGCAGAAGAATATAGGAAAACAGATCGCCATCGGTAAAATTAAGGGTTAGAATTTCCATAGTCAGTCTGTCATGTTTTTTCTAAAAGTAGAAAAATATACCTTGAAAGGCAAGCGGACTAAAAGTCCGCCTGTTACCTAAAATTCGCTGGTAAAATGGAACTTGATGTCTTTAAACTCATCCTGGGCCATTTGCAGAATGAAGCTGGAATCGGCCATGAATACGTCACGTCCGCGTTTGTCAGTTGCCATTTTCTGATGTTTCCGTTGTTTAAATTCGCGGAGACGCTTAGGATCGCTGCACTCAATCCAGCAGGCTTTGTGCATGGGCAGGTTTTCAAAGCGACATTTTGCGCCATATTCGTGCAGCAAACGATACTCAATTACTTCAAACTGAAGCTGACCTACGGTTCCAATAATTTTTCGACCGTTAAATTGGTTGGTGAACAGCTGTGCAACACCTTCGTCCATCAGCTGGTCAATTCCCTTGGCTAATTGCTTCGATTTCATTGGATCCGCATTTTCAATGTAGCGGAACAGTTCGGGCGAGAAGCTGGGCAGACCTTTAAAATGAATTTCTTCACCCCCGGTAATGGAATCGCCAATAACCAGGTTTCCGGAGTCGGGTACACCAATGATATCGCCCGGATAGGCCTCTTCAATGATTTCTTTTTGAGAAGCCATAAAAGCAGTGGGACTTGATATGCGGAGTGATTTTCCGCTGCGGATGTGTTTGTAGGGTTTGTTTCGTTCAAACTTTCCAGAGCAGATCTTTACGAAGGCAATTCGGCTGCGGTGGTTGGGGTCAATATTCGCGTGAATTTTGAAAATGAACCCACTAAACTGATCCTCTTCTGGTTTTACTTCCCGTTCTTCCGTAAAGCTAGGCCGAGGAGTAGGGGCTATTTCTACAAAAGCATCCAACAACTCCTGAACTCCGAAATTGTAAAGGGCACTACCAAAAAATACCGGAGCGAGGTTACCTTGTAAGTAGTCTTCGTGATTAAATTCGGGATAAACGCCTTCCACCAGTTCCAGTTCTTCGCGTAACTCATCGGCATCATCGCCAATGTATTTTTCAAGCTCCGGACTGTTGATGTCTTTAAAGGCGATTCCTTCTTCAATTTCCTGCACATTGGCATCGAACAGGCGAAGGCTTTGGTTGTATATGTTATATACGCCTTTAAAGTCGGGGCCACTGTTGATGGGCCAGCTTAAAGGGCGGGTTTTAATCTGAAGTTGATTTTCAATTTCATCCAACAGGTCAAATGTATCCTGAGTTGGGCGGTCGAGCTTATTGATAAAAACAATGACGGGTGTTTTCCGCATTCGGCAAACATTCATCAACTTTTCAGTTTGTGGCTCTACACCTTTGGCTGCATCAATGACAATAATAACACTGTCAACTGCAGTAAGTGTCCGGAACGTGTCTTCCTGGAAATCCTGGTGACCCGGAGTATCCAGGATATTGATTTTATAATCCCGGTATTCGAAGCCCATAACCGAAGTGGCTACCGAGATTCCCCGTTGCCGCTCAATTTCCATGAAGTCGGAAGTGGCTCCTTTTTTGATTTTATTACTTTTTACAGCTCCGGCTACGCGAATGGCGCCACCAAAGAGCAGAAGCTTTTCCGTCAGGGTTGTTTTTCCGGCATCCGGATGACTTACAATTCCAAAAGTTCTTCTGCGTTTAATCTCGTCTTTTAAGCCCATACATTTTATTTGAGCTGCAAAAATAGAATTTTTTGTAGAATAATCAGGTGTCGGTTTATTGAATGGATTTGGATATCAATCGCCATATCTTTTTATGAAATTTCACCCCTTCCGCTCCAATCCGTTCGTTGTATGTTCGGGGTTGATCAGAAGGAGAGAACAGCAAGGAGTCAGCCGGAGCAAACAAGGTTGTATCTTCAGGATGAAATTGGAATGCAAAAACATTGGGGTACTTTTTATGGCGAATGCCTTCAATGACTTTTTTGTCTTTTGACCAAGCTGTTACTTCCCAGCAGTCATTTAAGTTTTCAACGGCCTGGTGGTGAGAACTGAGTACAGGCGGAGAGGTGGTTCCACGCCACTTCACGTCATTTCTAAAAAAACCATCTTCCGGCAAATGCAGGTGATGAAAGCTGACAGACATCAACTGGTCATTTTCAAAAATTTCCTGCCAGTAGTTCCGGTGTATTTTATCCTGTTCCAATTGAACAATTTCGGCCGGCTCATCAATCCCGTATACTTCAGCCGGAATATCCTGAACCAAAGTTCCACCGGTGGCCACATTCATACTTTGCATACCCAGGCAAAATCCACCAATAAAATATTTGGGGTTCTGCTCCAGCAGCGGCACAAAGTCGGGGTTTTGAGGTCCTCCCAGAAGATGAAACAGAAAGCTAAGCTCGAACAAGTGCCTGTAAGGATCGGTAACGACTGCATAGTTATTTTCTTCCTGGTATAAAGCTGGCTGAATATCGGGACCACCAAAGAAAAAGATGCCCAGGGTTTGCTGAAAGATAATCTCAAAATTGGCCGAGAAGTCATTTTCCGTATAAATGTTTTCCGGCGTTAACATGCCTGTTAAGTGTTGAAGGTGGAAATTCTCCAGTTCATTTTCATGAATGTAATCCACCGACTGGCTGTAGTTGTAGTTTTCGAAACTATAGTAAACGCCAACAATCTCTGTTTCGCCTACAAACAGAATATTATTGTCGATCAGGTATTTCATGGTTTTTATGTTCTCTACTGTAGGATGCGCCATGAGCAGGTAAGTCTTTCCCGCTTCTCCACCATCCTTGAAATAATCCTGAGCAAAGATTGGAAAGTGGAAGATAAAGCTTAAAACAAACAGAAAGAGGAGCGTACGTTTATTCATTTTCATAGGTGCAGGATTGTTTTTCAGGTGTTGAAATTAATATTTTTCTGAGAGATGCTAAAAAATGTTACTAACTAACTTTTTTATTATTATTTTTAAATCTCATAAACCTGAAGAAAAAGGATCAACATGTCTCTAAAACTGTTTCTGCTAAATACCTTTGGCGGTATTAAAGCCACTTCAAAGATCGAATCGCAAAAAGACTCTCTTTGGAAAGATTATCATGTATTTGTACAAGTTGAACAATCGGATGAACTGAAAGAGTTTTTGCTGTTGGAAGAAAAAGTAAAGTCTGGTTCTTTCAAGAAAGCGAAGGCACAACTGAAAAAATTGAAATTTAAAGGCAGCTCTGAAGAGCGGCAATTGAAACAGTTTAACAAACTAAAACGAAACAAACGCTTGCAGCAATACTTGCAGGTGGCAGATTCGGCCGATTTGAAACGCTACGAAAATCTGAAAGAGGGAAATGACTTGGATCGTTATTTCGAACTGGAAAGAATTATCCAACAAGGAGCAGGTGCTTCCGAAGAAGAAAGCAAAGCCCTTAGGGAAGAGTTTAAGCAGCTAAAAGCATCAGCCGATGTACAGTTCTTCCTGAAATACCCCAATTCAGCAGCTTATAAGAACTATCTGCACATGCAGAAATCAGAGGAACGACGTACCTTTAATGAGCTGAAAGCTGTGATTGAGTCGGACGAATTTAAAGAGCGCAAAAACTACCTGGAAGACCCTAAGAAATGGGAGAAAAGTCAGGAGCACAAAGAAGAACAGCGTTACCTGGAATTGAAAAATAAGCCGGAAATACAGCTCTATCAAAAATACAAGAATACCAATGCTCTGGATTTTCCTAAAAACTGGGAACTGGTTTTTGAGGACCAGTTTGAGAACACGGAGTTGGATCGGTCCAAATGGAAAACCATTAATTATTGGGCCGAGAAGACCGTCGGAAAGAATTTTTCGCAACATGGCGATTTACAGGCTTTCGCCGATGGGAAAAATGTACAAATAGCCGGGGAACGCCTTCGAATTCAAGTCAAAAAGGAAAAGCGGAAAGGCTTGGTTTGGAACCCGGTTTTGGGTTTTGTTGAAAAGGAAATGGATTATTCGTCGGACAGCCTGACCACCGGTGGAATTTTTGAAGCTCAATATGGTATTTTAGAAGCCAAAATTAAGTATAACCCGGATAAGAACTTTCAGGATGTTTTTTACTTGGGAGGCGAACAAAATGGGGCACGGCTTAATTTATTCGAGTGTGGGGCCAAGAGTCAGTTTGGCTTGAGCGCTTCACCAGCAGGGCAGGCAGAAGCGAACTTTTCCTTGTCGGGCTTATCAGCCGGCAAGCTGTACATTTTCTCCATGGTTTGGGAAAAAGGCAAGCTTAGCTGGAAAATCAATGACAAGGAGTTGTTTGCAGTAAATTCCAATGTTCCGGACTATCCGATGTTTTTGAACTTAACATCGCTGGTCATTCAGGATAGCCAGTCAGTTTCCCATCAGTTTGATGTGGACTGGGTTCGGTTTTATCAAAAGAGAAAATCTTAAAAACAGAAAAAAATAATTGGTTGGGCTGTTTGGTTATTACTATAACTGAACAGCCTTTTTTTATATTAATACCCCCGTTTATTGAAAAGGACATAGCCAAAGCTGAACACCACATAAAATTTCGTATTCTCTTTGTCGAAATAATTCAGCGTTAAACTTAATGGCCCAAGTCCGGAATGATAAACAAGACCTCCCATTGCCATTAGGTTTAAGGTTGAAAAATAATCAGAGGCATAGGCTGCCTGAAAATTCTCACCAAGGATGATTTCCTGGGCCGGAGTAAATGCATAGCCTTCAAGGCGGAAGTGCATTTGGTTGCTGAGGTTAAAAATTGTTTTTAAGCCGGAAGCCAGGTATTTATTGGCCCGGTATTTCTTCATAAACAGGGTTTGACTAAAAGGAGTTGGTGAAAAAGTATTGGCTGCGAGCATGGTTGCCGTATAGTTATTCAGAAACTTTTTGTTGCTAAACACGCCATCAACTTCAAAACCCAAGCTGAAATTCCGGCTGATGGGGTAGTAGCGTTCATATTTGGCCTTTAGCGTGTAATAATCTTGCGAGCCGTTATACTCCCGGTTAAGAGGAGAATTGGTGCCTGGTTTGTGTTTCTCACTGCCAACGGTGTAAGTAAAATTCAATTCCGAAGACAAGCCTTCGGTGGCATATTGCTTGTAGTTTTGAGAATTACGCTCAAAGCTGATTTTGGTCGAAAAAGCATCGAACTTTGTTTCTTCAGAGCTATCATCTTTTTTAATCGATTCATTAAAATAATAAGCGTCTGCTGCCGATGAGAAGCTGGTGCCAAGGGTTAGCTTTCCATGGGTTTTCACCGGAAAACCAAGTTCGAAGCGAACGTTGTTTTCATCCTGAATAATATAGGGAGAACTTACATCTTCAAAGAAAAATTCGTTGCTGCTGGTGAAAAAATCCCAGCGGTTAAGGGTGAGGTAGCCCGAAAGGTAAAACGGAAGACTGGTGGGAAAATCAATGCGTCCACCGGCTTTTATTGAACTGTAAAAACGTCCAAAATAAATGTTAGTACTCAAGGTATAGGCCCGGTTATCAAAAAACAGGTAGTCCAGACTCAGGAAGCCTTGGTTGATGGGCTTGGTTGAAACATTGCCACCAAACTTGATTTCCAGCGACTTTTCTTTCGTTACTTTCAGGTGTAGGTCAAAATAGCCGGTTTCTTTGTTATAAAAGGAGACCGGGCGGATCGACCGGAGCTGAGGATCGGCCACAAGTTTAAAATATTCATGTCGAAGTTCATCCAGGTTGATCACATTGTTTTTGTGCTTCACACTCTGTATGATGTATTTGCGCTGCATGGGGTCGGTAACGCCTTCAACCTGTATGTTTTGAAACAGCAGTTCCGGTTTCCGAAGATTGAAGTTTCGTCGTTTTTGTGTCAGGGTTTCTTGAGAAACTCTTCTTTTTATGAGCATTTTGATGCTATCCATTTGAGCCAGCGTGGTTTTGTAGCCGGCCTCTTCAATGGTCAAAATTTTGTTGAAATCAAGTAAGTTGACATTGGAAAAGGAGGTTTCCAGCAAAAGCCCTTTATTTTCCGGAACTTCATAATCGGTTTTCTGCATGATCATGTTTTCCAGCTGCGCCATTACGTCATCCTGACTTGGTTGTTTTGAGTTGTTGGCAACTTTGTGTCCAATAATGATGTCGGGTTGAAAGGCTTCAATGGTATTTTTAACCGGAAAGTTATTGACAATTCCGCCGTCAAACACCAAAACACCATCAATTGTAATGGGTTTAAAATAAAGAGGAAAGGTCATGGATGCCCGGATGGCTTCTCCTAAATCGCCATTCCTCAGCTCTACCTCTGTATTCTCATAAATATCGGTAGCAATGCACAAAAAGGGAACCATCAGGTTGTTAAAATCATAGTTGCACACGGCGTTGGTGGATGAAAACATCTCCATAAAGGCAAAGTCAATTTGCTCTTCAGGGATAATATTGGTCGGCAGTAAAATCTTAAGTCTATCTTCTGTTTTCTGAAGATCAAGATTCAGCCACGCCGGGGTTTGTTCCAGTTTTCTGAAGTAATAGCGGTATTCTTCCTGTATTTTTCCGGTGGCCCAAAACATAAACTGTTCCGACTGAAAAAGCTCTTCCATTTCATCGGGGGTGTAACCGGCAGCATAAAGTCCGCCTACAATAGCCCCCATGGAAGTTCCGGAAATGTAGTCAATAGGGATGTTGTTTTCTTCCATTGCCCGAATAACACCAATGTGTGCCAGACCTTTTGCTCCGCCACCGCTAAGAACAAGTCCAACAGATTGGGCATTGGCAAAAAGGATTGAAACAGACAACAGGAGTGTAAGAAGAAAAGCTTTCATGGGAATAATAACTAGTAACAGGTTTTTGACCTACTAAATTAAGCATTTGTGCCCTAACTTTCCTTTTGCTGAAGAAATAAAATATACTTATGGATCAATTTTCACTTTTAGGTTCTGAAATCCTTCCCCCAGAATTTCGCTGGTGTCCATTACGGTAATAAAGGCATTCGGGTCAATTTGACTAATGTATTGTTCCAAAATAATCACTTCGCGACGGCTGACAACGGTATAAATAATTTCTTTCTCTTCGCCGCTAAACATTCCTTGCCCTTTCAAGTAAGTTCCTCCACGTTCCAGATCGACCAGAATTTTATTTTTGATTTCATCATGTTTGTCGGAAATGATAAACAAAGCCTTGTTGTAATTAGATCCTTCGATGGTAATGTCAATAGCACGGCCCGTGATGTAGATTACTAGCCAGGAGTAGAGGGGAATTTGCCATTCGCCAAAAGCTGCAAGCCCAATCAGAACAATGGCTGAATCAACATAAATCAGGAGTTGGCCAAGTTGGATGCCGGTGTACTTGGCAATGATCATGGCAATAATATCCGATCCGCCTGAGGTGGCACGTGACTTAAAAATGAGGCCTAAACCAAAGCCAATAAGCACGCCTCCAAACACACAGGATAGTAATACGTCTTCAACTAAAGGAGCATTGCCATCAGCACGCATGTAAGTTATCAGATCCATAAATACGGATGAAAGTACAAAGCCAATCACTGTTTTTACGCCAAAGCGGGGGCCCAGGATTTTAATTCCGGCAATGGTTAACGGAATGTTTAAGATCAAGCCAAACAGTCCGATGGGAATTCCTTCGGGCCAAAAAGAAAAAACACCTTCAGTAAGGTAGTGCACAACGATAGCAATACCGTATACGCCACCAGGAACAATCTTATGTGGTGAAATGAAATAGACAAAACCAACTGCAAGAATAAAAGCACCAATGGTGATGAAGCTATACTCCTTGAACCATTGTACTGTAAATAATTTTTCTTTTTGAAGGAAGGCCATAAGTTTCGGTTTTTATTGCAAATTAAGGTGAGCCAAGCATGACATGCTGTGATTTTTATCAGTAAATGTAACAATTGCAAGTGTTTTGCAAAAGAGAAACCGGATAGTAGTAGATGGATTTCGGTTTTTATGGATGAGCCTGTGCTTGGTTTATCGTGAAGCTAGGTTGTTGGGCAAAAAAAATGCTCTCCGGTAAAAGAGAGCATTTCAGAGCTATATAATTTTATTGAATTAGCATCCAGGAGGAGTTTGTTCTCCTGCTTTTTCATGGTACCACTTGAGCGGGAAAGATGATGGCCGTTCAATTGGAAGACCGTACAGCCGATCCATTACCAAGCTGGCCAAAACTCCGAGTGCTCTGGACACGCCAAACAGGACGGTGTAGAAGGAATGTTCTTTCACGCCATAGTAATACAACAAGGAGCCCGAGTAAGCATCAACATTAGGCCAAGGGTTTTTAACTTTGCCAGTGGCTTCCAGAATTGGAGGAACGACACGGTGAAGCGTATTCACAATGTTGATGAGCTTATCATCTTTTACATATTTCTTGGCAAATTCTTGTTGTGCCGTAAAACGGGGATCGGTTTGGCGAAGTACGGCGTGCCCATAACCTGGAATGACGCGTCCTTCATCCAATGTACGTTTGGTGTAGGCTACAATTTGCTCTTCGCTTGGGCTATCCGTGTCCAATTCCTGCATCATGCTAAAAATCCAGTTGATGACCTCCTGGTTGGCATAACCATGAAGCGGGCCTGCTAAGCCAAGCATACCAGCGGCATAAGCATAGTAGGGGTTACTAAGTGCTGATCCAACCAAATGGGTGGTATGTGCTGAAACATTTCCTCCTTCATGATCGGCATGAATAACCATGTACAAACGAAGCAAACGCTTTACTTCTTCGCTGTCGTGTCCCATCATATGTGCCAGGTTACCGGCCCAGTCCAAGCGTGGATCCGGCTCAATGTGTTCATCGTTGAAAAACTGACGACGGTAAATGTATGCGGCAATTCGTGGCAAACGGGCAATCAGGTTCATCACATCTTCATAGGTCGTGTCCCAATAGTATTTTTTATGAACGCCTGCGCGATAAGCTTTTTGAAAAATAGAATCCGTAGCCATACTGAGGATGGCCGAACTGAACTGAGTCATGGGACGTGAGTTCTTCGGAATGGCGTCAATCACGTCAAAAACATGCTGAGGTACATGTGCACGAGTGGCCCAGTCCTTGCTAATATTTAAAACATCATCGCGTTCTGGTATTTCGCCAATGAGCATCAGGTAAAACAAGCCTTCGGGAAGTGGTTCTCCGTCTGGGTTTAAGCGGGGTAGCTTTTCGCGTAGTTCCGGGATGGTATATCCGCGAAAGCGAATTCCGGTGGTTGGGTCTAACTTGGAAGTGTCAGTAATTAAGCTGGGAACGCCTTTCATCCCTGTCATTACTTGACCAATAGTAACATTGGCAATCACTTTATCACCATGCTCATTTTTGATCCGTTGGTACTCGCTAACGCATTTGCTCGCCTTTTGATAAAACCTATTCTTAATGTATTCCATTTTAAAAAGTATTTTAGTTTGATTTCTTTTTTAAGTTAGTGAATATTTCGGATTATTTCATCAGCAAACTCTGTGGTAGACAGCAAGGTTGCGCTTTCCATCATGGTGTGCAAATCTGAAGTGACCCGACGTTTGGAAAAGGTGTGCTCCATGGCATCAAACACGTGTTCAGCAGCCTCATGCCATCCGAGGTATTCCAACATCATCACTCCGGACAAAAGCAAGGAGCTGGGGTTGGCTTTACCGGTTCCGGCAATATCAGGAGCAGTTCCATGGGTAGCTTCAAAAATGGCAAACCCACTTTGGTAGTTGATGTTGGCGCCTGGTGAGATGCCTATGCCGCCGACCATGGCTGCAAGCTGATCTGAAATATAATCGCCATTTAAGTTCATGGTGGCAATCACCGAATGGTCATAGGGATGTAACAAGCTATCCTGTAAAAAGGCATCGGTTATCGTATCTTTAATGATGACTTTTCCGGATTTTTTGGCTTCTTCCAGTGCTTTGGAAGCATCAAGCTGTCCTTTTTCCGCTTGAATTTGCTGATACTGGCGCCAGGTGAAAACCTGTTTGCCAAATTCCGATTCAGCCAGGTCATATCCCCAGTTTTTAAAAGCACCTTCGGTAAACTTCATAATGTTTCCTTTATGGACCAAGGTTACAGATGGGAGATGACGAGTAATGGCATACTGAATGGCTGAGCGAACCAATCGCTCGGAGCCATCTTTGGAAATTGGCTTAACGCCATAAGCGCTGCTTTCCGGAAAACGTATTTGGGTGCTTATGCCCATTTCATTGATCAGAAAATCCTGAAACTTTTTCGTTTTCTCATCGCCAATTTCAAATTCAATACCAGCATAAATATCTTCGGTGTTTTCCCTAAAGATATGCATATCAACCATGGAGGGGTAGCGAACGGGAGAGGGGACCCCTTTAAACCAACGTACCGGGCGTAGGCAAACGTATAAGTCAAGTGTTTGCCGCAGGGCTACGTTAAGCGAGCGAATGCCGCCGCCAACAGGGGTTTCGAGCGGCCCTTTTATACCAACCAAGTGCTCTTTAAAGGAATCCAGCGTTTCTTGAGGCAGGTAATTGCCAGTTGCTTTGAATGCCTTTTGTCCGGCCAAAACTTCTTTCCAAATGAGTTTTCGGGAAGAACCATAAGCTTTCTCAACAGCGGCATCCAATACGCTTTGGGCCGGCTTGGTAATGTCCTTGCCAATCCCATCACCCTGAATAAAGGGAATGATGGGATGGTCAGGAACTATCAAACGACCATTTTCAAGTTTAATCTTTTCTCCCATGGGTTATAGCTGTTATTTTGCTTTTCAGGTTTTGATCGATGGCATTTAAGAATTCCTCGGTTGTCAGGTAATGTTCCTGCTTAAGGTCTTTCTCGTGAATAATCAGTGCCAGGTCTTTGGTCATTTTGCCACTTTCAACCGTTTCAACACATACCTGCTCCAAGGTGTTGGCAAAGTCAATCAACGCTTGGTTCTCATCCAATTTTCCACGGAAGGCCAGGCCTCTCGTCCATGCAAAAATTGACGCAATGGGGTTGGTTGACGTGGGATTTCCTTGTTGATGCTGGCGATAGTGGCGGGTTACCGTGCCGTGGGCTGCTTCAGCTTCCATGGTTTTTCCATCGGGCGTTATAAGCGTAGAGGTCATCAGTCCTAAAGAACCAAACCCTTGTGCTACGGTATCGGACTGTACATCCCCATCGTAGTTTTTACAAGCCCACACAAAGCCTCCTTCCCACTTCATAGCGGCGGCAACCATGTCATCAATCAAGCGGTGTTCATAGGTGATGCCGGCTGCCTCAAATTTTTCTTTGAATTCTTCATTGAAGACTTTTTCAAACAGATCCTTAAAGCGGCCATCGTACTTTTTCAGAATGGTATTTTTGGTGGACATGTACAGGGGCCATTTTTTGCTTAGTGCCTGATTCATACAAGCCCGGGCGAATCCAATTATTGATTCATCAGTGTTGTACATAGCCATGGCTATTCCATCGCCTTCAAAGTCATACACATCATACGATTGCACTTCGCCACCATCTTCAGGGGTGAACGTGATGGTAAGTTTGCCTTTTCCTTTAGTCAGGAAGTCGGTTGCCCGGTACTGGTCACCAAAGGCATGACGACCAATGCAAATGGGTTTTTTCCACCCGGGAACCAGGCGCGGGATGTTATTAATAATAATGGGTTCGCGGAAAACAGTTCCTCCCAAAATATTTCGGATGGTGCCATTGGGCGAGCGCCACATGTTTTTCAAATTGAACTCGGTTACACGCAATTCATCAGGAGTAATGGTGGCACACTTAATTCCCACACCATACTTTTTGATGGCGTGAGCCGCGTCCACAGTAATTTGATCATCTGTCTCATCGCGCTTTTCCATTCCCAGATCGTAGTATTTTATATCCAGATCGAGGTAAGGGAAAATGAGTTTTTCTTTAATAAATGACCAAATAACCCGGGTCATTTCATCTCCGTCCAGTTCAACAACTGGATTTGCTACTTTAATTTTATCCATTACGGGTGTCTTATTTTGATTAGTTATTTTGTTGTTTGATCAGATTTAATGCTGAGCCCGCCTTGTACCATTCAATTTGCTGGGCGTTGTAAGTATGATTTAATTCGATTGTTTCTTGTGAACCATCGGCATGAACCAACTGTAACTGCACAGGTTTGCCAGGAGCAAAGTCAGCCAGGTTGATGAAATTAAAGATGTCATCTTCCTGAATTTTATCGTAATCGGCTTCCTGGGCAAAAGTAAGTGCCAGCATTCCTTGTTTTTTCAGGTTGGTTTCATGAATCCGGGCAAAGGATTTTACAATTACCGCTTTAACTCCCAGGTGGCGAGGCTCCATGGCCGCATGTTCGCGTGAAGATCCTTCGCCATAATTGTGGTCACCAACAACAACGGTTGGAATACCTGCAGCTTTGTAGGCGCGTTGCACTTTAGGTACTTCATCATAGCCTCCTGTCAGTTGATTTTTCACCTTGTTGGTTTCGCCGTTAAAGGCATTTACAGCACCAATCAGCATGTTGTTGGAGATGTTGTTCAGGTGCCCACGGAAGCGTAACCAGGGACCAGCCATCGAGATGTGGTCGGTGGTGCATTTTCCTTCGGCTTTGATCAGCAGTTTGGCTCCATTCAGGTTTTGACCATCCCACGGTTCGAAGGCTTTGAGCAGTTGTAAACGCTCTGAATCGGGGGAAACAATGACTTCAACTGAAGAGCCATCCTCGGCAGGTGCCTGATAACCGGCATCTTCAACAGCAAAGCCTTTGCTGGGCAATTCTTCTCCTGTTGGCGGATCCAGTTTAACTTCTTTTCCATCCTCATTAAGCAACTTATCGGTGAGCGGGTTAAAGGTTAAGTCACCAGCAATAGCCAGGGCGGTAACCAGTTCCGGAGAAGCTACAAAGGCATGGGTGTTGGGGTTTCCGTCAGCCCGTTTGGAGAAGTTACGGTTGAACGAGTGCACAATTGTGTTTTTTTCTCCTTTTTCGGCTCCGGGGCGGTTCCATTGTCCGATACATGGGCCGCAAGCATTAGCAAAAACACTTGCTCCAATCTTATTGAAAATATCGATAAATCCATCACGCTCGATGGTGTAGCGCACTTGCTCAGAGCCCGGAGTAATGGTAAATTCCGATTTGGTCTTCAGCTTTTTGTCGACCGCTTGCTGTGCCAGTGATGCCGCACGCGAAATATCTTCGTAGGATGAATTGGTACAAGAACCGATCAGTCCAACTTCAATTTTGGTTGGCCATCCTTTTTCCTTCGCAACTTTGGCCACTTGTGAAATTGGGGTTGCCAAATCGGGTGTAAACGGCCCGTTTAAGTGAGGTTCCAGCTCGTCCAGATTGATTTCGATCAGTTGATCGAAGTACTTTTCAGGTTGAGCGTAAACTTCGGGGTCGGCAGTTAAATGTTCTTTAATGCCATTGGCTAAATCGGCGACTTCTGCGCGGTCGGTTGCCCGTAAGTAACGTTCCATGCTTTGGTCGTAGCCAAAGGTTGATGTGGTTGCCCCAACTTCGGCTCCCATGTTACAAATGGTTCCTTTGCCGGTTGCAGAAAGAGATTCCGCACCTTCTCCGAAATATTCAATAATAGCACCTGTTCCGCCTTTTACGGTCAGTATGCCAGCTACTTTTAGTATAATGTCTTTTGGGGCTGTCCAGCCGTTTAATTTTCCAGTGAGTTTTACACCGATTAATTTGGGAAATTTAAGTTCCCAAGCCATACCGGCCATTACGTCTACCGCATCGGCACCACCGACACCAATAGCCACCATGCCCAACCCGCCGGCATTTACTGTATGCGAATCGGTTCCGATCATCATTCCACCGGGGAATGCATAATTCTCAAGCACCACTTGGTGAATAATTCCGGCACCCGGTTTCCAAAATCCGATGCCGTATTTATTGGAGACAGACTCCAAAAAATTGAACACCTCCTTATTGCTTTCGAGGGCAAATTTCAGGTCTGTTCGTCCGCCCACACTGGCTTGGATTAAGTGATCGCAATGCACCGTAGATGGCACTGCGGTCCGGTTTTTGCCTGAGTTCATGAACTGAAGCAGAGCCATTTGAGCCGTTGCATCCTGCATGGCTACCCGGTCGGGCGCAAAATCAACGTAGTCAACGCCACGTTTGAAATCGGCTACTTCTTCAGGACTGAAAAGGTGTGTGTATAAAATCTTTTCAGAAAGTGTGAGTGGTTTTTTTAAAATGTCTCTGGCTTTGGTTATACGAGGGCCAAAATTCTCGTAGGTTTTCTTTATCAGATCTAAATCAAACATATTGTGGTTTTTAATCGGTTGTAATTTCCGGTTTAATATTTACATCTTCCTTAACAAAAACAAGGGCTAAAGGTTTCCTGTGATAGGCTTAAGATATCAATTTTTTAGTGATGAAATATGTAACTACTTAGATGTTTTAAAGCTGTTTTTCTTTATTTAGAATAAATAAAAGGAAGGTCAGGTTTGCATTCGGGAAGTGAAAATATGTTCTTTTTTGAAGAACGGAAAGGGGAGTGTTCGCTGAGCGCTGTTGTGTAAGGCGCTGGTAGCTAGTTGCAAAAAAAAACCACCAAGAAGATCTTGATGGTTTATACGGTGTGAAATATAAACTGCTTGTTTAAGGAATGAAGCTCAGCAGCGTGTCGCCGCGAAGACCTCTGCGGAGTGTTTCCAACGGAATGACTTCCGATTGGGAAATATTGCCCAGGTTGACATTGGAGCCCAACAATTTGATAAACCACACTTGCTGGCTTTTGAGTGGGGCTTCCCATAAAATATGTTCGGTGTCAATTTCTTTTTTAATGTCCATGATGAGCTGGCTGTTGGCTGAGCCATCTTCTTTGTAAATGCCCATGTTTCCGCTTTCGCGTGCTTCAGCAATGACTTTCCAGGCGCCGGCTTCCAGTTCTGTTTTCATCCAGGAGACCCACTCTTCGTTGCTAATCTCCTTGCCTTTTAACTTGGTCCCGACTTCTGAAAAAATCTGAAAATCTTTTGCCAGCAGGTTGATGTATTCACATTTTTTGTCATGCTCAATGGGAAGAACACCGTCAGAAACTTCGGCTGTTTCAACACCACTTTCAGTAATAAATTTGCGGTAGTCGTCAAACATATTGCGGGCAATAAATGCTTCAAACAGTGTACCTCCAAAGTAGGGTTTAATGCCTGCTTGCTGATACAGTTTGATTTTCTCTTTTACACCCGGAGTTAGCAGGCCGGTACCAAATCCTAGCTTGACAAAATCAGTGTATTCTGATGCGACTTCGCATAAGTCTTCGGCTTCGCGGAGGCTAAGTCCTTTGTCCATCACCATCGTAATGCCTGATGATCTTGGCTTTTCAGGACGTCCAGGAATAAAGGGTAAGTTGAAATTCATTTTTAATAATTGGTTGATTGGTATTCTTTTATGAGTTGTTTGATCGACTCGTTTTGCTGTGCTTTGGGATAATAGTCAAATAAATCGCGGTAACTATTGAAATCGGCTCTTAGGGCTATTTCAAAATAATCCGTTGCGGAGCGTTCTTCATTATTTTCAAGCAGGTAAGCTGTTAACCGGTAATTGATATTTGAATCGTCGGCAATTACTTCCAGTGCTTTTTTCAAGATATTAATGGATTGCTGCAACATACCACGCTGGTACTGCATCTCAGCATAGGCAATCCAGCTTTCGCGGTTGTCCGGATCCAGCGACGTTGCCATCTCAAAGGCTGATTCTCCTTGCTCGTAAGCCGCCAGTTCGTGATTTATTTTCCCGTACATAAGCCAGAAGTCCGGATTGGTGTCATCCAGCTTGAGGGCTTTTTTGACCAGCGTTTGACTTTCGGGCAGGTCGTTTTCAATCCATCGGATCAAGCTTGAACCATACCAGGCATTGGCATTATTTTTATTGATGCGTAATGCTTTTTTGTAATTGGCCAATGCATCGTTGTACCGATCCATGTTCAGGTAGCATTCACCTAAATAGCAGTAGGCATCATCATTGTTTTTATCGCTTTTCAAATACTCCAGGTAGCATTCAATGGCTTCTTCGTATTGGTTGTTGTTCGACAATGCATTGGCTTTGTTGAACAGGGCCTGTTCAAACTGATCGTTTAGGGCAATCGAGAAATCGTAGGCTTCAATGGCTTTGTCATGCTCACCAATTCGGTTAAAAGTGATGCCAAGGTTGTACCAAACCGAGGGATTGAATGGATCAATGTCAAGGTATTTGTTGTAATAAAGGATGCTTTTTTCATCCTGATCATCTTTGTCGCAATAATAAGCCAGCTCGTAAAGAACCTGCTCGTTTTTGGGGTTGGCAGTGTGTGCCCGCTCTAAAAACGTAACGGCTTTTTTGACTTCTCCGGCCTGTCCTAAGGTGATTCCGATATTGTAAAGCAGTTCATCTTCCTCATCGTAGTTGTACATGATGGCTTGCTCAAAAGCGGTAATGGCTTCTTCAACCAAGCCCTCCATGATTAAGGCCGAGCCTTTGATCAGGAAAATGTCGGGGTTGCTGTCTTCGATTAACTCAACAACATTAACGATGGCCAGTGATTCATCCACTTTGCCATCCACCAAAAGGAGCTGTGCTTTTTTAATTTGGAGTGAAGTGGAAGACGGATGAATTTTCAATCCATTGTCAATTGCCAGGTTGGCCATTGACATTTGGCCTTCATCCATAAAATAATCCACAATGCCTTCTACTTCAAAAACATCAAAATAGTCAACTTGGTTGGCCTTCATCATCCTTTCAAAGCGTTTAACGGCTTCTCCTATTTCCTCACTGTCGTAAAAGTCTCTTGAATCTTCTTCCATAGAATCCCAAAAAAATGCAGCTGCAAATTTAATAATACTTTTTAGAATTACTTAATCGGGCTGATGCTCTTTTCGTAATAAGTCGTTCACGGTTTTTACCGGGTTGAAAGTCAGTATCGGAACTTCAACAAACAGGGTGTTCCAATCCGCCATGGCTCCATTCCAAAGCCCCGGAAGTTCCTGCGCTTTGAGTTCTTTGCCATCTTTAGACTTGTAGGATATAAATCCGGTTCTGGGGTCTCTTAGCAATAACAAATCATAAGGTTCTTCGAGGTAGTTTTTTGTTCCACAAATTAAATCCACCGGGTTGAAGTGGGTGGCATGCTTTACAATGTCAGCCTGTTTTTTGTCCTCAAGATTGATTTGGGAGCTTTCAACTACCTGAAGCGAAATTGACTCATCGGCATTTTTTGCCCAAAAGGGGCCGCCGCCGGGTTCGCCTTCATTCTTTACCATGCCGCATACACGAATGGGGCGGTTGAACTTCGATTTCAGGTAATGATACAATTCTTCTTTTTCCGCATAATATTGATTCGTGGGTGGTTTTACGTTTAAAACATTTTCGAGGAAAGCAGATGCTTCCGCGTAAAACTTGCTATCAAGTGCTGTGTAGTGTCTTTCGTCCAGCACGCGCTGATAATTGAAAATTCGTTTCTGGTAGTTCAGCAGCAAACCTGCCAGAGCCTTTTTGTACTTGATGGTTTCGGCCTTGAGGTAATCGGGTACCACATTGTCGATGTTTTTAATAAAAATGAGGTCTGCATCCAGGTCATTCAGGTTGTCAATTAATGCACCGTGGCCTCCCGGTCGAAAAAGCAGGCTGTTGTCTCCGTTTCGGAAGGGCTTGTTGTTCAGGTCTACCGCAATCGTGTCGGTCGCCGGTTTTTGCTGGCTAAAAGATACTTCATAGTGCACACCAAACAGCTTTTCGTACTTGCTTTTGATGGCTTTCAGGTGCGCCTCAAATACCGGTTTATGCTCGGGCGAAACCGTAAAATGCATTTGTACTTTGCCCTGTTGGTCTTTGGCGTACAGCGCTCCCTCGGCGCAATGTTCTTCAAAGGAGGTTCGGGAGTGATCCTGATACTGATGAAATTTCAGTAAGCCCTTGGGAAGATTGCCGTAGTTCAGTCCTTGCTCAGTGAGCACCAAATTGAGTACTTCAAGGGCTGAAAGCTGTTCTACTGGTTTGCCGGTTAATCGTTCAAGGTCAGCATAAAAGGCAAATTTTTTAAGTCCGTTAAAGAAGCACTGCACCTCCTTGTCTTGTAGCACCTCTTTTTCAGGGGTTCCGTTTTCGAGACGGGCTTTGGCTGTAAACAGGCTTTTAAACATGCGGCTGGCTGCCCCGGAGGCCGGCACAAACTTTAGCAGGCTGATACCTTTTTCGAGTTTGTGCTCAAAAAAATCAATAAACTGTTGTGCATGATCCTCGTTTAGTTGGATGATGCCTTTGCCAATTGTGGCTGCTTGTATTATTTCAAGGTAGGGAAAACCTTGCTCGAAATTTCTTACTTGTTCTTTGACGGTTGTTAAATCACTTCCGCGCTCTTCAATGAAAACCAAATCTTCTGCATTAAACATAGGTTGCTGTTTTACGGATTACGTTAAAGGTAAAAAATAGCTTGTAGAAATAGAACCAATAAGCGATGCCAAGGTTTTAAAGTTTTCAACATTTGTTGATAAGGCCGGATTGACTTTTCATTTCCAGAGCGATAGATTATCTGGGGTATTTGGTTGACTTCTTGCGAATTGATCTTTGACGCATATATTGTCTTTTTTCTTTCAGATTTGCCTTACTTTTGTCGGACAAATTTATTTATGACGGATCAGAATTTCCCCTGGGGACATGACAAACGATTTAATGATTTTCCGACTTATTTTAAGAATAAGTTTAACGGAAGAGTGCAAAAAGTAGCTGTAGATGCTGGCTTTACCTGCCCGAACAGGGATGGGGTCAAGGCGCGAAACGGATGTTCATATTGCAACAACAAGTCTTTCCAACCCGACTATTGCGGACCGGAAAAAAGCATTGCCGTGCAGGTTCAGCAGGGCATTGATTTTTACTCCCGTAAGTATCCAACCATGCGGTTCTTAGCCTATTTCCAAGCGTATTCGAATACTTATGCTGACTTGGAGGTGTTGAAACAAAGGTATCAGGAAGCCTTGGCGCATCCTCAGGTTATTGGCTTGGTGCTTGGAACTCGTCCGGACTGTGTGACTCCGGAAATCCTGGATTATCTGGCTGAGCTTTCCAAGGACTATTATGTGATGGTGGAATATGGCGTGGAGTCGGTTCAGGACAAAACGCTGGATCGCATTAATCGCGGACATCATTTTGCGCAGGCGAAGTGGGCCATTGAGCAAACTTCCAGCCGCAACATTCATACTTGTGCGCATTTGATTTTGGGACTTCCTGGAGAAACGCGGAATGACTTGCTGAATCAGGCGCGGGAAATTTCGCAATTGCCGGTTGAGAATCTAAAACTGCATCAGTTGCAAATTCATAAAGGAACCCAAATGGCCGTTGAGTTTGCCCGACAGCCGGAGGATTTTCACTTGTTTACAGCAGAGGAGTATGTGGAGCTGATTGTGGATTACCTGGAATTGTTGAACCCTGAAATTGTGGTTGAGCGATTTGTTAGCCAAACTTCCAAAAACCTACTAATTGCTCCCAAATGGGGTTTGAAGAATTTTGAATTTGTGGTTAAGGTTGAAAAGCGGTTGGCGGAACGAAACACCTGGCAGGGTAGGCTGTTTGAATAATTTTGATAGGGAGTTTGACTGCTGATGGATGAACTCCGTACACCAGTTTGTTAAGTGCTGAAATTCATCCATCAGTAGTTTGTAAGCTTATCCAGTTGATCGTTAGTAGCTCCAGGCTAAGGACTTCTTTTCTGGTCAATTTATTGACGGGCGAATACCCTTTTCAGAAGGTCGGTTACCCGGGCAGCCGGATCTTGCCGGATGTTTTTCTCGGTTTCTCCAATTTTCAGAAACAAGCCATCCAAGGCTCGTTGGGTGAGGTAGGCACTCAGATTGGTCTCTACCGTTTCAAGTTCAGCAAGCTGCCCAACGAAGGTGCCGGCCACTTGGTTCCATTTTCCCGTCATTTCGTCCCACGACTGTTGAGCCGAATAGTTGCCAATGATTTTCTTGTTCAGCGATCCCTCAATCTTGGGTTGATAGAGTGCTACCAGTGCATCATAATTGGTGCGTTTCAAGTATTCCGTTGCAGCATAATCGCCACCGGTAAGCAGACCGGCTGCATCCTGAATGCTCATCGACTTGATGCTGTTAACCAGAATTGGCGCCGCTTCTTTGGCCGCATCTGAAGCTGCGGAGTTGATGCTGGTAATTACTTTATCAACCAGCTGTTGTCCACCGGGAAGTTTGCTCAGGTTGTTGGTGATCATATCCGCCTCAGGGGGGAGCAAAATCTTTACTGCTTCATCTTTTAAGTAACCATCAATGGCAGACAGTTCGGCAACTGAGCTGTCGGTTCCAACCACCAGCGCTTGTTTTAGTCCGGCGATAATTTCTGTTGTCGACAATGGTTTCTGCTCATCATAAATGGTTCTGGCCATTTGCTGCATCTCGGCACAACCAGACAGGGTCAGCATAAATAATCCTAAGAGTATCAGTCTTGTATTCATTGTATGTGGGTGATAAAAGGTTAGCGTTCCCAATCACAGGGCTTTTGGTCAATTCAGAAACCCTGTGATTGAAAACTCAGCAATAAGTGATTTTGTTTAGTTAATCCAATATTTTCTTTAATAAATCTTTACGGTTCAACTTAATCAATTCTTGCCGTATTTGCTGTTTGTACTCCTTTTTGTACCAAAAGAAAAATTTGCGTTGCGATAGTTTTTCCTTCTTGGACTTGGGCGTAAAAACCTTTTCCATCGTGTATGGATGGTAGCCCGTGTAATAAATGACGGTCGCCAGGGTCATTGGTGTAGGTGTAAAGTCCTGCACTTGCTCAAGTTTAAAATCGAGTTGCTTGGTTTCTGCAGCCAGGTTGGCCATGTCGGAGTTGTGGCAACCCGGGTGGCTCGAAATAAAATAGGGGATCAATTGCTGGTTCAGGCCTTCCTGTTTATTTATTTCGTTAAATGTCTTATTCAGTTTGTAAAACAGCTTAAATGAAGGCTTACGCATGATTTTTAGCACGTCGTCGGAAGTATGTTCCGGAGCCACTTTCAATCGCCCTGAAACGTGGTGCTTAACAACTTCGCGCAAGTAAGTCATGTTTGTTTTATTGACCTGCTTGTCTTTGGTTTCGTGCAGAATCATGTCGTAACGAATGCCGCTGCCCACAAAGGCTTTCTTGATTTTAGGATGCTGACGAACTTTGCGGTACAGGTCGAGCATGGGTTTGTGATTAATGTCCAGATTCTTGCATATGTCGGGGAAGATGCACGAGGGACGCTTGCACTTGCGGCAAATTTCTTCATGAATCCCTTTCATTTTGTACATGTTGGCTGACGGGCCACCCAAGTCGGAAATATATCCTTTAAAGTCGGGCATCTGGGTAACCTGGTCCAGCTCCTTCAGAATGCTCTTTTCGGAACGGCTGGCGATGAATTTTCCTTGGTGTGCGGAAATGGTACAAAAAGTACAACCTCCGAAACAGCCACGGTGAATGTTGATGGAGTGGCGAATCATTTCGTAAGCCGGAATGGTGCCTTTGTTTTTGTATTTGGGGTGTGGTAAGCGGGTGTACGGCAAATCGTAATACCGGTCAATTTCCTTTTCAACCAAGGGAGGCCAGGGCGGATTGACAACCACCTGTTGATTGCCGATGTGCTGCGTGATTTTGTTCGCTTCCGTTTTATTCGACTCTTCCTCGATATGCATGAAGTTTTTGGCAAACTTCTTTTTATCGCTTAAGCATTCCTCGTGCGAATACAAATCAATGTTATTCCATTTCTTGTTGGTTGCGTATGGCGCATCTTTTTCAATCAAAAAGGCCGTTTGGGGCAGATTGGTAATGGTGCGCGCGTCAACGCCCCGTTGAATCAGACGCGTAAAGTCAATGATTGATTTTTCGCCCATGCCATAGAACAGCAAATCTGCTTTTGCCTCTTTCAAAATAGAGGGCTTCAGCTTATTTTGCCAATAATCGTAATGGGTAACCCGGCGCAGCGATGCTTCAATTCCACCCAGCATGATTGGGGTGTCGGGGTACAATTCCTTCAGGATATTGCAGTAAACTGTTGCTGCATAATCCGGACGTTTGTCGTGCTGACCGCCGGGCGTATAGGCGTCTTTTGAGCGCTTGCGTTTGTTGGCGGTATAGTGGTTTACCATGGAGTCCATGTTTCCTGAAGTAACTGCAAAATAAAGTCGGGGAGCTCCCAATTTTTTGAAGTCACGCAAATCATCCTGCCAGTTGGGTTGCGGAACAATGGCCACGCGCAGGCCTTCGGCTTCCAAAACCCGTCCAATTACGGCAGCTCCAAACGAAGGGTGGTCAACGTATGCGTCGCCTGTAAATAAAATCACATCGACCTCGTCCCAGCCGCGTTCTTCAATTTCCTTTTTGGTTGTAGGCAACCAATCGGTTGTCTGATATTTATCGTATAACTGATTCACGTATTATCCTTTCTTAATATTCAATGTGCAAAGTTAACCTGCTTTTATTGATTTAAAAGACTTTGTCCTCTTTTTTTAGAGGCGGATATGTTTAAGAACCCATCCGCTTTTGCAAAAGTAAGCCGTATCCTTCTTAAATTTAATGCGTGCTTAATCTGGTTAACTATGGAAATCGTAAAACCCAAAGACATTCTTAAAGCAAGTCCGTACCTGGCTTACCTTGGAGGAGAAAACCTCGCTAAATTTATCATGTATGTGTTACGGTTCAACAAGCTTAACCGCATTTATGGTCAAATTGCCGATAAGCAGGGGATAGCGTTTATCGATGAATTGATTAAAATCCTGGAAATTAAATATGAATTTGATGAGTCAGAGTTGCGTAAGATTCCTAAAACCGGGCCGTTTATAGTGGTTGCCAACCATCCGTTTGGTGGGCTTGACGGTATTTTGCTGATAAAAATACTTAGCCTGGTTCGGCCGGACATTAAAGTGATGGCTGATTTTTTGCTGAAAAAAGTTGAGCCCATCAGCGAATTTTTCCTGCCGGTTAATCCATTTGACGCACGAAAGAGCGAACAATCAGATGTTGGAGGAATTAAAAATGCCCTTCAGCACCTGAAAGCTAGTGGAGGCTTATGTATTTTTCCTGCTGGAGAGGTTTCGGGTTACCAGGCGAACAACAAGATTACTGACCGCCAGTGGCAATATGTCTCTCTTCGGTTTATAAAACACGCCCAGGTGCCTGTTGTTCCTGTTTATTTTGGAGGGCACAACAGCCGGTTGTTTCATCTGATTGGGCGGATTAATCCGAACCTGCAGCAAGTAAAACTTCCTTCGGAATTGCTGAACAAAAGACGCCGGCCAGTTAAAGTTCGCATCGGGTCGGCCATATCGGTGAATGAGCAAGCTGGTTTTCCCGAGGTATACCAGTTTGGGCGCTTCCTGCGGGCGAAGACTTACAGTTTGAAGTCGCAGATTGAAATTCGACGTTTTTTCAATTATTCGTTGAAAAGACAACGGCGCATAGAAGAAATCGTCAAGGCTTCATCAACCGAGTTGGTGGTCAGCGAGATTGCCGGATTGAAAAGCGAACGTTTGTTGTTTCAGGTTAAGAATTTCCAGGTGTTCTGTGCGCCATCCAGCGAAATACCAACCGTGCTTTATGAAATTGGCCGCTTGCGCGAAATTACCTTTCGCGAAGTGGGAGAGGGCACCAACCGGGGCATTGATCTGGACGAGTTTGATTTGTATTACCATCAACTTTTTATTTGGGACGATGAGGCGGAGAAACTGGTTGGAGCCTACCGAATAGGTAAAGGAACCGATATTTTGCATGAGTTTGGTGTGCGCGGGTTTTATATTCAAAGCCTGTTTAAATTGAAGGAGGCCTTTGAGCCGATTCTTCGGGAGTCGCTTGAGTTGGGCCGTTCGTTTGTGGTGAAGGAATACCAGCGTCAGCCTTTGCCCTTGTTCTTGCTGTGGAAAGGCATTTTGTACTTTCTGCTGAAAAACCCGGAATACCGCTATCTGATTGGACCGGTAAGTATTAGTGCCAACTATTCGAAAAGCTCAAAAGAGCTGATCATCAAATTTATCATGTCGCATCATTTCGATTGGCAAAATGCCCGTTTGGTAACTCCCCGAAAAGCTTTCAAATTTAAGAGCCAGGATCCGGATATGAACGTGATTATGGAAAACCTGGATGACATTAATAAGCTCGATCGATTCATAGGCGATGTTGACCTCCAAAATCCGGGACTTCCGGTTTTGTTGAAAAAATACATTCGTTTAAACGCCAAAATCATTGGATTTAATGTTGACCCCAAATTTAATAACTGCCTGGATGGATTGATTTTGCTGGATGTTTACGATGTGCCCAAAAACACCATTGAATCACTTTCAAAAGAAACAAATGATGGGGCTATTCTGAATCGCTTTTATAACAGCAGGGAGTGAGCTTAAAATCAGAAATGTTTTTAAACCAAAACTCTAATGGTCTTTGACTCAGGTAAGGGGAATCAGTATGAAACAGCCACTGGCCAAAATCGGATAAATGTCAATCGTGTATTTAACTTTCTTTTGAAGTGTTTGTTTACATTTACTGTCCTGTTAAGTTTTTATCTGTGAAATAAAATGTAGTAACTTATGAGATTATTTATTGTATTGTTAATGAGTAGCCTGCTGATGGGCTCTTGCGTTCAGAAAAAGAAAGAATCTGTTCAACCGCTCGATACCAGTTCGCTCATGCATCAGGTGGAAGTCAAAGAAGTGATTCAAACCGATAGTTATACTTACTTAAAAGTTTCAGAAAATCGTGAGGAATTTTGGATTGCGGTGAGTCGTCAGGAAGCAAAAGTGGGCGAAAAATATTATTATGCTTCAGCTTTGGAAATGAAGGATTTTGAGAGCAAAGCCTTGGGGCGGGTGTTCGATTCGATCTTTTTTGTTCAGAAGCTGAGTAAAGACCCCATTCAGAAGAGTGCTCCGGTGGCTTCCAAAAAAGAACCATTAGGGAAAGCCATCGAATCGTTTGATTCCAATATTGAAGTGGAGCCTGCTGAAGGTGGAGTGACAATCGGTGAATTGTATGCTTCCAAAGGAAATTACGAAGGAAAACGCGTACGCGTAAAAGGAAAGGTTGTCAAAGTGAATAAAAACATCATGTCGCGCAACTGGATTCACATTCAGGATGGAACTAAGCACGGCGAGGATTATGACCTGACCATTACTTCGGACCAGATGGCAGAAGTTGGGCAGGAGCATACTTTTGAAGGCGTAGTAACCCTTAATAAAGATTTTGGTGCCGGCTATTTTTATGAGCTGATCATGGAAGAAGGCCAGTTGGTCAACTAACAAAGCACCACTTAGTTTTTTAAATTTTTTTGTTTAAGGTTTGAAATGGGAGTGAAACATGAAACTCCGGATTTCAAACCTTAATTTTTTCTTTCCTTTCTTCATTCTGGTTCGCTATTATTTTTTTGTCAGCGTGAGAACAATTACTTTCGCCGCCGTTTTTAGCGACCTTAATTACATGAAACTTCCAACAGGGGAGCGCTTCTCACCTTGAAGCTTGAAAACGATGCTTAACTCCTGCCTGTCGTGTATGTATTAAGGGGCAAGGTCTCGCTCAATCACAACCATTTATTTATTGTTAGTTATGAAACGAATTTGGCGTTTGTATCGTCCTCACTATGCCGAAACCCGTAGGCTTGCCCTGCCGGTAATTGTGGCGCAAATTGGACAGATTACGGTTGGTTTGGCCGATAATATGATGATTGGCCGTTTGGGCAAAACAGAACTGGCAGCAGCAGCGTTTGCCAATACCCTGTTTTCGCTTCCCCTGATTTTTGGGATGGGATTTGCGATGGCCATTACTCCCTTAACCGGGAAGGCTAACGGTTCGAATGATTATGCGGAACTGTTGTCGTTGAAAAAAGCGGCTTTTGCTGCCAACAGCATCATGGCGATCTTGCTGGCTATGGCTTGCCTGCTGTTGTATTCGGCGATGCCATTTATGCATCAGCCCGAAAGTATTCTTGACTATTCACGGCACTACTTTAGTGTTATCGGACTTTCCATTGTGCCTTTGATGCTGTTTTTGAGCGGAAAACAGTTTGCTGATGGTTTGTCGAACACCAAACTGGCCATGATGATTACCCTGGGGGCCAATGTTGTGAATATTCTGGGGAACTACATGCTGATTTTTGGGAAATGGGGAGCGCCTGAATTGGGACTTGTTGGTGCCGGTTGGTCAACCTTGATTGCCCGGGTGTTAATGGCTGTGGGGATGCTCATATTTGTCCGTAAGCTTTATCGCGAGCAACTGCAGTCGGTTGTTGCTAATGTGAAGTCGGTAACCGCCTCCACGCTTAAGATAATCAAGCTCGGCATTCCTATGGGATTGCATATGTTTTCGGAGTCTTCGGCGTTTATTGTGGCCGGTATTATGATGGGCTGGATCAGCGAAACCGGACTGGCTGCACATCAGATTGTGATTAGCCTTTCCACTTTTGGGTTTATGCTTTACCAGGGAATTGGTGTGAGCACAACCATTCGTATCAGTCAACTTGCCGGACGTCAGGTACCCTCGCTGTTGAAAAGAGCCTCCAACGCTTCAATTCAGATTGTGTTGGGAATGGTGGTTATTATTTCCATGTCCTTTGTGAGCTTGAGCCATTGGCTGCCAACTTTGTTTACGACCGATGCGGAAGTGATCCGGCTTGCCTCGCAAATGATTATCGTGTTGGCTATCTTTCAGCTTTTTGATGCCATTCAAATCATTTACTCGGGTATTTTACGGGGAATGGCTGATGCCACGATTCCGGGAATTCTTACTTTTATTTGCTATTTCATCATCACTATTCCGTTTAGTTATTGGGCAGCTTTTCATGGCGGATTCAATGAAATTGGCATTTGGATGGGCTTCCCGGTGGGCTTAAGTATTTGTGCGTTAATGTTTCACTTCAGGCTTAGTTACCTGCATCGAAAGTTGAATTTAGAGATGCAGGCCTCCTAAGCACTTTTGCCGAAAACGAAGGCTCCAGTATCCCGTACTTTTTTCAGCAAAGCTGATTCAAAAGAAACTGCAGCTTTGGAAGTAAGGGGAACTTTTGCGTAACTTGAAGGGAGTTTCTACCCTCCAAATGATTGCGTTATGAATTCGTTGAAGTTTTTATTGAGCACGGTGTTTTTAGGAGCTTGCCTGCTGACCTATGGACAGCCAAGTGGCAATCCGGAAAAAGAAGTTCGCTTTCGCGATAAGCTTTTTACAGGGGGCAGTGTCGGGCTTTCGCTAGGGAGTTATACCAACATTAACATTAGTCCGATCATTGGTGCCCGCTTAACCGATCAGTTTTATGCCGGTGCAGGAATTGAATATCAATATACCCGCTACAAGTATCCTGATGGGAATCTCACGGCCAGCCAGTATGGCGGGCGATTGTTTGGGCAATACAACATCATTCCCCAATTTTATCTTCATAGTGAGTTTTCGATGATCAACATGGAGTATTATTCCTTTAACCGGGAAGAGCGAAGTTTCATTCCTTTTTTTCATGTGGGAGGAGGCTACCGGCAGGTGCTTTCTGACCGCTCTTTTATAAGCTTTCAGGTTTTGTTTGATGTAATTCAGGATAAAAATTCGCCCTACAAATCATGGGAACCCATTTACAGTGTCGGATTTGGCGTGGACATTTGGTAGATGAGGCTTCAGGCACTGAAAATAAAAAACCGGGTTAATCATGGATTGACCCGGTTTCCTTTTTTATTCTTGTTTAGCGTCTTCTTTGGGATCTATAATTTTCAGGAAGTGATTGGCAATTTGCATCACCGGCAAATCTTCAAAATCGCTTCCCAGGTTAGCACAGAGAGTAACCACCAATTTCTGCTCGGGGTAAACGGCAATGGCCGAAGCTCCCCCGGTAGTGCTGCCAGCCTGACCAATTACTTTGCGGCCTTCGCGGTCGGTAATAACCAGCCAGCCAAAGCTTGAATTTAACCGTTGTCCGGTACTTAATTGGTAAGGCTCGTAAAATAACCGGAGTGTTTCTTCATTGAAAAATCCTGGCTCCAGAAGCTGTTGGGCGGCCAGATTCAGGTCATCAGCTGTTGATAGCATTCCTAAGGCCGGAGCCAGCGGGTTAAGGTTGATTTGAGGCGCATTGGTTAACCGGGCAATGTAATCACGGTCGTAAGTATTGCTGCGGTTTTCAATGATTGCCATAGTGTTATCCAATTGGGTGTTGTTCAATTGGAGGGTGTCAATAATCGTTTCCTGTATCAAGTCTGCAAACCTTTTTTGACTGATGTCTTCTGCTAAAATTCCAAGCAACCCCAGGCTTAAATTCGATTGCAGAAAGTAGCTGTCGGGTTGGTAAACCAACGAATCGTTTTCGTGAAGCTTGATGTAGTCTTTCAAGGTTCTGATTTTCTTGTCGAGCTGTTGAGCTTCGCGGTTTGAGCTTTCCGGGAACCCGGCTACCTGGTTCATCAGCATGCGCAAGGTAAAATCTGCACGCTTTTTAGGGAAGTCCGGAATGTAGGTATAAAAGCTGCTGTCAATATGGAGCTGGTTTTCTTCCTGCATTTTGGCAATGAGGTAGGCTGTAAAAAGCTGAGAGCTGTTGCCAATGCGGAATTTGGTGTTGCGCTGCGTCGGAGCTTTCAGTTCTTTGTTGGCATAGCCAAGTCCTTCCGACCACACCAATTCGCCATCAACCGAAACCGAAACCGAGCCTCCGGGGGTAAAGCTGGTCATGAGATGTGCACCTAATTCCTTTCGGCTTTCTAAAATTGCTTCCTTGTAATCCCTTTTGTAGATGGGGCCATTCGCTGTTTTTTCCTGTTGGCAGGAGGTAAAACTTAGAATAACTACAAGAATTGGGATAAATGTTTTAAGCATTGAAGTGGGTGGAGTAAATTTCTTTTCCATCATTCTAAATTTATTAAGTCTGGTTTGTTGTGAAAATTGTATTGAACAGGGAGGGGGTGAGCCTTCCCTTTGATTTTTGCAGCCCTGAAAATAATAATTTCAATCAAAACAGGTGGTTGATCCGATCATTTTTTTAGATAAATGATGAACTTTCATTTTTTCAGAAATAAAAAAAGCCCCTTTAACAGGAGCTCTTTTAGAAGTATTGTTTGCTTAAAACTTTTGCAGAATTGCTTTTACGGCATCTTTATGAATCGTAAACCCCATCATTTTTAGCTTGATGTAATCTTCGTGAAAAAAGTAGTAGCCAAATTTCGGATCGTCTTCACCTACATTGCGCGAGCCCGAGCTGGAGTCTTTTATCAAATACCAGTCTTTGCCGCTGTTTTTGTAGTTTTCCAGTACGCCCACCAGGTGCATGCCATGATCGTCGGTCGTTGTTTCGTTGGAAAAACGAAATTGCCGGGCATCTTCATTGATGTATTCCGAAGGGATATCATAATCAGGAATCATGGCGCAGTTGGTTTCACGGCTAAAGCCAGTTTCTGAAACATCGCCGCCAATACTCATCGAGTAGCCATCTTTGATTGCCTGTTTGATAATTTTCATATACACATCCAGCGGAACATTGTAGTATTCGTCGCTGTGCCACCAGTTGTCCGGTACTTTGTATTCAACCTGCTCCCAGTAAGGCTCTTGCTTATAGGATAAAATTTCGACAAAATCATCCGGGTTCATTTTCAAATAGTCAGTCATGTAGCTCATGGGCGTGTAAGTTTTGCCTTCCACTGTAAACTCAACAGGCGGTTCGCCAATGTAGTGATTCATAATTGCCTTAATGGTTTCCAGCCCATAGTTTACGTTCCAGGCATTCGACTTTTTCATGGACTCCAGAAAACCACGCATTTCTTCCATCATCTTGGCGTGGGTGTGAAACTTGCGGTTGTGGAGCAAACCTGTGTAAGCTGATTCGGGCACTACCCCATAGCGGTTCATAATGCGGGCAACAGCATTGCCCTCCGAACCTTCATCAAACAAGGATTCGCCTCGCTTTTCAATGTAGCGCCGGGCTTTTTCAACATACTCCCAGTAAACGGTGTAAATTTCTGATAACGCTACTTTTTTTCCGGTTTCCCTAAAAATCTCCGATTCGTAAAACGAAGTGGTTGAAAACGACCAGCAAGAGCCGGCATTGCCTTGCGACTCGGTTGGCTGACACCATACGGTTCGGTAGAGCGACGGATCATTGGGAAGGTCTAAATCCGACTGATCCATGTTGAAACGGATAAACGGCGTGGTTTCTTCCAGCTGTTCATCTACCGCTGTTACATCTTTCAGAATAGATTCGTAATAGTACCCTTTGCCTTTGTCGTAAACTTCTACTTTCCCCTTACTTTTGTTTTCTTGCGCCAAGCCATTCAGCACCAGGAAAATGGCAAGCAGATTTAAAATGTGTTTGTTCATCAATTAATTTTTTAGATAAAGCCAAATTACTTTTTATCCGTGAATTAGTTGCTAGAGTAAGGCTAAAAATTTAGGTTCTGTTTTTTTATGCTTATTTTCGTTCGTCCGGATGATTCTTCATCTGAATAGGATTAACAGATTTAAAGCCCGGAAAAACTGACTTTTGGAAGCTTGTTTTACACGGAGTTCTGTTATTTTCGCATAGAATAAAATTTGTCGCCGTGCTTTTGCTGAAGAGAGCGTTGCCGGTAAATGTCTGGCCTGCTGTGCATGCAGGCACCAATGAAGCTAAAAAACAAACAATTCAAGACACATGAGAATCCCTTTAGCATTGATCGATAAGTATAATGTTCCGGTTCCTCGTTATACCAGTTATCCACCCGCCAATTTTTTTACCGATGATTTTACAACAGCGGATTATTTGCAGGCGGTAAAGGAATCAAATCACACACAACCCGAGAATATTTCCATTTACCTGCATATTCCGTTTTGTACGCAGTTGTGTTTGTATTGCGGATGTAATACGCATATCACCAAAGATCAGGATATGATGAAAACGTATGTGGAAGCCCTGAAAAAGGAAATTCACATGCTTGGAAAGTTGATTGATAAGAACCGGAAGATATCACAGATTCACTGGGGGGGAGGAACGCCCAATGTTTTGCCATCAAGCTATATTGGTGAAATCATGGAGCTTTTTACGTCCAATTACCAGTTTATTGATAAACCTGAAATCGCCATTGAATGTAATCCGGCACATTTGGATGAAGCCTACATTAACGATTTGGCATCTTTTGGCTTTACCCGTATTAGCTTGGGAGTTCAGGATTTTCAGGAGAAAGTGCTGAATGCCGTGCACCGGGAAGTGCCGGAAATACCGATTGCTGATTTGGTTGCCATGATCCGAAAGCATCCGGGCGTGTCGGTTAATCTGGATTTTATTTACGGCTTGCCTTATCAAACGACAGCATCATTTGCTGAAACTATGGAAACGGCAGCAGCCATCAATCCCGATCGCTTGGTTACTTTTTCCTATGCCCATGTTCCTTGGGTGAAAAAAGCGCAGCAAAAGCTTGAATCGTATGGGCTGCCTGAGCCCGAAGAAAAAGTGAAAATGTTTGAGGTGGCCTGGGCAAAGATGACCGGAGCGGGCTATGTGCCCATTGGCTTGGATCATTACGCCAAACCCGACGACGATATGGCCATTGCTCTGCAAAATCGTTCCTTGCATCGGAATTTTCAGGGCTATTGCACGCGCGAAACCACTGGTCAGGTATATGCTTTTGGTGTTACCGGAATCAGCCAGTTGGAGAATGTGTATGCGCAAAATGCACGAACGGTGAAAGAGTATGTTGATTCGATAAATGCTGGCGAAATACAGGTGGTGAAAGGCTATGTGCTTTCGGAAACCGATAAGATAATTCGGCAGATTATCAACGAAGTGATGTGCAATCAGTACTTGTCGTGGAAGCAGGTTGCCAGTCAGTTTAACCTTGAGGTGGATGCACTGAAAGCGCTGTTGAATTTTGAAGAAAGCAAGCTGGATGAGTTTGTGAAAGATGATCTGCTGTCATACACAACTGAAGAGATTGTGATTACTGACCTAGGCCGTTTTGTGCTGCGAAATATTGCGGCGGTATTCGACATCCGACTGGAAGGGAGTATCCAGAAATTCTCCAAATCAGTGTAACGAAATTATATTTGGCTTGTGCTGAAACGAGCCGCTTAAGACGGATGCTTGTGACATCCGGACTTAGGTGCGAATTGAAAATAGAATACAATGAATAAAAAAGTAGCAGTAATTGGGGCCGGCTTGACAGGCTTAACAACCGCCTATTATCTTCAGAAAAAAGGAATTGATGTTCAGATTTTTGAACGGGCCGATCATGTGGGCGGTGTCATTCAAACCCGGTCTGAAAATGGTTTTCTTTATGAGAATGGTCCCAGTACCGGGGTGCTCGGACAACCTGAAGCTGCTGCTTTGATTGAAGACCTGGGTGGCGCTTGCGAATTGGAAATTGCTGATGAGGATGCCAAATTCCGTTGGATTTGGAAAGGTGACTGTTGGCATGCTATTCCTTCGGGGTTGCTGGGCGGAATAAAAACGCCTTTGTTCACCTGGTACGATAAGTTTCGTATACTGGGAGAGCCATTCCGGAAACCCGGAACCAATCCGAATGAAACCTTGGCAGAGTTGGTGCGTCGTCGCATGGGCGAGAGCTTTCTGAAATATGCCATTGACCCGTTTATTCTTGGTGTTTACTCCGGAGATCCGGCTAAGCTGGTGGTAAAATATGCTTTGCCAAAACTGTATAATCTGGAGCAGACTTATGGCAGTTTCATTGGCGGGTCGATTAAAAAGGCCAAAGAACCCAAGACCGACTGGGACAAAAAAGCCACCAAAGAAGTTTTTTCCATGAAAGGGGGATTGTCCTCGCTGATTAATGCCCTGAACAATGCGATAGGAGAAGAACACATTCATTTAAGCTTAACGGACTTGAAAGTGGCGCAGACAGCAGAGAAATACCAGCTTATGAATGGAAACGAATCGCTTGGAGAATTCGATTATGTGATATCAACTGTAGGGGGATTTGCTTTACGTTCCTTATTCCCATTTCTGCCTTCCGGAAAACTTGAAAAAATTGAAGCAATGCCTTATGCACGGGTGGTGCAGGTTTCCGTGGGCTTTAACCAATGGGAGGGTATTCCTATCAAAGCATTTGGCGGTTTAATTCCATTTCATGAGAATCGTGATATCCTGGGGGTTTTGTTCTTGTCTTCTTTCCTGAAAGGCCGTGCCCCCAAAGGAGGAGCCTTGTTGTCTACATTTTTAGGTGGTGTCCGAAAGCCGGAAATGGTTGATTTGTCGGATGATGAGCTTAAAGCATTGGTTGAAAAAGAGCTAAAAAGCATGATGGGCTTAACAAAATGGCAACCAGATTTGTTGGTTATTAATCGTTATCAGCATGCTATTCCGCAATACGGTTTTGAGTCAGCTGAACGTCTGGCGGCTATCGATTCCATCGAGGCCTCTTATCCCGGATTACTTCTGGGAGGAAACATTCGTGATGGCATTGGAATGGCCGACCGAATGAAACAAGGACGAAAGCTGGCGGAATCGGTTGGATAGCTTTAATAAAAGACCAACATGAAAAATGACCTCGTGGCTTCCACTTACCGGAAGCTTCAACAACAAATTTGTACCGAACTGGAAACGGCTGATGGACAGGCTGTTTTTAAAACGGACTATTGGGAGAAAGAAATCGGACATGGCTATACCATGGTCATGGACCAGGGAGATGCCATTGAAAAGGCAGCGGTAAACTTTTCGGCCGTAAGCGGAAAAGTGAGTGAACGCATGCGCCAAGCCTTGCGAATTGACGAAGGTGAAGCCTATTTTGCAACCGGAATCTCCTCCATCATTCATCCTAAAAACCCACATGCCCCGATTACGCATATGAATGTGCGCTATTTCCAGCTGAGTTCAGGCAAAGCCTGGTTTGGCGGTGGAATAGACCTGACACCGCACTATGTGAATAAAGCGGAAGCCAGTTGGTTTCACCAGGAGTTGAAAAAGGTGTGCGATGCGTATGATGAAAACTTTTACCCCGACTATAAGCAATGGGCTGATACTTATTTCTACTTGCCCCATCGCCAGGAAACCCGAGGTGTGGGGGGGATTTTCTTCGACCACCAGGATGGAGCCGATGAGGCTAGCTTTACCAAGTTCTTTGCTTTTACCCAAGCCTTGGCTGAAGCCTATCCGCGCATCTATATTCAGCTGCTAAATTCCAATCGTGATCGACAGTTTTCAGAAGTCGAAAAGCAATGGCAAGACTTGCGAAGAGGTCGGTACGTGGAGTTTAACCTGCTGTATGACCGCGGAACCAAGTTTGGTTTGGAATCGAATGGTCGCACGGAATCAATCCTTTTAAGCATGCCCCCAATGGCCGCCTGGACGTACGATTTTCAGTCAGAAAAAGGGTCGGACGAAGAAGAGACTTTAAGCTTGTTAAAAAAAGATATTGACTGGATTCATCTGGTCTGATTTAATTTGGAATCATTAATCTAACAGGAATGCAAACGATGGATAACTCAAAAAGAACCGCTGTTTTACTGGTAAACGTGGGTACGCCCGATGAACCTAAAGTACCGGCTGTGCGTCGGTATTTATTCGAGTTTTTGAACGACCGGAGAGTGATTGACCTGCCACTGATTCCGCAAAAGTTGCTGGTTAATTTGATCATTGTCCCTTTTCGGGCACCCAAGTCTACCAAGCTTTACGAAATGCTTTGGACACCGGAAGGATCGCCGTTGCTGGTAAATGCCGAAAAGAACCGGGAAAAACTTCAGGCAGCGTTAGGAGACGAATTTCAGGTGTTTACAGCGATGCGTTACCAGAACCCGCATTTGCGAAAGGTATTGCGTGAGGTGCGTGACCAACGCTTTGGCCGAATGATTGTTATTCCGGTGTTTCCACAGTACGCCTCTTCAACAACGGGAACTATTGCCCAGTTTGTTTCGCAGGAAGTAGCCCGGTGGAATGTAATTCCTGAGATCAGAATGGTTAGCCAGTTTTACGATCATCCAACGTTTATCAAGGCCTTCTCCGAGCGCATCAAATCTTATCATCCGGAAGATTACGATCATATTGTGTTCTCCTACCATGGATTGCCCAACCGGCAGGTTGATAAGGTGCACCCGGAGATTGCTTCGACCAAATGTACTTGCGAGCAAGCAATGCCTGCACACGGAAAATACTGTTACAAAGCTACCTGCTACGAAACAACTCGTTTGCTGGCCAATGCGCTGAACTTGAAGCAGGAAGATTACTCGGTTTCGTTCCAGTCGCGCTTAACCAAAAACTGGCTCAAGCCTTTTTCAGATGAGCTGGTCATTCAGAAAGCCAAAGAAGGGGTGAAGCGGATGTTGTTTGTAGCGCCGGCTTTTGTGGCTGACTGTCTGGAAACCACTATTGAACTAGGAGTTGAATACCAGGAATTGTTTGAAGAACACGGAGGCGAAAAAATTCAGTTGGTGGAAAGTTTGAACGACCATCCTTTGTGGATTGAAACGCTCAAGGAGCTGATTCTGCAACCCTAAGGTTTATCGCTTTAGCGATTAGCACATGAAGTGGTTACTTTTAGTAAGTATTTTACCCTTGGTCTTGCTATAACAAGTTTTCAACGCCAAGGCCATTTTTTGAATCTTAGACTGCTAACTCCGCAGGTTTGTTAGATCATATCTACTAATTATGGAATTGTCTATTTATTCTAGTATAAATAGACAATTCCTGCATGGAGCATTTTGATCAAAGCAGCTGTCCTTAAAAAGGAAATGGTCAAGTAGGCCACCTCAAATTTTCGGAAATTATAAGAGACTGTTCCTAAAGTAAAATTTGACAGTCTCTTCTTCATTTAATGCAAACTGGGATATTTTTTTACATCCACTTCGCGCATCATTTCGTAGATGCTTTCAAAAATTTGCTCCACATTGGGTTTGGAGAAAAATTCACCATCAATACCATAGGCCGAACGGTGTTCTTTAGCCGACAGTGTTCTTGGAGCGGTATCGAGGTAATCGAAGGCTTTTTGCTCTTCCATCACTTTTTGTAGCATGTAAGCGGTTCCGCCTCCCGGAACATCTTCATCGACAAAAACTACTTTCCCGGTTTTTTTGATAGACTCCAGAATGCGGTGATCTATATCAAAAGGCATCAGGGTTTGCACGTCAATCACTTCCACTGAAATTCCCTTGGTTTGCAGAAGTTCGGCCGCTTTAACCGCATGGTTGACATTCCAGGCATAGGTAACCAAGGTAACGTCGGTTCCTTCAACCATCACTTCAGGAACTCCTAAAGGTACGGTGAATTCGCCCAGGTTGTCGGGCAGGTCTTCTTTCATGTTATAGCCTTTCAGGGGCTCAATGACCAGCGCGGGATCGTTGGCTGCCAGCAAAGTGTTGTAAAAGCCTGCTGCCTGTGTCATGTTGCGTGGTACGCACAAATAGAGTCCGCGCAGTGAGCCGAGCAACATTTGCATAGGCGAGCCGGCATGCCACATGCCCTGCAGCTGATGCCCACGGGTGCGAATGATAAGCGGTGCTGCTTGTTTGCCTTTGGTCCGGTATTGCATGCTGGCTAAATCGTCACTCAAGGTAGAATGGGCGTAAATCAGGTAATCGAGGTACTGAATTTCAGCAATGGGGCGAAATCCGCGCATGGCCAGACCAATACCTTGGCCGATGATGGTGGTTTCGCGAATACCGGCATCAGCTACCCGGTGGGCACCGTATTTCTCCTGCATCCCTTTCATCCCTTGGTTTACTCCGCCCAGCTTACCAGTGTCTTGTCCAAAAGTGACAAGGTTCGGGTATTTTTGAAACAGCACATCAAAATTCCGGTTCAGGATACCGGAGCCATTGACGACTTCCGGCTGCTCCGTATAGGTGGCAGGCACTGCTTTTACCTTTATAGCAGAGTCAGCCCCTTCGCGGTATAATTGCTGGTTGTAGAACCCGGCACTTTGTGCTTTGAACTGCTCAATCCACTGATGCAGCAACTGACGTTCGTGTTTCAGATTGTCCTGAAGGTGAATATCATAATAAAGTCGTTGGGCAAAACTAAGGTACTTGCGGCGGGTAGGGAAGGTGAGTTGCTTAATTTCCACCAGCTCGTCCAGCAGATCAACGGTTCCGCTAGATTGTTTTTTGAGTTGAAGCAAAATTTCTTCCAGGCTTTGCACTTCTTGCTTATAACCATTGGTGTAGTTGGCCCAGGCTTTTTTGCGCGCTTCACGGGCAACCTTTTCAGCCTTTTTTTCCAGTTGAGTGATGGTGTCCATATCGGCCTGGCCAGTTTCAATCAACCAGAGTTTGAACTGGTAAATACCATCGTATTCTTTTTCCCATTCCAGCCGCTCCTTTGTTTTGTAGCGTTCGTGCGATCCGGAAGTGGAATGCCCTAGCAGCTGGGTAACTTCCTGCACGTGGAAAAGTACAGGCGTATGAGTTTTCCGGCATTGCTTAATGCCTTCTGAAAAGGTTTTTACCAGCTCCGGATAATCCCATCCTTTGCAGGTGTAAATCAGGATGCCGTTGGTGTCCTTTTGTTTTTGAAAACCTTTGAGTGCTTCCGAAATACTGGATTTGGTGGTTTGAAGTTCAATCGGAACGCTGATTCCAAAGCCATCGTCATAAACCGCAACGGCCATCGGAACTTGCAATACCCCGGCTGCGTTAATGGTTTCAAAAAACATTCCTTCGGAGGTGCTGGCATCACCAATACTTCCAAAAGCCACTTCGTTTCCGGTGACATTGTTGTTCAGGTGTTTCTTCAGCGACTTGTCGTTCCGCACCATTTTTGAAGCCTGAGCAAGTCCGAGCAATCGGGGCATTTGGCCTCCGGTAGAGCTGATATCGGAACTGGAATTATAGCGGTTGGCTAAGTCTTTTATTTCTCCTTCTTCGTTAATGTTTGCGGTGCAGAAGTGGTTATTGAAGTTTCGCCCGCCGGTTGAAGGGTTGATTTGATCATCCGTATCACCATAGATCATTGCGAAAAACTCCTCTGGTTGCATTAAACCTAAGGCCAGCATAAAAGTCTGGTCGCGGTAATACCCCGATCGCCAATCTCCCTTTTGAAAGGTTTTGGCATAGGCAATCTGAGCCACTTCTTTTCCATCTCCAAAAATCCCAAAATGGGCACGGCCATTATGCACTTCGCGTTTACCCAAGATGCTTAATTGACGGCTTAAGTAAGCGACATAATAGTCGTTCAGAACTTCGGTATTCTTTTGATCGCTTGCTGTAAGCATTCCGGCTTTTTCTAAGAGCATTGATTGTATTTTAGTGTTTATGACTATTCTGTCTGAAATATTCTAAACAACGCTCGTCACGGATATTTGTTTAGCCTGTGGTTTGAATGAGCAGGAAGATTTTTGGTCTTTGCGAAGCGCTTGTTTAGAGCCTGTAAAATGGCGAAGTCAGAGCCTGTTTTGTCGTCGCGTGGAGAGGACGAACTTGTTGTTGATGACTATTTGAGGGAAAGAGTTAACCTTCAAAAAAGTGTGCCCGAAAATGCATTGAATCTTCGGGCAACACTGTATTTGTTGTTCTATAATGGAATATTTCCGTGTTTTCGTGGTAAATTGGATTTGCGTTTGTTGCGCGTCATATCCAAGGCGTTGATGATTTTGATCCGCGTGTCTTCCGGATAAATAATTTCATCAATATAGCCCAGCGAGGCAGCCCGGTAAGGATTGGCAAAGGCATCGCGATATTCTTCAACAGCCTTGGCTTTTTCTTCCTCGTTGGTCAGGTTCCGGTTCAGGATGTTAATGGCTCCTTCAGGTCCCATAACAGCAATCTCGGCAGTTGGGTAGGCGTAGTTGATATCGCCACCAATGTGCTTGCTCGACATCACATCATATGCACCACCATAGGCTTTACGCGTGATGAGCGTAATTTTAGGAACTGTTGCTTCTGCAAAGGCATACAGTAATTTGGCGCCGTGTTTGATAATTCCACCAAACTCCTGTTGCGTTCCGGGCAGGAATCCGGGTACATCCACCAAGGTAACTAAGGGAATGTTGAAGGCATCACAGAAGCGCACAAAACGTGCTGCCTTAGCCGATGAGTTGATGTCGAGCACTCCGGCCAGAACCGATGGCTGGTTGGCGACAATTCCCACAGACCTTCCGTCAAAACGGGCAAAGCCAATAATGATATTGGAGGCATAATTGGGCTGAACTTCTAAAAAGTGCTCATCATCCACAATTTTATAAATGATGTCCTTCATGTCGTAAGGTTTGTTCGGATCAGCCGGAACAACATCATGCAAGGCTTCTATTTTTCGGTCGATGGGGTCAGTTGTGGTTTGAACCGGCGGATCTTCCATATTGTTGGAAGGGATGAAACTTACCAGTTCACGCACCATCATGATGGTTTGCTCTTCGTTTTCTCCGGTAAAGTGGGCTACGCCACTTTTGGAACTGTGGGTAACGGCTCCTCCCAAATCTTCTTTGGTAACATTTTCATGCGTCACGGTTTTGATGACATCCGGGCCGGTAACAAACATGTGGCTCGTTTCATTAACCATGAAAATAAAGTCGGTAAGGGCAGGAGAGTAAACGGCTCCTCCGGCACAGGGCCCCAGAATGGTGCTGATTTGTGGAATGACCCCGGATGAGAGTACATTGTTGTAAAAAATGTCGGCATAGCCGGCCAAACTTTGCACACCTTCCTGGATACGGGCACCTCCGGAATCATTAAGTCCGATAAGCGGCGCTCCGTTTTCGATGGCCATTTTCTGAATTTTGACAATCTTATCGGCGTTGGAACGGCTCATGGTTCCACCAAAAACGGTGAAATCCTGGGCAAAAACATACACCAAACGATCATGAATTTTTCCATAACCAGTGACAACGCCATCGCCGCGAAATTTCTTTTTATCAATGCCAAAATCGGTGGCGCGGTGTAGCACAAACTTGTCAATTTCATTGAATGTGCCGGGATCCAGCAATTCTTCTACACGTTCGCGGGCCGTTTTTTTTCCAGCTGCGTGTTGCTTCTCAACACGTTCCTGGCCACCGCCACTTTCAGCTTCTTTATTAAGTTGTTCAAAATGCTCAAACTTGCTTTTTAAATCCATAGTTTCTTCCATTAATCAATTTCAATTAATACCTGGTTGGACTCAACCGTGTCGCCATCGGCAACATTAACGGCTTTAACCATCCCATCAACCGCTACTTTGTATTCACTTTCCATTTTCATGGCCGAAATGATTACGGCTGTTTGTCCCTGGCTTACTGCTTCGCCTTCTTTTACAAGCACTTTTACAATTTTCCCCGGCATAGGAGCCGAAATTTGCTTTTCGCTTTGGCTGAGTGTGCCCGCTCCGCGATTTCGGATGTAACGAGCCTCAGCATCAATAATTTCTAAGTCGTAAGTGTTGTAAAGGGTGTGGGCGGTGTAAGACTTAGGCTTTTGTGACGGAACCAGGGAAATATTATGTGAACGGTTATTTTCAATAATTGAAAAAGTTCCTTCGTCATTGTGCATCAAATCAACGTTATAAACCTTATCGTCGACCATGATCTCGATTAGGTTCTCGTTTTGATTCAGGATTTTAACAGATGCAATGCGATCACCTAATTTAATTTCAATAGGCATAATAGTCTGTTTTATAAACGATCAAAATTCTTTTGGTAAGTATATTTTTTCCATCGGTTTTTGGCCGGATTGAGTTCCTTGCTTGGAATCACTTTGTTTTTCCGGTTGATGAAGTCGAAGTAGGCTGCAATGATAACCATGTCCTGTGATTCATCTTCGTTGGAATCGTCGGCCAGTAATGTACTTCGGTTCTTCTCGATGAAGTTGGTGTCATAGTTTCCGGAGATAAAATCTTCGGATTCCATGATTCTTTCAAGGAATTTCAGCGATGTTCGGATTCCTGTGATTTTGTACTCATAAAGGGCTCTTCGCATACGTTGAATGGCTTCTCCACGGGTTTCAGCCCAAACAATCAGCTTGGAAATCATCGGGTCATAATGAATCGGGATTTCATAGCCCTCATAGACGTAGCCATCGGTTCGTACCCCCAGTCCCAAAGGTTGGGTAATGGAATGCACGCGGCCGGGACTTGGCATGAAATTATTGTCTGAATCTTCGGCATAAATCCGACATTCAATGGCATGTCCCTTTTGTTTTAATTCGTCTTGCGCAAGGTTTAACGGTTGTCCTTCGGCTACCTGTATTTGTTTTTTGACCAAGTCGACTCCGGTAACACGTTCGGTAATGGGATGCTCCACCTGCAGGCGGGTATTCATCTCCAGAAAGTAATAGTTGAGCTTGTTGTCCACCAGAAACTCGATGGTTCCGGCTCCAATGTAGTTGACTGCCTTGGCAGCATCAACGGCATGTTTACCCATTTGCTCGCGCAATTCTTCGGTCATTAAAACAGAAGGGGTTTCTTCCACCATTTTCTGGTGTCTGCGCTGAATGGAGCACTCCCGTTCAAATAAATGAATGGCATTGCCGTGCTGGTCGCCCAGAATTTGAAACTCAATGTGGTGTGGAGAGGTAACGTATTTTTCAATGTATACGGCATCGTCGCCAAAGGAAGCCAAAGCTTCGGAGCGGGCTGAGCGAACACCGGAAAGGATGTCGGCTTCTTTTTCAACCAGTCGCATGCCTTTACCACCTCCTCCGGCAGAAGCTTTAATCATTACAGGCAAGCCAATGGTTTTGATGGTTTCAATGGCTTCCTCTTCCGACTGAATAGCTTCAGTTGTTCCCGGAACAACGGGAACCCCGGCGGCAATCATGGCTTTTCGGGCTTCAATTTTATCACCCATTTTTTCGATAACTTCCGGAGTTGGCCCAATGAAAATGATGTCATTTTCTTTACAGAGCTGGGCAAACTTGGCGTTTTCAGATAAAAAGCCGTAACCAGGGTGAATGGCATCGGCTTTTGATTGTAAAGCAACCTCTATTATTTTATCAGATTTTAAATAACTGTCTTTTGATGGGGCCGGACCGATGTGGTAGGCTTCGTCAGCATAACGCACATGTATCGAAGTCCGGTCGGCATCAGAAAAAACAGCAACAGTTGCTATGCCCATTTCACGACAGGTGCGCATGATTCGGACAGCAATTTCACCCCGGTTGGCAACCAGGATCTTGTTGATTTTCCTCATAATTAACTTTTAATACTTCAAATAATTTGTATTATTAAATAGTCTCTTTCCAGTTTCTAAGTCTAACTTAAAAACCATATTCGCCTTAAAAAGTTTCTTCATTCGGTCATTAATTCGCCTATTTCTGCAAAAAAGTTCGTGTCTGAAAATCAACTTTTCGACTGTTTTTAGTGCGATTTATTCGTCGTCTGAGCAATAGTTATGTTATGAAATGAGTTGGTTGTTATGTGCTTATTGTTTTAATAATTAAAAGACATAAACGCATGAAAGAGTCGTGCTACCAGTGCCTTTACTTGGTGACAGCCTTGTTTTGCAGTCTGATTTATCAGTCAGTGCTCTTTCAAAGGCTAACACCATTCGTTTTTTCATCGTATTGATTAAAGTCCTTTTAAAATAAACAGTTATGATAATTAATAAAAACAGATCTGGTTATGCAAAATTGCTTTCAGGGAAGGAACCAAAACAGGGGAGAATTTTTATTGGAGGCACTCGTCAAACAAGCCATTCAATGTGAAGAACAGTGGTAAATTTGCCCGTGCCTGAGCTCAAAAACGTTTAATACTTTGGAGATCTGAAGGTGCGAAACAGAAGAGTCTATTGATGATGAAATTTAATTGCTGGATTTCTTTATAAAACCAAAGCATCGGCTTATTTTTGCGCGCTTTGGCATGTTTTAAGGCTTGAACCTTTGGCTTGTCAAACGGTTTAAGTCTGTTTAAATTGAATTGTATTCCGTGAAATTTTCTGATTACATCCCCTTGTACCGAAGAAGCCTGCATTTGGCTTTTCCGGTTATTTTGTCTCAGGTTGGCCAGGTAACCGTGAGTTTAGTTGATAATATGATGGTTGGCCATGTGGGCACCGTTGAATTGGCTGCTGCGGCATTTTCCATCAATATTTTTCATATTGGTATGCTGCTGGGAATCGGAATTACCTTGGGCTTGACACCTCTGGTAGGCCATGTGTATAGCCAGAAAAAAGAGCAAGAGGTGGGCGAATACTTGAAAAATGGCTTGGTGGTTCATGGGGTAACAACGCTGGTGATAACTTTAGTGATGGCAATTTTAAGCTTATTCCTTGACCGCATGGGACAACCCGCCGAGGTGGTGGCACAGGCACGGCCTTATTACCTGTTGTTGGTGGTATCCTTGTTCCCGATGCTAATTTTCTACACATTCAAGCAGTTTTTGGAGGGCGTGGGAAACACCAAGATCGCGATGTACATTACCCTCACATCAAATTTGGTCAACATCGTTTTAAATTATTTGCTGATCTATGGGAAATTCGGATTTCCGGAGTGGGGGTTGAATGGTGCCGGTATTGCAACGCTCATTTCGCGCATTTTGATGCCTTTGATGTTGATTCCTTTTATTCTGAAAAACAAGCAATACAAACAGGAATTTCGGATTGCCTACCATGCCCGGATAAAACTGAAGATGTTGAAACAGGTGTTTGCCGTTGGTTTCCCAATTGGATTGCAAATCATTGTAGAAGTCAGTACTTTCAGTTTTGGAGCCATTATGATGGGCTGGATTAGTAAGGAAGCGTTGGCGGCTCACCAGGTTGCTATCGGGCTGGCCTCGTTCTCCTACATGATTAGCTTGGGGCTTGGGGCCGGAACAACCATCTTGGTTAGTCATAACAGGGGAGCGAATAACCGTTTGCGCCTGCGTCAGAGTATTTATGCTTCTTTTCACCTGGTCATCCTGTTTATGGCATCCATGGGGGTTGTCTTTGTGTTGTTACGCTATCAGCTTCCATTTTTATTTACCGAAGATGCTGCCGTGCTTATCATTGCTGCAAACCTCTTGATTGTAGCAGCTCTTTTTCAAGTGTTTGATGGGATTCAGGTAATTTTATTGGCATCCTTGCGGGGATTGTCTGATGTAAAGCACCCCATGTTTATGGCCTTTATCAGTTACATGGGCTTTGGTTTACCCATTAGTTATCTCTTTGGAATAGTGCTTGAATTTGGCGCAATGGGAGTGTGGATTGGCTTCTTAAGTGGTTTGGCTTTTGCGTCTTTGCTTTTCTCATTGCGACTAAAAAAGCACCTTCATCTCGACTAGCATTAACTTATTCTTCCCGCTAACCAAAAGTGGTTCACAGTGCAGAAGAAAGCTCTGCTGATAGCCGTTAATAAAGGTGCTTTGGGGACTGACTCGCTTATTGTTTACGAGTCAGCAATACGGTAGTGGGGCGTTCCATAATGTCGCGCGATGAGAAGGCAACTTCTACATCATCGGGCAAGGCAACACCCTCTAATTTACGTTTAGTCGAAATAATCACCCCATCAGGGTACTCCTTAAAGAAACTGGCAAATTGTTCCGGTTCAAGATATTCAATTTCCTTCTGCAGATAAAACGAAAAAGACGGGTTGAACTTCTCATAATAACGTACTTCTTTGCCTTCCAGCAAATGAATGCTCTTAGCCACCGGATTTTCCTGGTCAATTCGAGGAAACACAATGGCAATGAAGCTTAGGGCGCCCAGCATGGTACTTAGTCCAACCACTTGCAATGACCGCTTGATTTGCTGTCTGGAGAATAAGAAATAGGCGAACAACATTCCTACGGGAATAGGAAAGAAATACAACGCCAGGTAATTCAAATGAGCCAGCGCCGGATCAAACTTAATTCCGATGTACAAGGCTGGAACCAGCAGCAGACTAAAAATGAGAAGTCCGAGCATGCTTCCCTTCAGGCGTACTTCATTCATTTTGAGCTGCGAGAGCCACAGACCAATCAGAATGGCGAAAAAGGGATAGGCCGGAACTGTATAGTTGGGCAATTTGGTACGCGAAATGGAAAAGAACACCACAATGGTGATGCCTGTCACCAAGCTCAATAATGTAAAATCGTCTTTTCGGTTGGCAAAAGCTTTTTTCAGGGTTTGAATGATAAATGCAGAAAAGGGAAACAAACCGATCAGTACAAAGAAAAGGGTGAGAATAAATAATCCGCCATGGCCTTCCATTTCGCTGGAAAAACGCCCCAGGTTGTGTTTCAGGAAAAACCCTTCAGACCAGAGTCCATTGGTTTTTAGGTGTACCAGAATGTACCAGGGCAAAGCAATCAGCAAAACAATGACAGCTCCCAAGAACGGACGCAGTTGGCTGATTTCGCTCCACTTAAACCGTTTGCTGAAAATCAGGAATAGGAGGAAAACCAATCCGGGCAAACCGATGGCTACCGGGCCTTTTGATAAGGTTCCGAGTCCTATTGAAATATACAACAACAGCAGGTAGGAAAGGCGTTTTTCCTTTACCGCGGCATAGAACGCATAAATACTGGCTGTGAAAAAGAAAATCAGGTAGGGATCGGGCACAGCCAGGTGAAACTGGATGGTGAGATGAATGGACGACAGTAAAACAAAACTGCTCCATAAGGCTGCTTTTTCAGAATGAAACCGACGGACAAACAGAAAGGTGATCAGGATGGTAAGTGCTCCGAAAACGGCTGAGAAAAACCGCGCGGCAAAAGCATTTACCCCAAAGATGGAATAACTCAACATCATGAAGAAATAGTGCAATGGCGGCTTGTCGGTGCGCAGTTCCTGGTTAAATGTGGGAACAATCACATCAGATCGCTCAAACATTTCAGCCGCACAGGTGGCATTTTTGGCTTCATCCAAAATGTAAATGCTGCTCCCGCCAAGGTTTGAAAGGTAAAGTGCAAGAGCGATAAGGAAAACAAACCATGGATAATATCGGGAGTTACTTATTTGTTTGATCATGAGTGGATTTCTATTTTAATGAACATTCTATTAGATAACTTTCAGGCTTTTTCTTAATTTCGTGGCGCTAAATAATAAAAATTTCGGCAAAGATATCCTATTATCGCCATAAACAGAAAATCTATGAAGCAATTAAGTTTGGTTATTTGTGTGTACAACGAAGAGTTGAACATTAAACCACTTAGCGAACAAATAAAATCAGCCCTTAAAGATTTCGACTACGAAGCTATTTTTGTGGATGACGGATCAACCGACCGGACGCGCGAAGAAGTTCGGGCCATTAACGATGAGCATTTCTTGTTGTTGGAGTTGAAGAAAAATTATGGGCAAAGCTCAGCGCTTCAGGCGGGTATCGATGCGGCAACCGGCGAATACATTGCTTTGATTGATGGCGATTTGCAGAATGATCCGAATGATATTCCCATGATGCTGAAAATGGCGGCTGAAGGGGAGTGGGACATGGTTGCCGGTGTACGTGCCAACAGGAAAGATGGCGCTTTTTTGCGCAAACTTCCCAGTAAAGTGGCCAATTACCTTATTCGCGAAGCCACCGGAATCCGGATGAAAGATTTGGGATGTACTTTGAAGGTATTTACCCACGAAGCCATTAAAAGCATTCATATTTATGGTGAATTGCACCGGTTTATTCCGGCACTTTTGGCATTGGAAGGATCGACCCGCTTAACGCAGGTTGACGTAAACCACCGGGCCCGTGAGTTCGGAAAATCAAAATATAATTTAAGCCGGACCACACGTGTATTCAGTGACTTGGTTTTGATGGTATTCTTTAAAAAATACATGCAACGGCCCATGCACTTCTTTGGTGGAATTGGGATTGTTACCCTTGCCCTGGGATTCTTAATCAATTTTTATCTTCTGATACTAAAGCTTTTTGGCTACGACATTTGGGGAAAACCAATCCTTATTTTAGGAATGATTTTATTAATGGGAGGAATTCAGTTGATGACCATTGGTATTGTGGCTGAAATGTTGATGCGGACTTACTATGAAGGGCAGGGGAAAAAGCCTTATCGCGTGCGTCGTCTGGAAACCACCAAGAAGAATTAAGCCCCCAGTTTCATCATAGAATTAATAAGGCTTTTCTTAAGAAAGAAGTAGCTTGAAAACGTATGCTTTTAGTTCCCATGGAAAGTAGGGCCAGGCATTGGTTTGCCTGAATTCTAATGGGCTGTCAGTAGAAGAGAGTTTGAATCTATTCTTCTTTTTCTTCCTTGATGCCAAAGGTGTTTTTTGCTCCGCTAAAAATGGATTTCCACCAGTAGTTGACAACTGACTTTTGAGGATTGCGTTTGAAGTAAATATCATCGGGCAGAAGAATGCGCGTGCGCGGATGCTTGGATTTTAACACCAAACTATTAGTGAGGAAACTTAGGAATTTAGCCTCTTTGGTGTCGCCATCCTTTTGCTCCAATATGGCTATTCGAAGGTTGTCATAAGCAAACTTTAGTTTTCCTTGCGCCAATTCCTGATCGGCAATAAAATCGAACTCAAAGCGGTCCAATTGGCCGGAGCGGACTGCGATGCCTGCGGCATTTCGGGTTACCGGATTCAAGTAAGTCAAATCGAAAGGAGAAAGATGCCCTGAAACCTGAAACTGATTGACCGGAGAGCGTAAATCATACTTCATGCTGACTTCCATCAACGATTCGCCCATAAGCCAGGCACTGGCCTTGACGTTTAACGCTGTTTTTGCATTTGCTAGGTAAGGCAGATTGGTTACTGGAAATGCCCGAATGGTCATGTCGCGGAAGTAAACGAGACCCGGGAAAGGACGCTCGGGTGCCTGCTCTTCATAATACAAGTCGTAATTGGTTAATTTCAGGGTGTCAAAATAAATGGGCAATGCCATGTCCTTAAGAATTTCCTGTGGCATTTTTGATTGTTTGTTCGGGTCATCTGCTGTGCGTTTATCCCGGTAAATGTTGAGTGTGCCGCCATCGGCAATGAGCTGCGAAGCTGTGAGTTCTCCCTGCTGGTACCATCTTTTTAAGTCGAGGTTGATCAAATCCAGCCGGTTGATGGAGCCCTGATAATGATCGGTTTCGAAAGGAATAACCGTTTGAAATTGTTGCTTGCTGTAGCGGGGGGTAATTTGGATGTCCTCAATGGACAGCTGGTTATTCTGGTTGTTGAACTGAATGTCTCCCAGGTTAAAATTGTACAGGTTAGCTTTATCAGAGAAAGCATAATTTTTAAGGTTCAGCTTCACCGATTGCGCTCCCAGCAAATGCTCAGCAGGAATAGTATCCAGCTTAAATTCTTGCAATTCAACCTGTAGATTCGGAAAGTGCTTGGTTGTATTGCCCACGCGGCTAATCAATTCGCCATCAGTTAAATGAATTTGATGAGCTGCAATTTCAGAAAATAAGGGCGAAATGTCTGACGGAATTTTCAGTTGAAACAGGTTAACCCGGGAATTGCTGTTGTCACTTTTCTGAATGGTCAGCTGCGGCCTCTCTGCCTGAATCGATTCAAAATGAAGGTTTTTCTTATTCAGTACCTGCTGAATGTCAACTTCTTTGAACGTTAGTCCCGGCACCTTGAGTTCAACAAAGCCCTTTCCGGCTGTTGCTGCATTGTTTGTCAGCAGCAGGTTGCGTAGGGTCAGGTCACGTTTGCGCGTTGAAAAGTGCACCGAGTCGGCGGTGTAATCCACATTTCCTTTTTCGGGTTTGAAAATAACCTGACTTAAGGAGGTTGAAATATTGTCTGATTTAAATGCCGCAGGCGTATTGGCGGTATGACTGATAAGACTGTTGTTATCGCCAATCATTTGTAAGTTGGATGTCAAAATTTTACTTTCCTGAAGTTCATTGGTTTTGAAGATATTGATTTTTCCTCCGGTCAGCTTGAATTGGGTAATTGTCAAGCGCTGCATTTCTTTGGGCAAGGGAACAACAGCATCTTTAAAATCTACCTGTTTTTGAGGGACTTCTGACCGGTATAGATTTATCTCCGGCTGATTGATTAAAAATCGGTCAACATCCAGTTGTTGCTCAAAATAAGCTTCCTCCAAGTCGACACCCTGTAGTTTGATTTCAGGGATGTTGATGTGAAAATGCATTGGCAAGTCGCCATAAATCTTGCTGGTTATGTCGGGATACAAAATGGCATTTCGTATGTATATTTGCGATTTTTTGGAAGAGATGCCAATCTCACTGGCCTGCAGGTTGTGCACATTGTCTGACAGCTGGAACAACTGATCTTCAATTTTAAGCTCAAAATCATCCGCAAAAAACAAACGGCTCTTTTCAATTTCGGCGGCATTGAGCAGAAAGTTTTCCAGTTCAACACTAAACTTGTTGTTAAATGAGCTGGTTTTTCCTTTTCGGCTGTGTGTTACCAGTTGGATGTTGCCATTGGGAACTTCAATCTTTCCGATAGAAATGTTTTCGATGTAGTTGTTTAGCAGTTCGTAAAGCTCTTGCGGGCTGTTCCTCTTGGCTTCTTTATTTGGGCGTGAAAACACCTCAAGGGAGATGCTTGGCTCTATGATTGAAAAATTATTGATTTGCAGCTTTTTTCGAAAAAATGCCTGGTGGATATTTGTATTGCTCAAAATCAAATGCGGAATGGTGATCTCATAAATTTGTGAGCGGTTGAATTTTTTCAGCAGCCGGGCATTCTTCTTCGGATCGTCTGGAGACAGCCTGAAATTGGTTAAGCTAGCCCGGTTGTTGTACGATGAAACATCAATCTGGTCAATTTGCAGGCGGTGAATCTGATCCACCAGCTTCATGTTGTAGTCGGAGAAGGTCAGTTCAATGTTGGTTGCAAAAAACAGCTTATCGGTGCGCTCGGCACTGATGGAATCCAGCGAGAAGTCGGTGAGCTTGAAATCAAAGTTTGACGAGATCTCCCCGGATTGCTGCGATCCTTCGTCAGATAAAACGACCACACGCCCCTCGTCAAAGTCAACAACACTGGCATAAACTCCTTTGATGTAGTTGCGAATGAAATAGTACAGCAAACTGTTTGTTTCGCGCGAAGCTTTTTGTTTTTTCTGCCCTTGGTTAATAAGAACCTTGGGCGAATAGGCGAGAATGGACTGTAAGGGCATTTCGCGTTTGTGAAACAACCTTTTCAGGTCAATATCCCGGAAGCGGATGCTGTCGCATTCCATGTCTACCCGGGTTAAGGTAGTGGATGGATTTTGGTTAGGTTTTAGCTGTAACTGATCGGCCTGTATGGAATTCGTTTGAGTAGAAGCGATGATGTTGGTGGCATCAAAGCGGTGAACCTGATCATTCATCAGCAAGTAATAGTTGTCCAGCTGAAGGTAAAAATCCTTCGCATAAAGAATTCGATCGGGATCGTTAAACGACTGGTCATTGAGTACAAACTTGTCCAGCTGAACGTTTAAGTCATAAAACTCTTGCATGCTTGCCTTGTCTTCGCTTTTTCGGTCAATTTGGAGTTTGCGTGCATTCATCGACAAATGGTTAATGCTAAGTTGTGTGAATTCGCCTTCTGCCAGCTGGTACAAATCGAATTCCTTCATTTGTCTGAAGTTCATCTCCGGTGCATTTTCCACAGGAATTACCTTAATGTCGGCCTGATGCAAAAACAAGGAATCAATGTGAATGCTATCCTGCTGAAACAGCTTGTTGAACTGATTCGATTTGATGGAAATTTCCGGAATTGTTACTAAGTATTGGGTTCGGCTGGTTGGTTGCTGTCTGGTTGGCGATAGTTCAATGGATCGGCCAATAATGTCATTGCTTTTTAGTGAATACTGAATGTTTTGAATGCTAAGTTCGTGAATGCTATCGCTTAATGCCTTTCTGTAGTTATCTAGGCTGAGAAAAACGTCATCGGCCCGGAAGAAGTCATCTTTTTGACGGATCAAAGAGGAATCGGTGTAAAAATTCGAAATACCAATGTTTAGATTCAGGGCTCCCAGGCTTTTGGGCTGCAGTTGGTTGGATAGCTGATTGTCAATGAATCCGGCGTTTGTCAGGCTAATCTTGTCGATGGCCAGGGACTGCAGGTCTTGACCAAAAACGGAACGAAGTTCCTTAACGAATGCATAAGAGCTTTTGGATTTTGTACTATCTGTTTTTAAGGTCCAGACCGGTGAATTAATCTCGAGTTCCCGGATGTGAAGCTCATTCTTCGTGAGTAACTTGTACAGGTTGATCCTTTTCACTGAAATGGCTTCTGCTTGCAGAAAATCAGCTGTTTGGCTTGCGGATTTCTTTTTGATTTCGATCTCTTGAATCCGGATGCTTCGGGTGAACAGGTTGACCGATAAATCTTCAAAGTGAAGTACGTATTGGTTTGCCGTTTTAGCTTTCAACCAGGCGTTCAGTTCCTTTTGTATTAGTTTGTCAGCCCACAAAAATAGCAGTGTCCCACCTATGATGACCAGCCCAATGAAAAACGCCAGTATCCATCTGGTCAGTCTTTTGGGAGTGTTATTTGGGGCTTGGTTCATCATTTTTAGCTATCAAACAGAATGCATTATATACTAGAGACTAATTTTATAAAAAAAGTTGCGTATTCAAAGGAAAAACGTGCTTTGATTCATTTCTTTTGTGCAAAGAACAGAAAGGTGTTTTATAACGCATTCGCTGAAAGAGTACTTACGAGCTATTTCCCCGGTTCTAACTCGAGAATGTTTATACCGGATAGATATTGGCTAGGTTGCAATATTTGCTGAGTTAGCCTTTGAAACATGCGAGCTAAGCTGGTGCCGGAACGGCTTTTCTGATTCTGGGAGTAACAATCAGAAAACTTGTTTGGGTTTGATTGCTCAGAATTTCTCAGGCTTGCAACAGAAGCCGAGTTAAACAAATTATTTCTTGCCTTGTTTTTTGTTTAAGTTAATTAAATGATTGTCCGGTAATCAGTGAACAGTTTCTTTGATGGCTCTTGCTGTTTAAAGCATTGGTTTATCATGGTGGATTCGCCTTTGAGCCGGCGTCATTTTAAAGAATCGATTATGAGGTTTTCCGCGTTTTGGTTTTTTCTTGTAGGCTTGATGGCCTGTAACCAAGGAGTGCACAAACTTGATGTGATTCAACCCGATGCAGACAATGGTGGCTTGATTTTGCCTGATGGTTTTTCGGCTCTGGTTGTTGCAGACACGCTTGGGCATGCCCGGCATATCCAGGTGAATCGCCAGGGAGATATTTACATTTCGTTGAACCGCCCTAAAAATGGGGGAGGTATCGTTTGTCTTCGGGATACCACCAATGATGGACGAGCAGATTTGATCAAGTATTTTGGCGAACATCATGGAACGGGAATTGCCTTGAAAGATGACTATCTGTACCTCGGGGCAGACACCCTGGTGGTACGATATCCTATGATTTATAGCCAACTTCTGCCACACGATGCGGAAGAAATCATTGTTCAGGGCTTGCCCCACAACAGTCAGCATGCGGCCAAACCACTGACTTTTGATCAGGACGGAAATTTGTATGTGACAGTTGGTGCCCCTTCAAATGCTTGTATGGAACAAAGCCGAACGAAAGGTTCGCCGGGCATGGACCCTTGTCCGCTGCTGGAGCGACATGGTGGTATCTGGCAATTTAAAGCCGATCAGCTTAACCAGAATCAGGTTTTGGATGGTGAGCGATTTGCAACGGGAATCCGACATGCCGTTGCAATAGACTGGAATACGACCGAAAGTACCTTATTTGCGGTGCAGCATGGGCGGGACCAGCTGAGCCAGCTTTTCCCGGATTTATACGATGCCAAGCAAAATGCGGAGCTTCCTGCCGAAGAGTTTTTATTGGTTGAAGAAGGTTCCGATTTTGGCTGGCCCTACTGCTACTATGATCCGATGCAGCAGGCAAAAGTATTGGCTCCGGAGTATGGTGGCGATGGACATACGTTGGGGCGCTGTGAGGATAAAGATGATCCAATCATGGCATTTCCGGCACATTTGGCACCTAACGATTTATTGTTTTACACCGGAGACATGTTTCCTGAGCGATACAAAAACGGAGCTTTTATCGCGTTTCATGGTTCGTGGAACCGCGCCCCGGAAGTGCAGGAAGGCTACTTTGTGGCCTTTGTGTCTTTTAAAGGAAAGCTACCATCTGGAGATTGGGAAGTTTTTGCCGACGGATTTGCTGGTGTTGACGTAGTAAACAGCCCGCGTGATGCGGCCTATCGTCCCTGTGGACTGGCGCAAGGTCCCGATGGGTCGTTGTTTGTTACCGATGATGTGCAAGGAAGGGTTTGGCGAATCATGTATGAATAGTGATGAGAAAAATTCGGTTTTTATTGAATTTATCAGTCCCTAACTTCACCACAAACAACTTCAAAAGCATGTTTCAAGATAGAAAGTCAGAAGTATCAATTTTTAATAAAGAATTTGTGAGAGTATTTATTATTTCCCTTTCATTTATCGTTGCACTTGTTGGGAGTTCGTGCACGCAAAGTAGTTCGTCAACCAGTGATCAACAAACCGAAAAGTTTCAACAATCTATGGAAAGTGCTGACTCCGGCCCCGTGGAGCAAGTTCATCCCGGAAAGTCCGTTTATGAAAAATATTGCCTGACCTGTCACCAGGCAGATGGTTCAGGAGTTCCAGGCATGTATCCTCCGGTTGGGCCAAATGAGTGGACTAAGGATCAGGCTAAAATAATTCAGGTTGTCCTTAATGGTCAAAGTGGAGAGATTGAAGTCAATGGCGAAGTGTATAATAATTTGATGCCCCCGCACAATTTTCTGTCTGATAAGGAAGTGGCAGATGTGGTTTCTTATGTTCGTGCCAATTTTGGGAATGAGCTTCCTCCGGTTACTGAGGAAGATGTTGCCGCAGCTCGCTAGCTTGTTAATTCGATTTGATCAGCTTTCCCGATAGCATGGTTCCTTTGTATGGCCATCGGATCAGGTAGCGGCCATGGGGGAGTTCATTTAAATCAATCTGCAAGTCGGTGGAAATGACCTTCTGCATCATCAGTTGCCCGGAGAAGTTGTAAATAGAGGTTCTCCCGGCACTATCGGCTTTGGTGAAGTTAAGAATGCCATTGGTCGGGTTGGGGTAGAAATAGGACTTTTTCTCTTTCAAAGCTGAGCTATCCGTTCCAAGGCTTATTTCATAAAGTCCGATTTCATCCAAAACAAAATTGGTGCTTGAATCCCCTAAATCGAAGACAAGGCGGGCTTTGGAGTCCGTGTCGTTTTGCATCTGAAAACTGAACGAATAAGTCTGCAACTCCGCAGTCATGTTGAATGTGGAGTTGCCACTGTATGAGGTCCATGGTTCCTGATTCATTCCGGTGTAAATACTGATTGGTCTGCCATCGCTGGCCTTTGCTTTAAACTGTACTTCATAGGTTTTGCCTTTTTCTAAAACCAGCTCATTGAGGACAAGTTGAATGTGCCAGTTTTCAGTCCCGCCATTGGTGATTTCGAGCGACAGCTCTCCCTGGCTGACTAAGCCTGTGGAAGAAGCGCCTGAGTTGTTGTACAGTTTCCAGCCTTCCAGGTCGCCATTCTGGTTAAACTCTGTCTTAAACAGTTCTTTCCGGTTAACCGGCGTTGGCTCGGGCAACTCATTTTTCAGTAAGGCGTCAACCAGTTCGTGCCTGAAGGTCAGAGTTGCAGGTCTGAAGATGCCAAAACCGGCACTAAATTCCCAGTAGGCCCAGCTAAAGTTTTGAGACTCAAAATACCGGGCAAGGTAGGTGGTCCAACGCACACGCGAGGCCATGTCGGCCCGGTTGTAAGCTCCAAATTCACCAACATGAACCGGGATGTTGTTGGTGGCGCTAAACTGGATCGCTGCTTCAAAGTCAGCTTGTACTTTTTGCCGTTCCGTTTCAGTGTCATGCCATTCTGTCCCCAGCCATTGGTCAGCTTCAGGACCAACCCATTCGGCACCTTGATGGGTAAACGAAAAGGGATTGTAGTAGTGAAGGGTCAGAATGAGCCGGTCGTCGTTCGGAACTTGCAATTTTGACAACCCGCCAAGTCCTCCATATTCTGCAGTTCCGACTAAAATAAAGCGATTGGGGGTGGTGCGGCGGATAGTCTGAAGAGCCTCGGCTAAAAATACATTCCATTTTTCAGCGGTTAGGTTGTTATGTGGCTCATTCAACAGTTCAAAAATCAGGCTGTCTGGATAATCTGCAAAATGAGTGGAAAGCTGCTCCCACATGGCCAGAAACCGGGGCTTTTCTTCCTCCGGATTTTCAAATAAGGCTTCATGGTGATGCATGTTGATAATTGCGTGCATCTTGTTTTTAAGGGCTAAATCGACTACGTGCTGAATGCGTTGTAAGAAAGCATCGTCAATGGTGTAGGGGGAGTGTGCTAAACTCCGCTCTTCGGTTTCCCAGCGAATGGGAATACGGACATGATCAAAGCCCATACTGGCTATGGTCAACATGTATTCATCCTTGAACGGGTTGCCCCAGGCTTCTTCGCTGGGGGCTTCAAGCATATTGCCCAGGTTGATTCCCCGGCCAAGTTCCGCGTTTTTATCAAAAGCCGGAGTTTGTGCCAAAACCGAAAAAGAAAGGACGGTTAACAGCAGGCTGATTCGTGTTTTCATAAGTCGGAATTTTTTCTGACAGGTTTAGTTTTGCTTACTATTGGTCCGGGTGAAGTTAGTTTTATTCGAGGTGAAAAACAAGAAAATCCAGGCATTCCTGAACCCTTGCTGCGAAGGGGTGAATGCCTGAATTGACGGGCTATTCGCCAATGGCGAAGCGCGTAAATACTTTGTAGCTGAGTTTCATTTTTTCGAATGAAATTTCGGGCTCCGACTCGATGCTGCTTTCATTCATCATTGACGCAGTTCCCCGGATGAGGATGTTTTTTGCGTAAGGCTGGATGAAGTTTGCCCGTTCCTGGATGAAGAGTACTTTCCCCAGTTTTTGGTCAACAGCTTCGAGCAAATAACTGGCTTTTTCCCGGGCATCTTTAATGGCCTTGATTTTGACTTCTTTTTTGAAATCGTCCATCTGACTGTGGTCTACGCGTTGAATGTGGGCATTCTGGGCATCAATTTCATCCAGAATCTCCCAAACGTTTGCCAGTTCGCTGGTGCTGCCAACTTCCAGCAGGTAGTTTTTTGAGGCCAGCATATCCTTGTTTTTTCGTTTGATGGTTACAAAATCAGCGTCAGCATTGGCCAGACTGAGTTTGCTTAGGTCAAACTTATTGACCTTCAGGTGTTGTTTCAATTTCTTCTCGAGGTCTTCAATGTTTATCTTGGTTTTTCCCTCATAGCGCTCTTTTAAGGTAAATTGAAGAAAAATCTCATCCGGAACTACTTCCATTTCACCTTCTCCGGTTACTTCAATATAGGGCGTTGAAACCAATGGATTAAGTTCAGTTTGCGCAAAGCCACTCAGGCTAAATACAAGAAGTATCAAAATTAATCTGCTCGTTTTCATAGTCATTATTTTAAATTTATAATTTATTCATTCTGATCGCTTTATTTCAAATGGTAAAAAATCTTTTCTGCTCGGCTGAATTTTAGTATTATCTTTAACAACAAATCTTTTAGCATGACCCCTTTTTTAACCCAGGTAGCCCGTTATTTATTTGCGACTTATGGTTCTGACATTAACCGCATTTCGTTGGTGTTTCCGAGTCGGCGAGCCAGTGTTTTCTTTAATGCTTATTTAAATGAACTGGTCGAATCGCCGATTATTGGGCCAGAAGCCATAACAATCGACGAATTGGTGTCACGAATGTCGGGAATGCAAATATCAGACCAGATTAGTCTGATTCTGCATTTGCACCGCATTTATGTGGCCGAAACAGGGCATGAGGAAAGTCTGGATGACTTTTTCTTTTGGGGGGAAATTCTGCTTAATGATTTTAATGATATCGATAAATACAGACTGGATTCCAGTGATTTGTTTCAGAATATTGAAGACATCAAAGAAGTGGAATCCCGCTTTGATTACCTGACTGAAGAACAAAAAAAAGCAATTGAATCTTTTTGGGGAAGTCTTGGGCGTTCGGAGAGTTCGGTGAATCGTGACAAGTTTGTGGCTTTCTGGAATAAGTTACCTGCCATTTATAAACGGTTTCGCCAGGAACTGCTGAAGCAGAATTCGGGCTACACAGGCTTGGTTTATCGTGAAATCGTTGAAAAGCTTGAAGATGGCGAAATTGGTTTGCCGGAAGGTGATCAGTTTGTTTTTGTGGGTTTCAATGCCTTAAATCGTTGCGAAAATAATTTGTTTAAACGGTTCCAGTCAGCCGGAAAAGCGCTTTTCTTTTGGGATTATGAGGAGCAGCTGCTGAATGACTCTTCGCAGGAAGCCGGGCTTTTTATTCGTCGAAACAGATTGGAATTTCCGGCTCCTGAAGGTTTTGAGTTGGATGCAGGAGCACAAAAAAATACCAAAATTAGTTTGGTGTCGGTACCTGGGCAAGTGGCGCAGGCGCAAGTTATTCATTATCGAAACTTGTTTCAGGAGGATATTAAGGCCAATCGTTTTGATGATACGGCTCTGGTATTATCTGATGAAAGTATGCTGGTGCCGGTGATTTCCGCAGCCGGAGCCCGTTTCAAGCAGATTAATATAACCATGGGGTATGCGCTGCAGAGTACGCCTGTTTACAGCTTGATCACCTTGCTGATTGACTTGCAGAAAAACAGTCGCAGAATGGATGGCGAGTCAGCTTTTTATCATCGTCCGGTTTTGGCTTTGCTGAAACACCAGCTGGTTGCTAGTGATGAGACTAAGGGATTAGTCGCTGAGATTCTGAGTAAAAACAAAATTTACATCCGAAAACAGGAGCTGGAGCGCAATGCTTTGCTGAGTCTGCTTTTTTTCTCTCCATCCAATTGGAAGGATTGTGCCCACTACTTTATGGATATTCTTCGCATGTTGGGCTTGCGTTTCTCGAGTGGGGAAGAGAGCCCCATAAAACTGGAAGGAGAGTACCTTTATCAGGCTTATCTCTCGATTCAGCGATTGGTCGATACGCTTGCAGAGCTGGGAGATGCCAAAGTATCGGTTTCCTTGTTCTTTCGCTTGCTTGTTCAATACCTTCAGCGGGTTTCCATTCCTTTTGAAGGGGAGCCATTGACCGGATTACAGGTAATGGGTTTTTTGGAAACGCGCTTGCTCGACTTCAAAAAGGTCGTGTTATTTTCTGTAAACGAAGGCAAAATGCCCAAGTCAACGCCTGTCCATTCATTTATTCCTTATCACCTGAGAAAGGCTTTTGGCTTGCCTGCTTACGAAGAGCACGATGCCATGTATGCTTATTATTTTTACCGTCTGTTGCATCGGGCCGAAGAAGTGGTGTTGGTGTACAACTCCGCCACTGACGGGTTGAATTCAGGAGAGATGAGCCGCTATTTGTTTCAGCTTAAGTATGATTCGGAAGAGAAGCCCAAAGAATATTATTTCGATTTCAATTTTAAGTCATCGGGCAATGCTCCGATTGCAATTCCGGCTACGGCGGCGCATCAGGAAAAGTTACTTCAGAATTATACGGAACGCAAGCTAAGTCCCAGCGCACTAAATACCTATCTCGACTGTAAGTTAAAGTTTTACTTTAAGCATATCGCCTTCATTAAAGAAACCGATGATGTTCTGGAGGATGTGGACCCTCGTTTATTCGGAAACTTGTTTCACTATGCCATGGAGTTGCTCTACCTGGATTTTGTGGGGAAAGAAGTTCAAAAAGATCATTTGAAAGCTTTGCTGGTAAATAAGTCAAAAATTGAACAGGTGATCCGGGCGGCTTTTGCCAAGGAATATTATAAGGATAAGAATTTGAATGACGTTCGGATAGCGGGAAAAAATATTCTTGTGAAAGATCATCTGGAAACTTATTTGCGCCAGTTGCTGATGAATGACCTGGCCTTTGCTCCGTTTCGGGTAGTGGCGTTGGAAGGGCAATACGAGGCTCTGTTTGATGTTGATCTGGGAGATCGGAAACAGCAGATTTTGATGGGAGGAACAATTGACCGGATTGACGAAACCGCCAACGGAACCCGGATTATCGATTACAAGACGGGGCGTAGCCTGAAACTGAGCTTCAAAGAGATCGATCAGTTTTATGAACGGGATAAACACGGAAGGCCCAAAGAAATTTTTCAGACCCTTATTTATTCTGAAATATTTCAACGATCAACCGGCCAAACAAACTTGCTTCCGACTATTTATAAAATCGATGATTTTTTTGGCGATGAGTTTCATCCGGAGGTATTGCGCGGAAATGAATTGCTCCATTACCAGCAAGTAGCCCAAGCTTTTCAGGCGAGCCTGGATGAATTCTTAGCCGAAATCTTTAGCAAAGACAATGTGTACACACAAACAGAAGACGATCGAAAGTGCCGTATGTGTCCGTATAATGTTATTTGCCGACGGGGTTAGTTTCCTTTAAGCAAGTCAGGGCGAAGCTTTTTGGTGCGTTCGTAGGCTTGCTTCTCTTTCCACTCGTTAATTTTGCGATCATTGCCACTGGTCAGCACTTCAGGTACTTTCCAGCCTTTGTAGTCGGCAGGCCGGGTGTAAACGGGCGGGCTCAGCAAATTGTCCTGAAAAGAATCGGTAAGAGCTGATGTTTCGTCCGAAATTACGCCAGGAATCAGCCTTACAATACTGTCGGCCATAACAGCTGCAGCCAATTCTCCTCCGGTAAGTACGTAATCTCCAATGGAAAGCTCACGAGTGATTAAATGCTCCCGGACACGCTGATCCACGCCTTTGTAGTGACCACAAAGAATCATCAGGTTGCCTTTTAACGAAAGTTGATTGGCTATTCCTTGTGAAAATTGCTCTCCATCCGGGCTGGTGTAAATAATTTCATCGTACTCGCGCTGCGATTTCAAATGCTCAATAGCCGCTTCAATGGGCTGGATGGTCATAACCATGCCCGCGCCGCCGCTAAACGCATAGTCATCGGTGCGCTTATGTTTGTCGGTCGAAAAATCACGAATATTATGCACATGGATTTCAACTAATCCTTTGTCCTGGCCGCGTTTGATGATTGAATGGCTAAAGGGACTTTCCAGTAATTCGGGTACAACGGTTAAAATGTCAATGCGCATAGTTCTAAATTTTGCTGCAAAAGTAGCAACATTTTGCAATTCGGAGCGCTCAAAAATCAAAACAACGTATTTAGAATAATATATAACATGACAAAATGGCTTGATGTTTTTGCTATATTCGGAAATAATGACGCAATCTTGAGTCCTGATTTGAACGATTTGTCTGAAAGTTACTGTTGGAACAGAACTTGAAATTAGGCAGTCAAAACGAATAAATTTTAGAAAAAAAATATAAAAATTAGAAACAAACAATTAGTTAGGAGGAAACAAATTATGAAACTAGTAAATGTGAATCGCCCGGTTTATGGTATCAATCCAGTTGACGCTTTATTAAACGACTTTTTTAATACCAATGGCGCCTCTGATCGTCTTGAAAAGAAAGAGTTGACTTACTCTCCGTCAACCAATGTGCTTGAAAGTGATTCTAAAATTGTTTTGGAATTGTTGGTTCCGGGATATTCAAAGAACGAAATCAAAATAGCCATAGAGAATAACGTACTGCTTGTAAAAAGCAATTTAGAAGAGGCTAAAGCAAAAGAACCAACCGACGAGAAAGATGCAATAAGCTATTCACGGGTTGAATTTCGAAAAAGAGAATTCGAAAAGAAATTCAAACTTTCAGATAAATTGAATCAGGATAAAATTCACGCCGAAGTAGCCAACGGTATTCTTACTATTAGCCTGGAAAAGAAACAAGAAGCCATTCCTGTGAAACGCGAAATTGAAATCGCATAAGCTCGAAAATTGAGCTGGAAACAATAAATGCTGCTTATTTAAGCGGCATTTGTTGTTTCTGAGTGGATGTTTTTCTTACTTTATTGCTGATTTCTTTGAGTATTCGTACATTATATTATATTTTCGTATACAGAAGAGGAGCCTAATTCTCTGATAATTACTTAGTAATTTAAATTTATATTACATGACACCTGAAGACCTAAAAAACTCGAACGAAGAGTTAAAAGCAACACCTGAGGAAAATGGTGCTGCTGATGCACCTGAATTGATCCCTGAGAATACCTTGAAATCCAAAGAGGTTGAGAACTCTGAAGTGAAAGAAGAAAATGAAACTTCCGCTAAGGAAGAAACGGTACCAACGGAAAAGGAGCCGGATTCTGAAGTGGAACAGCCCATATCTGGGGAAGAAGCTCAGGAGGAGGTGAAGGCCGAGCTGAAAAACGAACCAGTTGTTGAAAATCAGGATGAAAAAGAAAAAGATGAAGAAAACATCGAGTCTTCAGGTGAAGCATCCGCCAAAGTAGAGACTGAGAAGTCAGTTGACGCTGGAAGTGTTGAAGAAAAGCCGGTTCGGGAAATGATCGATTACACTGCTTTAGGTGAAGTGGAGTTGATTAATGCCTTGCGTGACTTGCTGGAAAATCATGCCAATGAAGATATCAAGGCAGATATCGATAGCATCAAAATCAATTTCTATAAAAAGCATCGGGCAATTGCTGATGCTGAAAAAAAGGTCTTTTTGGAAGAAGGAGGCAATGAAGAAGATTTTGAAGCCTCCAATACGCCCTATGAAGAAGATTTGCGCAACTTATTAAAAGATTTCCGTCAGCTACGAAATAAACAACACCGCCAGCTGGAAGATGAAAAAGAAGAGAACCTCCAGCGGAAATATGAGATTATTGATGAAATAAAAAATCTGGTCAATCGGAAAGAATCAATCAATAAGACTTTTCAGGAATTCAGGGACTTGCAGCAGGAGTGGCGTGAAATAGGTCTGGTTCCGCAATCGAAGTTGAAAGATTTATGGGAAACCTACCATCACCATGTTGAAAACTTCTACGACTATATTAAAATCAATCGCGAACTGCGTGATTTGGATCTAAAGAAAAACCTGGAAGCTAAAATTATTCTTTGTGAAAAAGCTGAGGAGCTTTTGGTGGAGCCATCCATCATTAAAGCCTTCAATATTTTGCAAAAATACCACGAGCAATGGCGTGAAATTGGTCCTGTTCCGCGCGATAAAAAGGAGGAACTGTGGGAGCGCTTTAAAGCAGCCACTGCGCAAATAAATAAAAAGCATCAAGGGTATTTTGAAGGACGCAAGCAAGAGCAGAAGAAAAACCTGGAGGCCAAAACGGTTCTTTGTGAAAAGGCCGAAGAAATTGCGAATCATCAAATCCAAAACCACCGGGAATGGGACAAAAAGTCGCGCGAGCTGATTGAGCTTCAGAAAGTGTGGCGAACGATTGGTTTTGCCCCTAAGAAGGATAACAATCGGATTTATGAACGATTCCGCAGTGCCTGTGATCAATTCTTTGACGCAAAACGAGAATTTTACGCTCAGAATAAAGAATTGCAGATGAATAACCTGCAAATGAAAACAGACTTGTGTGTTCAGGCCGAAGCCTTGAAAGACAGTACGGACTGGCGTAAAACAACCGATGAGTTTATTCGGATTCAGAAAAAATGGAAAGAAATCGGGCCGGTTCCACGTAAGCATTCGGATGTCATTTGGAAACGATTCCGGGCAGCCTGCGATTTTTTCTTCGATAATAAATCCAATCATTTTCATCATGTGGATGAGGAGCAGGTGGATAATCTGCAATTGAAAAAGGATTTGATTGAGGAAGTAAAGAACTACAAATTAACCAAGGTCGAAGCCATTGATTTGGCCAATATTAAAGAATTTCAACGTCGTTGGACGGACATCGGGCATGTGCCATTTAAAGAAAAGGATGTGGTTCAGAATGAGTTCAGAGATGCCATCAATAAGCACTTTGATAGCCTGAAAATTGATGATCAGCAGCGTGATTTGTTGAAGTTTAAAACTAAAATGTCCAATATTTCAGGTACTACCCGAGGCAATAATAAAATGCGCTATGAGCGCGATAAATATGTCAATAAACTGAAGCAACTGGAGAACGACCTGACTCTATTAAACAACAATATTGGATTTTTTGCCAATACGAAGAATGCAGAATCATTGATTGATGATGTCAATCGAAAGATCCAGGACACTGAAGAAAAAATTGAATTCCTAAAAGAGAAGATTAATATAATCGACTCGATGGATGATGAAGATTAACTTCAAAAATACCAAGCCCGCTAAATTTAGCGGGTTTTTTAATGGTTAATTTTTGAATTATAATGGATCGAATTTAAAGCTCAATAATTTTTATTGATTAACTTTGTGGGTTTTTAGGAACTAATAAAAATATACGATTTTGTCAGCAACGAAGTACATCTTTGTCACAGGAGGTGTGACCTCCTCATTAGGAAAAGGAATTTTAGCCAGCTCATTGGCTAAGTTATTGCAAGCCAGAGGATATTCTGTCACCATACAAAAGTTGGATCCCTATATTAATGTTGATCCGGGAACACTAAATCCATACGAACATGGAGAATGCTTTGTAACGGACGATGGTGCCGAAACCGACTTGGATTTAGGTCATTATGAGCGTTTTTTAAATGTTCCCACTTCGCAGGCAAACAATGTGACTACCGGGCGGATTTACCAATCGGTGATCAACAAAGAGCGTCGCGGTGATTACTTGGGAAAAACAGTTCAAATTATACCGCACATTACAGATGAAATTAAGCGGAAAATCAAATTTTTGGGCAATAAGCGCAATTACGATATAGTTGTGACGGAGATTGGTGGAACCGTAGGTGATATCGAATCACTTCCCTATGTAGAAGCTGTTCGTCAGCTAAAATGGGAGTTGGGCTCCAATGCACTGGTTATTCACCTGACCTTAGTTCCTTTCCTGGCCGCTTCGGGCGAACTTAAAACCAAACCAACACAGCATTCTGTTAAGATGCTTCTTGAAAACGGGGTGCAGCCAGATGTACTGGTATTGCGCACCGAGCATGATTTGGGGATTAGTATTCGGAAAAAAGTAGCTCTTTTCTGTAATGTTGATATTGATGCTGTTGTCCAGTCCATCGATGTTTCAACAATTTACGAGGTTCCCAATAAGATGCAGGAAGAAAAGCTTGACTTAACGGTCTTGAAAAAGCTGAAATTGCCATCCAAAACTGAACCAGACCTGAAAGAGTGGAACGAGTTTTTGCGTAAGCATAAAAATCCGGAACAAGAAGTTGAGATTGGCCTGGTAGGAAAGTATGTTGAATTGCAGGATGCTTACAAGTCAATTGTTGAAGCACTTGTTCATGCTGGAGCAGCCAACCGTGCAAAAATTAAACTGCGCTGGATACACTCGGAAGAGTTAACTCCTGAGAATGTTGAAGAACAACTTCAGGGCTTGAAAGGTGTGATTATTGCTCCGGGATTTGGGCATCGTGGTATTGAAGGAAAAATAAAAGCAACCCAATACGTGCGTGAGAATAATATTCCATTCCTCGGAATTTGTTTAGGGATGCAAATTGCTGTTATCGAATATGCCCGAAATGTATTGGGAATGACTGGAGCAGATTCAACCGAAATGAATGATAAAACAACGGCTCCGGTGATTGACCTGATGGAAGACCAAAAAGGAATTACCGAAAAAGGCGGAACCATGCGACTTGGTGCTTATGACTGCCACATTGTAAATAAGAAGTCTAATTTTTATAAAGCTTACGGAAAAACCGACATCCGGGAACGCCATCGTCATCGGTATGAGTTTAACAACGACTTCCTGGAGGCATTCAAGCAGTCTGATATGAAGCCTGTGGGGATTAATCCGGATACGGACCTGGTTGAAGTGATGGAAATTCAGAACCACAAGTGGTTTGTTGGTGTTCAGTTTCACCCGGAATACAGCAGTACGGTTTTAAATCCACACCCGTTATTTGTTGCTTTCGTTAAGGCAACTATAAGCTAATAAAGAAAAAAACATTTATATGGATAAAAATACGATTATCGGGATCGTCCTGATCTTTACCATTCTGATTGGGTTTAGCTACTTAAACCAACCGTCAGAAGAAGAGATTGCAGCCGCAAAAAGAAGGCAGGACTCCATCGCACAGGTAGAAGCATCGCGGGCCAAGGAAGCTGAAGCTTTGGCTCAGATTAAAGAGGTGGAGCAGTCAGCAGCGCTTCAGGGGAACTTTGATGATGACTCTTCAACTGTTGCCAAAAGTATCAGAGATCAATACGGCGCTTTTGGTGAAGCTGCAGTGGGTGAGGAGCAATTCATTACCCTCGAAAATAACCTGATGAAAATTAAGGTTTCAACCAAAGGAGGAAAAATTTATTCGGTTGAGTTGAAAGATTACCAAACCTATGATTCATTGCCCTTGATCTTGTTTGAAGGGGATGATAACTTGTTTGGGTTCAATTTCTTTTCAGAGAATCGGAGCATTCGCACGGATGACCTGTATTTTGTTCCTTCTTCCGGACAAAGCCAGCTTGTAGTTAATGGCCCGGAAGTTGACAAAGGCAAAGAAGGCCGCGTAAAATTTAACGAAGAGCACCCAGGAGGGAGCAAAACATTGAGCATGCGGTTGAATGCCGGAAACGGTCGTTACTTGGAATACGAGTACACGCTGGCGCATAACTCTTTTATGGTTGGGTTTGATGTAACAAGTCAAGGGCTGAATCAGCTACTTTCGCAAAACACCAACTACCTTAATTTCAACTGGGCTTTTACAGCTCCACGCTTGGAGCGTAAATCACAGTACGGAGAAGACCGTTACACTACGATCAACTACAAGTTTTTTGAAGATGACGTGGAAAAATTAAGTACGGCCAAGACCAGTGAGGAAACTCTGACGACCAAAGTGAAATGGATTAGCATGAAGCAATTGTTCTTCAACTCAACAATTATTGCTGATGAAGCTTTCCCAACAGCCGATGTGCGCTATGAGTATTTGGAAGATGATCCGAAACACCTGGGGCGCTTCTTTACCGATATTGCTTTTCCTTTTGAAGGCCAAACAACGGAAAACTATGACATGCAGTTTTATTTCGGCCCCAACCATTACAATACATTAAAACAGTATGATTTGTCGTTGGAGCGCTTGATTGATTTGGGATATGCCATTGTTCGTCCGGTAAATAAATACCTGATTATCCCAACGTTCAACTTTCTGCGGAAATACATCGACAATTTTGGGATCATCATTCTCCTGCTCACGGTATTTATCAAACTGATTGTTTTCCCATTTACCTATAAATCATACATCTCACAAGCCAAAATGCGTGCGTTGAAGCCGGAGATTGATGAGTTGAATGAGAAGTTTGGCAAAGACAAGCCAATGGAAAAACAGCAGGCTACCATGGCCCTGTACAAGAAAGTAGGCGTAAATCCGATGGGAGGCTGTTTACCTATGTTGTTTCAGTTCCCGATTCTGATTGCGATGTTCTTTTTCTTCCCAACCTCTATCGAGCTGCGGCAGGAAAGCTTCTTGTGGGCAACCGACTTGTCATCGTATGATTCTATTTTGAATCTGCCATTTACGATCCCTTTCTATGGCGATCACGTGAGTTTGTTCTGTTTGTTAATGACAGTGACCACTGTTTTCTCAACAAAACTGAACTCACAGGCGGCAAGCAGCCAGCAAATGCCAGGTATGCAAACAATGATGTACATCATGCCTGTTATGTTCCTGTTTATTTTGAATAACTACTCCTCAGGTTTGAGTTACTATTATTTCCTGGCCAACCTGATTACCATCGGGCAAATGTATTTGTTCCGGAGTTTGATTGACGAGGATAAAATACGGGTACAGCTGTACGCCAACAAAAAGAAAGGGCCGGCTAAAAAGTCTAACTTCCAAAAAAGGTTAGAGCAAATGGCCAAAGAACGAGGGATGCAACTTCCTAAATAATTTTAAAAATGCTGTCAATTTTGGCAGCATTTTTTGTACATTATACTTTGTAATTCTAAAACTGACAACCATGTTTCAATATCAAGCAGAAATACAAAGGGTAGTGGATGGCGATACTTATGATGTAGACATCGACTTGGGGATGAGCGTGTGGGTGCGCAAGGAACGGATTCGACTTTATGGCGTGAATACCCCCGAGGTTTATGGTGTTCGTAAAGATTCGCCCGAGTATCAGTTGGGGAAAGCTTCTTCTGATTTTGTTAAATCTTTAATCCGAAAAGGAAGCTTGGCGATCGTTGAAACAATTAAAGACACCAAAGGAAAATATGGTCGCTATCTGGCTGTTTTGTACATCCGGGTTCCTGAGGAGGTGCTTACCAGTCATGAAAATATAAGGGCCATAGGCGACTTTTATTGTTTGAATGACTTGTTGCTGGCCAAAGGACTGGCAAGTTCTTATTTCCTCTAGAAAGCGGGTTATGCCGGCTGCTTAGGGGAATATGAAGCATCCGGAATCTGATCGTGATACAGTTTGATAAAAATAAAAGAGCCGGTAACGTTTAACGCTACCGGCTCTTTTTTCGTCCAGTTTGTTCTTTATCTTTTACCGGCCCAGTTGACGGCACCGGCATAGTGTGCTTGAATTTTTGGATCTTCAAATGCCTCATGCGTATGTCCGAATACTGAATAGAAAGACCGGATTCCTTCAAATTCCTGCCACCAAATTAATGGATGGTCGCCCATTTTCCACTTATCATTTTCCGATTTTTTAATGGATGATTCGTCCAGACGTGCCAGAACATTTACCTTGGCTCGTGGATTGGCTTTAAAGGTGTACCATTCATCAACCGTGGTGTACTTATTCATACCTTCAAAAGCTTTCATGGCGGGGTGGTTATGATCTTCAAAAATTACAGTTCCTTTTTGAGAGGGGGGGTGGTTCAGGAAATAGGCTCCATTCAGTTGGCCATACCATTCCCAGTCGTATTCGCAGTCGGCCGAAGCATGAACGCCAACAAAGCCTTTTCCTGTCTTCATAAAGTTTTCAAAGGCCATCTGCTGCTTATCAGTTAAAATGTCCAGGGTGGGGTTTAAAAATACCACTACATCAAAGTTAACCAGAAAGTCCATGGTGAATAGATTAGCATCTTCGGTTGCTGTTAGGTTCCAGCCTTCGGTTGTTGCCAAATCACTAAACATTTTTAACCCACTGGAGATGGAACGATGTTTCCAGCCTGATGTTTTGGAGAACACCAAGACATTCAAGGTCTTTTCAGGGAAAGCATCCGGACCTTGTGCTTGTGCAGAAAATAAAAAGCAAATGCAAATGCTAAGAAGTAGCAATTTCTTCATGATCGTGTTGTTTTAGGTTAAAGAATACAAGTATACAAAAAAAAGGCTGTTCTCTCCACGAGAACAGCCTTTTAAAACATATCGAAATATGTATTTCTTACATTAAGAAACTAAGCAGGATACCAGCACCGATGGCTGAACCAATCACTCCGGAAACGTTTGGAGCCATGGCATGCATTAGCAGGTGGTTGGTTGGGTCCTCTTTCAGTCCCATTGTTTGAACCACACGGGCACTGTCTGGAACGGCAGATACTCCGGCTGCTCCAATCATTGGGTTGATTCTATTCTCTTTTTTATAGAACAAGTTCATGATTTTAGCACTAATCACACCTCCGGCTGTAGCAATCACAAACGAGATGGCTCCAAGCATGAAGATTTTGATTGATGAAGGAGTCAGGAAGACATCAGCCTGAGTTGATGCTCCTACCGTAATTCCAAGCAGAATAGTAATGGTGTTGATCAGGGCAAAGTTCGCCGTATCGGCCAAACGCTTTGTTACAGTTGATTCTTTCAGCAGGTTACCGAAGAACAACATACCCAATAGCGGAAGGGCAGAAGGGGCAATGTAGGCCGTTAAGATCAAGCCAACAATCGGGAACAGAATTTTTTCCAGTTTCGAAACTGCTCTTGGAGGTTTCATCCGGATTAAGCGTTCTTTTTTCGACGTCAGCAATTTGATTACCGGTGGTTGAATTACTGGTACCAAGGCCATGTAGGAGTAGGCCGCAATCGCAATTGGTCCAATCAGGTTTTTCACCGTTTCGCCATTGGCCATTACGTTCAATCCGTTAGCCAACTTCGATGAAATAAAGATAGCCGTAGGGCCGTCAGCTCCACCAATAATACCGATGGCACCGGCTTCTGGTGGGGCAAATCCCATCCAAAGGGCTCCTAAAAAGGTAAGGAAGATACCGATTTGAGCGGCAGCACCCAATAGCATCAATTTAGGGTTTGAAATCAGTGATGAGAAATCCGTCATGGCACCAATACCCAAGAAAATTAATGGGGGATACCAACCTTGCACAACACCCTGGTAAAGAATGTTCATTACTGAACCAGGCTCATAAATACCCAGTTTCAGGTTGAAGTCAACAGCCTGGAACATTGGGATATTTCCAATCAGGATACCAAAACCAATAGGAACCAGCAACAGCGGCTCGAAGTCATACTTAATAGCCAGGTAGATGAAGATGAATCCGATCATCATCATCAGCAAGTGCTTCCAGGTAGCATTGGCAAAACCAGAAAACTCGTAAAAGTTAAACAAGCCCGACACCGCTCCTGAATAGTTTTTGTACTCATAGCCGTCTCCGGAGAGTTTGCCATCTTGCAAAACCAGTTGGCGGGTACCCAATTCCAAAACTTCATCCTCTGACACATAACCACCTGCTTGAGCATTAGGATCAGTGTTTTTGTAAAGGTGAGTTACTGTTTTGGGGTTGAACGTCATAACAATTTTGTCGTCCTTAACCGTCCATTTACCGGAATACCGCTGTTTCAGCGAGTCCATTGTAAAAGTGTAGTTTTCAGAAAAAGAAAGGGTTTTGTAGCGTTTTGCTGACTCAAAATCTTCCTTTTTGTCTACACTGGGATCGAATGTTGGCGACGCCACGTAACCGTCGCTTCGGTTAATCCATTTCCCATCCGTAATCGATTTTGCCAAGTCGCTGTTTTCAGCCGCCTCTGTAAAAGAGGGAAGCGTCAACAGCAAAGCAGCAATTATATAGAATAGTTTTTTCATTACCAGAATCTTTTTTAGCTAATTTCCAATAATACATCATCTTGCAGTACAGCATCGCCTTCTTTCACCTTGATGGTAGAAACCTGGCCATCTTTTTCTGCAAGGATCTGGTTTTCCATTTTCATGGCTTCCATGATCAACAGCGTGTCGCCTTCTTTCACCTGGTCGCCAACAGCCACATTCATCTTGAAGATTGTTCCTGGGAGTGGTGCTTTTACCTGCATGCCTCCGCTGGACTGTTTTTTCTTGATCATACCTTCGCCGGGTTGCTGAACGACAGGTTTACGAATCAGCTTAGGCGTTTTAGTTGCTTTAACTTCGCTCTTGATCTGAACTTCGTATTTGGTGCCGTTTACTTCGATGGTGGCTACGTTGTCTTCCAGGTCTTTAATATGGACATCATACTCATCGCCACTGATGGTGAATTTATATTTTTTCATGTTTTGTTTTGTTATGCAATGAAACGGTTATCGCGGCCAGTTATTGGTCACACTATAGATTTTTGAACTCCATGGCGAATAAGCTTTACGTACCTTTTTAATGGTTACAATATTGCTTTCTTCGTCGTGTTGATTTTTAAAATAAAGATGAATAGCCATACCAATTGCAGCGGTAACATTACCTTGAATATGACAATCAGTATCTTCTTCTTCGCAATGGGATTTGGCTTTCTTCGGTTCTTTCCGTTTGAAGTTCATGTTGATCAACTTCGGAAGTCGTAAGAATACAATAACCAATGTGGTTAGTGCAACAAATACGATCATAAAGCCGACCAAGGCAACAGTCCATCCGAAATCCATCTGAGAAGCCAAAAGGATTAATAAATTATTCATAACTACGGTGTGATTATAATGGAATGTTTGAATGTTTTTTAGGAGGATTTACCAGCTTTTTCGTTGCTAAGCTCTGTAATCCCCGAATAATCCGGATCCGTGTATTTCGCGGTTCAATCACATCATCAATGTATCCGTAAGAAGCTGCCTGGTATGGGTTGGCAAATTTCTCCTTGTATTCTTCTTCGTGCTTGGCGATGAATTCAGCGCGTTCGTTCGGATCTTCAATCTCGCGTAACTTACGTCCTTCCAATACTTCAACAGCACCAGCAGCACCCATTACAGCAATTTCGGCTGAAGGCCAGGCATAGTTCAGGTCTCCGCGCAATTGTTTACATGACATTACATCGTGTGCACCACCGTATGATTTACGCAGCGTGATGGTAATTTTTGGTACCGTTGCTTCTCCGTAAGCAAACATAAGCTTGGCTCCGTGAGTAATGATACCACCATATTCTTGTCCGCTACCAGGAAGGAATCCAGGAACGTCAACTAAGGTAATGATTGGGATGTTGAAGCAGTCAAGGAAACGTACAAAGCGAGCTGCTTTCCGTGAAGCTTCGATGTCCAATACTCCGGCCAGGTAGTTGGGCTGGTTGGCTACAATTCCTACCGGTTGTCCATCGAATTTCGCAAAACCTACGACAATGTTTTTAGCATAGTTCCGGTGTACTTCCAGGAACTCACCATAGTCAGCCAACGAGTGAATCACATCTTTTACATCGTATGGTTGGTTGGGGTTATCCGGAATGATTTCATTCAATGAGTCTTCCAGACGATCGATTGGATCATCACATTCGGTGATTGGTGCTTCTTCCAGATTGTTTTGAGGAAGGTAAGAAAGCAGTTTGCGAATCATCAGAACACCTTCTTCTTCGTTTTCTACCAAGAAGTGAGAAACTCCTGATTTAGAGGCATGAACTTTACCACCTCCTAAGTCTTCGGTTGTGATGTCTTCACCGGTAACTGTTTTAACAACTTTTGGTCCGGTTACAAACATGTACGAGTTTTCCTCTGTCATCATGATGAAGTCAGTCAGGGCAGGAGAGTAAACGGCTCCACCGGCACAAGGACCGAAGATGGCAGAAATTTGAGGAATAACTCCGGAAGCCAGGATGTTGCGCTCGAAAATTTCGGCGTATCCGGCCAAGCTGGTAACCCCTTCCTGAATACGGGCACCACCACTGTCGTTGATTCCAATAACAGGAGCTCCGACTTTCATGGCCATATCCATCACTTTGCAAATTTTCTGTGCAAAAGTTTCAGATAATGATCCGCCAAATACGGTAAAATCCTGAGAGAATACATAAACAACACGTCCGTCAATCGTTCCGTGTCCGGTAACTACACCGTCACCCATAAATTTGGTTTTTTCCAAGCCAAAGTTGGTACAACGGTGCGTGACAAACATGTCAAATTCTTCGAAGCTACCTTCGTCCAGTAGCATTTCAATACGTTCGCGAGCTGTGAATTTTCCTTTTGCGTGCTGGGATTCAATGCGTTTGATTCCACCTCCAAGCTTGGCTTCAGCCCGTAACTCGATTAGTTTGTTGATTTTATCTTGATTGCTCATTGTAATTGAATAAATGATAATTGGTTATTTTTCGCTGCAAAATTCAGTCAGTACACCCAAGGTTGATTTCGGATGCAAAAAGCCGATGTTTAATCCTTCAGCTCCTTTACGTGAGGTCTGATCAATCAAACGGACACCATTGGCTTCAGCTTCTTTCAATGATTCGTTAACATTGTCAACGGCAAAAGCCAGGTGGTGAATGCCTTGACCTTTTTTCTCAATGAATTTGCCAATTGGTCCTTCAGGATCAGTCGACTCCAACAATTCAATTTTTGTGTCGCCAACTTTAAAGAAGGCTGTTTTCACTTTTTGATCTGCTACTTCTTCAATGGCATAGCATTTTAAGCCCAAAACCTTTTCATAGTAAGGAATGGCTTCCTCTAAACTGTTAACTGCAATTCCGATGTGTTCGATATGTGATACGCTCATGCTGATTTAATTTATGATGATTAATAAAGTATTTCTGCTTGCCTGTTTCAGGAGTGTTGCTCTTTTGGCGGACCAGACACATTGCTGCGAAAAGTCGGGGAAGAGTTACTTGGAGCTCCTAAAACAAAACGATCTGATTTCATTTTTCTTTCTTTGAAATATATTCAAACAAAAGACTCAAAAATTCGAAGTTGATTTAAAAAAATAAACTCTCTCTTTATTAAAAACATTAAAATACCAAAACAGGCAGGTCGAGCCTGCCTGTTGTTATGCATTATGCATTTTGTGTTTTTTGTATAAAGTGGAAATGAGAACCGAAGCGTTCATAGGCTGCTTTTTCCAATTCTTCACGGTGTTGTGGGTGAGCAATTGAAATAAGCAAACGTGCACGCTCTTGCAAGGTCTTTCCGTATAAGTTAACGGCTCCCTGCTCGGTTACTACCCAGTGCATGTTAGCCCGGGTACTTACAACACCTGATCCTGGAATGAGGATTGGGCTGATTTTAGAGACCCCTTTGGCCGTTACCGATGGTAGAGCAATAATGGGCTTACCACCTTTTGAATGGCCAGCACCACGGATAAAGTCAATCTGCCCGCCAACACCTGAATAGTGTTTAATACCAATTGAGTCAGCACAAACTTGTCCAGTAAGGTCAATAGCCAATGCTGAGTTAATGGCTGTTACTTTATCATTTTGTCGGATGACGTGCACATTGTTGGTGTGGGCAACATCCATCATGGCTACCATGGGGTTATCGTCTACAAAGTCGTACAGGTTTTTGGTTCCCATCAAGAAAGAGGCTACCATTTTACCTTTATCAATCGCTTTGTGCTTTCCGGTAACCACTCCTTTTTCAACCAAAGGAAGAATACCATCAGCAAACATTTCGGTATGAACACCCAAGTCTTTGTGGTTGCCCAACTGAGCCAGTACTGCATTGGGGATTCCACCGATACCCATTTGCAGGCAGGCACCATCTTCAACCAACTCGGCTACATTTTTACCAATCTGAATATCCGTTTCAGTCAGTGGAGCCATGTCGTGAGCATAAAGCTCAATGTTATCTTCTACAAATAAATCGATCTCATTGATGTGGATCATGGCATCTCCCCAGGCTCTTGGCACATTCGGGTTAACGGCTGCAATAACAACATCAGCACACTCAATAGCCGCTTTAGTTGCGTCAACAGATGTTCCGAGTGAAACAAAACCATGCTTGTCGGGTGTTGACACCATAATCATGGCCACATTGACTTTCAGGTAACCTTCACGAATTAACTTTTGAGTCTCGCTCAGAAAAACCGGAATGTAATCGGCATAACCCGCTTGCGTTTGCTTACGCAGGTTGGCTCCAACAAAGAATTGCTCGGAAACGAAAATTCCTTCAAATTCGGGGTTGGCATACTCAAGTTCTCCTTCCACGTGAATGTGTTGGATTTTAACGTCGTAGAGCTCTCCGGCGCGTCCACGCTCGACCATTGGTTTGATAAGCGTATGTGGTGTAACAGCCACACTACTTAAGTGAACACGATCTCCGGATTTTATAACTTTTACTGCTTCTTCAGGAGTAATGTATTTGATTTGCTTCATAATTGTGAATTAGAATAGATTGCGCTATAATTTTCGCGACCAAATATAAAAATTAAAACAGCAATCGTATGGCTTCAAATCTTATTTAAAAGGGGTCTAATTAATACGGCCCTCATTGTGAAGTTAATGTTAAGCGAAAAAATATTAACCTGTATTTTTATCATGTTTCTGGGGAGGATGAACTTTTTTATTATGAACCATGATTCATAATGGAATTTTAAAAGGGGACTAGTTGAGTGAGGGTGCTCATAGTCAGCTTGTAGCTTCTTGAGGCTTGTTTCGTTGGGGAGTGTTTTTGCAGTGCTTTGTTTTTAGTCTTTTGGGATAGAACCTGAAAAGAAAACGCATTTTATGAATGCTAAAGGTTATTTGGATGTCCAATTCGGATTTGACATGAGATGCATCGGTAGCCAATGGTAAGCTTTACGAGGTATCTAATATATAGATAGGCAGGTGTTTTCAAAACTGGCTTTGATCTTTATATGTTGTCTGGCAAGCTTCAAGGCATTAAAATTCAGCTTGATCAACCTTTTTTATGATATATTTGTTGAAACTAACAACACTAAAATCAGGAAACTATGGATGCTTCCAGCTTCACTCGCCGAAAATTTGTTGCTGCTTTATCGATGGGAACAGCACATCTTTTATTCTCAAACCCTTTATTGGCTTCTGACAAAAACAGCTTTTCAACCGATCCGTTGCAGGCGATCAGGCTGGGGCAATCTGGCTTGGAGACGAGCTTAATTGGGATTGGGACTGGAGTACATGCCGGAGGGCGTACCGCTTTTTTGACCCGCCAGGACAAGAGCAAGAGCCTGGGGGTACTTCGGCATGCTTATGAGCGTGGAATTCGCTTCTTCGATTGTGCCGACAGCTACGGAACACATCCTTTAATGAAAGAAGCGCTGGAGGGAATGGCGCGTGAAAAAATTACACTTTGCTCAAAAATATGGGTTCGTCCAGGAGGTATTCCCGAACCTGAAAGGCCGGATGCGGATGTGGTGATTGACCGTTTCAGAAAAGAATTGAATACGGATTACCTTGACATGGTTCAGATTCATTGCATGGTGGATAGCGAGTGGACGGACACGCAAAAGCGACAGATGGATATTCTGCAAAAGCTAAAAGATAAGGGCATAGTTCGGGCTCATGGTGTTTCGGTGCATTCGTTGGATGCCATGAAAGCAGCTGCTGCGAGCGACTGGGTGGATATTGTCCATGTTCGAATTAATCCTTACGGTATTGCAATGGATAAGCCCGATCCGGCAGAAGTTGTTCAGGTTATTAATCAGCTTCATGAGAAAGGGAAAGGAGTTGTTGGGATGAAATTAGTTGGAAATGGAGAGTATCGGAACGACAGCGATAAAATCAATCACGCCCTGAAGTTTGTCCTTGGGTTGGGGTGTGTTGATATGATGATTGTTGGTTTTGAAACCACTGCCCAGATTGACAACTACCTTGACCGGACTAAAAATACTTTAACCGATTTGGCCCGAAGTTAACTGTCTTTTGAAATGGAGTTTCACTAGCGTTTAAGGGAGGGCTGTTCCTTTGGCTCCCCACCAGTAAAAGCGTTGCATTTTTAGCCGTCCTTTTTGAACGGCGGGGTCTTCGCGCTCCAGCTATGGTTGCTACATCAAAAATGAACAGTCCCCGATAATTTCCTCCATCCTGAAAAGGACCTGCCATAACAAGCTTTCCGGTTTTGGCCTACTTGTTTAAATGAGCCAGGTGCTGTTGTTGTATTTGATTGGCTTCCGTTGAATCCTGGCTACATTCGGGGCCAGCCAGAAGATACATAAACAAGTAACGTTTCATCACAAATGTGGTGTCTCCTTCAGTCATTTTGAATTCACGCTGAGCCAAAGCAGGTACTGTTAGTGCAAGAAATAAGGAGAGGTAAAGCAGTTTGAATTTTATGATGCCTTATTTTAGTTTGCTTTGAAAGGTCTTTCTGAATTTACTCAATTTAGGAGCAATAACAAACTGGCAATAGCCTTGGTTGGGGTGGTTTTGGTAATAGCTTTGATGGTCGATTTCGGCTTTGAAAAAATTCTGCCAGGGACTAATTTCTGTTACTATCGGCGCATTAAATATTTTTTCATCATTGAGCTGCTGTTTCATGGTTTCAGCAAGCTGCTTTTGTTTTTCATTGTGATAGAAAATGACTGAGCGGTATTGCGTACCGATATCAGCTCCTTGCTGGTTCAGGGTGGTGGGATCATGGCTTGCCCAGAATACTTCCAATAGTTCCGGAAAACTGATTGTGGCAGGATCAAACTCAATTTCAACAACCTCAGCATGCCCTGTGCGTCCGGTTGTTACTTCCCGGTAGGAGGGATTGATAATTTCGCCTCCGGAGTAGCCCGAGACAACCGATTCAACGCCTTTCAGCTCTTTAAAAACGGCTTCGGTACACCAAAAACACCCCGCTCCAAATGTTGCTACTTCCATTGCTTTTTTCTTTGATTGATTAACTGTTAATTTTCTGGTTGCCTCGTCGCCATTTTGGCAAAAGCAGGGCTGGGCTAATTGTCTAACTTGATTCCAAACCGCCGCAAAAGTTTCTTTTCAAATTTCCAGAAGAAATCAAACTGCCCAAACAAGGTGCCAAAAAAGATTAGCATGATCTGGTAAGCCGGAACAATGGTAAGAACATAAGTCACAGCAGTCAGCCAGAATGGCCATTCCGGCGAATAATCAACCAGGTGAAAGACCAACTTTCGTATGACAAGAGCACCACTTCCTGATATGGAAAAAACCAAGAAAATGAGGGCCAGCTGTATGTTTGACTCCACCTCCCATTTTTCTTTTAATCGTTTAAACATAGTTCATCTTTAGAGTTCACTTACTAAACAAGATTGGTGTCGATTGGTTGAAAAAAGCTTGTCTAAATAAGGCATTGCGCTCCCGCTGTGCTTCCCAGAAGATTCACGGTCAGGCCAATTGGTGCGATTGAAAAATGATGTAGCCGTAGACTCCAAAACGCAGAATTCGAAACAAGGCCAAGTTTAGGTATTTCTTCATGGGATATTCTGTAGTGCCAACCAACATGCTAATTAACGACCAGGGAAGGGGGGTAAGGGCTGCCGTGATAATCAGAAAGGAGCCATATTTACGAAACAAGGGCCAGTATTTACTAAAGAACTTGCGACCTAGAAAGCGAAACAAAACAACTTTACGCAGGTAGCGCCCAATTAAAAATGCTAAATAGCCTGCAGCGTAGGAAACTCCGGCGAAAAACAGGACGTTGGCGGCATAGTGCCACACATCGCCTTTAAAGTAAGCCCAAAGCATAAAAATTTCGGGCGGGAACAGGCCGAATAATATTTCAGAGCCTATATAGATGCTGTAGATAAGCATTGGGCGGCTGTAAAATCGTTCAAGCCAGATGTCGTGATTGTCTGCAATAATGTATTCCTTGGCAAGCAAATACAAGGCTGCCAAAATTGCCATCCAGAGTAAGCCCTTCAGAATATTGTTAAAAAGGAATTTTAACTTCACGCGTAAATTCATGCATTTTCGTTGTTTGAATCCCAATGCATCCTGACAGGCCTGGAATTTGGTTCTATGCACGGGGAAAAGGAATGTGTTTCATTCCTTTTCCCCGTGCATGTGTTAAATATTATCAATTTTTTCAGCCAGCTGATAGTCTTTGTCGGTTAATCCTCCCTTGCTGTGTGTGGTCAGGCTGATGCTTACTTTTTTGTAAGCATGAATCAAGATATCAGGATGATGATCCATGCTTTCGGCTAATTCGCCGACTTTATTGACAAACTGAAGCGCTTCGGTAAAATTCTTAAATGTGAACTCTTTCGTGATTTTCTCTGCTTCTTTATTCCAATTCATGATCGTCATTTTATTCTTGAAAACAAGCAGATTGTCACATAGTTCAAGCTTGATCAGGCTTTTAATTTTTTCAATAACCAAGCCATATTTTCACCCAATGTTTTCATGATTTGCATCCCCTCGGCATCCTCCAGAACCGCTCCTTCCGGGCCTCCAAATGCAAAGTTCCAATAGCTTGAGCCGGGGATGATCATTTGGCTGATTAAAAAGAAATTGTTGAGTGTTTCGAAAGCATGTAACTCGCCGCCTCGTCGAACGGCTAAAACTCCGGCGCCAACTTTGCGTTTGAGCAAGTGGCCGTTGCCTCGGGTTACATAGCCGGATACGTCAATTAAAGCCTTCATTTCGGTGCTGACATCAGCAAAATAGACCGGCGAGCCCAGAATGATGGCATCGGCTTCAAGCATTTTTTCAATGCATTCGTTTATAGCATCATTTTTAATGTGACATCGTCCGTCTTTTACCTGGCGGCATTTGCCACAGGCGGTGCACCCATGTACCTGTTTGCCTCCAAGTTGGTAAAGTTCGGTTTCAATTCCTTCAGCCTGAAGCGGCTCGAAAACTTTCTGTATTAAAAGTTGAGTATTTCCGCGTTTCCGCGGACTTCCGTTAATTGCAAGTACTTTCACAAGTATTTCTTTTTGTTGATGTTAATGACTAAAAACGTAGGTGATCAGGTTTGCTCCCATTTGCAAGGCCTTTTGGCGAACCTCCGGTGGGTCGTTGTGCACTGACGGGTCTTCCCAGCCATCGCTTAAGTCCGACTCGTAGGTGTAAAAGCAAACCAGGCGCCCCTCATGAAACAGGCCAAAACCCTGAGGGGGCCTATTGTCATGTTCATGAATTTTGGGTAGGCCATTTTTAAATTTGAATTTTTGATTGTAAATCGGATGATTGGCTGGGAGTTCGGTAAATTCCTGATCAGGAAAAACCTTTTTCATCTCCCGCCTGATATAAGGATCAAGTCCATAATTGTCATCAATGTACAGAAAGCCGCCGGCTTCCAGGTAGGCACGTAGGTTGCGGCTTTCTTCCTCCGAAAAAATCAGATTGCCATGCCCGGTAATGTGCACCAGCGGATAATTGAATAGTTCAATGCTTCCCGGCTCAACAGTAGCGGGCTCCGGATCAATGCTGGTCTGAAGCTCCTGATTGCAAAATCGTATCAAATTTGGCAAAGCCGTTGGATCAGCATACCAGTCTCCGCCCCCTTTGTATTTGAGTAGGCCCAGCTTCAGATTGGGATTTTGGCCAAATAGAAGAAGGGCAGGAAGCAAAAATAGTAATGTCAGACAGCTTGTTTTCATAGCCAGTTATTGAAAAAAACAAAGGTAATAAGAAAGTGGAATTTTTCGGAATTAGCTAAGCTGGATTGGCAGTTGGTTTTTGAAGGGCATTTAAGCATTATTATTTATTGATCTGCAATTGTTGTAAGTGGCTTTAAAATAGCTTGTTTTTGTAGCAGTTGAGCGATTGCGATTTGCTGTTGCTGAAATAGGGTGCTCTTTCTTAAAACTGATTTCGTTTCCAGCTGTTATCTTTGGGGTGTATAAACAAGCAAAGAAAGAATGAAAAAGAGTTTTACTACCCGATCACTTCATGTTCCGTTTCCGCGGAATGATGCGCATAGAGCGCTGGACATGCCCGTTTATGAAACTGTTGCTTATGAGTTTGATTCTTCGGAAAGCATGTCGGCCAATTTCAGAGGCGAGCTTCCGGCACATGTTTATTCACGAACAAGTAATCCAACAGTCGAATATTTCGAGCAGAAGATGAAGGCGCTGACCGGAGCGCATCAGGTGTTGGCTGTTGCATCGGGGATGGCTGCCATCAGCAACACAATTCTATCGGTTTGCAAAAGTGGCGACAACATTATTTCAGGCAATCATCTGTTTGCCCATTCTTTCTCTTTGCTTGATCAAAGTTTACGAAACTATGGCTTGGAAACACGGTTTGTCGATACCACCCAATCGCATTTGGTGGAGCGACTGATTGATGAAAATACCCGGGCAATTTACTTTGAAACAGTTACCAACCCGCAGTTGGAGTTGGCAGATATTTCAAAACTGTCGGCCGTTGCGCGCAAATATAATTTGCTGTTAATAGCAGATAGTACCATTACTCCTCCGGTCGTTTTTAATGGCCGCTCTCTAGGAGTCGATATCGAAGTGATGTCAACGACCAAGCATATTTCTGGTGGAGGTACGTCCTTTGGAGGGGTGATTCTGGATCATGGAAACTATGACTGGTCGCTTAACCCAAACCTGAAATCACTGACAGAAAAGTTTGGGAAAGATACTTTTATGGCACGTTTGCGGAAAAATTATTTCCGAAATACGGGGGGCGCAATGTCTGCACACACTGCTCACTATCAGATTCTGGGACTCGATATGCTGGAGCTTCGTTTCGAGCGTTCGTATAGCAGTTGTATGAAGTTGGGTGAATTTTTGACCCGGCATCCCAAGGTTTGTGGGCTTACTTATCCCGGGCTGAAAGGTTCCAAGGATTATGAGTTGGCCGCAACTCAGTTTCAGGGAAAGCCAGGAACGATCCTGACATTTGAGCTGGAGTCGGAAAAGGCTTGCTTTACCTTCATGAATCATCTGCAAATGATTCGCCGTGCAACCAACTTGAACGACAACAAATCGTTGATCATTCATCCTTGGTCAACCATTTTTGTGGAGTTTTCGGAGAAGGACCGAAAGGCCATGAAAATCAGCCCAACGGCCATGCGTTTGTCAGTGGGGATAGAGGCTGCGGAGGACTTGATGGAGGATATTGAGCAGGCCCTGAAAGCAATAGCATAAAGGCGTTTAAGCAGGCCGGTAGGGGATATTGAAGAAAAAGCAGGATCCTTTGTCTCTTTCAGATTCAAGGCGGATCGTTCCATCAAGCATCTCAACATAGGCTTTGGAGATCGAAAGTCCAAGGCCTGCACCTTCGTAGGCTTTGGAAACCGATATGTCAGCCTGAACGAAACGATTGAATATCGCAGCTTGTTTTTGGTCTGAAATACCAATGCCTGAGTCTTTGACGAAAAAATGAAGCTGATTACTTTCGAGTTTACAACCAAACTCAACCCAGCCGGCTTTGGTGTACTTCAGCGCATTGTTCAGCAGGTTGGATAAAATGGCAAAAAGCTTTTCCTGATCGGTATAAATCAAGGTATGTTTCTCCGGAAGAGGCTTCGTGCAACGAAGAAGAAGGTTCTTCCTTTTGGCCATGGGTGAAAAGAAGGTCAGCAGACGCTGGAACTCTTCATTGACATTGACTTTGGAACTAACGACTTTCATTTGGCCGGATTCAATCTTTGAAATATCGATGATTTGATTGATCAGGTTTAGCATGCGTTGGCCGCTTTCTTCAATGACTTTGATGTATCGCTGTTGCTCCCTTTCTTCTAAAAAAGGTTCTTTTAAAAGGCTGGCAAATCCAAGAATACCGTTCATTGGAGTTCTTATTTCATGACTGATATTGGCCAGGAAAGCGGACTTTAACCGATCGCTCTCTTCTGCGTGATTCTTGGCTTCAATGAGTTCTTGTTCAGCGCGCTTTCGTTCGTCAATATCTCTCATGGAGCCCTCTATTCCGATTAAGGTTCCATTGTCGTCAAATAGTTTGTGCGCATTTAGCGAAACGTACTTAATGGCGCCTTTTTTCGTTTTTAGCCGAACTTCGTAGTCCCAAGCTTCCAGATGTTGCTGAATTTCCTCGATCAGGAAGTCATATTCTTCTGGATGTTCAAAAAAATGAAAGGCATGATGACCGATCAACTCAGAAGGGGAGTAGCCAATCATGCGAGATATGGAAGGGCTTACTTCTAGAAAATGGTTATGTGTATCAATCTGGAAAAATACATCCTGAATATTTTCAAAGATCTTACGGTATTTCTCTTCGCTTTGCCTGAGATTTTCTTCGGCTTTTTGTTTTTGCTTTTTCAGTTCGGTTTCAGCCAGGGCTTGTTTGATGGCCGGACTTAGTCGTTGAAGATTCTGTTTCAGGAGGTAGTCATTGGCCCCAACTTTTAACATTTCAACAGCTATCTCTTCGCCCAGAGTGCCTGAAACAATGATAAACGGAGTTTCAGGATAGTGTTCGGCGCATAATTGCAAAGCGGCAATCCCATTGTATCCGGGTAAATGATAATCAGCCAGAATAATATCAAAACTGGCTTGTTGTAAAGCTTTTTCAAAATCAGCTTCGCTATCCACGCGGGTGTAGTCGATACGCCAGCCATCTCTTTTCAGAGCCATCAACACCAGTTCAGAGTCTTCGGGTGTGTCTTCCAGATGAAGTATTTTTATCGGATTAACTTTGACATTATTGGTACTTGCGGGAACCTGAGCAGTGTCATTCCCCGAAGAGTTAGTATTTTTACCTGTGTTTTTTTGATTGTAGTTTTCCTTCTCCATTACCTGTATTTTGCGCTTTATTCATAGCAATTACTGCTGTAATTCCAACACCTTCTATCTTAAGCCGATTTAATCTTTGTCCTATTGAAAGACTAGTCAGCAATATTTCCTTTCTTGTTCTTCTTGTTTAAGCACACGCACAAGTAGGATTAATCTTCGATGTAAATTCTTGAAAGGATGGTATAAAAAACTGTCAAGTGTGAAAATAATCCTTGTCAACCAAATATAATTAATCCGTATGTAATTTGCTATTAATCAGGCAGAAGTTTTTGCCTGAATGTCGTCAGCAGGAGAACAATTACAAAAAAGAAGTGGGTGTATTCTAAAAACGCTTATGAGAATAAAATTCGTAAAATTTAATTTATAGATAAATAACATGAAAGAACCCTGTTTATTCCGAAGGATTGTTGTGAAGGGTGTTTATAGGCTAAGATCCTTATTGACTGGTTGGTGCAAAAAAAAGCGGGTTACCATCGTCATGATAACCCGTTGTCCATAATTTAGTTTAGTTAGACCAGAAAATAATTATTGGTTTAAAAGAGAAAAGGTATCTATAATTATTTCATTTAAAAGCACTTGTTTTTAAATGCTCTGCTAATATAGCATATATTTCATTCCAATATTAAAAAAACCTTAAAATTTCTTAACAAATAGAAAACACAGCCGATTTCGGCTATTATAAATAATTGTTTTTCAGGGTGTAAAAAATGCCAATATGTTATAGAATATATTTGCATTTATAACCAGCATTTTCGGAAAATGAGCAAAAAAGGGCTGAACAGTTTACTTCTGCCAGTAGAGAAACACATTTAAAGATGCGCTACTCCTATATGGAAGGATTTTTTATCTTTGCAGCAAAATTTAGCAAGATGCATTTGTATAACCGATACAGTAAAAAGGAGTTGACCAGGCGCTTGAATGAAGAGACTTTCAAGCGAAGAACGATTTCATTTTACCGCTATGTAGCGATTGATGAGCCTCAGGAGTTCCGGAATGAGCTTTATTTTCAATGGGATAAGCTTGGATGTTTGGGGCGCATCTATGTGGCCCGGGAAGGAATTAATGCCCAGATGAGCGTGCCGGAGCAAGCCTTGCCTGCATTTCTGTCGCATTTGGAAGAAATGGAGCAGCTCAAGGCTATGCCGATCAAGTATGCCATTGAGGATGACGGTAAGTCATTTTATAAGCTGACCATTAAAGTGCGTCCGAAAATTGTGGCCGACGGCTTGGACGAACGTGCTTTTGATACCACCAATGTTGGAACCCATTTATCGGCGAAAGAATTTCATGATCTGGTTGATCAGCCGGACGTTTTGCTGGTGGATATGCGCAACCATTACGAGAGTGAGATTGGCCATTTCAGAGGAGCTATTTGCCCTGAGGCGGATACTTTTCGCGAAGAAATTGAAATGGTTGTCAATGATTTGAAGGAGCAAAAAGAGCGTAAGATCCTGTTGTATTGTACGGGAGGTATACGTTGTGAAAAAGCAAGTGCCTATTTGAGACACCATGGTTTCAGCGATGTTAACCAACTGCATGGAGGTATTATTGAGTATGCCCGGCAAATTAAACAGCTTGATCTTGAGTCAAAGTTCATAGGTAAAAACTTCGTTTTTGATCAGCGCTTGGGGGAAACGGTCAGTGGGGAAGTGATTGCCCACTGTCACCAGTGCGGACGTAAGTGCGATACGCATACCAACTGCGCCAATGACTTGTGTCACATCCTCTTTATTCAATGCGAGACCTGTGCTCTGCAATACGAAGGCTGTTGCACTAGTGAGTGTCAGTCGGTATTGCATGCCACGGAAGAAGAGCGCTTGTTGCACGTTCAAACTTTCAAACGTAAATTTGGCAACCGAAAAAGTTTTCGAAAAAGCATTGATAACCGGCTAAAAACAGAAAGCCAAAGCGCAACCGTTGAGCATGACTAATTTTTGGAAAGAGATAAAAGCTCCAATCATGGCCTTGGCGCCTATGGAAGATGTTACCGACACTTCATTTCGTGAGTTGGTAGCCCGCATTTCATATCCCGAATGTTTACATCTTTTGTTTACTGAGTTTACGGCAGTAGACGGAATGAATCATCCGAAGGGGAAGGAAAGGGTTTCAGAGCGCCTGATTGTGAGTAAAAGTGAACGGGAAGTCCTGAAGGAAAAAGGGATTAAACTGATTGCTCAGATTTGGGGGAACAAACCAGAAGTTTTCCATAAAATTACCAAGGAGATTTCGGAAGAGTATGATTTTGATGGGATAGACATTAATATGGGCTGTCCGGTTAAAAATGTGGTAAAACAAGGATCATGCAGTGCACTGATCGATCAGCCTGCTTTGGCGCAGGAAATTATTCTGGCTTCGAAAGAAGCAACCAAGCTACCTGTTTCAGTAAAAACAAGAACCGGAATCAGACAACACGAAACGGAGCGCTGGATTAATCAATTGCTGGAGACGAAACCGGCCGCCATCACGCTGCACGGGCGCATACAAAAGCAGCAGTCGGATGGTGAAGCCAATTGGGATGAAATAGCCAAAGCTGTGGATTTGCGCGATGCTTCAGGGCTTGAAATTCCTGTTTTGGGCAATGGCGATGTGCTTTCCTACGCCCAGGCCGTAGACTATACGCAACAGTATGGTGTTGATGGGGTCATGATTGGACGAGGGATTTTTCACAATCCCTGGTTTTTCAATTCAACTCCGCAAAATCCTACCCGGGAAGAAAAACTGGAACAACTTGTTTTTCACACCCGCTTGTTTGAGGCCAACTGGGGAGGTGTAAAGAATTTCAATATCCTTAAACGGTTTTACAAAATCTATGTCAATGGGTTTGAAGGTGCTGCCCATTTGCGCACCAGCCTAATGGGCGCTAATTCATTTGCCGATGTTTATCAGTTGATTAGCGCCCAGGTTCAATTCGCTGATTTCACTCAATCTTAATGCGAGCAACTTTGATGTTCAGTACAAATTGAAAGGTCTGCCGGAAAGTCTTTCGCTTTCCATTTGGCAATAACTTCTTCTATCGTTCCCTGGAAACCGGGGATTACCTCAATATGTTGAGACTTCAACTTATTAATGGCGCCTTGTCCAATTCCTCCTGCCAAAAGCAGTTGAACGCCCTCGCTGGCTAGCTCCTCGGCCAGGTTGCTTTTGCAGCCACAACTTTTATCGGTTGCTTTCGGACTCACCCGGATTATATCAAGCTGTTCGTTTAACTCAACAATGGTTAAATATTCGCAATGACCAAAGTGGTTATCAATGCTGTTCTCTTTTGAAGGGATTGCTATCTTTATCATCTTTTTTATGATTAATTTTTGTTTATTTTCGTTGCAAAATTCGATACAAATATAATGAACTTAAGTTCGAAATAAAGAGAAAAATGAACATGAGACGTTTTTTGAGGAAATGGCATCGGGATTTAGGGTATTTCATTACGGGAATCTTATTGATTTACGCCGTTTCAGGGATCGCGCTAAATCATCGGAAAGATTGGAATCCCGATTATTCTGTTGTTTCTGAATCCATTCAGCTAAAAAAAGGGGAGTGGAAAACATACAGTTCAGAAGAAATCGGGCAGCTTTTGCAGCAATTTGAGGCAGCCCCGGTTTACAAAAAGCACTTTAACAGCGACGAGGGTGTGGTGAAAGTATTTGTTGAGAACGGAATGGTTATTTTCGACCCGACAGGTGGGCAAGCCAAGTTGGAGCTGCTGCTGAAACGACCGGTCTTTTATCACATCAATAAATTGCACATGGCTGCTACCTTAAAAGCCTGGGTGTGGGTTTCCGATGTATTGGCTGCCATTCTGATTTTTGTCGCCTTGTCCGGCTTATTTATTCTAAAAGGCCGAAATGGCTTAACAGGCAGAGGTTTGTGGCTTACGCTGCTGGGGATTCTGCTTCCGCTGTTTTTTATTGTATTTTATATATCTTGATCATCAAAAGAAAAACCACTACGTATGAGAAGACTAAGCTTTATTCTGGCGATGCTGCTGATTGGCTCGGCATGCCAGCAAACCTCGAAAAAGTCGGAAGCGGCTTCCGAAGAATTAACTGTATTTACTGTTGATGAAATTCAGCAAAAAGGCGATGCATTTGTTGGAAAAGAAGTGCTGATAACCGGTATGGTATCGCATGTTTGCAAGCACGGTGGCGAGCGTTGTTTTCTGATGGGAAGTAGCGAAGATGCAACCATTCGTGTTGAAGCCGGCAATCAAATTGGTTCATTCAATCAGGAGCAAATGGGCAGCGACCTGAAAGTAAAGGGAATTTTGCAGGAAATCAGAATTGACGATGCCTATGTGGCTGAAATGGTTGCAGAGCTGGAAGAAGAAGGAGTTGCCAGCAACGAAGATCATGCCTTAGGCCATGACGGCGAAGGTAATCATGAAGTGGACGGAGGTAACCACAACCGGGATCAGCTGGAGCAAATTGCTGAAATGCGGGAAAAGATTGAGGCTACCGGCAAAGGCTATTACTCCATTTTCTATTTGGATGGGATTACAAGCGAAGAGCTGCAATAAATTATTCGAAGGCTGCATCATTTGCAGCCTTTTCTATTTCTTTTCAGCAACAAAGCTTAGCGAAACCGAATTAACACAATGGCGTGTGTTTTTCGGAGTAAACCCTTCGCCTTTAAAAACATGCCCCAAGTGTCCACCACATTGGGCGCAGGTTATTTCAGTTCGTCTGCCGTCTGCATCAAGTGTCTGGTGGACTGCTCCTTCAATTTCATCGTCAAAACTGGGCCAGCCACAGCCTGAGTCAAACTTGTCGGTCGATCGGTACAGTGGTGCATTACATTGCCTGCAGCAATAGGTTCCGGTCTCCTTATTTTTGTAATATTTCCCGGAAAAGGCCGGTTCAGTTCCTTTGTACCGGATTACATGCTCTTCAAATGGATTCAAGGGATTTAGTTTCATTGTTATTCTTTTTTAGGCCTTGGTGGCCATTTTTCTGCTTTATTTAAACGAGACAGCTGGATTTATGAATTTGTTTAGTCAGATATGTTAAAAGTAAGGTATCTTGCAGCCGCAAACAAAAACAACCCATTTAAAACGCCTCATGGATATACCAATTATTTTTCAGGATGACCATTTACTGGTGGTGAATAAACCTGTTGATTTACCTGTGCACAAAAATGATTTTATGCCGCACGATGCTCCATACCTGACCAAGTTGATTGGCGATGAAACCGGTCAGTGGATTTATAACGTGCATCGGCTGGATTCAAAAACTTCAGGCCTGATTATTTTGGCCAAATCCTCAGAGGTGGCGCATGATTTAACCCTTCAGTTTGAGCGCAAGGAAGTTGTAAAGGAGTACGCCACTATTGTGCTGGGAGAAGTAGCCGAGGAAGGTGTTTTTGATGAGAAAGTGGTGGTAAAGAAAAAAAGCAAATTCAAGAAAAGTGCGTTGACGCGTTTTCAGAGAATACGTACGGTTCAAACTGCCATTTCGTATAAGGAGCATACCAATGTGTGCTTGAGCTTGGTTCGCGTGCTGCCCGAAACCGGTCGCTGGCATCAAATCAGGCAGCATTTTGCTAAAAACCGGCACGACATTGTGGGTGATTCGCATCATGGCGACTTTACCCTGAACAAGTTGATAAAAGCCGAATGGGGGTTCAATCGCCTTATGCTGCATGCCTCCAAATTGGGCTTTACCCATCCGATTACCTGTGAAAAGCTTGAGTTTGAGGCAACACTCCCGGAGGAGTTTGAACAGTTACTTGAAGCTGTGGCAATCAAATAAATTCATAGCGGAGAACTGGCAAGGTGTGTTGTGCCCGCCTAAATGGGAAGTAAATACAAAAACGAAAAGAAATGACACACCGAGCCACCCAAAATAAACAAGTGAAAAACCAGGTGAAAAAACGGTACTTTGGGAAATAAGTAAAACAAGGCACCCACTGTGTAGCTCAGCCCACCAGCCAGCAAAAACCAAAGAGAAACTGGGGGTACGTTTTTGATCATAGGCACAATGGCGAACACGATTAACCAGCCCATCGCGACATAAAGCCAAGCTGACAGGTTGCGCCATTTGGATGAATAGAACCAGATTTTAAATACAATTCCTGCAACAGCCATTGACCAGATCAAGCCAAAAATGGTCCAGCCAATCCAGCCGCGAAGGGCAATCAGCGATATTGGCGTATAGGAGCCGGCAATCAAAATGTAAATGGCTGAATGGTCAAAACGGTTCAATTTTGCTTTTAGCCGCGGATTTTTAACGCCGTGAAAAAGGGTAGAGGCCAGGTAAAGCAAAACCATGCTGGCGCCGAACACGGCAAAACTTACAATGTGCCAGACGGTACCATAAAGTGCCCCAAAAACCGTTAAAAGGCATACTCCGGCAATAGCTAATGCGACACCAATTCCGTGTGAAACCGAATTGGCAATTTCCTCAGCCCGAATCAATTGTTTTCCTTTTCTTCTCACCATGCTTATTCGTTTGATTTCCACTTTTTAATTGGGGTATTTGGTCCTGTTTCTTACTGTTGACAAGACCTCAAAGGTATTAATTGTTCTTTTTGAATGGTAGCTGCAGGGCTTATTTGCCATCGCTTTTCATTAAGATCAGGCCTAAGTTCTTTGGACTTCAGTTTGTTGTGTCGTAACGCTTAAGTGTTTCTTATGTTTATTGGTTTACAGCTTTCTTGCAGTCTGAACTTCTGAAAAATGAAAGACAGGAAGTGTGGCGTCTTGCCGGTGATGGAGATTTGATTATTAGTGGTTTAATAAGGGCTGCATTTTTTGATTGCTTTCCAATGGATTTTTAAAAGAACATAAAAAGCAGATGATTCCACCTTTTTTTTCGAAAGGAGTTACAATCTGCTTTTCATGGGTAATTGGTTGGAAGCTGCTTGCTAAACGGCAGCAATAACGCGCTCCAGCCGACTGGTAATGTCCTCGGCAATTGTAGCCAGTTTCTGATTTTCCACCGCCATCATCGAGGCGATGGGGTTTACAGCAGCTACTTCAACCTTTTTATCCAAGGTTTCCTGAACAATTACATTGCAAGGAAGCATGGTGCCAATTTTATCTTCGGCTTGCAAGGCCTGGTAGGCCGCCGGAGGATTGCAGGCTCCAAGTATGCGGTATTTTCTAAAGTCGACATCCAGCTTCTCTTTCAATTTATCATGAATGTCGATTTGTGTTAACACACCAAAACCTTCTTTTTTCAGTTCATCCGTTACTTTTTCAACGGCCTGGTCAAAGGTGTAGTTCGTAATTTTTTCAATGTAGTACTTCATGTGCATTTTTGTTTTATGGTTTTTAATCTGTTTGGTTTTCCAGGACGAAATGGGCTGAGAAAGAATTCGTCATTTGTTCATTTCAGTCAATACTGTTAACGATTTTCACTTCTATTTGTTTAGGCTTCTTTACAAAGGCTTAACATAGCTGTAAACGAAGGGATTTGGGATCTCTGATCCGGGCTTAATTCTTGTTTGCCAGACTGAGGAGTAGCTTCAACCTGTAAGTTTTCAGCCCAGACTGAACTTATGTCCTTCCATGGATAAGGTATTGGTAATATTAAATCGGCGGCTTATAAGCAGTGCTGAAGAGTGCGATCAACCTAAGTAAGATTTAAATGCTACCTTTGCGCCCTTTATTTATCATCCCATCATTTCTAATTCAGTTTATTTTTAGGTGGGAACAAAAATTAGTGAATGACATTATTTGAAGAACTAGGAATTATTGAGCCTATCTTAAAGGCATTAAACGAAGAAAAATATACAGAACCAACACCCATACAAGGAAAAGCGATCCCAATTATTTTGCAACGCAAAGATGTACTGGGAAGTGCACAAACAGGAACCGGTAAAACAGCCGCTTTTTCAATTCCAATTTTACAACATCTTTTTCAAGAACAGCGCCAGCGAAACCATCAGCGTGCCATAAGGTCGCTGATTATCACTCCAACACGTGAGTTGGCCATACAGATTGGTGAGAGTTTATCGACCTATGGAAGATATACCGGCCTTAAGAATACGGTTATTTTTGGAGGCGTAAAGCAGGGGGCGCAAACCAATGCCTTGCGCAATGGGGTAGATATTTTAGTAGCAACTCCCGGGCGTTTGCTTGACTTGATGGACCAGGGATTTATCAAGCTGAACCACATTGAATATTTTGTACTGGACGAAGCCGACCGCATGTTGGATATGGGCTTTGTTCATGAAATACGGAAGATTATTGCCAAGCTTCCGACAAAGCGACAGTCGTTGTTTTTCTCGGCTACCATGCCTAAAAACATCATGGAGCTTTCGACCAAAATTCTGCATAACCCGGCCAAAGTAGAGGTTAGTCCGGTGTCGTCAACGGCGGAAACGATTAGTCAGTATTTGTATTACACCAACCGGGCAGATAAAAACAATTTGTTGGTACACATTCTGAAAAACCAGGACTTGGACCAGGTGTTGGTGTTTTCACGTACGAAACACGGAGCCGATAAAATTGTCCGTTATCTGAAAAAACATGGTGTCGAATCGGCTGCTATTCATGGCGATAAAGCCCAGAATCAGCGTCAAAAAGCTTTAGCTAAATTCAAAGATCGGGAAATTCGGGTGTTGGTAGCAACTGATATTGCTGCCCGTGGAATTGATATTGATAGGTTGAAGTATGTTATTAATTATGATATTCCTAATGTGGCAGAAACCTATGTTCACCGGATTGGACGATCGGGTAGGGCTGGTGACGAAGGGATTGCTATTTCGATGTGCGAACCAGAAGAAAACGAGTACATCAGGGATATTGAGCGCTTGATTAAACGTAAAATTGATCAGGTGAAGGATAATCCGTTTCCACAAACCGACAAGCCAATGACGGCCAATGAAAAGAAAGCCTTTGAAAAGGAAAAAAGGCAGCGTAGGCAAGAATTCTTTGCCAACAGAAACAAAGCACAAAATCGCTCATTCCGACGATAAACAAAGAAAGAAGCCTTGCAAGGGCTTCTTTCTTTGTTTAATGGGATTATTAAATAGAAGGATTGTCCAGTTTAAAGGAGCAATCCTTCCTTTATTTCAGATGGATTAAAGTTTCTTCCCGATGTAGAATACGTAGCCATAAAAGGCTTTGTACTTTTGGTATAGTTTTTCTTCATGGCGTTGGTTGGCAATAAACGCTTCTGCAGTTTGATTCCCGGCATGTTTTTTCAGAAAGGCTTCCTGTGCTGCAATTTGTGGCTTGTAAAAATGATCAAGCCAACACGTTTCAGGCAATATAAAACTAGCCACTGGAACATAGCCCGCATTTTGCATTTGAGCTACCTTATGGGGAATGGTGTCAATCTGAGGGTAGGCATCCTGCCAAAACTGGTCGATTTCGGCAGGGCGCTCGTCTGTAAACCACGACACTTCGGAGACAGCAATAAAACCGCCTGGTTTCAGAAATTTGCGCCACTCCTTTAGTCCTTGTTCAAAGCCAATATTGTAGATTGCTCCTTCAGACCAAATCAGGTCCAGTTCTTCTTTCTGAAAAGTGAGCTTGTCCATTGAGCTAACAAGTCCTTTTACTCGATGCTGTAGGTTCAGCCTGCTAGCATTTTGATAGAACAAGTCAATAAACAGTGGAAACAAATCAACGCCGGTAATTTGTCCGGGCGCGTGCTGCGCCAAAACCATGGTTTGTCCGCCAGTGCCGCAACCAATATCCGCAATACGCGATTCATCGGTTAGGTGATCGACAAAACTCAGGGCTTTTAGCGTCACTCCCGGGCTGCCAGGGCCTTGTCGGTCGATACTGGAAAAATACTCGCAGATTAGATTGAAGTCGAAATCGTGAATGGATGTATTATCGTTACTCATTGATGTTTGATTTTTAAAGGATTGAAACCATGCCCGATGAATTATCTGATTAGGGGGAAGGCCTCAAAATGTTATTAACAAAATAGACATGAAAATACCTCCGACAAATTTATGCCTGAGTTTAGTTTTGGGATAACCTGAGACACTATATCAAAGGTTATTTACCAGACCTGATCCATTTCAATTTTAAACATCAAACGTCTTTAGAATTGGTTAAAGGTAGAATTTTTTCCCGAAAACCTTGTTGGGTTAATATCAAGATCAGCTTAAATATAGGGAGTAATCATAAAATGAACCTTATCAGCTAGTCATTTCAGCAACAAAATACCAAGCCATCATACCAGATACGATGAGCTTGAGCAGGGTTCCTGCAAGGAAGCCAAGGAATGATCCCAAGCCGGAGCGAAAAGCCTCGTGCGACTGTTTCCCACTGCTCAATTCGCCCAGTACGGCTCCCAGAAACGGCCCGATAATAATGCCAAAGGGAGGGAAAAATACCATGCCGACAACTAAGCCAATGATACTTCCCCAAACACCGCGTTTGCTTCCGCCAAACTTTTTAGTTCCCCATATCGGAATAAAATAATCGAGCAGGTAAACCACGACAGTAATAACAGCCCAAAGAATTAAAAAACGGCTTGAAAAGTGGTATCGTCCGGTAATATGCAGCAGCAATAAACCAATATAACTGAGTGGAGGACCGGGCAATACGGGAACAACGGCTCCCAAAATACCACTAATCAGAAACAGGATGCCCAAGACAATTAAAACGTAATCCATTATGAAGAAAGCTGTTTGTTTGATTTATTTGAAAAGGTGGCCAGCAAGCCGATAAGAACCAGGCTGAACCCGGCGACCAGGTAGCTGATTGTTAATTGGTCTTCCTTTTCAAGCAAGAAGAAGGAAAACTGGGTCATTTCTTCCCAATATTCAATGGAAAGCAAAACCAGCAGATTATTGATGGAGTGCCCGATAATGCAGGCAAAGATATTTCGGGTAATGACCATAACCCAGCCCAGGAGCAGCCCAAGCAGGAAGGTGGCTGGAAATTGCCAGGGATTTAAATGAAACAAGGCGAAGAACAGGGCCGAAACAACAATCCCAACGATTTTAGGGTAGTTTCGCATAAAACCATGCATAATGACGCCACGAAAAATGAGTTCTTCAACAATGGGGGCAACAACAGCCACTTTAAGCAAGGCTCCCCAAAAACCGAAGTCATTTTCAAAAATCCGTGCGAAAAGCTCCCAAAACCAAGGCGGAGCCGGAAACACACGCTCGACTTCCCGGTTGATTTCTCCAAGAAACACATGAGCCGCTGCAAGAAATGTCAGGATTGGAATAAAGATAAGCAGGTTGAATCGTTTAGCCGGAAACAGCCTGCTGATTTTAGTTTGGGCTTTTCGGTAAGCAAAATACAGTATGAACAATATGGATCCGAGTGAAAGAACAATTTTTTTGATGGGGTGCGATAAATACTCGGTGCCATGATAATAGTCCCAAATGGCCAACGGAAAATCAACAACCGTTTGAATAAAGATGTAAAGGATAACCAAATGAGCGGCTCCTAAAATCGTTGGATAATGGCGTATTTGAGTTGAATTCATAGGTCAAATAAAACTTGCTCTAAAATAGCGGACTTTTCGATAAAAAGAAACAGGGCTGACGATTATTAGCAATCCCCGTCTGACTTCCTTCAACAGGATGTCGTCATAAATGTTTTTATAGTTAGGTAAAAGTATCTCTTCCATTTTGGTAATAAGGGCTTTCCTTAACTTCGGGAAAAGACTATCTTTGCTGGGCAATTGATTCTAGAAAAGTTGTCATTTAAGAGCCTGTTGACACAGAGGAAGAAAAACTTTTTGATTTTTAAACCATTAGTTGTTGAAAAAACCAAGAAAAAAAACCGAAACAATTTGATTTTTACAAGAAAAAACGCTTATTTTGCGAACTGTTTGAAAAATGTGTGATTCTGAATAAAAAATAAGACAATGTCAAAAGTTTGTCAAGTTACCGGAAAAAAAATGATGGTGGGAAACAATGTTTCACACTCAAAAAGAAGAACAAAACGTCGGTTTTTCCCGAATTTGTTCAAGAAGAAATTCTATCTTCCAGAGGAAGATCGTTGGATTTCGTTAACTGTTTCTGCAGCAGGTATCCGTACTATTAACAAAAAAGGATTAACTGCCGCATTAAAAGAAGCTAAAGAAAAAGGATTCGTAACGAATATTTAAAAGCGTAAACAATGGCTAAAAAAGGAAATAGAGTCCAGGTTATTTTGGAATGCACCGAGCACAAAGAAAGTGGTGTGCCCGGAACATCAAGGTACATTTCAACGAAAAACAGGAAAAATACGCCTGATCGTTTGGAGTTGAAAAAGTACAACCCAATTTTGAAAAAAGTAACTGTTCACCGCGAAATTAAATAAATTGAGATATGGCTAAGAAAGCAGTTGCATCATTGCAAAAAGGTGCCGGTAAAGGTTTTGCCAAAGTAATTAAAATGGTAAAATCAGAAAAAACCGGAGCATACACATTTCAGGAAGAAATCGTTCCTAATGAAATGGTTAAAGACTTCTTTAAAAAATAAAGATATTAGTTTGACTTAACGGAAAAGCTTCCATCATTTGATGGGAGCTTTTTTGTTTGTATACCTTTGGCTTGTTTTGTGATTAGGGCCTGTAAGTATTACTTGAGCGACTTTTCCGGAAGGAATTTCCAGTAGCGTTGGGGCATGTGTTGACGTTGCAGCTTAGGGTTCTTTCGTTCCTTGATGTTGATGCTGTCAAAATAGTTTTTCCAGAGTCTTTGATAATTGACTTCATTTTCCTGCAAGAGATTGGCATCTACTTTCCCATCCCATGCCGAAAAATTCTGTTCTGAAAGAACGATTTCCTGTGTTGTTTTCAAATCGTAATAGAAGCCATAATTTCGCTTGATGTCATAAATGATCCACTGCTGATCGGCAAAACGATTTTTAAAATGGTGAAGAACAAAAGGCAATACATCGAAAGCAGGCTCAACGGGGGCGAAGTAGATGCCATCTTTGGTTTCCTGAAATCTTACAAATTCAAGTAGCCGGGCTGTTTCCTGCAGTACCTGGCGTTCAATTTTTTTGAGTTGAAGTACATCGGCATCTCCGTAATCGGTTTCAATGCTAAAATTGTTGTCAAACAAACGACAAATGAAACGGTAAAGCATCATCTCAATGCCGGGTTGTTCTGATAGAAAAGTTCGGTAGGGCAAATCTTTATTGCGCCGATGGAGTTTTTTCTGCAGGCCTTTCCAAACCCTTTCTGCCTGTTTTTCATCGGTTGAAATGAATTGTTTTTCGGCAAACAGGATTTCTTGAAAAGCCGCTTCCCTGCAGATGTTTGCAGGGCTTAGGTCTTGCTGGTAACATTGAAAAATTACACTTAAGAAGCCTTCAAAACTTCCATCGTAAACCAAGTAAGTCATAGCATCAGTTTCTAAAATGAAGTTGTTTGGGAGTCTTGCTCATTCCCGTTTGAGGAGGAAATAGCATGAGCTGGGTGTCGCCAGCCTTTCTGCGTTTCATTAGGCTTTCAGCAATAATGTGGCTTTTTAGCTGCGCCGGATCCCAATCAGTCATTCGAGCAGGTAATTCGTTGCAGGTAATAAAGTACTGCGCACGCTTTAATACAACGCCTATTTTTTTGAGGTGGTAGCTCGTTAAGTGACGAAAGCGGCGGGCATCTACAATCATTCTGGCAGATTGCACACCTATGCCGGGGACCCGCAGGATCATGTGATAGTCGGCCTTATTGATATCAACCGGAAACAGGTGCAGGTTGCGGATGGCATAAGCCAGTTTGGGATCAACGTCCAAGTCGAGAAAGGGTTGTTCGGGACTCAATATCTCATCAGCAGAGAATTCATAAAAACGCATCAGCCAATCGCTTTGGTAAAGCCGGTTTTCCCGAACAAGTGGGGGAGTCTGAATGGCCGGCAACCGTTGGTCGTATTCATTGACGGGCAGGTAGCCCGAGTAGTACACGCGTTTCAGCTTTTGACGTTGATAAAGGTTGGAGGACAATTGCAGGATTTGCCGGTCGCTTTCGGGGCTGGCACCAACAATGAGCTGAGTGCTTTGGCCGGCTGGTGAAAATTTCGGTATATGCCTGAATTTTCGGCGTTCATCTTTGTATTGTTGAATTCCCTGATGAATCTGGTCCATTGGTTGCAAGACGCTTTGAAAATCTTTTTCCGGAGCCAGCTTCTTTAGTTGCTGTTCAGTTGGAATTTCAATGTTCACACTTAGCCGATCAGCATAGTGTCCGGCAGCCTGTATCAGCTCTTGACTGGCACCCGGAATGGCTTTCATATGAATGTATCCGTTGTAGCGCTCTTCCAAACGTAATTTTTTAGCTACCAGCATCAGGCGTTCCATCGTATAATCCGGATTCTTAATTACCCCGGAACTCAGAAAAAGCCCTTCAATGTAATTTCTTCGGTAAAAGCCGATGGTCAAATCAACAACTTCCTGCACGGTAAACGTGGCACGCGGACGATCGTTGGTGCGTCGGTTAATGCAATAGGCGCAATCGTAAATGCAATGATTCGTCATCAGAATCTTAAGCAAGCTAATGCACCGCCCATCGTCGGTAAAGCTGTGGCAAATGCCAGCCGCTACCGAATTTCCAACTCCTCCTGGCGTATTTCTTCTGCTGCTTCCACTCGAAGAGCAGGAAACATCATATTTAGCAGCATCTGCTAATATTTTTAGTTTTTCCTGAACTTTTTGAGTCATCTTGCCTTATCTTTACCCGTTAATTCAAGGATTCTGGCTCCTTATTGTTATAACAAAAATACTAATAATATTAGTACGTGCTAATATTTTTGGTAATTTTGTTAGGAAAGATATGATGGATTTTATAAAAAATTGAAGGTGTGAATTTCTTAGCTCAGAATATTAAATACTTACGCAGGAAAAAGAAGTGGACGCAACAGCAACTTGCGGACGAACTGGAGGTAAAACGTGCCTTAATCGGTTCTTATGAAGAGGGGAGAGCAACGCCCAAGATCCCGGTGCTCCAGCGTTTGGCGGCTTTGTCTGAATCAACCATTGATCGCCTGCTTGATACGCCCTTGGAGGCAGAGCGGGCCCTAAGCAAGGCCATGCCACGGATATTGCCCATTGTGGTGGATCAGGATAATGAAGAACTTATACCAATTGTTCCGGCTAAGGCGTCGGCTGGTTACCTGAGCGGTTTTGCCGATCCGGAATATGTGGGAGCATTGCCCCGTTTTTATATGCCTATTCCCGAATTGTCGCGAACTGCTACTTATCGGGTTTTTCAGGTTCGAGGGGATAGTATGTTACCCGTAACACCCGAATCTTATCTTTTTTGCGAGTATGTTTCGGATATCAATGACCTGCGCGAAGGGCAACCGTATGTTTTAATCACCAGGGAAGAGGGACTGGTTTACAAACGAGTATATTTCAAAACTGGAGATCAGCTGTTGCTGAAGTCGGATAATCCGGCCTATGAGCCTTATTCGCTTGATATGGAGCAGGTGCTGGAGCTCTGGAAAGCGAGAGGTGTTTTGAGCTTTGAGCTGCCGAAACCCGAAAATATTGAAGCCGCACACATTTCATCTGTCTTGAATGAGGTGAAAGAGGAAATTAAAAGACTTCGAAAGTCATAGTATAGCCTTCGTGTTAAGTCTTTCACATCCTCGCTGATTTAATTAAATTATATCATTCAAATTTCGTAAATTGCGCCACTCAAATTCAGAAAGCTATGGGTCTATTTGGATCATTTACAAAATCAAAAAAGGAAAGCCTTGATCAGGGGCTTTCAAAAACAAAAGAAAGCGTATTCAAAAAGCTGGGACGTGCCATCATTGGTAAGTCAAAGGTGGATGATGAAGTGCTTGATAATCTGGAAGAAGTGTTGATTTCTTCAGACGTTGGTGTGGACACGACACTGAAGATTATTGAACGCATTGAAGCCCGGGTTTCAAAAGATAAGTATTTTGGTGTTGATGAGCTCAATCAGTTACTGAAAGAAGAGATTGAAAAACTTCTTGACGAGAATAATACCAACGAAGAAGCCGATTTTGAACTTCCTGCAAGTAATGATCCTTATGTGATTATGGTAGTGGGAGTCAATGGTGTTGGAAAAACAACAACTATTGGCAAATTGGCCTATAATTTCAAAAAGGCCGGGAAAAAAGTGGTGCTTGGAGCAGCCGATACCTTTCGTGCGGCGGCTATCGATCAATTGCAGATTTGGGCTGAACGCGTGGATGTACCTTTGGTAAAGCAAAGCATGGGGTCTGATCCGGCATCGGTTGCTTATGATACGTTGGCATCGGCAAAGGCCAATGGGGCTGACGTGGTTATTATTGACACAGCAGGCCGCTTGCACAATAAGATAAACCTGATGAATGAGCTGACAAAAATTAAAAATGTGATGCGTAAAATCGTTCCTGATTCGCCACATGAAGTACTGCTTATTCTGGATGGCTCAACCGGCCAAAATGCCTTTGAGCAAGCCAAACAATTCACTAAAGCCACCGAGGTAAGCGCATTGGCTCTGACCAAGCTGGATGGAACAGCCAAAGGAGGCGTGGTGATTGGAATTTCTGACCAGTTTAAAATTCCGGTGAAGTACATCGGTATTGGGGAGAAAGTGGAAGATTTACAGCTTTTCCGAAGAAAAGCTTTTGTGGAGTCACTATTCTCTTAAAACACACTTCCCGAAGCAATGAAAGCTATCCCGAACTGGTTTCGGGAGCTGTTTTTCCGGACAGAGAGCTAGGTCATATCCATCTTCAAAGTAAAATAAAAACCACTTCAGACTTTGTTTGTTGTAGTGGTCGAAGATTCTAACTTATAACCCTAAACACCTACGGAACGAATGCTGCGCTTAAGCGCACTTCAACGAGAGACTCTTTTGAGCTTCCGAATAATTTGTGGCAACGAATTTAAAGTTGCCAGGCACAGAAGAGCATGCTTAAAACTCGTAGCGTATATTATAAGTTATTAATTAATTACAGACAATTTTTTATTCGATGAAAAGAGGAAAAGTTAACATATCAACCCTGGGATGTTCCAAAAACTTAGTAGATTCCGAAATGCTGCTCAACCAGTTGGATTTGAATGGTTTTAAGGTTGTTCACGACAGTGAAGATGATGATGTCAACATTGTCATTTTAAATACCTGTGGTTTTATTAAAGATGCCAAAGAGGAGTCGATCAATTCGATTTTGAACTATGCTGAAGCCCGAAAAAACGGGAAGCTGGATAAGTTGCTGGTAATGGGCTGTTTGTCGGCCCGCTATAAAAGCGATCTTGAAAATGAAATTCCTGAGGTGGACAAGTTCTATGGTAAGTTCGACTACAAAGAAATTATCAAGGATCTGAATGCCAACTTCTTTGAGCAAAAAATGTATCGTCGGGTAAAAACCACACCAAATCATTTTTCATACCTGAAAATCAGTGAAGGTTGTAACCGACATTGTTCGTTTTGTGCAATCCCTCAGTTTACCGGAATTCATAAATCACGCAGCATTGAAAGCCTGGTTGAAGAGGCTGAAAACCTGGTCAATGAAGGAACAAAGGAGCTGTTGGTTATTGCTCAGGATTTGTCGTACTACGGTATTGATATGTATGGCGAAAGTAAGCTGGCCGAGCTGATTGACCGCTTGGCAGATATCAAAGGCCTGGAGTGGATTCGGTTGCATTACGCATATCCTTCAAAATTTCCGATGGATTTGTTGAAAGTCATTCGGGAGCGCGACAATGTGGCCAAATACCTGGATTTGCCTTTGCAGCACATCAGCAACCACATGCTGGGGCGTATGCGCCGCAAAATCACCAAAGAAGAAACCATTGCACTTCTGCAGAAGATTCGTGAAGAGGTTCCGGGAATTGCCATACGTACAACCTTTTTAGTTGGTCATCCGGGTGAAACCGAGGCAGATTATGAGGAGCTGAAAGCTTTTGTTGCCGAGCAAAAGTTTGATCGGATGGGCGTTTTCTCCTATTCGGATGAAGATGATACCTACGCCTTTAAAATGTATGAGGATGATGTACCGGAAGAAACCAAGGAAGCGCGTGCTGCCGAATTGATGGAGATTCAACAGACGATTTCAGAGAAATTGAACACAGAAAAGGTTGGTAAAACCTTAAACGTATTGATTGATCGCGAAGAAGGCGACTACTTTATTGGAAGAACGGAATATGATTCACCTGAAGTAGATGGTGAAGTATTGATTGAAAAGGATGACCGTATTGAGATTGGTAATTTTTACCAGATTGCAATTTCCGATTCAACTGAATTTGACTTAATCGGCAGTCTTTCGTAAGGCTGAACCAAAATAGAGGCTAACAACAAAGCCGTATTTCAAGGATATTTTCTTTGAAATACGGCTTTGTTATTTTATTATTCTTCTGCAATGGGAAGGCTGGCGGCCTGCATTTTTAAAACTTCAGTGGCAAATTGAATGCAGGCTTGCTCTACTTCTGGCTGTGCTTTTGAGAATGCCTCACAGCCAATAACATGCGCCTGGGCATTAAAAGCCTGTTTGCGTTTCAAGGCAGATGGAGTTCCCAGTTGTTCGTACATTCTGAGCATGGCATCTACACGTACAATTTCATCCAGGTGTTCTTCGTCTTGGTAATAATACCCCAGAAAAACAGGTTGACTAATCCGCTGAAACAGTTTTTTATGCATGGTATTTTTTACCAATTGTTGCAAGTAAACCATTGCTTCCACCCGGTAGCTGCAGTTCCAGTGTTTACACTCTTCGTGGGCAGGATTATCGTTCACCACACGGTACTTGCCTCCGCTAGCCTTTCGCCCGATTTGAAGCCCCCAAGGACCTGCTAACAACCATGCCCCTGGGTTGTTAATTCGGATGTTGGGCGACAAAAGAATGAGGGCATCTACCATATCCGGAAATTCTGCAGCAAGTTTCAAGGATAAGGTACCTCCGGTAGAGGTGCTCATGATAATCACTTTCTTCCCGAGCAAATGAGCTATTTGAAGTGCTTCCTTGGCTGATTCGTACAAGCGGTCCGGAGTCATGTCCTGAAGCGGTTCAGGCCCATCCAAGCCATGGGAGGCAAGACGTGGCAGGTAAGCGTTGGCTTGAAAATGATGCGCAAAATTCAAATGCGTGGGCGTGCCTTCGTACCAGGAGGCTGAAAACCCATGCAAGTAGAGCAAGCAGTAGGGTGTTTTGGATTTCATGCTGTCGTTAGCCCAAACAATCCTTGCCTGGTTGTCCGGCTTTACCGGCTGCTTGGATTCCCGGTCCTGTATAAATGATTCAAGGTTGTTTATACTTACTTTTAAATCCTTTAATTCTGAAGAAAGTATCGGTTTCTCCGGACATGGACCGATTAAATAGAGTAAGACCAGAATGGCAAGGAAGGCTAACAGAATTCGAAAGAAGATTGTCATGAGATGTATTTTTAGGTTGCTGTTAAGATACTGAAAATTGGAATATCGATCTATTTGTTGCAAGTTTAAAGTTTGTAAATCATCAGTTCTGTTAAATGACAGGAAAAAGTAGCCAATATACAATGTTCTGAAAAAGTTTGTGCTATAATCAGGAAATGAGTGTCTTGCAGATTCTGCTTCTGAGACCTGTAAAATTGAATCATGAATGTGTATGCGATTTTGAACACCCGAAATTGCAATTAAGACACCTGCTTTCTGAGCTTCCTTGCTTTTCTTTGGAAGGCTTACTAAACTTTAAAATCAGATGGATTGTTAATCTACAATAACTATTTTTATAGAACCATAAAATCAACATATGGATAAATTCTCTGAAGTCGGCAATCAAGAAATTGCTGCTGTTGAAGAGCTTTACCAGGATTACCTGAATGATCCGGAAAGCGTTGAAGAAAGCTGGAGAAACTTTTTTAAAGGTTTCGAATTGGCTCGGGCAAATTATGCTACGGAAAAGATTGATTGGAATGAACCAATTAATAAAGAATTTGCAATTCTCAATCTCATTCATGGCTATCGGCAAAGAGGACATTTGTTCACGAAAACAAACCCGGTACGTTCGCGGAGAACCTATTCACCGACATTGGCCATTGAAAATTTTGGGCTGGAAGAAAGTGACCTGGATAAAGTTTTTGAGGCCGGAAAAAACATTGGTATTGGAGCGGCCAAGCTCAAAGATATCATTGCTCATCTTGAAGCTACCTATTGTAACTCCATAGGAGTTGAATATTTGTACGTGCGCGACCCGCAGGTATTGAGCTGGCTGCAGGAAAAGATGGAAAGTACAAAAAACTCACAGCCATTTACACCCGAAATGAAGAAGCATATTTTCTATCATTTAAAATTGGCAGTGGGCTTCGAAAGTTTTATTCATAAAAAATTTGTAGGCCAGAAACGCTTCTCGCTGGAAGGGGCCGAATCGCTGATACCGGCTTTAGATGCCGTTATTGAGCAAGGGGCAGAACTGGGCATTCGTGAATTTATCATTGGGATGGCTCATCGCGGACGGTTAAATATTCTGGCTAATATCATGAAAAAGCCGTATGAATATATCTTCAAAGAATTTTATGGCACCGAATACGAGGAAGACATTGCCTTGGGAGATGTGAAATACCACTTAGGTTATGAGAATGAAGTTATTTCGGACCAAGGGAAGAAGGTGAAACTGAGCCTAATGCCCAATCCATCGCACCTTGAAACGGTTGCTCCATTGGTAGAGGGAATGTCGCGTTCGCGCATCAATTCGCTTTATGATGGCGACTATGATAAAGTAGCTCCTATCATTATTCATGGTGATGCGGCTATTGCTGCGCAGGGAGTGGTGTATGAAGTGATTCAAATGTCGCAGCTTAAGGGATACAAGACAGGCGGAACCATTCACTTGGTGATTAACAACCAGGTGGGTTTTACCACCAATTACCTCGATGCACGTTCAAGTACCTATTGTACGGATGTGGCCAAAGTGACGCGTTCTCCCGTTTTTCATGTGAATGGCGATGACGTGGAGTCGCTGATTTACACGATTGAGCTAGCTATGGAATTCCGTCAAAAATTTAAAACGGATGTCTTTATCGATATTCTTTGTTACCGGAAATACGGACACAATGAGGGGGACGAACCCCGTTTTACCCAGCCTCAGTTATACAAAGCAATTTCGGAACATAAGAACCCACGAGATATTTATGCCGAAAAGCTAATTGCTCAGGGCATTATGACCGCTTCTGAAGTGAAAAATGACATCAAGGCTTTTGATGCATTGATGAATGCGAAATACAAAGATTCAGAAGAAATTGAAAAGCTTAAAATCAAACAGTTTTTGGTTGATGAGTACAAATCATACGAGAAACCTCAGAAAGTAGATTTTTTTGAAGTTGTGAAAACCGGCGTTCCAAAAGCCAAGCTGGTGGAGCTGGCCGAAAAAATCAACTCGGTGCCGGAAGGGATGAAGTTTTTCAATAAAATCAATCGGATACTGGCTGACCGCCGGCAAATGATTTTGGATGATCGCCTGGACTGGGGGATGGCCGAACTGCTGGCCTATGGAACCCTGGTTGACGAAGGACACCCGGTGCGTATCAGCGGGCAGGACTGCGAAAGAGGGACTTTTGCTCATCGTCATGCCGCTTTTGTTGTTGAAGACAAGGAAGATAAGTATTTTCCCCTAAAACATATCTCGCCAAAACAAGGGCCTTTTCACATCTATAATTCGCTGCTTTCAGAGTATGGAGTTATGGGGTTTGAATATGGTTACGCCATGGCTCAGCCTCAGGCATTAACGATCTGGGAAGCGCAGTTTGGTGATTTTAACAATGTTGCCCAGGTAATCATTGATCAATACATCACTTCAGCCAATGAAAAATGGGGGTTGATGAATAACCTGGTGCTTTTTCTACCGCATGGTTACGAGGGACAGGGGCCTGAACACTCCAGCGCGCGAATTGAACGTTTCCTTGCACAGGCAGCCAACAACAACATGCAGATTGTTGAGCCGACAACACCCGACAACTTTTTTCACATGCTGAGAAGGCATATGAACATGCCCACTCGTGTTCCCTTAATTGTTTTTACACCGAAGAGCTTGCTCAGACACCCAATGGTGACTTGTTCGCTGGAAGAACTGGCTCATGGGCATTTTCAAGAGTTAATTGATGATCAGTTAGCTGATCCGAAGAAGGTTAAACAGCTTGTTTTTACTTCCGGAAGACTGTATTATGATTTGGTCAAAAGGCGACGGGAGTCAAGTGCAGACACAACTGCGATTGTGCGGCTGGAGCAGGTTTATCCTATTCCAACGAATCAAATCCATGAGATTCTGAAAAAGTACAAGAAAGCAGAGCGTATTGTATGGGCACAGGACGAACCTGGCAATATGGGAGCATGGCCGTTTATTTCCCGCAACCTGAAAGATATTCCTTTTGAGGTGATTTCGCGTTCGGAAAGCGGTAGCCCGGCTGGTGGGCTCATGAAGCAGCACAACAATCGATTAAATAAGATCCTGGAACAAGTATTTAATGCTGAAGAATTAGCAAAAGCATAAGAAAAAAATCATGATCATTGAAATAAAAGTACCAACACCCGGAGAGTCAATAACAGAAGTCGAGCTTGGAAGATGGCTGGTAGAAGACGGTGCTGTTGTTGATAAAGATGACGAAATTGCCGAGATTGAATCGGATAAAGCAACCTTGACCTTGGTGGCCGATGAAGGCGGAAAAGTGAAATTTAACGCACAGGAAGGCGATACCATTGAAGTTGGCGCCATTGCCTGCACCATTGACACCTCATTTCAAGGGGAGGCATCGGAAGAAAAGCAGCCAGCGGAAAAAGCAACAAAATCAGCTACCGAAGAGCAGCAGGAAGAGGTTGAAGTCCCTGCGAAGACCCCGGATAAAAAGGGGTCTAAAGAGAAAGAGAAGCCCTCGCAGGCCGAAGAAACAACTGACCAGTCGCATGTGAAAATCACTTCTGTGGCCAAAAAAATGATGGAAGAAAATAACCTGTCGGTGGATGATATTTTGCAAGGCTTAAAACGAATTTCAAAAAAGGAGGTTGAAGCGGTTATTGACTTGCCTAAGGCGCAAACAGCAGTTACTCCTTCGCAGACGGCCTTCTCGCGTGAGGAAAAGCGGGAGCGTATGAGTTCGCTACGCCGTAAGTTGAGTCAGCGCCTGGTGGCTGTAAAGAATGAAACAGCCATGCTAACTACTTTCAACGAGATTGATATGAGCCGGGTGATGGAGCTGCGCAAAAATCATCAGGCGCGTTTTATCGAAAAGCACGACTTCAAGCTTGGCTTTATGGGATTCTTTACAAAAGCGGCAGCTGTGGCCATGAACTTTCATCCGGCAATCAACTCCATGCTGGATGGAGAGGAGATTATTCAGCCTGAGTTTGTGGACGTGGGCATTGCTGTGCAAACCCCCAAGGGATTGATGGTTCCTATTATTCGAAATACTGAAAGTAAGTCGGTTCCTCAGATTGAGAAAGACCTGAAAGATTTGGCAGAAAAGGCTCGGAATAAGAAAATTTCGGTGGAAGAGTTAACCGGCGGTACCTTTACCATTACCAATGGAGGTACTTTTGGCTCTTTATTGTCCACGCCAATTATTAATCCTCCACAGTCAGCTATCCTAGGCATGCACAACATTGTTGACCGCCCGGTGGCCATCAATGGCAAGGTGGAAATTCGCCCGATGATGTATGTGGCCTTATCCTACGATCACCGGATAATTGATGGAAAAGACTCTGTTGGATTCCTGGTGAAAGTAAAAGAACTGATTGAAAATCCGGAGCGTTTATTGAATCAGGGGATCAACCCCGAAGAATTGTTGCTGGACTTATAAACGTCAGCTTAGATAAAAATTTGAAAGACTGTCTCTGTATCAGAGATGGTCTTTTGCATGAATAAAGAATTATAGACGATAATGTTAGGTCTGATAATTGGAGATATGGCCGGAGTAGAGGCCCAAATTAGCCGTGATGAGGTCAATGACAAGCGAATGCTCTTACATGCTCACTCCTGGTCTTTTTCGGCAGTACTGGCAATGGCTTGTGCTAATTGGCTTGTTTTTTCAGGAGAAAAAGGAATTATTTGCTCAGAGCGACTGGCCCTCATGGCCAAAGAAAGGGTTACTGCCCATCATGGAGTAAAATATTCTAAAGCACTTAAGGAAACTTTCTTTGCCGAAAGAAAGACGCTGACACCTTCAGCAAAAAACCTTCCGGAAGTTTGCATTGGGCTAACACCCATTGGGGCTTTCTTGACAAGCTCAGAAGAAATAAAAGAATTGACACACAGTGCTTCTCAAGCGTTTTCTGTCCATGTAGAAACAGCGAAATTTTCAAGGGCAAGTTCACTCTTGGTCTCTTTGCTTATGCACTGCGAAAGGAAGGAAATGGCTTTGAGTCGTTTTTTTGAAGCATTTGAGGTCAATATTAATCAAAAGCCATTTGACAGATTAAAGAGGGAAGCAGGGAATCCAGAGGCCCCTGAAGACATTTTTTTGCGGGCACTGGCTGCCTTTACCGAAACGTATAGTTTTGAAGATGCGATAAGAAGAGGGGTTCAGCTAAATGTTGGAAATAGCAATGTTTCAGCCCTTACAGGAGCTTTTGCTGAGGCTTTTTATAAGAATATTTCGTATGATTCAATAACGAAAGCCCTAATGAAATTGCCTGTAAATGAGCAGAGAACCATCAAGCAGTACTATGCTGTAATCGCGAATCGGTCTCAAGTCCTCTCAGCTCGAATTCATAACATCTTTGACGAGCTATAGTTTGATGCCTTGTTAGTATAGAAAGGCTTTGAGTTAAAAGGGCGGATTGTCTTTCTGGAATACATTATTGTGCCTCCGGATTTGATGCAATTTCAGTTTTTGAGCGGATAGCGTTTAGGTATCCTTGTAAGTTCCATTCCTTTTTTCAGCTTTATTTCCTTACTTTCGGCTTACTAATACAAAAGATTTAAAATGAAAATAGTTGTTTTAGATGGGTTTACCTTAAATCCTGGCGATTTGAGTTGGGATGATTTAAAAGCCATTGGACAGTGCGACATATATGACAACACCCCGAACGAATTACGCATTGAGCGGATTGGAAATGCTGAAATTGTTTTCACCAATAAAGTGGTACTTGATGCAGCGCTTTTCAGTGCCTGTCCTTCGATAAAGTATGTGGGTGTTTTAGCTACGGGCTATAATGTGGTTGATTTAGATGCCGCCAGTAAAGCGGGGATTGTGGTGACTAACATACCGGCTTATAGCACGGAATCTGTGGCGCAAATGGTGTTTGCTCACCTGTTTCATATTGCCAACCAGGTACACCTGCATGCGCAGGCAGTAAGCCAGGGAGATTGGGTGAATTCTAAGAATTTTTCTTTTTGTGTTTCTCCACAGGTTGAGTTGAGCGGAAAAACACTTGGCATAGTCGGGTTTGGTCAAATAGGCCGAAAAGTGGCCGCTATTGGAGCTGCCTTAGGAATGACCATCTTATTTCAGAACAGGTCGGTAAAAACCGATATCCCCGAAGAATTTACCCAATGCCAGCTGGACGAACTGTTGACCCAATCAGATGTTGTAAGCCTCAATTGTCCGTTAACGGCAACTAACGCAGGGTTCATCAATAAAAGCAAGCTGGACTTAATGAAACCTGGCTCAATCTTAATCAATACCGGGCGCGGTCCATTAATTAACGAGCAGGATTTGGCAGATGCACTGAATAGTGGGCATCTGGCTGCAGCTGGGCTGGATGTATTATCAACCGAACCACCTGAAGCTGACAACCCACTGTTAACGGCCAAAAACTGTTACATTACTCCCCATATTGCCTGGGCTACAAAGGAAGCACGCCAGCGCTTAATGAGCATTGCGGTAGGTAACCTAAAAGCTTTCCTGAATAGAAAAAAGCTTAATGTAATTAACTAGCAGAAATGGTCGAAAAATGGAACTTGGAGTATCTATTCGTATAAGTCTTCGCTTGAATTAAAGTCATTAAAATCTATCTCATCATCAAATTCATCATAAATAGACAGGCGGCGTTTTGAACCTCGATCTTTTTTGGTACCCTTTGGTGATTTGCTCCCAGAATCAACATCTTCAAAGTCAAAGTGCTTTTGCATTTTTTTGGAGCTTTTCTTTGATTTCATTTTTGTTTTAATAATCTTTAAATTAATAACTTACATCTAAACAATACCCGGAGGTATTGTATTTGTAAACTAGAAAATTTTTTTTCTAATTTCCAAATCAGATTAGATGTTTTTTTAGTTAGTCGTTACGAGATAACGTTCTGATTGGTTATCAGGTACTGCTTTTTTTCGACCAGTAAATCCTTCAAAAGTTACTCCCAACAAGTTTCACCTTTCGCTTGTTACCTATTTTGTAACCTATAAAATGATAAATAATGAGTTTTACACTTGAAATAGGCGCCCAGGCTAAAGATTTTCGACTTCCTGCTACGGATGGCAAAGCGTACTCGTTGAACGATTTTGAGTCGGCCCGGTTTTTGGTCATATTTTTTACCTGTAACCATTGTCCCTATGTTGTGGGTAGCGATGAAATTACCCGCAGTACAGCTGAAAAATACAAAGCCGAAGGGGTTCAGTTTGTGGCTATTAATTCGAACAGCGGAAATACTTACCGGGAAGATGATTTTGACCACATGGTGGAGCGTATGCAGAATCATCGTTTTCCTTGGGTGTATTTACGTGATGAGAGTCAGGAGATTGCCCGAAAATATGGTGCTCTGAGAACGCCTCACTTTTATGTCTTTGATCAAAGCCGGCACTTGGTTTATACGGGCAGGGGCGTGGACTCTCCCCGGGATGCTTCACGCATTACCGAAAGCGACTTGGACCGAACGCTTCATGAGCTTGTTTCCGGAAAGAAAGTTTCTGTACCTGTTACCAATCCAATTGGTTGCAATGTGAAGTGGGAAGGCAAAGACAGACACTGGATGCCACCCGAAGCCTGCGACTTGGTCTTTTAAGCCAGAACTGATCGGTAATTTCGATGGGAAATACTGCCACAGATTGCTTATGATATTGTATTTTTGGGTTTATATTCAAAGTAGCCAAAACAATTTATGTTATCAACTAGCGTTAGAGTTTAAACCAAACATTTATTATATCATGAAAAAACTTGCAATCATTTTATTATTGACTTCTTTTTTACTTCCGGCAACAGCGCAACTACCTTTGGAGTTGGGATTAAAAGGGGGATTCACCAGCTCGAAATTGACAACTGATCTTAGTCAATACAACGAAGAAAGTATCAGTAAATTCCATGCGGGAGCTTTTGCTCGCGTAAATATTGGTCGTATTTATGTTCAGCCTGAAGCATATTTTAACTCCAAGGGTGGCGACTTGAAAGAAGATGGTGTCGTTAATTCATTCGACTTGAAAACCGTTGATGTTCCGGTACTGCTCGGACTTAATCTGATAAAAAAAGGGCCAGTGGCTTTACGAGCCAATGCCGGACCGGTCTTTTCATTTGTGACCAAGAAGGAGCTGAATAGTGTCGATTTTGATAAAGATCAATTGGAGGACAATTTCCTGGCTTGGCAATATGGACTTGGAATCGATTTTATGATGTTTACGCTAGATGCCCGGATGGAAAATGGTTCAGGAGATTTGTATTCAGGGCCAAACTTGGAAAGCAAGAGCAAAAGTTTTATTATTAGCCTTGGCTTTAAAATTTTATAGTCTGGCTTGTTGAATTACAGAATAATTCGATTGATTTGTGATTAAGCTAATTTTAGAGTTGTTAATAATCATAAAATACCAACTTAAAGGTTTTTGATTGAGTCAATTCTTTCTATTTTTGTTACAGCAAATTATCGAATGAAAACATTTATTCTTTCTATATTATTTTTGATTTCAGGATTTATTGTATCAGCCCAATCCGATTCGGTCCGGGTAAGTACAATAAATCCTGAATATGACTTTTTGTATAAAGAGTTATTCAACTTTTCACCCAACTCCACTTTTGGAAGCCTCGAACTGGAGAGCGCTGCCGGCTTACAATCTAATTTGAACTTCAAACCCAATCTTGTTTTCAATCTTGATCCTTTCTCAAGTATGAAAACACTAAGTCTCTCCAATGGAATGCCTTTTCTGCATCCCTTTGTTAATCAGCTCGAAATAACTAACCAGGAACAGTATCAGTTGAACGATAAACTAAGTTTAGGCGGGAGTAGCTTTGTTGGGAATTCTGTTTTTAATCCTCTTCCTGCGAATCCATCACTGAAAGACATAAGTATCTACGGAGCATCGATGTTTTTGGAATATAAAGTGTCCAAGAAATTCAAAATTGGTGGCGGTTTTAGCATTACCAATCAAAATCAGCCAGGCATCTGGTAATTTCATTCGGGTTTTCAACCCCGTTTCGTAGCGTTTAAACGCTGTCAACCTTTCGTTTTCCACCCTTATTTTCTTCCGTTTCTATCAATTCCAGCCATAGTCTCATTTCTTCGAGCATGAAGGGCAAAATTTTTTGTGTTCTTCAATTCGAATACCTCTCTTTTCGTGCTAACTGGATTTTTTGTGCAAAATTTTTCTGCTTTTTGGTTGACGATTTTGGCGCGTTTACCCCTCAAAAAAGGTTGTTTGTCGAAAGTGCCCCAAGTAGCGGACCAAAAGGTGTAATTTTCTAAAAAGTTGCTCGTCTATTAAGTAAACAATTAGAAAACAATGGGATTGTAGCAAATCTCAATTCAGAACAGAAACAATTTGAACACTTAAATCCAAAGTCATGAAAAACAGAATTATTACCGGAATTAGCCTTTTTGTATTTTGCCTGGTCGCACTTGCCTCTCAGGCAGCGGACACAAATCGTTCTTTCAACGATTACGACATTGTACCTGTAGCCAATGATGAATTGTCAGCCTCAGCTGATAAGGCCTGGGTACTATCCTACGATCATGATGAAACCCCAATCATCATTACACTGCATGAAAATAAACGCTCAAAAAATTATGTGGTACGTGGAGAGCATTTCGAAGTTTCTTATGTGTGTTGCAAGAAAGGATTTGGAGCAACACGGGTAAAAGCGCAGTACAGCGAAATTCCGGAGGAACTCGTAAGCAGCGTGCTTAATGAAAAAGAGTTGGATCGGCAACGAATTCTGACTCCTAATCAAGTGACCGATGATCAAGCTCTTGGCTTAATTGCTTCATATTTGCCAAGCTTGATTAATCCGAGCTATCAACATCTTCTGAACTAGTTTTTTAATAAAAACAGCATCAATTCGAAAGCTGCTTCCCCCCAGGAGCAGCTTTTTCTTTTAAATACAGCCGCAAACAAAGCCATCGGCCAGTCCTTCCGTTAAGGCTTGCACTGCTTCCTTTTCTTGCTCAGAGCCTTTGCATGAAGGACACACCGGAAGGTTTAATTCCTTGTTGATAGTTGATGTTTGTGGATCAACTGTTTGTTGACACACAAAGCAGCACGTTGCAAAATCGTTCATTTCTTTTCTTTCTTGTATTTTAGGCTGCAAAACTACTAAATTGCACGATTTATAAGGCGAAATCCTGTTGTATTGGCAGTTTATCGAACATGCTATGTTATTATGGCGTGTTTTCGTCAAAATAGGCGAGTGGCACGATTATTATTGAAAAAAAACAAGACACAAATATATAAACTAGTACAGATTGACTACTTTTGTGTCCGTTCACATTAAAATATAAGAAATTTTAGATAATGGCATTTGTAAATAAAATTTTAGGCAAATTTTTGGGCAACAAATCAGATCGCGATATTCGTGAGATCACCCCAATCGTTGAACAAATCAAAATTGAATACGAACGTATTTCAAAACTTTCCATAGATGAGTTAAGAGCTGAATCCAAACGATTAAAGCAGGTAATTCAGGATCGCATACAGGCTGATCTGGATGAAATTGCAACTTTGAAAGCTAAGGTTGAAGAAGTTGACATCCAGGAAAGTGAAAAAATATACCAACAAGTTGATAAAATAGAGGAACAAATTAATGAAAAGATTGAAGCTGTTCTGAATGAAATATTACCGGCTGCATTTGCTGTTGTGAAAGATACCGCACGCCGTTTTGCTGAAAATGAATCCTTGGTGGTGACAGCAACGGACTTTGACCGGGAGCTTGCAGCAGGAAGAGATAGCATTGAAATAGACGGTGAGCAAGCTGTTTGGTATAACAAATGGGCTGCCGGAGGATCTGAGGTAACCTGGGACATGATTCACTACGACGTGCAATTGATTGGTGGAGTTGTGCTTCACCAGGGAAAAATTGCAGAGATGGCGACTGGTGAAGGTAAAACGCTTGTGGCAACATTGCCTGTTTTCCTGAACGCGCTGGCTGGTCGTGGGGTACATGTTGTAACCGTGAACGATTACCTGTCAAAACGTGACTCCGAATGGATGGGGCCAATTTTTGAATTCCATGGTCTGAGCGTTGACTGCATCGATAAGCACCGGCCCAACTCGGATGCCCGTCGTAAAGCCTACAATTCGGATGTTACCTATGGAACCAACAATGAGTTTGGTTTTGATTACTTGCGTGACAACATGGCCATTAACCCACAAGACTTGGTGCAGCGCAAGCACCATTATGCCATTGTCGATGAGGTTGACTCGGTATTGATTGATGATGCCCGTACGCCGTTGATTATTTCTGGACCTGTACCTAAGGGAGATAATCAGAAATTTGACGAACTGAAACCCAAAGTGGAGAAGTTGGTTTCGGCACAAAAGAATTTTGTTTCGCAATGTTTAACGGATGCCAAACGCCTGCTAACCAAAGATAATCCAACCAAAGAAGAGCGGGAAGAAGGGGCATTGCAGTTGCTTCGAGCGCACAAAGGGCTTCCCAAAACCAAAGCCATTATTAAATTCCTGAGTGAAGAGGGAATTAAAGCAGCGATGCAAAAGACGGAAAATTACTATATGCAGGATAACAGCAAAAACATGCATATTGTAACGGATCCGCTTTACTTTATCATCGAAGAAAAACAAAACTCAGTTGAGCTTACCGATAAAGGAATTGACTTGATTTCGGCCGATGTGGATGATCCGGAATTCTTTGTACTGCCCGATATGGGCGGCATGATTGCTGAAATTGAGAATGACAGCCAGTTATCTCACGAAGAGCAATTGGAAAAGAAGGATGATTTATTGCAAAACTATGCCGTAAAATCAGAACGGGTACACACCATTAACCAGTTGTTGAAAGCTTACGCCATGTTTGAAAAAGACGTGGAATACGTGGTAATCGACAATAAAGTTAAAATTGTAGATGAGCAAACCGGCCGTATTATGGAAGGCCGTCGTTACTCGGATGGTTTGCATCAGGCGATTGAAGCGAAAGAACGTGTGAAGGTTGAAGCAGCCACCCAAACATTTGCAACAGTAACACTGCAGAATTATTTCAGGATGTACCATAAATTGAGTGGTATGACTGGTACTGCGGAGACCGAAGCTGGCGAATTATGGGACATCTACGAATTGGAGGTTGTGGTTATTCCTACCAACCGTCCGATTATTCGGGATGACCGGGAAGATTTGGTTTATAAGACAAAACGCGAAAAATACAATGCCGTTATTCTGGAAATCGTTGAACTGAATAAAGCCGGACGCCCTGTCTTGGTGGGGACGACTTCGGTTGAAATTTCAGAATTGCTGAGCCGGATGTTGAAAATACGAGGAATCAAGCATAATGTATTGAATGCGAAAATGCATGCTCGTGAAGCAGATATTGTTGCTGACGCCGGTGTTGCTGGAATGGTGACGATCGCTACAAACATGGCGGGTCGTGGTACCGATATTAAACTGACAAAAGAAGTTAAAGAGCGTGGTGGTTTGGCCATTATTGGTACCGAGCGTCATGATTCGCGTCGCGTTGACCGCCAGCTTCGTGGACGTTCCGGACGTCAGGGAGACCCAGGTAGTTCTCAGTTCTTTGTTTCGTTGGAAGACGATTTGATGCGTTTGTTCAACTCAGACCGGATTACCGGAATTATGGACCGTTTGGGCTTGGATGAAGGAGAAGTGATTCAGCACTCGATGATTACCAAATCAATTGAGCGTGCCCAACGAAAGGTTGAAGAAAACAACTTCGGTATTCGTAAGCGTTTGCTTGAATACGATGATGTAATGAACTCGCAACGTGAAGTCATCTATAAAAAACGTCACCATGCCTTGTTTGGTGAGCGACTTGAAGTTGACTTGTTGAACATGATGTATGATTCACTGGAAAATCTGGTGAACGAATACTATGGCAGTGATCAGTTTGAAGACTTCAACTTGGAATTGGTTCGTTTAGTTTCTATTGAATCTCCGGTTTCTGAAGAGGATTTTGGGAAATTGAAGCCGGAAGAAATTATTGACAAAATCTACCAGGTCATGATCAACACCTTTACCCGGAAAGTTGAAACCATTTCAAAGCAAGCTTACCCGGTTATTAAGGATGTTTACGAGCGTAAATCTCATATTTACCAAAATATTGTTGTTCCAATTTCTGATGGGAAACGAATTTTCCAAATTATTACCAACCTGGAGAAAGCGTATAATAACCACGGAAAAGAATTGGTGAAGTCATACCAAAAGCAAGTGGTTCTTTCTACCATTGATGAAGCATGGAAAGAGCAATTACGCGAGATGGATGACTTGAAACAATCGGTTCAGAATGCGACCTACGAGCAGAAAGATCCTTTGCTGATTTATAAGTTTGAATCGTTCAACCTCTTTAAGGTGATGGTACAAAAGGTGAATAAAGATGTTGTATCAACTTTAATGAAGGGGCATATCCCAATTTCTGATCCGAATGAAGTACGCGAAGCAGAAGACCGGAAACGGACGGATATGAGTAAATACTCAACTCAAAAGTCTGACATGCCGGAAGGTGGTTCGCGAAGTGCAGGACAGGACACCAGAGAGAAGCCCCGGGTTCAACCGGTAAGGGTGGAGAAAAGAGTAGGACGTAATGAGCCTTGCCCTTGCGGTAGCGGAAAAAAATACAAAAGCTGTCACGGCAAAAACGCCGAATAAAAAATAAAACTACATGGAATTTTTAGCCTTTATTCACTGGAATATAGATCCTGAAATTTTTAGTCTTGGTCCAATATCTGTTCGATGGTACGGCCTGTTATTTGCCTTTGGCTTTTTATTTGGCTATTACCAGGCAGAGCGCATGTTTAAGTTTGAAAAGATTAACCCGGAGTGGTTGGAGAGTCTTTTTATCTATATGATTGTGGCCACGATTGTTGGCGCCAGACTCGGACATGTATTTTTCTATGGTTGGGACTATTATTCTCAGCATCCGGCTGAAATTCTGAAAGTATGGCATGGTGGACTCGCCAGTCATGGCGGTGCCGCCGGCATTTTTATTGCCTTAATGATTTGGAGCAAGAAAGTGTCCAAACGCTCGGTTTTCTGGGTTTTGGATCGGGTAGTGGTTCCTACTGCTTTAGTGGCTGCTCTGATTCGTACGGGTAACCTGATGAATTCTGAAATCTATGGAATTCAAACCAGCTTGCCTTGGGGAATGATCTTTGAGCGCAATGGTGAAACTGTTGCTAAACACCCAACCCAATTGTATGAAGCCTTTGCTTACCTGATAACTTTTGGAGTTATGCTTTATACGTATTGGAAAACCGATTTACGCAATCGTCAGGGATTCATTGTCGGCTTGTTCTTTGTAATGATCTTCCTGGCTCGCTTCTTCATCGAATTTATCAAAGAAGACCAGGAGGCTTTTGAAGCGGGAATGGCTTTGAATATGGGACAACTGCTAAGCATCCCATTTGTTCTGGGCGGTTTATACCTGATGTTCCGGGCTCTGAAAAGAGCTCCGGTTATCTATAAAAACTAATCGGAAAGAATCTTTTTAAATTCATCAACCGTTTTTTTGCGGCTTTTTAGTTGGTATAAATACAACTCCGTTTGTCTGCGGTATTGTGTTTTGTAGGATTGAGTAGCCCATTCAGCGGCTTCATTCAAATTGCCAATCATTTCACTGGCTACAGCCAAATTATATTCCAGCTTGCTTTTATCAGAAGCTTTGCTTGTGCGGTTTAAAATTGACTTCCAGTGATCGTAGGCTTTGCCCCAGTTATTTTCTCGAATAGCTGCTTCCAATAAGGCTGAATCGGCTTCTTTCAGAACAAAATAGCTTCGTGCCTGGGTTTGCCATTGAGGCGCCAGTTTGGCGTCCAGTTCAAGTGCTACCTGAATTCCAGTTTCAATCAAAGCCTGTTTTACAGGAACCAGTTGGTTGGTGAACAGATTCTTTTGTGAATAATCCTGTTCTTCCCAAAATATAGTGTCACCCACCAACAGCTGCATTAGAATCTCTTCGCGCGAAGGATCGTAAATTTTTACCACGGCATCATATTTTGAATCAATGGAGGCCAGGTGAAAATCCGAATAAGGGACTTTCATGTAGTCGGTCATGATTTTGTTTGTGTAACGCTCCAGGACCAGCAATGCATCGGTTTGGTAGGTTTCACATACTTCGGTGACGTAATCCCATTCCAGTGGTGGTAAAACTTTGTAATAAGTCTCGCTACGCGGTATATTTCGCTCTTCAGGAATGACCACATCATATCGTCCGGATTCAAACAGTAAATCAGCTAAAACCTTTAGAGTCGTATCTGAAGCTGAACTGTCCAAAACAGCGGCATCTACATTAAAAGCACGGCGGTAAAAATAGTTTTGCAGACTGTCTGCCGGGTAATTACCAAACTCATCAGTCAGACTCCGGTTCATCAAAGTCAGGCTAACAACATCATTGGGAAGCAGAAACTCCGAAGGTTTTGCCACCTCAATATAAACTGTCTTTAAACTTGTTGCACAAGAAGCCAAAAATAAAATACAAACAGCTAATGCTGAATACTTATAGAGTTTGTTGATATTCATAGTGTTATTCCATGCGTTAGTATATGCCCCAGAATTTTCTCAAAAACCATTCCAAAGCTAATAAAAATAGAAGGACAAAGAAGATCCATCTGACTGATAACAATTCGCGATAAATCTGCTGTTCAAGTTGATTGCTTTTTAAATTCGACTGTTCGTTCAGTTGTTCAATGAATTGATCGACTTGTTCTGCTAAATAAAAATTGCCCCCGGATTTTCGTGCTATTTGAGCTAATGTCTGAAAGTTGGCCTCGGTATCAACCAATTCAATTTGAATACGGCTGACCGTAAAAGTCCCGGACTCTTCATACGTCTTTTCTCCAAGAACGGTGCGAGCGGAGAATTCGTATTCACCAACAGGAAACCGCCCCATATTTAATTGATATTTTTCGCCTGCCTTATCAAAGACCGCTTCGTATTGCTGTCCATTTTTAGCAGTAAGCTGAATGCTAATATCAGGAGAATTATCCAGCTCGAAGCTCTCGTTAAATAATTCAGCCTGAAGAATTACAGGCACATCTTCTGCGTACTCGGTTTCATAAAAAAGATTGAAATTGTCTTCATTGTTTTTGAGAACCAAATAATGAATCGTTTTTTGAATCCAGCTGTCAAAGTTTTGATGCGATCCATTCTTCAGGTAATTGTGAATGCGCCAGCGCCACAAGCCTTCACCTGCAATAAAACCTCTTTTTTTACCATTAACCCTTCCAAATGCCATTAATGGTCGGTTTGTTTCAATTGTCTGGATGGTCTGATTGGCCAAAACTTCCATGCCTGTATGGAGGTTTGCATCACCAAATGGAACCTGCAAAGGCGGAAAGCTCTCCAGTATTTGCATTTCTGAAACATCGAAATGGAACAAGCTAAAGTCTTCCCGAAGTAGCGGAGTAGCTTGTTCAAAGCTGTTGCCCTGCAAAAACTCCAAGCCCGTTTGGAGCTCGTTAAAGCTAGCGATTGCTGTTTCTTGCCCAAGAATAAACAAAACGGGACGTCCACTTGCCAAAAGTTTTTGAAGCAAGGAAACAGATTCTAACGTTTGATCTGGCAACTGGTGAACAACAACTAAATCCGAATGGCTAAAATCAAGCTCCGATTTTGGATTATGAATTAATTCGATTTCATACTTGGCTTCATTTTCCAAACTTTTCAAAAGAGCGCCAACATCCGGATGCGGTCCATGCGTTAAGATTAGAATATGTTGTTTTTCTGAAACGACATTCACGGAAAAATCAAAGCTATTGTTAGCTAAGTTCTGCTCGCCAGTCACTGTTTCTAGCTTTACTGAGTAGTTTACAATTCCTGCTTTGGTAGGTTTCAGACTGATGTTTTCGGTAATGAAATAATGGTCGGATTCTAAGCGAATAGCCCGTGAATAATAGGTTTTGCCAGATTCTTCTACGGTTAAATTAACTAGTTGCCCTGCTGCTTTTGTAAAGCTGAGATCAATTTCAGCAGCAAAAGGGCTATCTAAAAAGACCCTGGAATTATGAGTCACTTTTCGAATGGCAGCATCGGTATGAATGGTCGTGTCGCCAAAACCAATAGCATAAATAGGGTAGTTTACTGTTTCAGAAATGAAAGCAGGATCAGCTCCGGCATTGAAAATTCCATCACCCAGAAGAATCAACGCACCAACATCGGATGAAAGATGGGATTGATCAATTTCATCAAACAGTTTGCTGTAATCTGACCGCTTACCTGTAAAAGTTGGTTCTACTTCCCGAATAACCTCATTGTCAAATAAAATAACTTCGGGTGAATAGGCGTTTAGTTCTTGTTTCAAATAATTTTTCAGCGAAAGCACATCCTGCTGAAACGGAGATAAGGATTCGGAGTTGTCAATACCAATAATCAATGAGGGTTGGTATGACCGGTGTTTCAGGTACTTGACGGCTAATTGTAAAAATAGAACAGACAGCAAAAAAACGGAAATAAAACGCAAAGCACTTAAACTATACACTTGTCGCTCAGAAAGTGGAGAATTCTGGCCCGACTTCCAATACAGCATAAAGCTAAAAGCTCCTGCAAGAAGTAACGAAAACACAAGGATTCCAAAAGTATATGGTGAGTTGGCGTAGATTTCCAAAATTAAAATTTTATAAGTCTCCAAATTTAACACTCTTACGATAAACTTGCGAACGAAAACAAGGGAATCGTAGTCATATTCTTTGTTTGTGTAATCAAGTAAAATATATCACGCATTTATGAGGCAGTACAGAGGTCATTTTTCCCAGGTCCTTGAAGGGATTTCATGAAGTTCTTAAAGCTTGCATTTTCTGAATTTGGATGATCCAAATTTCAACAAACTATAAAATCTTCGAAGCCGGAAAATAGGGTGATGCCAACCAATTAAAATAAGCTTCAATCCATGCGAAGCGCCCATGAAATGGGGACTTCGTGATAATAATGGCAGCTAATAATTTAAGAAAATTTTGTTGTTTTCAGACTAATTGTAAAACTGAATTTCGGGAATAAGCAGAAGAAAATTCCTTGGTGAATCGACATGAAAAAAGCGAAAGGCTGGCCTTTGGGCAGGGAGCGGGATTGGCCTGATGGCAGCAAGAATTTGCTGTATAATTAAATCCTACTGAAAGGATTGAACACCAGAGCAAAAAATATCCAAATACAAGTCGGGTGGAATTCATGGCTTTTTTTATCTTTAGTGCTTTATGGGCAAAGCGGCTTGGTTCGCAGAGTGACTATGCCTCATTTTTCAGAATTTAATTTTGAAGGATGGCTTCGCTTTTCTCAAATAAAATTCTGCTTCAAAAATCAAATATCCCTATACATGAAACGAAACTGTCGGATAAAATGGTGCTTAAAGTTAGTTTTTGTGATTGTCTCAATGGCACCATTGGCGGGCTATTCGCAATATTTTTCAACAGGGCAGGAGCCTGCAAATATTCGTTGGCGACAAATTAACACGGTCCATTTTCAATTAATTTATCCGGAAGATTACGAAGCGAAAGCCCAGCAGGTGGCTTCCATTTTTGAGAAAGTTTATGAGTTTGGCTACCGTACACTGGAGCATCCTCCAAGAAAAATATCTGTTATTCTACATACGCATACTGTTAAATCAAATGGCTTAGTGGCTTGGTCGCCAAAACGGGTAGAACTTTTTACGACACCTCACCAAGCCATTTATGCGCAGGATTGGCTGGAGCAATTAGCCATTCATGAATTTCGCCATGTTGTTCAGATGGATAAAATTCAACAGGAGCTCCCGGATATTCTTCCAATTTTGTTCGGCGAGCAAGCTGCAGCACTGGCTGTAGGGGCATATCTGCCTTTTTGGTTTATTGAAGGTGATGCCGTGGTAACAGAAACAGCTTTATCGCATGCGGGCCGCGGAAGAAAGGCTTCCTTTCTTATGGAGAATAAAGCTCAGAGCATTGAAAACGGGCTCTATTCGTTTGACAAGGCCTACCTGGGATCGTATAAGGATTTTGTGCCTAACCGGTATAAGTTCGGATATTGGATGGTTGGCGGAGTGCGGCAGGCTTATGGTCCACAGGTTTGGTCCAGCATTTTAACAGAAATTGCCCGAAAGCCACTCTCCATTAGTCCTGTGAACCGAGTGTTAAGGCGTGAAACAGGCTTGACTCAAAAGGACTTGTATCAAAAACTCTTTGAAAACTACAAATCAAAATGGACAGATGAGCTCAGTCAATTGGAGCAAACCACGGTTCGTCCTCTAACTCCAGCACCGAAATTTCCGACGCAGTATACACAAGCTTATGCTTTGAATGATTCAACAATAATTGCCTACAAGCAAAGTCGATCGGATCTGGATCGGATTGTCAAAATAGTTTCGGGTAAAGAGCAAGTAGTAACAACTCCGGGACAAATTTTTCAAGAGTCATTTTCAGGAGAGGGAAATATGTTGATTTGGTCAGAGCGGCGGCCTGATGTGCGATGGACGCATGCCGATCGATCTGTGATTGTGGTGTATAATATGGCCAATGGAAGGAAACAGGAATTCCGCTACGAGAACAAATTGTTTAGCCCTCGGATTTCATTGAAGCAGCTTCGTTTTGCAGCTGTTGAAGTAGACAAAAACAATCGGTACTTTCTATCGGTTTTTGATTTAACCACTGGCAAACGAGTTCAGCAATTTGGCTTGGCTGGAAATCCGTTTCTCTTTACGCCGTGCTGGGATCTTCGAGGAGAGAAGCTCTTTTTTGTGATGCTAACTTCTGCTGGAAAATCTCTTGCCTCACTCGATGTTAATACCGGCGAGGTGACGAAATTGGTTGAAGGTGGGTTTCATGAAATCAGGAACCCTTATTTCGAAAATGACACCATCTACTTTACAGGTTCCTTCACGGGCATTGACAATATTTATGCGTATCGTTTTGATTCAGGAAAAACGGAACAGTTAAGCTCAGTACCTTTTGGTGCCGACTATCCAATTCGACTTCAAAATGAAATCCTATTTAGTAACTATACATCTATGGGGTACCAGCTGGCAAATTTGAGCACAAGCCATTTTTTGAATAAGTCACTGACTGATATTCAACCTAAAAAATACGAGCTGGCCGAAGCTCTGGCTCAGCAAGAAGGGAAGGTGCTTGATTTTGAGCAGGAAGAAGAGGTTACTTACCCCAGTAAGAAATACAATAAGTTGGCTCATATTTTCAATTTTCATAGTTGGGCTCCGGTTTATGTCGATGTTGACAATACAGAAGTCAGGCCGGGGGTTTCGCTGTTTTCGCAAAATAAACTGGGCACGGCCGAAACACGTTTAGGCTATGAATACAATTGGGAAGAAGAAGCCGGCAAGTATATCCTGGGTTTTCAGTATTCCGGTTTTTTCCCAGTCTTCGATTTTGAATTGACTTCGGGAAAAAGAAATGCCGACTTTAATGTAATCAGACAAGTTTCTGTCCCAACAACAACCGGCTACACAACGGTCAATGATACGGTTAGGGAGAATATTGAATGGAAGGAGTTGGGCTTTAATGGGCAGGTTTTTATTCCATTACGGTTTAGTCAAGGTAAATACAGCCAATACATCCGTCCTGCTGTTGAGTATACCTATCAGAAAGTGGCGCACACCAGCACCACGCCGGAAGGCTTTTACAAGGGGTATTATCATTCGCTAAGCTATCAGCTGTTTTTGCAAAATACCATAGCCCGTTCCGAGTTGGATTTGCAGCCGCCTTGGGCGCAAATTGTAGACCTGAGCTACCGCGATGGACTGAGCGGAGGCAATGATGTTGGAAGTTTATCGGCCATTGAAAGCTACCTGTTCTTTCCGGGTTTGTTCGATAACCACGGGATTAAGATTTACAATGGCTATCAGCAAAAAGAATCTGGCACATCAGTAACCTTTGGTAACACGGTACGTTTCCCGAGAGGCTATAACAGTTTTCAAAATAATGAAATGTACACTGGAGGAATCGATTATGTGATGCCCTTGTTTTATCCGGACTGGAACCTGGGACGCTTGCTCTACTTGAAGCGACTACGAACTTCTTTCTTTTTTGACTACAGCCAGGCCAATGGAAACATCTACTCCGACGAAGGAGAAATTGTTGCCCGTTATTCATCCCAAATGAAGTCGCTTGGAGTTGAATTGATGGGCGATGGCCATTTTTTACGCTTAATTTCGCCCGTATCGGCTGGTGTTCGTTGTGCCTTTATTCCTGATTCGAAGAACTTTTACCTGCAGATGTTATTTTCTGTTAGCCTCGATTCACTTTGATCGTAAGGTGAGTACGGTAATTTCGGGCGCCATTTCCACACGCCCCAAAAGACCAACGCAGCCAAGGCCCCGGTTGACATATAAAAATTGGTTGCCTTTTTGGTACAGCCCTCCCCAGTATTCCTGAACAAAATACATGGGACTAAACTCAATACCAGCAAGCTGAACGCCGGATTGAGCAGCATGTGTATGTCCGGAAAGCGTTAGGGAAATAGGGATATTGGGAACAACTTTCTGTCCCCAATGGGCCGGGTCGTGTGTGAGCAGTATTTTAAACGATTCAGCGTTTGTTTCTTGCAGCGCTTGATCTAAATCGGCATATTGCGGGAAAGGCGGATGCCCCCAATTTTCAACCCCTACAATTTCGACCAACGACTTGTTCTTCACAACCTCTGCCGATTCATTTAGCAGCAAACGGAAACCGGCAGCTTCTATTTTTTTTATCAAAGCCTGGTGGTCCAGTTTCTTTTCCTGTTGGTTTGGCCAGTTTGTATAATCGCCATAATCGTGATTACCCAAAATGGCAAACTTGCCGTAAGTTGCTTTCATTGAGGCAAACTCATCTTCAAATCCATCCATTTCCTGGGCATAATTATTAACCATATCGCCAGTGAACAGGATGAAGTCAGGATTGTATTGATTTATGGTCTTTGCTGTCTTTTTCAGAAACTCGTCATTTTCAAAACTTCCTAAATGAATGTCAGATAGCTGAACCACCACGGTTTTGTCGAGTGAATTGGGGAGGTCATGAAGATAAACTTCCTGCTCAATAACTCGCAGTGATTTTCGGCCAAATAGAATGCCATAACCAAGTGAAAGCATCAAACCAAAGCACAAAATTAAAGTACTCATGAGCATAACTCGTGCATAGTGCTGGGCTTTGAATAAACGAAACACCAAGGACACGACAAAAGCAACAGCTAAGAGGAACTTCGGAAGTAAATTGAAAAACGAAACAGAAATAACAAAGTAAAAGAATTGGTAATTCGGAGTCTCCCTGATTTTATCCGGATTTAAAAAGCCTGAAGCAAGGATGCCAACTAACAGGGCACTCATCAACCAGTAACCGTAACTGAACGTTTTTTTGACTTTGGGTTGCGGCAGTAGTTGCCTGATCGAAAAATAAGCCAATAATTCGATGATCAACACCAAGGCAAAAAAGATAAATACACCAGAGCTGGGAATTCCGCGCATGAGATAATTCTTTTGTTTCAGTTTAACAATTCAACCTGAAAATTTCGTGAGAGCGAATTTAAACAAGCTATTGAAAAAAAGACAATGGTTGAGACTGATTTTTCAAAATTTATAGACAAAGTCCAAATAATTGGCGAGCAAAGACCTAAAAAATGAAAAATCATAGAAAATAGCTGTTAATGCGCTGGATTGAATGAACCGACAGAAATGCCGACTGATGTGTAATCTGTTTATTTTCAACATGAAATGCTGAAATGTTGGTGTTTTTAAGTTCCTGAGGTTTGAATATTTATTTTCACCTCGGGGATTTATCGTGAAAAACGCCAGCTGCCACTAGCTAAGGCTACAATATAGCTGGATCAAAAAACAGGAAACATAAAACACGAAAATAAGAAGTATGAAGCAAGAATATAATTCAGAAAAAACCGGCCAGCTAAAATTAGTAGGGTAGTTGTACTCGGTTTTCCGGGATGTTAATAGTATACAAAACTGAATTCACATTTCCATTCAATACAAAAGAGGAGGGAAACACATATGTAATCCAAAAGAAGCTACTGGATTAACAAATAGCTCTTCGAGTGAGATTCTCCTAATTCAGTTTTGAAACTTCTCCACATCGTTAACCGATCGGTTAGTCTAGGCGAACAGAATGGACATTAATCAGCAGTACATCAGTGACTTATTGCTATCCACTTGAAGTTATTTATAGTTTTTTTTGGGTATGTCTCCGAAAAGCGCCCTTGTTGGTCATTTTTATCAAATACACTGCATTGATGTTCAGTTACTTATGAGTTTTATCTTAAATATAGCTTTAAGGATATTGGCGTAATCTAAACACGCTCGATTTCTTGCTGTTTACAAAAAAGAACTACTTGAGAGGTTAGAAGTGTTTTGAAATATGAATTTTATAGGTTAGTTTTGTAAAGAACTAGAATTCTCATTTATGAATAGCAGGATACAGCGTTTTATGGATCATAAAAGCATTACCGCTTCGGTACTGGCCGACACCATCGGTGTTCAGCGATCCAATGTTACACACGTACTTCATGGACGTAACAAACCAAGTTTTCAGTTTATCGCTAAACTATTGGAAACTTACCCTGAGATTAATGCCAAATGGCTGATTATGGGAACCGGAAGCATGCTGGAGCAGGAAGAGTCGCTCCTTCAGGAACAGTCCGGGCAGCAGCAGCTATTTAAGGAAGAACCTAAGCAAGAGGAGCCTAGACCACCTGTAGAGGAAAAAAGTGAAGAACCCTTAACTGGTTTTGCTCAACCAATTGCTTTTGAGAACCGTATGCCTGAAACCGATAAAACAAAGGAAATAGAGCGCATTGTTGTGTTCTACACCGACCAAACTTTTAAAGAATACGGTCCTTCAAAATAAATTTTTCTGGCTATCTTTGCCCGCGTATTATGTATCTGTGAAACGAGCCAGGCCAAGGCTGACAGGAATTGGCCGGTTTTATATAATGGCGAGTGACATGTGTTACTTTTAAAAATTAAATATTACAAACACATGAAAAAGACGGTTCAGGAACTACTTCTGGTTGATAATATTCAATTAAACCATGATAATTTCAAGCTAGTACTTCAGGCACCAACCAAATTACCTCAGATTTTTCCGGGGCAATTTGTTAATGTTGAAATTAAAAAGGCCACTGAAATCTTTCTAAGAAGACCCTTTTCGGTATTGGATGTCAATTACGAGAACAATACCTTTTCATTGCTGGTAAAAATATTAGGACGAGGCTCAAAAGTCTTGACAACCTACCAATCCGGCGATAAAATCAGTGTTATATTCCCATTGGGAAGCAGCTTTACGTTGCCGGATAAAAACGACCGGGTACTCCTGGTTGGTGGTGGCAGCGGTGTTGCCCCTATGCTTTTCTTAGCAAAAATATGTGGTTTAAAGCCCGAAAATGTTCATGTTATACTTGGAGCAAGGAGTCAGCAAGATCACATTGATATTAGTGCTTACAAAGCCTTTGGAAACTATTACTTCACGACTGAAGACGGAAGTCTGGGCGAAAAGGGATTTGTTACGCATCATCCTGTTTTTAGCCAGGAATTAAGTTCATTTGATAAAGTTTACACTTGTGGACCGGACTTAATGATGAAAGCAGTTGCCAAAGAAGCGGCTGACAAAAATATCTTTTGTGAAGTGTCGTTGGAGAATATGATGGCCTGCGGGTTTGGCGTTTGCCTATGCTGTGTCGAAAAAACAAAAGAAGGTAATAAATGTGTATGCACCGAAGGACCGGTATTTAATATTAATAAGCTAACATGGTAGATTTAAGTGTTCGTATAAAAGATTTAACGTTTAAAAATCCGGTTTTAACAGCCTCTGGAACATGCGGATTTGGGGAAGAGATCGCTGATTTTATGGACTTGTCGAAGCTTGGCGGCATTGTAATGAAAGGAACCACGCTAAAGCCTCGTGAAGGGAATGATTACCCCAGGATGGCTGAAACCCCTTCTGGAATGCTTAATGCCGTTGGCTTACAGAACAAAGGGGTAGACAATTTTATTCAGAATATTTATCCCAATATAAAAGATATTGACAGTCAGTTCATCGTTAATGTTAATGGATCTACCATTGAAGAATATGTTGAACTGACGGAAAAAATCAATGAGCTGGATAAAATTCCGGCCATTGAATTGAATATTAGCTGTCCGAATGTAAAAGAGGGCGGAATGGCTTTTGGTGTTAGCTGTCCTTCTGCAGAAGCAGTTGTACGCGCAGTTCGTAAGGTTTATAGCAAACCCATGATTGTTAAATTATCACCCAATGTGACCAACATTGCTGAAATTGCAAAAGCAGTTGAAGGCCAGGGAGCTGATGCCGTATCGCTGGTTAATACCTTCTTAGGAATGGCCGTTGATGCAAACACCCGGAAGCCAGTATTATCTACCATCACAGGAGGACTTTCGGGGCCTGCGATTAAGCCAATTGCGCTGCGTATGGTGTGGCAGGTATATCAGGCCGTAAAGGTTCCTGTTGTTGGTATGGGAGGAATTATGAATGCCACTGACGCAATTGAGTTCATGCTTGCCGGTGCTTCAGCCGTTCAGGTGGGAACTGCGATTTTTATTGACCCAACCATTCCGGTTCAAATTGTATCAGGTATTCAGAGCTACATGGAAACGCATGGAATTCAGTCAGCCAGCGAGCTTACTGGCAGTTTACAAATATAAAATATAGAAGTTTACGTTTGTAAAATATGAAATACTTGAAATATACGGTACTTGTCATTCTTTTTGTTCTGTCTTATGGATCAAAGAGAATTAATAGGCAGAAACAAATTCCGGCTTATTATGAGCTCGAGATTAAAGGCCTGAACTACCGTATAAAAAATGATCTTTCAGATTTCGAATACTCCAAATACATCGACAAGCAAGTCAAACGTTTTATTCAGCGCTGGGAACTCAAAGGTGTTTCCATCGCTGTTATAAAAGACGAAAAACTAGTTTATGCCCAAGGGTTTGGCGAGGCCGATAGACAGGGCAATGAGGTGTATCCAGGCAGCCTTTTTCGCGTGGCCAGTGTGTCCAAGCTACTGACAGCCATTGCGATCATGCAATTGGTGGAAGAAAACCGCTTATCCTTATCTGATAAGGTTTTTGGCCCTGGAGCCATTCTTGATAACAGCCACTTTGAGCGTGTCCGCGATCAAAAACTATACAACATTACGGTTCGTAATTTGCTTGCGCACTCTGGCGGGTGGTCACAGCGGTATGGTGATCCGGCATTTCACTCCTTAAGTATTGCCGATATTGTTGGGGATACACCTCCCGCTACGATGGATACGTATTCAAAATATGTGGCCAGCCGACGACTTTCGTTTGCGCCAGGTACTCAAGTTTCATATTCCAACCTGGGCTACATGTTTTTGGGAGAGGTTATCTCCGCCATCAGTGGGAAAAGCTATGAAGACTATGTTCGGGACGAAGTTTTGATTCCAAACGGAATTGTCGATATGCACATCGGACGTAGCCACGTTGAATACCGTTATCCCAATGAAGTCGATTATTTTGAACAACGCGGAAGCCAGCAGATTTTTGCTTATGAAGGAACCGGAATCAAGGTTCCCAAGTCAGACGGAGGAAATCCAATTGAGCTTTTAGGAGCTGCCGGTGGGTGGATTTGTTCTTCGGTTGAATTGGCTCGCTTGTTGGTTTTAATTGACGGACACGAAGCGGTACGCGATATTTTACAAGACAGTTCAATTCTGGAAATGACAGACAATACTTACGCCCAAGGGCCTCTGGGATGGCGGGCAACTACTGATCACGGCACATGGGCGCGCACAGGCAGTATGGCCGGCTCTGTAGCCATGCTCAAACGCCAAAACGATGGCCTTAGCTGGATCTTTCTTTCTAACACCAGCAGCTGGAAAGGCTCGCGCTTTTCCTCCGAAATTAACCGTTTTATGGGCAACCTAACCCGGCGCGTAAAAGAATGGCCACAACAGGATTTGTTTAATTATTACCCGATTGAAACGCTTCCGCTGGCACTTAACTGAGAACCTGTTCTTCAGCATTATTCTGCGTTTACCCATTTCTTCTGATTTATTTTTTCCTATTTTTAACCGAAATCTGATAAGAGGAGGAATGATTTATGAAGTTATGTTTTTGTATCTGCTGTTTTCTAATTGCAGTATCTTCAAAGGGGCAGGAAACTTTTCAGTTTAAACAAATTGCTTGCGATTTTCCGGAAATTAAGGAATGTACGTACGATAAATTATTGGGAGAAAAGCTATCCATTAAGCTTGAACAGTTTAATCGGGTTTACACCAAAGAGGTTAATTGCGGTCCTCCCAACTATATTTCTTCCATTGAAATTCAAAAGCCCGACCTTTATTACTCCATCCAAAAGCTTACCAAGCACTACCGCAAGTGCAAAAAAAAGGATATCCTGTCTCAGGAAAAAATAGAGAAAGAGATGGTTGAAATTATCGACAAGTCGATTCTTATTTTTAATCAGCAAACAGATTCGGTTGAGCAGGAATTGAGGCAGGCTAACAATTCGGAAGATATTATTGGTGTTTTCGAGCGAATCATTATTGAATAACTGCAATTTGCTTCTAAATTATCTCATTGCTTTAGTCAGCTGTTAAAAGAACATTGGTTTTCTCCAATTTTATTTAGCACATCCCATTTGGGAACGCTTTGTTGACTTGAACTTTTCAATATCTAGCTTGTTGAATAAGTTGAATTTTCAAGAATAATCAAATGTTAAATAAATAATTTTGGAGTATGTCAGAGTTCAAGATCCTAATGCCTAAATTAGGCGAAAGTGTTCAGGAAGCTACAATTACCAAATGGTTTGTCAAAGAGGGAGATACAATTGAGGAGGATGATCCTGTGTTTGAAGTGGCAACCGATAAGGTAGATTCTGAAATCCCATCGCCAGTAGATGGCGTTATCTCAAAAATCCTATTCCAGGAAGATGCATTGGTTCCTGTTGGTGAAGTGGTTGCTATTGTTAAAATTGACGGCGATGGTGACGATACAACAGAAGATGCAGCACAAGCAACGGATAAAGAAACAGAAGCACCAGCACCGACTTCTGAGGTAGAAACAGAAGCGAAGGCCGAAGAAAGTCAGCCAGCAGAATCAGCTAAATCTGCAAGTGTTAAAACAACAGCTACACGCTTTTATTCTCCTTTGGTTAAAAGCATAGCCGAAAAGGAAAATATTAGCCTGGAGGAGCTCGAAACCATTCAAGGCTCGGGGCAAAATGGCCGTGTGCAGAAAAATGACCTGTTGAAATACCTGGAAGACAAAAAATCAGGTAAAGCGCAACCCGAAATTGCAACAACTGCCAGCACAAGCGAAGAAGTGAAACCTTCGGCTCCTAAAATCAGCCCATCAATTGGGGCCAATGAGCAGATCATTGAAATGGACCGCGTTCGTAAGCTGATTGCTGACCACATGGTACGGTCGAAGCAAACTTCACCTCACGTAACTTCTGTTGTTGAAGTTGATGTTACCAACCTGGTCCTTTGGAGAAAAAAGGTGAAAGATCAATTTCAGGAAAAATACGGCGAGAAAATTACATTTATGCCTGTGTTTACAGAAGCAGTAGCCAAAGCATTGATGGAGTTTCCAATTGTAAACTCCTCAGTTGATGGCGATAAAATCATCTTGCACAAGTCGGCCAATGTTGCAATTGCAGTAGCCAAACCCGATGGGAATCTGGTTGTTCCGGTGATTAAGGAAGCTGAGCAAAAGAATTTGCTGGGTATTACTAAAAACCTGAATGAACTGGCAGAAGGAGCCCGTAATAATAAGCTCAAACCCGATGCTTATCAGGGCGGAACCTTTACCATCACCAATTTTGGCTCTTTCCGAAATGTTATTGGAACCCCAATTATCAACCAGCCTCAGGTAGCTATTTTGGCTACAGGAACGATTGAAAAGAAACCGGCTGTCATGGAAACTCCAACTGGCGATGTAATTGTTGTCAGACACAAAATGTTCCTTTCGTTGTCCTACGACCATCGAGTTATTGATGGAGCCATGGGTGGAGCTTTTGTCAGACGTATTGGTGATATTCTCGAGGCTTTCGATATCAATCGGGAAATTTGATCGGGATATTTTACTATTTACTAATCATTTAGAGATAATTTAGAAATGACAACCATACCTAAAGTATATTCAATAAAAGATACACCAAAGGAAACGCTCGAGTCATGGTTCAAACTAATGACTTTGGGACGGGCTATTGATGACAAGGCCCCCAATTACCTGAAGCAGGCTATTGGGTGGTCGTATCATGCGCCATATGCCGGACATGATGGTATTCAACTGGCTATTGGACAAATCTTTGAAAAGCAGAAAGATCATTTATTCCCTTACTACCGGGATATGCTAACAGCCTTTTCTGCTGGTTTAACCGCCGAAGAATTAATTCTGAATGGAATTTCAAAGGCAACCGACCCCTCCAGTGGTGGGCGTCATATGTCGAACCATTTTGCCAAGCCCGAATGGAATATTCACAATGTTTCATCGCTTACCGGAAATCATACCTTGCATGCAGTGGGCGTGGCCCGAGCCATCAAATATTATGGCGAAAAAGCGGTGTCCATTAGCTCGCAGGGAGAGTCGTCTTTGTCTGAGGGCTACGTGTATGAAGCCATTAACGGCGCTTCGAAGGAAAAGCTTCCGGTTATTTTTACGGTGCAGGATAACGGCTATGGAATTTCAGTTCCTAAGAAAGACCAAACAGCTGCACGCAAAGTGGCCAATAACTTCAAAGGTTTTAAAAACCTGCGGATTATTCATTGCAACGGAAAAGATGTTTTCGATTCGATGAATGCCATGACTGAGGCTAAACGCCATGTATTGGAGGCTGGGGAGCCGGTTATTGTGCAGGCCAACTGTGTGCGCATGCGTTCGCATTCCAACTCAGACCGGCATGACTTGTACCGCTCAGAGGCAGAACGTCAATACGTGCTGGAATATGATCCATTGGCTAAGTTCAGAAGGATGCTAATTCGCTATAAGCGTTTTACTGAAGAAGAAATTGTGGCGATTGAGGCCGAAGCTAAGGCAACCTTAAAAGCTGCTCACAAAGCGGCCTTGGCTGCTCCGGATCCGGACCCGGATTCAATCTTTGACTTTATATTGCCGGAAGCTTACACTTCTGAGAAATATCCGGAGGGCACCCACCAGGAAGAAGGCGAAAAGAAAAAGCTGATTACCGGCTTAAATGAAACACTAAAAGCTGAGTTTCACCATAACCCCGATACATTTATGTGGGGGCAGGATATGGCCAATAAGGACAAAGGAGGAATCTTTAATGTGTCGAAAGGGCTTCAGCAGGAGTTTGGTCCAAAACGAATTTTCAATGCACCTATTGCCGAGGATTTTATCATGGGAACGGCCAACGGGATGTCTCGATTTAGTGAGAAAATACGTGTTGTTGTCGAGGGAGCCGAATTTGCCGACTACTTTTGGCCTGCCATGGAGCAATACGTTGATTCAAGTCACGACTATTGGCGCTCCAACGGTAAATTTACACCCAATGTAACAATCCGTCTGGCATCAGGGGGCTATATTGGTGGCGGACTTTACCATTCACAAAATATTGAAGGCGCATTAACGTCCATTCCGGGAGTGCGAATTGTATATCCGTCTTTTGCAGATGATGCTGCCGGCCTGTTGCGCACATCAATTCGCTCGCGCGGAATGACTATGTTTATGGAGCCCAAAGCGCTGTATAACGATCCGAAGGCCGCAACGGTCATTCCTGATGACTTTGAAGTTCCGTTTGGAAAAGCACGAACACGTCGGGAAGGAAGCGATCTTTTCATTGTAACCTATGGAAATACAACGCATCACTGCCTGGAAGCAGCCGAAAAATTAGCTGAAGAAGGTATTAATGCAGAAGTTCTTGATTTAAGATCGCTGGTTCCGATGGATAAAGAGGCTATTATTAACGGCGTGAAGAAGATCGGTAAAGTACTTGTTGTTCATGAGGATAAAGTACATTCCGGCTTTGGTGCTGAAATTACGGCAACCATTATGGAAGAAGCTTTTGAATACCTGGATGGGCCGGTACACCGCATTGGATCACCATTTATGCCGGTTGGCTTCCATCCTATACTGGAACGTGCTATTTTGCCTAATGCAACTAAAATTTACGATGCTGCCAAAAGTATCGTTGCTTACTAAAATCAGAAAATATGAGTACTGCAATTATCTATAGTTTTACCTCAAATAAAACCGCGAAGGCCGGCGAGAAGATTGTCGCTGCTATCGGTAAATCATTTGAAACAACCACGGTAGATGCCGATCAATTGACAGAGGAAGAATTTCTTGCTTACAATCAACTGATTCTTGGTGTGCCTACCTGGTTTGACGGAGAGTTGCCCCATTACTGGGATGAGTTTGTTCCAGCGATTGAAGAAATGGACTTGAAAGGCAAGAAGGTTGCTATTTACGGGTTGGCCGATCAAGTTGGCTACCCGGAGAATTTTGCTGATGGCATTGGCATCCTGGGACGCTTAATGCGTGAGCGTGGTGCCGAACTTGTAGGTGAAACAGCCATCGAAAGTTACAAATTTGAATCATCTCATGCTATTGAGAATGATAAGTTTATGGGCTTGGTGCTTGATCAGGAAAATCAAGCCAGACTGTCTAAAAAGCGAATCGAAAATTGGGTAGAAGACCTGAAAAATATTTTCAAGTAGACTCTGACAGCTATTCGAAAGTGATGAAGCATGGGCTGTTTAGTCCATGCTTTTTTGTTTGAACAGGATATTAAAACACTAATTGAAATACAATGAAAACAATTAAGCAGAAAAAAGTTATTGCCTTGGTTGCTCACGACAACCGGAAAAAAGACATGATGGAATGGGTGTCATACAACTGGAAGGAATTGGTATTTCATAACCTCATTTGCACCGGAACAACGGGTAAGTTAATTCAGGAAACACTTTCAATGAAGTGCCATGAAAATGAGCTTATTCCGCCTGAAGTTATTCGGCTTAAGTCTGGCCCGCTTGGGGGAGACCAGCAATTGGGGGCCTATATTGCTGAAGAAAAGGTAGATATGCTGATTTTTTTCTGGGATCCAATGCAGCCACAGCCTCACGACGTTGATGTTAAAGCCTTGCTACGCATATCCACCCTATACAATATTCCCGTAGCAACTAATCGTTCAACAGCGGATTTTATAATCTCATCGAAATTGTTCCATGAGAAGTACAATCCATTAATAAAGGACTATTCTACTTACATTTCGCGCAGTGTAGATATGTAAATTAGTGATAATAATTTGCTAAATGCGCATTGTGTTGAAATGTGAATTACTCAATCCTAGTACCTTTAATTACTTGACCTGTAGTGTATTTGGCAGTTCACATTTGTGGCATTAGTTTTGTGGCGTCAGTTTTGATTTAACTGTAATCATCTAAGGGCAAGATTGCTCTTCAACAAACTGGCCAGTGCCAATAGTTGAAGTATGGCCTGGAAGATTTAATTTTATAAAGGGATGATGATGCAGTTTGATGAATGGAAAGATCAAGTGCGATAGAAAAGCGGATATAACTGCAGAAGTATGCTGTTTATTAGAAAACATAATTAACTGCCTGAGCTTTTAATATTCTAAGTGATCCTTACCATTGATAAGAAATACCGGAATGCCATGGGTAGTCAGATTTGGAACTAATTTCTAGGATAATTAATCGCAACCAAGGTACTTGATACTAGTTTGTGCAATGTGGGCATCGTCCGATGAATTAAGGATCCTTTTATTTGGAGACTATAGTTTTGAGTTGGATTAGCTAATTGGAAGGAAGATATCATTGTTGTAGCAAAATGAAATATAAATGCTTAATCCATAAATTGAGGTTTTCAAATTTAACAAAAATACCTGTCCTATAGTTGATATTATGTTATTTCTGTGTATTCAAAAAAAGGAGAGCGAAAACTCTCCTTTTAATTTAGTCTATTATTGTTGTAATTCTTCCAACTTAGCGTTAACCGTATCAAACTGATCCATCATTTTCAATCGGTAATAAACCGTTTTTAAGGTTTCCAACGCACTCATTTGAGTATCTTTTTCATTGGCAGCAGCTGCATATTTTGCGGCATTTTCCATTGGCTCAAGAGCTTTTTTGAACTCTATGTCAGCTTTTTCTTTTTCCTCTTCAAATTTCTCAGGCTGATTGGTTGGCACATCATTGGCCACTTCAATCTGCTTAACTCCTTTGTTGTAATAAATAGCACCTAAGTTATAATAAGCATCTGCGTAATCTTCTTTTATTTCAATGGCTTTCTTATAAGCTTCTACTGCCTTATCCAACTCATTGATTTTATCATACAAAGATCCGCGTGCGAAGTGAAATGAAGCATTGTTTGGATCGTTTTCAATCGCCAGCTCCAGGTATTTCATCGCCTCATCTACCTTGTTTGAATTCAGGTAGATATTGATTAACTGAACCATAATCGAGCTATTATCCGGGTACTTTTCAAAACCTTCTTGCAATGCTTCAACAGCATTCACAGTGTCTTGTTTTAAGATATAGCTTGAAGAAATTAGCTCATAAGTACGTGCTCCATTGTAATCATGCTTAGCTGCTTCCTCGTAGTATTTGATGGCTTCATCGTATTTCTCTGCATTGTAAGCTGCAAGACCGGCATTGAAAATAATAACCGTATCAACAGCTTGTGGATTTTCAGCATCAACCATTAATGGCAAATCCTGAATTTCAAGAATTTGCTTAAATGACTGTAAAGCAAGCTCATAATTATTGTCATGGAAAGCTTGAACGGCCTGATCTGTAAAATCAGAAATCAACAAGGTCAGCTTAATTTTGATGCTGTTGTCGTTTCTGTCTTTTTCATCCAGGTCCAGTGCCTTTTTGTACGATTTTAAGGCTTCTGCCAGAGGATTGTCTGACAACTTCTTAATATTGGCATCTTTACTCTGGTAAACGGCTTGAAAAATCTCACCTCTAACTTCCCAAGTTTTGGGCCAGTCTAAGGTTTTTTCAGATTTCTCATTACTCGGATCAATCGTCATTTCGATTGTTTCAACCGCCTTATCGAGCTTTCCGCCATCCTTATAGCTTTGAGCGCTGGACACCTTCCCTTTCTGGGCAAATCCAGCTGTTACTGAAAGTATAAGTACAAATAGAAAAATTGTTTTCTTCATCATTCTTATTTTTAGATTTTTTTTACAAATTTAATTTTTTTACTATCATTTCAAATCAAGATAGTAAAATGCCTTATAATTCATTTTCAGTGTTTTCTTCTGTATCTGGAGCATCCAGAATTTCTGGATTTTCAATTATTTCGCCGTCTTCTTCTTCAATTTCGCCATTACTCTCAAAGGTAACGCGGGCAACTGACGCAATTCGGTCTTCATCTTTCAGGTTAATTAAACGAACTCCTTGAGCTGCACGGCCCATAACGCGCAATGAAGAAATAGGTAGGCGAATTGTCAAACCGTTTTGAGTGATAATCATCAAATCATTTGCGTCAATGACACTCTTAATGGCAATTAATCCACCTGTTTTTTCGGTTATGTTAATTGTTTTAACTCCTTTTCCTCCTCGGTTTGTGATTCGATAACCGTCAATACTTGAGCGTTTACCGTATCCTTTTTCAGAAACAACCAGAACGTCTTCGGACTCATTCTCTACACAGATCATGCCAACGACTTCATCTTGCTCATTTCCAAGGGTAATACCGCGTACTCCGGATGCCGTTCTTCCAATCGAGCGAACGATGTCCTCGTGGAAACGGATAGCTTTACCTGATTTTACAGCAATCATAATATCTTGTTTGCCGTTTGTCAATCGCGCTTCCAGCAGTTGGTCTCCTTCGCGAATCGTGATGGCATTTACACCATTCTGACGGGGACGAGAATAAGCTTCAAGCGAAGTTTTCTTGATAATACCTTTTTTGGTACAAAGAATAATAAAGTTATTGTTGATGTACTCTTCATCATCCAGACGCTTCACTTTATTGAAAGCCAACACTTTGTCGTCTGGCTCAATGTTTAGCAAGTTCTGAATTGCACGTCCTTTGGATGTTTTTGTTCCTTCCGGAATTTGATAAACTTTCAACCAGAAGCATTTACCTTTCTCGGTGAAAAGTAACAAGGTATTGTGCATGGTGGCAATAAACATGTGTTCCAGGAAGTCTTCATCTCTGGTAGCACCTCCTTTTGAACCTTTACCTCCCCTGCCCTGTGTTTTGAATTCAGTCAGCGGCGTACGTTTAATATAGCCCATGTGTGAAATGGTAATAACCATTTCCTCGTCTGCATAAAAATCTTCCGGGTTAAATTCTTCGGCATTCGGAACAATTTCTGTCTTCCGCTCATCACCGTATTTGGCCTTCACTTCGGACAGTTCGTCTTTGATGATTTGCATACGCAGTGATTCGTTGCCCAGAATTTCGCGGCAGCGCTCAATGAAAGCCATAACTTCTTGATATTCTGAACGCAACTTATCTTGCTCCAGACCAGTTAGCTGACGAAGACGCATTTCAACAATGGCGCGTGCCTGAATTTCAGAAAGTTCAAACTTCTCCATCAAGCGTTCTCTGGCTTCATCCGGAGTTTTTGAGCTTCGAATCATGGCAATAACTTCATCAATATTATCGCTCGCAATAATCAAACCTTCCAGAATGTGTGCACGCTTTTCGGCCTGTTCCAGTTCAAACTGAGTCCGTCGTACAACAACATCGTGCCGGTGCTCCACAAAGTGATGAATCAAATCTTTCAGATTCAACATTCTGGGACGACCTTTTACCAAAGCAATGTTGTTTACACTAAAGCTGGTTTGAAGCTGAGTGTATTTGTAAAGTTTATTTAGTACAACATTCGATATTTCGTCTTTCTTCACATCAACAACGATGCGCATTCCATCGCGGTCTGACTCATCATTGATATTCGAAATTCCTTCGATCTTCTTATCATTAACCAACTCGGCAGTCTTCATAATCAATTCTGCCTTGTTGACCAGGTAAGGAATTTCAGTAATAATAATTTTTTCGCGTCCGTTAGGTTGTACTTCAACGTGAGCTTTTCCACGTAAAACAATACGTCCACGGCCTGTTTCGTAGGCATCTTCCACGCCTTTATAACCATAAATAACACCTCCGGTTGGGAAATCGGGGGCCTTTATAACAGATGTAAGTTCTGAAATTTCAATCTCCCGGTTGTCAATGTATGCCACGATGGCATCAATTGTGTCAGATAAGTTATGAGGAGGCATGTTGGTAGCCATTCCGACAGCAATCCCTGAAGCACCATTCACCAAAAGGTTAGGAATTCGGGTTGGTAGTACGGTTGGTTCATTCAACGACTCATCGAAGTTTGGTTGAAAATCAACCGTGTTTTTATCCAAATCCTGTAGAATTTCTTCTGCAATTTTTGCCAAACGTGCTTCGGTATAACGCATTGCAGCCGGACTGTCCCCGTCAATGGATCCGTAGTTTCCTTGTCCATCAACCAAAGGATACCTCAAAGACCACTCTTGTGCCATCCGCACCATTGTGAAATAAACAGAAGAGTCACCATGTGGGTGATACTTACCAAGTACCTCCCCTACGATTCTTGCAGACTTTTTGTAGGAACGGTTCGAGAATATACCTAACTCGCTCATTCCAAACAGCACACGCCTGTGAACAGGTTTCAATCCATCACGTACATCGGGCAATGCCCGTGACACAATGACTGACATCGAATAGTCGATGTAAGCAGATTTCATCTGCTCTTCAATATTTATTTTTATAATTTTTTCGCCTTCAGCCATTTAATCCTCCTTTTAAAGAAATTTTATGTTGAAAAATTTTGACTTACAAAAATATAAAAATACTAATAAAATCAGCCATTATAAGTGGTATTAATTAGACTTCTTCAAACAAGATTTTAACAAGTCAATGTTTAAAAATCCTATTGATTCAAGTTCCGTGTCTTTAAATATTGCTTACTTTTACTTTGAATTTCTGTTTCCAGTTCAAAAAGCCGAAATCCAACATTTCGGAATAGTATTTGTTAAAACAGAAATAACTTACAAATTTATATTAAGGACATTTCAATTATGGATTCTCAATTCTCACCAAGAATAAAAGATGTTCTGACCTATAGCCGTGAAGAGGCCATCAGGTTAGGAAATGAGCAGATTGGACTTGAGCATATTTTTCTGGGAATTTTGAGAGAGGGAGAAGGGATAGCAATTGATATACTCACCAATTTGGGAGTAAATTTATCTGAAATCAAAGAAGCCATTGAATCTGCGCTTCGTACCGATAATATTATTGATCCACAAGCTTCCGTTCAACTCTTAAAATCAGCAGAAAAAGCGCTCAAGCTTGTTTATCTTGAAGCACGTGCATTCAACAGCTCAACAATTAATACGGGCCATTTATTATTGGCGCTGTTAAAAGACAAAGACAGTCAGATTTCAACCTTGCTGAGCGAATTTCATGTTAACTATTACATTCTAAAGTCAAGGCTTGAGGATTACAAACAGCCGGAAGCTAAATCAGACTTTGGAGATGAAGAAGATATGGATGATCCGTTCTCAAAGCAGCAACCCCCGTCAGGTTCATCTTCAAAAAAATCAAGTAGCTCAAAATCAGAAACTCCGGTACTGGACAACTTTGGGATTGACATAACCAAAGCTGCGGAGGATAATAACCTGGATCCCATTGTAGGACGGAGCAAAGAAATTGAACGACTGGCACAAATTTTATCGCGTCGCAAAAAGAATAATCCGATTTTGATTGGAGAACCGGGAGTTGGTAAGTCTGCAATTGCTGAAGGCTTAGCTATCCGGATTATTCAAAAGAAAGTATCTCGTGTACTGTTCGACAAGCGCGTTGTGAGTCTGGATATTGCGTCAATTGTGGCCGGGACCAAGTATCGCGGACAGTTTGAAGAGCGCATGAAAGCCATTCTGAATGAGCTTTCGAAAGTGAATAATGTTATCCTGTTCATCGACGAAATTCACACCATTGTAGGTGCCGGAGGAGCAACCGGATCGCTTGATGCGGCCAATATGCTGAAACCAGCGTTGGCTCGGGGCGACATTCAATGTATAGGTGCCACAACCCTTGACGAATACCGCCAGCACATTGAGAAAGATGGTGCACTGGAGCGTCGTTTCCAGAAAGTTATGGTTGAACCAACTTCGGTTGATGAAACCATTGAAATTCTGAATAACATTAAGGAACGCTATGAAGATCACCACAATGTCATTTATTCAGATGATGCCATTAAAGCTTGTGTCAAATTAACGGCGCGGTACATTACCGATCGTTACTTACCGGACAAGGCCATTGATGCGCTGGATGAAGCTGGTTCCAGGGTTCATATTGCCAACATCAATGTTCCGGAACGCATTGTCAAGCTGGAAGAAAAGATTGAAAGCACGCGCGAAGAGAAAATAAAAGCCGTAAAAAGTCAAAACTTTGAAGTGGCTGCCAACCACCGGGATAAGGAAAAAAACCTGCTTCAGTTACTGGATCAGGAAAAAGAAGCCTGGGAAAAGGAACTTATCAGCCATCGCGAAGTCGTTGAAGAGGAAAAAGTGGCCGAAGTGGTTGCCATGATGTCAGGCGTTCCGGTTCAACGAATAGCCCAGGCAGAGGGTATTCGACTGATGAATATGGGGGCTATGCTAAAAGGAAGTGTGGTTGGTCAGGATGACGCCATTGCCAAGATTGTGAAGGCAATCCAACGTAACCGAGCTGGACTGAAAGACCCCAACAAACCAATTGGTTCCTTTATTTTCCTGGGACCTACGGGTGTTGGTAAAACCCAGTTAGCCAAAGTATTGACCAAATACTTGTTCGACAGTATTGATTCGCTAATTCGCATTGACATGAGCGAGTACATGGAGAAATTTGCTGTTTCGCGACTGGTGGGTGCACCTCCGGGGTATATTGGCTATGAAGAAGGCGGACAATTGACTGAAAAAGTACGGCGCAAGCCCTACTCCGTTGTTTTGCTGGATGAGGTTGAGAAAGCGCATCCCGATGTTTTTCACCTTCTGCTTCAAGTGCTTGACGAAGGTCGTTTGACTGACAGTCTGGGACGCAATATTGATTTCAAAAATACCATCATTATAATGACCTCCAACATTGGCTCACGTCAATTGAAGGACTTCGGGCGAGGCGTTGGATTCTCAACACCAAAAACGGCAGAAGAAGAAAGTGATCATGCCAAGTACATCGTTCAAAAGGCATTGAAACGTGCCTTTGCTCCGGAATTCTTAAACCGGATTGACGATGTTATCATGTTTAATACGCTTTCAAAAGAAGATATCTCTAAAATTATTGATATCGAGTTGAAAGAACTTTACGAACGCGTGGAAGCATTGAATTATAAGCTGAAAATCTCGAAGACAGCCAAGGATTTCATTGCTGAAAAAGGCTATGATGCACAATATGGTGCACGTCCGCTTAAACGGGCAATTCAGAAATACCTGGAGGACGAAATGGCCGAAGTAATCATCAAAGCGTCTATTTCAGAAGGCGATACGATTTCAATTGGCTACGATAAGAAGAATGATAAAATAAAGGTTCGCATACTTGCAACCGATGACAAAAAAGAATAATTGCTCAATGAAAGCCGGTGAATGCACCGGCTTTTTTATTGTTCTTCGAAGAGGTTGATGCGGCTTTTTGGCAGATGTTGCGGATATTCATTTTGCACAAAGCGAATAAGTTCTTCACGCACATGTACTCTTAAATCCCATGCTGTTGGAGAATCTTCGGCACTTACCAAAGCACGCAACTCCAAGGTTCGTTCATTGGAATTGGTCACCTGAAGTACGTTCACTTTTCCATCCCACAAATCTGTTTGATTTAAAACTTCGGTTAGCTTTTCACGCATTTTCTCAACCGGAAAAGCATAATCAACATGCAGATAGACTGTTCCCAAAATTTCAGCAGAAGTTCGAGTCCAATTCTGAAATGGTTTTTCAATAAAATAGGTAATCGGAAGAATCAAGCGGCGTTTGTCCCATATACGCACCACCACATAAGTGAGTGTAATTTCTTCGATCCAGCCCCACTCCCCCTCTACAATCACGACATCTTCCAGCCGAATGGGTTGCGTAATAGCGATTTGGAAGCCAGCCAGAATCATTGCAATGCTGCGCTGAGCGGCAAAACCAATAATAATCCCTGCAATTCCGGCACTGGCTAACAAGCTAAGCCCTATTTTACGTATCTGAGGAATGGTCATCAGGATAATTCCGATGGCAATAATCACGACAATGGTAATCAACATACGCTCAAGCACCGACAGCTGTGTATGAATTTTTCGGGCTTTTAGGTTATCTCTTGTCGAAATATCATATTTTGCCAACACGTAGACCTTAATTCCCCGGATGGCACTAATTATTAGCCAGGCTAAAATCAAGGTATATACAATTCCCAGGATGATATTGATACTGCTGTTTACTTCATCCAACAATGCGGTGGCAGGCACTAACATGGAACCTGCAATTAGCATCACCAAAAAAATGAAGGGCAGGCTTACGAAACGCATAACTTTTAGTCCTACTGTATGATTAGAGTTTTTTCGGATCAATTTCTTTAAGTACCCGATAATGAGAAAAGCAATAAAAACACCTAAAACAAGACCAGCAGCAACAATAGCAATTTGTAAAAATAAGGTCATAACTTTAATTTAGTATTTCTTTGGATAACACCAAAAAGTGGAAGTCGTTCATTCGACTACTCGAACATACCTTTAAACTGAATGGCCATTAAACTAATATCATCAGCTTGTTTGGTTTCTCCTTTAAAGTTTTTCAGTTCGCTCATTACACCTTTTACAAGCGATTCAGGTGTCATGTTCTGGCTTTCTGTCATCAGACTGGATAACCGGTTCAGACCATACATTTCACCATACCTGTTTTTACATTCGGTGACCCCATCTGTATATAAAAACAGAATATCTCCTTTGGACAGCAACAGCGATTCAGACTCGTAGGTTTTGTTGGCGTAAAGGCCTATGGGCAAGCCGTGCGTTTGCTCCAGCTGGGTTACCCCTTTGTTTCGACGCAGCAAAAACGGATAATTGTGTGCAGCATTGCAATAATCTAGTATGCCTGTTTTAACATTCAGAACGCCAAGAAAAAGGGTTAGGAAGTGCTGATTGGAATTTTCTTTACTTAGGGCTTTGTTTACGACGTCCACAATCTTTTGAGCCGATACATCGGTTGACTTGCTTTTGATCATCGTATTGGCAACTGCCATAAACAAAGCAGCAGGAATGCCTTTGCCGGAAACATCACCCATCGTAAAGAGCAGGTGTTCATCATCAATGAAGAAGAAGTCATACAAGTCTCCTCCAATACTTTCTGCGGGTTGGAGAATGGCAAAGAGATCAATTTCATGTCGTTTTTCCAGAAAACTGTAGTCTTGCGGAATGATTGTTCGCTGGATTTCTTTCGCTGATTTCAAGTCTTTCTCATACTTACGCTTGTCTTTCCGAATCTGGTTTTGCTCTGCCAAGTAGGTATTGTACTGAAATTGCAACTCCTTCAAACTATCACTCAGCAGCTCAATTTCATTCTTATCTCCCCTTCTTCTTCCCCGGTCTCCAAAACTAAAACGCTGAATAGAACGAACAATTTGTACCAATGGAGAAAACATCCGGGTAAAAATAACGACAATAAGTGCCAGTATTGCCAGGAAGCCGATAAGCGATACAACGACAATCTTACGAAAAACGGACCGCAGGTCATCAAACAATTCCTTTGCCGGAATCACAATAACAACACGCCAGTCAGTATAGGGAATCGATGAAAAATAAAACCAGCTTCTTTCATAGTTGAACAATTCCGGATAAGCAAATCCGGATCCGGACTTGCCGGCTCTCAGCAGCTGCATGTAATAATCCCTGTCAGTTCTCAAAGTCTCGGAGGATACGTCAAAAACCTGTTTTTTCATCACCCAGTCTGGATTTGGGTGAGTCAGGTAATACCCTTGCCTCGATGCAATAAGGGCAAATCCGTTGGTTCCTATTTTGATGTCAGAAATGACTTTATTTAGAAATTCGAGATTGATGTCACCGGCAATAATTCCAACTGATTCCCCCTGTGGATTGACTATTGGTAAAAAAAAAGAAATCATTAGTTTACTCGAATCCAGTGGACAGTAAAAAGGATCGGACCAAATACCCAAATTTTCTTGAAGGACTGAGTCTGCCAGATTTTCAAAATTGTATATCGCGCAAAAATCCAGATCTTGCCGGTCAACAAGCTCTCCGTCATGCGCATGGTAAGAAGAATAAATTAAGGTGTCTTGATTTTCAAACAGCTGAACGTGCAAACCATTGAGCACCTGATTATTTTGTACAACCTGATGAAGAAAAAACTGTAAATCGCCATGTGAACGGTAATAAAGAGCCTGACTGGCAACATTGCGGGTTATCTCCTGGCTGGCGACCACATTTTTTGAAATCTCATTGATAATCAAGCTGGATTGATGAATGGCCAATTCTTCAATTTTATCCATAATTATCTCCCGACTATGCTTATAGTTTAGAAACACAATCAAGGAAATAACAATGAGTACGGCTGATGACACATAGAATCCCAGCTGAAAGGCAATACTTCTTTTATTCATGAATGATATACGATCTTAAAGAGCAAACAAGTTATGAAAAATCGAAGTGAAAGGAAAGCCCTTAGATTAGTTTATTCAGCCAGCTTCGAGGTCCTTTAAACAAACAGGTTTTGGACGCAAATTCTGCTGATTTTTGCAGCGCTTGCAAATAATTATTTTTCGTTAAAAGATAATAACAGAATGCCCCATGAAAAAAGTCACCGGCTCCAAGTGTGTCGATAACATCTACTTGCGGGACGTCTAGCTCACAGTTCATTTCCCTGCTGCTAACTAAAATTGGCTGATTCCCCCGCGTAATTGCTTTATGCGAAATGGCAAACTGATCTAAATAGTCAAAGATCTCCTTGGGTTGCTCACACGTTGGAGGATAAAAATCATTGGAGCAAATGGCATAATCCACATGTGGCAGCAATTCGGGAAGGTAGGATTTCCAGCTGCCACCATCAAAAACAACAGGAATTTGTCTGTTTTTTGCTTCGTGCGCCAGTTTTACAGCAACCTCTGGGTAAAAACCATCCAGCATTACAACCTCAGGCTGAAGTTGATCCAGCAGCTTTTTCTCATCAATAGGTTGTGTTATCCGATCCGGATAATGCGTAAAAATTGTTCGCTCGCCATTTGATGCACTAATGACAGAGGCAAGTACCGGCTGGGAATCCACCCGCTCTAAAAGGTCAATGTATTGAATGTTACATTGCTCAAAATCATTTTTGAAAACTGATTGAAAAGCATTTTTCCCTACAGCTGTTACCAAGTGGGTGTTTCCATTGAGCTTTGCAAAGGCCACTGCAGCATTGGTTGCAGGCCCTCCAACCCAACAGTCGGGTGCCTGGGTTTTTATTTTCACATTCCCTGCCGGAAACTCATCAACAAAATACTGAATATCCAAGGTTGCTAAACCCAGAAAGAGTGCCTTTTTCATAAATACAATTCAAAAGAAAAGCCGTCACATTTTCAGGTGACGGCTCTGTATTTTATATTTCAACAAGATCACGTGTTCATGGCTCCACAAACATTAATCACTTGTCCACTTACATAGCTTGATAAGTCGGAAGCAAGGAACAAAGCAGTCTTGGCAACCTCATCAGGAGTACCACCGCGTTTCATCGGAATATTGGCTTCCCAGGCTTTGCGGGCATCTTCCGGAATCTGAGCTGTCATCTCGGTAATGATAAACCCCGGAGCGATAGCATTGCTGCGAATACCCCGTGATCCCAACTCTTTGGCGATTGACTTGGTAAAACCGATAATACCGGCTTTGGATGCTGAATAGTTAGATTGACCAGCATTTCCGCTCACACCAACTACTGAGCTCAAGTTAACAATTGATCCTGAGCGTTGCTTCAACATGATTTTTTGAGCTGCCTTTGTGAAGTTAAATACAGACTTCAGGTTTACATTAATCACGGCATCCCACTGCTCTTCTGTCATACGCATCAGCAGCGTATCTTTAGTAATTCCGGCATTGTTAACCAACGCATCAATTTGACCAAATTCTTTGACTACTTCAGCAACTACCCGGTCAGTATCTGCAAAATCAGCAGCATTGGAAGCATACCCCTTAGCCTTTACGCCCATAGCGATCAGCTCTTCTTGAGTAGCCTTCATATTTTCATCGTCAAAAAGATCCGTAAATGCAATGTTACAGCCTTCTTCGGCAAACTTTACTGCAATGGCTTTACCAATACCTCTGGAAGCACCGGTAATCAGAGCCGTTTTACCTTCTAATAATTTCATAATTTTTTCTTTTATGGAAATTTATTTTCAAGCAAAAGTATATAAAAAACAGTCAAAGTAAATCAAAACCCGTCCTGAAACACATAAGCAAACGCGCTTTTTAGTCGCTAACCCCCGACTTTTAAACCATATAATTCAAAAATGAAAATATTAGGTTTTCATTTAAAAGTATAAAAAACAAAGATTTTAGCTATTTTTGGCATTTATTTAAATTGTTATGATAATAACTTACAATATCCCATTTTCCAGACACAGAAAATTGGCCAGAATATACTGCAAACTAGCAAGATCATTGAAGCGCCCCTTCATAAGGAGGCGTTTCCTCAAAAGCTTGAAAAGCAATGAGATTGACTATCGAGATATTCCGGTAATCATTAATAATTACAACCGTATAATTTGTTTGCGCAAGCTAATTTCATGGCTGGAGAAAGCAGAGATGAGAAACATTTATATTATCGATAATAACTCTTGCTATCCAGAATTATTAAACTTCTACCAAGAAACACCACATACTGTCATTCGAATGAATGCCAACATCGGATATAAATCGATTTGGGACACCTCCATTTACTTATGGTTTAAGGGACTTCCCTACATTTACACCGATCCTGATATTTTGCCAATAGAAAATTGCCCTTTGGATGTTGTCGGCTATTTTCAACAATTGTTAAATGAGTATCCAAGCTACACCAAAGTAGGATTTGGACTGAAAATAGATGACATTCCCGATTTTTATCCGCAAAAAGAAATGGTTATTAAATGGGAGAGAAAGTTTTGGGAAAAGCAGATCTCTTCTGATTTGTACGAGGCAGACATTGATACAACATTTGCACTGTATCGTCCAGGCACTAAAAATCAGCAATGGGGTAAAACCTTACGAACCGGGGGGAAATACATGGCTAGGCATTTACCTTGGTATGAAAATCCGACAACACTTTCAGACGAAGAGATACATTATCGAAGCAAGACAATTGGAAGTTCATGGTACCAGAAGCCCGTCTAATTAATCAACTTTAATCATTGATAATAGCAGATGAAAAAGACACCTACAATCGAACTTTATACCTTTTTCTACAAGAAGGCTCCGGTTATTATTAACCATTCGCCCTATATTCCAATCATGGCTGGCAATGCACAATCCAAAGCGGCTATTGACATGCAAGGAGACGATACGGGTGATCATATTTCTTCGAAAAATAAGTATTATAGCGAGCTGACCGGAACATATTGGGTATGGAAAAACACCTGCCAGGATATTGTAGGTGTGGTACACTATCGCCGTTTTCTAACACAACAAGCAGAGCCACTATCCTACCGGTTCAAGCGAATGCTTTATTATCTTGTTGGAATTCATTACAAACGGTATGGCTTAATCTATACCAAAAATGTGCAGAAGTTCAAAGGTGCTGTTCTTAGCGAAAATGAAATTATTGAGCTGCTCAATGAGTATGACATCATCTTGCCAACGAAACGAAAACTCAAATATACCGTTCGAGAACATTACCAGCGGTACCACAATGCCAAAGACCTCGAACTACTTCAAGCGATCATTCAAGAGAAATGTCCGGAGTATGGCGGAGCATTGGAGCGGGTGTTGGCTAGCAAACGCATGTATGCCAATAACATGCTGGTGATGAAACGAACTGATTTTGATCGCTGTATGTCTTGGCTGTTTGAGCTCCTGTTCGAATTTGAAAATCGGGTAAAATTAGCTGAATATCAGGGCTACCAGGAACGCATTCTAGGGTTTATTGCCGAGCGCCTGCTTAATGTGTGGATTGAAAAACAACAATTGCGCATCAAAGAATTGCCTGTTATCTATTTCAAGCACTTTAAGTTTAGCAAGTAAATTGAAACGGTTCTTGTGGTGGCTGCTTTAGCAGCTTGCTATGCCCCACACATTTTGTACTTTTGTACTTCACAATAATGACGATATAATGATTGATCAAGCTACTATATGCGCTATTGCCACCTCTCCCGGAGTTGGAGCAATAGCTACCATTCGTTTGTCAGGCGACGAAGCACTGACCATTGCAGACAAGGTATTTCAATCTCCGGCCAAAGCAAAACGCTTATCGGAGCAGGTAGCCAACACGCTGCATGTAGGAACCATTCGCGATGCTGACGAGATTATTGATGAGGTGGTGGTTGCTTTGTTTCGTGGCCCCCACTCTTTCACCGGCGAAGATGTGGTAGAAATTACCTGTCACGGCGCGGTTTACATCCAGCAACGCATTTTGGAGTTGTTGCTGAAAAGTGGTGCTCGCATGGCCCTGCCTGGCGAGTTTACCCAACGGGCTTTTCTGAATGGCAAAATGGACCTGTCGCAAGCGGAGGCTGTGGCCGACTTGATTGCATCAACCAACAAGGCTAACCATAAAATGGCCTTGAAACAAATGCGTGGAGGCTTCTCCAATGAGATTAAGAAGTTGCGCGATCAACTACTGCACTTTATTGCCATGGTTGAACTGGAGCTTGACTTTAGTGAAGAAGATGTCGAATTCGCAGACCGCAAGCAACTCGTAGAGCTCACCGAAAAGATTGAGCAACTCTTGCATCAACTGGCCAGCTCATTCAAGCTGGGGAACGCCCTTAAAAACGGAATTCCGGTAGCCATTGTTGGGGAGACCAATGTGGGGAAATCGACTTTACTGAACGCCATTTTGAATGAAGAAAAAGCCATCGTGTCGGATATTCACGGGACTACGCGTGATGTGATTGAAGATGTGGTAAACATTGAAGGAACAGCTTTCCGCTTTTTTGATACGGCGGGCATTCGGGAAACAGTTGACCAGATTGAAAACTTAGGGATTGAACGGAGCTATAGCAAGTTGGAGCAAGCCGACATTATTTTGTTGGTCACCGACTTGAGTAACCCAATCGATTTAATTAGCCAACGGGTGAGCCTTATAAGAGAACGTATTCAGGATCAAAAATTGATCATTGTTGGCAACAAGGCCGACCTTGGTGGGAATGAAAAAATCAAGGAAATGCTGGGAGCTATTCAGTTGAATGATAATGAAGATCTGGTATTTATTTCGGCTAAGAAACAGCAAAACCTGGATGCACTTATTGAGCTGCTGAAAGAAAATGCCCAGGTAGCCCAACCAGAAGGAACCGACGTCATTGTGTCAAATATTCGCCACTACGAGGCCCTAACCAATGCACATCAAGCCGTACTTCGGGTGATTGAGGGCTTGCACAACGGAATAAGCGGCGATTTCCTGGCTCAGGATATTCGTGAATGCCTCCACTTTCTTGGCGAAATAACCGGCGAAATCAGCAACGACGAAGTTCTTGGACATATCTTTAAGAATTTCTGTATCGGGAAGTAGCTATCTTTCTTTTATTTATTCTTTATATTCTTTTTCAACTACTTACGTGTTTTTATTTTCTTATTTCTGTTGTTATTTTCCTTTATTTTAGTTATTTTTGTTGCTAATATGTTGCTTTAACAACAAATTTTGTTGCAAGCAACAAAATATCAATCCGAGTGGCGAAATGATGTTACATACAGATACATCACGATACACAAGGATACATTGAGATACTTAAAGGTACAATTCGATGAGCAGCAAAATAGAAATTATAAAGGTATGCCAACACTGCGGTAAGGAGTTTATCGCTAAGACCACCGTAACCAAATTTTGCGGTCATGCTTGTGCCGCTAAGAGCTACAAAGAGCGGAAGAAAACCGAAAAGTTGAACCAGGTTAAATCCCCTACCGAGCAGAGAACAGATTACAATTTTTCCCAACTCAACGAAAAGGAATATTTAAGTATTGCAGACACATGCCAACTTTTGGGTGCCAGCCGCATGACTATTTACCGCCAGATTAAAAACGGCAATATTAGTGCCGTTAAACTGGGTAGGCGAACCATCATTAAGAAATCCGAAATTGAAAAACTGTTTGCATCATGAGCGTAAAACTTAGAAAACGAAATCAGGGAGGAAAAACCAGCCTGTACCTTGATTATTACAGTGCCGGTAAAAGAAAAACTGAAACCCTGAAACTGTATTTACTCCCGAAACCCAAAACCAAGCTGGAACGAGAACAAAACAAAAAAACACTAGAACTTGCTGAAAACATCCGGGCGCAACGCCAGTTGGAAATGCAAAACGGAGAGTATGGTTTCCGCGATAAGGAGAAGCGAAAGGGCAGTCTGTTAGTTTATATGCGAATGCTTGCCGATAAGCGCAAGGACAGCACCGGAAACTGGGGCAATTGGGATAGTATGATAAAACACCTGGAAAGCTTTTCAACTACAGAAACACCATTCGCTAAGATTGACCGCAAATACGTTCAGGACTTCAAAGAATATCTGGATAAAAAAGCCAGGACAAAAAGCAACGAAGGATTATCCCAAAACTCAAAATATTCCTATTTCAATAAATTCAGAGCAGGATTAAAGCAAGCGGTTAAAGATGGCATCATTCCGCACAATCCGGCTGAAAGTGTTGAAGGATTTAAACAGGGCGAACCTGAACGGGAATTTCTCACACTGGAAGAACTGCAGGCAGCCGCCAAAGCGGAATGCGATATTCCACAACTTAAAACAGCTTTCTTGTTTTCAAGTCTTACAGGTTTAAGATGGTCAGACATAAACAAACTGGTTTGGTCTGAAGTACAACACTCAAACGAAATGGGTTATTATATCCGGTTCAGACAAAAGAAAACCAAAGGCGTAGAAACTCAGCCCATATCCGACCAGGCATTTGAATTGTTGGGAGAACGCCAAGACAAAGACGAACGGGTTTTCAAAGGATTGAAATATTCTGCATGGCACAACATGAAACTGCAACAATGGATGATGCGTGCCGGTATTTCCAAAACAATCACGTTCCATTGCGCCCGACATACTTATGCTACCCTGCAATTAACAATGGGAACCGACATTTACACCGTTTCCAAGCTATTAGGACACCGGGAATTAAAAACGACTCAGATTTATGCAAAAGTCATAGACGAAAAGAAAAAGGAAGCCGCTAACCGTATTAAAATCTAACCTCATGAATAACTACTTTTCAATAGCCAATAATATCCTGACCGGGAGCTTACGCCCCTGGTCTGCAGAAAATCAGGATGAGGAAAAATTCCGTCACATTCTAAACCATAATCTCAGGCAAAACAATGACAACCCAACAGAGTATTGCCGTTCAGCGTTAAACGCTTTCACTTCTTTGAATTTTGCAACTGAAAATGAGAATCTGGAAGAATTAAAGGAATTGGCACAAGTTGAGGTTACCACTCCCATAAACATAGAAATACCGCAATTTTTTAATAAACAAACCGAGTTCTACGCATACCTTATTAATAATACCTTTCAATGTCTTCTTGCCGGAACCATCGAAACCGTTGAGCAGTCCGATGAAATTGATGCTACTTACAAACTATATCAGTTAATGAGTAAGCTGGAAACATTAATTGGCATCGTTAGCAACGAGAAGCATATTGAAAAAGCAACAAATCTGGTACTCGACACGCTCAGATTATACTTGTTTGCGATGCACTCAACACTTATCGAAAAATTCAATTCACACATCAACTTTGAGGTGCTCACCAAAAATGAGTTGTTGTTCCAACTTTGTCCTGAACTCGAATCTGATAAAGAGGATAAGACTAAGTTGGCTTATTATCTGAATCAATACATTTCCCATCAGGAACAAGAAACAGAGGAAAGTTTAAAAGAAATCAAATCAAAACCTCATCCCGAACCGGAAAGAATTTCCTTTGAGTCATTCAGATATAAAGGATATGATAATAATTACGACAATCTTACCAATCTTTACAATTCACTAAAGAAAAATAACTTCATTGCTGACGATACCGATTCCAGGGTATTTAAAAAGGTATTCTCAGGAAAAGCCATTTCCAAACCAGTGGTTTGGACTGGCAACCCTTCAGAATTTTCCTATTTCATTAAATTGATTTACACCATTAACCAGTACGTTGACGACCTAAAACAACGCAACTGGGAAGTTGCCTGCAGGTGCTTTGTTCAGGCCGATGGGACTTCTTTCGACAGGTCGAAACTTCGCACCTTAAAGAAACCTCAACGTTCATACAAACAACTTGAATTAGCCGTGGACAACCTCAAATAATCCACTCCACACTATAAGCTTTATTTCTTTTTTCAACTTTTTACAGCTGTTGTTTTCCAAACAATGGCTTTTTCTGTTTATACTCCCTTCACTCTACACTCTACACTCCACACCACACCCTGCAATTCACAGAAATACAGCGCAATAACCGCTATATCTTTGAATCGAATTTATTAATTAAATGCTCTGCGCAGGGCTCATTTTCAAACATTTAAAAAGAAGAAAAATGAGTACGGAGTATATCATTCAAAAACTGGATAGCATTGAGAAGATGCTAACGGAGCAAAACATGCTCAAAAAAGAGGTTCTAACATTTAATGAAGCGGCCATTTATTTAGAGGTTTCCCATTCTCACCTCTACAAAATGACCAGTACCGGAGTTGTCCCATCATACAAACCCAACGGCAAGAAATTGTATTTCAACCGTAAGGAATTGGATAGTTGGCTTCTATCCAACAGGCAAAGTTCACAGGAGGAAATTGAACAGCAAGCTGCCAATTACCTCATCAAAAAAGGGAGGGTTGAGCTATGATGGAAGTGATGCAACTATTATTGGAGCTTTCATCTGCCATTAAAGAGATAAAAGCCCACCTTCTGGTGCTCAAACAAACCAGAACCGAGAAGTTCAAACAGGAATGGATTGACGGGCAGGATGTCATGCTGGCCCTGAAAATCAGCAAACGAACTCTACAAACATTGCGGGATACGGGGATTCTCCCCTATTCCCGGATTAATGGAAAGTTCTATTATAAGGTTGCCGACCTCGAAAAACTCCTGGAAAGCAACTATTCCCGAACCTTAAAAAATGAAAGCCATGATTAAGGAGAAGGATATTTTAGACCTGACGCATTATGGGCTGAATATTTACGCCCACATCCTGCAGGAATATTACCCGGATGAAGTAGTGGTTCAGCTTTCCGGCAAGGAATGCAATCCAGCGAAAAACCCTTTTAACGGCGATAAGCAAACGCTAAAGCTTATCAACCAAAACTGGGTGTTTAATTACAGCGATTTGGAGCTACCCGATTTCTCGGGTACTCCTTTCGACTTCGCCGAATTGCATTACAAACTATCAGGCAGCGAATTATTGGAAAAGATAAACAATGATTTAAACCTTCGCATTGGCGAACAGCACCATTTTTACAGCAACCGCAATTTGCCAAATCCGGTAAAAACCGAAGACGTTAAACCGGTGGTTCACGTCCCGAAATTCAGCTACTTCGATGCTCCGGTAAGTAATATTCACCCCAAGGAAACCCTAAGTTTGGTTGAAGCCTACAATCGGATTAAATCGGAAAAATACAGCTTAATTACGGAGCAGTTACGAGCCATCCAGATGAAAGATGAGGCACGGAAATTTAAGGCGTCCAAATTTGACTATGCCACATTCTCCGGCACCTTTTCAAAACGGAATGATAAAGCGTTACTGAACCATTCCGGTTTGCTGACCATCGACTTTGACCATATACCCAACCTCCAGCAGTTGAAAAATCAGTTGCTGAATGATGAATATTTTGAAACGGAACTCCTCTTTGTCTCTCCTTCCGGCGACGGCTTGAAATGGGTAATTCCCATCGACATCACCGAAGCCACACACCAAATCTTCTTCCAGGCAATTGCCAATTATATCAGGGAAGTTTACCAACTGGAAGTGGACAAATCGGGCAAGGATGTTTCCCGTGCCTGTTTCCTGCCTCACGACCCGGAGGCACACATCAATCCAAAATATTTAAACACAAAAATTTAAAAAGATGAAACGAAATAAATTTCTCGCACTGTTAAAAAGAATGCTTCAAAAAGCAGCATCAGTTCTCCATCCTTTGTGGTGGGTAGTCATTCCATTTCTGCTGTACTACGTGATTCAGCTATTCAAGTATTCTATGTTCACCCCAATAATACTGTAACCATGAAAAAGAAATTCGAAGTAAATCACTGGTTGCAGCAAACCGAACCAAAAGAAAACCCGTCAGCGTCTAAAAGACCTGACGGCGTTTCCAAGTCAGAGGATTTAGAGGTAAATAATAACGACGTTGAAACACCTGCACTGAGCGACGTCGAAGTGATAATTCAACGACTTGAATCTGCTAATACCGACATTACCGCCAATTATGCCGATTGGCGGGATATTGGCTTTGCCTTTGCCGATGAGTTTGGCGAAGCTGGCCGCGATTACTTTCACCGTGTCAGCCGATATTATCCGGGCTATTCGCAGCATATTTGCGACAAGCAGTACGATAATTGCCTGAAATCCTCCGGCCACGGTGTAACCATTAAAAGCTTTTTCCACCTGGCACAACAAGCCGGAATTAGTTTAATAACCACTGGCCCCAATTCCTCCCCTAATTTTAGGGGAGGTGGCCCCGAGAACTCGGGGACGGAGGGGTATAACCCGTCAGCGTCTCCCAGACCTGACGGCGTTTCACAGGAGTACACAGAACCCGAAACCATCTTCAACACCCCCCGCATCCCAGCAGAACTCTATTCCCAGCTTCCCGAAATCCTTCGCGAAAGCTGCGAAATGTTTGCCGATGCCATTGAAAAAGATGTATTCTTAATTGGTGCAATTTCTGTGATTAGCGGATGTTTACCCAATATCGAGGGCATATATTTTGATGAACCGGTTTCCGCACATCTTTATTCCTTTATTACAGCCCCTGCCGGGTCAGGTAAAGGAAAACTAAAATGGGCCAAATACTTTGGCCTGAAAATCCATAAATCGATGGTACAGCAATCCATCCGGGCAAAAGAGGAATATGAACAGGAATTGGAAAATTATAATAACCTCAACAAAAATCAACGTCAGGGTGTGGAACGCCCCAGGGAACCAAAACGGAAAATGTTTTACATTCCGGCCAACAGCAGTGCTTCTGCATTTATCCAGGCGTTGTCCGATAACGATTTCAAAGGTATCATCTTCGAGACTGAAGCCGACACCTTAGCCGCAACTTTAAAACAGGATTGGGGAAACTTTAGCGATGTATTGCGTAAAGCCTTTCACCACGAAAGCACCAATATGTTTCGGCGAAAAGACAACGAACATATCGAAGTGGAAGACCCGCATCTTGCAATCGTACTTTCAGGAACGCCAAAGCAAGTACACAACATGATGCCCGATGTCGAAAACGGCTTATTCAGCCGCTTTCTATACTACGCATTCGAGGATTACAGCGACTTTAAAAATCCTTTTATTTCCCACCAAAAGGTGAATTATACCGATTTCTTTGAAGAAAAGGGAAATCAGATTTACGATTTACACCAAATCCTCATCAATCAGCCAACGCCCATTCAATTTTGCTTTACAGCTGAACAAGGCCAAGTTTTTACAGAACAATTCAATGCGCTTTACAAACGCAACCGTATGTTATTGGGTAACGATTTTAACGCCAACAGCCGACGTTTGGGTTTAATTACTTTTCGTATTGCAATGGTGCTTCGCACCCTTCGCATACTCGAAGACGGCGACTATTCCAATCCGTTAATTTGCAATGAAACCGATTTTCAGACGGCCATTCAAATTGCTTTTACACTGGAAAAACATGCTATCGCAGTTTTCCAGAATCTGCCAAACAATGACTTGAAAGGCGTTAAGCTGAAATTCTATAACGCCTTACCGGATAACTTCAACCGGCAAGGCTATTTGTCAGTGGCAAAAGACCTGGACATTAAAGAAAAGACCGCCGAAAAATACATCGGTCAATTCAAAGACAATGGCTTACTTGAACATGAGCACAACAACTACACAAAAACGTAGTAAAGCGCGGACAGTTTCTTCGCTTCTCCCGACCGGCCTATTTTTATCAAGGCCGGAATCAAACTGAAAGCTTAGTATAATCCCGAGAATCGGGATGAACTTGGCTTTCAGAAAGATGGAGATTGAAGATAAAAATCAGCCTTGAAAAGCACGTTTAAGTGAAGGCAAAACCAAGCTCGCTTGAGTTTTGCTGAACGTAGTGCTTTCTGCAACTTTCTGTTTACTCTTTGGTTCAAGCCAAAGAGTAAAATCCGTCTGATAAGACATTCATGAGCACAACAACTACACAAAACCTGTCACCTTGAGCGGAGTCGAAAGGGGGAAATAGGAAACAGCGGAAACATAGGAAACCTGTCAGCATTCTTTCGACCTGACAGGTTTTATTTGCTATCTGCAAACTGTGACTGAAAACTGAAAACTACGACTGCAAACTATTCCCTCCCCCACGGGGAGGGTCAGGGAGGGGCTTTTCCTCCATTTCCTACACTTCCCCTCTCCGATGTTGATAAATATCCTGTTTTTTCTTGTTTATGTTTAGCTTTTCTTTATTAAATTAGCCATTCTTTGACAAGTCACTAATACCATCAATATGTTTTTGGGAAAACGAATAAAAGAATTACGGGAAGAAAAAGGACTACTTCAACGCCAACTGGCTGCCGAACTGGAAATTGATTCTCCCATGTACAGCAAAATAGAGCGCGGCGAACGCCGGGCAAAACGCGAGCAGGTGATTAAGCTGGCTGATTTGCTGGAAACCGACAAAGATGAACTACTCACCTTATGGCTGGTCGGACAGATTAACGAGATTGTGAAAGATGAAAGCACTGCTTTAAAAGCCATCGAGATTGTAAAGGAACATTTGAACAAACAATAGTAATGATGAACAAGAAAGAAATCCTCGACAAAATAAAAGACCTTGAAGGGCTAAACAACGACGAAAAAGCCTTTTTAATTAACCTGGTGAACACCAAGAAAAAATACGGCCTGGTGTGGGAAGACAAGCCCGAAGATGTGGAAGAAGAGTTACGCACCAAACTTCCGGTATTAAAAGAGGTAAAAGAACGCGCCATAGTAAACGACACCGAAACCGAACATTACCCCAACCACATTCTTATTGAGGGCGATAACCTACACGCGCTTACTGCGCTTACTTTTACGCATGAAAATGCAATAGACGTTATTTATATTGACCCACCCTACAATAGAGGAGAAAATGATTTTATTTATAATGATGATTATATTGACAAGGATGACACATTTAGACATAGTAAATGGCTATCATTTATGTCAAAGAGACTGAAAATTGCTAAAAGGTTACTAAGCGATAAAGGAGTTGTTTTTATATCAATAGACGACAATGAGTTTGCCCAATTAAAAATGTTATGCGATGAGATTTTTTTTGAAAAGAACTTCATTGAATGCTTTCAGTGGGAAAAAACCCAAAGCCCTTCGAATCTCTCAAAAAAATCGAAAAAAAGGCTTGAATATGTTTTGTGTTATGAAAAATCAAAAACCGATTTAAGATATACTGGACTAGTTCAAGAAAATCCTAATGATAACCCTCTGTTAAAAAGTAATAATAATTTCAAAACATTAGAATTTCCTAAAGAGGCTGTCGAATGTAAAATAAAAGGAAATCATATTCTTGAACCAGGAGAATATGGGACTGCAAAAAATAAAGTCATTTTAAAAAATAGACTTGAAATTAAAAACGGTAAGTTCTTAAATAACTTAATTTTAGAAGGTAAATTTGTTTGGACTCAAACAAACTTAGAGGACGAAATCAAGAAAAAAACTAGAATAATCTTTAAAAGTAAAACATTAGCTCCTCGATATGATAAATTAAATTATGCTCCTGAAGTTCCACCAAATATTATTGATGAAAGGTGGGGTGTTGCAACAAACGATGTTGCAAAATCAGAACTTGAAGGATTTGGTATTTATGATTTTGATTATCCAAAGCCAGTCTCACTAATAAAATATCTCATTTCTTTCTATCCAAAACAAAATTTCACTTTACTTGACTTTTTTGCTGGCACTGGAACAACACTTGAAAGCACAATTGACCTTAATTTAATCAATGGAAACAGACAATGTATTTTGGTCTGTAACAATGAAAAAAAGAATGATACTATAAATTACATTCCAGAAACGATTACTTATCAACGTGCAAAAAAAGTCATAAATGGATATACAAAGACCAATGGAGAATACGTGGAGCCAAGAAACAAAAATAATTTGCGTTATTATAGGTGTGATTTTACAGAAAGAGAGCCGTCACTTCCAAATAAACGCCAACTAACACTTTTAGCTACTGAATTACTTTGCATTAAAGAGGACTGCTACAAAGAAATTACTTCTGAGCTGGCCTCCAAAAATTGGCACAAATTGTTTACCGGAGCCAATAGCCACTATGTGTACATCATTTACGATGATGCATTTATTGAAGAGGCCGTAGAACTTTTAAAAGCTTTCATTACCCAAAACCCGCAAGCACAAATTAAGGTATATGTATTCTCCAATGGGCAATATGCTTACGCCGAAGAGTTTGAAGAGGTAGCCGAAAACATCAGGCTGGCCGCTCTGCCCGATGCCATTTATAAAGCCTATCAATATATTTTACCCAAACAAAACAAAGAATTTATTCCAGAACTGGAAGAAGAAACCCCTGTTGAATTTGATAACGGAATTGAAGCATGATACAACTAAGAACATACCAGGAAGAAGCCGTAAACGGTCTGCTTAAAGACACATATGCCCTACTTAACCGCCCCGGAGCGCAACACAAAATGGTTTTCAAAGCCCCCACCGGAGCCGGAAAAACAGTAACCATGGCAGCTTTTTTAGATAAACTTGCTGCCGAATTACCCGACCGCACCGATGTTCCTAAAAACAAAGTAGCCTATATATGGTTTGCACCTAACCAATTGCATTTGCAGTCGTATCTGTCACTAAAAAGTTACTTTGAAGAATTACGGTCAATAAAGCCCATTCAGTTCGAGGACGTTACCGATGGTAAATTACATCCCAACGAGGTGCTGTTTGTGAACTGGCAATCCGTTAATAAGGCAAACAATATTTACGTAAAGGAAAACGAGCAAGGCAAAGACCTCATAAAATTTGTGTATGGGGCCATGCTTGATGATACGGCAATTGTCTGCATTTTAGATGAGGCCCATTACCATGCCAACGGCAAAAAAGCAAAGGAACTGCTCACAAAAATTCATGCTAAAATTGAAATTGATGTATCGGCCACTCCCCTTTTCCATTCCGATTACGGCCACACCATAAAACGGCATGAGGTTGTTGATGCCGAAATGATTAAAAAGAATGTGGTGCTTAACCCTGCGTTAGACCATTCCAATCAACACGGCAAATCACTAAATCAGGTATTATTGGAGGAAGCCTTAAAGAAAAGGAAGGAATTACATGAGGCTTATCAAAAAATTGGTTCCAACATTAACCCACTGCTTTTGGTACAATTGCCCAATGAAAGCGCCACCGAAAGCGCTTTAGACAAAGAATTGATTGAAGAAGTTGAAACGTTTTTAGATGTAAAAGGTATCTCTACTCAAAACACAAAATTAGCCGTATGGCTAAGCAATACCAAAACCAACCTCGAAGGTTTGGAGGAGAAAGATTCATTAACCGAAGTGTTACTATTCAAGCAAGCCATTGCCTTGGGCTGGGATTGCCCCAGAGCTGCGGTTTTATTAATATTCAGAGAAATTAATCAGCAGCATTTCGGAATACAAACAGTAGGCCGTATTTTACGAATGCCCGAACAAAAACACTATCCGAACACGATTTTAAATTACGGCTATGTATATACCAATTTAAGCAAAGACCTTATTACTATCGTTCAGGAAGACATGGACTACATTGTACAATACGTAGCCAAACGAATTGATAATTACCAGTCAGTTGCACTCTCCTCTTACTTCATCAATACCCGGTTAAACCGTAACCGCTTGGGTTCAAAATTCAGACGTTGTTTATACGAAGCAGCAGAACAGTTTTTCGGCATTACGCTCGATGCAACCCAAACAAATAACGTAGGATTGTATCACTATAATGCTCAAAAAATGGCTGAAAAGTTCATTGAGATGAACATTGAACAGATTGAAATACCAATACCAAAAGATTTACAATTAAATACAGAGATTGGAGTTAACTATGTGCAGCAAAAAGAGCGCTTTGCCAAAACAACCAACGAGTTAAATATCCTTTTTCGTCAGTTTTGCCGTGCCAACATTGGAGATTATGCAAAGGTAGATTCCACTCCGGTTCTGGAAATGGCGCTAAAAATGCTCTTTGAAGAATATTTTATCCTGGATGAGTTTAAGGCCATCAAAATAATTTTATTCGAAATTAACAAGTCAAAATTCATTGAGCTAATCGACATTGCCTTGGAAAAACATCAGGTTTTATTGCACAAAAAAGCGACTGAAGTATCAAAACAAGTGGAGGAAAGTACCTGGGATGTGCCGGAGGAACGTATTTTTAATGATAATTACCATGAACGTCCGGTTGAAAAACACGCCTTAGTTCCATTTTATGAGCAAAACAGGGCAAGCAATCCGGAGAAAGAGTTTACCGCATTTTTAGAAGCCAATAAAGCCCATTTGGAATGGTGGTACAAAAACGGCGATAAAAACAAGGAAGACTTTGCCGTTACCTATGAGGACCACAATGGAATTACCCGCGGTTTTTATGTGGATTTTGTAATAAAAATGAAGTCGGGTGCCATTGCGCTTTTTGATACAAAGACACTGGATTCAGACCCGAATTTTGTAGCAAAACACAATGCACTGCATCAATACATTAAAAACAAATCAGCCAACGATAAAAAATTAGTTGGTGGGGTTATCGTTCCAAAAGGAACACCGGATAACCGAACCTGGAAGTATGCCGACAACCTGATAGACAGAGCCAATGACACAACGGGTTGGGTATCCTTCGAACCTTCGTTAGTAACTGCTTAATTCTTTAAACTATGGGTAGAAAAGGACTGGATACACTGTTTGTACACTATGGCATTCGTAAAGAGGACATGGATGTTATTGAGGCTATTTGTGCCGAATTTGATGTGGAACCGGAATGGTTGAAAGAACAGATTCTAAAACCATACCACGAGGCAAAAATTCGCAACGAAGAATTGGACGAAAAAACCTTGAGTAAAGTTATCGAGAAAGCACTCCTAAAAATCAAATAGCCATGTTAATCAAACGAATAAAAGCCAAAAATTTCAAAACCTATCTCGATTTGGATTTGGATATTTCAACGGAACCAGACCGGCCAATTGTACTTATTGGCGGTGCAAACGGTGGTGGAAAAACAACGTTCTTTGATGCCATCTATGGCGCACTTTATGGCTTGAAAATTTCTACTTCAAAACATTTTAAAGAGCTTTTAAATGCCGGTGCATTAGGCGTTGAAGAAGAGAAAATTCAATTGGAGCTTCACTTTTCAGGCAAAGTGCTTAATCAGGAACAGAGCTACGTGCTGACAAGAACGTACATGTTGAATCCGGAAAGTAAACCGGTTGAGAGTGTTCGCTTAAACATGAATGGCACTATTTTTCAATATGGTTCTGCAACACCCATTGCTCAACGAGCAGAACAGGAAGCCCAGGTAAATAAAATAATCAAAGCCAATTTACCTGAAGAACTAAGTCGTTATTTCCTTTTTGATGCTATGGAGGCTGGTTCCCTGCTTAAAGAAGACCGGCTCAACAGGGTGATAAAAGAGAATATTGAAAATGTAATGGGATTCAATAAATACCTTTCACTTGCCAACGTATCGGAAAAGCTCACCCAGGATTATACGGCTCAACGGTTAGACCTGGAAAAGGAAAAGAAAGAGTATTTAGAGTTAATTACTAAAAAAAGTAAATTGACTGAAGACCTTAATTTAAAGAAAGACGAATTGCAGATGGCTTTAGCATACTCGGTTTCCAACAAAGAAATGTACGACAAGCTAAAAGCCGGATTTAATCAGGAATCAACAATCAATAATAAGATTGCTCAGTTGGAGACTGATTTGGATAACCTGCATAAAAGAGAAAAGTTGTATAAAGATGAAGCGAATGAGTTTGCTTCAAACATCGAAAATCATATCTGCTTACCCAAATTAGCAAGTGCCTTTAAGAATGAAATATCACTTGTATTCAAAGAAAGAAACGATACCGGAAGTTATTCAGCAGAGCAGGTAAGTAATCATTTATTGGAAGATGTTATTTCAAAAGCGATTAATTATTTAACTGAATCGGGTTACCAGTTATCAGGGGTTTCGGTTACCGAAGTTTCTGAAATCGTCTTAAAACGATTGAAAGAAAATGATACCTCTTTAAAATATGATTTTTTCGAACCTTCAGAATTAAGAGCTTTAGAAAAATTAGCTTCCGAAAATTACAACAATCCATTTCCCGGCTTACAGCAAAAAAAGATTGAAATGGACATTAGCATTGCAAATGCTACTAAAATTGAGCAACAAATAAGAGATTTAAAAGAGCAGGTTTCCGGCAACGATTTCTCTATTCTAAAGGCTTATGAGGATAATGAATCGAAGATAAAACGACTGGAAAGCGAGGAGAAGGATTTAAAGAAAGAGATTGAAAAAATCCAGAAGAAAATCCATACTTATGATATTCCAACCAACGAAGAACCCGACCCGAAATTTGAATTATTGAAGAGGCTTCAACCATTTTTCGAGAAAGTTGCAAATACGCTGTTAAAAAGCAAGAAAGAGCAGATTCAATCGAAAATGAAAGAAGATTTAAATGCCAATTTAGCGGCCTACAAAGATGTAATTAGTCGGGTGGAATTATCTGAAGACTTAAAAGACTTAAACTTTAGCATCTACCATAAATCGGGAAATGAAATCTATTTAAGCCAACTTAACACGGCTTCAACGCAGGTGGTGGTTCAGGTTTTATTAAAAGCCCTGCACGAGTATGGCGATTACGACCCTCCGGTAATGATTGATACCGTAATGGGGGTGTTGGATGAAACAAGCCGGAGTACCCTGCTGGAAAACTATTTTCCTGAATTATCGCATCAAACCATTTTATTGAGTTCCGATAGTGAAATACGACCTTCAACTGATTTAGTGAAGATTGAGCCATTTATTTCTAAAACCTTCACATTAAACAGAGATAAAGAACTTCAAAAAACGCATATCGCAGAAGGATATTTTAACCAACACATTAATTAACACCATGGGAACAATTACATTACAAAATATACGGCAATCCGAGGGGCTCATGGAGGCTTTGGTTCCACTCAAATCAAAACTGGAGGAAAAGCTAAACTTAAAAGAATACAAAGCTGAAAACAAACCAATTTCAATAAGTAACAATCTATTGCAGCGATTAACGCTATCGGCCGGATTAAGTTTAAGCAACAAAAGAGCGATTGGTGAAGTTGAAAAGGTAGTTATATCAAAAACCGGATTGCGCATTCATGAAACCACTTTTTCGAGATTTGACCTTCAGGATACATGGTCTGCGCTATTAAAGTTTCGGTACAATCATTTAGATATTGACTGGTCGAGCGCAAGTTTTAAAAGTCGAATTATCAATTATGAAATGCTTCAGGGGTTGTCATTTTTAATGACCAACGACAATTTAGATAATTGGCTGAATGTGAGTGCTTCATCATTAGCAAAATCGCACAGTACGATACCGTTCCTTAACTTAACCATTGGCTCCTATGAAGATGATATTCCGGCCAATTTGAACTTAAATGGTCGAAATATTCCAAACACACAGATATTAATTGCGGGTGCTACTGGTTCCGGTAAATCAAATTTATTGGCAGTTCTAATGAGCGAAATTAGAGGGTTGACGGTTGAATCAGCATATCCGGTGAACTTCTTATTCTTTGATTACAAAGGTGAATTTTCAGACCCATCCAATCGCCATTGGTTTTCCTTTTTTGAAATTGACGAAAATTCAATTTTAGACCCAATTAAATCGCCACTTCCCTTTTCTCCCTTTAAAGATTTTAGCGGAAGAACTCAAAACGAAATTAACCTTTACGCTTCGGAAATGGCTAATGCCTTATGTGCCATTGACAATGCCCGTATTAGTGCGAATATGAGCAACCGCCTTTCGGAAGCTGTTATCAACGCTTATCGAAGAACAGAAAATCGTCCGATAACTTTTGAATTGATATTGGAATCGTATCAAAATCTTCAAACGGACAAAGACCGGCAAAAAGATGACAGTGTAAAATCGGTATTGAAACAACTAATAAGGAACAACTTGTTTGCAGAAGTTGACACAATTAATCTAATATCTGATTCATACATTGTTAAAATGGACAGTTTCCCGAAAGATGGGCCATTGGCAAAGGCCATTGTATTCTTTATCATTTCAAAGCTCAATACAATTTATGAAACTTTGCCCAAACAGGCTGTGAGTGATGAATGCGTTGAAATCAGGCACTTTACCATTATTGACGAAGCGCATTACATGTTAGATTTTGACAATAAGCCATTGCGTGATTTAATTGCTGTTGGAAGAAACAAAGGGCTAAGCATCATTTTGGCAACTCAAAACATGGATAGCTATAAATCAAAATACTTTGATTTTTACGCCAATGCGCAGTATCCCCTAATTATGAAGCAACAGTCAATCACGGATTCAGTAATTAAGGATTTGTTTGGTGTTTCAGGTTACGAATTTAATGAGATTAAGGAGGCTATATCGAGTCTTTCCCTGGGTGAATTAATCATTAAAGACCCAACCGCTATCGCATTAGGCATGGGTAAGAAGTTCAAGAAAATAAAAACCTCTCACTTAATATAAAATGACAATAATAAAATCCACTGAAAAAGAAATCTTAAATCGTTATGGCGATATAAATTCTATTGCCGACGACAGTGTGGAGGAAATGCGAATGATAAGGGAGGTTTTAAAATGAGACCCGAAGATTTACATAACATTCTGGAAGAACTGATTGCATACCCGGCAGAAACCGAATGGATTGAATTTAAGTTGGGTGCCGGAAGCATCACCAATGACCAAATTGGTGAGTACATCTCAGCCATGAGTAACGGTGCCACCATCAAAAACAAAACCTTCGGTTATTTGGTATGGGGAGTACACGACAAAACTCATGAAATCAAAGGGACCAACTTTCAGTTCTCCACAGCCAAGCAAGGCAATCAGGATTTGGAACTTTGGGTTAGAAACCTGCTCCATCCCAAAATCAATTTTGCCATATTCGAGTTCGATTATCAGGGTAAAAACATGGTGTTGTTGCGCATCCCGGCAGCTAAAGGAGAACCTGCGCACTTCAAAAAAATACCATACATCCGCATTGGTAGTAATAAAACCGATTTGCGAAACCACCCAAACTTTGTACGCTTAATTTATAATTCGCTTGAGGACTGGAGTGCCGGTATCATAGAAACGGCAACACTAAACGATTTGGATGAGGAAGCCGTCCATGTGGCAAGGGAAAAATTCAAAGAAAGAAGTACCCGTGCATCATATTATAACGAGATTGATTCATGGGAACCCGAAAAGTTTCTCGACAAAGCAAAAATTACCATCAACGGGAAAATTACAAATACAGCAATCCTTTTGTTAGGAAAAGAAGAATCATCACATTATTTATTACCTGCGTTGAGTGAGATTACGTGGAAACTGGAAACCGAAGAAAAAGCCTATGAACATTTTGGCACACCACTTTTGCTCAATACAACAAAGGTTTTGCAAAACATCAGAAATGTTAAATACAAGTTTTTTCCCGATAACGAATTACTGGCGACCACGGTTAATAAATACGATACCCGTACAATTTTAGAAGCCTTGCACAATTGCATTGCGCATCAGGACTATTCCATGCACAGCCGGATAATTGTAACTGAGAAAATCGACAAGCTCATATTTTCAAATGCAGGTAGTTTTTTTGAAGGGAATCCTGATGATTATTCAATAGGTGATAAAACTCCTGAACGATACCGGAATCCATGGTTGGCGCAGGCAATGGTCAACCTCGGTATGATTGACCGACTGGGGTACGGCATTCATACCATGTTTCTTTCGCAGAAAAACAGGTACTTTCCGTTACCTGATTACGAATTATCGGAACCACAAAAAGTAGTGTTACAAATTTACGGTCATGCTATCGACGAGAATTATTCCAAACTATTAATCGAAAATAAAGATTTGCCACTTTCAAGTGTGGTCTTATTAGACCGTATTCAGAAAAAGTTACCTGTTACCGATGAGGCAATTAAGATGCTGAAGCAACGAAAACTGATTGAAGGACGAAAACCCAATTATTTTATTGCTGCCCAGGTTGCAACGACAACTGACGATAAAGTTACATACATCAGAAATAGAGCCTTTGATAAAGAATATTACAAAGCAATGATTCTTGGATTTATAAAGCAATACAAAGAAGCTGCTCGCTCTGATATTGATAATCTTTTGATTGACAAACTATCTGATGTTTTAACGGCTGAACAAAAACGGAATAAAATCCGAAACCTGCTTTATGAAATGTCCAAAAAAGACGGTACTATTTTTAATGCCAGTTCTTCGACTGCAAATCCGGTTTGGATGTTGTCTAAAAATGCTGATTTTAAGATAAGAAAAGATAGAGATTTAGATAAGGAATAAGATAACAAAAAGACAAAAGAATTAACTGTCAGTATTTTACACAAAGAGCATCAAATGACTTCAAGATAGAAATTAGACATTCTTAGACAAGCAAAGAGATGAAAATAAAACCATTGAAAAAGCATTTTATGGCAAGCATAAAATAAACATCGGTAAAAAATAACTCAACACAATGAAACTTTACACAAAAACCAAAAACAACATCACGCTACTAAAGGAAGTCCCGTTCAAGCTTGAAAAAGACATCCAAAACTTGTTTGAATCCCAACTGTCAGAATTGGTGGGTTTAAAGTTGGTTAAATCCGAATTTACCATCAAAAACAAACGCATTGATACGCTGGCCTTCGACCCGCAAAACAAAGCGTTCATTATTATTGAATACAAACGCTCAAAGAGCAATAGCGTAGTCGACCAGGGCTTTACTTATCTGAATTTAATGTTGGAGAACAAAGCCGATTTCATTGTCGAATACAATGAGTCTTGCAAAGATAGCATCCAGCGTAAAGATGTGGACTGGTCGCAAACCCGCGTGATATTTGTTTCTACCAGCTTTACCGAAAACCAGAAACTGGCGACCAATTTTAAAGACATTGCCATCGAGCTATACGAAGTAAAACAATACGAAGGTGAGATAATCGCAATTAATCCCATTAAAAAGTCTTCGTCTGCAACCAGCATTCAACCGCTAACAGAAAAAGATGAAGCAATCAAGAATGTAACCCGGGAAATCAAAGTTTATTCAGAAGAAGACCACCTGGCCAACAAATCCGAAGAAATAACGGAATTGTATGAAGCATACAAAGATGCCATTTTAAATCTTGCAGATAATATTGAGATACAAGCCCGTAAAGATTATATAGCCTTCAAAAAGAACAGCAACATAGCAGACATCACTATCCAGCGAAAAGGACTAAAAATGTGGATTAACTTGAAAAAAGACAATCTCGACGACCCCAAGAAAATCACCCGCGATGTATCCGAAACCGGACACTGGGGCAACGGCGATTACGAGTTATTAATTACAGATACGGACAATTTAGAATACATAATGAGTTTAGTGAAACAAGCAATTTAAAATCCAACGCTATGACAGATTCAAAACACATCATTAACGTTCTCACCTTCTCGCATCCCGAGAAAGAAAAAACTTTTGGCTTTAAATTGAAAAAAGCAAACGGTCATAGCCCTTTACGAAAGGCAGAGTTCCCCAGGGAATTGTGGGCAAAGCATCAAAAAGATTTATCAAATACACAATACCTCTATTGCGATTTTTCCACAACAGACAATTGCGATTATGTAATTCCGGTTGACCTTACTTACAGCATCTATTTTGCAAAACACTATTATCACTTCCAGATTGCGCAGTATTTTAAGAAAGTTGCCCATGTAGTGCACCCAAATTTTATTAATGCTGCAACCATTTGGTTTGAAAGCTCAAGTGAATCAACATCAGAATACACGCTCTATTACAAATTTACACTTGCTGTTCGCCTGGCAATGATTAGCGACAAGCCGGAGTTAATTGTTTCATTTGATGGTACTTCCAAAGTTTTAAAGAAAAACCTTCTGCAACTATCTTCCGAAGACATCGACACTGGGTTAGCAACCTGGATGGTATCAAATGGGGAGCTTGTACGAAACGATGAAAACTTACCCGAAGACTTTAACAATCATCTTGATGAATATTACCCTGTATTGAATTTTGAATTGGCTGACGCCCTCGGATTTCCTCCGTTGGTGAAAACCAATAAAGACAAATATGCCAGCTATTTTAAAAACATAGATGGATTTTTGAATAAATACCTGAATACCGAAGAATTTAAAAAAGTAATCCCCCACTCCGGCACATGGCACGAACTGGAATCTGTTTCATTAACTTCTGAAGGTACGAGTTTGTTGAAATTCGGTCGCGGAACACATACCGACCCTTATGAAGGCTTAAAGGCTTTTAAACCTTGTAAACCTGTGCCTCCCGGACGCTATCGATTCTTCTTTATCTGTCATGAAAAGGATACGAAAATTGCCAATTTATTTCATCAATATTCAAAGAGAAAACAAGGGTACATTGACTTTAGTAAATTCTTATCGCTGCCCCTGGTTTATGATGATAAATTACACATTACATTCTCTGATTATAATAACCCTCTCGACGAAATAAAAGATAAATTGTCAAAGGCCGAATTACAACCAAATACAAATTATTTGGCGGTGTATATTAATCCATCTTATAATTATAAAGCTGGCCACGACAAAGAAAATTTTTACTATAAAATAAAGCAGCTCCTTTTATACTATAAGATAAGCACACAGGTCATTTTGCGTGAAAATATAACCAAGGACAATTTTCAGCATAGTGTAAGAAACATTGCTGTAGCCACATTGGCAAAATTAGGCGGGATACCCTGGCGTTTAGACCGCGAAATAAACAACGAATTGATTGTCGGAGTTGGTGCATTTAGAACCAGAAGGTATAACACGCGCTATCTCGGAAGCACTTTCTGCTTTGCCAACGATGGACATTTTAAAGGTTTTAACGTGCTTCCGGCAGATAATCACAAGCTACTGGCAGGCGCAATACGGGAAGCAATAGAAAAATATAAAGAGCAGCACGAAAAAACCGAAAGACTTATAATCCACTTTTACAAGCGGATGAGTAATAAGGAGATTGTACCAATAATCCGGCAGTTAAAATCCATCGGCAATAACATTCCGGTTATAATTGTCACTGTAAATAAAACAAAATCAAGCGACCTGGTATTGTTTGACAAAGATTACGACCGCAAAATGCCATACAGCGGAACATACATCCCTATTGGAATGGACAGCTACATTCTTTGCAACAATACCCGTTATAAGCCAACTTTAAACGGCGAACACACGGAAGAAGAAAGAGAAGCTGAAAGGTTACAGTTGGAAAAACAATTAAAATCGTTTCCATTGCCTGTTAAGTTGCACTTACAGTCAACCGATGAAAGCATAATCAACGACCAGGAAGAAGTAAAGAAATTAATCGACCAGGTATATCAGTTCAGCCGCATGTACTGGAAGTCCGTTTCGCAGCAAAGTCTTCCGGTAACAACCAAATACCCTGAAATGGTGGCCGAAATCTTCCCCCACTTCGTAGGCGGCAAAATACCCGAGTTCGGAAGAAATAATTTGTGGTTTTTGTAAAATTGCATTATAACATGAATGAACAAATTAATAATCAATTAAAACACCGGAATATCAAACCAACCGCCATGCGCCAGTTGGTTTTGCAGGTTTTGACTGAACAAAAATCTGCCATAAGTTTACCGGAACTGGAAAACAAATTTGAAAAAGCAGACAAGACCACATTATACCGTACACTAAAAACATTTGAGGAAAACAAACTTATCCACAGCATCGATGACGGAACAGGTTCCGTAAAATATGCTTTGTGCCGGGAAGCCTGTGAATGCCACCCCGAAGACCTTCATGTTCATTTTTTATGTGCCGTTTGTGGACAGACTTATTGCCTCAATGACATACCCGTTCCAACTATTAATTTACCGGCAAAATTTCAGCTCGAAAGCGTGAATATGGTTGTAAAAGGAGTTTGTTCCAATTGCGACAAATAAACTCTGCAACCCGGTTGCATCAACTTTTTCATACCTTTGGCGTTGTATAAATTGAATAATTCTTAAAAATTGGTGAATTTAAAAGGACAACATACAGGAAGCTTTTTTACCTTTTTGGCCGGGCTGATTATTTTGGCTCATTCTGTTGTGCCGCACCATCACCATTTTGAGATTACGCACGTATCAAAAGAGGAATCAGCCTGTGAAACTCCTGCTCAGGAGCAAAATCCGGAAAAAACAGATTCTCATTGCCATGCATTGAATGTACTGGTGTCGGAAAAGACAAGCACTACATCATTAAATCAATTATCCGACCATTTCAATTTCTTCCCGGCTGGAAGTATTGTTCAAATTGAGATTCCTCCTGTAATAGACATTACCACGACGATTGTTGACAATCATGCCATCTTTATAAAACAATTATTCTTTACCGCTCACACATTCCGCGGACCTCCTGCAATTACTTAACTTTTGTTTGAATTAACAGACCGGTAAAACAACCGGCCTATATGTTTACTTAATCTTTTTGCTATGACAATGAAAAAGAAGAAGTTAAGCAAGCAACAATTACGGAAAAAACAAAAAATCGAAAACAAAAGGTTTAATCGAATACTTATTGTCAGTTTTGTTCTATTGATAGTCGCAACAGTTTCTGTTCTGACTTTCTACACCTATGGCTGCGATACCAGGTTTCTGTATCACAAATGGGCTTGGTATGGTAAGGAAATTCCGGGTGAATGGGCTTGTATGAATGGCAATAATTTAACGATGCATAAATCTTCAAAAGTCGCTTATAATAAAAAGGCATACTATTTCTGTAGCCAGGAATGTTTCAATCACCTAACAAAACACTTTGCAGAAGTTGCGATGGTTCCCGATGCTTTTTCAGGCGATTCAATCAACAAAGCCGATGCCTTAATCGGGTTAAAAGAAAAAGGAAAACCTGAATTGGCTTACTTTAAAAATCAGCAAACATTTAAAAAGTATTATGAGTAGGATAAATAGAGTTTTAACAAATAAAATCAATAGGAAATGATAAACAGAATCATATCTTTTTCAATAAAGAACAAAGCTCTCATTGGTTTAATGACCATAGGGCTTATTATCGGGGGCATTTGGTCAATGACCAAAGTACCATTAGATGCCGTTCCCGACATTACCAACAACCAGGTGCAGGTAATTACCACTGCCCCCAATTTGGGAACCGAAGACATAGAACAGTTCGTAACCTACCAGGTGGAACTTTCGGTGGCCAACCTGCCGGGGGTTACCGAAATCCGTTCAGTTTCTCGGTTCGGATTGTCAGTAGTAACAATAGTATTTGAGGATAATATGGGTACATACCTTCCCCGGCAATTGGTAAGTGAGGCATTGGCCGAAATTAAGGAGAACATTCCTGAAGGATTTGCCGAACCGTTTATGGCCCCCATCAGTACCGGATTGGGTGAGATTTACCAATACACACTGGAAGTACAGCCCGGTTACGATACCATTTACGATGACATGGAGCTGCGCACCATGCAAGAATGGATTGTAAAACGCCAGATGGCAATGGTTCCGGGAGTAGTTGAAGTAAACTCCTTTGGCGGACGTGGCAAACAATACGAAATTTCCATAAACCCCGATAAGCTTCGCAGCATGAACCTCACCATTTCCGACATTTTCGAGGCTTTGGAAGATAATAATCAGAATACCGGAGGAGCTTACATTGAGAAAAATTTTCAGGCCAACTTTATCCGTGGCGAAGGTTTAATGCGTTCGCTCGATGACATCCGTAATACCCCGGTTGCCAATGTAAACGGCCAACCTGTTTTTATACGTGATGTGGCTGATGTTAAATACGGGAGCTTTTTGCGGTATGGAGCTTTTACAAAAGATGGTAAAGGCGAAGCTGTGGGGGGTATTGTAATGATGCTGAAGGGCGAAAACTCCAACGATGTGATTAAGGATGTGAAAGAACGAATGGCGTTAATCCAAAAATCGTTGCCCGATGGCGTAGAGATAAAACCATTTCTCGACCGCAGCAAACTGATTAAAAGCACCACCTCCACCGTAGCCGAAAACCTTTCACTGGGGGCACTCATTGTAATCTTTGTCCTGGTCATCTTTTTGGGCAATTTACGAGGCGGTTTACTGGTAGCTTCTACCATCCCGCTTGCCTTGCTATTTGCATTTATCATGATGAAAGTGTTTGGCGTTTGGGCAAACCTGATGAGTCTCGGGGCTATCGACTTTGGGATTCTGGTCGATGGGGCGGTGATTATCGTGGAAAGCATGATATTTTATCTGCACCGGAATGAATTTATCGGGAAGAAACTGGGGCTGCCCCGGCGAAACGAAATAGCCTATAATTCAGCCAGTAAAATGATGAACTCCGCATTTTTCGGGCAGCTCATTATCCTTATTGTTTTTATTCCTGTACTGGCATTGCAGGGCGTTGAAGGCAAAATGTTTATACCCATGGCCATGACCTTTGGTTTTGCCGTGTTGGGTGTGATGGTGCTGTGTCTTACCTACATCCCCATGATGGCAGCACTTTTCCTGAAACCTCCGAAAACAGATAAAAAAACCTGGGGAGAGAAATTTATTATAAAGCTTGAAAACCTGTACGAACCGGTAATTGCCTGGGCTTTACGCAAAGGTAAGCTTGTACTGGGGATTGCCTTGGTGCTTTTAATTTCCGGAGGATTCCTTTTCTCACGTATGGGAGCCGAATTTATCCCTCAGTTGGACGAAGGTGATTTTGCTTTTCAGGCTTTCCTGAAACCCGGAACATCGCTGTCAGAGGTGGAAAAGGCATCTACTCGTATCGAACAGATTGTGTTGGAGAATTTCCCCGATGAGATAGCATCAATACAAAGCCGTATTGGGGTGGCAGATTTGCCTACCGACCCCATGCCGATTGATATTGCTGATATATTTGTTATTCTTACACCCGAGGATGAATGGACAAAGGTTGAATCAAAACAGGAGCTGATTGATAAGGTAAAAGAAAAGGTTAGTGTTTTGCCCGGTATAAACTACGAGTTTACCCAACCAATCGAGATGCGGTTCAACGAGCTTTTAACCGGTATTCGTGAAGATGTGGCTATTAAATTATACGGCGACGACCTGGATATGCTGGCCGACAAAGCCGAAGAAATTTCCGGTTTAATTGCAGGGATTGAAGGGATTGAAGGCATAAAAGCCGAAGCAACCCGTGGGCTGCCTCAAATAACGGTAAAATACAACCGCACCAAACTGGGGCAATACGGCTTAAAAATAAAAGACCTGAATACGGTTGTAGAGACTGCTTTTAGCGGTGGCGTTGCCGGGGTTATCTATGAAGGAGAGCGCATGTTCGACCTTGTAGTTCGACTTGATGAAGCACACCGCCAAAGTATCGACGACCTTCGGAATTTATTTGTAAACACCCCAAACGGAAACCAGGTTCCATTGAAAGAAGTAGCTGATGTCAGCTACCAGCCCGGCCCGATGCAAATAAGCCGCGACAATACCAACAGGCGTACTTATGTAGGTATTAATGTGGAAGGCAGGGACATTAAATCGCTGGTAGAAGAAATTCAGCAAACACTCGATGAAAATCTCGAACTGCCTTCGGGTTATTACATTCGCTACGGAGGCGCTTTTGAAAATCTCGAACGGGCGTCAAAGCGTCTTACGTTGGTTGTGCCGCTTGCTTTGGCATTGATATTTATGCTGGTATTCTTCGCCATCAAATCGTTTAAACAAACCCTCATGATTTACGTGGCCATTCCATTGGCGGCCGTGGGAGGTATTTTTTCGCTTTACCTGCGGGATATGCCATTCAGTATTTCGGCTGGGGTTGGCTTTATCGTACTCTTTGGTGTAGCCGTATTGAACGGGCTGGTTTTGATAAGCGGTTTTAACGAGTTGAAAGAAGAAGGCAAACTCAGCCTTGGTGATATTATCAAAAAAGGTTCTATACGCCGGGTACGCCCTATTTTCCTGACTGCATCAACCGATATACTGGGTTTCCTGCCTATGGCTATTTCCACCTCGGCAGGGGCAGAAGTGCAACGCCCGCTTGCCACCGTGGTTATTGGCGGTATGTTAACATCAACACTTCTAACACTGGTTGTGTTGCCCATACTGTACAAAATGGTTGAATCAGGAAGAACCAAACTGAAAGTACCAAAACTCAATACCACGGTATTAGCCGTTCTGCTCATCATTGGCGGTCTTGGTGTTTCAGGAAGCTTAAAAGCACAGGAAAATTCAGTTACCCTTGAGCAGGCAATTGAACGGGCAAAAGAAAACTACCCTTCGTTAAAAGCAGCTTCGCTCGATGTGGAGAAACAAAAAGCCCTGAAAGCTACAGCTTACGATTTGGGCAATACGTCCATCTACACAGGCAAAGAGGAAACAGGCAACGGTGCGGTGGGTATTCAAAACCAAATTGGGATAACACAATCGGAAATTGACTTGTTTGGCATACCTGCCAAAACAAAACTGAATAAATCACGTACCGGCCTTGCTGTTTCAAAACTTGAACTTACAGAGAATGAACTGGTCAGAAACGTGAGCCTTGCATGGTACAGGTCACTGGTTGCAAAAAAGCAAACAGAATTGTACAATCAGCTCGACAGTATTTATACCAATTTTCTGAAAGCTGCCGAATTGCGGTTTAAAACGCAGCAAACATCAAAAGTAGAATACCTTTCTGCCTCGGCTAAATACAAAGAGTTAATGGTGAATATGAAACAGGCTGAGAGCGAATACCTGGCATCGCTGCAAATTCTGAACCAGTACCTGATGTACCCCGGCGGTGTAGAAATTACCGATGTCGGACAAGAGTGGGATAAAACGATTCATGCTGCCTTTTCAGGTGATTCGTTAAACAATGTTCCTTTATTGAATTATTACAGGCAGCAGCTTGATGTTTCAGAAGCAGAGTGGAAAGCCGAAAAAGCAAATTTTTTACCTAAACTCGATTTGGGGTACTCGCGGCAATCGGTCGATGGTACTTCGGGTTTTTATGGTTGGGAAGCAGGTGTTTCCGTTCCTTTACTGTTCTTTTCCCAGTCGGGAAAAACAAAAGCCGCCCATATAAATTACCAGATTACCGGACAGGAATACAAGCAAAGGGAATTGGAGCTGAATGCCTCTTACAAGGAACTTTTAAGCCGTTACAGGGTAATGAGCGAAGTGCTGGAATATTATAAAAGCGAAGCCCTGCCACTTGCTGCCGAGCAAATTGAAGCAGCCAACCTGGGTTATCGCCTGGGAAGCCTCAGTTATATTGAATTTATCCAGAATACAGAATCAGCCATAAAAACCAGGCAGGAATATTTATCCCGGCTGTCGGATTTCTTCGAAATTAAAGAACAGTTGGAATACATAACAGGTCAATAATTATAAAAACAGATAAAAATGAAAACGAAAATATTTTTAGCACTTCTTGCAGTAGTAACGCTCATGTCGTGCAACAGCAACAAAAAAGAAAATAGTGAAGCCGGGGAACATGCGGAGCATGAAGGCCCCGAAGGTGTGGTAATGCTGAACGAACTTCAGCGTGAAGCCTTAAATCTGCAATTGGGTAATTTTCAAATGCGGAACCTGACAACGCTTGTAAAAACGAACGGACAACTGGAAGTACCACCCGCTGCCAGTGCTGATGTTACGGCCATTATTGGTGGAAATGTGAAAGAAATAAAAGTTTTTCACGGAGATAAAGTGAATAAAGGCCAGGTGTTGGCCATACTGGAGCATCCGGATTATATTGTCCTTCAGGAAGAATTTGCCGAAACAGCAAACAAACTCGAATTTCTTGAACAGGAATATGCCCGTCAGAAAGAACTTTTCGAGAACAATGTTGGTGCGGGAAAGGACTTCCAACGGGTAAAATCGGAATACAACACTGCCAAAGCACGTTACGAAGGTTTAAAATCAAGGCTTCAACTGCTCAACCTTTCGCCCGATAAAGTAAAAGAAGGAAGTATTTCAAACACCATTTCCATACTTTCACCCATCAACGGCTTTATTAATGATGTGAATATTAAAGTGGGAACGTATGTCGATGCCAAAGACCAGCTTTTTAGCATTACCGACAACCGGGAAATACACGCCGACTTTATGGTGTATGAAAATGATGTACACCTTATAGAAAACGGGCAAAAAGTTGATTTTACCGTTTCCAACCGTCCGGGCGAGGAATTGAGTGCAACCATTTTTGCCATCGGCAAAGAATTTGAACCCAACACCAGGGCAGTACACATCCATGCACGCCTCGATAAAAATCCGGGCAACCTGATTCCGGGCATGTATGTTTCGGGGCATATCCACACCGATGAAAATACCACCCGCACCCTTCCTAACGATGCCGTGGTTGCCGAAGGAACTAAATCCTATATCTTTATTTTAGATGAATCGGTTGAAGCAGAAGAACACGAGGGGCATGAAGATGAAGCAGTAGCAGAAAACGAAGAAGGGCACGAAGGACACGACCATGAGGCTGAGGAAAACCATGAGGAACATGAGGGCGAAGTAGGACACGAAGACGAAAATGGGGGTCATGTAATGGCTTTCCGCATGGTAGAAGTAATAACCGGAAAGCAAGACGGTGGCTACACCGAAATAAAGTTGCTCAATCCCTTACCTGATGATACCCAGATTGTAATGAACGCAGCATACTATCTGCTGGCCGATATGAAAAAAGAAGAAACAGAACACGAACATTAAAAATCAGGATTATGAAAGAAATAAAAGCATTTATACGCCCCAATAAAGTGAATGATATTGTTCACCATTTAAAAGATGCAGGTTTTGAGAACATGACCATTTCATCGGCAGAGGGAACGGGAAAATTGCAGGATGAAGCCGCATTTGTTTCCCAAAAATTTTCAATTACCGACAGCGAGGTGGCCAAACTTGAACTTGTTGTCAATAAAAACGATGTGGACAAAGTAGTACATATTATTTCGGAGCAGGGCAAAACCTTAAATCCCGGCGATGGTATTATTTATGTTTCGGATGTAAACCAAATTTACCGGGTGAAAGATGGTTTAAAAAATGAAAATTAATTAGATAAATAGCCGTGGCGGCTTCCGGGTTGCCACGGTTTTTTATAATTTTAGTGCAATGCAAAAATCACATTACCATATTTCAAAAATGGACTGCCCCTCGGAGGAGAACCTAATCCGCATGAAACTGAATGGTGTTGACGGCATCCATCAATTGGAATTTGATATTGAAAACCGTAAGCTTTCCGTCTTGCATTCGGGTAAAAATGAAGAAATCACAAAACAACTGGAAAGCCTGAAGCTGGGTGCAAATCTTGTTGATACCGAGACCATCACTGATGCTGACTTTCAACCGGAAAGCACGGACAGTCAGACCAAATTACTATGGACAGTATTGCTCATTAATTTTAGTTTTTTTGTTATTGAAATCACAACCGGTTTTATTTCACATTCTATGGGATTGGTTGCCGATTCGCTTGACATGCTTGCCGATGCTGCTGTTTATGGCTTGAGTTTGTGGGCTGTGGGAACAGCGGTTACCCGTAAAAAGAAAGTAGCCTCCTTGAGCGGATATTTTCAACTGGCATTGGCAGGTATTGGTATGATAGAAGTAATCCGAAGGTTTATCGGGGCAGAAGAAACGCCTGATTTCAGGATGATGATTGGAATTTCGATATTGGCACTTATAGCTAATTCTGTTTGCCTGTACCTGCTTCAAAAATCAAAAAGCAAAGAAGCACACATGAAAGCCAGCATGATTTTCACCTCAAACGATGTGATTATTAATACAGGTGTTATCGTTGCCGGAGTTTTGGTATTGCTGACGCAATCGAAATACCCCGACTTGATTATTGGAGCAATTGTCTTTTTGATTGTGGTAAGGGGGGCTTTCAGAATTTTAAAACTAGGAAAATAGATTTTTATGAAAGTAGTATATTCCGTATTCCTTTTTGTTGTAGCCGGACTTTGCGAAATTGGCGGTGGTTACCTGGTTTGGCTCTGGCTAAGAGAGCAAAAACCCTGGTGGTTTGGGGCAATCGGCGGTATTATCTTGTTTTTATATGGTGTGATTGCCACACTCCAATCCGCCAATTTCGGGCGGGTTTATGCTGCTTACGGTGGTATATTTATTATTATGGCCATATTGTGGGGTTGGAAAGTTGATGGCTTTGTCCCCGACAGGTACGATATAATTGGAGGAATCGTGGCGCTTATCGGGATGGGAATCATTATGTATGCACCAAGAAATTAAATGAGTATTTATTATGGCACATTCACACGGACATTCACATGCGACAAACAAAAGTTACGGAAAAGCTTTTGCACTGGGTATTGGTTTAAATGTAATCTTTATTGCCGTTGAAATCATTTACGGTTTAATTGCCAACTCATCTGCCCTGCTCGCTGATGCAGGACACAATGCCAGCGATGTGCTCGGCCTTGTTTTTGCGTGGACAGCCATGTGGCTTGCATCCATCAAACCACGGGGGAAATACACCTACGGGCTTCGAAAAACTACCATCCTTGTTTCTATTTTAAATGCCCTTCTGCTGTTTGGTGCAGTGGCAGTTATAGGCTGGGATGCCATTGGTAAATTTAAAAACCCTGAACCTGTGGCAGGAAGCCAAGTCATGATTGTTGCAGCCATTGGTGTAGTTATCAACACCCTAACTGCCTTACTTTTTATGAAAGGACAGAAAGACGACCTGAACATAAAAGGCGCATTTCTGCACATGGCAGCCGATGCCGGGGTATCACTGGGTGTAGTTGTGGCAGGTTTGTTAATCAACCTCACCGGAAAACAATGGATTGACCCACTTACAAGTTTTCTTATCATTGCGGTTATCGTTTGGGGAACATGGCGTTTGTTTACCGATTCAGTCGATTTAGCCTTAGATGCCGTACCCAAACATATTAACCTCGAAAAAGTCAGGGAATTTTTGTTGGCACAAAAAGGAGTGGAAAACATTCACGACCTGCACATTTGGGCAATGAGTACTACAAAGGTGGCGTTGACAGCACACCTGATAATACCTGAAGGCATTAATGACAATTTTATAGGCGATTTGCAACATGAACTCGAACACGAGTTTGGTATCAACCATACCACGCTTCAAATCGAAAATAAAAGCATAGAAGAAGATTGTGAAATAGATTGCTAAATCTGTCTTATGGAAATAAAATATAAATCAACAATCACTTGTCCCGACTGCGGATATCAAAAAGAAGAAACAATGCCTGAGGATTTCTGTCAGTTCTTTTATGAATGTGTAAATTGCAAAACCATACTAAAACCAAGGCAGGGAGATTGTTGCGTGTTTTGTTCGTATGGTTCGTTACTTTGTCCATCTGTGCAAAGGGTCAAAAATGACGATGATGTCTTTTAAAGATAATCCCCCCCACAATTCCACACAGGAAAAGCGGTGTTCGTCCGCCTCCTTCGGCAAGCCCGGTGCCAGCCCGTTCAGTACTTTTTTTTAAGCGTTAATTTTTTAAGGTATAAAAAAGAACTAAACGCCCTGCTGGTTCGCTACGCTCAGGCTGTCACAGTCCTTGCAGCTCAGTCGTTGTCCTCACGGCAGCCTACTCTGTCCTGCAAGCCGCTTCACTCATTTCACCGCTACTACGCTCAGCGCTTCGTACCTCAACTACTTCGCTCCGTTGCGGTTCCATTCGTTTCAGCCGCTCGCAGTCCACCGGCTGCCCGTGTTAGGCTCGCCTGCGGGTCGCTGCGGGCTGCGGCTGAATTGTTTGATTTGCCTCCGCTTCGCTCTGGCATTTTTTAGCGGTAGCCTTGTGTACTCGTTCCACGCCGTGTTTCCTTCCCTAATGCCACCCCAAAACACGACGTTCCACTTCGCACATATGCCGCAAAGGGTTATCGGTTTCTCAAACCATCTCTTTGCACCACCCTTGCTCCACTCGCAGGCGGCTCGCGATGCTTGGTCAGTGTCCGCAACCCGTTTCCCCGCCAACTGGCGGGTCCACTCATTGCAGCCACTGCCCAGCCGTCTGGCTCAAGGCTGTTTCTCCTGTGTGAAATTTTCCCGGACGCGCATTCCGATTCTGACAATAAATTGCAGTTAACAGTGAAAAATCCACCCAGCAATCCATGTGCTTGCAGCCTATTCATTCCACTCATTAAGTCACTCCTCGTACCTCGTCATTCCCGTATTCGTTGCATTCATAAGCTTCAGCACCGCACGCAAAAGTGGCTCATTCACTCATTCCGTCCCGGTTATCACCGGTACTCCATTCCTTCAATCACCACCTTTGCCTTTCCCGCGCTCCCCATCTTGACAGAAAGAAAAACAAACACCGCATAAACCAACCGCATTAATTGAACGCTTCGGCAAATGTAAGCTCCGGGTCTGAAATCTGCCAAAAGACTACGGCATAAACCCACAAGCCACCGCACAAGGCCATTTATTCCGTTTCCTTTTGTCTGTTTCATCCCCTACTCATTTTGGGTGCCTAAGCATTCAATTAAGCCTCCCTGTGTCCATTTCTGAACCGCTGAATTAATGGCATAGCAAAGTGATGCAAGAAGATGTATTGAAACCTTCATAATCCCAATTGACCAATAATTGCAATACATTTAAAAGAACGAGGACAAAGCGGGACCAAGTCCGTATCAAGTCCGAGTATTTTAAACATGTTGAACAATTAAAAATGTTAAAAGATGGGAAAGATTAGTCAAGGTATTTTAGGAGGGGTTTCCGGCAAGGTCGGAAATGTAGTTGGTGGAAGCTGGAAAGGCATCGATTATTTGAGGGTGATGCCTGCAAGTGTTGCCAACCCTCAAACTCCGGCACAAATGGACCAGCGGTCAAAGTTTATCACTGTGATTAACTTTTTGCAGCCTATCAAGGATTTTATCCGGGTTGGGTTCAAAAATTACGCCGTGAAAATGACCCAGTTCAACAGTGCCATGTCGTATAACGTGAAAAATGCCATCGCCGGTACGTATCCCGATTATACGATTGATTACCCCAATGCGCTGGTTAGCCGCGGAGGACTGGCTCCGGCCTTAAACGGTACTGCAAGCTCAACTTTAGCCGGTTCGGTTTCGTTTGAGTGGGATGATAATTCCGGCGATGGTAACGCACAGGCAACTGACAAAGCGTTGCTCGTTGTGCACAATCCAGCAAAAAATGAAGCTGTAACCATCCTGGATGGAGCAAACCGGGTTACAGGTGTTCAGGAAGTAACCGTCCCGAATAACTATTCAGGTGACACCGTTCATGCCTATATCGGTTTTATCAGTGCAGATGGAACTTCTGTTGCAAACAGTAAGTATGTTGGTTCGGTTACTGTTGCGTAAACAGATTTATTTCGGATTTCTTAAAAACCGCTTCATTCGAGGCGGTTTTTTGATGCGTCTAAACGAGATGGAACAATGTCCCAAACTCAATTAATATTGCCTCAGAATCAAAATTTCGTACATTTACAGCCAGGAGAAATTACAGGCGAGATTTCGTCTTTTCACTTTCTGTCCTATATTTTCCTAAAGAGAAAAAATATCTGTTGCTAATTTGTTGCTAAAACAGATTAATCAACTGATATTCAAATACTGAAAAGATATTGTATCGGAAAATAATCCTTAAACACTAACAACCAGCGCATTGAAGCTGCATTCAATATAGTAAATTAGATCATAATTCCAATATTATTGAAGCATAAATGTAATATTCGTGAATATTTTTTTTCACACTTTTCTTTGGAAAGTAATTTCAGATATCTTCAACAAACAGGTCACATAAATACCAAATAATCAAGGCATTGAATTTAAAAAGGGTTAGCTGAAAACAGATCTTGGCCATAATTGTCTGATTATTTTGTTAACTCATTTATATTTTTCTTCAAATATTACCTGTAGAAATTTGAGTGGGGCTCTTTCTTATTGAGTTCTTCCATCATTTTTGTCAGTCGTTATCGTCGATAATTTCATCACGTGACTCTGTAAAAGGGGCGAACCATTCAATTTTTTGCTTAGCCTAGGGAATTGAATTCTCCGGTGTCTTCTATGGCTGTTACATAATCTCTCAGAATTTGTGCTTGTTTCCAGTGGCTAGCCATGTTTATAAGCACTTTAATTATTCTTATTTCAGCATCTTTTTTACGTTGACGTTCTTGTTACCTTTTTCGTCTTTCTTCTCCGATTCAACGGCGTTATTTCAATTCATTCGATTTCTATCTTTGCATATGTCTCAAAATAGGCTAAAATTTCAGCTAAAAAAGATTCTAATGGCTTATTTCCGTTAACCATTCCTTTTGATGATAAGGGCGATTGTCATGCACAAAAGCAAGTATCCCACTTTGATGGTATGTTCGGTTTTTCCAGCCATGCTTATCAGTTTCATAAGATATCTTGCCTTTTTATAAACTTGATTGGCAGCTTTTCTCAAAAAATGACCACATATGTTCCATGATTTTTACAAAAAAATCATGATGTATTGCAATAATAATTTTATTAATATATCATATTAGCAAAGCTAATATTTGACTCTGATCACATGATATTTATTTCTCCACGTTCAGTAGTAATTAGGAGGCCTATCGAGTTCACCTTTAATTTCATTAAATGAACAATACACTTTAAGCATGATAAAAGATATGCTAATCTAAAGTGAGGCATTGGATTTTTTCAGCACTGTGTCTTTTCCTTCTTTCATCTTGTTTTTGACTGCTTAAAATTAATAATTTGTCTAAATTTAATCTGGCCGATTTTCATGGAAGGCTGCAAAAAGGATAAGGTTACAGTTTGCAAGAGAACAAATTTCTGATTTCGGATGGTGTTTTATTAAAATGTTTTTTAAATTCTCTGCTAAAATACTTCTCATCCTTATAACCAACTGAATAAGCTATCTCAAAAATCTTTAGTTCCTTGAGCTTTAAAAGTTCGTAAGACTTGTGCAGCCGAATGGATTTTATAAAATTATTAACCGACATGCCTGTCAAAGCATTCAGCTTTTTATAGAGAATTGGAGCGCTAATATGAAGAGATTTTGCTAAGTCAATAACGCTAAAATCTTGATTTCCCAACTCTTTCTCAATAATCGATGTTATTTCTTTTAAAAACTGTTTGTCTTTCTCATTTAACAAAGCATTTGTTTGTTCTTGATGTACAGTACTTATATTGATAGTAGTTTTATATTTTTCCCTTAGTAACTCTCTGTTTCTCAATAAACTTTTTATCTGAGAATCTAAAACACTCATACTAAATGGCTTAGTTAGATATGTATCAACTCCAGATTGAAAGCCTTCTATTTGTTGATCATTGGAATCTAAAGCTGTTAGAAAGATAATGGGAATGTGATTCGTTTGGATATTTTCTTTTAGTTTACAGACCAAGTCATAACCATTCATTTTAGGCATCATAATATCAGTAATAATAATGTCAGGTATATTTTTAATAGCTGATTTTAACCCTTTTCCCCCGTTTTTGGCTTTTGTAATGTTATAGCTGGTTTTTAATGAATTACAAATAAAATGCCGTAAGTATTTATTGTCTTCTACCAGTAAAATATTAATAGGTTTGCTGTCTGATGAGGTTTTATAAGAAGGCGTGATATCTTCAGTTATTTTATTGGATAATTTTGGGGAAATAAGTCCTGAATTTTCAATAATACAATGTGTCTTTAAATGGTCTTTACCTTTCAACAAAAATACAGAAAAACAGGTTCTGTTCTCTTGATGTCTTTTCCTAATGGCTTTATGACTTTCAACTTTTAAAATTCCTCCGTGCAATTCAACAATACTTTTTGACAATGCCAATCCTATTCCATAACCTATGTCATGCTGTTTTGAGTATTCTCCTTGATAATATCGCTGAAACAAATTTTTCATTTGATCGGGTTCAATTGCCTTTCCATTATTTATTATTTTAATTTCAATATTGTCTTTATGATTTAATACCATAATTTGGACTATTCCTCCCTTATTTGAAAATTTGACAGCGTTTGAAAGAAGGTTGGTAAATACTTTCTTCATTTGTTTCGGATCAATCCATACATTCAATTCCTCTTTAGATAAAAAAACAGGGGTAATGTCTTTTTTTAAAAATTCGTTTTGAAAAGCATCACATAACAGATGTAAATAGGGAATAAGATTTACCCTAGAAACCTGTAATTTAAGATTTTGGGTTTCTGCCTTTCTAAAATCCATTAGTTCTTTTACCAAACTTAGTAAGTTCTGTACATTGCTTTTTAGAATATCGATATTTGCTTTTTGCTCGAGGGAAACATGAGATATTTTTTCTGTCGAACCTAAAATCAGAGTTAGATATGTTCTTATTTCGTGACTAATATTTGTAAAAAATTGAAGTTTCATTTTATTTACTTCTTGAATTCTTTCTCTTTCAAGGCGTTGATGCTTTAGTTCATTACGTTCTCTAATTCTAATTAAACTATATCTTCTAATAACCAGAAATATGCTAGTTAATAACAAGGTATAAATTAGATAAGCCCAGCCGGTTCTCCAGGGAGCAGGATGTATTCTTATTTTTAATGATGCGCCTATTTCGTTCCATATCCCATCATTATTGGAGGCCTTCACCTTAAATCTATATGTTCCAGCATCCAAATTTGTATAAGTGGCCGATTTTTTATTCCCAATATAATTCCAGTCAGAATCAAAACCTTCCAGTTTATATGCATATTGATTTTTGTCAGATTGTGAATAGCTTAGTGCTACAAAATTAATGTTAAATACATTTTGAAAATGTTTTAAGGTAATTTCGGAAATTGAATCCGTGATATTTAAATATGGCTTGTTATTTACCTTAAATGAAGTTATGCAAACAAGAGGAGTAAAGGTGTTCTCAGTGATGGTGTTTGGATTAAATATGTTTAAACCATTGGAGCCTCCGAAAATTAGGTTTCCGATACGGTCTTTAAGATAAGCCCCATAGTTAAATTCATTGCCCTGTAGCCCATCCGACTCGTTAAAGTTTTTTATTTGTCTCGATTGAAGGTTAAGTCTGCTAAGTCCATAATTTGTACTAATCCAAATATTGTTATTGTCATCAGGTAGTATCCCGTAAATAACATCACTTGGAAGCCCTTGTAGGTGATCATATTTTTTAGTGTTACCAGTAATCAGATTATGGCAAAATAATCCATCACCATCAGTGCCGATCCATAGATTATTATTATGGTCTTGGTATATAATTGAAACCGCAGCACCCATTCTGTGAAAATCATGCTCTTTGCCCACAAATGGAATGGGGGTTAGTTTTTTAGTTTCTAAATTTAACTTTGCCACCCCCCGATTGCTTCCTAACAAAATATGGTCTTTATCTGGTATTTCTACTATTGTATTAACATATTTCCCTATAAATGTTGTGTCGGCGACACGTATAATAGACTGACTTTTGCGGTCAAAAACATTAAGTCCTCCTCCGGAAGTGCCAATCCAGATATTTTTATTATAATCTTCTAATAATGATAGAATCCTATTGTCACTAAGACTGGTTGTATCACCGGGAATATTACTATACTTTTTAAAAATAAATGGTCGCTTTTTAGGATTTAAAACATTAAGACCTCCATTATGTGTCCCAATCCAAAAAATTCCGTCATGATCCCTGATCATGGCTTTCACATTGTTTACACTAAGACTATTTGGATCATCACTATTATGGGTATAGTATTTAAAAGCTCCCTTGTTTTTATCATAAACGTTAATACCTCCTCCTTCTGTACCTATCCACAGTTTGTCGTCCGGTGTCTCAATAATGGAGCTAACTACTTTGTAATTTAGTTTGGTATTGTTTGTGCCTGACGTGAAATGTCTGAATAGATTACAATTCCTGTCATAATAATTAATTCCTCCTGCATAAGTTCCTATCCACATATCCCCTTTGATATCCTGACATATTTCAAAAATGGAATTCTGACTTAAACTGTTTAGATTATTTTCGTCATGGGTATAGTGGAATATCTTATTCTTTGTTTTATTAATAATGTACAACCCATCATAGGTGCCAACCCACAGCATTCCATTATAATCTTCACAGATACTGCGTACTTCGCTAGTAATGGCTAATCCGGACTGAGGAGCTGTTTTAAAAAACTGAAAGGCATCCTCTTTTTTGTTAAAAAAAGCCAACCCATTTCTGTACCCCATCCACAGAGTACCTTTAAAATCTTCATATAAAACTGGATTATAGTTTTTATTAATCTTCATTGTGTCTTCCTCCGGATAAGCATAGTGCTTAAACACTCCTGTTTCCGGATCAAATAATTCGACATTCATGGATGTTTTAATCCAAACCCTACCATCATTTGTCTTCAATATCGCACCTAATGCACTGGAGGACACCCCATTGACATCTCCCCTCCTATGGATGTATTGTTCAATATCTTCGTTTTCGGTGTTCAAATTGATCAAACCCTGATTTGTGGCAAGCCATAAATGTGTCTTATTGTCTTCAATGATACCCAGTATTCTATTGTTACTTGCATAGAATAACGAGTCCAGGCTTTTAATTCGTTCGAAGGATTCCGTTTCAGGGATATATCTATCCAACCCATTTTTGGTGCTAATCCATAAATTACCTAAGTCATCTTCAAATAGGGTCACTATGTAATTATGGCTTAAACTAGTACTATCCTGTGCACTATAACGGTAGGTCTTGAATGAATCGCCATCATACTTATTTAACCCATCTCGGGTTCCAAACCACATAAATCCCTTCTTATCCTGTAAAATACATAGTACCGAACTTTGCGACAGCCCCTCATTTACTGAGATGTGTTTAAATTTTAGACTTTTATGATTGATTTCTTGCTCTTGACCAAAAACAAGTGCCATGGTGAAAAAGAAATATACTATTAATAAGCCTTTGTACATGTCATTTTTTAGATGAATTGTATTCTTTAAAATTTTAATCTAAATATAATGGTTTCTCATTTGGTTATTTTGATCAAACACATTTTCATTGAGATTAAAAAAACTTCGTCTTAGACGGAGGTAATGGACAATCGGCTAAGTCTTTTTATTCTGCCCACCATTAAAATAAACAACAACATGGGTGAATTTAGACAATTATCACCTTTGTACTATACATGTGATTACCAGGTAGCTTTTGTTCTGAAGCATCGTTTTCGGATACTGACAGGAACAATGAAAGCACAAGTAGAAGAGCTTCTTAGAATCAGTCAATGGAAAGAAGTAGAAGTTTTAGAACAGGCCATTTGATTATGTTCACATGGCCTGTTCCATCCCTCCCTAGATTTCAGTATCTGACTTTATGGGATTGTTGAATGACAAGTTAGCCATGCGAATTCTGCAATCTTATCGAGTTTAAAACAAAAGCTTTACAGGGGCAATAGACTTTTAGATAAGAGACTATTTTGTTAGCACCATTGGTCTGGATGAAGAAATGATTAGAAGGTTTGTTGGCCATCAGGAAAAGGATTCGGCATTAAAATTTTTCCTTTTTAGGTTGAAATTGAAAATTAATGGCACGTTCTCTTTGAGGATAGTTATTTACTTAGGTAGTTTAAAATATCCCCCCTCTTTTTTTAAGAAATCCAACCTAATGAATTAATTGGGTTTTTCATATTTGTCAGACTTTCTCGAAGCTAAAAATTAGTTTTTGGTTTCAAGAAAAATGAATGTTGCAAATCTAAAAACTAATTAAGCAAAAACAATTATGAAAATTAAACTTCTACTCTATTTAACATTGCCATTATCAATTTTGTTTTTTAACTTAGCAAGAGGACAATCCGATTTTGATATTATCTCTGGAAGAATCGTTAATAAGATTTATGACGACATACAAACACCAACGTCATTAGACAACAACATAACAGGGTATTTGAATACGATCCAGACAGACGGAAGCTGGAACGACATAAACTATTCGGATACTTCTTCTTCAATATGGAGGCCATATGATCATCTGGCAAGAGTTTTAAATTTATCGAAAGGTTACACCTTGTCAACGAGCTCTTACTACCGGAATGCTTCGTTATATATTGCAATTATTAATGCCTTAGAGTATTGGAATACGAATGACTTCCAAAGTTCTAATTGGTGGTGGAATCAAATAGCTAATCCAAAAATAATAGGAGAAATATTATTATTGCTCAAAATTGGACAAACAGCAATCCCCGCCGATTTGGAAACCAATTTAATTAGCCAGATGAATCGCGGTAACCCCGAAGCGCTTACTGGTGCAAACAAACTTGATGTTGCAATTCATTTTCTTTACAGAGCATGTATAGTACGGGATGAAACACTGCTGCAATATGCTCTAAGCCAGGCTTTTGAACCGATTCAACTTACTACTGAAGAAGGAATACAATACGACTATTCGTATCAACAGCATGGTTCTCAACTAATGATAGCTTCTTATGGTTCAGTGTTTTTAGATGGAGAGTTTAAAATAGCTTCCTATGTTAGAGAAACTGCTTATAGTTTACCGGACCATCAGCTGGAGATCCTTTCAACATATTACAAAGACACATATTTGAAGGCTATTAGAGGGGCTTACATGGACTTTAGTGCAGATGGAAGAGGGATAAGCGGAAAAAATGCACTTTTGAAGAATAAAGAGCATGCTAGGCTAGAAACAGCAAAACTAATAGCTCCAGCCTATAATTCAGAATGGGATGCAGCCATAGCTCGGACGACCGGATCTGTATCGTCGAAATATATGATAATGCCAAACCATAAACATTTCTATAGCTCTGACTATACTAGACATCAGCGTTCTGGATATAACCTTAATATTCGGACTGTATCATCCAGAACTAAACGTACCGAATCAGGGAATGATCAAAATCTAAAAGGAAAATTTTTACCTGATGGCGCTACAACAATTCAGAGAAGAGGTGGCGAATACTATAATATTATGCCTATATGGGAATGGGATAAGATACCAGGGACCACTTCTGGAGATTTTACTCAAATACCTGCAATAACTGTTTTGTGGGGAGAACCCGGGAGTACAGAATTTGTTGGCGGAGTGAATGATAGCCTTTATGGGGCAACCACATACGATATGAGCTATTACAATACTAAAGCTAAAAAATCTTGGTTCTTCTTTGATAAGGAAGTTGTGTGTTTAGGAGCGGGTGTTAACAGCACTTTGTCAGAGAATATTACTACTACTATAAATCAATGTTGGTTAATCGGCGCAGTAACAGTGTCATCTACATCCGGTGGAACAAATGTTCTACCCGCGAGTTCTCTAATGCAATATACAGCCCCCCGTTGGGTACAACACGATAGTATTGGCTATTTTTTTCCTCAAGGTGGAGATTTAAAGGTGAGTAATTTGACACAAAGTGGTAATTGGTATGACATCAATAGAAGTCAACCCAATGAGGTTGTCAGCGGAGATGTATTTAAAATGTGGCTAGATCATGGAGCACAACCCTCAAGCGATACGTACTTTTATATAGTTGTGCCTGGACAAAGTAATACTGCCGAAATGGAAGCATACGATCTTAATGCCATCACAATAGTTGAAAACACTTCATCAACACAGGCAGTGTTAAATTCAACTTTAGACATGATGCAAATTGTGTTTCATGATGCGGGAACGGTTGTAAGTGGACCAATATCTGTAACAGTGAACAAACCCTGTGTGATGCTGCTGAAAAATGTAAGTAGTACCCGAGTGGATGTTTCGATAGCAGACCCTGCACAACAGCAAAGCAACATAACAGCCTATTTTGAATTACCGGCTATAGAAGGAGTAAAACAACTTGACTTTACAATGCCGGTAGTACCCCATGCAGGGGCCACTGTTAATAAAATTGTAGATGCAGAAACCCCAGACAAGGTTACATTACAACAAGGGTTGCCGATTGTGGCGGTGACAGCCAGTAGTGATGACGGGAATATGCCTGGAAATACTATTGACGATAATTTGAACACTCGCTGGTCGGCTCTAGGGGACAATGAATGGATTCGGTATGATCTAGGGTCTGTTAATAAGCTAATGAAGGCCAGCATTGCATGGTATAAAGGGAACGAGCGAACATCTTCGTTTGACATTGAAGTATCTTTAGATGGTATAAATTGGATAAACGTATACAGCGGAGTATCCAGAGGAACAACGCTTGAACAGGAAGATTATGATATTACGGATACGTACGCCAGGTATTTTAGAATAGTTGGACATGGTAACTCCAATAGTATGTGGAATAGTATTACTGAGACAGATATTTTTGGTTCCCCAAAGACCATTGTTTATACAACGATTGCCGATTCGTATACCCGAGATGGTTCATATGCCAATACAAACTATGGTACGGCACCACACTTGGTGGCCAAAAATGATGCAACAGGTTATAAAAGAGAGACATTTGTTAAGTTTAATGTCGCCTTACTTCCGCAAAGTATTGGCAAAGCAAAGCTAAAAATGTATAGTAACGGTGCAGCCAATACGAAATGGGAGCTTTACAAGGTGGGGAATAATTGGACTGAAACAGGTTTAACAACAAATAATGCCCCTGCATCAGAAGTACTTGTAGCGACTGTTTCCGGAACACCAAATGCTAGTTTTGCTGAATGGAATATAAAGCCGGTATTAGATACGCTATCGGGCACCGAAGTTTCTTTTAAAATTGTTTCTACGGCTATTGAAGAGTTCACCACGTTTGCCTCGAAAGAAGCTTCAAATTCTATGTTAATACCAAGCATTGTTGTAGAAGAAGCTTTTGATGTTACGGTTGATGTAGTTGCTGATTCTTATACCAGAGATGGTTCATATGCCGATACAAACTATGGTACGGCAACACATTTGGTGGCCAAAAATGATGGAACAGGTTATAAAAGAGAGACATTTGTTAAGTTTGATTTAAGTGGCATTAATGATAATATAACTCAGGGAAACCTACAGATGTATAGTAATGAAACAACAAGTTCCAGTTGGGAATTATATAAGGTAAGAAACGATTGGACCGAAACTGGAATAACAGCAAACAATGCCCCATATACAGAGGTTTTGATTGCGACTAGTCCCGGAACGAGTAGAGCGGAAAACGTAATATGGGATGTCTCTAGTGTATTGGATTCTCTGGCAGGGAATATTGTATCGTTCAAAGTGATTTCAACGGTAACAGGTGAATGGACTACATTTGCTTCTAGAGAGGCCGTAGATACTAATACGCATCCTAAGTTATTAGTGCAATTCACAGGAGGTGAGCCTAAGATTCCAGAGGAAAAGGTTAAAAATGCGAAGATTATAAATGCAAATTATCAGGAAGAGAAGGAATTGGTTGAGCTTGACAATTCCATTATTGTTTATCCTAATCCTGTGCTTAATAGTGATTGTACGTTACGCTCTGATAAGCCGATAGTATCAATTAGCTTATATCATATTACGAGAGGAAAAATCTTCGATTTGAAGGGGGGGGATAGAAAAGTAATAAAAATACCATTATACAACCTTCAAACAGGTATGTATATTATTCATGTAAGAGGAGAAGATTATCAAAAACAATTGAAAGTTATAAAGCAATAAACTTGGCAGGCATAATAGAAATTCTTTAAATTCAGCACTATTTCATAACCTGTGTAACAGATTATGCCGAAGATCAAAAAGAGGAACCTGCTCTTAAACTCAGAGCAGGTTCCTACAAAAAAAGTGGACATTGAGTTAAGCTATGCTGCCAATTTTTGTTTATTAATTGATTCCGCAAATTCCACTGGCGACAAATAATTCAAAGCAGAATGGAGGCTCTGAGTATTGTACCAGGTTTCTATACATTCAAAAACAGAAACTCTCGCTTGCTTTTGATTCTTCATAAGAAAGCAGGTATTCCCAAAAAAAACACTGCTTGAGTTTAAAGTCTTGATGTTTAATTCGGAAATGAACCTTGGAGATTTGGCTAAATGGATGTTTAAGCCGTTTTCCTGTTTAGGGAAAATATTGCATTGTTTTTCCCGTACGATTATTTTCATCGAAATCGATTTACCGGATAATTGTTGTTTCATCCCATAACTTAGAAGTTCTAACTTTGTATCTTTTAAAGAGCTCTAAAGTATCAGTTTCGCCAATTTGTGATCTTAAAACTGAAATAAATTATTCTGCTTGTAACCTCGCTGTTCTTAATAGGTCTTTATTGATGAAACTAACTTATTTGTAGGATGATTTCAGCTTTATCATTGAAATCGGATGACAATAAACGGCTTTTAGACAGTATATAATTATTATCCTGAAAGTATTGTTTGGGCGTATTATCGTATCGCTAATCCGTAATCCAGTTAAACACGAAAACAGTGAAGCTGAATTTCTGTATCGGAAAGTAAAGCTCCACCCAAGATAGAAAGCATTACTGCAGAAATACTAAAATTGGTTGCCCAATTAATTTTAGCGTTTCTGCATTCAATATTTTTAAAATACAAAATCCCCCAAAAGGTAACTATCGGAAAATAAAGCCCCAGTGAAGCACTCGTAGTTCCCTTCCCCATTTTGTCTACAAGTATCAGGCAGTTTGTAGAATAACCTGCTTGACTTAACCTTATCCTATAAAAAATAACGGACAATGCCCTTGCCTAATTGAATTAGCGTGTATTCGACAGATCGGTATACTAGCGCTAGTTGGCAATAAAATAACTATCCCTTTAGTTGGTCATTAATCCCCCAACGAAACAATCAACAAACAGTCTAGCAGAAACAAAAAAACAGCACCTGCTATCAAACATATTGTTCCCGAAGACAATATTTCCCATATTGTGCATAATCAAAGTTACTTCTTATTCCATTAAGATAACTTATAACCCTAACTATCAAGACTAACCCAATATTGAAATATAATGTCAAACTACAAAAAAGCAATCGCCCAGTTTCCTGTGTTATTTACCGTATGCTTGATGCTTTTGAATTCAAGCTGTAATAACTCCAAGACCAATCAACTAAAAACCATTATTCCTGATTTTAGCAGTGAACCGTCCGTTGAGTTGACTGATGTCGCTTCGCAGATAAGCTATCTGCCCCTTAACGATTCTATTTTACTGGAGGACATATACAAACTGAAATCGTCGGAATCGCTCCTATTCATGCAATCCGAGGAAGGGTCAGTAAATGTTTTTAACCTTGAAGGGAAGTTTGTAAATCGTGTGGGTAAGCTGGGAGAAGGACCTGGCGAAGTTTCGAACCTTGTAGACTATGCCATCGATAAGTCCGCAAAAAGAATCTACATTCTAAATCGATTCAAGTTGTTAATGTATGATTTTTCAGGCAACTTCATAAAAGCAATCAACTTACCCATAGAAGAACATTTCCAGAACATGAGTTTCCTTAACAACCAGATTTATTTGTTTGATTCCTTTGATTTTGGCAAGTTAAAATACAATTGGTTTATTGTCGATTCCTCAGGGCAGGAAAAAGGCCATAAACTAAACACTGTTGAGCCTTTCCAATCCTCCATGTCTTTAACAAACAAAACCTATTTTGAAGATCAGAGTGAAACTTACTACTGGAACTATTTAAATGATACGGTCTTCAGCATGGGCTTATCAAACCACCAGCCTCAGTTCATTTTTGCTCAAACGAACGAGCGTGTAAAACCCACCGACCTTATAGACCCTCCGTCGTTTATGCAAATGAATGCTTTTCTGCTAACATCCATTCTTAAAAATGGAAGGTTTTTGGTGCTGGATTATATTTCAACAAAAAGACAAAAAAAGGTAATGGGAATTTATGATTGTACTAAAGAAAGCTATCATGTGGCCAGTAATACAGATTCCAGATCCAATAATTATGGTTTGCCCAATAATTGGGATGGAGGCTTGCCCTTTAGTCCGAAAGCAAAAGTTTCATTAGAAGCTGGCGAGTTTCTTGTTTCCTGGATTCATGCTTACCAACTTAAAGCACGCGTAGCTTCCAATGCTTTTAAAAACGCTACCCCTCTTTATCCCGAGAAGAAAAAGGAATTGGAGAAACTGGCCAACAGCCTGGATGAAAACGACAATCCGGTTTTAATGCTGGTGAAGTTGAAAGAGTGATCGGACAACAATAAAAGCCAGGATAGCAGTGATGAATTCCTTTTCTAAGCACTGTTAACCTGGTTAAATGTTCGCCAAACAACAGTCCATAAGGTTGAGCGTTTATCGCCAATCTTTATACTTAAATGCACGAAACAATGCGAAGAACAATAACTTTTATCCTAATTTCCTTGTTGGCAATATCATGTCATCATGAAAAGCAAGACCAGCAAGAGCCAGAACTGCACCACATAAATCTTCTTGGAGATTCCATCAGTAACTCTCCCATAAAACTTAGCAGCATAGCAACTAAGCTGCGCTATGTAACACTTGAAAGCAATTCAGAAACGAGAATAGCTCCTGGTAACCGAATTTCAGTACTGGACTCTTTTATTATCAATACCGGGTTTCAAAAAATATCTTTATTCTGTGCAAAAACAGGACAATTTATTCGTGAGATTGGGGAACATGGCAGAGGACCCAACGGTTATCTAGCCACAAGCTATTGTGTTTACAAAGATCCCCAAAGGGGAATCATAATTAATGCGAGAGGATCGAAGTATTCTCTATTGGAATATAATGTATCCGGACAGCTGATCGGGAAGCTTGAAACGTTTCCATGGACCCGATATGTAACCCGGCTCAATCAAAAAAACTATGCTGCTTTCTTTGAAAACGACCGGGGCACTGACTCCCGCATGCGCATTTACAACCAGCAGGATGGAAAAATTGTATCCGAATTTCCAAATTACAAACAAACCATAGAAGCTAATGTCGTTCGTAAATTAGGACCTGAAGGATGGTTCTATTACAAGGGGGATAGTCTTTTATTTAAGGAATACCTAAATGATACCATCTTTCGGGTGACTGAGCAAAAACTGATCCCAAAATTTGTATTTAACTCGGGAGAGTTTAGCCCTCCATATGAGGAACGGGAAACTTTTAACCCGGTAGATTATCATAGGATTGACTTAATCATGGAATCAAAAAGATACTTGTTTTTCAGATTTATATTTAAGAAAAAAACACACTTTAGTCTCTATGATAAAATTACACGCACAAGTAGGATATCTTCCCTCGACAAACAGCAAACATCAGGATATAAGAATGATCTTGACAATTTTGTTATGTTTTGCCCGCAAGCCTTAAGCAATAACAATGAGCTTGTTGGTTTTATTGAACCATACCAACTGCTCGAATGGTTTAAGAAAAACCCCGAACAAATTCCCATGCTTCCACCACACTTGCAAAAGCTTAAAAATATTGAGAAGTATGATAATCCGGTGGTGGTTATTGCAACACTTAAAGAATAAAGCTGAAAAGAACTCTTTACTTTGAAGTAATGTATCTCTTCGCTTATCTCTTTATTGACGTAAAAAAATATAAAGAATGAGAATAACCTACCTAATATGGACTATCGTAGTTATTTCTTTTGTAAGCTGTACAACACAGAATAACACGGAAACTTCCTTGACGCGTTTCAATATTGAAGATACAAACAAAACATCTAAAGTGCGACTGTCTGATTTAAACGTAAAGAGTATTCAATACGTACCTTTAGAAACTGACACTAATTTTTTAATGTCGGATATCAATAAACTGGTTACAACTGACAGTACGCTAGTTATATTTGATTTTAATACTAATTTCTTTCACTTTGACCTTAATGGCAATTTTATTAATAAAATTGGCACTATTGGAAAAGGGCCACAAGAATATCAGTTTGCATTCGACTTTACTATTGACCATAAAAAGAAACAACTATTGATTCCAATTATGAATGAATCCAGGTTAATGATTTACTCATTAAATGGAAAATTTATTAAGTCAATTCCTTGTCCTAAGTATACAAGAAATCTATTTCATACCGATGAAGGAATAATATGTCGGTGTGATTATTACGGGGGTAAGTATAAAGGAGAAAACTCAATATTCTTGATTGATGATAAAGGAAATATTATAAAAAGATTTTCGGATAAATATAAGTATATAAATACAAGCTTTACAAGTGGCTTTAGAGAGGAATTTTTAATATACAACCACCACGAAAATGTATATACAAAGGAGATATACTCGGATACAGTGTTTGTTTTCAAAAACTTGAAATTTGAGCCAGCATTTATTTTAGATCATGGGGGAAAAACGATTTCTGTAGAAGCACGAGAGAAAATCGACAATTTTGATTCGTTTGCAGCAATTGCTGATCAACATTCCAAGGAGATAAACATGCTGCTTTGGGGCGATTATGTATTTTCAGAGTTCTCCTTTCAAGGAAGTTACTATAACTTCTTCGGTTCATTTCACAACAAAGATTTCAATATTATTACAAAAGATCTAATTATTAACGACATTGATGGAGGCCCAGGTATTCTATTAAAAACAACAATAGCTAAAAATACAGCTATCAGTTGGGTTAATGCCTTTGATCTTAAAGCCCACGTAGCTTCCGATGCCTTTAAAAACTCTACCCCTCTCTTCCCCGAAAAGAAAAAAGAACTGGAAAGACTGGCCAACAGCCTGGATCAAAACGACAATCCGGTTTTGATGCTGGTGAAATTGCAAGAGTAATCGTACAGCGATAAGTAGAACAAGCCTTTTACTGCTGCAATTAGACATCTACATAATTTTTGCTAAATTACATCACACTAAACAAGCACCTAACTCCATGAAAAAAAACAACTTTACAAGCCATAAAAAGACCTACGCCAATAGTTGGAGCTCACTATTCCTATTCCTGGCAGTGCTTGGAGTATACGCCTGCACAAGCAAAGCAACACAAAGCGAAGAGACAGATACCAGTACAAGCTTACTTGAAGAGAAGAGCTATGTAAAAACGACCACCGTTGATCGGGAAGATTTCACCATTGAAATCATCAGCAATGGCAAGCTGGCTGCCATCCAAAAAGCTGAGCTCTATTTCGAAAACCCGGGACTAATTGAAGCGATTAATGTTCAAAATGGACAAAGCGTTCCTGGAGGATTCCAGCTTGCAAATCTGGAGAACGACAGTTATCAGTTTGTCTTGAAAAAAGCGAAGTTAAACAAAGAAAGAGCCGCAATTGATAAGCTTGATGTCTTGATTGGCATGGGCTACAACCAAAAAGATAAAACAATTGATTCAAACCACGAATCAATCGCCGATATCCGATCAGGCTACAATCAGGCTCTGATTCAATACGAAGAGGCCAGCATGCAACTGGAACGCACCAACCTGACCGCTCCGTTCTCCGGCAAAATTGAAGGGATTACCCAGCGACAACACGAGAAAGCCAACCTTTCAAAACCATTTTGTACGCTAATTAACGATAAACGATTTTTCATCAACTTTCCGGTACTCGAGCCTGAAATCGGACAGATAAGCCTGAACCAAAAGGTAAGCGTCTCCCCTATTGCCGGTGCACAAACATCAACCGGCAAAATAACCGAAATCAATCCACGTATCGATGAAAATGGCTTAATCTGGATCAAGGCAGAAGTCAAAAATCCGGGGGATTACCTGGAGGGCATGAATGTTAAGGTGAGTATTAAGAAAACCATTCCCAATCAATTGGTGGTTCCCAAGCAAGCCGTTGTCTTGCGGCAAAACCGCGAAGTCCTTTTCCGCTATACCAACGGAATAGCCTTCTGGACCTATGTAAATGTTTTGGATGAAAATGAAAACCAGTATTCGGTAGAAGCTGCAGAAGCTGCGACACTAAATCCGGGTGACACCATCATCATATCCAACAACCTAAACCTGGCCCACGAATCAAAAGTGGAGATGGAAGAGGAATAGTTTGAGAGGGTTTGAAAAGTTCTCAAACAATAAGCAACAACAGAAACTAAAATAACTCCCCTAACTGCATGGTAAAATTTCTTATTCATCGACCCGTTGCTGTGAGCATGGCATTTTTAGCACTGCTGTTAATTGGTATTGCCACCACCACCAGCCTGCCTGTTTCGCTAATGCCTGACATCGATATTCCAGTTGTTTCCATCCGGGTAACTTCTTCTGAGATGCCTGCCCGCCAACTGGAAAACACTGTTGTGAAAACAATGCGCAATATCCTCAAGGAGGTTAACCATGTTGAAGAGATGAGAAGCGAAACCCGGGATGGTTCAGCCTGGATTGAACTTCGTTTCCGGCACGGGACACCTATCGACCTGGCCTCTGTCGAGGTCAACGAAAAGGTGGATAAGGCCATGAACTTCTTCCCCAACAACATGGCCCGACCGGAAGTGATCCGCGCCAGTGCTTCGGATATCCCGATTTTCTACCTGATGGTGAACCGCAAACAGGAAACAACCACCGGTAATCAGGATGAATTCCTGCAGCTCAGCAATTTTGCCGGGCAGGTCATCCGCAAACGGCTGGAGCAACTTCCCGAAGTAGCTCTGGTTGACATGAGCGGGCTTCAATTTCCTGAAATAAAGATCCGCCCCTATCCGGCTCACCTCCAAAGTGGGGCATTCTCTGTTACAGCCTTGGAGCAGGCACTTGCCGAGAACAATATCGATTTGGGCAACCTGCTCATCCGCGATGGTCAGTACCAATACAACATCCGGTTTAACACCCGTTTGCGCGATGTGTCTGATATTGGCAAGGTTCCGGTAAACCTCAATGGCAAAGTCATGCGACTGGATGAGCTGGCCGATATTTCATTGCAATCACAAAAGCTACAAGGAAATGTAAAATACAACGGGCAACACGCGATAAGCATGGCTGTAATTAAACAGTCTGATGCCAAAATGGCCCGGCTCAAAGAAGAACTGGACCAAATGATCCAACACTTTCGGACGGACTACCCGGAGCTGGAATTCTCGGTTACCCGGGATCAATCCAAGCTGCTGGCCTACTCCATCAATAACCTCGGACAAAGCTTGCTATTTGGAGGTCTTTTAGCCTTTTTAGCGATGTTCCTGTTTCTTCGCGAAAGACGAGCCCCCTGGTTGGTTGGAGTCAGCATCCCAATTTCGCTGGTCATTACCTTATTGTTTTTTTACCTGGCCGGCCTGTCCATCAACATTATCTCGCTTTCCGGGCTTGTACTCGGAGTCGGCATGATGATTGACAACTCCATTATCGTCATTGACAACATTACCCAGCACCGGCAACGGCATGCCCAATTGGATCAGGCTTGCTATGGAGGAACCAACGAAATTATCCGACCATTGATCAGCTCGGTGCTAACCACCTGTGCGGTATTCATCCCGCTCATTTTTATGAAAGGGATGTCGGGTGCACTGTTTTTTGACCAGGCTGTTTCTGTTTCCATAGGACTGGTGGTCTCCCTGGTGGTTTCTATCACCCTTCTCCCAACCCTTTACCGTCTTTTCTACCAAAAGCATGCAATAAAAGGAACTAAAAAGAAGCTTCCGGCTTATTTCCACTGGTATGAAAAAGGCCTGAAATTCGTTCTTCGACATCAAATCCTCAGTATTTTGCTTGTTCTGGGGATGATTATCTCCGGAATCCTTTTCTACGATTTAATGACAGTCTCCCGCTTTCCCAAGGTGAGTCAGGAGGAAGCCACTTTAAAGATTGACTGGAACGAACCGGTAACCATCGAAGAAAACAACACACGGGTAAAGACCTTATTCGCTTCGCTAAGTGAGCAGCCCGAATACCTCACCGAGGAAGCCGGGAAACAACAATACCTGCTTAACTCCGGAGAAGAATCGGGAACTTCGGAAAATCACCTTTACCTAAAAGCCTCATCGCCGGAGAAGCTGGATAAACTTCGTGCCGAGCTAAGCACGCAGTTGAGCAGAAACTACCCACAAAGTGACTATCATTTTGCTGAAGCTGATAACCTGTTTAACCTGGCTTTCGGAAAAACTGAAGCTCCCCTGATCGCCCGGTTTGCCCACTTCAACCCCGGCAACGAGGACTACCTGGATCGTCTGGCTAAAATTCAGCAGAATATGGAACAAGCTTTCCCCGGGAAAGTGCAATCAAAACTGATCACCCGCAACCTTATTCTACTGGAGACTGATCCGGAAAAGCTGATGTTTTACCAAGTGAATACCGATGCCCTTTATCGCGAAATAAAAAGCGCCTTCAACGTAAATACAGTATTTTCAATCAACAACAACAACACCTTTGTTCCGGTAAGCATTGGCAATAGCTATGCATCAGTTTACGATATTATTCAAAACCTCATGATTAAAAACCAGAATGGAGAGCAAATTCCCTTATCGGGATTGGTGAAAGTCAGCTCCGGAAGTGGCTTAAAAGGCATTGTTGCCGGTAAGGAAAGTGAGTACTTCCCGGTTTTGCTGCAGGTCGAAGATCGTGAGCTGGAAACGGCCACCGCTAAAATCGAACAGCTGGTCGCCAATGACGACCATTTTGATGTCAGCTTTAGCGGAGAAATATTGGCAGACAAAGGCATGCTCAGAGAGCTTCTGGTGATTATCTCCGTCAGTTTGCTGCTGCTCTATTTCATTCTTGCAGCCCAATTCGAGTCCTTTGTCTTACCCCTGATTGTCCTTCTGGAAGTGCCCATCGACCTGTTTGGAGCCTTCCTCCTACTCCTTGTTTTTGGGCAAGGCATTAACATCATGTCTGCCATTGGGATTATTGTCATGACCGGGATTATCATTAACGACTCGATCCTGAAGATTGACACCATCAATAAGCTGCGCAACTCAGGAAACTCGCTGATACGTTCGATCATGGAAGCCGGACGAAGGCGGTTAAAACCAATTATCATGACCAGCCTGACGACCATCTTAGCCATGCTGCCTTTTCTTTTCCAGAAAGGAATGGGCGCAGAACTGCAAAAACCACTAGCGCTTGCCGTAATTGGAGGAATGGGAATTGGCACCCTGATCAGCCTGTTTTTTATTCCCTTGATGTATTATTTGCTGAACAACAAAAGAAGTGATAATTAATGAGCACTTTAAATCAAAAGCCGGCCTTTTCTGCCTTCTCCATCATAGTGGTGTTTTTGGCCCTGATGATTATTGGAATTGCATTTATTCCACTGCTGAATATCAGCTATCAGCCCAGTCGCAATTTACCACGGCTGACCATTCATTTTTCATGGCCCAATGCCTCCCCAAAAACAATTGAAGAAGAAAGTTCCAAAATTGAAGGAGTGTTGGGCAAAATCAGCCAGGTGAAAAATATTGAGTCGGTATCGTCTGTGGGGAATGGAAGAATTACACTGGAACTGGATAAAACCGCTGATTTAAACCAAAAGCGCTATGAAGTAGCCACACTTATTCGGCAGGTTCGCAACGACATGCCCGATGAAATGAGCTACCCGGAGATTACCTCCAGCTCAGTTAATAACAGCGATGCGGTGTCGTTCATGGTCTTAACGCTTAATGCCAGCTCATCAACCCACTACATCAAAGAAATAGCCAACCAGGCAGTTATTCCGGAACTATTGAAAGTGAATGGAATTGACGATATCTCGCTTCACGGGGCTACCCCTTACCAATGGGAAATTAGCTTTGATCCGGAGTTACTCAAAAACTACTCGCTTTCCCCCCAGGCCATCAGTCGTACCATTAACCGATTGGGCGACCGCTTCTTTTTGGGCAATCAAAAGAATGCTACCGGGGCTTTTATCCCTGTTTTAGCTTCCTCTGAGTACATTTTCCCCAGCGAATGGGGCAAACTACCAATTGCCAACAACAGTGGGCGTATTATCAAGCTTTCAGACGTTGCCAGCATAAAGCTCAAAGAAAAGCCACCAACCTCATATTATCGTATCAATGGAAGAAACACGGTCAACCTGGTTCTTTATGCTGCTTCGGGCGAGAATCAATTAAAGTTATCACAGGAAGTTCACCAGCGGCTAAAGCCTGTCCGGGAAAAGCTGCCAGCAGGTTATTCGGCCCTGGTTGTGGCCGACAGCACCGAATACATTCACGAAGAGCTGACCAAAATTGGCTTACGCACGCTTTTCTCACTAATTATCTTGCTGCTGTTCGTATTAGCCGTTAGCCGATCCTTTCGGATATTGGCTATTTTGTCCATTTCTCTGGGGGCCAACCTGCTTATTGCCTGCGTCTTTTATTACCTTTTAAAGGTTGAAATTCATATCTACTCGCTAGCTGCCATTACGGTCTCTTTCGGAATCATTATCGACAACAGTATCCTGATGGTCACCCACCTGCAAAAGCAAAAAGGACTGCGCGTTTTTATTTCCCTGCTGGCAGCCACCCTAACGACCCTGGGAGCATTATCGGTTGTATTTTTCCTGAAAGAAAATCAGCGGATTCTTCTCATTGACTTTACCTATGTCATGCTCATCAACCTCTCCGTTTCCCTGGTGGTTTCGCTATTCCTGGTTCCTGCCCTGATGGACAAACTCTATCATCAAAAACCAGATGCCAAAGTCCCCGTAAACATGCAACGAAGAGTAGTCAGAATCACCCGTTTCTATAGCCGGCTTATTGGTTTTGAGAAGCGCTACAGGTGGGCATTTTTTATTCTGATCATTCTTGCATTTGGTCTGCCAATCGGTTCTCTTCCTGACAAAATAGAACAAGAGACCAAACCAGCTGAGCTTTATAATAAGACCCTTGGTTCTGACAACTTTCAGTCCAACATTAAACCGGTACTTGAAAAGGTACTGGGTGGTTCCTTACGCCTGTTTACCGAGCATGTTTTTGAAAGTAGTTTCTATTCTGATCCGGGAAAAACAACTCTGTATGTGCGCGGCCAAATGCCGGACGGATGCACCATTCACCAGTTAAATGAAGCGATCCGGAAAATGGAACAATACATCAGCCAGTTTGATGAAGTCGCACAGTTTGAAACCCGAATCTCAGACTATAAAAACTCGTCCATTACCATTCACTTTACCAAAGAAGCAGAAAAGTCCTCCTTTCCTTTTATACTCAAGAGTGAGGTTGAAGCCAAAGCCATTTCGTTGGGCGGAATGGACTGGAGCGTTGATGGTGTTGGAAGAGGCTTTTCCAATGCCCTGAACATGGATCAAAAAAACAGCCACATTCTTTTAACCGGTTACAATTACGACCAGCTGTACAAATATGCCGGGCAATTGGAAGAAAAGCTTCTGCAAAACCCGCGTGTTGACAATACCGAAATCACCAGTTCAAATTCATGGAGAACCACATCTCGCTACGAATACCAGTTAACGGTTAATCAGGACTTGCTGGCCACACACAAACTGAACTATCACGACTATACCCGTTCGTTGTTTTCCCAGCTTTATACCCGCAACCTGGCTTCTTGTTACAACCAGACAGAGTTGCAGCCCGTGGTTTTAATGTCAGACCAAAACCAGGAATACAACAAATGGGATTTTTACAACATGCCGGTAGGCACGTCTCAAGGACAAAAGAAACTGTCGCAAGCCGGAGAGATCAAAAAACGACTGGTTGGGAAAAGCATTATCAAAAAGAACCAGGTATACCAAATCTACCTGAACTATAACTTCATAGGTCCCTCACCTCTTGGGAAGATGGTACAGGAACGTGAAATTGAAGCGATCAATGAAGTGCTGCCCTTAGGCTACAAAGCACAAAAACCGAAAAGCTTTTGGTATTGGGATCAGCGCAATAAAAAGCAGTATCATTTACTGTTACTTGTCGTGATAATCATCTACTTTATTACCGCCATCCTATTTGAATCCTTGTTGAAGCCCTTGGCTGTGATCAGCCTGATTCCAATTTCCTTTATTGGGGTTTTCCTGACCTTCTACTTATTTGATTTTAATTTTGACCAGGGTGGCTTTGCCTCTTTCATTCTGCTTAGCGGGTTGGTTGTTAATGCAGCAATCTATATCATCAACGATTTTAACAACCTGATATCAAGAAAGAACCAGCTTCCGACAGTTCGCAGCTACTTAAAAGCTTTCAATCAAAAAATAGTAGCCATAACACTTACCATCCTGTCAACAGTTCTGGGCTTAATCCCTTTTGTGTGGGGCGGACAACAGGAGGTCTTCTGGTTTGCATTTGCTGCCGGCGCCATGGGAGGACTGCTCTTTTCAATCATTGCCATTATATTCTTTCTCCCCTTGTTTCTAAAAATCAAATAAATAGCCAATAAAAGAAAAAAAGGAGCACTTTAATCTTTATTACTCCAAAATAACTCGACCATTTCGCAAACCTCGAACCGGATTAGCCGTAGAAAAAGACATTCAAGTCTCGAATGCGATTAATCCCCGGAATGATGTATCTGATTTGCTGTCGGTTAAAAGAAATTTTCATGCTCCTGTGTTGTACCCTGGTTTCAACTACTGGGTGGAGCCAAATTCAGGGATCGGTGCGTGATACCACAAACCTGCCGGTTCCTTATGCCAATGTTTTATTACTGAATCAGAAAGACTCCTCCATTGTATCAGCCGTTATGGCTACGGATGAAGGAACCTATAACATCACCAGTTTTCAGCCGGGAAAATACATTATAGGCACCAGCCTGATTGGATATAAGCCGGCTTACTCGCCCCCGTTTAGCATCGCCACCAGCAACGATCACCGCCACAACGATCCCATTTTCCTGGAAATGGACAACCAACAGATTAAGGAAGTAGATGTAGTAGCCAAGAAACCGGTATATGAACTTCAGATAGACCGAATGGTGGTAAATGTCGAAAACAGCATCACCGCCAGTGGAAACACGGCACTAGAAGTGCTGGAAAAATCGCCGGGCGTGGTGGTCGATCGTCAAAACAATGGAATCTCCCTGGTGGGAAAAAGCGGGGTGATGGTCATAATTAACGGCAAACGGACGCCCCTGCCTGTTGATGCGGCGATACAGATGCTGGATGGTATGAGTGCCGACAATGTAAAACGGATAGAATTGATCACGACTCCTCCCGCCAAATATGATGCGGAGGGAGATGCCGGAATCATCAATATCGTACTTAAAAAGCACGAAGATTTTGGCACCAACGGGTCCTTCAATTTAGGGGCCGGAGTAGCCACCCGCGAAAAGATGAATGCAGGTCTCAATATCAACCATCACACCAATAAGGTCAATTATTACGGAACTTACAATGTGAACTTTAACAACATCAGGCAACGTTTTGAATCCTACCGTCGATTGGTGCAATCCGGGGTGCAACTTGAGTCGGATGCCATTAGTCAGCGTAAACCCATGCTCCTGTTTCAAAACATCCGGATGGGCTTCGACTATACCATCAGCAGTAAAACCACCCTGAGTATGCTCACCAACGGCTATGTCCGCGATTGGGAGATGGATGCCTTTAACGATGTGCGTTATTGGGAGGATCAGCAGTTTTCCAAAAGTTCAATGCTGGAGTTGACTGAGACCAACAAATGGCTTCATGGGATGGGAAATATCAATCTTCGACATCATTTTCAAGAGGAAGAAGTACTTGACTTTAACTTCGATTACCTCAATTATTACAATGATAATCCATCGGACTATATCGTTGAAAACCGCGATAATGCTGATCAAATCACCTCAAGTGAAAACATAAAAGTAACCAAAACCACCCCTATTGATATCGTGGTAGGATCGCTGGATTATTCCAACCAGTTCAATGCTGATTTTAAGCTTGAAACGGGCGTAAAAGTAACTTATACCTGGTTTAAAAACGATGTAGGAGTTCGCTATTTGCGATCCGGCAACTGGGAGTTTGATCCGGAATTGACCAACAACTATTCACTGAATGAAGATATCCTGGCGGCCTACGCTTCGTTGCAGTATAAAATTGGAGATCGCACAAGTATTGTAGGCGGACTTCGTTACGAATACCTGAATTCCGTGTTGGATTCCGATACTGAAAAGGGAATTGTAGATTTGCACTACGGCAAACTATTCCCCACTTTTTACCTTTCTCAGAAACTGAACGAAAATAACACTTTCCAGTTCTCTTACAGTCGGCGAATTGACCGCCCCACTTTTAATGAACTCGCTCCGTTCATTATTTTGATGACACCGGAAACCTTCATTTCCGGCAATGAGAATCTGCTCCCGGCTTTCAGCAACATCCTAAAAGCCGACTACCAGTATAAATCTGCCATGCTTTCTTTTTCCTACACCGATACCAAGGATGCCATCTCCCGCTTTCAGCCAACTTATAGTGAAGATGAAACCAAGCAGTATTTTGTCTCCCGGAATTTTGATCAATCACAAACAATTTCCGTTTTGCTGGCTTTTCCGATAACTGTTACTGAATGGTGGAAGATGCAAAACAATGTTACTTGGGTGTGGAATCAGCTAAAAACCGACTACGAAGACATATACCTGGATATCCGTCGCGAAAATTACCGGATCAACTCCAGCCATAGTTTTACCTTTAGCCAAAGGGTTTCGGGGGAAGTTTCTGGTTTTTACCGGTCAAAGTCCAATTCAGGCCTTTATAAGCGAAAGCCTTCCGGACGGCTGGATTTAGGGCTGCAATGGAAACTGAAAAATGAAAACAGCCGTTTTAACCTGAACGTTACGGACCTGCTCAAAACCAATAAACTCAAAAGCGTTGCTGATCAGCCGGAACTGAATATTTATACCCGTTGGTATATTGACTTCGAGTCGCGTGCCATAAGGCTGACTTTCACCCACAATTTTGGAAATGAGGCGATAAAAGTGAGAAAACGCAATACCGCCTCGGAAGCAGAGCAAAGAAGGATCGATTAGCCAGCGATGAGCTTGTCTTCTGATGGTTAGACGTAGTTTAAGTTACTCAATGAAAAATATTCAGACACTTTCCCAAACGCTGTAGTTGACTTTAAATATATTATTCACATCGACAAAAGACTTCATAAAAGATATTCGCTACAGCGTATAAGTATGAGGTTTGTGCTATTCCTCTTGCTGGAATTTACTAGCTTTGCGCTCGAATATCATCCGGATAACGGGTTGCAAACACAGTATGCTGAGCAAACAGGAGCTGTTAACCGCAACATAAGAAAGAGAACATGAAATTAAAAAAACTATACCCAGAATTAGTAGCAGGCCTTATTGATCAAGGCTTGGATAAAGAACCCAAGCAAATCCAAACGAGTTGTATGCCCAAAATCAAGTCGGGAGCAGATCTGCTTGTATTTGCGCCTGAAGGAGCTGGAAAGACAACAATGATTGCGATTGGCGTCATTCAACAGCTAAAGGAAGCTATTGGAGAAGCTCCACGAGCAATTATCATGGTTGAAACCAAAGAAAAAGCCTTTGAGCTGGAGGAGCAAATTCAGGTTCTGGGAAAGCATACCAACCTGCGTACTTTTACCGTCTTTGAGCAGGGCAACCTGCTGTACCAAAAAGACACGATTTATGAAGGGCTTGATATTTTAATTGGAACTCCCCGTCGGATTAACGAACTGCTGAGTAATACCGGAATTCCCTGCTCCAACCTGAAACTATTGGTGGTTGACGATGCCGAAACCATTTTCCCAAACCGCGTCCATCCTGTTGTATATCGCATTACTGATGGTTCTGCAAAAATTCAGTGTTTATTATTTGCAAACAAGGGACACGATAAATTTGACGACCTGTTAGAGCGAATTGAGAAAAACTGGGAAGTGATTACCATCGAAGCTTAGTATAAGCAACACAAATACACTCCAGACAATATCAAATAACATGTTATAGCAAAGCGCAATAAACTCCCTCACTTGAATTGATTATAGAAGTAAGTCTATTTTGATTTAGCCCTCGTCTTTAAAGCATGCTGCTGCTCTATAAAGCAAAACTGATTGAAGGCTAGCCTTCAGCCGGTTTTAAATTCGGAGTTATTTAATCAAATAACCCTGTGCGGAGGTGTTGTATTGGTTAAAATTTGATACCGGCAGTCAGGTAAAATCCTTGTAGCTTAACCTTTTCATCCATATCCTTCAAAAACTCATTGAGGCCCCACTCATAAGAAGCATCCAGGTAGAAAATGGAGAATTGTTTGATTAAGCACTTTGCTTTGGCTATTTTTAGCCACTGTTGCTATTTGCAACAAATTCTGATACTGCCACCATAGCCAGTTTAAGCAAGTCATCCCTGTTTTTGTACTACGCATTCTCTTTTGATGAGGTGTTTGAGTGCATATGGAATAAGCTTAAAATGTCTAATGAATCAGTATCAGAAACTAAGTATGAAGAACAAAATAGAACTAGTATCATGTTTAAGAAACTTGTGGCAATTGAACCAGTTAGTTTAATTCCATCGGCAGAGAAAGCGTTAAATCAGTATGCAAAAGAAGTGGTCATGCACCAGGATATCCCTTCGGGTGACGATGAAATTATCCGAAGAATAGCTGATGCTGACGCAGTGTTGCTGAGCTATACGTCATCCATTAATCGGACAGTACTGGAGCAATGCTCCGAAGTAAAATACATTGGTATGTGCTGCTCGCTTTATTCACCGGAGAGTGCCAATGTCGATATTAAATACGCCAACGAAAAAGGGATCACCGTTACCGGCATTCGCGATTATGGCGACGAAGGCGTGGTAGAATATGTGGTGAGTGAGCTTGTGCGCTGCCTACATGGTTTTGGCACCAATCCCGATGGAAGCCAGGCAAAACCTTGGGATGGCATGGCTCGGGAAATTACCGGCCTTAAAGTTGGAATTGTGGGTTTAGGAAAATCGGGAGGTATGATTGCCGATGCACTTCATTTCTTTGGTGCAGACATCACCTACTTTGCCCGAAGCAAAAAAGAAGAAGCTGAAAAGAAAGGATATCAATTCCTCCCTTTGAATGAATTACTCTCGCAAAGCGAAGTGGTATTTTGCTGTTTAAACAAAAATACCATTCTGCTTCACGAAAATGAGTTTACCCAACTGGGAAACCGGAAGATTCTATTCAACACCGGACTTTCCCCTGCCTGGGATGAAGCTCCTTTTGCCCGCTGGATTGATGCCGACAATCGTTGCTATTGCGATACCCTTGGAGCTTTGGGAGATGAAAAGTTCCTTATTCATCCGAATGTGCATTGCATGCAGGTGTCAACTGGCCGCACCCGCCAAGCCTTTGTGCGCCTGAGCGAAAAAGTATTGGCCAACTTATCAGAATACGATCGGCGAACTGATATTGCGTAGCGTATTAACCACCGACCAGCCTGCAATTTGGGCTGTTTGACTATATACATCGATCACCGCATGAACCTGTTCATTCCGGACTTCAATGCGGTGATCGTCGCCAACAAAGTCTGGGGTTGATGTTACCGACACTAGAATGTCTTCGGGCCCCACCGAAGCCAGCGAAGCAGCTACCGCAACATTCACCTTGGTTGGGAAAAGTGCAATGGCCTCCTGGGCATTTCCTTCAAACACTTTTCGCTTTTCAGTTTGCAAAGCTTCGTCATACACCGAAGTTCCCTGCAGTGAGTTTGGCCCCTTTTCCGTGTCAAATGATACCGTTGTTTTGCCCATCAGCGAAGCGGTACGCAACACATCAAAGCCACCGGTTGCTCCTGATACGATATGCACACGTTGGCTGTTTTCCCGTGCCGTTTGCTCCACATCCTGATAAAACACACGATCGGCTAAAGCACCAATGGACAAAACCACCAACGATGTTCCGTTCTTTAAAGCTGGTAAAGCCAACTCTCTCAAGGCTGCTGGCGATGCTGATTCTACCAGGTAATCGGGCTTCAGTGCCAACAGTTCATCCAGCGAAGAACAAACTTGACAAGTATAATCAGAATCAGCTTTCACTATTTTATTGGCAATGGCTTCGGCCTTCTCTTTCGTGCGAGACAGCACTCCTACAAGCTGGTAATCGGGCAAAATCCCATTGATTAGAGCATCTGCAACAATCTCGGCCAGCTTTCCACAGCCTACAATAACAAGTCTTTTTGTATTCATAGTAATTGGTAATTTATTATGTCATTTTTTGCAGTAGTAATCATCGAAACGATGAAAAGCAAAGGTATCAAAAGTTTATTGAATAAGGCGAATAGCAAGCCTTACACCTTCTTCTATGATGTTTCTTCTAGTTAAAAAACGATAAAATAGTGTTGTTTAGCTGACAGCAAAAAGCGCTGCTTAAATCAGCACCATTTCTCCCTAAGTATTGCCTGGAAAGTTTTACTGAAACAAGTCAATGAGTTCATCCAGGCTAACTTTCCCAAAATAGTCCGTTAAGTTAACCGATGACAGCACGCGCCGGATATGTTCTGTTTCGTGTAGTTGTCCGGCCAGCAGTTCTTCCAGCTCCTCAATGGGCTGTGAAGCAAAAAAATCTCCGAAGATCCGAGCTTGTTGAATCACCCCCTTCTTGACATCGAGGTGCAACTCAATAAATCCGGCAGGAACCTTAATTGCTTTCTTGAAATTATAAGCAGGCGAACCTCCAAAGTTCCAATCCCAGGTGCTGTATTTTTCTTGAGCCAGCTGCTCTATTTCTGCTACCTCCTGAGGATTAAGTTCATGAATGTGGCTAGGTTCCGCATTTTCGCGAATGATTTGATCGATCAGCAATTGTTTGAACTTATCGATCGTTATTCCTCCCGGGAAATAGTCAATCAAATTAGTTACACGAGCACGGGCCGACTTCACGGCTTTGTCCTTAAACTTGAGCGGGTTAATTCTCAGGGCTTCGCTCAAAACCTGCATTTCCGAGTTCAAAAGGATGGTACCATGCTGAATCATCTTGCCATTACGGGCCAACTTAGCATTTCCGCTAAACTTCTTACCATCCACCAGTAAGTCGTTGCGGCCTTCCAACTTAGCAGGTACATCCAATCCATTCAGCATGTCAACCACGGGCTGTGTGAACTTCGAGAAATCCGAAAAATCCTCGTCACCCAGTGGCGTATGGAACGAAAAATTCAGGTTTCCCAAATCATGGTAAACCGCTCCTCCACCCGTAAGCCGCCGAACTACCTTAATCTGGTTTTCGGTGACATAGTCGAGATTGATCTCCGCCAAGGTATTCTGAAACCTTCCTACAATAATGGATGGCGCATTGATATAAAGCAAAAACAGCTCCTCCTTAGGGTACTTGTTCAGCAGGTATTCTTCGGTAGCAATATTGAAATAAGCGTTGTTCGATGGCGAGTCAATAATCAGCATAGTTCTTATTTTTTGCCAAAAATAGCAGTTTTTAAACGATAAACACTCAATAACAACGAAGGAAGGACTTGGTTTAATTTCTACTCACGAGGCGATGCCCATATGTTCATGCTATCAGCCCGTTGGGCTTTTAAGATTACATTCATTCAATTGCTCCTCCTTCATCTCGCACCAAAGGTGCATTCGCAAACAGGACAGGGCAACGCCCTGTTGCCGGATCATCAGCCAATCCTACAGCCCTGAAAGGGCCTGAGCCTAACTAATCCCACACATAACGCTCATCATATTCAACCTGGTACTTTTTTAAGAATGCCTGAAACTCTTCTTGAAATGTCTTTGTGCGGTGATGCTCTTCTTGGAAATTGATGTAGTTTGTAACAACATCAACTTCTGTGGGATTAACAGAAAAAGCACCGTAACCATTCTGCCAATAAAAGTTTTCGTATCGCTGTCCTTGTGTTTTCATCCATTTCGAGGAGTTCTTTTTCAGAGCTTCAATTAACTCGGCTTGAGAAATTTTTCGAGATAAAGTACATAGAATATGGACATGATCATTCGTTCCTCCTACACGAACAGGGTTACATGCCAATCCTTTACAAATACCGCCAAGGTATTCAAAGAGTTTAGTTTGAATGTCTTTATCAATTAACTTCGCGCGTTGTTTGGTGCTGAAGGTGATGTGTAGATATACTTTGGATAATGATTGTGGCATAGTTTACTCGTTTTGGTGAGACAATCGCTGTTGCCCTTTCAGGGCGTTATTTCATTGTGTAACCTGTGTTCATAGGGCGGTGCCCTATGCTCATGCTATAAGCCCGTTGGGCTTTTAAGACAACTTGTTTTCACAAGGTTATTTCGTTCTTTTTCCCGCGCCAAAGGTGCATTCGCAAACAGGACAGGGCAACGCTCTCTTGTCTGGGATGTCTTTATCAATTAGCTTCTCGCGTTGTTTGGTGCTAAAGGTGATGTGTAGATACACTTTGGATAATGATTGTGGCATAGTTTACTCGTTTTGGTGAGACAATCGCTTTTGCCCTTTCAGGGCGTTATTTCATAGTGTAACCTGTATTCATAGGGCGGATGCCCTAGGCTGATGCTATAAGCCCGTTGGGCTTTTAAGATAATTTGTTTTCACAAGGTTATTTCATTCTTTTTTCCGCGCCAAAGATGCATCCGCATCAGGACAGGGCATCGCCCTGTTGTCAGAGTATTCTCCAAACCAGTAGCCTTGAAAGGGCGTGAGCCTAATGGGAACTCCATATTCATTGGTCAATCTCCTAGGTCAACGCGATCAACCCGTTGGACTTTTTAAAATTATACAATATTTAGATAAATCCCTTTTCCTCCCGCACCGAAGGTGCATTCGCAAACAGGACAGGGCAACGCCCTGTTGCCGGAGCATCAGCCAGACCTATAGCCCTGAAGGGGCGTAAGCCTAACCAGTATAAGTTCCGAGCAAAATGATAATGACAATTAAGGCGATTAGTGCCGGCCAGGCGTACGGGTTGCCAAAGTTGAAGGTCCACCCCATCCAACGGCTGTATTTGGGAACAATCAGTCGTGGATCTTTGCGGTTAACGTAAAAAGGACCTTTCCAGTTGTTGAGATCCCGACTCATCGCATCCAGTAGTTCTTTTTCCAATTTCCTTCTTTTCATCTGTTCATTGATTTAATGATTAGCTTCTGCCCTTTTCAGGTCTAATAGTTTTTTTTCTAACCACCAATCCTTAAACGCCAAATTTCTAACTATTATAGCTATGCAAATTACTCAATTACTCCTAAAATTTCGCGATTAACCCACACCAAAGATGCAATAGTAGGTAATGTTTATCCCAATAAATATATGCATACAATCCGCAAAGGATCAAACTAAAAAGCCAATATGAATCTACCCAAATCCTCACAATAAAAGTTCGATTCAATCATTTTTAGGTGTTCTTGTTTAAGTTTTGCGATGCTAAAAGACTGAAAAACATCCCAAATTTGCAGCTAAAATTACTCTCTCAGACTGTCAATACTGATAACCCTCCCCCGCAAATTGTTGATAACCACACTGAAAACCAACAGGAAAACACCATAAAAGCCGCATCTGTCAGGCTATCTGAGACTTACCAACAATTGTTAATATCATCGGTTAATACATAGTTAATTTAAAACACTCAGAACTATTGACTTATATTTGATTTTCGCTGTACATTTGATAGTATCAGGTGAGCGATAAAAGACTGCTCCGAAGATGTGGAGGCGACAAAAGCTCTTAGTTGAGTCAGCGTCAAATCATCCAAACCTTCGGGTTTGCGCATCCAGAGAGCCGAAGTTTAAGCAACCAAAGATCCGTTCTTTACATGCTTGATTAAAACGAAAAACGATTGCTTCGGCATTCCCAAGTCGTTTTAGGTTTGAAGGCTGTTTTCGAAAAGGAATTCGTTCCCCGAAGAAAGCAGGCAATGGTGGGACTTCGGTTCCAAAACCACTGCCAAATGAGCAAATTGATGATCGTAAGACCAGCATTTCTCAGGAGCCATCAAAAACTTCGTCCGGTAAGACAAGCTTCGGCTTGGTCGAGCGGACAGCCGGAAGGCCTGCTGTAACAAGTATTGCCGGAACGCCAAGGGCTGAAACCCGAATCCTGGATTCATGGATCAGCCAGTCAAAATAACAGTAGCCTGACATGAACGACGATTTCGATCGTCAAGTAGTGAATGGGAGCTATTCATACCGAGTGGTTCCCATTGTTGTTTTTAGGCCTTTCAGAAAATCAGTCGCTTATCCCCGTAAACTAAGCTCTTCAAGGGTGTCACTTTTCAATAAAATGATGTCTTTGTCCCGTAAATCAATCAATCCATCCTTTTCGTAGCTTTTTAGTAGTTTAACAGCGCTTTCTGTTGAAATGCCGGCAAAGTCGGCCAAATCCTTTCGCGAAAGCAATTGAAAGATTTCAGGATTCTGAGCCTTAAAACCATTCAGGTACAACAGGGCTTCGGCTAAGCGACCATTCATTTGTTTGTAAAGCACATTCCGGATGGTTGCATACATACCGGAAGCTTGTTCGCAAAACCGCTGGATAAAGCTGGAAGCAAAAAGACCATTTTGACTGACAACTTTGGCAATAGCCTGTTTTTCGACCAGGAAAGCCATACAATCGGTCAGAGCAACCGTGGAGTAATCAAAGGTATTTTTCACAAAAGCAGAAGAAAGGCCGACAAATTCACCTTTTTGAATGATTTTCAGGTTGTATACCTTGTTGTTTTCGCCTTCCAGGTACTGACGAGCCAGACCATCGGCAATGAACAACACGTAAGAGGCAAAAGCCCCCTGCTTGGTCAGGTTATCGCCTTTTCGAAAGTGAACCTGTGTTTTGCTGGCTCTTACCAACTCTATTTCATTGGGCTCAAGCACTTGAAAACAGGGCGCATTGATATCGCAAATAAAATTCTCATCGGTCTCCAAAATCGTTTTCATGAATCAGTCGTTGTTTTGAATTCGTGAAGTTAGGAATAAATCAAGAAAAAAGTTGAGCCATTTCAATTCGAAAGTTGGAAAGCCAACAAAGGAAATCCTTCCGAAATCGCAGGATTCAAAATACTTTTGCCATCATCATTTTAAAACAAATTGAAATGCTCAAAATAATTCTTCTTATTCTCGTACTCGTTTTCGTTGCCTTTTTCATCCTGACAAAAATTGCACAAAGCAAAATGAAAAACACTCCCCTTGTTGAAGATCATCCAAAGATACTGACACTGACGGACAAGAACTTTCAGCAGAAAACGAAAAACAAATTGGTTCTGGTTGATTTTTGGGCCAGCTGGTGCGGCCCCTGCCGCATGATGGCTCCTATTCTAAATGAAGTATCCGATGAACTAAACGGCAATTCACTTGTCGGGAAAGTAGACATTGAACAGTACCAAAGCCTCGCTCAAAAGTTTAAAGTGCGAAGCATCCCTACCCTCATTCTTTTCAGAGACGGGAAGGAAATCAACCGGTTTGTCGGTATAAAAAACAAGGATTTTATCATCAAACAAATGGCAAAAGTTAGCTAGTCAGCAGCTTTCAACATTGGATTAAGAATACAAATTACGCAATAGATTATGGAAAAAATTGTCATTATAGGAGGAGTTGCGGCCGGTGCAACAGCAGCAGCTAAAGCACGACGAATCTCTCCAACAGCAAAAATTATTATGCTTGAAGCAGGACCAGATATTTCGTTTGCGAACTGCGGCTTGCCTTACTACATCGGAGGAGACATCAAAAGCCGCTCGAAACTAATTCTACAGAGTCCGGAAAGCTTCAAGGAACAGTACGATGTGGATGTTTATACCAACACCCGGGTAGTCGCCATTGACCGGCTGGGACATCAGGTAAAAACCACCAACAGCCTTACCGGAGAGGAACAGCATTTTGAATACACCAAGCTGATTCTGGCCCAGGGGGGAAAACCCATTAACCCGACACTTCCGGGCGCGGACCGGGATCATGTTTTTACCTTATGGACACTCGATGACATGGATAAAATTTCGGACCATCTGGAAAAGAAAAATCCGAAGAGTGCCGTTGTTGTTGGCGGAGGGTTCATTGGGCTAGAGATGGTGGAAGCACTTGTCAAGCGAGGCTTACATGTAAATGTTGTCGAAATGATGCCGCATGTAATGGGGCTCATGGAAGCAGAAACTGCCGGATTTATTGAAAACGAACTCTTAGCATACGGAGTCGGCATTCACACTGGTGCCTGCGTAACGGAGATTCATACCAATTCGGTAAAGCTGAACAATGAGCAAACACTTGAAGCCGACATGGTTTTGTTGTCTATTGGCGTGCGCCCTACCCTGCAACTGGCAAAAGATGCGGGTCTGCAACTGGGCGAAGCCGGAGGCTTATTGGTCAATGCGCAATTGCAAACTTCTGATCCTGACATTTATGCTGCCGGCGACATGGTTGAAATTGAGCACCGTGTAAGCGGACAGAAAGTACGAATACCTTTAGCTGGCCCAGCCAACCGGCAAGGACGCATTGCTGCAGAAAATGCCCTTGGAGGACAGCACAATTACAAAGGAGCGATTGGCACTTCTGTGGTGCGGGTTTTTGAAGCAGTAGCCGGAATTACCGGTTTATCCCTCAAGCAGGCACGTGCTGCCGGCATTGATGCTGATGCTGTGGTTGTTCATAAAGAACATCATACGTCCTATTATCCGGGAGCAGAAACTGTTACTAGCTTGCTGGTATATGACCGAAACACCGGGCTTGTTCTGGGAGGACAGACTGCTGGCTATAAAGGAGCAGACAAACGTCTGGATGTTATTGCCACTGCCACAGCTGCCGGGCTAACAATCAGCGACCTGGCTGATATCGACTTTGCTTACTCTCCTCCAATTGGAACGGCTAACGATGCCATCAACATGGCTGCCTACACCGCTGAAAACCGGCAATCAGGCTTCAGTCCATCTGTTACGGCTTCGGAATTGGATGAATTTCTGGCCAACAGCAATCCGGTCATCATTGATGTACGTGATATCTTCGCTTTTGAAAAAAGCCATATTGAAGGAGCCATGCACATTCCATTGGAGCTGTTACCCCAACAGCTTGACACTATTCCTGCCAACCGGCCCATTTTGGTTTATGATGAAACCGGGAAGAAAGGCCATCAGGCGCTACGAACATTGGTAGGTGCCGGCTTTCATTCGGTGACAAACTTATCCGGAGGGCATATTTCCTTGCAGCGGCAAGCCCGAACCATCGGCTTTAGTTCCATTGCCATCAATTTACTTCCTGTAGAGAACAAATCACTGGAAGAGGAAACTACGGAAAAATCGGAACAGCAACCAGCGCAGGTTAAAGATGACCACTCACCGCTTGTGGTTGATGTCCGCACTCCCGAAGAATTTCAGGCCGGAGCCTATCCTGATGCCATCAATATTCCGATGGATGAGTTGATGTATCGCTTTGAAGAACTGGGCAGCAATGCTTCGCGCGAAATTGTGGTTTATTGTGCCACAGGAGCCCGTTCGGCCTATGCACAGCGCATGCTCATGCAAATTGGGTACACCAATGTCAGCAACGGCGGCGGATTGACCGCGATGATGGCCAGGCAGCATTCAAAATCAGAATCCCATAGTACATCCAACGAACCGCTGGTAGTTGATGTCCGTACTCCGGAAGAGTTTCATGGAGGGGCTTATCCTGATGCCATCAACATTCCGCTGGATGAATTGGCTTCACGCGTGCATGAACTGGGCAGTAAATCGCGGGAAATTACACTCTACTGCGCCTCGGGAGCACGCTCAGGCTACGGACAGCGCATGTTGCAGCAAATGGGTTTCACACAAGTCAGCAATGGCGGAGGAATCATGCATATGATGATGCGCCGGTAAAATTTTCAGCAAAAAATGAAGGGAGCCTTTCAGTTTGAATGGCTCCCTTCATTTATGCATTAATCATTCCGAAGTGTTTCATACAGACGGCCTCGCATGGCCAATCGGTTACCAATAAACACCCAAAGCCAGGCACTTGCCAAAACGATCACAAACAGCATTAGGCTCCAATAAATTAAACCGTAGTAAAGCGATGAAAGCAAACTGGGCAAGGCTGAAAGCAAGGCCGGAATTAAACCCAAAGTCAGTGACAATAAAACAATAAGCAGATTGCCACGCAAAAGCATCCTTCGAATGGTTCGTTTGCGAAAACCGGTAGCTTCCAGCAAAGCCAACTGCGGGCGACTTTCATAAATACTCCGGAAAATGATGATGCCCAAGCCAATCGTTCCGATTAACAAGCCCAGGGCACCCAACATCAAAAAGATATTCAGGTAGGTGTTTTCAATTTGATAAAAGAGCAGCAAACGCTCTTTGGCAGGTGTAATTTCCAAACCATAATTTCGAAAAGCCGTGCGTAAACGATCCTCTTCGTCACTTGAGGCATCGATTAAAAATACCTGCGAGCCACTCACCGATGGAAAGTGTGTATAAAACAAACGATCAGCGATTAGGATATTCCCTTGGAAAACAGAGTTTGCCAACCCGCCAACCAATTTCAATACAATGGGCTCTCCGGCTTCATTCTGGTAAACCAGTGTATCGCCAACCGATTTGCCCAGCCCCCATTTGATGACCGTTTGGTCTGCAACTGCCGGAATTTGTCCGTTGGGTAATGGTTCTTCCAGGCTTAGCCAGGGATGTGCCGCATTCAGCTCTTCCGATAGTGCCACAAAAGTAAACGCCTGTCGCTGATCAAACCGGGCAACATCGAAACCCAAAACACGCGGACGTTGCACGCGATTCAGGTTTAAACAACTGGCATCATCACCCGCTAGGGCCTGCATTTGCACAAACTTGGCCGAAGAATCTTCCAGCCCTAATTCGAAACGGCCTTCCGGCGAATTCAGATCAAAAAGAACCGGAAAGCTTGTCTGAGCAAAATAGGAATATCCGCCGGTTCCCGAAGAGGGCTGATCGGCGTTTCGCGTTAAATCCTTCCGATTCAGACCTGTAGAAAGAACCAAAAATACACCCACCGATAAAAAACCAATGATGAGCATACTCCTGCGCCGATCATCCAGCATCAGCTTGAAGGAATAGTATTTAACTGAAAGTTGCCTGGCTGGCTTTTTCGCTTTCCAGATGAAGAAGTAATTTACCAATAAGATTAAGCCCGGCATTAGCCCAAAGCCACTGGTGAAGAAGATCTCTGCATTTAACTCCTCACCAACTCCTTGCCACAGCATCAATAAAAACGAACCAAGCACCAAGCCTGTTCCCAGCCATAAGGATGTTTTTCCTGTCTTTGCTTTTTTCGTTTGTCTTTGTTGCATGGCAACAATTGGTTGATTGGCATATTTTTTCAGCATAAACCAAACCGTCACCAGACAAATAAGCGCAACAATCAAAACAGCCTGAATAATGGCCATTGGGGTGATGTGAATATCAAGAATTGATGTGCGTACAATATCGCGCCAAATGCTATTGATTGCGTCCATAATCAGGCTGTTGTAGCCCAATCCGAAGGGCAAACCCAGAAAGATACCCAGCAAAACCAGTAACACTGATTCGGCAAAAAACAACCGCCGGATTGTAGCGGATGAAAAACCCAAGGCATGCAGGGTGCCAATTTCTGCCCGTCGAAATTTCAGATACAGTTGAAACATAAGGTAGGCCAGCAAGAGTGCCGCAAAAAGCACAAAAAAACTCAGACCGATAAAAAGTCCACCAAAGTCAGTTCCTTGGTTGGCAGCCTTCAAGCCCGAAGATCTGGCATCTTTCACCTGAAAACCGACATCCTGTGGTTGTATCTCAGTCAAAACACGCCGGGTAAAATCTTCAGCATGCAAACCATTTAACCGAACAGCTGTTGACCTCCCAAATCGATTTCCCCAAAGCTTCTGAGCTGTTTTTAAGTTGACAAAGGCTTTGGGTGTTCCTTTATATTTGTTCCAGTAATCCTCATCCTTTGGCCGTATTTCCGACAAATCAACCGGCACTCCGGTTTCCCAATCGCTGCAGTGCCCGGCATCCGACAAACCTGGGATATCCGGCATTAGCATAAGATCAGCCCACGCCCCTTCCATGTCCACAATTTTCGACACACGAAACCAGGCAGACTTTTCTTCCAACTGACGCAAAGGGCCCACTTCAAAGTAGCTCATCATGATCGAATCTCCGGACTTGGCCTGCAAATCAGCCGCCAACCAACGGTTGAACATGATTTCCTGATCGCCTAGTTCCAATTGCTCAAGAGGTAGTCCAGCCACAAAAGAGTAAGGCGTACTTTGGTTACGATTGGTCAGCTGGTTGACAAAATAAGCAAACACCGGATAGGTTTCCGGTTGCTGAAGTAAGCGTTCTGCAACGGAAGGCTCTATAAACACCCGGTCCGAAATCAATTCCGTATAATTGAGCGCTTCATTCTCCCGGATCGAAAGGTTCAAATCCTTTAGGGTCCAGTTTGTGGCAATGCGTTCGTACAAGCCTGCTTCATTCAATCCGGAACCACTAACTAGCAGCACATTCGCTTTATCGTCCAAATCCATTTCGTGATTGAGAAAATCGCGGGAAAGAAAAATATTTTTAGGGGCCGATTGAATATTCTGTAGGTTGAAATTGCCCGTTTGTACCTGACTCGCGATCGCTTTTACTTTTACCCGAAACGAAATTGTATTTTCTTCGGCTGAAACAAAAGGCGTATTGGCCGGAAAAGTACTTAGCTTATTAACACGCAGCAGCAGCTCCTCTCCCACTTTTACCCCTAATACCTTTGCCAGCGTTTCGTTTATAACCGCTTCATTTGTAGCCAAAGCATACAAGCTATCGGTTCCGGCAAAGGCATTAAAATCTGCCGATATGCCCCAAACCTGCAGCTGATTTGCCCGTGCTTGTCCGCCGTTCAGCACGCCCATACCGTTGGTAAACAGCAGCGAAGTGGTTTCTATTTCTTCGGAAGAAACAGCCTTTGCCAACTCCGCCTGAAAAAGGCGCTCACCACCAGTTACTACCCAATTGGTTTGCCCCAAGCGCTGCAAGGTAATTAGCTGCAGGCTGTAGGACACGGAATCGCCAATGATGAAAGCACCCAACAAAATAGCCGTACTGAGTGCCACCCCGAATACAATGGTCAAGTTTAATTTCCAAAAGTGAAGCAACGATTTAAGGGCGTAACGAAATCCATTCATGATTGAACCAGTTGTAGTTTCCCGTTTTCAAGTTGGTAAATCTTATCCATTTTTGAAGCCAAACTCATGGAGTGTGTCACAACAATCAAGCTGGTTTTTTCTTCTTTATTGAGCTGCAGAAGCAAATCAGCCAGCTGATCTGACGAATGCTGATCCAATGCGCCGGTAGGTTCATCGGCCAGCACAATTTTAGGTTGATTAATCAACGCGCGGGCAACAGCCGTCCGTTGGCACTCTCCGCCAGATAGCTCTCCGGGCTTTTGATTTTGCAATTCACGAATTCCCAGTTTTTGCGTCAATGTTTCGGCGCGTTGGCGACTCGGATCATCCACTTTCTTTTGCCGGGCAATGACGGGAAGCAAAATATTTTCAACCAAATTGAGCTGAGGCAGCAAGTGATGCAGCTGAAAAACAAAGCCAATGGATTGGTTCCGAAACTCAGCCAGCTGCTTTTCATTTTTGCTGAATACAGACTCACCATCCAGAAGCACCTCTCCTGCATCAGGGTGGTCGAGTGCCCCCACCATATTGAGCAAAGTGGTTTTTCCGGAACCGGAAGGCCCGACAATGGCAACACTCTCACCATCGTTTACCGTCAGATTTAGTTCATCTAAAATGACTCGTTTCTTCCCTGATCCGGAATAAAAACTTTTGCTTAGCGACTTGATTTCAAGCATAGATTTGTGATTTTTGGTTTTTGAGTGGCTTCATTGAGGGTAAAAAACAACTCAATAGCGATATTCTTCTTTGGCAGTTACCTCCTGATAGATATCCACCAACTTTGCAGCTTGCTTGTGGATATCAAAATGCGCTTTGACCCCTTCCTGCCCTTTGGTGCTTAATTCACTCAGTTTTTCCTTATCCAGAATGATGCTTTTCCAGGCCTTGGCGAGTTTCTTGGCACTGTTGGGATGATAAATCAAGCCACCTTCCGACAAGCCAACCACTTCGGGGAAAGCCCCTAGTTCAGGCTGAACAAGCGGAATTCCGGATGCCAGAGCTTCCAGCTGGTATAAACCAAATGCTTCGCCATTCAATACCGGAACAGTTAATAGGGCAACGGTATCGAAGAAATTTTGTCGCGAAGGATTTTCAAATTCTTCAACCCATAAAACATCATCTTCAAGCTTGGCTGCTGCAATTTTCTTTTTTTGTTGTTTGATAAAGCTGGTATCGTCATTGGTTTTCCCTCCGGTAATCTTCAGCTTCACCGCCTGGTAAGCTTCATCTTCCTTGAGGTGAATAAAGGCATCAACCAAAATGCCCAGGCCATTTTCTTCGCACATGCGCGAGATATAACCAATTACCGGTTCCTTGTCTTCAACCGGTTTGATGGGATAATCGGCTGAATCCACCCCAATATGATTGATAAACAACTGGTCCGGATGGATATGCATTTGTTTTTTCATTTCCCGGGCATAAAAATCGCTGACCGATACAAAGGCATCCACTTCACGTCCCCGTTCTTCCATCAATTGCCAAACCTCTTCGCGGTGCTGATCACTCATCACATCCACCCACACATCTTCGTCCTGCAGCGAGCACACCACCGGAATATTCATTTCCTGCTTAATGCGTCTCGCCAATCCCAGCAGCAGTGCATTGGACAGATGAACCACATCCGGCTTGGCTTCATCCCGCAACCATTCCACCAAACGCTCCAGTTCCCCTCGCTGCAGGCCTTCTTCACCCAGCAACATTGAAACCGTCATTTCCTCCAGCCCTTTTGCCCGGGTTGATCCCGCATTCTGGGCTGCCAGGTGCAAGATGGATTTTGAGTTCAGCATTTTATCCACAAAAGTGGGAAGATGCCGAAAAACCGGAAAGCGTTGTTTCAGGTAAATGTCTACTGCCCCATAAAAGACAGGAACTTCATTTAAATCATGTGCATCTTCAAATAAAGGCAGGTAGAGCGGTACCTTTATCACTTCCTGTCCTAAGTCCTGCAGGGCTTTCATGTATTTACTGTCGCGAAGGCAGTTACCGCAGTAAAAACTGCCCCCTGATCCTGGAATGATGTGTGCGATTTTCATGATTTTTTGCTTTTATTTTGAAGTCATTTCAAACACGTTCCAGATTCTGTTTTCTTATGGCATTCCTCATGAATACAATTCAGAGTAACACGCATGCTATCGGCCAAATATCATTTTTCTCCCAAAATATAAATCCGCCCGTCATTGGCTCCGATGATGATTTTTCCTTGATAAAATGCCGGCGAACTTACCATCTGACTTCCTATTTCGTAACTCCAAAGCTCTTCTCCCGTTTCCAGGGCATGCATGAACAGCATGCCGTCCATCGTAGCAGTAACAACCTTGCTACCGACAATTACAGAAGAGGAGTTAATTCGATTGGATAAACGCTTTGTCCAGACTAATTTACCATCTTTTCGTTGAAAACAATAGAGTTGGCGGTCTTCATTTCCCAAAACAATGTAGTTGGCCGAAACGGCCGGAGAAGCAATAAATGGCAAATTCTTTTCCGGATCATCGTAAGTCCAGCTTACAATTCCGTACTCGAGATCAACGGCAAAAAAGCGTCCATCATAATCGCCTACATAGGCTTCATGCCCCACAATGGCTGGTGATGAAGCAACATAAGTTGATAATTCAATCTTCTTTTCCACCTGTCCGGTCTCCAGATTGACCAAATGCAAAAAGCCATCACAGCCACCAAAAACAACCTTGTTTTTATACAAGGCCGGGGCCCCGTTGATGAAATTATCTGACTCATATTTCCACAGATTATGACCGTCTTTCAGATCAACTCCATGCAGAAAGTAATCATAGCTTCCAACGGCCACCACGGTTTGCTCTGCTCCTTTGTGCCAGTTGGCCGAACCAATAATCTGGTTGTCGGTTTTGTATTTCCACACCAACCCGCCATCAGTTTGATTCAAACAAAAAAGCCATCCATCCAGCGATCCAAAGAGGACTTTGCCATCCAGTAAAATGGCCGGCGCCTCAATGGCATTCTCCGCATCAAATTTCCACAATAAATCTCCGTTTAGCTTGAATGCATAAAAAAATCCATCGGTAGATCCGCAATACACCGCACCATCTTTTACCACTGGCGATGCCTTGATATCATCGTCGGTTTGAAAGGAGGCTATGAGCTGCAATGAGCTTGACAGCTCAGAGTCCACTGAAGCAGTTAGCTGCTGGTTGCCCCGAAAGATGGGCCATTCGCTTTGTGCAAACAGGCTACTGGTTAAAAGAAGTAAGAAAATTACGAGTTTACCCTTCATGTCTTTTCTGTTTCAATTGCTGATTTGCTTTCATCCTATTTCCGGCCTTTCATTTCTTATCCCAAAACAATTTTGGAAGCTTTAGCCGTTTTATAATTGTTCCTCGGTGTCAGTTTTTGCTAATGCTCCAGTTGGGCATTTCTCGGCCACCAAAGCAGCCGTTTTTTCCAAGGCTTTTTCTACCGATTCTGAAAATGGTACACCAATTCGAACATCGAATCCACGACCAATAAAGGAAAAACCAAAAGTTTCCTGGTACTGTTGCGTAAGGCGCACACAAATACCGCACTTGATGCACTTGCCCGGTTCATAAACAATGTTTTGCGGCGCGAATTCCTTGCGAATCACAAAACGTTCATCGTACTGGAAACGTCTTTGCTCAGCACCATAACGATCTGAAAGCTCGCGCAGTTTGCAGCTTTCGGGGTTTCGGCAGTCGCAGTGCAGGCAGCGCCGGGCTTCAGCAACAGCTTCTTCCCTCGTGAAACCTGTCGCTTTTCCTCTGCTGGCTTGCCAACGTTTTTCATCCACCGATTCTTTCAAGTATTCAGCAAACTCCGGTTCGCTCAGCTTCCCGAATTTAGAGTTAAACCGGCTGGGGTAACCCTTCAGCTCCATGGTTTCAAACCATTCATTCAACACCCAGGCCAGCTCCTTGCCTTGTCCTACCGAACGCACAGCCAGCTTGGAAGGTCTCAAAGCATTGCCTATAGCAAATACTTTGTCGATGGATGTTTGGTAAGTCGTTTTATCCACCTGGACCCCGTTTTTTGACAACAGCAAGCCCTTGTCCTTCCATAGGTCTGCTTGCGCGCCAACAGCAAGTACTATGGCGTCATACGCTTGCTGAAGCTGCTCAAATTCTGCAGTACCAATTGTTGAATTGTAGTTAATTTGAATCCTCGAATTCAGGATGGAGGCCAATTCAGCCTCCATTACCTTGGTAGGCAGAACTTCCTCCTTAATCTGAAGTAAATCACCTCCGGCCTTCTCATTCTTTTCAAAAAGAACGACCTGATGCCCTGCTTTATTCAGATAAAAAGCGGCAGCCAAACCGGCAGGGCCCGCACCAATAATCGCTACTTTCCTGTCTGTTTTTGTTTCTTGCAGAACCGGCACAACTCCTTTGTTCAATTCTTGGTCTGCAGCAAAGCCTTTCAGCAGACAGATGGAAACCGGCTGATCCAGCTGCTTGCGGCGGCAACCCGCCTCGCAAGGTGCCGGACAGATGCGTCCAAGGATGGCGGGCAAAGCAATGTCACGCTTCACCACTTCAATGGCCTTCGCATCATTACCTGCCGCTATCAGCCGGTTCATCAACGGAATATTCATATGCGCCGGACAAACCAATTGACAAGGCGCTTCGCAGTCGCCAACATGCTCACTCAGCAGCAGTTCCAGCGAAGCTTTCCGCGACTCTTGACATTCGGCATCGTCTGTAATGATTTCCATGCCCTCCATGGCTGGCATGGAGCACGAAGCCATTAACCGGCCATTGCGTGCATCCTTGACCAAACAAACCATACAAGATGTAAAATGCCCGGTTCCTTCCAGATGGCACATCGTTGGGATGTCAATCTGCAGCGAACGAGCCGCATCCAAAAGCGTGGTGCCTTCCGGAACGTCCAGGACTTGATTATTGATTTTAAGTTTAACCATTCGGTTTATATTGAATTCTGTCAATCAGCAAATAAGCTATTTGATCAATTTTCGTATCACCGGATAAAGGTTCTCAGCCATGTGTTTAAAACCCAGATCGGTCAGGTGTACCCCGTCAACAGTGGCTTCCTGATCATCCCCAATCAAGTCATCGGCTTTTTGATAATAAATCTTCCGATCACCTTTGGCTTTTTGTTCCTTGTAAATTCGGGTTAAGGTTTCATTTTTATCCTGAAGCAGGGTAAAAACAGACTGATCAAAATGCCTGTGAGGGAAAAGAATTGTTTCGACAAGCAAGATTGGTGTTTCCGGATTATTTTCCCGTACAATCTCGATGAAGCGGGCATATTTCTCGTTCATCTGAGCGACTGAAACATTGGGCAAACAATCAATCACAAAGCATGATGCATCAATGGTAGCCATCGCCTCAGCCACTTCCAAATCAAGCTGACCATTTCCACTGAATCCCAAATTAATGATTTCCTTATCCATCATGCGTGATAAAATGTTGGGGTAAGACATACCCGCACGCGAAGCACATCCGCCTTGAGTGATGCTGGTTCCATAGAAAACAACCGGTTTTCCTTTTTTAGGCGAATCAACTTGTGCCTGCTCAATAAGGGCTGCGGGCTCAACACCAATTTCAAGCTTTCTCAACCCGTCGTAAAGTGGCAAATAAAGCATGTATTCATTCATTTCGCCAGCCATATTCTGAATAATCATGGCAGTTGTTTCCTTACCGGTTGGACGTGCTGAGTTGACAAACTGCCACTGACCATCTTTCAAACAATACAAATCCATCCCTTTGATGCCGGTCATGGTAAAGTGGTTCATGAATACGTCTCCTGTAACTTCCCAGCGAGCAGCGATTGCCGATGAATTGGTTTTAAAGCGAATGGCCAGCCCACTGCAGTTTTGAGACAAAGACCAAACCGGTGGCCGGGTTACTCCTTCCAGGCTTGCGGGTAGTCTGGAGTAAAGGGTTGGCGTATCTTCAAAACCTTTTCCTATTAATTGAAACGCATCTGCGTTCAAATATTTCATGTCCTCCAGGTTTGTTGTCGTTCCCATACATGTTCCCGATAAAATCAACATCACAAATACCATCAAATTTTTCATTCTATATACTCTATTTAATTAAATTAGTTTATTTCACATCCACGGCATCAACCGGACAAACCTGCCGACACGCATCGCATTTGATACATAAATTCATATCAACCGAATGCTTCTTGTGAGGCTCAAACTTAATCGCTTCCACCGGGCATTTCTGAGCACATTTGGTGCAACCAATACACTCATCGTTGATTGAATAACTGATCATCTCCGTGCATTTTCCTGCCGGACAACGACCTTCGATGTGTGCTTCATATTCTTCGTAAAAATAGTGCAGGGTGGTAATAATCGGGTTTGGAGCCGACTTTCCAAGGTTGCACAAGCTACCCTTTTTGGTCCAGTCAGCCAAATATTTTAGTTCTTCCAGGTCTTTCTTATTCCCTTTTCCTGACGTGATTTTAGTCAGGATATCCAGCATGCGCTTGGTTCCTACACGGCAAAAGGTACATTTTCCGCACGATTCTTCCTGAGTAAATGACAGGAAGTAGTGGGCAATATCAACCATACAGTCGTCTTCATCCAGAACCACCAACCCGCCTGAGCCCATCATGGCTCCCACTTCGATCAGCGATTGGTAGTCAATCGGTGTATCGTACAAGGAAGCCGGAATACAACCACCTGAAGGACCTCCCACCTGAACGGCTTTGAATTTTTTCCCGTTCTGCACGCCTCCGCCAATTTCCTCCACAATTTGCCGGATAGTAATCCCCATTGGCACCTCAATCAGTCCGCCACGATTCACCTTTCCGGTCAGCGAGAATACCTTTGTTCCTTTGGAATTCTCGGTTCCAATGGCATTAAAATGCTCCTTCCCTTTTCGGATGATGTAGGATACCTGAGCAAAAGTTTCTGTATTGTTTATGAGCGTTGGCTGTCCCCACAGGCCTTTTTGTGCCGGAAATGGTGGCCGAATGGTTGGGAAACCGCGATTTCCTTCGATGGAAGCCATCAAAGCAGTTTCTTCGCCACAAACAAAAGCACCGGCTCCTTCATAAATCTGAATATCGAAATTGAAGCCTGCACCAAGAATATTTTCGCCAACCAAATTTTGCTCCCGGCAATTAATGAGCGCTTGCCGAATGCGGGTAACTGCTAATGGATATTCCGCACGGATGTAGAAATAACCGTCGGTAGCCTGCACGGCATAAGCCGCAATCAACATTCCTTCAATCACCCGATAGGGGTACGATTCCAGCAGCATCCGATCCATGAAAGCTCCGGGATCACCTTCATCGCCATTGCAAATCAAGTATTTCTTTTCCCCTTGCTCTTTGGCTACCAATTCCCATTTCAAGCCGGTTAAAAAACCCGCACCGCCGCGTCCGCGCAAGCCACTGTCTTTGACCGTTTGAATGATCTCCTGCCGGTTCATTTGCAGTACTTTCTGCAAGGCTTCGAAACCACCATAGCTGCGATATTCATCCATATCCAACGGATTGATCACCCCGCGGTGTTCCGTGGCAATGGGCAACTGACGGTCCAAAAAGCTGGAAACCATTTCATCACGCACGTCAATGGCATAGCGGTCAACGCCTTCCCATACTTCATCCGTTTGTAATTTTTCCAGCAGGTTGTAGGCCTTATTCCGAACCCGTCCCAGCAGGCTCTTCGACTTAAAATGCGTGTTGACAATGTCGGCTATTTCATTGGGCTTAACCTTCGCATAAAGCTTGCTTTGCTTGTTTTCATCAATAACTTCCACCAAGGGAACCTGATGACACATTCCCACACAACCAACATTTTTAAGTTGCAGGTTGATGCCGGTGCCCTCAATGGTTCGTTCAATTTCTTTTTTAACATCTTCGCTGCCGCTGGCCACACAGCAAGAACCCAGGCCAATTCGAATCTCACCCTGAAACTCGCTCCCATCGGCATGCCGGAATTTGCTTTTGTTGCCCACTTTGCCAACCTGGCTTTCAAAATCCTGAATAACCGAGCCCACCTTGTCAGTAGTTACATGCCCGTAAGTGACATCGTCAACCTGAACGACAGGGGCCAGCGTACAACAGCCCAGACAGGCCACTTTTTCCAGCGTATATTTTCCTTCAGCATCCGTTTCTTCCGAGCCTGTTAATTTGAAGTGACGCTTAAAAGCATCGTACACCTGCATGGCTCCTTTCACATGACAAGCCGTTCCCACGCACACTTTAACCAAGTGCTGTCCGGCAGGTTGCATCCGAAATTGCGAATAAAAGCTGGCCACACCTGTTATATTTTCCGGGGTAATTTCTGTCGTTTCGCATACATGTTTCAAGGCTTCTTCCGGCAAATAATTAAATTCATTCTGAATAGCCTGCAAGATGGGGATCAACGCCTTTTTCGTATTCCCCTTTTGCTGTACGATTTCGTCAACCCAGTGAATGATATGTTGAGTTTCTTCTGTCATTTCAATCTATTTTCCGATGCAATACAACTGGTCGAAACCACGCAAATACATTTTACCATTCGCAAATACCGGTGAGCAAACCGATTTTTCACCCAGCGACGATTCCGCAACCAACTGGAACTCCTTGCCCAGTTTGATCACATGCAGGTTACCTCCCATATCCATCACATACACCTTTCCATCGGCATATACCGGCGAAGCATAAATACCGTCACCATATTCCTGCTCCCAATATTTCGTGCCGTCTTTGGCATCGTAACAAGCTACCACGCCATAACTGGTTGCAATAATCAGAAAACCATCCACCGCCAAGGGGCTAGCTACTTCAGGCAAATACTCGCTGTCTTCCCAAATAAGTTCCGCCGTTTCTCCCAACTTAATGGCTGCTAATGTTGCATACTCATTTGCGGCATAAACCACGCCATCGGCATAGCCCACCGAGGGACCAACTTCGCCCATCATGACATCCATTTTCCAGAGCTCTTCGCCTGTTTCCGGGTCATAACCCGCTACCAAAGGCTCGCCGGTTAAAACCACCTGCATCTTCCCATTGACTTCTGCCAATACCGGCGAAGCCCACGAAATGCGTGCATCACGTTCTGTTTCCCATTGAGAAGATCCATCAGCTGTTGCTAAAGCCATCACTTTGGCTCCGCGGTTGGTATCGTATTGAATAATTAGTTTGTCTTTGTAGATGATCAGCGAGGATGAATGCCCGTAATGATTATCTGGTACGCCCAGGTTTTTGGCCCACAAACGCTTTCCAGAGAAGTCAAGAGCCAGCAAATCGCCTGTACCAAAAAGGGCAAAAACCGCTGCTCCATTGGTTGCCATAGTTGGAGCTGCCAGTCCGGTATCTTCTGTCACTTTAGGCAATTTCGCGGGTGAACCCGGAATCTGGTCGGCTTTGGCTTGCCAGAGTAATTCTCCTGTTGATGCCTGATAGCAATAAACTTCCCGGGCCTCATTGTCAGCTCCGGAAACAAACAGCTTGTCATTCCACACAATGGGTGAATTATAGCCATGCTTGGGTATTTTCACTTGCCACAATACACCATTTCCCGAAGCGATGTCGAACTGTTCAGGCGTGTTTGCTTTAAAGGCAATGCCATCGGCTTGTGGCCCTCTGAAAAACGGGTAATTGGCCCGCCACTGCTCCTGACTGGGAATAGCCGCATTGGCTTTGGCCGGAGCCTTAACCGGCTCTGTTTTTGGTTCGTCCACTTTTTCAGCCGCAGGTTCCGTTTTCTGAATATCTTCAGAAGCTGCTTGCTCTTTCGTATTCAGGTCTTCCGGACTTGTGTTTTCAACAGCCACTTCTGCCGGTTTTTCAGCAACGGGAAGCACTTCAATCACTTCAACATCGGATGGTGACTGGGTTTCGGCAACGACAGCCGGCTCATAGCTATCCAGTACATTATTCGACAAAAAACCTGCACCCAAAGCCAGAATAAACAGGCCCATTCCGGAGTAAACAAGCCACTTTCGTGCCAGCTGCTTATCCAGAAAAGCATCCTTTTCAATGCTCTCCATTTCCTCCAGCCCCGGACGAAGTGATTTCAGGTAGCGAACAGCCAGCACAAATAGCAGTAAACCAAAAATCAACAAATACGCACCGGTTCGAATTTGCCACTGGCTGGTGAAATACGCTTTCCGAATCAACAAATCGAGCGAACGAATATTTTCTTTCAGCACCTCATCATTCGGATTGTCGTGCAAGCGCTCGACCAACGATTGCAAGGCCGGACTTTCCAGCGGATCAACTGATTTTAGCTGCAAATAGTTCGCAATCAGCATCACACTAACAATCAGGCTAAAAAGGGCAGCAAACCAGGCCAAGCCTCTGGCCAGACTCATTTTATCTTTTAGGGTCAGGTTCATCTTTTTCATTTTATTTCTTCACCGGACAATAATCCATGCATCGTCCGCAGCTTAAACAGTTCGTTTTATCAGGTTCGTAATCGTTTCGGGTTCGGTGCGATGCCAGTTTCAGCAAGGTCAGGCCAACCACCAGGCCCATGAAACCTCCCAGTATCCAGCCTCCCCAGTAAAACTGACTCCGGATTTCTTTGGCTTCAGTAACCAGTTGATCCATCGACTTCCCGGACTGCATGAATGCCCGGGCATCAATGTGTTCGGTATCTTGTTTTAGTTCCGGATGTGCGACCAATTGTTCGGCCAGGTAAACCGTTTTATTGAACTTAGCCAAAGGCACATGCAGCATTGAACCGGCCAAACCCCCAATACCAATCCACAAGGGAATGAAAATCAAATAAGTCATCAGGCGTTGTACATTCGAACGCCGGCTTCCCTGCTCTTCTACAGGCTCATCAATAGCCCCAAACGGACAGGAGTTGGCACACAGTTTACATTGAATGCAATTGCTGGGTGTAATTTTCATGTGCTTGGTTGAGAAGGCAGACATCCACCCCAACAAAACACCGTAAGGGCAAAAGAAGCGGCAATATGGCCGTGCTACAAAAATGCCGACCAGCAGAAATAAACCGCCCAACAACAACATTTGAAATTCGGCATCGAAGCGGAACAGCCCAACAAACGGATCGTAGCGACAAATCAGAAATTCCGACTTGGTGGCTGCGTACAACACGGCTAAAGCCAAATACAGGTAAGGAATCATTCCCAGTACCTTTTGCAGCCATTTGGGGATTTCGATGGGGCGAAAGGCAACCAAGTCCTGAATAGCGCCCAGGGGACAAACTCCGGCACAAAAAGTCCGTCCGTAGAAAAGAGTTACCACCAAAGGGATAACGAAGAAAGCCAGTGCAGTAAATGGCAACACATAAGCAGGGTCGAACAACGCTAAAGTAATATTCTGAATGGAGCCGATAGCACAAATGCAGCCCTCGCGGAAAAACCCAAAATAAAGCAAGGCAAACACAGAGGTCCACATCACCCCTCGGCGCGAGCGCTTTTTCACCACAAACCACGTGGCGATCGCCAAGGTGGCAATAAGCATAAAAACATCCAGGTATTCTAAAAACAAGGCACGCGGTGCAGCTTGCAAAGTGATTGGCTGCAAATAACCCGTTTCAAATTCAGGCTTGGGAAACCGCTGTTGTGCCCAGGCAGGCAGGCTGAGCAGCAAAGCTGTAAGAGTAAATAGTATTTTAGAGATTCGGTTCATTGGTTTTTCATTCTTTAGGCCGGGTTGGACGAGGCTGTTCCTTGCGAAAAATCGCCCTTAATTTTATAGGGATTACTTGCCGGCACGCGTTCAAAAGCATCTGCCGGACAAACGCGTGCGATGGAACATTCGTTGCAATTCACACACAAATCATGGCGTACCTGCAGGTGCAAGGAGCCGTTGCCAAAAGAGGTACAGCCTTCCACACATTTCGCGCATCCGAAACATAATTCTTCGTCAATTTCATATTCGAAATAAGGATCTTCAACAAACTTTCGTTTGATGGCTGCTGTGGGGCACAATTGGTTCTCTGCCGCAGTTGACCGGGCATTCGCATCGGGTTTGAGGTAACCACCACACAAATCGCAGTACCCGCACAGATCGTAGGCATGCACACATTTTACAGCCGAAGGTGTTACCACACAATAGTCGGCACAACGCCCACAGTACACACACTTGAACGGATCGAGCTGCCATACGTAATCATCGGCACTAACCTTGAGGGCAGCAAAACCGGCAACACCTGCCAACGACGCGCCCAAAGTCAGTCTCATCCCTTTTTGGATGAACTCACGCCGATTCGGTTTCTGATGTTCTTGCTTATCGCTCATCGTTTTTGCTTTGTTTGGCTTTATCTAAATCACACCCATTATACAAGGAGCAAGATTTGCACCCGCCCTCTGCAGAACAGCTAAAATCGACCTTGTTGCGTTTAACTAGAAACAGCGTTCCTCCAACCATCCCGATTAATATCCCCAGCTGTAACCCCTTTGTTATAAACTCTTTTCGATTCATTCCTCGTTTTCTTTAGGTTGAAAGATACGCACTTGTTTGCGACTGAAGTCCAGTAAGATCACTCGTCCGTTGTCATCCACACATACGTCCGGAGCCGGAGAATCTTCATCAAACTGGTTGGGAGCAGCCACCACACCAAGGTATTCCCCGTGCTGATCGTAAACTTTTACCCGCACAATTCCTTTTTCGCTGGTAACAAACCGATCTTCGGTCATCATGGCCATATGTGCCGGATTGCAACATCCGCTAAACCCCTCGGTTTGAACCGATGAAACGGTCCATGAGCTGCGCATGGAGCCATCAGCATTGAAATTTTCCAGACTATGCCTTCCCGGGTCAACCGCCCACAGGTAATCTTCTTCATTCAGGTCAATGTCGAAATACGGGCTTGGAATAACGAATCCGGGCACTGCTTTCTGCTCGTTTTCAGCCCCAATTTCCTGAATCAACTCACCCGTTGGCGAACATTGGTAAATAAGCCGGTTTCCGGCATCAGCCACATACACATACCGGGGTGAAACAGCTAGCGAGGTAATTACCGAGCGGTCATTGTATGCCGGCCAGCGTTGGAGCTCCTGTCCTTTCTGATCTAGGGAAACAACTTGATTGTTCAAGGCCAGCCAAAGCTGATCTGCCACCGCAATGGCAGTAGGTTCAGCATCCAGCTGTATATTTTGCAGTAGTTGCCCCTGTTCATTCAGAAGAATCAGGCTGCTGTCGGCAATCACATAAATAACCCCATCTTTATAAGCAATTCCTTTGGGCTGATTGACCTTGAGTTGCAAAACTTTTTGTTCCTTGTAAATAATTGCCGAAGGATCAACGGTTGTGTATTCACTAACATCAAAGGCATAGGGATTCTCAATGTGCTTGCCACTTCGATTAACCACAAAATCACGCGCAATAATAATCGCAATGCCTGCAGCCATCAACACTAAAATCAAATTAACCAGCTTTTTGTATTTCATGTGTCCTTAGTTGTTTCAATTTCTAAATCCCCCAACCCCTTATTATTTACTAATATCCAGGCAAACCATCTTTTTTGAATCACGCATCAAAAGCCGCCCGTCGGCAATAGCCAAGGGGCCCCAGGCATCGTGTCCATCCAGTATCTTTTTTTGTGCCAACTGGATGTATCTGTTCGTATCCGGTTTGATCATTGTCAAGGTGCCATCATCATCCAATATGTACATTTTATCATCTGCAATGATATAGGGTCCCAGGCCAAAACGGGCCTCCTTTCCCGATGTCCAAACCATCGTCTGCACATCATCCGGACTGACGCAAACCAACTGGTTCCGGTTGGCTCCCCCATCCTTGGGCAAAATACCAAACAGGTGTCCTTTCCAGAAAATGGGTGTTTGTTGTTCACAAGCCAATCCCTCCTTGGGTTTATACTCTGTCAGCACTTCAACAGCAAATCCATCATCTTCCGGCACCAGTTGAATCATCATGCTACCGGCCCCGTAGCCCGCCGTTAGAAAGACTCGTCCATCGTCGAAAATAACCGGCGAAGGGGCCACCACTGAATGGTTCCAGGCATTGGATTCCCAAAGCACTTTGCCCTCGTTTTCCCCATCGGCAGCTATTCCACAAACGCCGCCATCGGCACTATACACATACATTTTACGTCCATTGAAATCCATAGGCAAAATGGACGAATGCGACATTTTCCACTGCATGGTGTTGGGGCATTCCCATAAAATCTCACCCGAATGAATGTCGACCGCCATCATGATTGTACTTCCGCCCGGCGCTAAAATTACCTTGTCGCCATCCACCAAGGGGCATTGTGCGGTGTACCACTGCGGAATTTCCGTTCCATAGTTTTTTACCATATCCAGCCCCCACACCAAATCGCCGGATTTGCGTTCGACACACATCACATGACAACGCGGACCAATAGAAACCACATAATCTTCGGTAACTGTTGGAACTGTTCGCGACATCCCATGATTCCGCTTAACATGTACGCCATACGACCGACGCCAGATTTCCTGTCCATCGATCAGTGAAAAGCAGCGCAAAGCATCTTCACGGGTCTCTTCGTCGTAATCAAGCACATACACCTCACCCTTGTAGATCGCAGGGCCGGCGTGCCCTTCGCCCAATTCTACCGACCATAAAATCTCCGGCTCATTGGGCGTCCAACTGTCTTTCAGGTTTTGTTTTTCAGAAACAATGTTGTCAAAATTCTCCCCCCGAAACCGGGACCAGGTTCCCTCCATTTCCGGAGCCTGATGATCAAATAAATTGAAGTTTTCACCAATCTGAATGATCTCCTGCACCAGGTTTCCCTCCTGCCGGTTGTCGGCCCCTGGTAAGCTTACCTGCAAGTTTTCGGTTGGGTCTTTCGACAACCAAAAAAACAGAGCGGCCAATCCCGCAAGAACAGCTAATCCAACAACTGAATGTATAAGCGATTTCTTCACACTAAGCCTTTATATTATATACCATCAGCACATCGCCATGCCTTAGGAATAGTTTGCCATCATAAATGTATGGGTGCGCCCAGTGCGGACCTGCCCCTTTTTCAATTCGGAATGAGCTGATCACCTCGAAGCCTGCAGGATCGGGTTTTACCAAAGCAACATTTCCACGTTGCTCCTCATAGATGTAAAATAGTCCGTCAGCATAAACCATTGCTCCCTTGGTATTCCAAGGCGTATCGTAAGCAATTTCGCCTGTTTCCCAATTTTTACACAGCCAGTTTCCTTTGCGATTGTTTTCCCAGTTCGATCCATAGATGTAACCATCCAATTCAATCATTCCATGGTGGTGATTGTCAAAAACAGTGTCGGTATACACTTCTTCAAAAGCCATTTTATCACCGTTTATCTTCAGCATTTTGGCCGGATAATCATATCCCATCGACAAGAATATTTCGTCGTCCTTGCACAAGGGCACGTTGGTCCAGATCAGGCCGGGCTGGTCCGACCACTTGTCATGCTCATAGTATTGATAAGTCATTTTTACTTCGCCGTTTGCCGGGTCCAGCGCAATGAGATGGGTGGCTGTAACCGCCAAAACATAGTGTTTCCCTTGGTAATTGAGGGTTGTTGCCGAAGCATAAGCCCGTTGTCCGCCAACGCTTGTTGTTTTCCAGATTTCTTCACCGGTTAGCTTATCAAAGGCCACCACGGAAGTTTCCTGGCCGCCAGGCGTGCAAATCACCTTGTTATCAACAATCAGTGGCGATTCTGAAACACCCCAAATATGCCACTCCGATTTGTAATCCCGATCGACATTCACTTTCCAGTTAATCGCTCCGGTCTCCGCATTCAAACAAACCAATTCTCCAATTCCGCTGATGATGTAAATCCGGTCATTTTCAATGGTTGGCGTGCTTCGGGTGTCCGGAAACGACTTTTTCCAGGATTCGCCATAAGCCACTTGCCATTTCTGATTGCCTTCAAAATCGAAGCAAGTCAGGTAATCCAAGGTATCAATCATACCCGATGCGTAAATGTAATCGCCATTGGTAATTACCGATGAATAGCCTTTCCCAATACCTTCAAGCTGCAACAAGAGCTCAGGTCCGGTTTCGGGCCATTCCTTTAATAAACCGGATTCCGGAAACTTGCCATCGCGATTGGGCCCACGAAATTGGTAAACTTGTGCTTCAACAAACACACTTAAACATAGCGCCAGCTGGAGAATCAGTATCTTTTTCATTTGTTAGTTTTTTATTGGGTTTAGGCCAGATCTTCCGTATATTTTGAAAACTAAGCGGATATTTTGTAAGCAATCAGAGACTTTCCATGACGGACATACAGCACGCCGTTATGAACTACCGGATGTGCCCAGTGCTGAGCCGTTCCGTATTGCACTTTGGTTGCTGAGATAATATCCAGTTTCTCCGGATTTGGATTCACCAAAACCAACTCTCCCCGATCGGAATAAATGATAAACTTATCTGCTGCCATGATGATTGCGCCATTGCCAATTTCTTTCGAGTTCCACATTTCCTGTCCGGTTGCATAATCGAAGCAAAACCAGCCACGTGACTTGTGACCAGAGGCGTAAACGTAACCGTCAACAATTTCGGCTCCTCCCATTTGGTTGTCCATTTTTTCGGTACTCCAAACTTTTGTTATTGCCGAACCATCCTCGTTTAAAGCCAGTTTCACGCATCCCTGCCCGTAACCGGTAATGAAGAACAAGGCACCATCTTCAAAAATGGGCGTATTGGGATGAATGTTGTATTGATTTGGAAAGGGATAATTCCATAGCAGCTTTCCATCTTCGGTGTCTACAGCAATAATCTGATCGCCCGTGTGTGTTACCAGCAGCTGGCGCTGAGGCAGTTTAACCAGCTTTGGAGTACAATATGCTGAAAGTTGTCCTTTACCGGCACTCTTCCAAATTAAGTCTCCATTCATGCGGTTCAAAGCCACAACATTGTATTCCTTACCCCCTGGCGTAAAATATACTTTCTCGCCGTCAACAACCACCGACTCGGTAAAGCCAAAGCGAATGTTCTCGGCACCAAAATCAGCTCCCAGTTCTTTATTCCATAAAATTTTTCCGGTTTGCCAGTTCAAGCAAACCAATTCGCCATACCCGGTTGAGATATAGACCAAATCTCCGACAATCGTTGGCGTTGGTCGTGCTCCGGGATAGCTGACTTCAAACTCTTTTCCATATTGAACCTTCTTTTCAAAGTTTCCTTTTTCATCGAAAATGTTCAGATACCCCATTTCATCCTCCATGCCTGTGCAGTAGATTTTACTGTTGGCAAAGGCCGGTGTGGAGTAACCAGTGCCCAGCGCATCATAGTGCCAAAGCACTTCAGGGCCATCAGCAGGCCATGATGCCAGTAAATTGGGGGCAGGGTATTTGGCTTCCGAGTTTTCGCCCCGCCATTGAGTAGGTTGTTGGGCAAGGGCACTTAAGGAAAAAAGTACACAAAAGAGTAAGGTTGTCAAGCGGTTTCTCATGGTTTTTCTGTTAGTTAAATCAAACGCTCTCAAATTTATTAAGGAAAGACCAAACCGCATAGCCACCTTGCAAATTTAACAAGGTTCTAAATAGTTACATTTATTAACAAGTATTATGATACCTAAAGAATCAACAAAAGACTGGAATACTGACAAGTACGAAAAAATCATTTCTGCAAAAAAGTAGATAACAAACGATTCTTACACCCTGTTTGAGAAACATCAACGACTCAACTTCTGTAAAACCAGGAGGGAAGGTGCCCATCCGCTATCTTTCTGAAATGAAAAAAGCAGCCAGAATATAAACTATAGTTATTCGGAAATTCAATAACTCTTTTTCAGCAAGACACAAAAAAAGCTCCCGGATAACCGGAAGCTTTCAAAACAATTCGTTTTTCTATTTATAATTTGGGTTCCCAACCAGGCTGGTATTCCCGATCCCATAATTTCATGGCATCACGGTCATAAATATGTCCGTTTTGCGTGTTGACATCAAATGATTTTCCAGTGCGATAAGCAATATTGGCGTAGTGAGTCAGCATTTGGCTTTTCGCTCCCATATCAATCGGTGAATTTAACAAGCTGGATTTTCCCCGGATGTTATCGAAAAAATTAAGAATATGCATGTCAGTCATGTCGCCTCCGCCACCAAGGGCTGTACCGGCTTCATTACTGGCCGATTTGCTGTCGCGCACCAGTTTGCCGCCACGATCAAACAATTTGTAGCCACCACGATCGACATAAACAGAACCTTCAGTACCGTAAATGATGGTTCCGCGCCCTGAGCCATAGGTGCTGTAGCTATTACGACTTTTGCCATCCCACACAATTATCTTGTTTCCGGGGAAACGGAAGCTGGCATCCATGGTATCATACATTTCCCAGCCATCGTTCAGGAAATGACGTTTGGCTGCCTGCACATCAACATGCTCAGGATAGTCAACCTGCAACGCCCAGCGGGCAATATCCAATTCGTGAGTGGCATTGTTCCCCGTTTCAGCTGTTCCCCAGTTCCATCCGTACCAGTGCCAGTTATAGTCCCAGGTGTCGTGTCGATAAGCTTCATGCGGTGCCGGTCCTTGCCACAAATCCCAATCCAACCCTTCGGGAACGGGAGCTTTTTTAGGAACCGGAACTTCGCCCCGCTGGTTCGAATAGAAAGCAACAGCGCGGTAAACGTCACCAATTTCACCATCATGAATTGCTTTTATAATGGCAATTGATTCGCGAGCTGAACGCTGCTGGTTCCCCATTTGTACCACCTTGTTGTACTTCTTTTGAAAATGCACCAGTAACTCACCCTCACGCGGACTATGGCTACAAGGTTTTTCAATATACACATGTTTGCCTGCCTCCATGGCCATCCATGTTCCGGGAGCATGCCAATGATCGGGTGTTGCATTGAAAATGGCATCTACTTTCTGATCAGCAAACACTTCACGAATATCGCTGACCAGCTTGGCTTTACCACTTACTTTGCCATTCAGGTCTTTGGCTACCTTTTCGCGCTGACTTTTCATGACATCGCAAATGTAAGCCAGATCAATATTGTTGTTTTTATCTTTTACCGCATTGTAATACGCGCCAACCCGGCGACCACAGCCCATGTAGGCTACTTGTAACCGGTCGTTGGCTCCAATAATCCGGGAGTAGCTTTTAGCTGACATTCCCATGGCTGATCCACCCAGTGTAATTCCCGCAGCTCCTACTGCTGCTTTTCGTAAAAAGTCTCTTCTGTTTGAACTCATTTTCTTTTGATTTATTTGTGATTAGGTTTATTGTATCGTTGCTAAAATTCCTTTGACATAGCCCATTGATTCGGCCATACCTACAAACGGATCATCGCCATCTTTTTCATATTCAAGCGCGACAACGCCATCGTAACCCAAATCGACCAAGTCATTCAAAAACTGATCGAAGTCGATGACTCCATGCCCAATTTCGCAGGTTGAACCATCATGGTTCGCCTTGGTAACATCTTTAATATGAATGTCCAGCACCCGGTCATAAAAGTCTTTGACATCTTGCGAAGGACTACGACCAATACGCTTGGTGTGGCCAATATCAATACACAAGCCCATGCGTGGATCCATGTCTTTAATCAATACATAAGCGCTTTCAGCACTTGGATACAGCTTATCGCCAGGCCCATGGTTGTGAATGGCCAATTTGATGTCGTATTCTTTCACTTTATTTTCAACATAGGGAAGCAATTCATGCAAAGGAACACCAACAATCATGTCCATTTCAGCTTTCTTAGCATATTCAAATGCCTGATCTACTTCAGCCTCCGTTTTCATATAAATAACGCCTCCAGCGTATAAATCCACGCCTGCTGCTTTGCTTTTCTGAATGGCTTCAGCAATTTCGGCATCTGTAGCGTCCAACTTTAAATGAAAGCTTTTAAAAGCGATGTAGTCAGCCCCCAATTGCTTGGTAAACGCCAGTGTTTTGTCGGTATCAAATTTTCGGAGCGAATAGGAAGCCACGCCCAACTTAAATTTGATTTCTTTTTTCACTTCCTCGGTTGCCGGTTTTTGTGCCGATTGACAGGAAACCCCTAGAGTCATCACGGCAATCAATAGGACAAGTAGTCCACTTGTTCGTTTAGTCATTGTTTATATGATTTATAGTTTTCGAATTTTCAGACTTCTGAAATGCACTTCATCCTGGTGATCCTGCAGTAGAATCGGGCTTTCTTCCACCAAGCCAAAATCCTTGTATTCTGCATATTTACTGCGGGCAACCAAGGCGCGAAAAATATTGGAATCAATGGTGTACTCCACAACTTTAATTCCGTTGAGCCAATGCTCCACCCGATTGTCGGGATAAACTACCAGGCGACCACGGTTCCACTGACCAACCGGTTTCACAAAACGGCCCTCGGTTTCTGAAGGAATTAAATCATACAACGAAGCCATTTTCCGGTTTCCAACTGCTCCCTGATTGGCATCAGGATGATTGGCATCGTCCAAAATCTGGTACTCCAGTCCAATGCTTGGTCCGTTGTTTCCGGTGCGGTATTTAATTCCGCTATTGGCCGCTTTGGTCAGTTTAAACTCAAACTGAAAATCAAACGCCTTGAATTTTTCGGTAGTAACAATGTCGCCCGGACGTTTTGCCACTTCATTTTTTGACAAAATGACCAACTCACCATCTTTCACTACCCAGCCTTTATCGGGGAATTGATCGGCCGAAGCGCTTTTCCATCCGTCTGTTGTCTGGCCATCGAACAACAATTCGAATCCTTGCTTTTTCTCAGTTTCAGAAAGCTGGTTAGGCAACATGTTTACCACAAACACATCGTCCATGGGCGTCAGTTTCACATCTTTTGTTTTGATGCGTACATTCCGCCATTTAATCTGACGGCCGGCCTGGTCGGCTTTATTGATGGAGTGAACCTGCAAAGCAATGAACCCTTTTGAGGTCATGTCATCAATTAAGTGCGCAACAGGCTTGCCATTTAAAAAGGTACGCATATCGTTTCCTACACATTCAATCCGATACAGGTTCCATTCGCCATTGCGAAAAGCCTTTCCTCCTTCCGGATTAAAAGTACAAGGATATAGCCAGCCACGGCGGGCTTCATCGTAAATACCCCCACTCCATGCCCGTGCCGAAGGATCAACTTCGCATTGGTAGCCATGCACGCGTCCATTGTTGTAATCCGCCTTGCTCAAGCTCCGGAACTGAATTCCGGAATTCATCCGGTCATCAACTTTAAGCTCCACTTCTAAAATAAAGTCGCCATAATCCTTTTCTGTTGTTAGAAACGAATTGGGCGTATTGGCAACAGTGGTGCCTACAATTACACCATTAACCACTTCGTACTTTGCTTTTCCATTCAGCTGTTTCCAGCCCGACAGGTCTTTCCCGTTAAAGAGGTACTCCCATCCGTCTGCCTGACCGGCAAACAAAAAGGAACTCATAAAAACCAAAAGTGTTGTCAATCGAATTTTCATAACTGTATTATTGATTTAATTTCTTGTAAATTGTCGTGAACGATAACGAATTTATAAAAATAGATATATTTCAGGTATATTTGCTGATCCAAAACGGGTTTTATAACAGTTATAACTTAGCTATAACACCACCAATGACAACCAACAGACCTCTCATAAACAAATACTTAAAAAAGATCACCAGCAGCAGACATTTTGTGAAGTCGAAGATCAGCTGTGACTTACTAAATTACCTGACTGAAGCTACGCTGGAGGGTAAAAATCCGAAGGAATTTACCATTGGTGTTGAACTTTTTGGCAAAAAGTACGACGATAATGACAAGCAGGATTCCAACATCCGTGTTTACATTCATAATGTTCGCAAAAAACTAAAAGACTATTACGCCCATGAGGGTAGCAAGGATTCTCTGATCTTTGTAGTCGAAAAAGGAAAATACCGGGTTCGTTTTGACTCGCGAAAAGACCACCGTAAACCCGTCAAGTATGTTTTTCTGACCCCTTTCCTGATTTGCCTGACGGCATTGATTGTCCTGAGTTACTTCTTTATGAAACAAAAAGGGCAAAACACCAATCCGTGGAAGGAACTTCCGATTTGGCAAACCTTTGCTGAAAACGAAAAGCCAACCTTGCTGGTATTGGGCGACTACTTTGTTTTTTCAGGCCAGCTACCCACCGGAAATGTTGGCGTTTATCGTGATTTCAGCATCAACTCCGAAGTTGAATTTGAACATCTTTTGGATAAAAATCCGGACTTGGTTTTTAGCCTGTCCAAATCGCACCTGACCTACTTATCAAAAATGGCCGCCTTTTGCCAAAGCCACATCTACAAGGTTTTTGCGCAAACGGATGCCTCCATTCAGGTCAAGCTTTCATCGGATTTACAGCCTGATGATTTGAAAAATAACAACATTATTTTTGTAGGTAACTATAAAAACATGGGCTTATTCGAAAACATTATAAACGACATCAACTTCTCGTTTGGTGTTGGCAGCACGACGAAACAGTTTATTTTTTCCAGTGATCCCTGTGCTGAGATTTACCAGCCCAACAACAGCAGCAGCAAGGAGAAGGATTATGCCCTGGTTATCAACACCGAAGGTTATGCCGGCAACCGCTTACTGCTTTTTCTTTCCACCCAGGATATCGGCAATATTTCGGTGGTTGACCAGCTGACTGACCCGGATTATTTGGGACAACTGGTGGCTGAAAAGCCAGAACACGTTGATCCGGAAAACTTTAAAGCCCTTTACCAGGTAGAAGGCATTAATAAAACAGATTTGTCGTTTGAATTAATTCGAATGGAATAACTATGAAAGTGGCCATCCTCATTATCTATTTCGCTTTTATTATCGGCTTAGGCATTTATTCCTGGCTCAAAATCAAACAACCTACCGATTACTTCATTGCCGGGAAACGCTCCGGATTCTGGCAGGTATCCGGAAGCTTGCTGGCTACTGTTCTTGGAGGATCGGCTATTTTAGGCACCGTCAACCTGACCAAGGATCAAAGCTGGGCCGCTGCCTGGTATTTAGTGGCAGCCTCCTTGGGGCTGTGGCTTTTGGTGCCTTTGGTAGGCAAAGTCAACCGGCTGGGTAAATACACGCTCACCAACCTGGTTGGGCAGTTTTATGGCGAAACCGCCCGAAAAACGGCCTCAGTCATCATCCCCATCGCCTGGGTTGGAATTGTAGCTGCACAAATCATTGCATCGGCCAAAATACTGTTTAGCTTTTTCAACCTGCCCTACGAAACCGGGGTATTGCTTTCTGGTACTGTTTTTATCTTATACACCTTGATTGGCGGACAAATCTCCATCATTAAAACCGACCTGTTCCAATCGTTCATCATTCTTTTTGGTGTTATCCTAACTGCTTTCCTTTTATGGAATGCGCCCGAACAGGTTCCGGCCTTTAGTCAATCCTTTCCTTTCAACCCTCAATTTTCTCCAATTGACCTGCTGATTTTAGTCCTGACTTTTTCCAGCACGTTTGTCGTTGGCCCCGACATTTATTCACGTGTTTTCTGTGCCAAAGATGAAAAAACAGCGCGAAAAAGCGTTCGGATTGTTGCCGCCGTCTTGCTTCCATTTGCTTTCATTCTTGCGTATATCGGGGTCTTCGCATTCAGTCACCTCCCCAAAGGACAGCTGGAAGAGTCGGCAGCCTTGATTGAAATCATTAACTTGTATTTGCCCGACTGGATTGCCGGCGTGATGGCGGCAGCCCTATTGTCAGCCGTCCTTTCATCGGCCGATACCACCTTGCTTACTTCTTCCATGATTTTAAGCGAACTGATTCACCCTGACATCAACAACGCGCGCTCTCTGAAAAACACACGCTTTTTCATCTTGCTTTGTGGCATCATCAGTATCCTGCTGGCCCTCAAGGTTACTTCCATCATTGGTACCTTGCTATTGGCGCTGGCCTTTTATTCAGGGGCTTTTATTGTTCCCCTGGTTGCGGCGCTCACCAATCTTAAAGTTAACAAGCGGCTCAGTATCTGGGCCATGATTATTGGCGGCCTTGTTGCGCTAAGCGGAAAACTGGCCATTGGGTTCTGGGAAAATAACTATGGAAACTGGATTATCATATCAGCCTTTGCCGTAAACGCCCTTATTTTGGCTATTCCTGAGAACAAGCAAATTTCCGCTAATAAGTAAGTTTTTTTGCCGGCTGCTGCTCAAAAGCTTAAACCATTATTTCATCTTGCAATTGGGCTTGTTTCTCCCTTCAATTCTGATTGTTTGACGAAAATTGTTTTATCCAGCCGGTGAGAATTATACATTTATCGTGTAATTTATATCTTTGTATGCTTTCAAAATATGGCGGGGTAAAAGCCTGACGATTTTAATCATCTTAAAAAACACCCCGGCTACACAATGAAAACAAAGCACATTCAAAGCTTACAAAGCACCAGAAGATCAAACTGTTTTGAAGTTATTTTGACAACAAAAAATACAGACAAATGAAAATTGCATTAATTGGTTACGGAAGAATGGGTAAAGCGATTGAAGCCATTGCCAAAGAGCGTGGACACGAAATTGTTTTAACCATTGATATGGACAACCAAGACGAGCTCACGGTAGAAAATCTAAAAAAAGCTGATGCCGCGATTGAATTTACCATTCCGGCTTCGGCGCTCAATAATTATAAAACTTGTTTTGCCAGTGGAATTCCCGTTGTTAGCGGAACAACAGGCTGGCTGGACAAAAAAGCCGAAGTGCTGGAAGAAATGAAAAAGCAGGACGGAACCTTCTTTTATGCTTCTAACTTCAGCCTTGGGGTTAACTTGTTTTTTGCCCTGAACAAGAAGTTGGCTGAACTCATGAAAAACCGTACTGAATACGATGTTAGTATGGAAGAAGTTCACCATACAAAAAAACTGGATGCTCCAAGCGGAACTGCCATTACTCTGGCTGAAGACCTGTTTGAAGCCTATCCTGGAAAAGACAGCTGGACCCTGGACGCTCCTCAATCGGCTAATGAATTGCATATTGAAGCCATTCGGGAAGGTGACGTTCCTGGAATTCACCGGGTGAAATATGAATCCGAGATTGACTATATTGAAATTGAGCACAGTGCGAAAAGCCGGCATGGTTTTGCCTTAGGGGCCGTGTTAGCTGCCGAATTCAGTGTCGGCAAGAAAGGGCTGGTCAGCATGAATGATCTTTTAAACCTCTAACATACCTAAAAACTGATGAGAGAAATTTTAACGAACAAATGGTTCAAGTTCATCGTGGTTGCCCTGCTTTACAGTCTCTGGGTGATTTGGATGACAAGCTACTGGTGGCTTATAGGCCTGGTGATTATTTTTGATATATACATCACCAAAAAGGTACATTGGGCCTTTTGGAAAAAGAAAAACCCGCCTGACGGGAAACAAACAAAAGTGGTTGAATGGGTTGATGCCATCATTTTTGCAGTGATAGCTGCCACTTTTATCCGCATGTTTTTTATTGAAGCTTACACCATCCCAACTTCATCCATGGAAAAATCGATGCTTGTTGGCGATTTCCTTTTTGTAAGTAAAACATCGTACGGGCCCAAACTGCCCAATACGCCCCTCTCGTTTCCGTTTGTGCATCACACCATGCCGCTTTCAAAAACGAAAAAATCCTACGTTGAATGGATTCAGAATCCATACAAGCGTATGGCAGGATTTGGCGATGTAAAGAACAACGACGTTGTTGTTTTCAACTTTCCGCATGGCGATACAGTGGCGCTAAACATGCCTACTCAGGATTATTACCAACTGATACGCAGCTATGGTCGCGACCGGATTTGGAATGATGAGCGTACGTTTGGGAAAATCATCAGCCGACCAGTAGACAAGCGTGAAAATTACATCAAACGCTGTGTTGGAATTCCTGGCGATGTATTGGAACTGAAAGAGGGTGAGTTGTATGTAAATGGCAAACCTCAAACCGATTTCCCCGGCGTGCAATACGATTACATCATTACCACAAACGGAACTCCGATTAATCCACGGGTACTTGAGGATATTGGCATTTCCAAAGCCGACCAACAGGTTTTTTCCGGTTCGCAATACCTTTATCCTTTAACGGATGAATACCTTGAGAAACTGGAAAAACTAAACAACATAACTTCCATTAAACGGGTAAATATGCCTGCAGGCAACTGGGACCAGAATATTTTCCCGCACAGTGCCAACTTCAAGTGGAATGTGGACAATTTTGGGCCACTGACCATTCCCCAAAAAGGAGCAACGGTTAACCTGACCATCGAAAACCTGCCCCTTTACGAACGGATTATTGGTCTGTATGAAAATCACGACCTCAGCGTAAAAGACAGTACCATTTACATTGACGGCGTAGCCACAGACAACTATACGTTTGAAATGGATTACTACTGGATGATGGGCGACAACCGACACAATTCGGCAGATTCCCGCTACTGGGGATTTGTTCCTGAAGATCACGTTGTTGGAAAAGCTGTTTTCATCTGGCTTTCGCTGGACAAGGAAAAGAGTTTGCCAGGAAGTATTCGCTGGAAAAGACTATTTTCGTTTGTACATTAAACAAAACGTTTAGGACTAAAAAAGGATAGTGAAGATTTGCTTCATTATCCTTTTTTTTCGTAATTTCCCTCAAAACAAAGCATATGTCTGCAGGAATTATTTTTTTATTGATACTAGCTTTATTGCTGGTCATTTTCACCTTACAGAATCCAACAACCATCGATCTGCATGTCTTTTTCTGGAATGTACAGGAGGTTTCTTTGGTACTGGCACTAATCGTTTGTTTAATACTGGGGGTTGTTCTGGCCTTTCTGCTCAGCTATCCTAAAATATGGAAGCTGAAAAGCCAACTGAAAGAAAAACAAAAAAGAATCAAGGAACTGGAGCAAAATGTGTCAGCACCGGCCGAAAAACCGCACATTGAAGGCATTGAGATGACCGACGATAACAACGAAAGTTTCTTTAAGGAGTAAGGGGAATGATAACACCTGATATTTTACTAAGCACAGCGTATTTTCCACCTGTGCAGTACCTTTCTAAATTGATAGCGCATCCAACCATTTGGATTGAAACAGCTGAAAACTTTACCAAGCAAACCTATCGGAATCGGACTGTGATTTTAGCTGCGAATGGACCGGAATCATTGATCTTTCCGGTTGAAAAAGGACGAAGCCGAAAGCAGTTGATTAAAGATATTCGGATTTCGTACGACACCAATTGGCAGCATATCCATTGGCAAGCTATTGTTTCGGCTTACCAGTCGTCGCCATTTTTTGAAGTGCTTCAGGATGATTTTCGACCCTTTTTTGAAAAGCAATATGACTTTCTGCTCGATTTTAACCAGGAGATTCTTAAAACTGTACTCGATATTCTGGAGTTGAATCCAAACCTAAAACTAACGGAAGATTTTGAGGAAGTGCCAGACAACTACCTGAATTTCCGGGAAGGCATTCACCCTAAACCACAAAAGGCCCTTCCCGACCCGCAATTTAAGGCGCAAACCTACACCCAGGTTTTTGATGACAAATTTGGGTTTACACCCAACCTTAGCTGTTTAGACTTGCTTTTTAACTGTGGATCAGAAAGCTACGAAGTGTTGCTCAAAAGTATTCAGACCGACTGACCCAGTAAGCGCAAAAAGTCGAGAATAATATCAGCATGATCAAAAGCCAGTTCCGGCAATTGATCCAGCTTAAACCAGGCGGCTTCGGCAGCATCATCGCCGCCTTTAACCTCGGCATCAGGCTCTACAAATCCATAAAAAATAACAGAAAGCGTACGTCCTCTCGGATCGCGATCTACCCGATCGTATACCCGGAATTGCTCCAAAAGCCCCACCTCCAGGCCAGTTTCTTCCTTCAGCTCCCGCTTACAGGCATCCGCCAGCAATTCATCCATTTCCACAAAACCGCCCGGTAAAGCCCAGTGGTTTCGATACGGATCGATTGCCCGACGAACAAGTAAAATTTCTGCGGTTTTCTTTTTCAGAATAAGTGCATCAGTAGTAACTGATGGCCTCGGGTATTTGTAAGTATAACTTGCTGTCATTTTTTATGAAATTGGTCAAGACCAAGCTGTCCATCGACAGGCCTTGATTGGTTAGTCAATTATCCGTTTCATTACGCGCATTTTGTGCGAATAGCGCTTGGTCTCTACGTTGAAGATGCCAAACTGGTCTACATTATCAATCCGGACTTTCCCGGAAGAGTGAATGATTTTGTTCTTTTCCCAGATAATTCCCACATGAATAATGTTGCCTTCTTCGTCATCAAAAAACGCCAAATCGCCAGGCAGAGCTTCTTCCACAAACGAAAAAGCCGTTCCACAATGAACTTGCTGACTGGCATCGCGGGGCAACTGGATGCCGGCTTGTTTGTAAATTATCTGAATCAAGCCGGAGCAATCAATTCCAAAAGGCGAACGCCCGCCCCATAAATAAGGCACATTAAAATACATTAAGGCTTGCTGAATGATCAACTTTCGCTCATCAGCTGGTTGTTGATACATGAATTTTCCATTCATCTGATAAACATCCCGATTAATCGAAAATTCTTTTTTGTAGGGCCGCCAGCAGGGCAAAGTACTACCTGCCACAATCATCATGTTTTGTTCGCCCTCTGTTGGAATGAGGTTGAAAATGTCAGTGCAAATAGCAAAAGGAGAGTTAATTACCTTCAGGTAGGCCCGCTCATTTAACTCGGTAATCATTTTTTGGTCAACCCATCCTTCATAGCCATCATAGCCCATGGTAATCCGACACCAGCCCATAAATTGTTCATGTACTTCAAAATGTTCCCCAAACAATACCTGGCTGGTCATTTCACTTCGTTCGGAGGGGTCTTTGCGCAAGGGTATGATACTTAGTCCGGAAATTCCGTAATTCATTTGTTTTTTATTACTTTTCATACCAACATGTTACCTGCCAATCCGAAGTGTACCGGACTCTTTGTGGAGGAGAAATATTTTCTCATGGCAAGTTTCATGAAAGAAATTACTAATTTTAAGAGTTCAAATATAACTCTTCAAGACTAGTTTTGGGTAGTCTTTGAAAGCCTTTAAAAAAGTATTTATGAAAAAGTTATTAACGCGCCTGGCCCGCTATTACCACTTTTTTTACATCGCCTTCGTATTTATCGCAACTGTTTTTCTGCTTTATTTAATTATTCCCGGTGAAAGTCGGTTTAAATATGAGTTTCAGAAAAATGCTCCCTGGCGACATGAAACCTTGGTAGCTCCGTTTAACTTTGCGATTTTAAAGGGTGAAGAAGAGGTAAAACTTGAGCAGGACTCCGTTAAACGCCAATACATTCCTTATTTAAAGGTTGATACCCTGCAGGGCATTGCCCAAACAAACAACCTGGCCAAGGTGCTAAAGAATTACCAGGTTGATTCTACCGCAATTCAAAATCTGACCCAATTTTTATCGGACCTTTACCAGACCGGGCTGATTGAACAGGCACCGGCAAATCATCCGGCGCTAACCAATAAACAGGAAGTCATTTTAATTCAGGATAAGGTTGCCACGCGGGTGCCCATCTCCGAACTTTATACGCTAAAATCGGCCTACCAAGGACTGAGCGACACCGTTCGCGCCAGCATTGGTGATCGCTTTGAAACCTTTAATCAGGCTGTTAACCTGAGTGACTTTCTCATTGCGAATGCAACCTATGATGAAGCACTAAATACCAGCGAACTACAAAAACAACTGAATGAAGTTTCCATCACACAAGGCATGGTTCAAACCGGTGAACGAATTATTTTTAAAGGAGATATTGTTACGCCTGACAAATTTGTGATTCTGGATTCATTGAAGAAGACCTACGAAACCAAGCGCGGACAAAATATTGAACGCTACCTTTTAATAATTGGAAAGGTAATCCTGATTATTTCCTGCTTGCTGGTTCTTATTTTCTATCTCTACCATTTCAGGCCCGAGATCTTTAATCAGAAACGACGCCTGAGTTTTATTCTTGTCATGATCGTACTGATGGTTTTCACTTCGCGTTTTGTGAACGACCGCGATTTTATTGACTTGTATCTAGTTCCTTTGGCTATTCTACCAATCCTACTACGCATTTTCTTCGATTCGCGGACGGCCATTTTCGCCCTGCTGGTAACCTCGCTCCTGATCGGTTATTTCGCCCCCAATAATTTCGAGTATATTTTCTTGAATCAAGTTGCCGGCATTATTGCTGTTTTTAGTTTGGATAAACTGCATCGCCGATCACATTTGATCCTCACTGCCATCTGGGTGTTTTTCAGCTATGCTGTGGTTTTCTTGGCTCTTAGCATGATTCAGGAAGGCAATATTGAGTCTATCCCCTGGCAAGAATTGCAGTGGTTTGGCGGCAATGCACTACTTATTTTATTAGCTTATCCGTTGATTTACATTTTTGAAAAGTTATTTGGCTTTGTATCGGATGTAACACTTATGGAGCTTTCAGACACCAATCAGCCTTTGTTGCGTAAACTGGCCCAGGAAGCTCCGGGAACCTTTCAGCATTCCATGCAAATTGCTAATCTGGCTGAAGAAGTGATTTTACGAATTGGCGGAAATCCGTTTCTGGTTCGCGCTGGTGCGTTGTACCATGACATTGGGAAAACCAACCAACCTGCCTTTTTTGTTGAGAATCAGGTGGCAGGAATGAGTCCGCACAGTGGTCTTGACAATAAAGAGAGTGCCAAAATTATTATCGATCATGTTACCCATGGGGTGAAAATTGCCCGCCGTCATAAGCTTCCTGAAATGATTATTGATTTTATCAGTAGTCATCATGGCACCACACAAGCCAAGTATTTTTATACCACGTATAAGAACGATCACCCTGACGAAGATGTTGACCCACGCGAGTTTACTTACCCAGGTCCACCGCCCAAAAGTAAAGAAACCAGCGTGGTTATGCTTACCGATGGTATTGAAGCAGCAGCAAGGGCCTTAAAGGAAAAAACACAGGACAACCTTCGCGAGTTAATTGAGAAAATGGTTAAGGATAAACTTGAGGCTGGTCAGCTGGAAAACGCTGATTTAACCTTACGAGATATTCGTATTTTTAAAGATACAATTCTTGAAAAATTGATGAACATTTACCATGTTCGTATTGAATATCCGGAAGAAAAAACTCCGAACAAAAAGTAATTCAACCAAACACACTTTTCCAACTCCTAAACTTGAAAGAGCTGCATGAACATACTGAAAAAGAACTGTTATACGAACTAAAAAATGGCAGTGCTAAAGCTTTTGATACTTTATTTAATACCTACGGCAAACGACTCTACTTTTTTGCGTTGGGCTATTTAAAGTCCGAGATGGAGGCCGAAGAAGTGGTACAGGAAGTCTTTTACAAAATCTGGAAGAAGCGTGAATTGATTAACCCGGAGCTTTCCTTCAAAGCCTATATCTTCAAAATTGCCTTCAACCACATTCGCGAGCTTTTCCAGAAACTCAATTTGCAACGCGCCTATCAGCACGAAATCATCAATCAAGCAAGCGGATTCAGTAATCGGCTGGATGAGCAAACCAACTACCAATCCTTACTGAACTAATTCAATCAAATTATCAATCAACTACCTCCTCGGCAAAAAGAGAGTTTTATCCGAAAGCGTCAACAAGAACAATCCATTAAGAAAATTGCCGCTGATTTAGAGCTATCGCCCAAAACGGTTGAAAATCATCTGACACAGGCCTTAAAAAAAATTCGGGAAGCCCTTGAAAATCGAAACATTGGAGGAGAACTCTATTATCTCTTATTCATAAAAAACTAATAAACAGACATATCTGTTTATTTCATTTTTTTACAGGCCAACTAGGGGATCAGCCTGAGTTATCCCTATTACTTATACAGCAAAGCCAACAATACCTGTCGGTTTTCTTAAGCTGGGAAAACAATGAAAAAAATAGGGGTTGTCGAGTTACGCTTTTTCAATAAAAACAGAGATTATCTCTGGCCAATTCCTTATATTGAATTAGATACGAATACCGCAATGGAGCAAAACCCCGGTTACGGGAATTAACTTAACAGTTCTAATCATTGCGACTTCTGTAAAATAGATGTCGCAATTTTAACAACCTTTACATAAATGTCTAACTAAATTTTTCAATCATGAATCCAGGAAAAAAAATATTCCACTTTTTAATCATTTTCATCTTATTCGCCTCCTTATCAGGAAATAGTTTTGCAAAAAAACGGAGCTATGACATCGTCATCTACGGAGGGACTTCGGCTGGAGTATCGGCTGCCATCCAAAGTTCCAGGATGGGAAAATCAGTTCTGCTGATTGAACCGACCAACCGAATTGGAGGCCTAACCACAGGAGGCTTGGGCGCGACTGACATCGGCAACAAACAAGTGATTGGTGGCATCTCTCGCGAGTTCTATCAAAACATCAAAGAGTATTATTCGGAACCGGCAAACTGGAGATGGCAACGTGCTGAAGATTATGAACAAGCACGAAACAAAAAGAATGAAGATGCCATGTGGACCTTTGAACCTTCTGCTGCTATAAAAGTATACCACGAAATGCTCAAGTCAGAAAAGGTAGATATCGTCTACAACCAGCGACTAAATCGTGAAACTGGTGTCAAGAAAGAAGGCACCAGGATTGTGGCTATTGAAATGGAAAACGGAGCTAGCTACAAAGCGCAAATGTTTATTGATGCAACCTACGAGGGCGATTTAATGGCTGCAGCTGGTGTTAACTACACCTACGGACGCGAATCGAACAAACAGTATGGTGAAACTCTAAACGGAGTGCAGGCAAATAACTTCAATGTAACACTAAGAGGAACAGTATCTATAAACTCTAGACATCACAACTTCATCAGCCGCGTTGATCCCTACATCGTAAAAGGCGATCCTTCAAGCGGACTTCTTCCCTTTATAAACGAAGGCGGGCCAGGCGTTGAAGGAGATGCAGACAAAGGCATACAGGCATATTGCTTTCGCATGACCCTGACAGATCATCCTGAAAACAGAATCCCTTTCAAAAAACCAGAAGGATATGATGAATTGGAGTATGAGTTGCTCTTCCGGAACTATGAAGCTGCTGATGGGCCAATCGAAGAAATGTATTCCTATGGCGATCCCTTGGTTCCGTGGATCAACTCTCAAATGCCCAATCGAAAAACAGATACCAATAATCAGAAAGGTTTTTCAACTGACTTTATTGGACAAAACTACGATTATCCGGAAGCCTCCTACGCTGAACGCGAAAAGATTGTAGAACGTCACCGAAGCTACCAGCAGGGGCTTATGTGGACTTTGGCTTATCATCCACGCATCCCCAAAAAAGTACGCGATGCGGTATCGCAATGGGGAACCTGTAAAGATGAGTACGAGCGTGAAGACGGCTGGCAACAGCAACTTTACGTGCGCGAAGCCCGTCGCATGATTAGTGACTACATTATGACTCAGCACAACTGTGAGGGTTTTGAAACAGCTGAAGATGCTATTGGAATGGCAGCCTACGGTATGGATTCACATCAAGTACAACGTTACGTTGATGCCAATGGCTATGTTCAAAACGAAGGTAATGTTGAAGCTCATGGCTTTAAGCCCTACCCAATCAGTTACCGTAGCATTGTTCCTTCGCAAAACGAGTGCTCTAACCTCGTGGTTCCTGTTTGTGTCAGCTCAACCCACATTGCTTTTGGCTCCATCCGCATGGAACCTGTTTTTATGGTGTTAGGACAATCGGCAGCAACAGCAGCCTCCCTGGCAATCGATGCGAATTGCGCTATTCAGCAGGTGAATTACACTGACCTGAAAGCAAAACTACTAAGCGACAAGCAAGTGCTTCAGCACGTCAGCAAATAACGCTCAAATAGCAGGGGATAGCTCCCCTGCTCTATTCAATTAGATACCAACGACCACATACTTATTCACTTTTCCGCATTAACCACACAACCAACATCAACCTCAAACAAATCATGAAATGAAATATGCATTACTTACATTCTTATCATCCGCCCTTCTTTGGAGTTGCCAACCAAAGCAATCAACGGCTCCAGTTTATGAAGCCGATGTGATCATCTATGGAGGTACTTCGGCAGCAGTCATTGCCGCAGTCGAAGTCAGCCAATCCGGCAAGTCTGTCTTAATCATTTCTCCCGACACCCACTTAGGCGGATTAACTTCAGGAGGTTTGGGCTATACCGATACGGGCAACAAATCAGTCATTGGAGGACTTGCGCGTCAATTTTATCACAAAGTTTGGCTCCACTATAACGACTCCGCAGCCTGGGTTTGGCAAAAGCATTCGGAGTATGGAAACAAAGGACAAGGCACGGTAGCCATGGATGGAGAAAACCGCACGATGTGGATTTTTGAACCTCATGTAGCAGAACAAGTATTTGAAGATTTTGTCAAAGAAAACAACTTAACCGTCTATCGGGATGAATGGCTTGACCGGGAAAATGGCGTAAACAAAGACGGCCAGCAAATCATCAGCTTTAAAACCTTATCCGGGAAAACGTTTCAAGGGAAAATGTTTATTGATGCCACCTACGAAGGCGATCTGATAGCTGAATCCGGAGTGAGTTATCATGTTGGCCGCGAAAGCAAAGACACTTACAACGAGCAATGGAACGGCGTTCAAACAGGAGTCTTACACCACCAGCACTGGTTTAAAGCCAACATTTCGCCCTACAAAATTCCGGATGATCCAAACAGTGGCGTGCTTCCCCGCATTTCAACAGAGCCGCCCGGAGAATATGGAGCGGGTGATGATAAAATCCAAGCCTACTGTTTTAGAATGTGTATGACGAACCATGACGAAAACCGCCTCCCTTTTCCTAAACCAGACAACTACGATCCAAGCCAATATGAACTGCTCCTGCGTGTTTTTGAAACGGGGCGTAAGGATTGGTTCAACAAGTTCGATCCCATTCCAAACAAAAAAACCGACACCAACAACCACGGTCCTTTTAGCAGCGATAATATTGGTATGAACTATGATTATCCGGAAGGAAGCTACGAGCGTCGCCGTGAAATCATCCAGGAACACAAAGACTACCAAATGGGCTTACTATGGTTTGTTGCTAATGATCCTCGCGTCCCTGAAGCAATACGGACAGAAATGGCAAGCTGGGGATTGGCTAAAGATGAATTCACAGACAACGACAACTGGCCACATCAGCTTTATATTCGGGAAGCCCGCCGGATGATTGGAGAATATGTAACCACCGAGAATGACGTGCTCCTAAAACGAGAAGTCCCCAAGCCTGTAGGGATGGGCTCTTACGCCATGGATTCGCACAATGTGCAGCGGTACATTACACCGGAAGGCTTTGTTCAAAACGAAGGCGACATTGGCGTTCATCCTCCAGGTCCCTACTCCATTGCCTACGGCTCACTTACTCCCAAGTATGAAGAGTGCACCAACTTGTTGGTTCCGGTTTGTGTGTCTTCCAGCCACATTGCTTTTGGCTCCATCCGTATGGAACCGGTCTTTATGATCCTGGGACAGTCGGCTGCAGTCGCTGCCGTAATGGCTATCGACGGAAACCACGCAGTCCAAGAAGTTCCTTACGCCGAATTAGAAAAACGATTGCTTGCGAAGAAACAGGTATTAACAAAAGCTCCTTAATCCTGCATGGAGTATTGCTGCTTCATAGGTTTCGAAACTCCTTGTTAAAACAGGATGGACAGCAGATGAGGCAGCAATATTTTTGCTAATTTTGGCAGTTGATAATACAAGAACCTAACTAACAATTTCTATGATTACCTTTTTTATCTCCTTGGCAGTCCTGCTCATTGGCTATTTCTTTTATTCCAAACTAATTGAACGAATTGCAGGTATTGATCCGCAACGGAAAACGCCTGCATACACCATGAATGATGGTGTTGATTACATGCCGCTTCCCTGGTGGCGAATATTCCTGATTCAATTTTTGAACATTGCCGGACTTGGGCCCATCTTTGGAGCTGTTGCCGGGGCCATGTGGGGACCTGTTGCGTTCATCTGGATTGTGTTAGGTTCTGTTTTCGCCGGAGCCGTTCATGATTATTTTTCAGGCATGCTTTCGATCAAACACAAAGGATTAAGCATTACCGAAATTGTTGGCATCTACATGGGAAAAGGCACCAAGCAATTCATGCGCATGTTTACAGTCTTCCTCATGATAATTGTAGGTGCTGTTTTCATTATGGGACCAGCTAAGATTCTGGCGGATATCACCCCCGACATCGCAACCATGACCTTCTGGGTATGGGTGGTCTTTGCCTATTACTTGCTAGCCACCATGCTGCCCATCGATAAAGTCATTGGACGGATCTATCCCGTATTTGGTTTTGCCTTGGTTTTCATGGCTGTTGGACTCATTATTGCACTTTTTGTCAAAGGATATCATATACCGGAACTCAATACAGCCAACCTTCAAAACTTTCATGTTAAGGCCGATGATTTCCCCATTTTCCCAATGCTGTTTATTACCATTGCATGTGGTGCAATATCCGGCTTTCACGCAACACAGTCTCCCTTAATGGCTCGCTGTGTCACTAATGAAAAATACGGACGCCGCGTATTTTACGGCGCCATGATTACCGAAGGGGTTGTCGCTTTAATCTGGGCAGCTATCAGCATGAGTTTCTTTGGAGGTATTAGGGAACTGAATGAAGTTATGACCGCAAATCAAGGCAATGCTGCTTTTATCGTCAATGAAATATCCAATTCTCTTTTAGGCACCTTGGGAGGTCTGCTAGCCCTCTTAGGGGTTGTTGCTGCTCCGATTACATCAGGTGACACAGCTTTTCGAAGCGCACGCTTAATTGTTGCCGACTTTATGAATTTCAAACAGGGGCCCATCAAAAACAGACTGCTAGTAAGTGTTCCGCTATTTGCCATTGGTTTTTTGCTTACTCAAATTGATTTCAGCATCATCTGGCGTTACTTTGCCTGGGCTAACCAAACCCTGGCAACGGTTGTTTTGTGGACCATCTCCATCTACCTTTTACAGGAACGCAAATTATACTGGATAACACTGATCCCCGCTATTTTCATGACCGCTGTAATTGTAACCTATTTATTACTTGCTCCTGAAGGTTTTTCGTTATCAAAAACAATTTCATACACCACGGGATTAACTGCAGCTGTTTTGTCTGCCCTTGGATTTTTTATTTACCAAAACAAATACGTTACGCGTGAACTGTCCCGAGTTCGTGTGCGCGACTAGATCATTTTCAGCTGTTTAAAACTGTTGGTTTGAATTATAATCCTTAATTTAGGGATCAAAATAATGAAACGTATGAATACTAAACACCTGATCTTACTTTTTCTCGTTATAGCTTTTGGAGCCTGCAATCAACCCCAGCAACTTTTTAACGGCACTAGCCTGGACGGTTGGCATATGGATGTACCGGCCATGGATACCAACCCCGATACCATTGCTCCATTCATCGTGCGCGATGGCTTGCTGGTTAGTCTTGGCGATCCGCGCGGACACCTGATAAGCGATGACGAATATGCCGATTATCAATTAGACGTTGAATACCGTTTTGCCGGCAAGCCCGGTAATTGTGGCATATTGGTTCATGCATCCACGCCACGGGCCTTGTATGGAATGTTCCCTCAATCGATGGAAGTACAAATGCAGCACGGCGATGCCGGAGATTTTTGGTGCATTGTTGAAGACATTACTGTTCCGGACATGGAAAGTCGAAGGGGCCCCAAAGCAAACTGGGGGATTACGGAAGGAAAAGAACGAAGAATCAAAAACCTGACCGATGATTCGGAACTCCCTTTGGGTGAATGGAACCAAATGACGATCGAGTGCAAGGGAGACAGCATTCGGGTGTGGGTGAACGGCGACTTGGTGAATGAAGGTTACCACTGCACAGCCCAAAAAGGACATTTGGCCATTCAGGCAGAAGGTGCCGAAGTCGAATTCCGTAAATTGACATTACGTTCGCTCAAATAGTCCAAAACGCACATTTCTTTTCTTTTTAAATCAGGCCATGCCGGGTAGTTCCCAAAAAGCGAATTACCTGGCATTGTTATATATGTCCTCGCTGTACGATTTCACCAATCAAAACCGAACTCATCGTAAACCGCTCATATCCTTTAATGAAGCAATATTTCAACAAAAATCCATACCTGCAGAAATATCGTTTCTATAGAACCAATTAACCCCAATCTTAATTTCATATTAAGATTACAAAAGCATTTTTTCGGATAACTCCGCCTAAGGCTTTACAAATCTATTATCACAAACACCTGATCATCCGATCAAAACAAAAGCTTCAAAAAACAAAAAGCTAGTAAAAACAAAGGCTCTGCATAAGAAGATCAACTTGTCCTACCTCCCATTTGGTTTGCTAAACTGCCTATTTTTTATACTTTTGTCGTGCAGAAACAATCCCCAACGAATTCGACTTACAATTATTATAAAAATCAAAAATCATTTTTATTCAAATTAGTTATGGAGATATCATTTAAGTCTGTGATGAAGTTAAGTGCTTTATTATTATGTCTTTTTGCGTTTAGTTTTTCAGGTCAGGCACAAGAAAAAGAATCCTACTTTAAGGTAGGTGGAGCTGTTCGCTTCAACGTGTTTGCCAAAAGCTGGGTTGAAAACAAAACACAACCTGAGTTTACCTGGGACACTTGGCGCTTAAACGTGGATGGTTCAGCAGGAGGTATTGATCTGAGCTTTGAGTATCGGTTCTACCCAACCTTCGGAACACACTTCATCCACCATGGCTACCTGGGCTATGAAATCAACGAAGATTTATACATGAAGTTAGGTGTTAATCAAGTCCCCTTTGGTATTACCAAGTATGCATCACACTCTTGGTGGTTTCAGGGTCAATACTATGTTGGTCTGGAAGATGACTACGACATGGGAATCAAATTTGACTACACGGGGATAGATAAACTTGACCTGAGTTTTGCTTACTACCGTCAGGCTGAGCCCGAAGGCCCAACTGCTGGCGGAGCGGTAACTTACGGAAATTCAGGACCAGGACGTTATTCTTATGACATTATTCCCGGTGCCGGTAGAATTGGTGTGACTGCAGTAGATGCCCACATCCGTGAGTTGAACCAGGTAAACGTGCGTGCAGCCTACCACATCAGCGATCAGGTTGAAGTGGGACTATCCGGACAAGCTGGAGGTATTTACAACAGCGTGCTGGACGAAGCCGAATTAAGTACTGCCTTTGCCGCTCACGTGTTAGCTGGCTGGGGAAAAGGATGGAGCTTCAAAGGAACCTACATCAACTACAACTACGCTGCGAAAGCGGACAACGGCGAGAAACTGGACATCGTTCAAATGGGAGCTTATGGTACCCCTTATGATGTAGCCGCCAAAGCCAATGCCTATGCCGTTGGTATTGCAAAAAGCTTCCCGGTGGACTTTGGACCAATCAACAGCATTCAAGCCCACGTAGACTATACACTTATCGACAAAGTCAATGAAGACTATGCCGACATGCACCACCTGATTCCTGGAATCTTGATTTCTGCCGGACCGCTTTACACGTACATCGACTACGCTATGGGAAAAAACCAACCTTGGTTAACTCCAAACTTTGGAGAAGGTCTGGGAGTTGGCGATGCTGATGCTGAATGGATGAAGCGTCTTAACATCAACTTTGGATATTATTTCTAAAAGAAAAGTATGGAAAAAATTAAAATTGAAAAACTCTCGCTGGTTTTCGGAAAGGGAAAAGCCAAAGCGCTGAAGATGCTCGACCAAGGGAAGAGCAAAGCCGAGATTCTGGATGCTACCGGATGTAATGTGGCTGTGCGCGATGCCAACCTGACCATTAACGAGGGTGAAATATTTGTAATCATGGGGCTTTCGGGGAGCGGGAAATCAACCCTGCTCCGTTGCATCAACCGATTGATCAACCCCACCACGGGTAAAATCTTTGTTAACAACGAAGAAATTACCAACATGTCCGACAAAGAGTTGCTGAATATTCGCCGCAAAGAACTGGCGATGGTCTTTCAGCACTTTGGCCTGCTGCCCCACCGAACCGTATTAAGCAACGTGGCTTTTGGTTTGGAGTTGCAGGGAATTGAGAAGGACGAACGCGAAGTAAAAGCACAGGAAACCATTGACCTGGTTGGCCTGAAGGGCTACGAAAACCAAAAGGTAAGTGAGCTTTCCGGAGGTATGCAGCAGCGCGTTGGTTTGGCCCGTGGATTGGCCAACTCACCGGAGGTTTTGCTGATGGATGAGGCTTTCTCGGCGCTTGACCCGCTGATTCGTTCGCAGATGCAGGATGAATTGCTCTTGTTGCAGGAGAAGATGCAAAAAACCATTCTCTTCATCACCCACGATTTGGAAGAAGCCATTAAGCTGGGCGACCGCATTGCCATTATGAAAGATGGTGAGATCGTTCAGGTAGGTACTTCCGAAGAGATCATCACCAACCCGGCTGATGACTACGTGGAGTCGTTTGTGGAGAATGTGGACCGCAGTAAAATTGTTACCGCTGGTTCCATCATGTTTAAAAAACCAAAGGTGGCTCGTCTGAAAAAAGATGGCCCGGCCGTGGTTTTACGCACCATGCGCGACCTGGGCTTATCATCCATGCCCGTCGTTCGTACCAACCGGACTTTCCTGGGCTTCGTAAAGCTTGAAGATGTGGTTGACCTCAAGAAAAAAGAGATCAAAACCATTGAATCCATCATTCGCGACTCAGTCATGACGGTTAACCCGGATGAAACTGTGGAAGACATGCTTCCGCTGTTAAGTAAAACGAATCTGCCCATTCCGGTTGTCAACGAAGAAAATCACCTGCTTGGAGTTGTTTCTCCAACTTCGCTGATTGCAGAGACCACCGGAAAGGATAAGGGAGAAATTAACGAGATCATCCAAAAAGCAATTGAATTATGATTATAGGACAATACATTGAAAGTGGGGTCAACTGGCTAACGGATAATTTCTCAGGGCTTTTTGATGGCATTAACACCGGTATGAGCTCACTAATTGAGCTGATTGAAGCCTTCTGGACCGGTATTCCGTTCTACATTACCATTGCCTTGTTTACGGCCCTGGCGCTTTGGAAAGCCGGTCGCAAAAACGCCGTCCTCACCTTGGTGGGACTGGTATTTATCTATTTCACCGGCTTTTGGGAAGAAACCATGCAAACCTTCTCGCTGGTGCTGGCTTCAGCCATTATTGCACTAGCTATTGGTATTCCGCTTGGAATTTGGAGTGCCAAAAACAAAACGGCCAACAGCATTATCCGGCCTATTCTGGACTTTATGCAAACCATGCCGGCCTTTGTTTACCTGATTCCGGCCGTGCTATTTTTCGGATTGGGAACCGTGCCCGGAGCTTTTGCAACCATCATCTTTGCCATGCCTCCGGTGGTACGACTCACCTCTTTGGGGATCCAGCAAGTGCCTGAAGACATTGTTGAAGCCACCAAAGCTTTTGGGGCTACCCCTCGCCAGTTACTGGTAAAGGTGCAATTACCCCTGGCTATGCCAACCATTTTGGCGGGTGTTAACCAAACCATTATGATGTCGCTTTCCATGGTGGTTATTGCCAGTATGATTGGAGCGAAAGGACTTGGAGAAATCGTTCTTCAGGGAATTAGCCAACTACGCATTGGTCTTGGATTTGAAGGCGGACTGGCAGTGGTACTGCTGGCAATCATCCTCGACCGTATTACACAAAATTTAGGTCAAAATCAAAAAAAGAAATAATATGAAACAGACTAGTTTATTCGGATTTATTCTTGCATTAGCCGTATTTTTCACCAGCTGTACTGGCGGAAGTAAAAATAACGCCAGCGAAGAAGACAACAAAGAAGTAACCATTGCCATGGTGAACTGGATTGAGTGTATTGCCAACACTCACCTGGCCAAAGTGGTGCTGGAAGAAAAAGGGTACGAAGTGGAACTCATCACTGCCGATGTAGCTCCGGTGTTTGCCGCAGTGGCCAAAGGCGATGCCGATTTGTTTATGGAAGTGTGGGAACCCATTACCCACAAAAGCTACATGGAAAAATTTGGCGACAAAGTGGAGCACCTAGGTGCGGTTTACGACGACGGTCGTCTGGGATTAGTCGTTCCTCAGTATGTTGAAATCAACTCGCTGGACGAGCTGAACAGCGTAAAAGAAAAATTCGATGGTAAAATCATTGGTATTGACCCCGGAGCCGGAATTATGGGCATCACGAAAAACGTGATTGAAGACTATAACCTGGATTTCGAGTTGGTGACTTCAAGTGAAGCCGGTATGTTGGCCTCGCTGAAAAGAGCTTACGACAAAGGCGAATGGATTGCTGTAACCGGATGGAAACCTCATACTAAATTTGCCCGCTACGATCTGAAAATTCTGGAAGATCCGAAAGGAACCATGGGACAAGCAGAATCCATTTCGGTAATTGCTACCAAAGGATGGGCAGCAGCCAATCCGGAACTGGCCACTTTCTTCGGCAATTTCAAAATGAGCGATGACTTGCTGGGAACCTTGATGGTAGCTATTGAAAGCAACCCGGGACAGGAAGACGAAGCAGCCCTGGCTTGGTACAACGAACACAAAGAGTTGGTTGACGGCTGGTTTAACAACTAAGTCCGACACCACACCATAACAAGTAATAAAGAGCCTCGCCTAGCGGGGCTTTTTTTATGCCTGCTCATTCAAGCCCAATAAAACCTTCCTTACTTGAGCTTTTCTACAATCAACAGAAAATCAATTTTCGAGGTAGCCCCCATTGGCTGAAATGTTGGACGCACATTGGGAAACACCGAAACAAGCTCACCCTCCATTTGATTGAGGAACTGCTCCAGCTTTTCCTGCATGTTGCTGCTCTTTACCTCCAACCGATGCACCCGGTACTTCATACTGACTCCTTTCTTGCTTTAACCTGTTCCAATTCCTGTAAAACCATGCATTACGAGTAACGAAAACCGTGTTCTTTTGTTGCAGCTCCCCCGGCTTTGAAGCCTCGGGTAATAGCGGAAACAGAGGTGTCGGAACATACGAGCTTAAAACGTTTAATGATCGGACGACTTGAAGTAATCCGATCAATAGCCTAGCCACTTTCATTCTCAAGCACCCCTTCTCCAAAGGCCGTTTCAGACTTGGGTGAGCGTATGGATAAACGTAAAATGCCCCAACCAGCAAAAAGAAAGCTTTGGACGTTTATCCAAAGATAGAAACAAGAAGCAAGCAAGAAATGGATAAACATCCATTTCCTCACCGGAGCCAAATCGACCTATGGATGTTTATCTAAAGAAAGAAACACCGCGCAGGAAACGCATGGATGTTTATCCACGCACCCACCCCATTTTTGGGGCATGGATGCCGGTTACCCAAGGCATTTTGGGGCACAAAAAGCTTGTGAACACTCATTTAATGCTGAAAAACACCTCATTATAATGAGATGCAATAATGATTTTTATTGTAACTTTTTATTAGAAAAAAATTCAGTAGGGTGTTTTTACCCGAAATAAATCCCGAGGAAAAGACAGCCGAAAGCAAGCATGGACCACCAAAAGAGCAACTTATGATTAAAAAACTAATCTATCAAAGTCGCGCTACCGAAGTAAGTGACGCCAGTTCACGCATGATTAGCATGTATCAAAATGCTGGTCTTACTCAAGATACTCACCTGGCTACAATTTTTGGCGACCTGCAAACCGAATCCGATCGGCTTATAAGGGCCATTAAACGCATGAAAACCGAATCGGAACTGGAAGGACTGGATGAAATTCGCGACGGGAATATCCGCTCGCTTCACTACCTGGTACTGGGGCTGGTTCATCACCCCAATCCGGAGATCAACCAGCCAGCATCGGTCGTTTACGAGGTGTTGGAACACTACGGACTCACATCGCTTATTACCGAAAACTACGGGTCGGAATCAAGCCTGATTCAATCGCTTTTGGGTGATTTGGCAAAACCCGAAATTCAGGAAGCCGCGGCCAAACTGTCGGGCTTTGACCAATGTGTTGCACGCCTAAGCGATTCGCAAGCCAATTTTGAAACAGCCCGCGTAGCCTATGAATTCGAAAAAGCACGCGAATCAAACGAGGTCAATGCCACCACCCTCAAGTTGCAGGTTATTGAGCTGATTAACCAGAAACTGGTTACCTACTTGCGGGCCATGCAAGCCGTTGATGCCAGCACTTACGGCAATTTTGTCAACAGCATTGCCGAGGTGATTGAAACGACCAACGAAGCGGTGAAACGACGTCGAAAGAAAAAGAAAGCCACGGCTTAAAAACATAGTGTTGTGCATAGGAAGAGGATGATTAGAGGAGAGATTGCACGTTTGGGAAAGGATTTGTCCGGTTCGTCCGGCAAATCCTTTATTTTTTAATGGTGTCTTTACATTTATTAGAACTTTATAGGGCACTTCACTAATTGGTTCATCAATTTTTTTTGACAAAGTCTTATCAGACGGATTTTACGCTGCCGTCTTGAAACAAAGAGTAAACAGAAAATTCAAGGCTGATTTTTATCTTCATCCTCCATCTTTCTAAAAGCTAAGTTTAACGAGTGATTTCCTCCTTCGTCGGAACTTCTCGTTTGCACTAAGCTTTCAGTTTGATTCCGGCTTTGATAAAAATAGGCCGATCAACTTCACAAAAAAATCAACGCCAATTAACAAGTGCGCTATAAGCAACTTTCAATCCTGTTTCGCAATTATTGCAAAGAATATTAGTTGTTGGTGTTACCTCAATTCCGTCAACCGACAACTGAAAACTGACAACCGCCCTCGCCCTCTACTCTTCGGCCGTAAACAGTTCGGGGTATTTGGCAACAACTCCGCGCTGGCGGTAATACGCTTTCATACGCTGAATATCCGCCTGAGCGTCATCGGTTAAAGGCAGGGTTTCCAGCCAGCCAATCTCTTTCCGTCCAAAATCAAAAAAGCCCAGGTATACGGTTGCTCCCGTTGCACGCGCAATGGTATGAAAACCGGCTTTCCACCGTTTGTTCAGCTGCCGGGTGCCTTCGGGCGTAATGGCCAGGTGCATCTCTTCGCGGCTGTTCATTTCATGAATCACCTGCTTAACCACTGTCGCCCCCTTGGACCGGTCGATGGGCAAAGCCCCCATCTTGCGGAGGAAAAAGCCCAATGGCCAAAAGAAAAACTCTTTTTTAATCATCACATGCGCCACACCCCCAACAGAGGTGTAGTACAAATAGGAAATCACAAAATCCCAGGCACTGGTGTGCGGTACGCCAATAATGATGGCTTTTTTGTGGGGCATTATGCCATTCACGGCTTTCCAGCCCCACAATTTCAACAAGAACTTACAAATGTATTTCATCTCACAACGAAATCAGGGTGTTTTCAATTGCTTTACCTTCGGCAAAATCGGCTAAAAAGGCCTGCGCCATTTCACTGGCTTCCTGCAGCTTCGCATTGGTGTCGTACGAAACCAGCACCATCAGAAAATGCTTGGTCTGCTCGGTCACTCCGGTACGTTCCGAATCGGAGGTCGAGCTTCCAAAAGCCCCGATATCATCACGAAAAACAGGCATTCCTTCAATGTTCAACACGCCCCTTCCCAGTCCTTCATAGGGTTCGCCGGCCTGGCCAATTCCCATCCGAATGGCTCCGCTAATCCGATCGGCATCGTAACCACCAATGGAAAATCCGGTTCGAATAGACACCAGGTTCAACAAGTCAACCACATTGTTGATCCGGTACAGTCCTTTGCCACTAAGCACCCGGCGCAACAAGGCTTCGGCCGACAAACGGTAACGCGCCGGATCTTTCCCACAGGCTTTGTACGCCTGACGCGCCGCCGCAATAGCCGGCAAATGCCGGATTTCTTCGGTTTTCATTTGCGCAGCCAGCTCTTCACAGGTCTGGTCAATTAGCTGCCACAAGGCCTGGTTTTGCGCATGCACAATCACCTCGCTGTAAATGCAAGCCAGCTGAATAGCCGGACAAGCTTGCCTCAGCGAATCATCTATTGAAATGTTTATCATGAATACTTGCTAAAGGATTTCACGCTAACAAAAATAGAAAATAGCTGCCAGCAAGCGAATGAAAATGGCTTAAAGTAAGCCAACAATCTTATCAGAAGAAGACTTCGGTGCGAATATTTTCGGGCGAAATACCGTGTGTTTCCAGCATATTGGTCACTTCTTCAATCATATCCGAATTTCCGCAGAGATAGCAAATCAGCTCTTTATCAACCGGTTTTTCTTTCAGGTAGTAGCTTACCCGGCCAAAGTAATCGCCCTTATCCTCGCGCGAAGTACACAAGCAAAACCGATCTTCGGCAAAAGCGCTCCGGCCATAAGCTTCATCGGCAAAATGAACGCCGTGCAACACCTGGTAGTTCAGCTTGTCGTAGCTGTTTACGAACGAATGAAACGGACTGATCCCCGTTCCGGTGGCAATAAACAGCAGCGGATGCCCATTGAGTGATTGCTCGTCGAGGATAAAAAAACCACGGGGGCCTTCTACCATCAAGGAACTACCCGGTTTCAGGTGTTTCAGAAAACGGGAAAAATCGCCGTCTTTAATCTCCCGAACCAGAAAGGATAGCCGGTCTTCCCTGGTGGAACTGTAGATTGAATACTCCCGGCCTTCACCGGTCTCCGGATTACGCAAAATGACGTATTGCCCGGGTTTAAACTCAAAGTTTTGTCGATCCAAATGGATGAGGAAGGTCTCCGGAGTCAGCTGTTCGATCTCCCGGACCTGGTGTAGATTTTTTTCCATAAACTAATTTTTCAGGCATTGACGTGCCTTTCTGCGTGATAGGAAGAGCGGACCAGCGGACTGCTCTCCACATAACGAAAACCTCGTTTATAAGCTTCTTTTCTATAGGTTTCAAATTGTTCGGGGGTAATGTACTCCACCACTTTCATCAGGTTGGGCGCTGGTTGCAGGTATTGGCCCAAGGTCAGCACCTTGCATCCGGCGGCTTTCAAATCATCCATGGCTTCCAGCACTTCATCCGGTGTTTCGCCCAGTCCCAGCATAATTCCCGACTTAGCCACCAAACCGGCCTCAGCAATGTAAGCAATCACCTTCAGGCTCCGATCATAACGGGCGGTACTCCTGATTTTCGGGGTGAGTCGTTTCACGGTTTCCAGGTTGTGCGAAATCACTTCGGGGCCGGCATCAATCACTTGTTGTACCAGCTCTTTCTTCGCATGAAAATCCGGAATCAACGTTTCAATTGTGGTTCCCGGGCTTGTTTGTTTTATGGCCGAAATGGTTGTTGCCCAGAATTTAGCGCCCCCATCGGGCAAGTCATCCCGGTCAACCGAAGTAATCACACAATGTTTTAAGCCCAGGGTTTTAATGGTTTCTGCCAGGCGTTGTGGTTCCTCCCAATCCACCGGATCAGGAATCAGGTTTTTCACATAGCAAAACCGGCAGTTTCGGGTACACTTGTCCCCTAAAATCATAAAACTGGCGGTTCCGGCATTCCAGCATTCCCCTTTGTTCGGGCAATTTCCGCTGGTACATATGGTGTTTAATTTATGCTCTGCAATTAATCGCTTTACTTTTGAGTAGTTCTCACCACTGGGAAGCGGCGACTTCATCCAGCGGGGTAAACGTTCCCTCCGATCCTTAATATCTGCCATCTCAAAATAAGTTTAAACCTAATTAACATGGAAAGTGCGGGCTTGTTCAAAAAAAGAAGTTGGGATGATTGCAGGAGAAAGGCAGAAGGGAGTTGATGGTCATTAGTCGTCATTAATTGTCATTGGGGGTCATTTAATTGCATCGCATGCGGCGACCATTCATGAAATTTGAAACTTGAAATTTGGAACTTGAAACCTCCCCTCAATCCTTCTTTTTAAAAGGAGAAAAGCGGTATTGAAAGCTGAACTGAATATCCGGCGCATTATTCACCGAAAACAGGTCTTCGCCGCAATACACCGTAAAGGCGTTGCCATTCTTATGAAAGCCGAGCATAAAATAGGTTTTCAGCGAGTAATAGTAAAGGGCTGCCGGCGTGGTTTTCGACAAGTAGAATTCCTGTTCAATGGGCTCTCCCTCCCAAACATCGCCCTCCTTCAGCACATCTATCCCAATTTCCTCATAATCCGTCTGATCCCAGGAATAAGAGCCTCCCTTCATCAGCGCATCCTGGTAATTTACCAGCAAGCCAATGACCAGGGTGTTTTTCTTTTTCGACATCAGATTTAAAGCCAGGTAATTATGCCAGTGCTTGCGGTACTGGTTATCAATAGCCCGGACTCCCTCGCCCAATTTAAATGAAGTCTGGTCCGTTAAGCCCCCTTGCACCGCATAGCTCAGCGAGCTTTTCAGGCCCAGCCGAAGGTCCATGCGCACAGCAGCCGAAAGCCCCGGAATCAGGTAGGGATGAAACTCGTTTAAAGGGATCGATACGTGAGCGCCAAGCTGCGAATCAAAGCGCCAATGCTCGTTTGCACGGCTGAATAGCTGCCGGTAATAATGGGCATCCACCACACTGGCAAACACATCGCCCTTATCGATTCGAAACGACCTTCCGGTTTCATCATCAAACTGAATGGAAGCCCGGTTGAAAGGATATAAGCGCCTTCCGTAGTTATCTTCGATGGCCACATTGGAATGAAATTCTTCAATAAAACCATCGCTAACGAAAAAGTTAATGGGCGACCGCCCTCCGGTTAGCTGATGAATGTTGAAATTAACAACCAGGCTGTGCTTGTTGGTCCAGGTGGTCAGGTACGTCAGTTTAAGATGATTCAAGACCCCATCCGATTGAAACAACTTATCATCGGTTTCAATGCCCATAAGCTCGAAGTACTCGGGCCGCTGAGACATGTAAATCTCTTCCAGGTCTTGCTGGTGTCTTGGCGTCAAATTTTTGGGATACATAAAGCGAGCTTGCGGATGCCAGCTGTTGGCCATGGTAAAAGCTGCCGACAACTCATGTTTCGCAGTTATTTTAGAAGAGAAATACATCGGAAGGTCCAGGGAAAAAATGCCCACCGGACTCTCTGGATTCATTTCCGAATAGAAAAGAGGAATGTCCAGTACCTCGTTAAAATCGTCTGCCGATTGACTAAGCGCAGACACCGTAAAGCAAACAACCGACAACAACAGCAGGAAACGCAGCCTCATGAACCTTGATTTTCAAGTTTTAGCTAGCTAAAATAGAATTTTACCCACAAAGGAACAAGCTAATTAGCCTCCGTTCTTTCCTTAAAATAAGGAATGCTTATCCTAACAGAACGAAAATTGAAGGTGGTTCAAATTTATAAGCCACAATTCGCTATTTTAGTATAAAAAAAGCAAGTCCCCGAATTTAAAACAACGGTTTTGGGCCACAAAAACGAACAACAACTTAAAACGATACCCAATGAAAACCTTTATGTCATTCACCTTTCTGCTTCTTTTCATGATTTCCTGTAACCTTCAGCAACATGATCAGGCCGTGTACGAACTTGCGGATACCGAACAGGCCATCATGCCGGTAGCCAAACAAGAATTGAACAGTTCGCCTGCGACTCCCCTGCCCGAACAGGCTACGCAGGAAGTCGTTAAAAAGCGAATCATTAAAGATGGTCGCCTGGGCCTGAAGGTTAACGACCTGGAAGCGGCCAAAACACGCACTGACACTACGGTAAAAGCATTTGGCGGTTACTACGCCAATGAGCGCTTTAACAATTCCGAGTGGGAATCGTCGTACAATCTGACCATCCGTATTCCGAGCGCACATTTTGAGGACTTCATTGCTGCCCTTGAGCAAGGTAATGGCGAGGTTCAATACAAAGCCATTGATGCCCGTGATGTAACAGCCCGCTTCATTGATCTGGAAACGCGCTTGGAAAACAAGCAAAATTACCTTAATCGTTACCAGGACTTGTTGAAACAAGCACAAAACGTCAAAGAAATTCTGGAGATTGAAGAAAAGATACGTGGCTTGGAGGAAGAAATTGAAAGTACAACCGGCCAGCTGAAGTACTTAAATGACCAGGTGGATTACAGTACCCTTGACTTGGAGCTTACCAAGCAAAGGGCCTATAAATACACACCGGCCAACCGCGATAAGTTTTTCGAACGCTTCAAACAATCGCTGTCCAAGGGCTGGTACGTATTTGTTGATTTCACCCTGCTTATGATCAAGTTGTGGCCATTCTGGATCATCGTGTTTGTCTTTCGTCATTTCTGGAAGAAGTTCCGAAAGAACCGGAAGGAAAAGTAAACGACTGCATTTGTTTCCGGCTTCGGTCACTGAAAAGATTGACCGCAGCCGGAAGCCATGCTAACGATAATTCCAGACAACTTCCAGCCCCTATCGATTAATAGTTGAATACTCAAATTTTAAAATTCAGGACAGAGCAGCATAGCAAAATGGCCGTTATTTTATACCTTGTCCGCCACTATTAATCAATTCATCTAACGATTTTCATTATGTCGAAATTCAGAAGCTTTTTAAAACGTTGTCAACAGCTCTCATTAGGGGCTTTAATTGTCCTTACAACCAATGCTTTTGCCCAGGAAGAAAAACAAAAATACATCCCTGAAACAGATCCGCTGGTACTTCAAAAACTGGAAGAATGGCAGGATTTGAAGTTTGGGTTGATGATGCACTGGGGCACATACAGCCAGTGGGGTATCATCGAATCCTGGTCAATTTGTGGCGAGGATGAAGAATGGATCAAACGCTTTCGCAACAACGACAATTACGAAGAATACAAAAAGGACTATCACAATCTTCAAACGACCTTCAACCCCGTAAAATTCAACCCCAAGCGATGGGCGCAAAAGGCCAAACAAGCCGGAATGAAGTATGTGGTTTTCACCACTAAGCACCATGACGGCTTTGCCATGTATGACACCCAATATTCGGATTACAAAATCACAGATACCAAAACGCCTTTTCACACCAACCCCAAGGCCGATGTTACTCAGGAAATCTTCAAGGAATTTGGTGCCGAAGGATTTATGATTGGCGCCTATTTTTCAAAACCTGACTGGAATTCGCCTTATTTCTGGTGGCCGGAGAATGCCACAGCCGACCGCAACCCAAACTATAGCATTGCCCGCTATCCGGAACGCTGGGAAAACTTTGTTCAATACACCCACAACCAGATTGACGAGTTAATGACAAACTACGGGCCTATCGACATCCTTTGGCTTGATGGTGGCTGGGTGCAGCCTTATACCGAACAGCAATTGTGGGCCTACCGCTCAATGAAAGGCTTTAAGCAGTTCAACCTGCAGAGCCAGGACCTTCGGATGGGAGAAATTGCAGCCAAAGCACGAAAAAAACAACCGGGGTTGATTGTTGTTGACCGCGCAGTAGAAGGACCTCACCAGAATTACATTACTCCTGAGAACAAAGTTCCGGAAGAAGCTTTATTGGTGCCTTGGGAAACTTGCCTGACAGCCTCAGCAGATGGCTGGTCGTGGCGCGAAAGCCGGGAATATAAATCCATCAATCAGGTAATCCACACCATGGTCGATATTGTTTCAAAAGGGGGAAACCTCTTGCTAAATATTGCCCCAAACCCGGAAGGAGAATTTGATCCTGAAGCTTATGAATTGTTGGAACAAATTGGCCAATGGATGACCATCAACGGAGAGGCAATTTATAGTTCGCGCGCCATTGCTCCTTACAAAGAGGGCAAAGTAGCGCTGACCCAAAACCGGCACACCAAAGCCGTATATGCCATTTATCTGGCCGACGAGGATGAACCATCACTCCCTTCTAAAATCTGGATGTCCACCATTGCTCCTGCCAAACAGGCAACCATCAGCTTACTGGGCAGTAAAGAAAAGCTTAAATGGGAGAAAGTGGGCAAAGGTTTTGTGGTTGAAATCCCGGAATCAATCCGAAAGAAACAAACCCACAGCGAAGCCTGGGTATTAAAAATTGACAAAATTGAATAGCAGCATAACTAAAGAATCCTTTTGAAAATATACAGTTATACTGAGATGAGCTGAAAGAGATTTGATCTCAAAAGCTAAATAGAGAAATGACCGAAGAAAAGATCTTCGGTCATTTTTTAGTTAATAATCCGGCCAGGTCAACCCTGGCAGTTCATAATGGATCACTTCAAGGGAAACTATCCTTAAACCTACATAAGCAATGAAAACAGTTAACTTTGGCAAAAAAATCAATTGTACAATGGTAACCCAAATTCATACCCTCTTCTTTAGTCCAACCGGAACAACGGCTAAAGTAGCCAAACAAATTACTGCAGGTCTGGACGTTCCCGCACTTACTTACAACTTAACCACTCAAAAGGATCGCAACCAACACCGTAAACTCAGCTTTAACAGCGATGACTTGCTCTTGGTAGCTGTGCCGGTTTATGCGGGCCGTATTCCAGAATTTATGGAGGAGCTTTTTTCAACATTTGAAGGGCAGAATACCCCTGCTATTTTCACCGTTGTTTATGGTAACCGTGACTACGATGATGCACTGCTCGAACTGAAAGATCTCTTTGAAGGAAGGGGGTTTAAAGGTATTGCTGCAGGAGCTTTTATTGGCGAACATTCCTATACCGAAAAAGTGGCTACCAACCGGCCTGATGCTGAAGACCTAAGCGCGGCCTTTCAATTTGGACAAAAAATCAAAGCCACATTAGACGAGCTGCCTAAGCTCAAGAATCATCGGCTAACGGTAAAGGGAAACGTTCCCTACAAAGAACGAAAACCAATGCCCCTAATGGCTCCGGAAACGAATGAAAAATGTACAGACTGTGGTGTTTGTGTTGAAATTTGTCCCATGGAAGCGATTGATCAAACAGACAACAGAACGATTCATGCTGAAAAATGCATTCGCTGTAACAGTTGTGTGAAGCACTGTCCGGAAAAGGCAAAATCATTCACACACCAAATCTTCATCGAATTTTCTGAGCGATTAATCCAGAATTGCAGCTCCGTGCGAAAAGAACCGGAATTGTTTTTTCTATAAGTCCGGTGTTGCTTTATTTTAAGCACTACTTCATACTGCTTAAAAATAATCTCTAAAGCAGTACGCAGTAGTTTTATTCTGGCGCCAACACTTAATTGGTAAGTTTCAAAATAATACTGCGCTTTCCGCTTCTGGAGGCTATTTCCAATTGGGAACTTCCGTCAAGCAATGCTATCAAATACGATTGATAGGCTCTGTAAGCAAGCCTAACTCTAAATGAGAGCCCCGGCGATACCCTTTAAAGTAGCTGGTAAAAAACGAACAACGTCAATTCGGGAACAGCAAAATTCGTTACCTTAGTAAATAGAAAAAACAACGAACACAATGCCAAAACGAAGTTCCCAACTACTTGTCGCTCTTAACACCAACAAAAATTCTTCACTTTCCGTTGAATTATCTCCCCATAGCAATCTAAAATGCTTTTGGAGCAGCTACCATGACATTCAAATAGCCAACAAGTAACCGTAAATAAAATCAAACGATGGAAATTACGAATTTTCTTTTAACCACATCCTTTTGTTTGTCCCTACTTCATACAGTTAGTATGGCTCAGGAGAATCCACAACCCAATATTATCCTAATCATAACCGATGATCAGGGATATGGCGACCTAGGCATCACCGGGAATCCTCACGTTAAAACGCCCGTAATTGATCAATTGGCTCAAGAAAGTATTTGCTTCAACAACTTTTATGTTTCCCCTGTATGTGCGCCAACCCGATCAAGTTTGATGACCGGACGCTATTCATTACGAACCGGTGTAAGAGATACTTACAATGGCGGAGCAATCATGGCATCAAGCGAGTTCACCATTGCTGAAATGCTGAAACAAGCCAATTATAAAACCGGGATATTTGGGAAGTGGCACTTGGGCGATAATTACCCCAGTCGACCAAGCGATCAAGGTTTTGATGAATCATTGATTCATCTTTCAGGAGGAATGGGACAAGTTGGTGATATTACCACTTACTTCAAAGGCGATAGAAGTTATTTCGACCCTGTGCTTTGGCACAACAATAAACAAGAAGCTTACGAAGGCTATTGCTCCGATATCTTTACAAAACAAGCCATCAATTTCATTGAACAAAACAAAGAATCACCTTTTTTCTGCTACCTATCTTTTAATGCACCACATACGCCTTTACAGGTTCCTGAAGCATATTACTTGCAATACAAAGACATTGATCCCTCTGCTAATTTTGAAGACGACAAACGGCCTTTTTTGCCAATGAGTGAGCAAAATAAGGAAGATGCCCGTAAAGTATATGCCATGGTCACCAACATCGATGATAATATTGGCAGGCTTCTGCAAAAACTGGATGACTTAGGTATTTCAGATAATACGCTAATTATTTTCATGACTGACAATGGGCCGCAGCAAAGAAGATATGTTGCTGGCATGCGAGGTCGTAAAGGCGATGTTTACCAAGGAGGCGTCCGAGTGCCGTTTTTCATTCGTTATCCTTCAATGTTTGAAAAAAACAAGGAGATTGAAACCATGGCCGCTCATATTGATATCTTGCCTACCCTGGCACAGCTATGCCAGGTTGATTTGCCTCCAGAAAAAGTTATTGATGGGAAAAGCCTGCTTCCTCTCATTATGGGTAACGAATCCAACTGGGAAGAAAGGCCTTTATTTTTTTACTGGACAAGACGCTACCCCGAGCCTTACTACAATATGGCCTTACGACAAGGAAATTACAAACTGGTTGGAAAAACAGGTTATAACGCCACCATTAACAATTTTGAGCTGTTCAACCTTGAAGAAAATCCCTATGAGCAAAATAACATCATTGGGAAAAATGAAAGTATCGCAAAGCAGCTTAAAACGGAACTTGACAAAACGTATCAAGAATTGATTCGCTCTGAGAACCTTCTAAACCAGCCACGAATTATTGTTGGAAGTGAACAAGAAAATCCAATAATCCTCAATCGGAATGATGCGTCGGGGCAGCGGGGCATTTGGGCGCAGGAAGAAATATATGGCAAATGGAGAGTTAGCATCAAGCAAGGATATTATGATATAAAATTCAAATTTATTAAACCGGTTAAAGCCAATGGGAGGATGTACCTGGAAGCAAATACAATAGTCAAGCAAATGCACAATGAAAGGGAGGATACAGATATCATCGAGATGAAAAACGTCTTCCTTTCAGAAATGGATTGCGATTTGATCCCATTTTACGCTATTGGTTCAAAAAACATATTCCCTTTTTGGGTTGAAATGAAAAAGATTGATTAAAACATGCTTTTCGATTTGCCGTACACCTGTTTTTATCGATTATACAATCATGTTGGAACGTTAAAATTGCGTCATGAAATCAAAGGATAATTACTTCATCGACTACGAAAAAATTAAGACCTTAGACACGCACCGAATTGCCTGTTTCATGGCTTTTTTGCTGGTCTTTGCAATTACTGAAATTGGACGTGAAATATACCGGCCATACATTTATGAAAACAACATCAATGATTTTGGACTGGCAGATTCTATTGGAAATTTAGGAGGAATAATCGTTCAAATTTTTTTTGGGCTGGCCATCTTCAATCCACCTCAAAAGAAAGGGCTGCGACTAATTGCCTTTTTTACACTGGGATATATCCTTTATGAGATTGTGCAACCCATCCTACCCAGAGGTGTTTTCGACTGGAAAGACATTCTCGGAACAATTGTTGGCGGAGCAATTGGAACTCTCCTATTTCTATTGATGCACAAAGTCATTCGAAGAAACAAGCTTTTTTATCGGTTCTAAGAATCAACAACCGAAGGCTCCTCTGCCCGGATTTAAGCCGATGCTTCCAAAAGTTGGTCAGCCATTCTTCCGCATTGGTATTTTTCCTTATTGCCTAAGTTTCTTTTTAAGTACTGTGCAATAAAAAGCCTTGAAGAATCCCCTAAAAAATTACTTATTTTACAGCCGATAACCATTGATTGTTTGACATGACTCAATTTAAAAATATACCCTCCCCATGCTTTGTGTTGGAAGAGCAGTTGCTTCGTCAAAACCTGAAGCTAATTCGCTCAGTTGCGGATGCTGCCGGCGTTGAAATTATCCTGGCATTCAAAGGGTTTGCCATGTGGAGCGCCTTTCCTGTAGTTAAAGAATACATTGCAGGGGCCACTGCCAGCTCGCTGAGTGAAGCTCGTTTGTGCCTTGAACACATGAACAGCCGGGCACACACGTATGCTCCGGTGTACGATCCGGCTGAGTTTACTGAGCTGATGAATTGCTCCAGCCACATCACCTTTAATTCGCAGAGCCAGTTGAAACGTTTTCAGCCTCAGTTGGCACAAGCCGGACATAAAATTTCAGCCGGACTACGCATCAATCCCGAATTTTCAGAAGTAGAAACAGAACTGTATAACCCCTGTGCTCCAGGATCACGACTGGGCGTAATTGCCGAACAACTGCCCGATCAGCTTCCGGAAGGACTGGAAGGACTGCACTTTCATACTTTGTGCGAATCGGGACCCTATGATCTGCAAAAAACGCTGGCTGCCGTGGAAGAAAAATTTAGCAAATACCTGAAGCAAGTCAAATGGCTGAACATGGGCGGCGGACACCTGATGACCCGCAAGGATTACGACACCAAGCACTTAATTGAGCTACTAAAAGGCTTTAAAAGCCGCTACCCGCATCTGCATGTTATACTGGAACCCGGTAGCGCTTTTGCATGGGAAACCGGATTTTTGAAAGCTTCGGTGCTAGATGTAGTTGAAAATAAAGGGATACAAACGGCCATGCTTAATGTTTCGTTTGCCGCACACATGCCCGATTGCCTGGAAATGCCTTACCAGCCCCGAATTCGCCACGCCAGCTTTGGTCCGGTAGGCAACAAGCCCACCTATCGCATGGGAGGCAACAGCTGCCTGAGTGGCGACTATATGGGCTACTGGTCTTTTGATCAGGAACTGCAGGTTGGCGATTCCATTCTGTTTGAAGATATGATTCACTACACCATGGTGAAAACAACTTTTTTCAATGGCGTGCAACACCCATCCATCGGAATTATCCGGGAAAATGGCGAATTTGAATTGATCCGCCAGTTCGGCTATGACGACTATAAAAATAAGCTGAGCTAATTATAGAAAATCGTTAGCTCCACCTTAACAAGAAGCACAAAAAAAGCCCCGCAATTGCGAGGCTTTTTTTGTGATCCCGAAGGATTTTATTTCTTGTACATTTCTGCTCTTCTCTCTTTGATTTCTTCACTGGTAATGTAATCATCGTATTCCATTTGCTTATCGATGATTCCGTTTGGAGTCAATTCAATGATCCGGTTACACACCGTATGAATGAACTCGTGGTCATGCGACGACATCAGGATATTTCCTTTAAACTGAGTCAAACGGTTATTAAATGCCTGAATCGACTCCAGGTCAAGGTGGTTGGTTGGCGTATCCAACATCATCAGGTTGGCATTGGCCAGCATCATGCGGGCAATCATACAACGCATCTTCTCACCTCCCGACAACACTTTGGTATTTTTAAAGATTTCTTCGCCTGAGAACAACATTTTGCCCAAATAACCACGCAAGTACTGCTCGCTGGTGTCAGAGCTGTATTGGCCTAACCAGTCCACTAAGGACAAATCTTTCTCAAAGAATTGTGAGTTATCCAAAGGCAAATACGCTTTAGTAATGGTTACTCCCCAGTCAAAGTCTCCAGTATCTGGTTGGTCATTGCCATTCAGAATTTCAAAAATGGCAGTCATCGCACGCGGGTCACGCGAAAGGAACACGATCTTTTCGTCTTTCTCCACCACAAAGCTCACATCTTTAAAAAGCACATCGCCTCCCAAAGATTTGCTCAAATTACGCACTTCCAAGATGGTATTTCCAGGCTCGCGTTCGGGTGTAAAGATAATGCCGGGGTACTTTCGGGTAGAAGGTTTAATTTCATCCACGTTTAGCTTTTCCAACATCTTTTTACGGCTGGTCGTTTGTTTCGACTTCGCCACGTTAGCTGAGAAGCGGGCAATAAATTCCTGCAACTCTTTCTTCTTCTCTTCTGCTTTCTTATTCTGTGCAGCCTGCTGTCTTAAGGCCAACTGACTTGATTCGTACCAGAAGCTGTAGTTCCCGGCAAACAACTGCACTTTTCCAAAGTCAATATCGACAGTATGTGTACAAATAGCATCCAAAAAGTGACGGTCGTGAGAAACCACCAATACTGTTTGGTCAATATTCGACAGGTAATTTTCCAGCCACGAAACAGTGTCCAAATCTAGATCATTGGTAGGCTCATCCAGCAACAGGTTGTCGGGTTTGCCAAACAAAGCCTGAGCCAGCAATACTTTCACTTTTTCTTTACCACTCAACTCCTTCATCAACTTGTAATGAAGCGATTCATCAATGCCCAGTCCACTTAGTAAGCTGGCGGCATCGCTTTCAGCATTCCAGCCATCCATTTCGGCAAATTGATCTTCCAGCTCAGAAGCTTTCATGCCATCTTCTTCCGTAAAATCCTCCTTCATGTAAAGCTGATCCTTCTCCTCCTTGATACGCCAAAGCTTCTCATGTCCCATCATCACGGTGTCCAACACGGGCACATCATCAAATTCCTGGTGATCCTGCTTAAGTACTGAAAGGCGCTCTCCGGAAGCAATGCTCACATGTCCGAAAGTCGGATCCTGAGCTCCGTAAAGCATTTTTAAGAAGGTTGATTTTCCGGCGCCGTTAGCCCCGATTATGCCATAGCAGTTGCCAGCAGTAAATTTCAGGTTTACATCCTGAAACAAAACACGCTTACCAAATTGAATTCCTAAGTTTGATACTGTAATCATTGATACTATCCTCGTTTTCTGTTAAGAGCCCGCAAAAGTACACTTTAAAACAAGAGTATAGCCATGCCGGACAGGAACTTGATAGTAATTTAACCTTGTGAAGAATTGCACCTTCCTGAAAAACTCTGATAATGTTACCATTAGCCTATCACTATGTAATCCGCAAACCTTCCTCCTTATCCCAATAGGCCCTCCATTCGTGCGGAAATACAGGCTTTTCCGGCCGCGATCACAGCTTGGTACGACTTAGCAAAAGTCAATTTTCAGATGTCTTAATGCACCCAGCGTCCAAACTTCCCATTTTGGTAATCTTCATAGGCCTGCTCAATTTCTTCGCGGGTATTCATCACAAACGGCCCTTGCGAAACAACCGGCTCATTTAATGGAGGCGCATATCCCAGCAGCAGGACACTTGCCTTGTTCGCCACAAGCTTTAACTGCTGTCCCTCCCTTTCAAACTCCACCAGGCTTCTTTCCTGAATTACCTGCCCATTCACATTCAATTCACCTTGGATAAGGTAGAAAAAGATGTTGTTGGACTCTGGAATGTCCGCCTGCCAATGACCACCAGACTTGAAGTTGACGGTAGCCAACTGCGCGCCAATCCCGGAGTGAAAGGGACCTTGCTTTCCATGCCATTCCCCGGAAACCAAATTTACCTGAACACGATCTTCATCCAGTTTCACCGTTGGAATGGCTTCTTTGTGCAATCCCTTGTAGAATGGTTCATTCATTTTCGATTGTGCCGGCAAATTAATCCATAGCTGTAGAATTTCAAGCGGGCCACCCTTCTGCTTAAACTCGTCAGACGAAACTTCCGCATGAATCAAGCCACGACCAGCAGTCATCCATTGCACCCCACCAGCTTCAATCACGCTTTTACCGCCACTACTATCAAAATGAGCAATATCGCCTTCCAAAATGAACGTAACCGTTTCCATGCCCCGATGTGGATGTGGGCCAAAAGGCAAACCTGAATTATTCGGAGCATAGGTTTGTGGCCCATGATGATTCAAAAACAAAAACGGATCGAGGTAATTGATCGAAGGTGTTGGGATAGCCCGGTAAGTCACCAGGTCCTGAATAGGCTCATAAACGGGTTGATGGATCTTTTTTATGCTTTTCATAAGCGTGTTTTCAGTATTGTTAAACAAGTAATTTCAACAAATACAACAAGTACATCCTGCATGATGTTTACAAGGCTACAAAAACACAAAAGCGGATTTGACTATCCGTCCAATCCGCTTTGCATACTATTTTTAAATGAACGAGGTTCAGGCTAAATTTTGTCTACCGCAACTTTATAGGTTGGATCTTCAATGATATTGACATCAATGATCTCATTGGCATTGTGAAGCAACTGCCGGCAGTCGGGACTCAGGTGCTTCAGGTGCAACTTCTTCCCTACCTTCAGGTATCGTTCAGTCAATTTATTCAGTGCTTCAATCCCCGACATATCTACCACCCGACTTTCAGCAAAGTCAATAATCACTTCTTCGGGATCATTCAATACATCAAATTTCTCGTTGAAAACAGTTACTGAGCCAAAAAACAAGGGCCCGTAAATTTCGTAATGCTTAATGCCGTTTTTATCAATGTGCTTTCGGGCCCGAATTCGTTTGGCGTTGTCCCAGGCGAAAACCAGCGCTGAAATAACCACACCAATCACAACAGCCAAAGCCAGGTTGTGTAAGAAAATCGTAACCAAGGTAACCAGCACCATGACAAAAATGTCGGATTTGGGCATGCGGTTAAAGGTTTTCAGGCTGGCCCACTCAAAGGTTCCAACGGCTACCATAATCATCAGTCCGGTTAATGCTGCCATCGGCATTTTTTCAATCAGGCCCGAACCAAACATGATAAACACCAAAAGCATGACAGCAGCCACAATACCAGACAAACGGGCACGGGCTCCGGAAGATATATTAATCAGACTTTGCCCGATCATAGCACATCCTCCCATTCCGGAGAAAAATCCAGACAAGATATTGGCTGTTCCCTGGGCTACCGCTTCCTTATTGCCACGCCCACGGGTCTCTGTAATTTCGTCCACAATATTCAAAGTCAACAAGCTCTCAATCAAGCCTACACCAGCCATAATTGCGGCATAGGGAAAAATAAGCACAAAAGACTCCCAGGTAAAAGGAACTGCGGGAATATGAAAAGGTGGAAACCCGCCGTTGATAGAAGCAATGTCCCCTACGGTTCGGGTGTCAATTCCCCAGTAGCTTACCAAGCCAAAAATCACCAAAATAGCCGTTAATGAAGCAGGTACAGCTTTGGTAATTTTAGGCAATCCCCAAATGATGAGCATGGTAAGTAAAACCAAGCCCAGTAAAATATAAAGAGGCTGGCCAGTCAGCCAACTTCCCGAACCATCTTTAAACTGATCCAGCTGTGCCATAAAAATGATGATGGCCAAGCCGTTGACAAAACCAAAAATAACCGGATGAGGAACTAAACGCATCAGTTTTCCTAACTTCAATACACCGGCCGATACCTGAATCAATCCCGCCAGGATTACTGTGGCAAAAATATATTCGGGACCATGCGACAAAGCCAAGGCAGCAATAACCACAGCCACTGCTCCGGTTGCACCGGAAATCATGCCTGGGCGTCCACCCAAGATAGAAGTTACCAAGCCCATGACAAAAGCGGCATATAGACCTGTCAGAGGTGACAAGCCTGCAATCATGGCAAATGCGATGGCTTCGGGCACCAAGGCCAGTGCCACGGTCAATCCTGAAAGAATCTCCGTTTTGTAATCAACTTGTTGTTTTAAATCAAATAAATTAAAAATCTTCCTCATCAAAATTATTTTTAAATGGATCAATTATTTACCAAACCTTTGCCTGGCAAAATGGCTACTATTTTTTTTGGTGATTATTCTTTCCGGTTGATGGCGATCCATCGGTATGGAAACAGGTTTTCAATTTTTAGTTCGGGGCGGCAAAAATAGACGATCAGGTCAGATGTACAAATTTTTAAGCCAAACTGATCCCCTCTCTGGATTGAAACTTGACATTAAATTGATGTTGGAATGGGATTTGAAGGTTCGCTAAGCTGAATCAGTCATGTAAACATAACACATATTCCAAAACACAAAAAAAGCCACTCATTGCTGAGCAGCTTTTTTGTGCGGTGACGACGAGACTCGAACTCGCGACCCTCGGCGTGACAGGCCGATATTCTAACCAACTGAACTACGCCACCTTGTTTTTCAGCCTGAATAAAACGAATCTATTCAAACTAAATACGATAATAAATTATTTAAAGAACTTTTGTGCGGTGACGACGAGACTCGAACTCGCGACCCTCGGCGTGACAGGCCGATATTCTAACCAACTGAACTACGCCACC